>NZ_JBEPQQ010000002.1:0-1371371 GCF_040547935.1 Bradyrhizobium sp. LA6.8
CCCTCCCACATGGACGGTTGGGGTTTTTTCCGGGGCGGCGGGGGGGGGGCGCGCCCCCCCCCCCCCCCCCGCGCCCCCCCCCCCCCCCCCCCCCCCCAACACCGGGTATTTGGCGCGCATCTGCTTCCACATCGTCATTGCGAGCGAAGCGAAGCAATCCAGATTCTTTCCGCGGAGGGACTCTGGATTGCTTCGTCGCTTGCGCTCCTCGCAATGACGTCGAGAGAGTGGGGCCTTACCCCCGCCGCTTCGCATTCGCGGCAATGGCCATCAGCGTGCGCTGGGCGATGGCGGCGGCTAGCGTTGATTGCTTGCGGGTGTCGAGCGCGGCGGTCGCGAGCTGCTCGATGATTGCGGCGAGCCGCGCCACGCTGAAATTGCGCAGCGCCGTTTCCACCGCGGGCTTTCGCGAAAAATGCAGGCGCGGATAGCCGCCCTCGAGCACCGCGGAGGCAGGCTGGCCGTCGGCGATCGCGAGCGCAGATTTGTGCAGCCACGCGGCCTGGCGCTGCGCGGCGGAGATGATCACGCCGGGATAGGTGCCGGCGATCATGGCCTTTGCAAATTCCGTCTCGACGATGTCGGGCCGGCCGGCGAAGGCGCCGTCGACGATGGGGTCGAGTTTCAGCTCGGACGCATCGGCAACGACGGACATCACGTCATCCAGCGTGATCTCGCCTTTGCCATGCGCATAGAGCGTCAGCTTGCGCAGCTCATTGCGCGAGGCCTGGCGGTCGCCGCCGAGGAATGACATCAGCGCCGCGCGGGCATCCTGCGCGATGCGCAGATTGCCGATGCGGAGCTCGTCGTCCATCAGCTTGGCAAGGTCGCGCTCGGTGTCGGGATAGCACCCGATCGCCACGGCCGTCTTGGCGCGCTCGCAGGCTTTGCGCAGCGGCGATTCCGGGCGCAGCTCGCCGGCCTCGATCACGATCCGGCAATCCCTCACGCCCATCTCCGCCAGCGTATCGATGCCGCTGGCAAAGCTGCGCGAGCCGGCGCGGACGCGGATGGCGCGGCGGCCGCCGAACAACGGCACCGTCATGGCTTCATCGACGAGCCGCGACGGCTCGGCGGAGAGTTCGTCGCCGTCGAGCTTGACGAGGGAGAAGGGATCGTTGGGGTCGTCGACGGCCGAGGCAATCAGTGCATCGGCGCGCTCGCGCACGAGGCCGGCATCGGGACCGTAGAGCAGGATGATCGGTCGGCCCCCGTCGGGACGGGCGAGGAAGGCGTCGATCTCTTTTCCGCGCAGCGCGACCATCGGACCTGACTGTCATTCCAGGGCGCACGAAGCGCGAACTACGGCGCGCAATTGCGCGCCTGAGAATCTCGATCAATAAATCTCTGGATTCCGGATCCGCCCTGCGGGCGCTCCGGAATGACGGGGATGACTTAAGTGCCGGCGATGAAGAACGAGGCGAGGCGAGTGTTGATGTTCTCGGCGATCTCGTTGGCGGCACGATCCTCGGCATCGCGAAGGGCCCGGTTGCGGGCAAAGCGCTGGTAGGAGCCGGGCATGTCATAGGACACGCGCGCGAACGTCGTGCCGGTCATGACCGACTTGCCGCTGACGACCTCGATCAAATTGTACTGGGCGTCGATGCCGTAGTTTTCACTGTTCGGCAGGCCGGTATTGGGATCGACGATCAGCGACGTTTTGCTGCTCGCGAAGCGAATTTCCAGGCGATGGGTCGGCGGCATGCCGGTGGCCGTGCCGTAGAGCTTGAAGGCCAGGGCGTTGCGGACCTCGACGCCGACACGGGCCTCGCGGGAGGCATTGGCCTTGTTGATCGGCGGAAGGTCGACCCCCATCAGCTTCTCGCGCAGGCCGGGGGTGCCGTCACCACGCTCGGCATACATCGGCTGGAAGCAGCCAGCCGTCAGCGCCGCCAATGCGGCGACCGCCAGCAAGCGGGCAGCGATCCGGATCCTAGCCGACAACATTCACGATCCTCTTGGGGACGATGATCACCTTGCGGACGGGCTTGCCGTCCAGGGCCAGTTTTACCGCATCGAGGGCCAAAACGGCAGCCTCGATTTCCGGATTCTGGGCCACTGTTGCAACTGTGACCTCACCCCGCTTCTTGCCATTGACCTGGACCACCAGGGTCACGGCGTCTTCAACCAGCAAATCGCGTTCGATTTGGGGCCAATCGGCTTCGGAAACCAGCCCGCTATGGCCCAGAACCTGCCAACACTCCTCGGCCAGATGCGGCATCATCGGGGAGAACAGCTGAACCAGGATCTGGCTGGCCTCCCGGACCGCCCAGGCGAGGTCAGGTGAGGGCTGGCCGGGGCGCTGGAGCACCTCCGAAAACGCATTGGCGAATTCGCGGATATGGGCCAGGCAGACATTGAAGTGCAGCCGCTCGATGCCAGTGGTGACCTTGTCCAGCGCGCCATGGGCGGCCTTGCGCAAGGCGGTCGCATCCGGGCCGAACGAGCCCGGACGATCTGCCGGCGCGGCCTGGCCGAGTTCCACTGCATCGTTCACCAGCCGCCACAGCCGCTGCACGAAGCGCGAGGCACCCTGGACGCGCTCGTCGCTCCAGATCACGTCGCGGTCGGGCGGGGAGTCCGACAGCATGAACCAGCGGGCGACATCGGCGCCGTAGGTCTCGATGATGTCGTCGGGGTCGACCGTGTTCTTCTTCGACTTCGACATCTTCTCGATCGGACCGATCTGGATGTCTTCGCCTGACGTCAGCAGCGTCGCGCGCCGGCCGTTGCCGCCGACCTCGATCTTCACCTCGGCCGGCTGCACATAGGTGCCGTCGGCCTTCTGGTAGGTCTCGTGCACCACCATGCCCTGCGTGAACATGCCGGCGAACGGCTCGTCCAGCGCAATGTGCCCGGTCGCCTTCATCGCGCGGGTGAAGAAGCGACTGTAGAGCAGATGCAGGATCGCGTGCTCGACGCCGCCGATATACTGGTCGACCGGCAGCATCCGGTTGGCGACAGCTGGCGTCGTCGGTGCGTTCTCGTTCCAGGGATCGGTGAAGCGCGCAAAATACCAGGACGAATCCACGAAGGTGTCCATGGTGTCGGTTTCGCGCTGGGCCTTGCCGCCGCATTTGGGGCAGGTGACGTGCTTCCAGGTCGGGTGATGATCGAGCGCGTTGCCCGGTCTGTCGAAGGTCGCGTCATCAGGCAGCGTCACCGGCAGGTCGGCGTCCGGCACCGGCACCACATCGCATTTGGGGCAATGGATGACGGGAATCGGGCAGCCCCAATAGCGCTGCCGTGAAATACCCCAGTCGCGCAGGCGGAAATTGACCTGACGCTCGCCGACCGGCGCGTTGCCGCGCAGTTCGCCCTCCAGGCGCTTTGCGACCTCGTCCTTGGCCTGCTCGATGGTCATGCCGTCGAGGAAGCGCGAATTGATCATGCGGCCGTCACCGTCATAGGCGGTGTCGGTGATAACGAAGGTCTTCGGGTCCTGGCCCTCGGGGCACACCACCGGCGTGACGCCGAGGCTGTATTTGTTGACGAAGTCGAGGTCGCGCTGGTCATGACCCGGGCAGCCGAAGATCGCGCCCGTGCCGTATTCCATCAGCACGAAGTTCGCGACATAGACCGGCAGCTTCCAGCTCGGATCGAACGGGTGCACCGCGCGGATCCCGGTGTCAAAACCCTGCTTTTCCGCGGTGTCGATGATCTCTTGCGCGGTGCCGATCTTCTTGATGTCGGCGATGAACTGGGCAAGCTTCGGGTTCTTCGCGGCTGCTGCCTGCGCCAGCGGATGATCCGACGAAATCGCCATGAATTTGGCGCCGAACAGGGTGTCCGGGCGCGTCGTAAAGATCTTCAGCTCGCTCTCGCCGGCGGGCGTCGTCGCCTGATCCAGAGCGAAGCGGACCAGCAGGCCCTCGGAGCGCCCGATCCAGTTGCGCTGCATCAGCCGCACCTTGTCGGGCCAGCGGTCGAGCCCATCCAGCGCCGAGAGCAGCTCCTGCGAGTACTTCGTGATCTTGAAGACCCACTGGCTCATTTCCCGTTGTTCGACAACGGCACCCGAGCGCCAGCCGCGGCCATCGATCACCTGCTCGTTGGCGAGCACGGTCATGTCGACCGGATCCCAGTTGAGCTTGCGCTTCTCGCGCTCCGCGAGGCCGGCGGCGAGCATGTCCAAAAACATCTTCTGCTGATGCTTGTAGTAGCTGGGGTCGCAGGTCGCGAATTCGCGCGACCAGTCCAGCGACAGCCCGATCGAGCGGAGCTGCTTCTTCATCGCGGCGATGTTGTCGTAGGTCCAGGCCTTCGGCGCGACCTTGCGCTCGATGGCGGCGTTCTCGGCCGGCAGGCCGAAGGCGTCCCAGCCCATCGGGTGCAGCACGTTGAACCCCTTGGCGCGCATGAAGCGGGCCAGCACGTCGCCGAGCGTGTAGTTGCGGACATGGCCGATATGGATGCGCCCGGACGGGTAGGGGAACATCTCCAGCACGTAGTATTTCGGCCGCGAGTCGTCGTTCTTGGAGACGAAGATCGCCTGCTGGTCCCAGGCGGCTTGCCAGCGCGGTTCGGCGTCGCGGGCGTTGTAGCGTTCGGAGGTCATGGAATCGTTGGGTTTTCGTGGATTCGGCCGTCTAAAGACGGCGGACTAGGCCATAGAAGTCCTTAGGGGGTCAATGGGTTGCCGCTGGCGGCGGCCCCCCGCAAGGCTGCTCCGCTAAAGTACGGACGGCCCATTGGGATCGGATTAAGGGGTCGGTGCGAGGTTGGCCGCCGACAGCACCCCGCCAGGCGATGGAATCAGGCTTCGACGATCTCGATTACGACTATGCCGCGTCCGTCGCCGGACGGGCGGTGCGGAGCATGGTCGAGCAGCGGATTCCGCCGACGCCGACCAATTTTGCCGTCTGGTTCCACTATTTCGCAGGCAGCCATGACGACCTGCGCAATGCCATCGAACTCCTGATCGACCACAACCGTCCGTTCGACGCCAGGATCAACCAGGATCTGTTCGAGACCTATGTCGCGCCCCGGGCGGGCGCCGTCGCCTCCGAGACGTCCGATCGACTGCATACCCTCATGGGGGCGGCGAAGGAGTTTCTGGCGACGGCCATGGCCGACAATCGTTCCCAGATGCAGGCGATCAGCGAGGTCGCTGATCGGGGCAGGGCCGGGGTCGATCCGAAGGCGCTGGTCGCCCAGCTCATGAATGAGCTGGCCCGGGCCGCCACGAGGGCGACGCGGCTCGAGGCCGGCTTTGCCGAAAAGACCCGCGAGCTCGACGTGATCCGCGACTCGCTCTCCAAGTCCGAGGAGCGCGCCCGGACCGATACGCTGACGGGGCTGGCAAACCGGCGGGCGCTCGATGAATTCCTGCGCAAGGCACAGACGACCGCGGATTGGGGCGAGCCGCTCGGCGTGCTGATGCTCGACATCGACCACTTCAAGACCTTCAACGACAATTTCGGCCATGGCGTCGGCGACCAGGTGCTGCGCCTGATTGCGAAAGTGTTGCGCGAAAAAGTTCGCAAGCAGGATCTGTCGGCCCGCTATGGCGGCGAGGAGCTGATTGCCGTGCTGCCGGATGCCGATCTCGCCACTTGCGCCGAGATCGCCGAGCGCATCAGGCGCGCGATCGCCGAATGCACGATCACGCGCCGCTCGACCGGCGAGACGCTGCCCGGCATCAGCGTGTCGATCGGCGTGGCGCAGTACCGGACCGGCGAGACGATCACCGATCTGATCGAGCGCTGCGACCGCGCGCTCTATCTCGCCAAGGGCGGCGGCCGCAATCGCGTGGTGACAGAAGTCGAGCTCGATCGCGCCGCGGCTGCGGGCTAGGCGCTCGCGGCCAGCATCATGGCGGCCGCGCCGTTCTCGATCACCTGGATGCCGTGCTCCATGACATTGTTGCGGCCGCGGTGTTTTGCGGCGTAGAGCGCGGCGTCGGCAGCTTCGATGAGATCGCCGGGGCGCAGCGTCTCGTTCGGCTTCGTTGCGGCAACGCCGATCGAGACGGTGACGATCATGTGGGCGGAGGTGATGTGCGGCAGGCACAGCTTCAGCACGGCCGCGCGCACCTGCTCGCCGATCTCGACGGCGCGGTTCACGTCGGTGTTCGGCAGCAGCAGGCAGAATTCCTCGCCGCCATAGCGGGCCGCAAAGCCCATCGTGTCGGCGGCGATGCCGGACAAGGATTCGCCGAGCCGGGTCAGGCAGGAATCGCCTTCGAGATGGCCATAGGTGTCGTTGAACAGCTTGAAGTGATCGACGTCGATCATCAGCAGCGCGAGCTCGCTGTCATATTGCTGCGCGCGCATCCATTCGAAGTCGAGCCGGCTCTGGAAGCCGCGGCGATTGGCCAGCCCCGACAGCATGTCGATCGAGGCCATCACGGTGAGGCGGTCGTTGCTCGCGATCAGCTCGCGCTCGCGCTGGCTGAGCTGCGCGGCCATCGCGTTGAAGGCGCGGGCCAGCGGCACGAACTCGGCCGGCAGACGGTTGCGTGCGGCGCGGGCCGAGAGGTCGCCCTCGCCGAGGCGTTTGGCCATGTCGGCCAGCATCTCGATCGGCTTGATCACGAGCTTCTCGGCGGCGATCAGCGCGCCGAGCAGGACGAACAGGACGACGAACGCGAGCTGCAGATAGGCGGTGCGGATGTCGCGGCTGACCGCCGCGGACACCTTGTCCTCGTCGATGCTGGCAATCAGGCGGGCATTGGTGCCGGCGATGCGGATATAGCTCACCGCGCGGCGGGAGCCGTCGGCGGCGAGGAAGGAGAGTGAGCCCTCGTCCTGGTCCGAACGCAGCGCCCTGTCGGCGATCGCCGACATCAGCGGCATGTTGTCGAGCGGACGGCCGATCGCGCTGTGCTGGTCAGCCGGCGCGGCGAGCACGGTGCCGGCGCTGTCGACCAGCACGGCAGTGATGCCGGCACGGCCGCCGAGATTGCTCATGACCTTCGACATCCAGTCGAGGTTCACGGTGGCGAGCACGACGGCATCCGCCACACCGCTGAAGGCCGACACCGGATAAACCGCCATGACGGTCGGCGACGGCACGGGCCGCGACAGGATGAAGTCGCTTAGCACGAAGCGGCCGGTTTCCTGCGCCTGCTGGAAGTATGGCCGGTCGCTGAGGTCGAGGCCGACATACATGTTGTTGGTGGCGCACTGGATGCGTCCGTCCTGGCCGGCGATCAACAGCGTGCGGATCCAGGGAAGGTTCGACGGCAGGCTCGCGCGCAGCACGTCGCAGCTCTTGCTGATGCCGCCGGCGGAGGCGCGGATGAAGGCTTCAGATTTCAGGATGGTTTCGACCGACGAGATCACTTCGCGCTGCGCGTCGGCGCTGTGTCTTGCAATGGTGGTGAATTCGGTCGCGGCCTGCGCGATCTGCCGCGCGCGCGTGTCCTCGAGCGAACGGATGCGCTCGAACATCAAAGGCGTCACCAGAATCACCGCGAGCAACGCAAGCCGTGCCCGGATTCCGAGAACCTGCTTGAGTTTCACTCGTTTGCGGTTGAAACTGACGTTTGCCATCTTCGCTGCCCACCCCATCGGCCAAGGTAAAGCGAAGGGTTCAAAAACTCTTTCTTGAACTCGGTAAAATTAGAACTAGCTCCGCAACAATCCAGTCCGAACCGACGTCATGACCGAAACCAACGCCGCGCCGGTAACCGGCCATTCACCAAACGCGCTCGCCGCGGTCGAAGCCGAAATTGTCCGCGCCTGCAAGGAAGCGCGGCGCGATCGTGCCTCCGTGACGCTGATCGCGGTGTCCAAGACGTTCGCCGCGGATGCAATTATCCCGGTCATCGACGCCGGACAGCGCGTATTCGGCGAAAATCGGGTGCAGGAGGCCAAGGGCAAGTGGCCGGCGTTAACGTCCGCTTATTCCGGCATCGCGCTGCATCTGATCGGGCCGCTGCAGTCCAACAAGGCGAAGGAGGCGGTGGCGCTGTTCGATGCCATCCATTCGGTCGACCGCCCGAGCATTTGCCAGGCGTTAGCCAAGGAAATCGAATCCCAGAACAGGCACCCGGAGCTGTTCGTCCAGATCAACATCGGCGAGGAGCCGCAGAAGGCCGGCATCGCTCCCGGCGAGGCCGATGCCTTCATCGCGAGCTGCCGCGACAGCTATGGGCTGACGATCTCCGGCCTGATGTGCATCCCGCCGGTCGACGAGCCGCCGGCGGCGCATTTCGCGCTGACCGCCAAGATCGCAGTGCGCAATGGATTGAAGAATCTCTCGATGGGCATGAGCGCGGACTTCGCCACCGCGATCATGCTCGGCGCCACCCATGTGCGCGTCGGGAGCGCGATCTTCGGGCACCGGTAGTTGCTGTCGTCCCTGCCTAGTGCGCAATTGCGCACGGGGCGCAGGGACCCATATCGCGTGATCTCTGATTGGTGGGTGGTCTTCGTACCGGCGAAAGTGAGGTAACTGCCAGTCTTCGCCAAACTTCTCCCTGGAGTTATGGGTCCCTGCGTCCGCAGGGACGACGGCGGTGTGTACGGTGGTTACGCAAACCCCACCGACACCTGCCCCAGCACGCCAAAATCCACCGCGAAATGATCGCCGGCCTGGATCGGCAGCGGCGGATGGCATGTGCCTGTCGTCACCGCCTCCCCTGCCCGCAAGGTGATGCCGAGCCCGCGCAGCTCGTTGGCAAGCCAGGCCAGGGCAACACGAGGATCGCCGAGGACGTTCTTGCCGTGGCCGAGATAGCGCTGGCCGCGCAGCGTGATCTGCGGTCGCTCCTCGACGAGATCCATGGCGCGCCAGTTCGCAGTCGTCGCGGCGCCCAGCACGAACAGATGCGCGCAGGCATTGTCGGCGATGAGCTGTGCCTCGCCGGCGCTGGCGAAATCGCCAAAGCGCGAGTCGGGAATCTCGATCGCGGGATGCAAGGTGCCGACGGCGGCGAGCGCGTCGTCGACACTGTACGGCGTCGCGCGCGGCGGCAGATCGCGGCCCATGACGAAGGCGAACTCCGGTTCGCCGACGCGCATCTCGTTGCCCTTCATCGACGCGGTGCCGCCGTCGGCGATCACGGTGTCGCTCATGATGCGGCCGGCCAGCGGGCCCGCGACATTGATGTGCTTCTGTCCGGCCTCGCTTGTCGCCGCGATCTTCCAACCGAACAGCTTTCCAAGCGGTTGGTTTTCGAGGACGGCCTGAATGGCATAGCCATCGGCGCGGCTCTGCGGCCGCAACCGCGGCTCCAGCGCGTCAAACTTGGTGCCGTCGCGCCAATGTTTGACCAGGACCTGCGATGCGGCGGCGATCTGATCCTTGTCGAGCATGTGCCCTCACCCGATGATGATTCTTGTTCTTGGTCCCAGTCGCCGCAGCAATTGCAGCATCGCCGCTCTGGTCATCGAGACGCAGCCCGCGGTCGGCCCGAAATTGTCGCGCGCCAGATGCAAAAACACCGCACTGCCGCGGCCGGCGATACACGGTCTGGTGTTGTGGTCGATTTCGATGATGAAGTCATAGAGATGGTCGGTCCGCTTGAGACGGTCACCGCCCTGCTCCGGTCCGAGCCGGATCGCCTGATTGTAGTGGCGATCTCCGGCGTCCTCGCACCAGGCGTCCGTGTCGCCGATGGTCCGGGCCGGAAGAAAGGTCCGCGGACGGCTGTACCGGTCGCCCCGCCACCATAATTGCCTGGGACGGAAGCTGCCCCTCGGGGTGCCGCCATCGCCCTCGCGCTTGTTTGCCAGGATTCCGCCCCGCCCCAGCGCCACAGGGATCGTCAGCGCGCCGGCCGTCAGCCAGCCCCGGCGCGGATTCCCGGCCGCAGGTTTAACGCGGATCGCTCGAAGCGGTCCGGAGCTTCGATTCTTTGGGTAACTAGCTGAATTCGCTTTATTTTTCATGTGAATGTGCGATGTCGAATTCATTACAGGACATTCATCAAAACGGCCTGAGATTTTGAGTTAGAGTGCTTCTGGCTTGTGAATCGGTAACAGCCCACTACTTCAACACGAACAACAATAATAACGGCGACCCCCCTAACTTTCCCTCGCGGCTGGGTGCAGCATGCATGCGCGCCGAGCCGGACTCCAAAAGGATGACCCCCTATGGCCAATGCCCGCAAGATCCTCATCGTGGATGACGATACCGATCTGCGCGATACGTTGGTGGAGCAATTATCGCTGCACGAAGAATTTGAGGCCTCCGCCGTCGATACCGGCGCCAAGGGCGCGAGCGCCGCGAAGGCCAATGCCCCCGATCTGGTCCTGATGGATGTCGGCCTGCCCGACACCGATGGCCGCGAGGTGGTTCGTTCCTTGCGCAAGGGCGGCTTCAAGGCTCCGATCATCATGCTCACCGGGCATGACACCGATTCCGACACGATTTTGGGGCTGGAATCCGGTGCCAACGACTACGTCGCAAAACCCTTCCGTTTCGCCGTGCTGCTGGCCCGCATCCGCGCCCAGCTCCGCCAGCACGAGGCGAGCGAGGACGCAGTGTTCTCGGTCGGCCCCTACTCCTTCCGCCCGGGCTCGAAGATGCTGACCGCGGCCAATGCCCGCAAGGTCCGGCTCACCGAGAAGGAAACCGCCATCCTCCGCTTCCTCTACCGGGCCGGTCAGATGCCGGTCTCGCGCGAGACCCTGCTCCAGGAGGTCTGGGGCTATAATTCCGGCGTCACCACCCACACGCTGGAAACCCACATCTACCGCCTCCGCCAGAAGATCGAGAAGGACGCCGCCAATCCGGAGATCCTGGTCACGGAAGCCGGTGGCTACAAGCTGGTGCCGTGATACGCTTTAGGGGCGTGCGAATCGTTTTAGATCGCATGCCCTTTGAGCCCCGGACCTGAATGTCAATCGACGACGACGTAGCGCTTCTCGAGCGTGTCCCGACACTGCGCTTGTTGGGAGACGCGTCGTTGCGCATGCTGGCGATCGGCTCCGAGCAGCGTAATTTCGTTCGCGGCGACGTCCTGTTCAATCTCGGCGACGAAGCCGATGCCGGATACGTGGTTCAACGCGGCGCCTTTCGGGTCGACGACGGCGCCGGCGCGGAGATGATCGCCGGTCCCGGCGCGCTGATCGGCGAGCTCGCGCTGGTGGTGCCGATGAAGCGGCCGTCGAGCGCGGTGGCGCTGGAGCACGCCTCCGTCATCCGCGTCGCGCGCAGCCTGTTTCAACGCGTGCTCGAGAGTGACCCGGCTGCGGCCGTTCGCCTGCGTGACGAATTCGCGGTGCGCTCCAGCCAGATCGCGAGCGATATCCTGATGGCGGGCGCGAAGCTGACGTCGTCGTAGCCCGGACGGCGCCGTCAAACCTCCAGCGTCACCGTCACCGGCACGTGGTCCGACGGGCGCTCCCAGCTCCGCGCGTCGCGCAGGATCTTGAAATCGCTGACCGCGTCCTTCAGTGCGCGCGAGACCCAGATGTGGTCGAGCCTGCGGCCGCGATCGCCGACGGTCCAGTCGGCGGAGCGATAGCTCCACCACGTATAGACCTTCTCCGACATCGGAAAACGCTCGCGCGCGACGTCGACCCACTCACCGGCTGCCAGCGCGGCTTGCAGCTTCTCGGTCTCCACAGGTGTATGCGAAACCACTTTCAGAAGCTGCTTGTGCGACCAGACGTCGTTCTCGTGCGGCGCGACGTTGAGATCGCCGACCAGGATGTGGCGATCCTCCCCGCGCGGATGCAGCGGCTCGCAGGCCTTCATCTCGTCGAGGAAGCGAAGCTTGTGGTCGAATTTCTCGTTCAGCGCGGCATCGGGAATGTCGCCGCCCGCGGGCACGTAGAAATTATGCAGCACCAGCGGCTTTGCGATGCTGGCCTTCTCGCCGAACGAGACCGAGATGTGGCGCGAATCCACCTTGTCGCAGAAGGTGCGGATGTCTTTCGATTCGAACGGGATCTTCGAGACGATGGCGACGCCGTGATAGCCCTTCTGCCCGTTCAGTGCGACATGCTCATAGCCGAGCCGCTTGAAACGCTTCAGCGGAAAGGCATCGTCGATGCACTTGGTTTCCTGGAGGCACAGCACGTCCGGCCGCGCGCTCTTGAGAAACTTCGCGACCAGGTCGATGCGCAGCCGCACCGAATTGATGTTCCAGGTTGTCAGGGAAAGACGCATGAGGGATGCGTCTTAGCAAGCTCTCGTAGGGTGGGCAAAGGCGCAAAGCGCCGTGCCCACGTCTTTTCGGGTTTGGGTGCAAGGTTCGTAGCGAGCCCTCGTAGGGTGGGCAAAGCGAAGCGCGCCCACCAATGCCTGCCGCAAGGAGAGATGGTGGGCACGGCGCTAATGCGCCTTTGCCCACCCTACGGCAGTAGAGCTTTCAACCCGGCGATGGGCCGTAATTGGTGAAATCGATCTTGAACATGGCAGGATCGAGCTTCTTGCCCGCATCGAGATTGTAGACCGCGATCGTGGTGTCGTAGCCCTGCGGGTCGGTGACGGTCCACTGCTTCAACTGGCCGTCCTTGGCGCCGAACATCAGCAGAAGGCGGCTGGTGCCGACCAGCGCCTGCTTCTCCTCGATGGTGACGCTGACGAAGACGTCGTCGGCCGAGACGTTGACGACGTTGGTGTCCTTCATCAGGTCGATGCGATCGGACAGCAGGAAGCGCAGCGGTGTCTGCGACAGCGGATAGACGTCCTGGGTCGCGAGCTTGCGGTCGCGCACCACCAGCGACGATCCGTCGGCGACGATGTCGATCGGGCTTGGCGCGTCATATTCGAAGCGCACCTTGCCAGGCTTCTGGATGTAGAAATCGCCCTGCGTCTTGCTGCCGTCGGGGCCGACCTGGACGAAATTTCCAACCAGCGTCGACAGCGAGGACAGATAGGCGCTGACCTTGGCCGCCTGCGCCTTCTGGTTGGCGTCAAACGTCTGGAAGATGCTGGTCGGCACGTTGCGGCGCGGATCCGGGATGACCGGGTTCGGCGGCGTCTGGGTCGCGCCGGTGACGGCGGGCCCACCAGCCGAACCGCCATCGCGGCCCTTCGGCGCGGGCTTCGGCACAGGCACGGTCTGCGCGAACGACGCCGTGGTCACCATCGCGGCGGTGACGAGAAGCACACCGGCCATGCGCGCGCTTCGCGCAGCGATGGTGGCAGCGAATCGAATGTCCGGATGTCTGATCAACGCGTCGTCCTGTGTGGCTGGGCGCCCTTTTAGCGTGATTTCGCTACTGCAGATATCGATTTTGCGTGAAATTATGTTCAGAGGCGGCTCGCCTCACATGTGGCTGTCTTCTTCCTCGACCAGAATCTCGCGCTTTCCGGCGTGGTTGGCGGGTCCGACGATGCCCTCGAGTTCCATGCGCTCCATTAGCGAAGCGGCGCGGTTATAGCCGATCTGGAGCCGGCGCTGGATGTAGCTGGTCGAGGCCTTGCGGTCGCGTTTGACGATGGCCACGGCCTGTTGGAAGAGATCGCCGCCGCCATCCGCGCCCATGCCGCTGGCGTCGAACACGGCGCCACCGTCCTCGTCCTCGGTCGGCTCTTCGGCCGTGACGGCCTCGAGGTATTCGGGCTGGCCCTGCGTCTTGAGGTGACGCACCACCTTCTCGACTTCCTCGTCTGACGCGAAAGGTCCGTGCACACGGCTGATGCGGCCGCCGCCCGCCATGTAGAGCATGTCGCCCTGCCCGAGCAGCTGCTCGGCGCCCATCTCGCCCAAAATGGTGCGGCTGTCGATCTTGGACGTCACCTGGAAGGCGATGCGGGTCGGGAAGTTCGCCTTGATGGTGCCGGTGATGACGTCGACCGACGGGCGTTGCGTCGCGAGGATCACATGCAGGCCGGCGGCGCGCGCCATCTGCGCGAGGCGCTGCACCGCGCCTTCGATGTCCTTGCCGGCGACCATCATCAGGTCGGCCATTTCGTCGACGATGATGACGATGTAGGGCAGCGGGTCGAGCGAGAGCTTCTCTTCCTCGTAGATTGCCTTGCCGGTTTCCTTGTCGAAGCCGGTGTGCACCGTGCGCGTCGGTTCCTCGCCCTTGGCCTTCAATTCGAGCAGACGCGTATTGTAGCCGTCGATGTTGCGCACACCGAGCTTGGCCATGTTCTTGTAGCGCTCTTCCATCTCGCGCACGGCCCATTTCAGCGCGACCACCGCCTTCTTCGGATCGGTCACGACGGGCGTCAGCAGATGGGGAATGCCGTCATAGACGGAGAGTTCGAGCATCTTCGGATCGACCATGATCAGGCGGCACTGGTCCGGGCGCAGCCGGTAGACCAGGCTGAGGATCATGGTGTTGATGGCGACCGACTTGCCGGACCCGGTGGTGCCGGCGATCAGCATGTGCGGCGTGCGCGCGAGGTCGATGATCACGGGGTCGCCGCCGATGGTCTTGCCGAGGCAGAGCGGCAGCTTCGCAACCGAATCGACAGTCTCCTTGGCGACCAGCAGCTCGCGCAGATAGACCTTTTCGCGATGCGCATTCGGTAGCTCGATGCCGATGGCGTTACGGCCGGGTACGACGGCGACGCGTGCCGACAGCGCGCTCATCGAACGGGCGATATCGTCGGCGAGACCGATCACGCGCGATGACTTGATGCCGGGCGCCGGCTCCAGCTCGTACAGTGTGACCACGGGACCCGGATTGGCTTTCACGATCTCGCCGCGCACGCCGAAATCCTGCAGCACGCCTTCGAGCGCGCGCGAATTGGCTTCCAGCTCAGCCTTGCTGAGCGGCTGGCGATCGCCCGCCTTGGGCGCGGCCAGCACGGACACAGACGGAAGCTCGAACTTGTCGGAGGATTTCTTGGAAGCGGCCTTTGGTGCAGCCTTCTTGCGCGGGGCGCGCGCGGCCGGCTCCTCCTCTTCCTCCTCGTCTTCCTCTTCTTCGTGCTCGTCCTCGTCAATTTCGTCTTCGGACTGCGGCGAGATCGACGGCGCGGCGCGGCCGGCGCCGAGATTCGGCTCCTGGCGGCTGAACGCAACGGCTTTGGTCTTCGGTCCGCTCGAGACCAGCGAGCGGTAAGCGGTGCCGAGCAGCCAGATCAGCCGCGCCTTCGTGCTCATCAATGCGTGGAACAGCCACCCCAGCGACACCGAGCCGCGATCGCTCTCCTCGTCTTCGTCGAGCGGCTTGTCGTCGTCCTCGATCTCCGCGAACTCGTCGTCATGCGCGCGCGCGCCGAGGCCGCAGGCGATCAGGAAGGTCGCGCCCATCGCGGCGAACAGGATCGTGCCCAGCACCATGCGATAGATCGTGCCCGCCGGTCCGAAAATCACCGCGGGCGCGCGCACCAGCGCATCGCCTACCACGCCGCCGAGGCCGGTCGGCAGCGGCCAGGCGCCGCCATGCGGCCAGCAGCTGGCAAAGCCCGCAGCGATCACGGTGCAGAGAATCCAGGAACCGAGCCGCAGCGCCTCGCGGTCGAACGGGCGATGGGTCATCATGCGCCAGCCCCAGACCGCGACCGTCAGGACCAGCATGATCGCGCCGAGCCCGAGGATCTGCATCGCAAGGTCGGCGCCGATCGCGCCGGCATAGCCGAGAATGTTGCGGATCGGCCGTGAGGTCGCGTGGCTGAGGCTTGGATCCTGCACCGACCAGGTCATCAGCGCGGCCGAGGCGACGCCGGACAATGCAATCAGGCCGAAACCGGTGAGCTCGCGCATACGTCGCGCCAGCCCCTCGCGGATCGACGGTGGCAGATGGCCGACCAGTGGAATGACACGTTCGATTGCCGACATGCTCATGGGCCCCGCCTAACCCAGAGTCTCGACCAGGCGGTGCAGCGCCTGCGCCGTGGTCTCGCCATCCTGCACCAGCGCAAGGCGAATGAAACCTGCGCCCGGATTGAAGCCGTCGGGCTGGAGCCGCGCCAGATAGCTGCCGGGCACCACGCGTACGCCTGCTTCCTTGAAGAGCCTGAGCGTGATCGACACGTCGTCGCCGAGCGCGGACGTGTTGAGCCAGACGCAGAAGCCTGCGTCAGGTCGGCGATAGCCGTAACGATCGCCGATGATCTGGTCGGCGAGATCGAACTTGATCCGGTAGAGCCTGCGGTTCTCCTCGACATGCGCCTCGTCGCCATAGGCAACGGTCGCGACATGCTGGAGCGGTACCGGCACCTGCGGCGCTGCGATGTTGCGCAGCTCGAGGAACATGCCGATGAATCGCTTGTCGCCGGCGGCGAAACCGACGCGCAGGCCCGGCAGGTTGGAGCGCTTCGACAGCGACTGGAACGCAACCACGCGGGTGAAATCAGGACCGGCGCATTCGAGCGCGCTGCCCGGGGCCTCGCGGGTGTAGATCTCGGAATAGCACTCGTCGCTGAGGATCACGAAGCCGTAGCGGTCGGCGAGCTGCTTCAACCGCCTGAAATAGTCGGGCTTGGCGACCGAGCCCTGCGGATTGGCGGGCGAGGCCAGATAGAACGCCACCGTGCGCGCCAGCGTCGCTTCGTCGATGGCATCGAGATCGGGCAGAAAGCCGTTTTCCACGGTGGTCGGCAGGTAGACCGGCTCGCAGGCCGCGGCTCGGGCGCCGGCGCCATAGACCGGATAGAACGGGTTCGGCATCAGGATGGCGGGCTTGCCGGGGCGCGGGCCGACATAGCGCGCGGCCGCGATCGCGGCGAGGAACAGCCCCTCGCGGCTGCCATTGAGGACGAGAATCTCGTTCTCGGGGTCGAGCGGCCGCGGCAGCTTGAAGCGCGACGACAGCCAGGCGCCGGCGGCGTTCCGGAACGGGTCGGTGCCCTTGTTCGCGGGGTAACGGCCGAAATCGGCGATGTGCTTGGCCAGCACCGGGCCGACGAAGTCAGGCACGGGATGCTGGGGCTCGCCGACTGCAAGAGTAATCAAGGGTTTACCCGGCTGATGGGGTGCCAGCAGCTCGTTCAGCCGGACGAAGGGCGAGCGTTCGCTATCGGAGCTTCCACTGTCCTGCGGCGCACGGGATGAAGCGGTTATAGCCATTCTGGACGCCAGCACTCTTGGAACAGCCGGTCGCACCAAGGCGCCGGCGGGAAGCGGTTCACTTCACCATAGATAGGGCGAGGTTAAGACGCGATTAACCATCGGCTTTCCGCGCCATCAAGAGTCATTTCCGTGACCCAGATTTGAGGTCCGGTCCGTCCGGAGCGGGAACAATGAGGCCGAATACAGCGGGCACATGGCGGGCCCGGGTCCCGTCATGGCCGGGCCTGTCCCGGCCATCCCCGGCCCATTCTACCGTACCCAAGAACGTTCACGCCCGGGACAAGCCCGGGCATGACGAGTTTCCGGATAGGGGCGCGCCTAGTGCCCCGGCAACTTCTCGAACGTCGCCATCCCCGCCGGGATCGCATGAAACTCCTGCTTGTCGCAGGTGTAGATCGCCATCTGCGGGTGGAACTGCTTTGGCTCGTCCAGGGTGCCGACCTTCAGGATCGCCGCGGGCAGTCCCGGAACCTTGGTCACCAGATGGGTGCCGCATTCGGCGCAGAATTCGCGCGTGACGGCGCGTTCGAGGTCCTTGCGCGTGAATTGCTTGGGCTGCCCGGTGATGTAGCTGAAGCCGGCCGCCGGCATCGCGATGAAGGTGTTGGGCGCGCCGCCCGAGATGTACTGGCACTCGCGGCAATGACACTGGGCCTGCATCATCGGATCACCTTCGGCCACGTAGCGCACTTCGCCGCAATAGCATCCGCCTTCCAAACGCATGACGACCTCCCGATTTGTTTTTCGTTGTGGTCGATATTTCTGCGCCGGCAATCTGAAATGGCAATCTATTTCTTTTGCGCAACGGTCAAAAAGAACATGGCGTTCTCGATGGGAAGGCTGCGGAGAATGCCTTACGCCTATCGCTTGGCGATGCCGCAGCCGTTGAAAGCTCGACTTCTCCAGCATCCGCTGCTCATGCATTCCGCTTCCTGCCGCACGCAGAAGGTTGAGCCACAATTGGGCTGGCCGCCAAAACTGACGCAAGCCACCGCGCAATTTCTGCGCATCGTGGAGCAGCTCATCCCGTTGCCGCCCGGCGCGGCCTGTCCGCCGTCGCGCCGATCGGAAGGCGCAGCAGCCGCATTGTCATTGCGCTTTGCGGCGCGCTTCGGGTCGGGCTGCCTCCGCTCGGATTCTCCGCTTGGCGCTGATACCTTTGAGAAGTCGTAGCGACACGGCCAATAGGTTTCCGTGCGGACCCCAGCCCCTTTGGAAGCCTTCAGTTCGAGCACGATCTTGTATCGATAGGACGAGCCCGCGGCGCGATTCAGCGGATCCTTGTCGCCAATGATACCGTTGACGGAGATAGTGCTGTTGCCGTCCGCTTCGATCTTGCCGTCATAGCTCACAGAGCCGGGCTTGCCCTCGTCCCCGAGCACCGTGTGCAGCACTCCTTCCTTGATGCGAAAGACATATTGGCGATGGGCTTCCGGAAAAGGCGGTTTGCTCTCGCAGCTTTCGTTGGCGATCCAGGTTCCGTCGAAAGTCGTCGGGCGCTTTGCGCTGTCGATGGATTTCGACAGCAGCTCGATGCGGTATTTCGCCAGGTCTGCAAAGGCGCAGGACGGGAAGCGAAGCAGATGATCCTTGAAGGCCGTGATGGTCCCGAGCGCGTCCGCACCGCGCCAATGGTCGGCGGCCTCTGCGCAAGGGTCAGTCCGAGGTGAAGATGGTGTCAGCGCCGCGGGTTCGGCTTTGCCATTGAGGTAAAACTCGCCGAAGAACGACAACGACAGCTCCGGGACCTGTGATCCCTTGGTGCGCTTGTAGACGCCGGCGCCGATGGTCTGGAACACCGTATTGATGTTGTCCCTGTCGCTGATGTGCTCCAGGAACGAGCTGGTATAGGGACTGTTGCGGCCGTTGCCGTCGTCGGCCGTGCGACCGGCCTGGGTCGCATAGGAGATGATGGTGCCCTCCGGGCTCTCCATCTTGGCCAGCCCGCGGCTGACGGTTACGCCGCGCCCCTGCCCGATGTTTCGCCGGAGCTCGTCCGCGAAGGGATTGTCGCGGCAGGCGTCGAGCACGAGGATGCGCAGGTTCTTGGCCTGCTGCAAATCCGCCAGGATCTCGTCGGCGCGCACCAGGCGCCGCAGATCAACCTCGTCGCGCACGACGGCATCGACGGGCACCAGATAGTTGACGCCTGCGAATTGCAGCGCGTGTCCGCTGTAATAGAACAGTGCGACGTCGGCGCCGCGGGCCTCGCGCGCAAAGCGAAGAACGGTGTCCTGCATGGCGGCCTGATCGAGATCGGTCGCGACCAGGGGCTCGAATCCCGATCGCTTCAGCGCCGCGCCGATGTCGGCCGCATCATTGGTCGGATTGGCGAGCGTGGGAACGTTCCGGTAGGCGCCGTTGCCAATCACCAGCGCAACGCGCTTGTCGGCCTTGGCGTCGAGGGCAGACAGGGCAAGCGACAGCAAACACAAAGCCACGAAACGCAACAGGCTCATGAGACCGTGCTCCGGACGGGAGCATGATATTCACCAGTTTCGGGACAATGCAATTTGGGCTTGGTGCAGGCGTGGCCGCTGCGACGATGCGGCGCGCCAAAAAGAAAGGGGCTCCAGCTTGCGCTGGAGCCCCTCAACGGTCGGGACATTGCCGGGTATGTGCCCCAAACCGTAGTTGTGGGCACGGCCCCCGCGGAGGCCGCGCCCGGGAGGAGAGTTACATGTTGTAAGCGCGCTCGGTGTGTTCGGTGATGTCGAGGCCTTCACGCTCGGTCTCGACATTGGCGCGGAGGCCAACGATCACATCGACGACCTTGTAGAGGATCGCCGAACCGATGCCCGACCACACCAGCGTGGTGCAGACGCCCCAGAGCTGGGAGATCATCTGCGCCGCGAAGTCGTAATCGGCGACCTTCGGCGGGATCGCGGTGTAGTCGATGATGCCCGCACCACCCAGCGCCGGATTGACGAGGATGCCGGTGCCGAGGGCGCCGACGATGCCGCCGACGCAGTGCACGCCGAACACATCGAGGCTGTCGTCGTAGCCGAGCGCGTTCTTCACGACGGTGCAGAAGAACAGGCAGACCACGCCGACCACGAGGCCGAGGACGATCGCACCCATCACGCCGGCGAAGCCGGCGGCAGGCGTGACGGCCACGAGGCCCGCGACAGCGCCGGAGATGACGCCGAGCACCGACGGGTGACCCTTCACGATCCACTCCGCGAACATCCACGACAGCGCGGCGGCCGCGGTGGCGACGAAGGAGTTGGTCATGGCGAGGGCAGCACCGCCGTTGGCTTCGAGGTTGGAGCCGGCGTTGAAGCCGAACCAGCCGACCCAGAGCAGCGAGGCGCCGATCATCGACATGGTCAGCGAGTGCGGAGCCATCAGCTCCTTGCCGTAGCCGACGCGCTTGCCGATCAGCAGAGCGCCGACGAGACCTGCGATGCCGGCGTTGATGTGCACCACGGTGCCGCCAGCGAAGTCGATCGCGCCCTTCTTGAAGATCCAGCCGGCGTCGGCGTTGATCTCGTCGAGCTTGGCCTGCGCCGCGGTCTTCGCAGCCGCATCAGTGGCAGCAGCGAGTGCCTTGGCAGCGTCCTGGATCATGTCCGGGCCGGGCCAGTACCAGACCATGTGCGCGATCGGGAAGTAGATCAGCGTGACCCAGAGCGGGATGAAGAGCGCGATTGCCGCGAACTTCATGCGCTCGGCGAAGGCGCCGACGATGAGGGCCGGCGTGATCGCCGCGAAGGTCATCTGGAAGCACATATAGATGAGCTCCGAGATGTTGGCGTCGACCGAGAAGGTCGCGGCCTTCGAGTCGGTGGTGACGCCCATCATGAAGGCCTTGGAGAAGCCGCCGATGAAGTCGGAGCCGCCGGTGAAGGTGAGGCTGTAGCCGTACACGGCCCAGATTACGGTGACGACGCAGACGGTGTAGAACACCTGCATCAGCACGGAGAGCATGTTCTTGGAACGGACGAGACCGCCGTAGAACAGCGCGAGGCCGGGGATCGTCATCAACAGCACAAGCACTGTCGATGTCAGCATCCAGGCGTTGTCTCCCTTGTTGACCGTTGGCTCGGCATAGGCCGCGGTCGCAGCGAACATGCCGACTGCGAGAGCCGCCAATCCCGCGCCATAGGGACGCTTAAACGTCATTTTATTCACTCCTGATTGGTAAAGGTTGAGCGCGAAATCAAAGGGCCGCGGCATCGGCCTCGCCGGTGCGGATGCGAACCGCATGGTCGAGGTTGATGACGAAGATCTTGCCGTCGCCGATCTGCCCGGTTTTCGCGGCGGACGTGATGGCGTCGATGGTCTTGTCGACCTGGTCGGAGGCGACAGCGACCTCGATCTTGATCTTGGGCAGGAAGCTCACGGCGTATTCGGCGCCGCGATAGATTTCCGTATGGCCTTTCTGGCGGCCATATCCCTTGACTTCCGTCACCGTGAGACCGTGAACGCCGATGGCGGTCAGGGCGTCACGGACTTCTTCCAGCTTGAATGGCTTGATAATCGCCATAACAATTTTCATGGGTCCTATCCCCGCTTGGCCCGGTCCGGACGTGGCCGGGCGTTTCTCGACTGGTTCGCCACGAGGGAGAAGTTCACTACGCGGGCACAGCCAGCACCCTTAGAATCAAATGCCGTGCCAGATCGGGCGCGTTGCCTAACGGACTATGAAAACGGGTGTTTTCGCGTTTGACGCGTGCTGCGGTGCAGTGCGCTAATACGTCGCGCTCAAAACGTGGTCACGCCTGATCAAAAAGCGGGCACGACAGGCTGTCGACACAATTGCTGCTCACGTGTCGGGCAGCAAGAAGGTATTTTATTACAGAAGGGGCCCGACAAAGGGCCCCGCCGCCCTGCGAAATATCGAACCGGCCCTCGGCGTGCTCACGGGATGCGCGCTGGCCTGAATCGTCAGGCGGCCTCGCGCTCCGCAAAGACCCGGTCGATCAATCCCCACTCGACCCCCTGCTGCGCGGTCATGAAGTGGTCGCGGTCCAGGGTCCGTTCCACCTCCGCCTCGGTGCGCCCGCAATGCTGCGCGTAGAGCCGGGTGATGCGCCGCTTGGTCTCCTGCATTTCGTTGGCATGGATCAGGATGTCGGACGCCTGGCCCTGGAAGCCGCCGAGTGGCTGATGCACGTGAAGGCTCGCATTGGGCAGCGCGGCGCGGTGACCCGGCTCGCCGGCCATCAGCAGGAACGAGCCCATCGAGCGCGCGGTGCCCATGCACAGCGTATGAACCGGCGCCTTGATGAACTGCATGGTGTCGTACATGGCGAGACCAGAGGTGACCACGCCGCCATAGGAGTTGATGTAGAGATTGATCGGCCTGTTCGGATTCTCCGCCTCCAGGAACAACAATTGCGCGCAGACCAGTCCGGACATCGCATCATTGACCTCGCCGTTGAGGAAGATGATGCGCTCGCGCAGGAGCCGCGAATAGATGTCGAAGGATCGCTCGCCGCGGGCGGATTGTTCGACAACCATAGGGACGAGCTGAAGCATGTCGCGCATTGGCGACCTCCATGTTTGCAGGTGATGAAGTCTTGTTGGTGTTTAAGCCGCCGCGCGCATCAGGCAGCAATTGCTGTTGGCCGGCTGCGGCAGCTTTGTTCGCTCTTCGCAGGCTTGCTGAATGATGCGGAAGCGAGTGCCGCCGTCCTCGTTCGGCTCGATCCGGAAGATCACGTGGCTCTCGCGAAACGGCGGCTCTGAATCGCGAAGCCGGTAGCGCACCTCTTCGCCTGCGATCGTTGATTCAGGCTCGGCGCCTGCAAGGTCGCAATCCGGCAACCAGCGTTCGCGCAAGGCCGGAATGGTCACGGCGCGCCAGACCTTTGCCGGCGGCGCATCGAAATCAAATTCAAGTACCAGGGCTTCGTCGGGACGATCAGGCTTCGCGGCGTCGCTCATTGATCCCAGTCCTTATTGATCCATGTCCTTGAGGAGATCGGCGAGTGCTTCCATGCGCTTCGGCCAGTAGGCACGGTAGCGCGCAAGCCATGTGCCGATGGCCACGATTCCGTCCGGGTCGACCTCGTAATTCACGAAGCGGCCCTGCCGCTGTTCGCGCACGAGGCCTGCCGCGCGCAGCACCGAAAGATGCTGCGACATCGCCGGCTGGCTGATCTCCAAACCGTCGCGCAAAGCGCTGGCATTCAGGCTTCCGCCGGCGAGCTTCTCAAAGACCTTTCGGCGCGTCGGGTCGGCCAGCGCCTTGAAGATGTCGGCTTCGATCATGCCGACACATAAGCATGTACTTATGTGTTGAGCAAGCCCCGATTACTGAAGCGCTTCTCCGTGCTGCGAAATGTCCAGCCCCTCGAGCTCGTGCTCACGGGATACGCGCAAGGGCACGAACAGGGAGACCAGCTTGAGCAGGACAAAACTCACGCCGGCCGCCCAGACGAAGGTGACGGCGACCCCGTAGAGCTGGATCAGCAATTGCTGCGGATGGCCCTCGAGCAGGCCGGCGGTGCCGCCGATCGCGCTGGTCGCGAACACGCCGGCCAGCAACGTGCCGGTCAGGCCGCCAATGCCGTGGACGCCGAACACGTCGAGGGAATCGTCATAGTTGAAGCGGTGCTTGAGCCAGGTGCAGGCCCAGTAGCAGACCGCGCCGGCGACAATGCCGATGACGATGCCATGCCAGGGCGCGACGAAGCCCGAAGCCGGCGTGATCGTGCCGAGCCCGGCGACCGCGCCGGAGATCATGCCGAGCACCGAAGGCTTGCGCCGGGTCGACCATTCGATCGCGCCCCAGGTCAGCGCGCCGGAGCAGGCCGCAAGATGCGTCGCGATGATCGCCAGCACCGCGCGCGAATTGGCAGCGCCCGCCGAGCCGCCGTTGAAGCCGAACCAGCCGACCCACAACAGGCCGGTGCCCATCACCGCGAGCGACAGATCGAACGGCGACAGATTTTCGGTGCCGTAGCCGTGGCGGCGGCCCATCACCTTGGCGGCGACGAGGCCGGCGGTGCCGGCCGACAGATGCACGACGAGGCCGCCGGCGAAATCCAGCACGCCCATGCTGGCGAGGAAGCCGCCGCCCCACACCCAATGCGCCAGCGGAATGTAGACGAAGATGAACCAGGCGACCGAGAACACCAGATAGGCGGAGAATCGCATCCGGTCGGCGACCGAGCCCGCGACCAGCGCCACCGTGATGATGGCAAAGGTCATCTGGTACAGCATGAACAGCGCTTCCGGGATCGTCTTTGCCGCCGGGTTGACGCTGTCCATCGTCATGCCCGCGAGGAACCAGCGGTCGAGCGTTCCGATCCACGGCCCGTCGCCGACGAAGCAGAGCGAATAGCCGAACGCCACCCAGAGGATCGAGATCATCGTCACCGCGGCGAGGCTCTGCGCCATGGTGGCGAGCACGTTCTTCTTGCGCACCATGCCGGAATAGAACAGCGCCAAGCCGGGGATCGTCATCATCAGCACCAGCGCGGTGGCGACGATCATCCAGGCGGTGTCGGCGGTGTTGATCTCGGAGCCCGCGGCGTATGCGGGCGCCGCAACGAACGTCACAAATCCGAGCGGCGCAGCCATAACAGCTGCGCGGCGCAACAATCCCGCCATGTCATTCCCCCCGGCATCAATTGGCGTCGCACGCTGTGGCGTCGTTGCCCGGTGCGATCGAAGAAGGATCAAAGCGTTTTCGAGCGAAGTGGATACCGGTTCGCGTGAAGAAAACGCGTCAAAACAAAAAGCCTTAAAGCGCGTCGCTGTCGGTTTCGCCGGTGCGGATGCGCAGCGCGTGGTCGATCGGCGTGACGAAGATCTTGCCGTCGCCGATCTGTCCGGTGCGCGCCGTCGCGGTGATCACGGCGACCGCCTTGTCGGCGACGTCGGAGGCGACCGCGATCTCGATCCGCAGCTTCGGCAGGAAGTTCACGACATATTCCGCGCCGCGATAGATCTCGGTATGACCCTTCTGGCGGCCGTAGCCTTTCACCTCGGTCACGGTCATGCCGTGGACGCCGATCGCGGTTAGCGCCTGGCGGACTTCATCGAGCTTGAAGGGTTTGATGATCGCGACGACGAGTTTCATGGTCAGGCCTATTCCCCGGGGATGCGCCACGCCGTATGTCCCCGGCGCAGCGTCAATCTGGCATCTTTCCGGGCAAATGGCATAAAAAACTTGCAGACTGAAGCGGAAAAACGTTTGGCCATGTGAACCGCCGCCTCTGTACAGGGCATCCGTTCATCCTTCACAATGCGTTTTTGGCATGGATGCGGTGAACCGAAGCGTCCCGGCCGGTACAAAAGTATGTTTGAGGGGGACGCTTCATGGCGAGTTGGTTCTACGCATCCGAGGGCAAGCAACAGGGGCCCTATCCGGAAGGGCAATTCCGCGACCTGGTCGCGCAGGGAGTTGTGCGCCCGGATACGCTGGTGTGGTCCGAGGGCATGGCCGGCTGGCAGAAGGCCGCCGAAATCCCCGGCCTGATCGGCGGCGGCGGTGCGCCCCCGATGATGCCGGCCGGCGGTCCGCCGATGATAGGCTCCGGTGGTTACGCTGGTGCCGGCAGCGGCAGCGGAGGAGCGCTGGCTGTCGATTTCGGCATCCTCGAGTTCACCTGGCGCAGCATCGTGATGCTGATCGGCATGTGCCTCATCATTCCGGTGCCATGGGTGTTCGTCTGGTACACGAAATGGATCGTGTCCTGCGTGAAGGTGCCCGGCCGGCCCAATCTCAGCTTCACCGGCAATGCGATGACGCTGGTGCCCTGGTTCTTCGGCTTCATCGTTCTGGCGATCGCGATCGGCGTCATCGGCAGTGCGCTGCTCAGCAATCTGCTGTTCATCGCGCAGATCGTGCTCTACTGGCTGCTGATCAAATGGATGGTCGCGAACCTCGCCTCCAACGGGCAGCCGCTCGGGCTCAGCTTCTCCGGCTCAGCTTGGGCCTATATCGGCTGGAATCTGTTGTTCGCGATCTCGATCATCACGATCATCGGCTGGGCCTGGGTCGCCGCGGCGCAGATGCGCTGGTTCTGCCGCAGCATCGAAGGCACGCGCCGTGAGATCGTGTTCAAGGGCAGCGGTCTCGGCATTCTCTGGCGCGGCATCGTCGCCGCGATCCTGTCCAGCCTCATCATCCCGATCCCGTGGGTGTATCGCTGGATCATGAACTGGTTCGCGTCGCAGACCGAGCTCGCTCCGCGCGGGTCGCTCGGAGCTTGATCGCAAATCCCAGGCGCGACGAACTCGCGCCTGGGCTCTAGGACTTGCGCTCGCGCACAGAACCTTCCTGCGCGACGGAGGCCACCAGCGTGCCGTCGGGCTTGAAGATCGAGCCGCGGGTCAAGCCGCGGCCGCCTCGCGCGTTCGGCGAATCCTGCGCGTAGAGCAGCCATTCGTCGGCGCGGAACGGGCGGTGAAACCACATCGCGTGGTCGAGGCTCGCGGGCATCATGCGCTTGTCGAACAGCGTGCGGCCGTAGCGCGCCATGATCGCGTCGAGCAGCGAAAAGTCCGAGGCATAGGCTAGCGCGCACATGTGCAGCGCCGGATCGTCGGGCAACTTCGCCGCGGTCCTGATCCAGACGTGAATGCGGCCGTCCTCGATCTTCTCGCCGAAATAACGGCCGAGCTCGACCGGGCGCAGCTCGATCGGACGATCGGACTCGTAATAGCGGCGGATGAACTCCGGCATCTCCTTGAACATCGGCTGCTTCGCCACCTCCTCCGCCGTCAGCTTCTCCGGTGGCGGCACGTCGGGCATCTTGTCCTGATGATCGAACGCGCTCTCCTCATCGGTGTGGAACGACACCATGATCGAGAAGATCGCGTTGCCGTGCTGGATCGCGGTGACGCGGCGGGTCGAATAGCTCTTGCCGTCGCGCAGGCGCTCGACCTGGTAGATGATCGGGATCTGCGGATCGCCCGGCAGGATGAAATAGCAATGCAGCGAATGCGGCAGCCGGCCCTCGACCGTGCGGCAGGCCGCAACCATCGCCTGCCCGATCACCTGGCCGCCGAACACCCGCTGCCAGCTCGTCTTCGGGCTGTTGCCGCGGAACAGATTCACCTCGAGCTGTTCGAGGTCGAGAATCGAGATCAGGTCGATCAGGCCTTTGGACATGATGGTGCTTTCGAAGGATCTCGTCATTCCCGGGCATCGCGACAGCGATGACCCCGGAATGACGAGCCGATAACCTCTGGATTCCGGGTTCGCGCCTGTGCGCGCTCCGGAATGACGGAATGAGGCAGTTCCGCCCTTGTTTCACCGCACTGTTTCGCCCACCTCAAGTCTGCTAGCAAGGCCTGGAAAAGCCGAAGTGTGAGCCAGGAATTTGGTATGCCGGTACAGGGTAGCATTGTCATTGGTGGCGGCGCGTTTGCCGGCCTCGCGCTGGCCCTGGCGTTGCGCCAGGGGCTCGGGCCCGAGATTCCCGTCATCGTCGCCGACCCCGCGCTCGCGACCCGTCCGAGCCGCGACCCGCGCGCGACCGCGATCGTGGCCGCCTGCCGCCGCCTGTTCGAGGCCATCGGCGCCTGGGACGCCGTCAGGGGCGAGGCGCAGCCGATCCTCGACATGGTCGTCACCGATTCAAAGCTGGAAGACGCCACCCGTCCGGTTTTTCTGAACTTTGCCGGCGATGTCGCGCCCGGCGAGCCGTTTGCGCATATGGTCGAGAACCGCCGTTTGATCGACGCGCTGGTGGTGCGGGCCGAAGCCGAGGGCATCGATCTCCGCGCCACGACGGTCGCGTCCTATGACGCGCGCCCGGAAGGCGTCGACGTGACGCTTGGCGACGGCAGCGTGATTGCGGCAAGCCTGCTGGTCGCCGCCGATGGCGCGCGGTCGAAACTGCGTGAGCGCGCCGGTATCGTCACCCATGGCTGGGAGTACGATCAGTCCGGCATCGTCGTCACCGTCGGCCATGAGCGCGATCACGACGGCCGCGCCGAGGAGCACTTCCTGCCGGCGGGTCCCTTCGCGATTCTGCCGCTCTCCGGAAAACGATCCTCGCTGGTGTGGACCGAGCGCCGCAGCGAGGCCGCGCGCATCATCGAGTTGAGCGACGAGGAGTTCCACGGCGAGCTCGAGCGCCGGTTCGGCCTGCATCTCGGCGAGGTCAAGGCGCTCGACAAGCCGCGCGCGTTCCCGCTGTCCTATTTCGTGGCGCGTTCCTTCATCGCCGAGCGTCTCGCGCTGGTCGGCGATTCCGCGCATGTCATCCACCCGATCGCGGGCCAGGGCCTCAACATGGGGCTGAAGGATGTCGCAGCACTGGCCGAAGTCGTGGTCGATGCCGCGCGGCTCGGCATGGATCTCGGCGGTGCCGACGTGCTCGAACGTTACCAGCGCTGGCGCCGCTTCGACACCATGGCGATGGGCCTTGCCACCAACTCGCTGAACTTCCTGTTCTCCAACCAGTCGACGCTGCTGCGCACGGTGCGCGACATCGGCCTCGGCCTCGTCGACCGCGCCCCGCCGCTGAAGAACCTCTTCATCCGCCAGGCCGCCGGTTTGACCGGTGAGATCCCGCGGTTGCTGAAGGGCGAGGCGTTGTAGGAGTTCGCGCTGTGTCTTCGTAGCCCGGATGGAGCGCAGCGCAATCCGGGGCCGCCGTATCGTCAGCGCGAAGTCCCGGATTTCGCTGCGCTCCATCCGGGCTACAAGAACCTCAATCGATCTTGCGCGCCTCTTCCGGCAGCATGATCGGGATGCCGTCGCGGATCGGGTAGGCGAGCTTGGCGCTGCGCGAGATCAGCTCCTGCTTTGCGGAATCGAACTCCAGCGGACCCTTGGTCAGCGGGCAGACCAGGATCTCCAGCAATTTGGGATCGACGCTGGTTTCGGGGCGTTCGGTGGGAGCGTTCATTGGGGTCTCCGAAGATCGCTTGCCTCTAGCACAGAAAATCGCGGTCGCCCATTGCGCCAACAGAGCGTTTTCGAGCGAAGTGGGTACCGGTTCGCATAAAGAAAACGCGTCAAAACAAGAATCTAGGCAGAGACCATCCGCATGATCTCGTCGAGCAGGCCCTGCAGCCGTGCCGCCGGCACCGGCGTGCCCGACAAGGCAAAGCCCAGGAATGTCCAGTACAGGATCTGCGCGCGCGCCTGCGCCTTCGCCGGCTCAAGCCCCCGCATCGCGAGCAGCGTCTCGATATAGTCGATCCTGCGGCGGTCGATCGCGCGGACCGCGCCTTGCGCGGCCGCATCGAACGCCGCCCAGCTGCGCACGGCGCGCTCCAGGTCGAGCCGGGCGCCAAAGGATCTCCGCAGCAGCGCCTTCAGCGGCTCGTCGCCGGCGGCCTCGACGTCGGCGATGATCTGTTCGGCCGCGATCTCGCGCCAGCGCTTCAGGACAGCGGCGTGGAACGCGCCGAGATCGGCGAAGTGCCAATAGAAGCTGCCGCGCGAGACGCCCATGGCCCTTGCGAGCGGATCGGCTTTCAGGGCCGTGAAGCCGTTCCTGGCCAGCGCCTTCAGGCCCTGCTTGATCCAGTCGTCGGCGGAGAGTTGTTCGGTCATGACCGGTTCCGGAAAATTGGCCATACACTAGTGTATTGACAGGCGGCGGGCCAGCGCCTATCTCACCATACACAACTGTACGGACGAAGCTTCAAGGAGCTGTGCCGATGCGTGATCTCTTGCTCCAGTGCTCCGGCGTCGTGGCCATTGCCGTAGCCCTCATCCATGGCGTTCTCGGCGAGACCAAGGTCTTTGCCCGCGCCCGCATCGAGCCGGAACGGCTCCGCACCCTGATTCGCCTGGTCTGGCAGGCCTCGACCGTCGCCTGGATCGGTGGTGGTGTGCTCCTGATCGCGGCGCCCTGGATGGACTCGGAGCTGGCGCGCCGCTGGATCGTCGTCACCATGGTCTGTGTGTTCGGTTTCTCGGCTGTCGCCAACGCGTGGGCCACGCGCGGCCGGCATTTCGGCTGGATGGCGCTCAGTGCCGTCGTTGCGATGGCGGTTGCCGGCTATTGAGGTGCCGCGCCCAGAATGCCGGCCGTCAAACCGTGAGGCGTAAGGCCGCAGCGGCCGCTCAAATGCCTGCTGCCTACGGAGCCAACTGATCTTTTCCGGATCGTTAGAATAACTCTAAAGCCATCCGCGTCCAAACCGGATTGACTTCATCATCGCCTTTGCTTCCCTCGCTCCCGCTTCGCGCCACGCGCGCACACGACAGAGGAGGAGACGTTCGTGAAGGTCATTCGTGTTGTTGCAATTGCACTGACGGTCGGCATGGGTATGAGCTCGGCGGCCATGGCCGACGGGTTCAAGGATTGCACCAAGCTCGACAAGGCGTCGTGGAAGCCGGCCGCCGAAGCCGAAGCCAAGGCCAAGGCGCTGGGTTACGAAGTGCGGCGCTCCAAGATCGAAGGCTCGTGCTATGAGGTCTACGGCGTCAAGGAAGGCAAGCTCTACGAGCTGTTCTACAGCCCGGAAGATCTTAGCCTGAAGAAGACGGTTGCCAAGTAAGGTTTCAAGCAAGGGCTTGAGCAAGGCTTGAGGATAGTCACGGCTTGATCGACGAAGCGGTGCCAGAAACGCGCGGGGCGTCCGACGGGACCCCCGCGGATCGAACGGCTTCGCGGACGGTCGCAGTCTGGGACCTCCCGCTACGCCTCTGGCACTGGGCCCTCGCGGTCAGCATCTTGGCCGCGTGGTTCACGCCCACCGTCTACGATACCCTTCACCGCATCGTCGGCTATACGGTGCTCGGGCTTCTCGCCTTCCGCCTGGTCTGGGGTTTTTGGGGAAGCCGCTATTCGCGCTTCCGCATGATCGGCGTCCGGCTTCGGGCCGCGCCACACTATCTCTGGAATCTACGCCGCGGCATGACCGGCCGCTATATCGGCCTCAATCCAGCCGGCACCTTGATGCTGGTGGCGCTGCTGCTGGCGATCGCCGTCTCGGCCATCACGGGGGCGATGTCGGTGACCGTCACCTTCTTCGGCCTGTGGTGGGTCGAGGACACCCACGCGATAGCATCCGACGCCGTCATCGTGCTGGCCGTGGTACACGTGCTGGGCGTCGTGCTGATGGGGCTTCTCCAGCGCGAGAACCTGATCCGCGCGATGTTCACCGGACGCAAGCGCATCCGCCATCATCAATAGGGTTTCTGAGGCGGCGCTCTCTCCTCGTCATGGCCGGGCTTGTCCCGGCCATCCACGTTCTTTTGTGCCTTTCAGACGTGGATGCCCGGGTCATCGGCGAGCGAAGCGACGCCGTCCTTCGGACGGCTATGCCCGGGCATGACGGAGCGTGACGCGGCAGCGCGCGCCTCACTGCAACGGCGGATCGCCGCTGGTGCGCTTCTTGGCGAGATCCATCTCGGTCACCGCGATCAGGATTTCGGCGCGGGTCTTCAAATCCGGCGCCTCCAGCATGGCCTGCTTTTCCGCAGGGCCATAGGGCGACATCATCGCCAGCGCGTTGACGAGCGCTTCGTTGGGCGCGCTCTCGACGCCTTCCCAGTCGACCTTGAGATTGTTGGCCTTCAGGAAATCCGCCAGCACGGTCAGCAGCGCCTCGCGATCGACCTCGTCCTCGCCCATGCGCGCGGTGAAGTCGTCGACGAAGGTGAAGAAGTCCACCTTGCACTGGCGGTAGGCGGTCAGCACTTCGAGCTCCTTGACCACCTTGAAGCGCGAGACGCCGGTGAGCTCGAGGAGGTAGCGGCCGTCGCCGGATTCGGCGAGCTGGGTGATGCGGCCGACGCAGCCGACGCGGAACAGCGCCGGCCTGTCGGAATTCTTCGGCGAGTGCGCGACATCGGGCTGGATCATGCCGATCAGGCGATGGCCGTCGCGCAAGGAATCGTCGACCATCGAAAGGTAACGCGGCTCGAAGATGTTGAGCGGCATCTGGCCGCGCGGCAGCAAAAGCGCGCCCGGCAGCGGAAATACCGGAATGATCTCCGGCAGGTCGGCGGGGCCGCGATATTCGATGTTGATCGGCATCTGGACCCCGCTAGACTCGCTAGAGCATGATCCGGACCCGGAGGGCCGCGTTAGCGCAAAGTGTGAAGCGGTTTTCCGACAAGATCATGCTCCAACAATAACCCTTACGAAAACAGGATCGTCGACAAGCGCTTTCGTCCCTCGACGGTAGCATCATCCGTGCCACCCCAGGCCTCGAAGAATTGCACGAGCTGCTTGCGGGCGCCGTCGTCGTTCCACTTGCGGTCGCGCTTGATGATCGCCAGCAACTGCTCGGTGGCTGCCGCCCGGTTGCCTTGCGCATTCAGCGCGGTCGCAAGGTCGAAGCGAGCCTGATGATCGAGCGGGTTTGCGGCGACTTTCTGTTCCAGCTCGGCCACCGGCCCCAGCTGCTCCGCCTGCTCGGCGAGATCGATCGCGGTCTGCACGGCTTTCACGGCGGGGTCGTTGCGCTTCGATTCCGGCACCATCGCCAGCGTCTGCTTGGCCTGCTCCATCGCGCCGGAGACGGCGTAGCATTTCGCGAGTCCGGCAAGGGCCGCGATGTTGGTCGAATCGTGCTGCAGCACCTCGGCATAGATCTGCGCGGCGGCGGCGGCGTCCCCCTCGGCGAGCACCGCCTCGGCCTCTTGCAGGATCTCGGCGATATTGGGCTCGCCCGGCGCCGTCACGCCCTTGGTCACCTTTTCAATGAAGGCGTTGACCTGGCTCTCCGGCACTGCGCCCATGAAGCCGTCGGCCGGCTGGCCGTTGACGAAGGCGATCACGGCAGGGATCGACTGGATGCCCATCTGGCCCGGGATCGCCGGATGCTGGTCGATGTTCATCTTGACCAGCTTGACCTTGCCCTTGGCCGCCTTGACCGCCTTTTCCAGCACGGGCGTGAGCTGCTTGCAGGGGCCGCACCACTCCGCCCAGAAGTCGATCAGAACCGGCTGGCGCTTCGATTCCTCGATGACGTCCTTCACGAAGGTCTGGGTGGTGGTGTCCTTGATCAGATCGGCCGCGGCCGCGCCCGCCGCTCCGTTACCCTGGTCGATGATCGTCACGGGATCCCCTCGTCTGATGTCTGGAATGGCGGCTCTTTAGCACGTCGCCAAATCATATGCTTCGTTGTCGGCTCCTAGATTGGGCCGAATGGGCCGAATTTCAATCCATCAGGGCCGATTCGCCGGTTCCGGGACGTTTTCGGGCGATTTGGCCGCGTTCGGGGTCCATATGGCCCTTCAATTGCGAATCTATGCTGCCGGTAGCTGTTGCATTCGCCGTCCGCTTTTGGCATACGACAGCCGTTGCCGGCGCGTCATGCGACCGACACAGGATGCGGGTGTAGCTCAGTGGTAGAGCACGACCTTGCCAAGGTCGGGGTCGAGGGTTCGAGCCCCTTCGCCCGCTCCAATTTTTCCCAAAGCATCCAGCCAAACCGGGTCGGGCCGTGGTTTTCCACGCCGCTGGCGGCTGTATTGGGTCTCAAATGACAATACTGGTCACGGGCAGCGCGGGCCACCTTGGGGAGGCCGTTCTCCGTATGCTCCGGGGACGCAGTTTCCCCGCGCGTGGGATCGATCTGAAGCCATCGCCCTTCACCGATGCCGTCGGCTCGATCGTCGATTCCGACTTCGTGCGGCGCCAGATGGAGGGCGTCACCGCCGTGATCCACTCCGCGACGCTGCACAAGCCGCATGTGGCGACCCACGGCAAGCAGGATTTTGTCGACACCAACGTCACCGGCACGCTCAATCTGCTCGAGGCGGCCGTAGCCGCCGGCGTGCGCAGCTTCGTCTTCACCAGCACCACCAGCGCATTCGGTTCGCAGCTTCGACCCGGGGCCGGACAGGCTGCAGTGTGGGTCACCGAGGATCTGGCGCCGGTGCCGAAGAACATCTACGGCACGACGAAGCTGATGGCCGAGACGCTGTGCGAGCTGTTCTTTCGCGAGCGCGGCCTGCCCGTCGTGATCTTGAGGACCTCGCGCTTCTTCCCTGAGGACGATGACGATCCGGCGATGCGCTCGGCTTACCCGCTGGACAACGCACAGGCCAATGAGCTGCTCTATAGACGGCTGGATATAGCGGATGCGGTGAGCGCCCATCTGCTCGCCGTCGAGCGTGCGCCGAAGATCGGTTTTGCCCGTTACATCATCTCCGCCACGAGCCCGTTCGAGCCCCGTCATCTCGCGGCGCTCGCGCGCGACGCGGCCGATGTCGTGCGCGAGCTCTACACGGATTGCGCGCCGCTCTATGCGGCGCGCGGATGGCGGCTATTCCCCGAGATCGACCGCGTCTATGTCAACGACCGTGCGCGGCACGAACTAGGCTGGCGGCCCGAATTCGACTTCGCGCATGTCCTGAGCAGCCTGCGCGATGGCCGCGATTTTCGCAGCACGCTGGCGCGCGAGATCGGGTCGAAAGGCTATCACGACACGGTATTCGACGACGGACCCTATCCCGTCGCCTCGTAATCGCCGTCTTTGCCGTTTTGCTCGACGCATCAAATGTCTGCCCGGCATCACCGGGAGCAGACCGGGCTGAGCCGTTCTACTGTGCATGGGGTTGTTTTCGCAATTTTGTGCGACCGCCCCCCTGCTGCCTGCAAATCAGTCACGCGCCATTTTTTGATTCCGCGTTGCAGCGAGACCGTGATCGTCGCCGAGCAAATCTTCGTGGCATTCAGTCTCAATTTCTATTGAGTCTGACTGCAGTGCTCCCGACGCGCTTCTCACCGTCCGCAGATGTGCTAACCTTTTTGCGTCTGTCGTCCTGACAGAGTCCGAACTTCGCCTCTCGACTAGCAAAACAAAATAACGTGCAGCCCTGACGGCTGCCTTAGGGGAGTGACGCGATGAAATTCCATCGATCCGTCTTTCAATCCGTCCTGGCGCTTGCAGCGGTTGCCCTTCTTGCGGGGACAAGCGCCGGTCATGCGCAGGACAAGAGCAAACCGCTCAAGAAGTACGAATCCGGCACCAAGGAATTCTGGACCCATCCACCGGATGACTGGTTCCTCGGCGACGAGACCGAGGCGCAGAAGGGCCTCGCGCCGCCATCGGGGCCGCCGACCGGCGCGTCGGAGGCCGAGCTCGCCGCGATGATGAAGAAGATCAAGCTCCCGGCCGGCTTCAAGATCGAAGTCTATGCGCCCGGCGTTCTCGCCGCGCGACAGATGGCCTGGGGTGACAAGGGCACGCTGTTCGTCGGCTCGTTCGGCCTCGGCAACGTCTATGCCATCAAGGATAACAACGGAAAGAAAGAGGTCAAGACCATCCTGAAGGGGCTGAACATGCCCACCGGTCTCGCCTTCAAGGATGGCGCGCTCTACGTCATCGCGGTCGACAAGCTGATCCGTTACGACAACGCCGAAGCCAATCTCGACAAGCTCGGCGACGGCAAGGTCGTCTATGACGACATGCCCTCCTATGCCGCGCATGGCTGGAAGTACATCGCGGTCGACAAGGAAGGCTGGTTCTACCTGCCGTTCGGACCGCCCTTCAACGTCGGCGTGCCCCCGACCAGTGTCTCGCAGATCCGGCGCGTCGATCCCAAGACCGGCAACGCCGAAATCTATGCGCTCGGCGTTCGCAACTCGGTCGGCGGCGACGTCGATCCGCGCACCGGAAAATACTGGTTCACCGAGAACGCGCGCGACTGGATCAGCGACGATCTTCCCTCAGACAAGCTGAACATGATCTCGAAGATCGGCGAGCATTTCGGCTATCCCTACTGCCACCAGGGCGACCTGCTGGATACGAAGTTCGCGATGGGTCACAAGTGCTCCGAGTTCACGCCGCCCGTGCTGAACCTCGGCGCGCATGTCGCTCCGCTCGGTATGAAGTTCTATACCGGCGATCAATTCCCCGCCGAGTACAAGAATAACATCCTGATCGCCGAGCATGGCTCCTGGAATCGTCACAAGTACCAGGGCGGCAATATCACGCGCGTGATCGTCGGCCCCGACGGCAAGAACGCCAAGAAGGAGGTGTTCGCCTCCGGTTGGATCGAGGGTGACCAGGGCTATCTCGGCCGTCCCAACGACATCATCCTCGCCAAGGACGGTTCGATCCTCGTCGCCGACGACTGGGCCGGCGCGATCTATCGCATCAGCTACAGCAAGAAGTAGCGTAAGACGACACGAGGCTGCGACCGGATGACGGTCGCAGCCTCTTTTTTTTGTGGCAGGCTTGCAGCGGAACGCGTTCGTCATGCCCGGACTTGATCCGGGCATCCATCAAACGAGAAACCTCTTTGCAAACGGGATGGATTGCCGGGCCTACGCCAAGCAGGCGGGTCAAGCCCGGCAATGACAGTCGGAGAAATCAGCCATGCGAGCCGTTCGGTTTGGAATTCTGTCTGTGACGCTATCGCTCGCAGCACTTGCATTCGTCCGCGCTCAGGCCGCCGATAATGCCGCGATCCAGGAGAAGGCCGCCGTCTGCTCCGGCTGTCACGGCGAGAACGGCATTTCGCAGACGGGGAACATCCCCTCGCTGGCTGGCCAGCCCGATCAATTCATCCAGTGGCAGCTCGTGTTCTTCCGCGCCGGCTCGCGCAAGAACGACCAGATGCAGCCGATCGCCGAGGAGATCACCAACGAGGACATCCGCAATTTCGGCGCCTATTTCGCGCAGATGACGCCGCCGAAGGCCGCGGAAGACGCGGATCCGGACCTGTCGAAAAAAGGCGCGCAAGTTGCCGTCGGCCGCCGCTGCGCCTCATGCCATACGGATAGCTTCGCCGGAACCAAGGCGGTTGCGCGGCTCGCGGGCCAACGCGAGGAATACCTGGTCAAGGCGCTGCACGACTACAAGAGCAGCCAGCGCGTCGGCGGCGGCGGCGCTGCGATGGCCGATGTCGCCTATCACATGAGCGATGAGGAAATCACCGCCGTCTCGCACTATCTCGCGTATTTCAAGTAACGCGGAGTCGTTGCGGCAAACGCCGCTGTCGTCCCGGGGCGCGACGAAGTCGCGAGCTACGATGCGCAATTGCGCATCTGAGGACCCATAGCCACAGGATCAAGTTTGGCGAAGACTCGTGGTGACCAGCTCGCGTCATAACCACTCCCTGTGGTTATGGGTCCCGGGCTCGCGCTCTGCGCGCCCCGGGACGACAGCGAAGTTTGGAGCTACCCCGCCCGCTGCCTCTCATACGCCTTCAGATGCGTATACGCGATGCGCAGCTTCGGCACCGGCACCTTGGCGGCGTCGGCGCGCGCGATGAGGTCGCCAATGACGTGATCGGCCTCGACCGGCAGGCCCGCCTTGATGTCGCGGAACATGGATGCCGTCATCGGCGATCCCTCGGTGGTGAGGTTGCCCTTCACGCGCTCGAAGAACGGGCCGCCCGGCGTGTAGCCCGACGCGGTGGCGATCGCGCTGGTCTCGTCCAGCATGCCGAGCAAAAAGTCTCGGCCGCCGGGGGCCGCGAGGATGTTGCCGACGGAGGTGCGCATCAGGCTGGTGCTTGCGGCGAGCGAAGACAGGAACACCCACTTCTCCCACATGTCCTGCATGATGTTCTGGCTGGCGGCGGCGCCATTGATACCGCTCTTGAAGGCCTCGTCGATCGCCTTGACCCGGTCCGAGAGCTTGCCGTCGCGCTCGCCGTAACTGAGCGACTGCATCGGCTGGAGCTGCACCACTTCGCGCTTCTCGTTCAGGGTCGCCGCGATGGCGCAGAGGCCGCCGAGCACGCGCTCCTTGCCGAACTTTTCGTCGAGCGTGTCGAGATGCTTCATGCCGTTGAGCATGGGGATGATCGCTGTATCAGGTCCGACCGCCGCCGCGAACGACTTGATGGCGTCGTCGAGGTCGAACGCCTTGCAGCTCAGGAGCACGACGTCGAACTTTTCCTTGAGCGCGTCGGCCTGAACGGTCGGCGGATTCTTCAAAGTCACGTCGCCGTTCGGGCTCTTGATGACGAGGCCCGCGCTCGCGAGCTCGCTGGCGCGGCGCGGCCGGACCAGGAAGGTGACGTCGCGGCCGGCCTGTAACAGCCTGCCACCAAAATAGCCGCCGATGGCGCCGGCACCGACCACGAGGATACGCATGGGATTGTCCTTATTGTTGCTATTGGCGGTTTATCTATAGTCGTCATTGCGAGCGAAGCGAAGCAATCCAGAATCCTACCGCGATCACATTCTGTCGCCGGAGAACGAACGGACTACTTCTCCAGCACCATCTCCTCGACCTCGCGCAGCTGCTCCTTGCCGAAGAACATCTCGTTACCGACGAAGAAGGTCGGCGAGCCGAACGCGCCGCGGGCAACGGCGTCCTCGGTGTTCTTGATCAGCTTGCCCTTGACCTCGGGCTCCTGGGCGCGGGCGAACAGTTTTTGGGCATCGAGGCCGGAGGACGCGAGCGCCTTCGCTGCGACTTCCGGGTCGTCCATCTTCTTCGGCTCGCGCCACATGTGGTGGAAAGCGGCCTCGACATATTTTTCGAACACGCCCTCCGCCTGTGCCGCGATCGCGGTACGCATCAGGTTCAGCGTGTTGACCGGGAAGAACGGATTCATGACATAGGGCTGGACCTTGAAGCGCTTGACGAAGCGCTCGGTCTCGACCGCCTGGAATTCGCGCTTGTTCTTGACGCCGGCGAGCGTCTCGGCCGGTGACTTGTTGTTGGTCGACTTGAAGATGCCGCCGAGCAGGATCGGCACGTACTCGAATTTGACGCCGATGCGCTGCTCGATCGCCGGGATCGCGAGGTGACTGAGATAGGCGTTCGGGCTGCCGAAATCGAACAGGAATTGCGGGGCTGTGCGGGTCAAAATCGTTCTCCCTGACCTGGCTTTTGATCTGGCTTTTCGTCCATTGTGGCGCAGCGCGCGCCACGGGTCCACCGTTTAATGATGGTCATAATATCTTGATGATCCGGTCAGATCAGACGCCGGATCGCGCGCCTGCGCCACACCGCGAGGTAATAGCCCATCTGCAAAACGACATGGCGCAGAACACGATCGGATAGGCGGCCCACACGCCCTTCAGGCCGATCGTACGGCTCAGGATCACCGCGGCCGGCAGCTCGATTGCGACAATGGCGAAGATCGAGAGCAGCATCGGCGTCAAGGCCACGCCGGCCGCGCGCATGGCTCCGGAAAACACGGTAGCCAGGCCGAACGGCACCGAGCTCCACAGCGCGATGTGAAGCAGTCCCCCGGCGAGGTCGAGCACGGCACTGTCGGTGATGAAGAGGCCGAGCACGGTCCGCGGCGCCAGATAGATTAGCCCCACGAGCCCGCCGGTCAGGACGATGTTGAACATGAGGCCGGTGCGCACGATGCCATCGAGCAGCGTCCTGTTGCCGCCGCCGATGGCCTGTGCGCCGAGGATCGAGACCGCGATCGAAATCGACATTGCCGTGAACTGCGTGTAGCCCATCACCTGGTTGACCGCGCCGTACGCGGCGGTTGCGTCCGATCCAAAGCCGTTGACGAGTCCGAGTAGCACGAGCTCTGCGATCGCCATCACCACCATGCCGACCGCGCTCGGCAGTCCGATGCCGAGGATGTTTCCGAGCACGGCACGATTGAGCCGCAGATGACGCAGCAACGCGGCATCCGGTGCCAGTGCATGCTTCGTCCGCAGCAGATAGAGGGCCAGCGCGAGCAGCGTCAGCGCGTTGGCAATCGCGGCCGCCCAGGCCGGACTGGTGATTCCGGCCGCAGGCAATCCGAACGCGCCGCGGATCAGTATCGGCGTCAGGATCAGTCCGATGGTGGTTGACAAGGCCAGCGCCAGCAGCGGCGTCACGGCGTCACCGACGCCGCGGATCATCGCCGTCATCAGCAGGAAGACGAAGCTGAGCGGCATGGTGAGCAGCATGATGCGCGCATAGGCACTCGCTTGGTCGAGGATGTCCGCTGGCGTCGCGAGCATCGTCATCAGTTGCCGGCTGAAGAAGCCGCCGACCAATGCAACCGAAAGCGAGAGCAGCAGGCCGATCGCAAGCGTCGTGCCGACGACGATCCTGATCCTGCCATGCTCGCCAGCGCCAAAGGCCTGGCCGATCAGCACAGTGGCGCCGGTGCTCAGGCCCATGACGAAGGCGAACAGGAAGAACATCACCGGGAAGAACGCCGACACCGCTGCGAGCGCGTCGACGCCGATCATCTGGCCGAGATAGACGTTGCTGACGGTCCCGAACAGCGATTGCAGCGCGTTGCTCAGCACCAGCGGCGCGAGGAAGCGGAGGAATGTCGTCCAGAGCGGCTTTGGCGCGGACATGGATAGGCCTTTCATCGGGGCGTGCGAAGCCGTTGCCGCGCGATGCGCGCGCGGCTCGGCCGTCGATGGGGTGAGAGAAAGTGCTGCGCCTAAGCGCGGTCGCTGTAGGCGAGCTTGACGATGTGGTCGCGGACGTCGACCGGCCAGTCGGCGATCAGTCCGGTGAAGCGCCGCCGGTCATCCGCGAACAGGGCGCGCGACGCTTCTTCGAACTGCGGCAGATTACCCGCCATGGTCGACATGAAGTGATAGGCCGCATCGCGCGCCTGCCGCTCGCGGTCCTTGTCGCCGCTTGCGCGTCTCGCCTCGTCGACGAGCTTTCGCAGCGCGACCGAGGCGCCGCCCGGCTGGGCTCCGAGCCACTCCCAGTGCCGCGGCAGCAGCGTCACCTCGCGCGCGACCACGCCGAGCTTCGGCCGGCCGCGCCCGCGCGGCTCGCTCAGTGGCGCGGCCTCCTCGACCGGCGGCGGGACAAGCTTCGCCACCCGCGCCAGCACCTCGCGATCCCCGCCGCGCAGATCGAAGTCGATCGGTCGGCCCGTGTTGTCCTCGAAGATGATGATGGGCTCGTCCGGCGGTGGCGTGATCCGTTTGACGACCAGCGCGACCTCTCCCGCTGGCCCGGACGCCAGGCGGCGATGGCCCTGGAACGCCGTGAAAGTCCGTTGCATTGAAATCATTGCCATATTGATGACGTTGGCCTTTTAATATCCGGGTAAATTGCTGGCGTCAATATACCCGGGTGAAATTATCCGTCTGGATGGCTCGACATTGTGTTCCCGGGCTGGCACGAACGGCGCGGCCGACCGACCACGCCTAGCCTGGGGACCTCAACGATGCTGACCGTTCACCACCTCAACAATTCCCGCTCGCAGCGGGTGCTGTGGCTGCTCGAGGAGTTGGGCGTGCCCTACGAGATCGTGCGCTATCAGCGCCAGCCGGACATGCGCGCGCCGAAGGAGCTGCGCGCCATCCATCCGCTCGGCAAGTCGCCCGTCATCACCGACAACGGCAACACCATCGCCGAGTCAGGCGCGATCATCGAATATCTCATTGCGACCTACGGCAACGGCCGGCTGATCCCGCCGCCGAACACGCCGGAGCGGCTGCGCTTCACCTATTGGCTGCACTATGCGGAGGGCTCGGCGATGCAGCCGCTGCTGCTCAAGCTGCTGTTCACGCTGATGCCGAAGCGCGCTCCCGCGCTGCTTCGCCCGCTGGTGCGCAAGGTCTCGAACCAGGCGCTCACCGCGCTGGTCAATCCGCAGCTCAAGCAGCACATGGATTATTGGGAAGGCGAGCTCGGCAAGAGCGAGTGGTTCGCCGGCGGCGAATTCACCGCCGCCGATATCCAGATGAGCTTCCCGCTCGAAGCCGCGCAAGCGCGTGGCGGGCTCGAGCTCGGCCATCCCAAGGCGATGGCATTCCTGGAGCGCATCCACGCGCGGCCGGCCTACGCCAGAGCGCTGGAAAAGGGCGGGCCGTATCAGGTGGGACGGTAAGTTTCCTCACCGCCCCGGTATGACCTGCTAATCCGCGTGCAGCACGCGCCCGCGCGTCTCCGGCAGCGCGAAGGCGGCAATGAAGAACAGCACGTAAGCCACCACCGCGAACATCGCGATCGCATTCGCGAGCGACGTCGTCGCCGAGAGCGCGCCGACCAGGAATGGAAACAGCGCGCCGATGCCGCGGCCGAAATTGTAGCAGAAGCCCTGGCCGGAGCCGCGCAACCGCGTCGGATAGAGCTCGGTCAGGAACGCGCCGATCCCCGAGAAATAGCCCGAGGCGAAGAAGCCCAGCGGGAAGCCGAGCACCCACAGGATCTCGTTGGTCAGCGGCAGCTGCGTGTAGAGCAGCACCACGGCCATGGCGCCGATCGAGAAGATCAGGAACAGATTGCGCCTGCCGATGCGATCCGCGAGCCAGGCTCCGACGAGATAGCCGATGAAAGAGCCGATGATCAGCGTCGAGAGATAACCGGTCGAACCGACGATCGACAGGTGCCGCTCCTTGGTCAGGAACTGCGGCACCCAGAAGGTGACGGCGTAGTAGCCGCCCTGGCAGCCGGTCGCCATCAGCGAGGCCAGGATCGTGGTCTTCAGGATCGGGCCGGAGAAGATTTCCCAGAGCGCAGGACGATCGCCGCTCGCGGCCTGTTTTGCGCGGGCCTCGGCCGCGATCTCCGGCTCGGTGACGGAGCGGCGGATGTAGAACACCAGCAGCGCCGGCAGCGCGCCGATCACGAACATCCAGCGCCACGCCGTCTCCGGCGGCAAAGCCGAGAAGAGGATCGCCTGCGACAGTACGGCGAGACCCCAGCCGACCGCCCAGCCCGACTGCACCGAGCCGACTGCGCGTCCGCGATATTGCGGCCGGATCGCCTCGCCCATCAGCACGGCGCCCGCCGCCCACTCGCCGCCGAAGCCGAGACCGAGCACGGCGCGTGCGATCAGGAGCTGGTCGAAATTCTGCACGACCGCGCAGACCAGCGAGAAGAACGAGAACCAGATGATGGTGATCTGGAGTGTCCTGACACGTCCGATATGATCGGAGAGATAGCCGCCGAGCCAGCCGCCGATCGCGGAGGCCAGCAGCGTCACGGTGCCGGCGAGTCCGGCCGAGGCCGCATCGACCTTCCACAGCGCGATGATGGTGCCGATCACCAGCGGATAGATCATGAAGTCCATGCCGTCGAGCGCCCAGCCCGCGGCGCAGGCCCAGAACGTCCGCCGCTCCGGCGCGTTCATGTCGCGATAGAAGGCGAGAAGGCTGGTGTCTTCGATCTCCGCGCGCTCAATGCGCTGGGTCGGATCGGCTGTGCTCATGTGCGTTTCCCCGGCGGTCCCTTAAAGCTGCGCGGTGGTAGCACGCACGGCAGCCCGCGCAAGCAGGCGCGCGCTGCCGTGCCATGCAACGGCGAGACTACTGTCCCGCGGCCTCCGCGCCGCGGGTACGCGGATCGGGCGCGCCGAGTGGACCGTTCGGCGTCACGAGAATCGAATTGGCCGAGGTCTGTCCCATCGGCTCGACGATGAGGTGATCCATCGCCTTCAGCTCGAACAGCACATCGCCGGGAAAGCCACTCTCGACGCGCACCTCGTCCGGCAGCCATTGGTGATGCAGCCGTGGCGCAGCGACGGCGGCGGCCACATCCATCTTGTAGTCGAGCACGTTGACGATGACCTGGAGCACGGTCGAAATGATGCGGCTGCCGCCGGGCGAGCCCGTCACCAGCACCGGCTTGCCGTCCTTGAGCACGATGGTCGGGGACATCGAGGACAACGGCCGCTTGCCGGGTCCGGGCAGATTGGGCTCGAAACCGACGAGGCCGTAGGCGTTGGAAGCGCCGACCGCGGCGGTGAAATCGTCGAGCTCGTTGTTGAGCAGCACGCCGGTTCCGTCGGCAACGAGGCCGACGCCATAGCTGAAATTCAGCGTGGTGGTGTTGCTGACGGCATTGCCGCCGGCATCGACGACGGAAAAGTGCGTGGTGTTGGTGCCCTCGCGCGGCGCGGGAGGGGCGGAGACGAGCTGCTTCGACGGCGTAGCGCGCTCGGTGGAGATGCCGGCGCGCAGCTTGGCGGCGTAGTCCTTTGCAGTAAGCGTGTCGATCGGTGCATTGACGAAGGCGGGATCGCCGAGATAGCGCGCACGATCCGCATAGGCGCGCTTCATGGCTTCGATCAGCAGATGCAGCGAAGCGGGCGACCCCTGTTTCAGATCGGCCAGCTGAAAGCCCTCGAGGATGTTGAGCGTCTCCACCAGAACCACGCCGCCGGAGGAAGGCAGCGGCATCGAGACGATGTCGTAGCCGCGATAGGTGCCGCGCACCGGGGCACGGATCACGGCCTGATAGGATTTCAGATCGGCCGGCGTCATGATGCCGCCGGCGTCAGTCACGGCCTTGGCGAGCTTGTCCGCGATCGGTCCCTCATAGAAGCCGCGTGGCCCCTGAGCGGCGACGGCCGACAGCGTTTCGGCGAGATCGCTCTGCACCAGCCTGTCGCCTTCGCCGAGGGGCGTGCCGTCGGGGCGCGAGAAGATCCTGGCCGACGACGGCCAGCGCGCCAGCCGCCGGTGCCAACCCGGCAGCGTGTCGGCAACGTCGTCGGTGACGACAAAACCGTCGCGGGCGAGCCCAATCGCGGGCTCGAGCAGCTGTGCCAGCGTGAACCGGCCCGAGCCGTATTTTTCCAAGGCCAGCACAAGACCTGCGACGGTGCCGGGCACGCCGACGCCGAGCGCGGAATCCCGCGACTTCGCCGCATCGGGCTTGCCGTCAGCGCCGAGGAAGATCTGCGAGGTGGTCGCAGCCGGCGCGGTCTCGCGATAGTCGATCGTGATGTCCTCGTTGCGCTCGGCCGAATGGATCACCATGAATCCGCCGCCGCCGATATTGCCGGCGCGCGGATACGTCACGGCCATGGCAAAGCCGGTGGCGACCGCGGCATCGACCGCGTTGCCGCCGCGGCGCAGGATGTCGGCGCCGACTTGCGCCGATATCCTTTCCTGCGCCACCACCATGCCGTGCTCGGACGGAACGGCGTGCACCGTGTCGAGCGCGGGTGGGACATAGGCTCGCCGTGCATCCTGTGCGGTGGCAGACGCAAAACCAAACGCCAGAGTGGCAATGAAGGCGAAAAATGTCCGCCGTGTCGGATATGACGACATCATCAAGCTTCCGTCGCGGCCTCAGGCCAGTTCCCACGCGTCGCTTCAATGCTATACGCTTTGCCCCAACAGAGGCAAAACTGTTCGTGATGGGGACTGGAATATGACGACGATCGCCTCGGATGCGCGCTTGGCCGGCGCGCAGCGAACCTATCCGCCGCGCGCCGCCGTTATCAGCTGGATCTTCTTCGATTGGGCCGCGCAGCCTTATTTCACGCTGATCACGACCTTTGTTTTCGCACCCTATTTCGCCACCAGCATTGCGCCAGATGCCGCCACCGGCCAGTCGTTGTGGGGCTTTGCGATGGCGGCCGCAGGCCTCGCGATCGCGCTGATGTCGCCGGTGCTCGGCGCCATTGCCGATGCCTCGGGCCGCAGGAAGCCGTGGATCGCGGGATTCGGCGCACTGCTGGTGCTGGCGGCCTGCACGCTGTGGATCGGCAAGCCCGGCGATCCCGCCATCATTGCGCCGCTGCTCACGGCGGTCGCGCTCGCCAGCGTCGGCGCGGAATTCGCCACCGTCTTCAACAACGCGATGATGCCGACCCTGGTGCCGCCTGAGCGGATCGGCCGGCTCTCCGGCACCGGCTGGGCCACGGGTTACATCGGCGGCATCGTCAGCCTCGTCATCGTGCTCGGCTTCCTCGCCGCCAATCCCGAGACCGGCCGCACGCTGCTCGGCTTCAAGCCGCTGTTCGGGCTCGATCCGGTCAGCCATCAGGGCGATCGCATCGTGGGACCGCTGACCGGGCTGTGGTTCATCATCTTCGTGACACCGTTATTCCTGTTCACGCCGGATTATCCGGCGAAGCATCCGGTGCGCGAGGCGCTGCACGAGGGATTGTCGGATCTCAAGCAATCGATCAAGGGCCTGCCGCAGCGGAAATCGCTCGCGGCATTCCTGCTCGCCAACATGATCTACACCGACGGCCTGGTGTCGCTGTTCGCGTTCGGCGGCATCTATGCCGCCGGCACCTTCGGCTGGCACACGATCCAGATCGGCACCTTCGGCATCATGCTCGCGATTGCCGGCGCCCTTGGCGCATGGCTTGGCGGCAAGCTCGACGATGGTCTCGGGCCGAAGCGCGTCATCGCCGGCAGCCTGCTTGTTCTGTTGCTGGCGGTGGCGGCGATTCTTCTGGTCGACAAGGACAGCGTCCTGTTCGTCAAGGTTGCGCCGCCTCTTCCGGGCGCGCCCCTGTTCTCGAGCGCGGCCGAGCGCGCTTATCTCGTTTTGGGTTGTCTCATCGGCGCTGCCGGCGGCCCGCTTCAGGCCGCCTCGCGCACTCTACTGATCCGTCTCGCGCCGAAGGATCGCATCGCGCAGTATTTCGGCCTGTTCGCGCTGACGGGGAAGGTAACGTCCTTCATCGGCCCGCTGCTGATCGGCATGATCACCGCGGTGACGGCGAGCCAGAAGGCCGGCATGGCCGTGCTGGTGGTGTTCTTCGTCGCGGGGCTGGGGTTGTTGATGCGGGTACGGGATTAGTGGCGTAGCCCGGATGGAGCGAAGCGCAATCCGGGGCCGCTGTTGCTGAGACGTGAAACCCGGATTTCGCTGCGCTCCATCCGGGCTACGCAAATCGCGTTAGTGCCGGAAGTGCCGCGTGCCCGTGAATACCATGGCGATGCCGTGCTCATCGGCGGCCTTGATCACCTCGTCGTCGCGCATGGAGCCGCCGGGCTGCACCACGGCGGTGGCGCCGGCCTCGATGCAGGCGAGCATGCCGTCGGCGAACGGGAAGAACGCATCCGACGCCACCACCGAGCCCTTGGTGAGCGGCTCGGCGAGCTTGAGCTCATTGGCCGCGTCCTGCGCCTTGCGCGCTGCGATCCGCGCTGAATCCACCCGGCTCATCTGGCCCGCGCCGATGCCGACGGTGGCGAGATCCTTGGCGTAGATGATGGTGTTGGACTTGACGTGCTTTGCCACGCGGAACGCGAATTTCAGATCGCGCATCTCGGCGTCGGTGGGCGCACGTTTGGTCACGACCTTGAAGGTCATGTCGTCGACCACCGCGTTGTCGCGGCTCTGCACGAGCAGACCACCGGCGACGGTCTTGGCGGTGAGGCCGGGCGCGCGCGGATCGGGCAGGCTGCCGGCGAGCAGCAGGCGCAGATTCTTGCGCGCGCCGATGATGGCGATCGCCTCCTCGCTGGCATCGGGCGCGATGATCACTTCGGTGAAGATTTTTGTGATCTCGCGCGCGGTGTCGGCATCGAGCGCGCGATTCATCGCGATGATGCCGCCGAAAGCCGAGGTGGAATCGCAGGCCAGCGCCTTGCGATAGGCGCTGACGAGATCGGAGCCTTCGGCAACGCCGCATGGATTGGCGTGCTTGACGATGACGCAGGCCGCGGTGCGCTTGGCGTCGAACTCGCCGATGCACTCATAGGCCGCATCGGTGTCGTTGATGTTGTTGTAGGAGAGCTCCTTGCCCTGGAGCTGGCGTGCGGTCGAGACGCCTGGCCGCTTGTCGGGCGTCGCATAGAACGCCGCGGTCTGGTGCGGGTTCTCGCCATAGCGCAGCGACTGGATCAGTCTGCCGCCGAAGGCGCGGAAGTCGGGCGCGTCGATTTCGAGCTGGCGGTTGAACCAGTTCGAGATCGCGGCGTCATACGCGCCGGTGCGCGCATAGGCCTTTGCGGCAAGCCGCCGGCGCAGTTTCAACGTCGTCGATCCGTTGTTGGCGGCGAGCTCGTCGAGCACGGCCTTGTAGTCCTCGGCCTCGACCACGACGGCGACGTCGTCATGGTTCTTCGCCGCGGCGCGGATCATCGCGGGGCCGCCGATGTCGATGTTCTCGATGCAATCCTCGAAGCCCGCGCCTTTGTCGACGGTCGCTTCGAACGGATACAGGTTGACGACCAGGAGATCGATCGGCGCGATGCCGTGCGCCTTCATCGCCTCCGCATGTTCCTTGTTGTCGCGGATCGCGAGCAGGCCGCCATGCACCTTCGGATGCAGCGTCTTGACGCGGCCGTCCATCATCTCGGGGAAGCCGGTGAGGTCGGAAACGTCCTTCACCTTGAGGCCGGCCGCGGCGATCGCCTTGGCGGTGCCGCCGGTCGAGACCAGCTCGACATCGTGCGCGGCAAGCGCCTTTGCGAACTCGATCAGGCCGGTCTTGTCGGAGACGGAGAGAAGAGCACGGGTGACGCGGCGGGGATGGTCAGTCATGAGCAAGATCCTCTGTCTTAAGGAGTGTCTATGCCCAGGCGCGCGGCTTCTATATCTCGCGCTTCCCGATGGTGCTCCATCCAAGGTCGCCAGTCGCGCGAGCGAGGGCTCGATAGCAGCTTTCGGCCGTTTTCACAACGATGAGATGGGGCCGAATCGTGCGCGTTTACAGCGGAAGTTCCGGCTCGCGCCGGGCGTTGCGGCGGGCATTGGTGACCGCAGGCGATGCAGTGGAGCGGACGAAGCTCCAGCGGATCGACGGCGCCTGCCGCGCATCCTGCCGGATCACGATCTGCGCGGTGCGGCGCGGGCCGTCATTGCCGGCCAGGAACACGCTGTCCTCGAGGTCGACCTTGTCGTCCAGCGCCTCGAAGGTCCAGACGTCGCGGTTCGGCAGCACCAGCATGACGCCACGGGCATCCGACAGCCGGCTCGCCTTCACCGCCGGATGCAGATGGAAGCGCAGCGCGAAATCGGCATCCGCGCCCTTGAAGCGTCCGCCCTGCGGCGGCGACAGCGTGTCCTCGCCGTCGATGCGTGCGCCGTCATTGGCGATCATCAGCACACGGCGATGGATCGCGCCGAACTTCGCGAGATAGCCGTCATGCGAGGTCGTGAGCAGCGTGCCGTTCTGAACGATCTCGCGATAGCTCTCGACCTCGACGGGGCCGCTGGTGACGGGTGAACCGTGCAGGAGGCGCTTCATCGCCGACATCTCGACGAACTGGCATGAGGACGTCTCGTGATAGGTCAGCGTCGAATGCGCCGCGGTGCCGCGTGCGAACGGCCGCCAATTGTCGCGGCCCGTGGTCGGCATGCCGCAATTGGTGACGATGCGGCTGATGCCGGAAGACAATTCGAACGATAGGCAGCCGGCATGGGCGTCGTGGCTGACGCCGGCCGGCGGCGGCGGGCCGGTGTCGATGATCAGCGTGGTCTGGCCGGCGTCGAGACGCTGGAAGCCGGTATGCGGCATGTTCGCCATCGGCGCGCCGTGGGTGTCGTCATAGGCGAGCAGCGTGGCGAGGAGGTCCGAAGGCGTCGCGCTCATGCCGTTGAACAACGCGAAATTGCCGTCGCCGTGCCGGAAGAAGCGCAGCATCGGCATCATGCGGTCGATCGCATTGAGCAGCGCCGGCGGCGGCGCGATGTTGCGCGCGGCAAAGGTCTGCCGCAGCGGCAACAGGTCGATCAAGAGCTCGATCAGCGCGCCCGGATTGCGCGAGATGTGGCCGCCATCGGGCAGGATCTGCCGCTGCAACTCGTCCGAGAGCTTTTTCGAGGCACTGCGGATCTGTCCCGCCTGGTTGGCAAGGCACAGCGCCGCGTAGCACAGCGCGATCAGCACCTGGAGCTTCGGCACCCCGTCGGGCATGTTGACCATGGTGTAGCGCAGGAGGCGGATCTCCCGCGCCAGCGCCCGCAGATAGCGGCGGTAGAATTTGTTGTCGGTGTCGTTGAGCACCAGCGGCGCCTGCGACAGCAGCGAGATCACACGCCGCGCCAGCACGTCGGCACGCCGCGCGACGGCGCGGCGCTTGTTGGCGGGGTTGGCGATCCAGTCTTCGACCAGCGCGCGCGCATTGGCCCGCGTCAGCGCGGTGTCGGCGGCGCGCAGATGGCGCAGCCAGCCGAAGCCGAGCAGCGCGACCTCCCAGTCTTCCGACGGCGGTTCGAGATCGAAGATCGAGCGGCCGTGGCAATTGACGATCTTGCCGGCGAAGACGAAGCGGCCGGCATAGATCTCTGCGGCGCGGGTCGCATCCGCGGTGCGCAGGTCATGCGGCGCGATGATCAGCCGGTCGGTACGGCCGGGCCAGACCCGCGACAGCGCAACGGAACCGCCGCTCGCGCGCGCGAGCATGTTCCGCGCGAAGCGGTTCATCACCAGCGTCGAGATACGTCTGCGTTGAGCGACCGACACGCCTTGCCTTGAAGGGGGAGAGGATGAACGACGAATCCTTCTTAATCCCAAAATCGGACGTCTGACACCATCTTGAAGCGTCGCGAATCAGCGCTGGCGCAAAAACCGGTGCAAAATCAGGATTTAACGAGCCGGGCTGCGTAGAAACCGTCGAGCCCGCCGAGCTTGGGATCGGCGTTCGGCAGGTGGCTGGGCAGCGTGCGCAGGTCGCCTTCCGTGGTGATGATCTCGCTGAGCCCCGAGACCTCGGAAGCTTCGATCGGCACGCGGCGCAGGCCGCCCTCCGTGGCCAGCAGCGCCGCGATCGCCTGCTCGCCCTCTTCGGGTTCCAGCGAACAGGTGCAGTAGACCAGCGTCCCGCCCGGCTTGAGCAGCGAGACGGATTTCTTCAGCAGCCGCTGCTGGAGCGCGGTCAGGGCGGCGACGTCGGATTCCTGCCGGAGCCAGGCAACGTCGGGATGGCGCCGGATCGTGCCGGTCGATGTGCAGGGCGCATCGATCAGGATGCCGTCAAAGCCCTCGGCAGGGCCGGCCCATTCCACGGCGTCGGCGACGACAGTCTCGGCCTGGAGCGACAGCCGCGTCAGATTCTCGCGCAGACGCGCCACCCGGGCGGGTGAGCGGTCGATCGCCGTGACATGCGCGCCGGCCTGTGCCAGTTGCGCGGTCTTGCCGCCCGGGGCGGCGCAGAGATCGGCAATGGACTTGCCTTTGATGTCGCCAAATAGCCGAGCCGGCAACGCGGCGGCGGCATCTTGCACCCACCATTGCCCCTCGGTGAAGCCGGGCAGCATGGTCACGGCGCCGTGCAGCACCGTGCGCACCGATCCGGTCGGCAGCACTTCACCGTGCAGCCGGCTCGCCCATTGCGCGGCGTCCGACTTCACGGTGAGATCGAGCGAGGGCTCGTGGCCGAGCGCCAGCGCCATGTCCCTCGCGGTCGCCTCGCCGTAATGCGCGCTCCAGCGCGCGAGCAGCCAGGGCGGCAGGTCCAGCGATTGCGTGGCAACTTCATCCACCAGCGCCTTGCCCTCGCGCGCGCAGCGGCGCAGCACGGCATTGACGAGGCCGGCATAACGCGCGGCACGCCGGTCGGATTGGACAAGGCGGACGGAGAGATCGACCGCGGCGTGATCGGGCACGTCCATCCAGAGGATCTGGGCGGCGCCGATCAGGAGTGCGCTCTGCGCGCGCGGCGCTTCGGAGGGAATGCCCTTGTCGAGCAAGCGGGACAGCACATGGCCGAGCGTGCCGAGCCGACGCAGTACGGTCGCGACCAGGCGGCGCATCAGCGCGCGGTCGCGGTCGGCGAGCGTCTTCAATCCGGGATGGGCACCGCTGCCGTCGAGCTGATCGTCAAGCGTACGGTGCTTGTGCAGCACGCCGTCGACGATGTCAGCGGCGATCCGCCGCGCCGCGAGACCGGGCACTTCGGACGGAGGAGCGAAACGTTGAGATGGCATGCGGCTTAAGGTTCTTGGCGAGCGGCAGTTCCGCCGCAATGGGCGCATGCCTCGAGAGACCTATCTCTGGCATGCGAATATGCCAAATGTAAGAATGGCCTCTCGCGTTTACAGCCCGCCATGACCATCTCAGCAATGCGTTATTGGACGTCGCACACCCCGTGATCCTGCGCTAGGAACCGCCGAGATGAGTGACCAGCCCCCCGTTCCCGATCGCAAGCCGCTCCCGCCGGCCGCCCAGCGCGCGCTGGCCGAGGCGGAAGCGCGCCGGCAGGCTGCTGCTGCCCACGCCGCGGCGGCGCCGAAGGAATTGCAGGGACCGAAGGGACCTGAGCCCACCCGCTACGGCGATTGGGAGCGCAAAGGTATCGCCTCGGACTTTTGAGGCTGGCGCTTGAAGCTGGCTTTTGAGGCTATCTTGCCGGATCGCCCGACTCAGCCCTAGCGTGCGCGGATGCCGCGTTTCGATCCCAGCCATCCATACCGGCCCTCATACAGTGGTTCGCCGTTCGGCCGTCACTTCTCGGGGCTGTTGCCGTGGATGTTCGTGGTCGCAATCGTGGTGGCCGTCGTGCTTACGTTCCGGCACGGGATGAACTGGCCCTTCCCGCATGCGATCGACGGTCAATCGCGAGATGCCCAGATCATTTTGCAGCAGGCCAATCCGGACATCCGTCAGCCGGTCGACGTCATTCGCACGATCGACGGCGATACCTTTCTCGCTCGCGTGCACCAGCGCGACGGACGCGTTCTCGTTGCGCGCGTTCGCCTGCGCGGTATCGATGCGCCGGAGATGAAGGCATCCTGCCAGGATGAATTGGACAAGGCTCAAGCGGCGACCGGCGCGCTGCGCGATCTGCTCGGCCAGGGCGGCGTGACGATCACCAATCTTGGCCCCGACAAATACGGCCGCGTTCTCGCCAACGTCGCGACGAAGCGAACCGCGGACGTATCTGCCGCGTTGCTCGCCGGCGGTTACGCGCGCAGCTACAACGGCGGCCATCGCGACGGCTGGTGCGCGCGCGGCTGGCGCTTCTGGTAACAAAAAGCCGCGTCGAAAGACGCGGCTCTTGCTTGCCTGATCCCGGCGATCAGCGCGTCACGACCACCGTCGTGCCGACCGAGACGCGGCTGTAGAGATCGGTGATGTCGTCGTTGAGCATGCGGATGCAGCCATAGGAGACGAAGCCGCCGACCGAGCCCGGCACATTGGTGCCGTGGATGGCATATTCGCCGCCGGCCAGCGTCATCGCCGCAACGCCCATCGGGTTGCGCGGCGAGCCGCCCGGAATGACGTCCGGGATGCTGGGCTTGTCGCGCTTCACTTCCGCAGGCGGCGACCAAGCCGGGTTGATATATTTGCCGTCGATGCGGGTGGTGCCGGCCCATTGCTTGCCGGACTTGCCGACACCGACCGGATAGCGCACGGCGTGGCCGTTATCGAGGATGAGATAGAGCCGCCGCTCGTTGGTTTTGACCACGATGGTGCCCGGCGAATAGTCGGCCAGGTGCGTCCCCACCATTTCCGGCCGCGCCTCTGCGGCCGTCGACGTCAAGACCCCTGCCCCGATGGTGGCGGCGAGCGCCACAGCAATCCTTACCGACATCAATTTTTCCTCTGCCCCGAACGGATCGTCCAAAACTACGCAGCACCGGCAATTGCCCGCTTGCCCGGATATTCTTAACCGCGCCTGTTAACCGGATGGTTTCCACGCGCGGCCGCCAAGGGCCCGCCAGCACGCGGAACAAAGAAAATGTTCGAAATAAAGTAAATGACAAGAAAACAACACTTGGCTGGAAAGACGCGGGCGCGACGGATCGCGCCCTGACAAGTGCGTGAGGGTGTGAACGGCTGTTATTTCGGGGGGGCTCTGTGTCCCGGACGCGCTGCAGCGCCTTGGCGCTGCTGCGCAGAGCCGGGACCCGGGAGGCCACACGCTCTGCCATTGGATCGGCCCCGGCTCTGCAGCGCACCGCTGAAGAAGCGCTGCGCCGCGTCCGGGGCACGAGAGCGTGCCTTACGCCGACTTCTTGTTCTGCCGGTTCTTCACGAGGTCGTCGACCACCGCCGGATCGGCGAGCGTCGAGGTATCGCCGAGGCTGCCCGGCTCGTCCTCGGCGATCTTGCGCAGGATGCGGCGCATGATCTTGCCGGAGCGGGTTTTGGGCAGGCCGGGCGAGAACTGGATCTGGTCGGGCGCGGCGATCGGGCCGATCTCCTTGCGCACCCAGGTGACGAGCTCCTTGCGCAATTCGTCGCTCGGCTCGACGCCGGCCATCAGGGTGACATAGGCGTAGATGCCCTGGCCCTTGATGTCGTGCGGGTAACCGACCACGGCGGCCTCAGACACCTTCTCGTGTGCGACCAGCGCGCTTTCGACTTCCGCGGTCCCCATGCGGTGGCCGGAGACGTTGATGACGTCGTCGACGCGGCCGGTGATCCAGTAATAGCCGTCGGCATCGCGCCGGCAGCCGTCGCCGGTGAAATACTTGCCCTTGTAGGTCGAGAAATAGGTTTGCTCGAAGCGGGCGTGATCGCCATAGACCGTGCGCATCTGGCCCGGCCATGACCGCGTCAGGCAGAGATTGCCTGATGTCTCGCCGTCCAGCACCTTGCCGTCGGCATCGACGATCTCAGGCACGACGCCGAAGAACGGCTGCGTCGCCGAGCCCGGCTTCAGCTTGGTCGCGCCCGGCAGCGGCGTGATCAGGATGCCGCCGGTCTCGGTCTGCCACCAGGTGTCGACGATCGGGCAGCGGTCGTCGCCGACGACGCGGTGATACCACTCCCAGGCTTCGGGATTGATCGGCTCGCCGACCGAGCCAAGCAGCCGGAGGCTTGCGCGCGACGTCTTCTTCACGGGCTCGTCGCCGCTCTGCATCAGTGCGCGGATCGCGGTCGGCGCGGTGTAGAAGATGTTGACCTTGTGCTTGTCGATCACGTTCCAGAAGCGGGAATTGTCCGGGTAATTCGGCACGCCCTCGAACATCAGCGTGGTCGCGCCGTTCGCCAGCGGCCCATAGAGGATGTAGCTATGTCCGGTGACCCAGCCGACGTCGGCGGTGCACCAGTAGATGTCGCCGTCGTGATAGTCGAAGACGTATTGATGCGTCATCGCGGCGAATACGAGATAGCCGCCCGAGGTGTGCAGCACGCCCTTGGGCTGGCCGGTCGAGCCCGACGTATAGAGGATGAACAGCGGATCCTCGGCGTGCATGTGCTCGGCCCGGCATTCCGTCGTCACCATCTTGGCGGCGTCGTGATACCAGAGATCGCGCGACGGATTCATCTCGACCGTGCCGCCGGTGCGCTTGACAACGACGACCCAGTCGACGCCATCAGCCTTGGCGAGCGCTGCGTCGACATTGGCCTTCAGCGGCACCTTCTTGCCGCCGCGCAGACCTTCGTCCGCGGTGATGATCACCTTGGACTGGCAGTCGTTGATGCGCTGGGCGAGGCTGTCCGGCGAGAAGCCCGCGAACACCACGGAGTGGATCGCGCCGATCCGCGCGCAGGCCAGCATCGCGTAGGCCGCTTCGGGAATCATCGGCAGGTAGATGGTGACGCGGTCGCCCTTCTTGACGTTGCGGGTGCGCAGGATGTTGGCCATCCGGCAGACCTCGTCGTGCAGCTCCTTGTAGGTGATGTGTCTGGATTGCGAGGGATCGTCACCTTCCCAGATGATCGCGGTCTGGTTGGCGCGCGTATGAAGATGCCGGTCGATGCAGTTCCAGGCGACGTTGAGGATTCCGTCCTCGAACCATTTGATCGAGATGTTGCCGGGCGCGAAGGAGACGTTCTCGATCTTCGTCGGCGCGTGCATCCAGTCGATACGCTTGGCCTGCTCCGCCCAGAACGCGTTCGGGTCCGAGATCGAGCGGGCGTACATGTCCTTGTACTTGGCCTGGTCGATCCAGGCGCGCTTGGCCCATTCCGCGGGGACGTCGTAGGTCTTCTCGGACATGCTTCCCTCCAGATACGGCAAGCCGAGCCCAGGTGACTGGCGAGCCGACGTCATCATTGAACCGATTATGCGTCCGCCTAACCGGACCCGACAAGGAGCACAAGCTGGACCTTCGACGAGCAGGCGGCCATGCGGAAGATCAACGCCGCCTGGCGCGACTGTCGCAGATCTGAAACAGGCCGGCGCTGCTTTCCAGGCCTTTACCAAGACGCCGGAAGAGGCCTGTGCAGGGCGCCCATGCGCCGCAGGAGGTATTTAGAAACCGTCTGTCACTGATTCGGGACTCGCAATGCGGTTCGGAACACCCTAAATGGCCAACCCGGGTCCAACGAGACCGTCCAAGAGACCCTTGGAACAAAAATCAGAACAGCGGCATTGACCGATAACAGACAGGGCTAAGGCTTAAGACTATGATGGATCAGCAGAATCTCGGGACGATGCGGCTCGCTTCGGCCGATCCTGCTGCTGTCGCGCTGGCCAAAGCCCTCGGACAATGGCCGAAACCGGCCGGTTCCGCCCGTCTCAGCCCGAAAAAGGTCTTCGACACCGCGCCTGCGACCTCGGTTGAGGCGATCGCCAAGGAGCTGGGCCTGCGGCTCGGCGACCAGAACGAGCTGACTATCCGGCGCATCAAGCGCGGCAAGGGCTATTCCTTCGTCCGTCCCAACGGCGCGCATATCCGCGACGCCCGCACTATCCGCCGGCTGCACGCCATGGCGGTGCCGCCGGCCTATCGCCAGGTGCGCTACTCGGCCGATCCGAGCTCGCATCTCCAGGCGGTGGGACGCGATGCCGCGGGCCGGCTGCAATACCGCTACCACGCCGATTGGGAAAAGGTCCGCGAGCACCGCAAGGCGCACCGGCTGGAAAAGCTCGTCGGCGCGCTGCCAAAGATCCGGCGCAAGGTCTCCGCGTTCCTGTCGGGTGACGAGCCGACGCGTGAATTCGCACTCTCGGCCGTGATCGAGCTAATCGCGCGCACCGCGATCCGTCCCGGCAACGAATCCTATGCCCGCCTCAACGGCACCCGCGGTGCCACCACGATGCTGAAGTCGAACGTTACGCTCGAGGACGATTCCTTCGTGCTGACCTTCAAGGCCAAGGGCGGCAAGGCGGTGCGCAAGGAGTGCGACGCGGCCAAGCTGGTACGTGCCATCGGGATCCTGAACGGCGTTCCCGGCAAGCGCATGTTCCAGTATCGCGACGCCTACGGCATCGTGCGCGCGGTCAGCACCACGCAGGTGAACGCGTTTCTGCGCGAGATCGCCGGCATCAAGATTTCGCTGAAGGATTTTCGCACCCTGATGGCGTCCGCAGTGGTGGTGGAATCGCTGTCGCGGATCACGCCGGCGACCAGCCAGCGCGGCCGCAAGAAGCAGGTGCTGGACGCGATCCGCGCCGCAGCCGACAAGCTCTCCAACACGCCGGCGATCTGCCGCAAGAGCTACGTCCACGACACCATCGTCACCGCCTTCGAGGACGGTATCCTCGAACGCTTCGCCGCCACCATGAAGGGCCAGCGTTCGCAGGCCAGGCGCGAGCAACTTTTGCAGCAGGTGGTGGCGACCGCGGCAGTTTAAGCGGCGGTGCCGTAGGGAGGGTAAAGGCGCGAAGCGCCGTGCCCACCATTCTTCACGACATTGTTGATAGGCCGCGTGGGCACGCTTCGCTTTGCCCACCCTACGAGAGCTACATCTTGTCTGAGATACCCTTGTCCGGACCGGGATCGCCGCCCGCGGCTGCGCTCGTGAGCCGGCCCAGATAATGCGCCCATCCTTTCGCGTGCGCGGCGGCCTGTTCCTCAGTCGGGAGCCCGCTATGGGTCATGCGCAGCAGCGTGCCGCCGTCGCGCTCGATCAGGTCGATCTCGATCAGGCTCGAGCCGGGCGGCACTTCCTGACCGCCCTCCCAGCCGAACGTGTAGGCCAGACGATGCACCGGCACGACCTCGCGGAAGGTGCCGCGGCCGACGCCGCCACGCGGGCCGATGCCCTTGAGAAGATAGAGCCCGCCGGGATGCGGCTCCGTGGTCGCGTCGGAGCCCATCCAGCTCAGGATTTTCTCGGGGTCGGTCAAATAGGCGAAGACGGTGGCGCGGGGGGCTGCGATCTGGGTTTCGCGTCGCACTACGAACGGCTCGGTCATCGGCGATCATCCCTGGGCTGACACTGGCCACATGGCGGCGGTGGAGCTGTGCGTCAAGGATTGCCGTGACAAAGATGGCCGACCTTCGCCATCATCGGGCCATGCAACTCTCCCGGACCCTCGCCTGGCTCGTCGATGCCGCCTCGGATTGCCCCGGGGCCGACCGTCTGCTCGCGGAACTCGGCGCTCATCTGGTCGCCGACGGTGTGCCGCTTGCGGCAGGCAGCCTGACGTTGGAGGTGCCGCATCCGCTGATCGCGAAGCGGACCTGGCTGTGGCGCGCGGAGAACGGCCGGGTCATCGAGGCCCTCGGCTTCGCACCAAGTGGGCTGGCGCCTGACCCGCCCAATGATGCCGGTCGCCGCTGGTTGCGCGACATCGCGCGCGGCGAGGTGCACGAAGAGGTGGTCGGACGACAAGATGGGCCGCAGCTCGGCTGGATCGGGCCGCGTCCGTTCACCGCAGACGAGATCGAGCAATTGCGCCAGGCTGCGCGTTTCGCCGCGACGCCGCTGGCCGTGCTCGCTGCGCGCGCCACGTTGCGCGCGACGCTCGATGCCTATCTCGGCAAGCGCAGCGCGGAGCGGGTGCTGGCGGCGCCGTTGCGGCGCGATCTCGGCGAGACCATTCAAGCCGCGCTGCTCTATGCGGATCTGCGCAACTTCACGACCTTGTCGGAGACCACACCGCCGGCCGACGTCATCGCAGCGCTCGACGCCTGGTTCGATCGCATCGCCGGTGCTGTTCATGCCTTCGGCGGCGAGGTGCTGAAATTCATCGGCGACGGCGTGCTCGCGATCTTCCCGGTGGTCGAGGCCTCACCGCGCCGCGCCTGCGACGCCGCGCTGCGTGCCGCAGGCGCAGCCGAAGCCGGCATGGCGTATCTCAACGGGGAGCGCGGCGCTCAAGGACTGCCGCCGCTTGCGTTCGGCGCGGCCCTTCATCTCGGCGAAATACTCTGGGGCAATATCGGCGCCGCCAACAGGCTCGATTTCACGGCGATCGGTCCCGCAGTCAATCTCACCAGCCGGCTCGAGGGATTGTGCAAGCCCCTGGAACGGACCGTGCTGGTATCGGGGGCGCTGGCCGCGGAGACGGACACGCCTCTCGTCGCGCTCGGATCGCATCCGCTGCGCGGGATCGCTTCGCCATGCGAGGTGTTTACGCTGCCGGAGACGCAAGCCCGGATATCGTAACCGGATGGAGTGAAGCGCAGTGCGCTCTTGTGCGCCGTGCCCACCATTTAACGGCAAGCTCCGGTCTCGATTGGTGGGCACGCTACGCTTTGCCCACCCTACCGTTCACGTCGATGACATCCCGCCCATCTTGCAGACGAGCTTCCATTCCTCTGCGGTCACCGGCTGCACCGACAGGCGCGAATATTTCACCAGCGCCATGTCAGCGAGCTTCTTGTCCGCCTTGATCGCGGCCATCGTCACCGGCGTCTTCAAGGGCTTGTCGGCCTTGATGTCGACGCAGACGAATTTTTCGGTCTTGTCGGTCGGATCGGGATAGGCCTCCTTGATGACCTCCGCGATGCCGACGATCTCCTTGCCCTCGTTGGAATGATAGAAGAACGCCTTGTCGCCCTTCTTCATGTTCACGAGGTTCTGGCGCGCGGTGTAGTTGCGCACGCCGGTCCAGGCCTCGCCCTTGGCGCCCTTCGCCACCTGCTGGTCCCAGGACCACACCGACGGTTCGGATTTCACCAGCCAGTAGTTCATCGCGCGTCCTATCCGTTCGTCATGGCCGGGCTTGTCCCGGCCATCCACGTCTCTGCCACCAATTCAATATCAAGACGTGGATGCCCGCGACAAGCGCGGGCATGACGAGAAAGACGTCATTCCTCTGCCTTGAAGGGGCGCGTCAACAGCCCCGAGATCGCGGCGTCAATCGTGCTCCGGCCGCTCAGGATCGAAGCGACCGCTTCTGATACCGGCATCTCGATGTTGTGCGAAGCTGCGAGTTCGATCAACACAGGCGCGGTGAATTCGCCTTCGGCAAGCTTGCCCGCGGGCGGCTGCTCGCCGCGGCCCAGCGCAAGGCCGTGCGCGAGATTGCGCGATTGCGGGCTCGAGCAGGTCAGGATCAGATCGCCGAGGCCGGACAGGCCCGTGAGCGTCTCGCCGCGCGCGCCGAGTGCACGGCCGAGGCGCGTGAGTTCGGCAAAGCCGCGGGTCGTCAGCGCAGCCTGGGCGGAGGCGCCGAGCCTGCGCCCGACCGCGATGCCAACCGCGATCGCCAACACGTTCTTGGCCGCACCGCCGATCTCGACGCCGCGGACATCTGTCGTGTGATAGGGCCGGAAGGTCGCCGAGCCCAGCGCCTGCACCAGCGCGCTCGCCAGCGCTTCGTCCTTCGCCGCCAGCGTCACCGCGGTCGGCAAGCCGCGCGCGACGTCGTCGGCAAAGCTCGGGCCTGACAGGATCGCCGGCTGCGCGTGAGGTGCGGCTTCCGCGATGACGTCGGTCATGAATTTATGGGTGCCGTGCTCGATGCCTTTGGCGCAGGCGACGATCGGCACCGGCCTTGCCAGATGCGAGGACAGCATGTTGACCGCGCCGCGCAAATGCTGTGCGGGCGTCGCGATCAGCACCATGTCCGCGCGCGCGGCCTCCGCAAGCTCGTGCGTCACGACGATCTCCGGCGCCAGCCGCACGCCGGGCAGCCGCGGATTGTCGCGGGTCGAGGCGATTCGCGCGGCATGTTCGCTGTTGCGCGCCCAGAGCGTCACGTTCCGTCCGGCGCGCGCCGCGACCGTCGCCAGTGCCGTGCCCCATGCGCCCGCACCAATCACCGCGACGGACCGGAACGCCGTCATCGCTAGAATCCCGCCCGCGTGTTGCCGTAACCGGCCGGCGCCGTGGCGTTGGCATCGAGCAGCCAGCGTGCGCGGGGTTGGGCTTCCATCGTGTCGATCATGCCGAGCGCCAAGCGCTCGGCGCCGGCCCAGGCGATCATCGCGCCGTTATCGGTGCAGAGCGCGGGCGGCGGCATGATCAGTTGCGTCCCGGCCTGCCGCGCGACGTCATGCAGGGCGCCGCGGATCGCCTGATTGGCCGCGACGCCGCCGGCAGCGACGAGGGCATGCGGAGCGCCGAACTGCTCGCGGAAAAGCCTCAGGCCGACGCTCAACCGGTCGGCCGTCGAGTCGAGCACTGCGGCTTGAAAACTCGCGCAGAGATCGCTGATATCCTGCGGCGCGATCTCGGTTAACCGGCTCGCCTCGTTGCGCACCGCCGTCTTCAATCCCGACAGCGAGAAATTGGCATCGGGCCGTCCCTGCATCGGGCGCGGGAAGGCGAAGCGCGTGGCATCGCCGGTTGCCGCGGCGCGTTCGACCTGCGGCCCGCCCGGATAGGGCAGGCCCAGCATCTTCGCGACCTTGTCGAAGGCTTCGCCCATCGCGTCGTCGACGGTGGTGCCGAGCCGCACATATTGGCCGACGCCGGTGACGGCGACGATCTGGGTATGCCCGCCCGAGGCGAGGAATAGGCAGTAGGGAAATTCAATTCCGTCGGTGAGGCGCGGCGTCAGTGCATGCGCCTCGAGGTGGTTGACCGCGACCAGCGGCGTGTCGTGCACCATCGCGATCGCCTTGGCGGTGGTGAGGCCGACGATGACGCCGCCGATGAGCCCCGGCCCCGCCGCGGCGGCGACACCGTTGAGCTGCGCATAGTCGATGCCGGCCTCGTGCATGGCCCGGTCGATGATGCCGTCGAGGACGTCGACATGCGCGCGCGCGGCGATCTCCGGCACCACGCCGCCGAAGCGGGCATGCTCCTCGATCTGGGACCGCACGATGTTGGACAGGATCTTGCCGCTGCCGTCGGGCGCGCGCTCGATCACGGCCGCGGCGGTCTCGTCGCAGGTGGTTTCGATGCCCAGTACCAGCATTGGCGAATTGTTGTCCAATTTGCGCCCTTGCGCTCATCCGTAAAGCAGAGTTCTGGTACGTCCGGTAGCATTCCGGGGTCCACTTGCGCAATCGTCACGCGCAGCCGCCTTCGTGAATGCGTCACCGCCACGTGGTTCGGGAACACAAGCGATGTCCATTCTTGTCACACGGCCGCATCCCGACAATGAGGCGACGGCGGAAAATTTGCGGGCGCGGGGTCATGTGGTGCTGCTCGCCCCGATGCTCAAGTTCGAGCCGGTCGCCTTCCATGACGAGAGTGAGGCCGACTACGGCGCCATCATCGTCACGTCGGCCAATGCGATCCGCGCCGTCGCGCCGCAATTGCAGGATCTTGGCTTAAAGAATCTTGGCCTCCTGGAGCTGCCGCTGTTTGCGGTCGGCGAGCACACGGCTGCCGCGGCGCGCGACGCCGGCTTCGCCGAGGTGATCGTCGCCGGCGGCGATGCCGCGGCCTTGCGCGACAAGGTGATGCAGAGCGCGCGCGACAAGCTGCTGAAGAAGAAAAGCACGCTGCTCTATCTCGCGGGCGCGGATCTGTCGCGCGATCTCGGCGGCGAGCTTGGCGCGGAGGGCTTCAGCGTGGTGACGCAGACCACCTATCGCATGACTCCGGTCAAGATCCTGCCGCGCGATGTCTGCGATGGCTTTGCCGCACATGGGATCGAGGCGGTGCTGCACTACTCCCGTCGCAGCGCACGGGCCTTCCTGGATGCGGCACGGGACGAAGGCGTCGAAATCTCGGCGCTGGCGATCCCGCAATGCTGCCTGTCCGAGACGGTCGCCAGCGTGCTGCGCGATGCCGGCGCGTCGCAGGTTCTGGGGGCCGCGACGCCGGACGAAAATGCCCTATTTGATACCTTGGAGCGTGCTTTGCGGACCCGTTTGGCGTAAGAGGTCGGGCCGAATCCGACGCGATCGGGTCCGTTCAGGGCATTTGAGTGTGAGGAACCGTCACGATGGCCGACGACAAGCCTGAAGACGCAGGATTGGCTCCCGAGTCAGGCCGTGCCAAGCGCACCCCGCCCACGATCGACCTTGAGGCAACCGAAGTTTCGACCCAGCCGCAGCCAACGGCGGCCGCCGAGCCGGAGGTTCAGCCGGCGCCGGAGCAGGCCACGCCAGAGCAGGCCACGGTCGAAGAGTCCAAATCCGAAGAGGCCAGGCCTGACCCGGAGCCCGCGCACGCGGAGGCCGCGGTTGCTTCCGCTCCCGCGTCGGCGCCGGTTTCGCCCTGGGTCATTGCGCCGTTCTCCGGCGCGGTCGCAGCCGCAATCGTGATTGCCGTCGGCTGGATGCTGGGCTGGCCCGCCGTGGAGGCGCCGCCGGCCGCGCCGCAAGTCACGAGCGCGACGGTCGACGCGCTCAGCGGACGTGTCGCCGCGGTCGAAGCCAAGGCGGGCAAGCCCGCCGCCGATCCGGCCGTGGTGGCGCGGATCGATGCACTGGAGAAATCCGCAAGTGCCTTGCGCAGTGACATCGCCAATCTGCGCGCACAGTCCGACAAGACGGCCAACGACGTGAAATCGGCACCGCGCGCTGCAGCGCCTGATCTTGCCGCTCTCAGCGACCGTATTGCGCAGCTGGAGCGCGCCAGCAAGACGGAGCGCGCCGAGCTCGCACAGCAGGGCGAGAAGATTGCCGACAACAAGGCGACGAATGACAAGCCGCTGCGCCATGTCGTGGCGGCGGCTCTGCTCGACGTCGCGGTTCGGCATGGCGATCCTTACGAATCGCAATTGGCCGCGGCGCGGTCGCTCGCAGCCAAGCCCGATATGCTGAAGCCGCTCGACACCTTTGCATCATCAGGCATTCCGACGCCGGTTGCGCTGAGCCGCGAGCTGCTCAACATCGTGCCAAAGCTCTCTCCGCCGGCGGAAACCCCGGCCGCCGGTGCCGGCATCGTCGAGCGTCTCCAGGCGGGGGCCTCGAAACTCGTTCGCATCGAGCGCACCGACGGCATCGGCAATGATCGCGGCGCCATCGTCGCACGGGTGACGGCGGCGGCGCTCCGCAACGATTTCGCGGAAGCACGGCGCGAGCTGAAGACGCTGTCTGAGGCCGATCGTGCACCGGCACAGGCCTGGCTCGACAAGGCCGATGCGCGCGACGCCGCGCTCGGTGCCTCCCGCAAATTCGCCGACGATGCCATGGCGGATCTCGCCAAGCCCGATCTGGTCAAGCCTGCTCAGTAAAGGTTCGCGCAATAATCAGCGCGTAATAGGGATCGCCATGCTTCGCATCGTCCTCTTCCTCGTCCTGATCGCGCTGGCGGCGGCCGGCGCGGCCTGGGTTGCCGATCAGCCCGGCGATCTCGTCCTGACCGCGGGCAGTTTCCGCGCGTCAACGACGCTTCCGAGGTTCGTGTTTCTGCTCGGCGTCTTTGCAGCAGCGGTCGTGCTGGTCTGGAGCATCGTGACGATGATCTGGCGCGCGCCGGGACGCCTGCGCCGCCGCCGCCATGAGAAACGCCATGCGCGCGGCCGCCATGCCATCACCCACGGCCTGCTCGCGATCGGTCACGGCGATACCGCCCTCGCCCGCCGTCACGCCGATACTGCGCGGCGGCTGGCCGCGAACGATCCGCTCGCACTGCTGCTGCACGCGCAGTCGGCCCAGCTCGAAGGCAATCGCGACGAGGCGCAGCGCGTCTTCCGCGTCATGGCCGAGCGCGAGGATACGCGGCTGCTCGGCCTGCGCGGCCTGTTCATCGAGGCGCAGCGCGCCGACGATGCGGTCGGCGCCGTGATGATCGCGGAGGAAGCGATCAAGCTGTCGCCGTCCTCGACCTGGGCCTCGCACGCGGTGCTCGGCTTCCGCTGCGCGCGCGGCGACTGGAGCGGCGCGCTAGCGATCCTGGATTCGAATCTGTCCGCGGGTCTGATCGACAAGGCGGCCTATCGCCGCCAGCGCGGCGTGCTGCTCACGGCCCGCGCGCTGGAATTGGAAACCATGGACCGCGACGTGGCGCGCGAGAGCGTGATGGAGGCGATCAAGCTCGCGCCGACGCTGGTGCCGGCCGCGGTGCTCGCCGCCAAGTTCGAGAGCGAAGCGCATCAGGTGCGCCGCTCCATGAAGCTGGTCGAGGCCGCGTGGCTCGCCAATCCGCATCCGGATCTCGCCGACGCCTATGCGCATGTGAAGCTCGGCGATTCCGCGCGGCAGCGCTTGCAGCGGGTCGAGACGCTGGCGGCCAAGACGCCGGCCGACAAGGCGGGCCATGTCGAGGGCCAGCTCGCGATTGCGCGCGGCGCGATCGACGCCTCCGAGTTCGCGCGTGCGCGTGCGGTGCTGGCCCCTTACGTCAATGATCCGACCCAGCGCGTCGCGCTGCTGATGGCCGAGCTCGAGCGCACCGAGCACGGCGACGGCGGCCGTGCCCGCGCCTGGACCCTGCGCGCGGTGCGCGCCCGCCACGATCCGGCCTGGACCGCGGACGGCTATGTCAGCGACCGCTGGCGTCCGGTCTCGCCGGTCACCGGCCGTCTCGATGCCTTCCAGTGGCAAACGCCGGTCGCGAGCCTGCCCTCCGACAAGGGCGCCACGATCGAATCCTCGGCCTTCGAGGAAGCCATGCTGGCCGCCCCGCCGCCGAAGCGGGTGACGGCAGCCCCGAGCGAAGCCCCGGTGGAACCGCCCGTGGCTGCACCGGATCCGGTCCCCGCCGCACAGGACAATTCGCCCCCGGAGGCCAAGGAAACGACCGGGGAAGCCGCCAAGGAAGAGCCTGCGGTTACGCCGGCCGCCGAGCCGGTCAATCCCGCCCCTGAGGCGGCCGAATCATCGCCGGAGGCGGCAACGCCGGTGTTCCGGACCCGCGCCGACCTCGGCAAGCCTGCGCCGGCCCCGGTCCAGGCCGTCATCCCCATCGTCCGCGCCCCCGATGATCCCGGGATCGATGACGAGGGTCCGAGCGATGAATTTGCGGAACAAATCGGCACGCCCAGAACCCATGCAAAGGCCCAGGCCGGCGGCTGGCGCGGATTCTGGTCCCGCTGGGGCGCGTGAGGCACATTTCGAAGCCCGCTCCACCTTGCCAATTCGGGCCATGCCCGATATCAGGAGCGCGCGTATCGGGACCTGCACTGCGCGGGTCCCGGCAGGGTTCGCCGCAATAGCTCAGTTGGTAGAGCACGTCATTCGTAATGACGGGGTCGGGGGTTCGAATCCCTCTTGCGGCACCATTTATCGCTCTGATTTTTCGTTGTTTTCCGCGCCGTTGCTTCATCCTCCGATGCAGCCTCGCCGCGAGACGGCATGCCATCGCCTCAGACTTTGCGCAGGCTTTCGATTTCCCACAGCGCCAGTTGCCGCCGGTCGAACGGTGGGACGTAATCGTCCAGCACCTTGATCGGCGGCGGGAAGTTGTAGGGCGGAGCGCTCAGATCGATGGAGAAGAAGTCACCCGTGCGGATCGCACGATTTCGGCCCGCCGGGTAAGTGGTCGTCAGGAGATACTTGATGTTGGATCGACGAATGTTGTCGATTGCTTGAAAAATCATCTCTTCGGAAAGATGAATGAAGCAATCGCGGCAGAGCAGCAGGTCAGCTTCCGGGAGCGGATCGTTGCAGAGATCGATCCGGAGGAACGTGCGATCTGGGCGACTGTATTGGTCACCCGTTCGCGCAATCAGTTCCGGAACGATGTCTCCTCCAATGTAGCGAGAAATTGGAAGTTCGATCTTCGACAACCAATGAAAATCACCACAAGGCAAATCGAGCAGGGTACGGATCCCGAGGTCGCCAACCAGACCAGGAAGGCTTTCTCGCACCCTTTGGGTATTGTGCAGCGTGGATCCGCCGCCGGAAGCGGTTTCCTTGTAACCCCAGACGTTGCGACGATAGATCTCGCCGAACACCTCGCCAGGCGTTCCACGGAGATTGCGAACCATCTGTGTGCGCAACCAAATCAGCGCGGGCTCTGGTAACGTCTGGCGCGCGATGTCGATAGCGGTCGAGAAAAAGGCCGTCTGACGTAACCAGTCTGCAAACTTGTCGAACACATCGCCCCCATATTGTCGCAAGCTAGACCCGCGCGAACCTGAATTGTTGCGTGCCGCGCTCGGTGGGATCCGGGCTCTGCTCAGTGATGCGAAATCCCTCATGAGCCTGGATGAATGCTTGCTCGGAGATCCAGTTGCGCTCGTATCTGACGAGCTTCTCCCTGGAGGCGAGCAACGATCCTGGACCGTTGTCGCTCAGGTACGAGGTCTGAACCTCTCGCCGGATCTCTTCGCTGATCGGAACGCGGTACCATGCCAACGTTGCCGGCCGAACCGAGCACAGCGTTCTGACGGTCTCCAATGCATCCGGGACGTACTGTATGGCCCCATTCGAGTGGAGAAGATCGACAGTGCCGAGCCAGTCGGCGGCCTGGTCGATGCGCTCGAAAAACATCAGCCTATCGGTGCCAAGCTCCTTGGCGCGCTGCACCATTGCTGGCGTCTCAACCACCGCCCATCGAATGTCCGGGCATTGCCGGCGCGCCACCTTGTAATGCAGGCCAGCACCTCCGCCGAAATCGAGAACCGTGTTCATGCCCGCGACCAGCGGCCAGTCGCTGTCCGGGCTGTAGTTGATTGTCTTCAGGAAAATCGTTTCGACCAGTTCCGGATTCTCGTACCCCTGAACAACCTCTCGCGGCGGCAGCAGCTTACGCTTCACTCGCTGGATGAAGGTCATAACGGGCGGACTCGGCACGCCTTGTGATACGTGTCGAGCGTCTACCACAATCAGAAACATTTGGAAACAATCGCGAAACGCGACATGACGTTGCGGGTCGATCGCCGCGAATGCTGATCGCGGGTTCAAGACCGAGCGCGCAGTCTACGTGATGACAGTCACATAACGCAGACCAGATCTCCCCTAATTTCCCGGTCACGCAAACACGGGGAGATTTCACATGCGCAAGATCATTCTGGTCGCCGCCATGGTCCTGGCTTCCGCGTCTGCCCATGCTGCCGACCGCAGCCTGTCGCTGGCCACGGCGACGGCCGCTCCGCAGGCCACCACGACCATCGCCCCGATGACACAAATCAGCGAAGTCGCGCCGGCCACGGAAGCTCCGAAATACGTCGATCGTCCGCCGGCAGTCTCGGCCCCTGCTCCCGCCGCGGCGACGGCTCCTGCCGTGACCGCGACAACGACGACCTCAGCGCCGGCGGCGACTGCCACGAAGACCGCAAAGGCGGGCAAGCCGAAGCACAAGCGCAGCTGGACCGAAGGCCGCATCATCAGCGAGCTGCATCGCCACGGCATCTACTGGTAAGGCCGCGACTCGCTGCAAAAGCAAATGGCCGGGCAAGAGCCCGGCCATGCGCGTATTGAGGAAGCGTTGCGGGCTTACTGCGACACCGTCTGCACCACGCTCGTTATCGGACGCGCGCTCGACGTCGGCACCTTCAGGTCCTTCAGCAGCGCCTCGTCATATTCCGGCAGCGTCTGGAGCGTTGCCTTGGCCTTCATCTGCACGACCTTGTAGCCGCCAGCCTTCAGCCGCGCGAGCAGCGCCGGCATCGCTTCGCCGGTGTGCTTCTGGAAGTCGTGCATCAGGATGATGCCCTTGCCGAGCTTGTCGAGCTTGGTCATCACGTTGTCGACGATCTTCTCCGGCGTGGCACCTTTCCTGAAGTCGAAGGAGTCGATGTCGGTCGAGAACATCGCGACATTGCGGGTGCCGAAATAGCTCACCATCGCCGGATTGTGCTGAAGCTGCGGGAAGCGGAAGAACGGTGCCGGGTTGGTGCCGAGCGCGAACCTCACCGCGCTGAAGCCCTTCTCGACCTCGTCCTTGACCTGTTGCTCCGTCATCTTCTTGCTGTTCAGGTTGACGTGCGACCAGGTGTGCGTGCCGACCGTGTGGCCCTGGGCCAGCACCTGGCGCAGGATTTCCGGATGATAGGTCGCGTGCTTGCCGACCGAGAAGAACAAGCCCTTGGTGCATTCATCCCCGAGCGCCTTCAGCACCGCGGGCGTGTTGACCGGCCACGGACCGTCGTCGAAGGTCAGCACGACCTCCTTGTCGGTGAGGAAGTCGAACTGCTTGAAATGCTCGAAGCCGAAGCCGGGTCCGCCGGTGGTGTCGATCTCGACCACGCGGGCAACGCCGAGCGCGTTCGGATTGGCGCAGGTCGACCGCTGCTGCACCGGCATGGCCGGAGCGGGCGCAGGCGCCGCTGCCTGAGCAACCGCCGTCGGCCTGGCCGCGATCGCCGCGGTGGTCTCGACGTCATCCTTGGCGGCGAGCTTCGCCTGTGCCGGCAATTGATCGGCGGCACGGGCGGCCGTTGTTTTGGGGGCGCCCTGATCGGCGCGCGCGGAATAATAAAACCAACCGCCGACGGCGATCACGACCGCCGCAACTACACTGGCCAGCATCAGGCCCAACGCATTACGCATCGCTATTCTTTCCAATTACGCAACCAACCCTGCGGAATCTCCCGCGCGACGAGCCATTAATGCGAAGGAACAGTTAACGTGACACCAACACGACGGCGTTTGCGCCGGATTTTCAGCGAGGTGCGCCATGTGACGGAGGTCACAGATGGGCGGCCACCCGTGACCGTCATCACAGTGGAAACTGTTTTGCCGGAGCATCGTAGTTCCCACCAACAACGGGCCCCGCTTCCAGCGGCGCCCACGGGAGCTTCAAATGACCAAGTCTTTTTCTGCCAAATCGCTGACGAGTAGGATCCGCGACACCAGCCTGGCCCTGGGCTTTGCCGCCATCGTCTCGATCGTCTCGACGACCGCGAGCTTCGCCTTCTCGGCCGAAGCGCAGCAGCAGTGCACCGGCGATGCCTTCCGTCTGTGCTCCTCGGAAATCCCCAACGTCCCGAAGATCACGGCGTGCATGATGAAGCATCGCTCTGATCTGAGCGCCGGCTGCCGCGCGGTGATGGACAAGGACCTCGCAAAGGGCGCCTCACGCAAGGTCGCTGACGCCCAGGACAGGCAGTAGGACAACGCGCAACGGCAATCGTTGTTGGCTCCCCTCGCGATGTGCTCCCGGCGTCAAGCCGGGGCCACGCGCGCCAGTCCCGCTCGGCAATAAAGCCGTTGCGGCTCCGGGATCGTCGCACTAGCTTCGCCCGCACATCCTTGGGGTAGAGGCATTACGCGATGACCAGATTTCTTTTCATTGTTTCTTTGATTCTGTGCGCATCGAGCGCCTCAGCGCAACAGCAGCCCGGCCACGATGCCTGCGCGCGCGATGTGACGCGCTTCTGCCGTGCCGTGATGAACAATGGCGATGGCGCAGTGCTCGCTTGCCTCAAGCAGAACCGCACCCGCCTCAGCAAAGCCTGCGACAAGGTGCTGACGGATCACGGGCAGTAAGACGTGCCGTCGCAGCCCGGATGAGCGAAATCCGGGGTCTGCCCGCGCGGTGAGATCGTCCCGGATTGCGCTTCGCGCCATCCGGGCTACCTTCCGAGAGAATCTACGTGCTGCTTCCCGCCGCGCTCGCGACCACCGGCAGCACCTCGGCGCCGGCACGATCCGGCGTCTCTTCCTTCCAGCGCACCGAGCCGAATGGACGCTCCAGCATGCGGCGGATCCGCACCGGATCGGGGCCGATGTGGAAATCGATCGCCTGCTGATGCAACGCGCGTTCGGACTGTGTCGAGCGGTTGCGCTGGCGCAAGTAATCGAGCCAGGTCGGGCAGTGGTAGCGCTCGGTCCACAATTCGGGGTCGGCGATGTCGCGCGCGATCGACCAGCCATAGGCGCCGTTGCGCTGCCGGGAGAGCTGCACGTCCTGCATCACGTTGTGGAAGGCGCGCGCGTTCTCCTGGGACACCCTGTATTCGATCTCGACCACCAGCGGCCCGCTGCGCGCCGTGAGCGACAGTTTGACTTCCGGATCGGCGAGCACGTCCGCGTCCTCGTTGCGGGCGCCGACGCGCGGCATCGCCAGCCAAATGCCCAGCACCGGCGAGATCAGCATCAGGCTGGCGGCCGTCAGCAGCGCGACCTCGACGCCGGCATAATCGGTGAGATGGCCCCAGCCCCAGGCGCCGATCGCGATGCCGCCGGATATCGAGGCCTGGAACGCCGCGAGCGAACGGCCCGCGACCCAGCGCGGCGCCGAGAGCTGCACGCCGATGTTGAACAGCGCGACGGCCGCCATCCAGACCGCACCGGCGAGCACAAGCGCCGCCGCCGTCAAGACCGGCTCCGTGCTCACGGCAAGCGCGGCCATCGCGAATGCCATCGAGATGGTGCAGGCGCGGATCGCGGCCTCGCCGCTCATGCGCTTGCGCAGTTCATGGATGTTGAGCGCGCCGACGACGGCGCCCATGCCGAAGGCACCCAGCATGATGCCGTAGGTCTGCGCGCCGCCATGCAGCAGGTCGCGCGCAATCAGCGGCATCAGGGCCATGATGGCGCCGCCGATCAGGCCCATCACCAGCGTGCGCAACAGCACGATCTTGATCGGCGGCGAATTGGTGATGTAGCGGAAGCCCGAGACCATCGCGCGGTTGAGCTTCTCCCGCGGCAGGCGCGAGGGCTCGGTGTTGCGCCGCCAGAGCAGCAGCACCACCAGCAGCGGCAGATAGAGGATCGCGTTGCAGGCAAAGGCGGCCACCGCGCCGAGCGAGGCGACGATGACGCCGCCGACCGCGGGACCGAAGCTGCGTGCAATATTGTAGCTGATGCCGTTCAGTGCGACGGCTGACGGCAGTGATTCGGGCGGGACCTGCTCGCTGACCGAGGATTGCCACGCCGGCCCGAACAGCGCATTGCCGCTGCCCACCACGAAGCAGAACACGAGCAGCGTTTCCGGGGTGATCAGCTTGAGCCAGGCCAGCACCGTCAGCGCAGTCGCGCCGATCAGCGCGATCGCGAGCGAAATCAAAGTCACGATGCGGCGGTCATACATGTCGGCGATGGCGCCGGCCGGCATCGAGATCAGCATGATCGGCAGCATCAGCGCGGTCTGCACCAGCGCCACCTTGTCGGCCGAGGCCGCCATCTGCGTCATCGCCCAGGCCGCGCCCACGCCCTGGATCAAGAGGCCAAGATTGGAGAGCAGGCTGGCGAGCCAGATGCGCCGGAACACGGTGTACCGCAGGGGTGCGGCGATGCCGTCGCCGGCGAATTTCTGACGGTTCGGCTGCTCGGTCATATCCCCTTCCATATGGGCTGGCAGAAGTGGTCTTGGAATGGTCTTTGGGTGATTCCGGCAAGTCCAGTGATGCCTGCGAAAGTCCTTCGCTGTCCAGTGGTTAGGCCGCTATAAGCGGCACAAAGACATGGTTTTTCCGGAGAAACATATGAAGCTGTCGCGACGGTCGATCCTGCTGGGGGCAGGCAGCTTGCCTTTCGCGGTTGCGAGCTTGCGGACAGGCGCGCTGGCGCAGACCGCGCCCACGGCTCAGAATGCCGAGGTGCCGCCGATCCTGTTCGTCCACGGCAATGGTGAATACGACGCGGTCTGGATGACGACGCTTTGGCGGATGGAATCCAACGGCGTCGCGCGCGATCGCATGATGGCGATCAATTTCACGGATCCGCTGGCGCGCAGCGACGACAAGGTCGAGCAGGCGGGCCGCTCCTCGACCGGGGACCAGCGCCGCGAGCTCGCGGCGGCCATCGCGGAATTGAAGCGCCGCACCGGCGCGGCCCGCGTGGCGCTGGTCGGCAGTTCGCGCGGTGGCTACGCCATTCGCAACGTCATCAGGAACGGCGGTGCCGGCGATGTCAGCCATGCCGTGCTGTGCGGCACGCCCAATCACGGCGTGTTCGCGACCGACGACCAGCCGAACAACGAATTCAATGGCCGCGGTACATTTCTGCGCGGCCTGAATGAGGGCGAGAGCGAGGTGACGCCGGGCACGGCCTTCCTCACCCTGCGCAGCGATGGCATGGACAAGTACGCGCAAGCCGACGGCCGCTTCATCGGCAAGCCCGGCACGCCGACCGGCGTTACCGTCGAAGGGCCGGAGTTGACGGGCGCCACCAATCTCGTGCTCGTCGCGCTCGACCATCGCGAAGTGGCGTTTCACCCGCGTGCCTTCCGCGAGATCTACAAATTCATTGCCGGCCGCGAGCCCGCGCGCATCGCGATTGTGCCGGAGCAGAGCGTCAGGTTGAGCGGCCTTGTGACCGGTACGCCAGGCGGCGTGTCGACCAATCGCCCGGTGGCGGGTGCAACCGTCGATGTCTTCCGCGTCGATCCTGATACCGGGGAGCGCAAAGGCGGCGCGGTGCACAGCGCGAAGACCGGCGCCGACGGCCGCTGGGGTCCGGCGCAGGTCGAGCCTTCCTGGTTCCTCGAATTCGCCCTGACGTCGCCGGACGCGCCGACGACGCATATCTACCGCACGCCGTTCGCGCGCTCGTCCGATATCGTGCATCTGCGTGCCGCGCGCCCGCTCGGGCCGGCGGACAAGGATGCCGGCGCCGTCGTGATCATGTCACGCCCGCGCGGCTATTTCGGCCTGCCGCGGGACGTGGTGCTGCTCGACGGCAAGGAGCCAGCCGACGTCAAGCCGGGTGTGCCCACGGATTCGGCAGCAACCTTGCGGCTCCCGGCCGCGGAGGCCGGGCGTAACGTTGTGGCCCAGTTCGGCGAAGAACGAATTGTGGCGCGTACCTGGCCCGCCTCCGAGAACAGGATTGCGATTGCCGAGCTGACTTACTAGCTATTGGCCTGGGTCACATCTGCGGGAGAGAGCCATGAACATCGCCAGTGTGCGTCGGCCCATCATCCCTCCGACCCCGCCGCGTGCGCCCGACGACATGTCGTTTCTCGGCCGGGTCGCGGTCCTCAAGCAGAACATGATCGCGACCTGGGGGCAGCGTGCCTACGAAGAAGAGGTCATCAAGGGCCGCTTTTTCCTCCACAACAGCTTCATTCTGAATCAGCCGAATGCAATTCGGCATGTCCTGCTCAGCAATTATGAAAACTACACGCGCACGCCGGCGGGGATCCGCATGCTGCGTCCGGTGCTCGGCGAAGGAGTTCTGATCGCGGAAGGCCACGCCTGGGCGCATCAGCGCCGTACGCTCGCGCCGGCCTTCACGCCGCGTGCGACCGCAAATCTCGTCCCGCACATGACCGCGGTGCTCGACGAGACCATCATAAAGCTCGATGCGCGAACAAGCGAGCCGGTCGATCTGCGCGAGACGATGCAGCGCATGACGCTGGAGATCGCAGGGCGCACGATGTTCTCGTTCGGCATGGACCGTCACGGCCCGACCTTGCGCAACTTCGTCATGGAATACGGCGCGCGGCTGGGGCGGCCCTATTTCCTCGACATGCTGCTGCCGGTGTCCTGGCCGACCCCGATGGATTTTGCCCGCGCGCGCTTCCGCAAGCGCTGGACCGAATTCGTCGCGATGCTGATCGCCGAGCGCCGCACGATGGGCAAGAAGGACGGCGCGCCGCCGCGCGACCTGTTCGATCTCATGGACGCGGCGCGCGATCCCGAGACCGGCAAGGGCTTTTCGGACGCGCAACTCGTCGACGAGGTCGCGACCATGATCCTGGCGGGTCACGAGACCACGGCGACGGCGCTGTTCTGGGCGCTCTATCTGCTCGCGCTCGATCCGGAGACGCAGCAGGAAGTTGCCTCCGAGACCCACGGCGAGCATCTCGACAGCATGGCCGACATCGATCGCCAGAAGTTCACCCGCGCGGTGATCGAGGAGACCATGCGGCTCTATCCGCCGGCCTTCCTGGTCGCGCGTGCCGCGCGCGAGAAGGATAATGCGGCCGGCGTCGAGATCGGCAAGGGCGACATCATCATGATCGCGCCCTGGCTGCTGCATCGGCATGAGAAGCTGTGGGATCAGCCGAACGCCTTCATTCCAAAGCGCTTCATGTCGAAGGAGGCGCCCGACCGTTTCGCTTACCTGCCGTTCGGCGCGGGTCCGCGCGTCTGCATCGGCGCGCCGTTCGCGCAAGCCGAATCCGTGCTGGCGCTGGCCCGGTTGATCGGCGCGTTCCGTATCGAGCTTGCCGACAGGGTCCCGGTGATCCCGCTCGGCGTCGTGACGACCCAGCCGGACCACTCACCTTTGTTCCGCATCACGCGTCGGTGACAGACATTCGTCTGCCCGATGGCGCGATCCACCCCAGATAGAGCCTCCGCCATGAGCGACATCCAGGCCCAGTTTTCCGTTCTGAAGCAGACCGCCGATGCCAAGGTGGTCGACGCGATTGCGCGCCTCATCGAGGACGGCGAGGATCACGAGCTCAACCGCGTCAATGTCCTCGATTTCTCCAGGCATCATGGCCTCGACGAAGAGCACACGATCTCCACCTTCCTGCATGCGGCGCGACTTGGACTGTTCGATCTCGGCTGGAACGTGCTCTGTCCGGGCTGCGGCGGCGTGCTGGGCGCCCATTCGACGCTGAAGGCGCTCAAGCCGGACGATTATCACTGCGCGCTCTGCGCCTGCGGCTACAAGGCGTCGGTCGACGATCAGGTCGAGGTCTCCTTCACCGTGAATCCGCGCGTGCGGCGCATCGCGGCGCACGATCCCGATACGCTTCCGGTGTGGGAATATTTCAAGCAGGTGTTCTGGAGTTCCGGCGTCGACTTCAACAAGGAGTCCTTCGCGACGCTCGCCAACGAGGTGACGCTCGATACGCTCGAGCTCCCTGCAGGCGAGAAAGCGACCATGTCGCTACAACTGCCGGGCGACTTCATCATCATCTTCGAGCCGGTGACGCACGCCGCCCATTTCATCGATGTCCAGGGCGAGCCGACCAAGGAGCGTCAGCAGTTCGCGATCATGTACAACAAGGTGCAGGCTCCGACGGGGACGACGACCATGCGGCCGGGTCCGCTGCGGCTGTCGCTGGAGAACCAGGCCGGCGTGCGCGTGTTGCCGTCGGTGTTCATCGCGGCCGAGGCGCTCCATCATCTCATAGGCAAGCGCAAGCCGTTCCTCACCGCCAAGCGCATGCTGTCGAACCAGACGTTTCGTGATGTCTTCAAGGCGGACAATCTCAGCCTCGACCAGCGGCTCCAGATCACGTCGCTGACATTCCTGTTCACCGATTTGAAGGGCTCGACCGCGCTCTACGAACGCGTCGGCGATCTCGCCGCCTTTGATCTCGTGCGCGCGCATTTCCATGCGCTGCTCGAGATCATCTCGTCCGAGAAGGGCGCGGTGGTGAAGACGATTGGCGACGCCGTGATGGCGACCTTCGTCCGCCCGGAGCACGCCATCGTCGCGGGCCTGCGGATGCGGGCCGCGATGGACGAGCTTAACAGGCAGCGCGGCACCGACGATCTCATCGTCAAGATCGGCATCCATGAAGGCCCGTGTCTTGCGGTGATGCTCAACGAACGCCAGGATTATTTCGGCCAGACCGTCAACATCGCCGCCCGCGTCCAGAGCCTGTCGACAGCGCGGGAGATCCACATCACGGGCCCCGTGCTCGATGCGCCCGCAGTCGCCGAGGTGCTCGAGCAGCGCGCGATCAAGCCGATCCAGAAGCAGGCGGCCCTGCGCGGCATCGCCGACAAGATGGTGGTGTACGAGATACCGTGAGGACGGCACTCCCGATCATTGCGAGCTTAGCGAGCATCCGGAGTCTTTCCAGTGAGGCAGTCTGGATTGCTTCGCTGCGCTCGCAATGACGATGTGGAGACAGGTGCGTGCCACACTCTCTGTCGTCATGCCCGGGCTAGTCCCGGGCATCCACGTCTTGCTTCGCTGTGGCGCGTGGATGGCCGGGACTAGCCCGGTCATGACGGTAACCAGCTCGTCCAGATTGCTGAAAGGTAATGCCCGCGCGGAGCTGACGCACGTTGCGGCGGTCGAGTTTCCCGCTCATATAATGCTGGTGGCGGCCGCATTCCCGCGGCTTCATCGATTTCGGTAGGATCCTATGCTCGACGGCCTGCGCCAATTCATCGCCGATATTGTCGCCCCTCATGCCGGGGATCGCGCATTCGGCGATAGCGATTACCGGCTTGCGGCGACCGCGCTGCTGGTTCACGTGGTCTCGCTGGACGGCCAGCCGACGGCAAACGAGCAGCGCAAGCTGCACAGCCTGATCGAAAGCCATTTCGGGCTGGATCGCGGTACCGCCGACCGCCTGATCGCGGACGCCACCCAGGTCGAGGGCGAGGCCGTCGACCTCTATCACTTCACCAGTGTCATCATGCGCTCGCTCGACGAAGAGGGCCGCAAGCGCATCGTCCAGATGATGTGGGAGCTGGTCTATGCCGATGGCCAGGTCTCCGAGTTCGAGGATAACGTCGTCTGGCGCGCCTCCGACCTGCTAGGGATCGCCCAGCGCGACCGGATCGACCTCAAGCATGCGGTCGCAAATCGCGCCGGTGGTCAGGTCAAGGACGGTGCCGTCGGGGGTTGAGCCGTCTCGACGCGGTATTATCGGCGGTTGTGCTGACCACATGACGAAACTTTAATATACCCCCGTCGACCACCCTAATCCCGGATTTCCCCGTAAAATCCGTGGTTTTCGTGCTTCCCTGTTGCCCGCTCAAGCAGCCATGCTGCCGGTGACGCTTGCCTGTCGCGCTCGGCCTATGCTCTCGTTCCGCCATTGCGGGGGCCAAAAAACTTCAATTCAAGAGACTTCGATCGTGACTGAGCGGGTAACGTTGATCACCGGTGCGTCGGCGGGCATCGGCACGGAGCTGGCGCGTGTGTTCGCCGCCAACGGGCATCGCCTCGCGCTGACGGCGCGACGCGCGGACCGGCTGGAGGCGCTTGCGAACGAGCTCGCCGCCAAGGGCGGCAAGAAGCCGATCGTGATCGCCTGCGACCTGCAGGAGGCGGATGCGGGTGACAAGATCGCCGCCGCGCTTGCCGCCGAAGACGTCGAGCTCGACCATCTCGTCAACAATGCCGGCTTCGGCGTGTTCGGCGATGCGATCGAGCGCGACCGCGTCGAGCAGGTCGGCATCGTCGATGTCAACGTCCGGGCTCTGACGGATCTGTCGCTGCGCTTTGCCGATCAGCTGATCAGGAACAAGGGCGGTCTTCTCAATGTCGGATCGGTCGCGGGCTTTCTGCCCGGCCCCGGCATGGCCGTGTACTACGCGTCCAAGGCCTATGTGATTTCCCTCACCGAGGCCCTGCGGGCGGAGCTCGCGCCGCGCGGCGTTCGCGTCACCGTACTTTGCCCGGGTCCGGTGCCCACCGAATTCCAGGCGCGCGCCGGCGTCGGGGCTGGGCATGATACGGCTCTTCTCAACGTGTCTGCCGCCGAAGTTGCGCAACAAGCTTATCGCGGCCTGATGGCCAACAAACGGGCAGTGCTGCCTGGTCTCGGCATCAAGATCGTGCCGTTCGCGCTGCGTTTCTTCCCGCGCGGCTTCATCCTGTCCGCCACCAGCCGGTTCCAGAGGCAGAGGCACTAGATTTCTTGTCTTGACGCGTTTTCTTCACGCGAACCGGTATCCACTTCGCTCGAAAACGCTTTGAAGAAAGCTCAAAGCTCCGTAATGGCCCGGAGCTTGCTTCAATATCGGGACGCGTGTGCGCGAACTCACACGATGTTAACTACCGCTTAGCTATGCTGGCGGCCTGAACCGATAGCACTCGCAGAGGCCATGTCGTTCCGGACGGACAGGTTTGGTGGCGCAGAATTGGTGCCCTTCCCCAGAAGGACGCCGAGCGCCGTCGCCTCCGAAGCCCGGTTGCCGGTTCTGATCATCCTGCATCAGGAATCCTCGACACCCGGCCGCGTCGGCAATGCGCTGCGCGCGCTCGGCCATCGTCTCGACATTCGCCGTCCCCGCTTCGGCGATCCCCTGCCCGACACGCTCGATCAGCATGCCGGTGCTGTTTTCTTCGGCGGTCCGATGAGCGCCAACGATCCCGACGACTACATCCGCCGCGAGATCGACTGGATCGAAATTCCGCTCCGCGAACAGCGGTCGTTCCTTGGTATCTGCCTCGGCGCGCAGATGCTGGCGATGCAGCTGGGGGCCCGCGTCGCACCGCATGCGCAGGCACTGACCCAGATCGGCTACTATCCGATCCGCCCGACCGCCGCGGGCCAGGCGCTCTGCCCGAATTGGCCGGCACAGGTCTATCACTGGCATCGCGAAGGATTTGAACTGCCCGTCGGCACTGAGCTGCTTGCGGAAGGCGATGATTTTCCGATCCAGGCGTTCCGCACCGGCAACGCTTTCGGGGTGCAGTTTCATCCTGACGTGACCTGCGCGATGATGCATTGCTGGACCACGCGCGGCTATGACGGCCTCAGCGCGCCTGGCGCGCGCGAGCGGCATCATCATTTCGCGGACCGTGCCGTCTACGACGTTGCGGAACGGGCCTGGCTCGATCATTTCATCGATGGCTGGCTGGCGCGCCGGCAGGTGCTGGCGCAAGCCGCCGAGTGATCGCGCCTGTGCGCAAGGCCTTCGCGCAAGGCCTTGGCGCAAGCTCTTGCCTCACCGTTGGATATGCTAGGCTCGTTCCTAACGAGCGCGCGCGAACGCGTGCCGGCAGACACAGGGAGAGCGTCATGGCCTACGAACACATTCTCTATGAGGTGAGCGACAAGGTCGCGACCATCACGCTCAATCGCCCTGATCGCATGAATGCGTGGACGCCGACGATGGAGCGCGACGTGCGTCATGCGATGGAAGCATCGAGCGCCGATGACGATGTCCGCGTCATCGTGCTCACCGGCGCGGGCCGCGCCTTCTGCGCCGGCGCCGACATGGATGCGCTGAAGGGGCTCGACCCCAACGACGTCAGGCGTGCCTCGAACCTGCCGGCCTTCGACATGAATCGCCGGCCGGACTGGCAGACGCGTTACGGCTTCTATCCGTCGATCGGAAAGCCCGTCATCGCCATGCTCAACGGTGCGACCGCCGGCATCGGCCTCGTCCACGCGCTTTATTGCGACCTGCGCTTTGCCGCCGACAATACCGTGTTCACGACAGCGTTCGCGCGGCGCGGACTGATCGCCGAGCATGGCATGTCCTGGATGCTGCCGCGCATCGTCGGCCACGCCAATGCGATGGATCTGCTGCTCTCGGCCCGGCGCGTGTCGAGCGACGAGGCGCTGCGGATCGGCCTGGTGAACCGGCTCTGCTCGCCCGAGAAGCTGCGCGAGGAGACCTACGCCTATGCGCGCGACCTCGCCGACATGGTTTCCCCGAGCGCGATGGCCGTGATCAAGCGCCAGCTCTACGAGGTGCCGTTCCAGACGCTGGCGGAGGCCACGATCGAGGCCAACCGCGAGATGATGGTCGCGCTGAACGGCAGCGATTTCCGGGAGGGGGTGGCGAGCTTCATGGAGAAGCGGCCGCCGAGGTTTACGGGGAAGTAGGGGGGATTTTTCAGGGGCGGTCCGTCTTCGCCCTGCGGGCTTCGCCGGACACCACGCTTCACCCTTCGGGCTCCTCGTGGCTGCGCCACGCGTAGCCCGAAGGGCGAAGCGTGGTGGAGCCAGGCGGGATCGAACCGCCGACCTCGTCATTGCGAACGACGCGCTCTCCCAGCTGAGCTATGGCCCCGTTTGGCGGCCGCTCTGGTGAATGCGGCCGACAACCGGGCGCCATTTAAGTCCCCGCCAAGGTCAAGTCAAGGACGGGTGTGACCCGGTTTTAACCATCCCCGGCACCGACTTCCCTTGTTTGGGCCGGGGGGAACCGATATCTAGCAAAAAGCGTCAATCCCGACCGAAAGCCAGAGTCTTCAATGCGTGCCGTTCTCGACATCGTCATCATCGTGCTCGACCTCTACGTCTGGCTGCTGATCGCCTCCGCGATCCTGTCCTGGCTGATCGCTTTCAACGTCGTGAACACCCGCAACCAGTTCGTTTCGGCGGTGGCGGAGTTCCTGTACCGGATCACCGAGCCGGTGCTGGCGCCGATTCGCAATTTCCTGCCCAGCCTCGGCGGCCTCGATATCTCGCCGATCATCCTGATCCTGCTCATCATGTTCATCGAGCGGGTGATCCTGTATTACATCTACCCGAACGTGATCTAAGCAGGCGGGAGCGCCTTGATTGCGAAACAGGCCTTCAAGGAACCCTGGCGCTATTCGGCCGCGGGAATCAGCATCGCGCTGCGGGTGACGCCGCGCGGCGGCCGCGACGACATCGACGGGATCGAGCAATTGGCTGATGGCCGCAGCGTGCTCAAGGTGCGGGTGCGCGCGATCGCCGATGGCGGCGAGGCCAACAAGGCCGTTCTGGTGCTATTGGCGAAATCGCTCGGCGTCCCCAAGGCCAGTGTAAAGCTGCTATCCGGTGCCACCTCGCGGCTGAAGCAGATCGCGGTCGACGGCGATCCGGCGCGGCTCGGCGAAGCCCTGCGCAAGCTTGCCCAAGCCAGATCGGCAGACGCCAAACCGACAGACCAAGGGAACTGACATGACGGCCAAGATCATCGATGGAAAAGTCATCGCTGCGGAACTCCGCGCGCGCGTCGCTGACGAGGTTGCCCGCGTCAAGCGCGAGCACAATCTGGTGCCGGGCCTCGCGGTGATTCTGGTCGGCAACGACCCCGCCAGCGAGGTCTATGTCCGCTCCAAGCACACCCAGACCCAGGCGGCCGGAATGGCCTCGTTCGAGCACAAGCTGCCGGCCGACGTGTCGCAGGCCGATCTGCTGGCCGTCGTCGCAAAACTCAACCGCGATCCGGCCGTGCACGGCATTCTGGTGCAACTGCCGCTGCCGAAGGGCCTGAACACCGAGGCCGTGATCAACGCCATCGATCCCGCCAAGGATGTCGACGGCCTGCATCCGAACAATGCCGGCCGGCTCGCCGGCGGCTTTGAAGCGCTGTCGCCCTGCACGCCGCTCGGTTCGATCATCCTGACCAAGAGCGTCCACGGCTCGCTCGAAGGCATGAATGCCATCGTCATCGGCCGCTCCAATCTGGTCGGCCGTCCGCTGGTGCAATTGCTGCTCAACGAGAACGCCACGGTGACCATCGCGCATTCGCGCTCGCGCGATCTGCCCGGGCTCGTGAAGCGAGCCGACCTCGTCTATGCCGCGGTCGGCAAGCCCGAGATGGTACGTGGTGACTGGCTGAAGCCGGGCGCGACCGTGATCGACATCGGCATCAACCGCATCCCGAAGGACGATGGCAAGACGCGCCTCGTCGGCGATGTCGCCTATCAGGAAGCGCTCGCCGTTGCCGGCGCGATCACGCCGGTGCCGGGTGGCGTTGGCCAGATGACGGTCGCCTGCCTGTTGGTAAATACGCTGCGCGCGGCTTGCGCGATCGCCGGGCTGCCGAAGCCGGCGGTTTAACTCCAGGTCTCGCGCCCCGGACGCAGCGCAGCGTGCAACGATGCGCTGCAGAGCCGGGGCCCATTGCAAGTGGCACCATCGGTCCCGGCTCTGCGGCGCGTCACTTCGTGATGCACCGCGTCCGGGACACGCAATCTTACGCCTTTTTCTTCTTCTCGCGCTCGATGCCTTCGAGGATCAGCTTCTGCGCGTCTTCCGGGCCGCCCCAGCGCAGAATCTTCACCCACTTGCCCTTCTCGAGATCCTTGTAGTGCTCGAAGAAGTGCTGGATCTGCTGCAGCGTGATGTCGGGCAGGTCGGAGTACGACTTCACCTTGTCGTAGCGCTGCGTCAGCTTCGACGACGGCACAGCGAGAATCTTCTCGTCGCCGCCGGCTTCGTCTTCCATGAACAGCACGCCGACCGGGCGCACGCTCATGACGGCGCCGGGGATGATGGCGCGGGTATTGATGATCAGCACGTCGCAGGGATCACCGTCATCGGACAGCGTGTGCGGGATGAAGCCGTAGTTACCGGGGTAACGCATCGGCGTGTAGAGGAAGCGGTCGACAACGAGCGTGCCGGCTTCCTTGTCCATCTCGTATTTGATCGGTTCGCCGCCCACGGGGACTTCGATGATGACGTTGACGTCGTGGGGTACGTTTTTTCCGATCGAGACCGCATCGATACGCATTCAAGGCTCCGTTGTTGCCGAGGTTAAATCGCGCCCGGCAGCGATTTTGGCGCTGTCATACGCGGGCTTGGCGCGCCAATCCATCGTGTTTTTGTGAAATAATGAATCCAGCGACTACCGGCTCAAAAGGCAACGGTATCGACGGATGGAAAGCGCTGCCGGCTAGACTTTCAGCAGCTCAATTGGTCCAAGCGAAGGCAACCTTGTCGAGCGACTTCGGCCCGAAACGCTCGGAGGAGCGCGCCACCATGCGGCCGCCCAAGGCGCGGTAGAACTCGGTCGCCGGATCGTTGTCCGAGAGCGCCCACACCACCATGCTCTTCAGGCCGCTCTGCATCAGGTCGCGGCGGGCTGCGGTGAACAGGCGGCGGCCGAAGCCGAGACCCTGGAATTCCGGACGCAGATAGAGCTCGTAGATCTCGCCGTCGAAGTGCAGGCTGCGGGCGCGGTTGCGGCCGTAATTGGCGTAGCCGGCGATCTTGTCGCCGAACACGAGCACGCTGACGCGGCTGCCTTTGCGAATCGCACTGTCCCACCACTGCGGACCGCGGCGGTTGATCAGCTTTTCCAGTTCGCCGCCGGGAATGATGCCCTGATAGGCGGAGCGCCAGGCTTCGTCATGGGTGGACGCCACCGCAGTTGCATCTGCAGCTTTGGCCGGCCGGACCTCGATCAGGGTTGTGCTCATGGATACGATCAAACCAAGTCGCCGCGCCGGCGGCAAGACCTATCGTTAATTATCGGTTAACGTGTGGATTTTGTGCATCAGTATTTTAACCATGTTGTACCGAAAGAAGACAAGACGCCATTTCGAACGGCACCGGCCTGCCATTGCCGGTGCAAAACTGCCCTGCGGCAACCAATGAACCGCGATGGCAACGCAAAAAGTCCGCCGAAAATGATTCGTTCCTGCAGATCCGTCGCTGTCCGTGTTCGCCTGCGGCGATTCATGCGCCTCTTCAACATCTTCGCCCTCCTGCCTGTGCTGGCCTTGTTGATGGCGTCCCCTCTGTGCGCGCAGGTCACGTTTGGGTCATCGGGTGAGGAGGGCGAGCCGCTTCGCCGGCAACAATGGCGCGTGCCATCGCCGGATACCGACGTTGCCGCGCATGCGCTGCTGTTTCGTCCCGTTGGCGCCGGTCCGTTCCGGCTTGCGGTGATCGCGCATGCCTCGACGCAGAATGTGCTGCGTCGGGCGCAAATGCCGCAGCCTGAATACCGCGCGCTGGTCGCGTTTCTCGTCGCGCACGGCTTCGCCGTGCTGGTGCCGGAGCGGCTCGGCCATGGTGCGACCGGCGGCCGCTATGTCGAGGACCAGGGCGGCTGCGACGAGGCGGATTACGCGCGCTCGGGTCGCGCGACGGCCACCGAAATTTCGCTCGCGCTGGATTTTTTGCGAAAGCAGGATTTCGTTCGTCAAGACTCGGCCGTCGTGCTCGGCCATTCCGCCGGCGGTTGGGGGGCGTTGGCGCTCGCGAACGCCGATCCGAACGCGATCTCCGCGATCATCGCGCTTGCGCCGGGGCGCGGTGGCCACGCCAACGACGAACCGAACCGGATCTGCGCGCCGCAGACGCTTCTCGCCGCGGTGGCCGAGTTCGGCAAGGCGGCGCGCATTCCGGTCACATGGCTCGTGGCGACCAATGACAGCTATTTTGCGCCGGCGTTCTCGCGCCAATTGGCCGATGCGTTTCGCGGTGGAGGCGGCAAGGTGGACTTCCGCACATTGCCGGCCGTCGGCAGCGAGGGGCATTGGATGATCGAGAGCGAAGCCGGCGTCAAAGCCGCCAGCCGCGAGCTCGGGCTTGCGCTGAACCAGTCCAAACCTGCGGCGGCCAAGAAGCCATGACGCTGTATCTCCTGGTCAAATACCTCCATGTGCTGGGCGCCATCGTCATTCTCGGCACTGGCACCGGCATCGCCTTCTTCATGCTGATGGCGCACCGCACGAGCGACGCCGAATTCATCGCGCGTACCGCTTCGGTGGTGGTGATTGCGGACGCGATCTTCACGCTGTCGGCCGTGATCCTCCAGCCGGTGACGGGCGGCCTGCTGCTGATGCTTTCGGCCATGCCGATCACGGAACGCTGGCTGCTGGCCTCGCTTGGGCTCTACGTCTTTGCGGGCCTGTTCTGGGTCCCCGTCGTCTTCATGCAGATCGAGATGCGCGATCTCGCGCGCAAGGCGGCCGAGCAGCGCGGCGCTCTGCCTGAACGCTACTTCGTGCTCTACCGCCGCTGGTTCGCGTTCGGTTTCCCCGGCTTCGGCGCGACGATGTTGATCCTGTGGCTGATGATCGCGAAACCGTTTTGAGAGATGCGATGACCCAGCGAACCGTTTTGGTGCTCGGTGCCTCCGGCCTGATCGGGCGCTTCGTCACCGACGATCTGCGCGTGCGGGGATTTCGCGTGATCGGCATCGCACGCAGCCTGTCGCCCGCGCAGAAGATGAGCGCGCTGGACATCGAGCAGCCGATCCTGTCGCTCGATGCAGCCGCGCTGATGCGCCTCTTCCGCGAGCACGCCGTCGACGTCGTCGTGAACTGTCTCGGCGTGCTCCAGGATGGTCCCGGCAGCGACACCGGCGCGGTGCATCGCGACTTCGTCGCGCGTCTGCTTCAGGCGATCGCCGACAGCGGCCGCGCGATCCGGCTGGTGCACATCTCGATCCCCGGGACCGCGGAGGCGGATCGCACCGCGTTCGCGACGACCAAGCGCGAGGCCGAACGCCTGATTGCAGCCTCCGGCATTCCCCACGCGATCCTGCGGCCCGGCTTCGTCGTCGCGCCATCAGCCTATGGCGGCAGCGCCATGCTGCGGGCGCTCGCCGCCTTCCCGCTCGACCTGCCGCAGAAGGCGATGTCGACGCAATTCCAGTCCGTCGCAGTCGAGGACATTTCGGCCACCATCGCCTGGCTCGCAGCGCGCGATATCGACGACGCCTCAGTCAAAGCCGTGACGTGGGACCTGATGCAGGCCGAGCCGGTCACCATGGCCGGCGTCATCAAGCAGTTCCGCCACGCCTTCGGCACGGCCGGCTGGCCGCGCCTCGCGATGCCATCCTTCATGCTCGATCTCGGCGCGAAGATCGGCGATCTAGCCAATTATCTCGGCTGGATGCCGCCGATGCGCTCCACCGCCATCGCCGAGCTGCGCCGCGGCGTGACTGGCGATCCCTCCGCCTGGATCGCCGCCACGGGCATCGCGCCGAAGACGTTGACTGATACGATCGGGCGCCATCCCGCCACCATCCAGGACAAATGGTTCGCGCGGCTGTTCCTGATCAAGGCGCTGATCTTCGCCAGCCTCGTTGCGTTCTGGCTCGTCTCCGGCTTCATCGCGCTGTTCGTCTCCTACCGCGCCGCCGCCGGAATCTTGAGTGCGCACAACTTCCCGCCCGCGCTGGTCGATGCCATCACCATCGGCACCAGCCTGATGGACATGAGCATCGGCGCGCTGATCGCCTTCCGCCGCACCGCGGCGATCGGTTTGGTCGCAGGTATCTTCGCTTCGCTTGGCTATATGTTTGGTGCGGCGATCCTCACGCCCGACCTCTGGATCGAGCCGCTCGGCGCGCTGGTGAAGACAGGGCCGGCCATCGTGCTGATGCTGGTCGCGCTTATGATGCTGGATAATCGCTAGCGTTTTCGAGCGAAGTGGATCCCGGTTCGCGTGAAGAAAACGCGTAAGATAGAGAGACTGATGAGCAAATGGCCCGACGATGACGTGATCCTGTTCGACGGCGTCTGCATCTTCTGCTCGCGCTGGGTCCGCTTCGTCGCCAGGCGCGACACGGCGAGGCGGTTTCGCTTCACGCCGATCCAGTCGGATTACGGGGCGCGGCTTGCACGCATGTTTGGCATCGATCCAGATGACCCCGACACCAACGCGGTGCTTCATGAAGGAGTGGTCTTTATGAAGTCCGACGCCGCGCTGACCGTGCTGTCGCATCTGCCGGGATGGAGTTGGGTGCGGATGTTGTTCGCTGTGCCGAAGCTGCTGCGAGATCCCGTGTACAGCCTCATCGCGCGCAACCGCTACCGCATCTTCGGCAAGTATGATGCGTGCTTTGTGCCCGATGCCGAATTGCGGGCGCGGGTGATTGAGTGACGTAGCTCGCGGTTAGCGCTTGCCTGAAGCCGCCAGCACTTCCTTCGCCGCGCGCTCCCCGCTGTCCCTGGCGCCATGCGCCGTCGTGAAGAAGCTTGGCGACGTCGCTTCTCCCGCGAAGAACAGCCGCCCATCCACCGGCGCTGCCAGCACCGCGCGGTCTCCAGCGTGCCCTGGCAGTGCGTGTGAATACGATCCTCTTGCAAACGGATCGTGCGCCCAGCGCGACTCGTAGAGCGGCTTGAGCTTTCGCCTGATGTCGTTGCCGAGGAAGCCCGCGATCTCGTCGATGCTGTGCGCGGCGATGGCGCCGTCGCCGGCATCTTCAAGCTCGCGGGCGAAGCTGCCGCCGAAAAAGCCCTCGATGCAGGGCTGGCCGAACGGGCGGATGTGGTAGGTGCCCATCTCGGTGCGCATGGTGGCGCCGCGCAGATTACCCTCTTTCGGAAAGGCTTCTGCATCGTCGAGCGCCAGCGTCACCTTGTCGTCGACGCCGAGCGGCAGGCCGGCTGCCGCATCGACCTTGGCGGGCAGCGGCGGTGAGAAGCGGATCGCCTCATCGGCGATGAGATTGGTCGGAACGGTGACGATCACCTTGTCGGCGGTCAGCGTACCCTGCGACGTCTCGATGCGGAGGCGCTGGCCGGAATGATCGATCAGCGTGACATTGCAGCCCAGGGCCACTGGGCAGGGGGCGCCATAGGCCGCGACCAGTGCGCCATAGCCACGGCGGACGCGCCAGTTGAGGTCGCTGTCCTCGTAGGCGTCCCAGTCCAGCGTCGACATGTCCTTCAGTTCGCAGCCGTTGATGTAGGTCGAGACCGCGTCGATCATGGGATTCCAGCGATTGCCGGGATCGAGGCTCAGGCTCGCGGGTTCGTCCTTGCCCTTTTGCGCGGCCTGCCACAGGCGCTCGTAGAATGTGTTCATCGCGTGCATGAAATCGTCGCGCTCGGCCTGCGGAAACGCGTTGCCGAAGGCGCGCTCGCGCCAGGGCGGCAGGTCCTTGTTGACCTCGAAGCCGAGCTGCTTTGCGATTCCGACGAAGGAATTCTTGTCGGCCGAGTGCAGCCAGCCGCAGCCGACGTCGAAGGTGACCTCAGGCGAGGCCTGCACGGTCCAGGCGCGTCCGCCAATCCGGTCGCGCGCCTCCAGCAAGATCGCGGAGAGGCCGGAGCCATGCAGCGCATGCGCCGCGCCGAGGCCGGCTGCGCCGGCGCCGATGATCGCGACGTTGACGGAGGAGGGCAGGGAGGTCATCAGCGGGCTCTAGCACGTTCGCGAAGAGCGCTGAAGCCACCACAAAGTGAGCTGTCATCACCCGCCTTGTGCGCACGTTGTGCACTGGGGCGAGTGATCCACCCTCGTAGGGTGGGCAAAGGCGCTCTTGCGCCGTGCCCACCATTGCCGACCGGGATTTCAAGTGGTGGGCCCGCTACGCTTGGCCCACCCTACGGCACTACGGTGTGGAGCGGCTTACGCCACCGCTTCCTTGGACTTTTCCGCGCGCTTGCGCTCGTTCGGATCGAGATGCTTCTTCCGCAGGCGGATCGACTTCGGGGTGACCTCGACGAGCTCGTCGTCCTCGATATAGGCGAGCGCCTTTTCCAGCGTCATGCGGATCGGCGGGGTCAGGCGCACCGCTTCGTCCTTGGACGTCGTGCGGATGTTGGTGAGCTGCTTGCCCTTGAGCACGTTGATCTCGAGATCGTTGTCGCGGGTGTGCTCGCCGACGATCATGCCCTTGTAGACCTTCCAGCCCGGCTCGATCATCATCGGGCCGCGGTCTTCCAGCTTGAACATGGCGTAGGCCACCGCTTCGCCCTGGTCGTTGGAGATCAGCACGCCGTTGCGGCGGCCCTGAATCTCGCCCTTGTACGGCGCATAACCGTGGAACAGGCGGTTCATGATCGCGGTGCCGCGGGTGTCGGTGAGCAGTTCGCCCTGATAGCCGATCAGGCCGCGGGTCGGCGCGTAGAACACCAGGCGCAGGCGGTTGCCGCCGGAGGGCTTCATCTCGACCAGCTCGGACTTGCGCTCGCTCATCTTCTGCACGACGACGCCGGAATGCTCCTCGTCGACGTCGATCACGACTTCCTCGATCGGCTCCATGGTGGCGCCGGTCGCCTCGTCCTTCTGGTAGACGACGCGCGGGCGCGACACCGAGAGCTCAAAGCCTTCGCGGCGCATGGTCTCGATCAGGATCGCGAGCTGCAATTCGCCGCGGCCCGAGACTTCCATCGCATCCTTGTCGGAGGCCTCGACGACGCGCAGCGCGACGTTGCCTTCGGCTTCGCGCAGCAGACGGTCGCGGATCATGCGGCTCGTCACCTTGTCGCCTTCAGTGCCGGCGAGCGGGGAGTTGTTGACGATGAACGACATCGACACGGTCGGCGGGTCGATCGGTTGCGCCGGCAGCGGCACCTCGACGGTCGGATCGCAGAAGGTGTCGGCGACGGTGCCCTTGGTCAGGCCGGCAATGGCGACGATGTCGCCGGCTTCGGCTTCATCGAGCGGCGTGCGCTCGAGACCGCGGAATGCCAGGATCTTGGTGATACGCCCGGACTCGACCAGCTTGCCGTCGGCATGCAGCACCTTGACCTGCTGGTTCGGCTTGAGAACGCCGGACGAGATGCGGCCGGTGATGATGCGGCCGAGATAGGGATTGGCCTCCAGGATGGTACCGATCATCCTGAACGGCCCTTCCTCGACCGTCGGCGGCGCGACGTGGCGCAGGATCAGGTCGAACAGCGGCTCCATGCCCTTGTCCTGCGGACCTTCGGGGCTTTCGGCCATCCAGCCCTGCTTGGCCGACCCGTACAGGATCGGGAAGTCGAGCTGCTCCTCGCTGGCGTCGAGCGCCGCGAACAGGTCGAACACCTCGTTGATGACCTCGGTCGGGCGCGCGTCAGGCCGGTCGACCTTGTTGATGACGACGATCGGCTTCAGGCCGACCTTGAGCGCCTTGGAGACCACGAATTTGGTCTGCGGCAGCGGGCCTTCGGCGGCGTCGACCAGCACCAGCGCGCCGTCCACCATGTTCAGGATGCGCTCGACCTCACCACCGAAATCGGCGTGGCCGGGGGTGTCGACGATGTTGACGCGGGTGTCCTTCCATTGCACCGAGGCCGCCTTGGCCAGGATGGTGATGCCGCGCTCACGCTCCAGATCGTTGGAGTCCATGGCGCGATCCGTCACCTTCTGGTTCTCGCGGAACGTACCGGATTGCTGGAGGAGTTTGTCGACCAGGGTCGTCTTGCCGTGGTCGACGTGGGCGATGATGGCGACGTTACGAAGGTTCATGAGTGAGCTTCTTTGCGGTCGGACAATGGGTTAAGCGCGATCTCGCCGGTCGGACCGGGACCTCTTCTCGAAACAACGCTGGAAGACTGGAAACGGGCGCTTTCCGCCCAAAAAGGGCCGCCCGGCCATCTCGACCAGGCACCCTACGCGTTGCGGCGCAATATATGCAAAAACCGCCAAAAAACAATGTGTTCTTTGCTGGTTGGTTGACTGAATTTTGTCCGGGAATCTCCGGGGGTTAGGGTAAATCCAGCACCAAACCGGCCTTTGCTCGGGGACGGGGCCTCGATCAGCCCTGCACCGAGCCGGGGCTGGTCTCCTCGGTCGGATAGACCCCGCGCAGCACCTCCTCGAAGTGCATCTTCACCGCTTCGTTGCACAGGCAGGCGCGCAGGCGCAAGCCGTCGAGATTGCGGACCAGGATCGCGCCGCGTCTTGTATCGAGCACGCCCTCGGCCTTGAACGACTGGAGCACGCGGCTCGCATAGCTGCGGCCGACCCCGAGCAGCGTCGCGAGCTGCTCATGCGTCAGCGGCACGCTGCTCTCGTCGCCGGTCCGCTCCATCGCCGCGATGATCCACTTGGCCGTACGCTGTTCGATGGAGTGGATGGCGTTGCAGGCGGTGGACTGGAACATCTGCGCCAGCATGCAGTCGGCATAGCGGGCGAAAATGTTGCGCAGCGAGGCCGAGCGCATCTTGGCAGCGTCCAGCTTGGCGACGTGAATGCGCGCGAATGGTCCGCCGAATTTCACGCAGATGCGGGTATAGGCCGGCAGAAATCCCTCGCTGACGATGCCGCCCACTGCGCCTTCGCGTCCGACCAGGATGGTCTCGACGTCGCGGCCGTCCTCATTGGGAACGAGAAATGTCGCGAGCGACGGTCCGCAGGGAAAGTGCACGACCTGGACATCGTCGCCGGGACTGTAGAGCAGCTCGTTGGCCCCGGCGGTGTCCAGGGTGACGTGCGGTGCCAGCAGCGCGTAGTCAGCCGGACTCAAGCGTCGCAGCAGATTGTTGGCCGGCCGGCTGCCGACTTCGGTTGTCTTGCTGATACGCGCGTCCATCGTAAATCCCCTGCTCTCCTTTCAACACTAGCGAGGTCCGATCATGGGCTGTGTGCACAAGTGGACAGACGTGAAAACTGTTCTGTGGTGAGTTTCGTTCCGGGAACCCTCCGATGCGCTGGGCGCAGGCGTCGGGATGAGGCTGTCCTTGATCGGTAAGAACATGCAGCCCTCGATATCCACCATCATGATACCTGCTCCCCCGGACGGCTCTGCCGGCATTCCTTCCGATGTTCTGATCGTTGAGGACGATCCGATCATTGCGATCGATTTCGAGGATCGCCTGCTCGGATTTGGCGTGAGGAGCGTGCGCACCGTGGGGTCGGTGGCGCAGGCGCTGGCGGCGATCGCAGCGCGCGCGCCGGATTTCGCGCTACTCGACGTCGAGCTCGGCCGCGAGAAAAGCTTTGCCGTCGCCGACCGGCTGGCGGCTGCGCAGATTCCCTTCGTCTTCGTGACGGGCTACGGCGCCGAGGATCGGATCGCTCCCGAATTCAAGACGCGGCCGCGGCTGCAAAAGCCCTGTTCGAGCGAAGCGCTGGAGGCCGCGCTGCGCTCGCGCGGCGCCTGATCGCCCGTCGGCGTTCTCCCGGCTTCAGGCAGATTTCGGATCGAGCGTGGTCGACCACAGCGCGACGTCGGCGCGGTCGCGCAAGGTCACCGTCATCTGGCCGGATGCGCCGTCGATCTTGACGTGACCGAAGAACTGCATGCCTGCGGACGGCGGCAGGTTCTGGTTGTCCTTGCCCGGCGCTTTGACGAAACGCACCTCCGGCCCAAAGGTGTTGTCGAGCGCATTTGGACCAAAGGTGCCCGCATGCAGCGGGCCCGAGACGAATTCCCAGAACGGCTCGAACTCCTGGAATTGCGCCTTGTTCGGATCGTAATAATGCGCGGCGGCGTAGTGCACGTCCGCGGTCAGCCACACCGTGTTGTTGATCGGCGCCATCTTGATGAAGCGCAGGATGTCGGCGATCTCGAACTCGCGGCCGCGCACCGGGCCGTCGCCCTGCGCAATGGCTTCCGATCCGCCCTTCGGCGTGTCCGATACGACGAGACTGATAGGCATGTCGGAGGCGATCACCTTCCAAGTCGCACGCGAATTCAGAAGGCCGCGCTTGAGCCAGGCGATCTGGTCCGGGCCGAGAAAATAGCTCGCGGGCCCGTAAGCGGTTTCGAGATTGGCGCCGTTCGGGCCGCGATAGCTGCGCTCGTCGAGCACGAACACGTCGAGATGCGGGCCGTAGGAGATCTGGCGATAGATGCGGCCCGGCTCAACGATGCTCTCCCGCATCGGATACATCTCGTGAAAGGCGCGGCCCGCGCGAGCTGCGAGCAGCGAGATGTCGCGCACCTTGTAGGACGCCGGCAGCTCCTTCGACAGCGACCAGTTGTTGGTCACCTCATGGTCGTCCCACTGCACGAAGATCGGCACTTCGGCATTGAAGGCGCGGACGTTGTCGTCGGTGAGATTGTATTTGTGCGCGGCGCGGTACTCGTCCAGCGTCTCCGCGACCTTGGCCTTCTCGGGGATGGTGACGTTCTTCCAGGTCTTGCCGTCGGTGAGCTTCACCTCGGATTCGATCGGACCGTCGGCATAGATCGTGTCGCCGGAATGCAGGAAGAAATCCGGGCGATGCTTGCGCATCGCGGAGAAGGTGAACATGCCGCCATCATCGGGATTGATGCCCCAGCCTTGCCCTGCGACGTCGCCGCCCCAGACGAAGCTGACGTCGCGACGGTCGGCCGGCGCGGTGCGGAAGCGGCCGACCACTGGCTCGCCCTCGATCGCGGTATGCGAGAGATCGCGAAAGCGGACGCGATAGAAGATGTCCTGTCCGCCCGGCAGGTTCTCGATCAGCATCTTCGCGGTGAAGTCGCTCTCCGGCAGCGCCGCGATCGGCGGCAGCACGCGGGCATCCTTGAAGGACTCGGTCGTGGCCACCTCGACCAGCATCTGCGATGGCCGGTCAGTGCGCGCCCAGACCACGCCACCGTCGACCGTGACGTCGCCGGACTGCACGCCATGCGTAACCGCCGGCCGGTCGGCCGCGCGCGAGAGATGGGGCATCGCGATCGCGCCGAGCGCACCGGCGCTGGTGGTGAGGAAGCGGCGGCGGGAGAATTTGATGTTCATGGCGGCTTCGCTTTTTGTCTCGTGCGCATCTCGCGTCGTCATTCCGGGACGGTCCGAACGACCGGACCCGGAATCTCGAGATTCCGGACTCGCGCTGCGCGCGCTCCGGAATGACAGCGAAAGCTATACTGAGACAGTATGACGCAGCAATAACGCGGCAAGCGTTTACGCGTTGCCGGCGGCCCTGAATTGCGCGCCTGCGCGCTGCAGGCTTTGCGGCATGGCAAACAGCACGGCCTTGCGGTCGGCGACGGCGGCGTGGAACTGGTCGAGCACGATGTTGATGGCGGTGAGCCCGCCCTCTTCGATCGCGCCGTGATCGAAGCAGCGCAGCGTGTCGCGCAGGATTTCGTCAGCCTCGGTTTGCATCTGGTCGAGCTCGTCGGTCGTCTCGCTCTTGCGCGCCGCCGCGATCAAGTCGAACAGGCGGTCGCGCAAATGGCTGTTGTTGTCGCGCTCGTCCTTCTTCAGGTAGCCCGCGAACCAGGCGCCGATCGAGCCCATCGCCGAGAGCGCCATCAGGGTCCACCAGATGTAATCGCTGTATTTGTCGAGGAAGGTCTTTTCCTCGCCGTCGACGAAGGCGGCGGCGCCCGGATGCACGGGGATCACCGCATCCTTGTCGGTGTCGGGCGTCTCGATCTTCGCCGCCATCGGGAATTCCGCCACCAGTTGCTGGCGCACGGCGAAGAGCTGGCGCGTGAACGCCGCGATGGTGGTATCGGACACACCTTTGCGCGCCACGATGTGGTGCGAGAAGCTGATGGTCTTGACCTCGTCATCGGGGCGATCGGGCGAGCCGCCATAAGTACCGGCGGGAATCTCCGATGCTTCGTAGACGGGATGGTTTTGCGCGATCGCGTCCGCGGAATCGATCGCGAGGAAGGTCGGCGTGCCGCTGTCCTTGGCCGAAGCCGCGATCGCATCCGACGTGATCTTGCTGTTGACGGGGCCGGCTGCGAGATAGGCATCGGCCTTCTGGGCCTTGATCGCCTCGGCGGCTTCATTGGCCGGGAACTGTATGACCTCGACCTTCGCGGGATCGACGCCGTATTGCTGGAGGATCACCTTGAGCAAATTGACGTTGGCCTGGGTTCGGCCGATCACCCCGACGCGATGGCCGGCGAGCTGCGCGATCTTGGTGATCTTCGCGCCCTTCTTCTTGCCCTTGCCGGGCACGGACCACAGCACCACGACGTTCTTGCGCAGGGTCGCAACGGCTTGCGCGTTCTTCGGCACGTCGACGTCGCCGCGAACGATGGCGAGATCGACCTTGTTTTCCGCGAGCGCATCGGCGCTGGCGGTGGCGCCGTCGGTCTGGATCGGGCGTAGCCGCACAAAGCTCTTGTGCTGCGCGAAAGCCTGCGTCAGCGCCTGCACCACCTTGAGGTCGTCGCTATTGGCCGGACCGACCGCGATCTTCAACGTCACCGGCCGCATCGCGAAGTAGTAGCCGCCGACGAGCGCGCCGATGATCGCAAGCACCAGCGCCAGAGACACGAGCGCCGTCTTCCGCGCCGCTGATCGCGGCGAAGGCGGGGTGGGCGCTTCGGCCAGGTCCAATCCCCCGGTCATCGATCTCCCAAACAGGCGCTTGAGGCTCAGTTTCATCTTGGCCGGCGATTTACGCCCGCAATTGTAGCAAATTTCTTGTCCCGCGGGGTTACATCTCCGTCATGGTTAGCGGATGGACGAAATCCGGTCTGAACCAGGGCCATATGCACGGTGTTAGGGTAAAGTTCCCCTGAAAATGGAGGCGATCATGGCAGAGCGGCTGACGCCGGAAGCACGCAAGCAGGCACTGGGCGCCATACCGGGCTGGACCGAGGTTCAGGGCCGCGACGCCATCGGGAAGACCTTTGTCTTCAAGGATTTCAACGAGGCGTTCGGATTCATGACCCGCGCGGCGCTGGTTGCCGAGAAAATGGATCACCACCCCGAATGGCGCAACGTCTACAAGACGGTGGAGGTGGTGCTGTCGACCCATGACGCCGGCGGTGTCACCAAGCTCGACATCGAGCTCGCCAGGATGATGAACACGATCGCCAAGCTGACAGCTACCTGACACCTTGCGAGGATCGGCTGCATCCCCATGTTGTGATCAGCAGGAGATGCGGCCATCTGCCGCCCTGGCTGAACGGGGAGTTTCTCGAACATGGCTGCCGAACACAGCGTCGGCTTCGAGCCGGCCGATCGGCTCGCGGAGGATCATGAGAGCGTGCGCCGCCGTTTCTGGCGCAAGCTGAAGCGTGTCGCCGTGCAATTGCCGTTCGCGGAAGACCTGCTCGCGGCTTATTACTGTGCGTTCGACCGGCAGACGCCGCGCCATGTCCAGGCGTCGCTGCTCGGAGCGATCGCCTATTTCATCCTGCCGTTCGATTTCGTCCCCGACGTGATGCCGATCCTCGGCTTCACCGATGACGCCGCCGTGCTCGCCACCGCCATCCGCATGGTCGCCAGCCACATCACGACGGAGCACCGCGAAGCCGCCCGCGCCGTGCTGAAGCGCGGGGTGGATGGTGCGGACGCGGCGCAGTAGGCGTTGTTGGCTACACGCCGTAGCCACGCCCACCGCTGTCATTCCCCGCGACCCGGCCACGCTAAGGCTTCGCCGGGGTTGCGGTCCAGGGCAGCCGAAGCTTTAGCGTAGGCGGCAGGCGGGGAATCCAGTACGCCGCGGCCTCTCGATTCAATCACTGACGTCACGGAGTACTGGATCGCCCGGTCAAGCCGGGCGATGACAGCGAGTGTGTGGGTGCCGCTTGCGACACCATCGGCCGCAATGCCGCTCGTTACTTCTTCTCCGCCCGCGCGTTCCCCGCGTCCCACGCCTGGAATTGCTTGAACAGCGCTTCCCTGTCTGCGTCGGACACCTTCTGGGCCGCGGGGTTCTGCTTGAGGAACGCCTCGAAGCGCTCCCGGGTCACCGGTTCGACGCCGTGCTTGTCGAGCCATTGCTGCGCCACCGGCAATCTGTTCCAGCCCGTCAGAGGTGCCGGGAGCGAGACTTCCTTCCACTTGGGATGGAAAGGCGGGTTCTGCAGGGTCGGGAATTTCGTGAAGAACGCATCCACGAACAGCGCAAGCTTACGGTAACGGTCGGTGTTGGGCGCCCAGTTGTAGGCCGCGAGCACCGCCGGCACCGCGATGGTGTCCACGTTCTCGCCTTCCTTGATCAGGTTCGGATAGTCCTTGGCGGTCAGCGTCGCCGGCAGATAGTCGCTCTGGAGCGGCTTTGCATAGTCGACCCCCGCGAGGTGGAAGCGGCCGTCATTGCTGAAGGTCGACACTGACTTGTACGGCTTGCCGCCGACCACGATGACGGCGTCGATCTCGCCGGCTTTCAGCTTCTCCATCGCGATGCGCTGCTCGACATAGACGAAGTTCGCCTTGATCCCGAGCCGTTCGAACACCGTCAGCGCGGTGACGAAGGTCCCGCCATTGGGCAGATCGACGCTGACCTTCTTGCCCTCGAGATCCTTCAGCGTCGCGACCGATTTCGGCGCGATCACCTGCATCTCTTCATTGTAGAGCTTGGTCACATAGGTGAACTGCTTCTTGATGTCCTTGGCAAAGCCCTTGCGCTCGAGATAGTCGAGCGTGTCCGCCCGCACGATGCCGAGATCGACGCCTTGCAGGAACAGAATGTCGGCGACGCTCTGCACCGAGCCGCGGCCGACGATCGGTAGCACGCGGATCTTGTTGCCGTCGTCGAGCACGGAGGCGAGGTCGGCGCCGAACTGCACGTAGGTGCCGCCGATCGTGCCGGTGATCAGCGTGACCGTATTGGCGTTCAGCGACTGCTTGGTCGAGGTCGAGCCGAACTGGAAGATGGCCTTCAGGCCGTCCGAGACCTTGGCCGGATCGTACTCGGTCTGCTCGGCGCGTGCCGCGAAGGCGCAAATCGTCATGATGGCGGCAACCGCCATTCCCAAAGCGTTACGCATGATACCCTCTGAAAAGTTCTAGTTCTGAAGCTGAGCGAGGCGCTGCCGCGCCTCCGCCGATCCGAGTGCCGCGGCCTTCTGGTACCAGTCACGCGCGACGGTCGCGTCGCCGGCGATGCTCCGCGCGTCGCTGGTGCCCAGCACGGCCGGGTCATAGGTCTGCGCCAGCAGAAACGCGGCCGTTGCATCCTGTGCATTGGCCGCGCGCTCGAGCAGCAGGCGGGCTGCAACAATATCGCCGATCCTCAACAGGCTCTTCGCGCGTGCCATCAGCCCGGCCAGCGTGTCGGCATCGAGCGTCTTGGCTAGCGTCTTGGCGGGCGGAGTGGGCGCCGGCGGCGCCGCGACGGGTGCGGGCGCAGGTATGGGTGCCTGGGCTTGCAGCGCCGTCTGATAGGCGGTCGCGATCGCTTCGCGGCTCGGCGTTGACGGTGCAGGGAGAACCTGCGTGTCGGCGCTCGCCAGCGTCGTGTTGGTCGCGCGGTCCGAATCCTTCAGCGAGCTCTGCGTCATGGCCGGCGTGTTGGCCGACGCCATGGCTTGCTCCGGCGCGATGCCCATCCAGCTAACGGCATTGGCGGGGAAGAGGCCGCGAAAGTCGGACTGATACAGTGTGACCAGAATTGCCAGGGTGGATGCCGTCAGAACGGCCGCGAGAACGCGCGGGACAATTCTGGAGCGCACCTCAATGGGCGCATATTCGCCTGGGTCCGGCGCACCGAGCGGATCGGACAGGAAGAGTGGAATTGGATCGTCCTGCGAAAGATCGGCCCGCGCGGCGCGCGCACGGATAAAGGACGCGGTCGGCGGATGTGATGTGGCTCGATCGGAGTCGAACGCCTTCGACTCCTTCGACGGGCGATGTGCCGTCGTCTCCATGGTCATGCTCCCCATTACCAACGCAACGCAGGGGCAATTCGGCTTAAGTCTTCTTGCTTTTGTCCAAAGTGTCCCGCAAATGGAACCGGTAAAACGCAGTTGGAATCAGCCCAAAAAACGACGACGGTTTGCGCGAATTAGGAAATATTTGGGTTTGATTGAGGCGGAGCGGAGGAATGCACCACGATTTTGGCGGTGATGGTTGAGGAAGGTTTTCCTAGACTCCGCTGACTTTGACCCCGGGGCATCCAGTGGGCCGCGGCGTCTCGGCTGAAATCTCTGGCGTCTCTGAAATCTGGACCGCCCGCCTCAGTACGCAATTGCGCAGAAGGCGGGCGACGACGGTCGCATATGTGGCGAGTGCGTGTGGCAGGCAAGCGCTGCGGCTCACACCATCACGGATGCAGGATCACCTTGCCCATGGCCTGGCGTCCCGCCAGAACCTTCAGTGCGTCGGCGGTTTGTGCCAGCGGGAAGGTGCGGTCGACATGCGAGGAAATCTTTCCTTCCGCGGTCCACTTCACGAGCTTCTCGAGATTGGCGCGGTTCTTGGCCGGGTTGAGCCGGGTCCATGCACCCCAGAACACGCCGCGGATGTCGCAGCCCTTCAGTAGCGCGAGGTTCAGCGGCATCTTCGGAATGTCGCCGGCGGCAAAACCGATCACCAGGAAGCGGCCTTCCCAGGCGATCGAGCGCAGTGCCTGCTCGGCATAGGCGCCACCAACCGGATCGAAGATGATGTCGACGCCCTTGCCGCCGGTGAGTTTTCGCAGGCCTTCTTTCAGATCTTCCTTGCCGTAGTTGAGCGTCAGCTCGGCGCCATGCGCTTTCGCGAATTCGAGCTTCTCGTCCGACGAGGCGCAGGCGATCACCTTCAGGCCCATCAGCTTGCCGAGCTCGCAGGCAGCCAAGCCGGTGCCGCCGGCTGCGCCCAGCACCGCGAGCGTCTCGCCCGGCTTCGGGCTCGCGCGGTCTTCCAGCGCATGCAGCGCGGTGCCGTAGATGATGATGATGCCGGCTGCGCGGTCATAGTCGAGATTGTCGGGAATCTTCACGATCGATGCCGCCGGCAGCGCGATCTTTTCGCGCGCCCCGTTGTGGCCGCAAGAGGCAACGACGCGATCGCCGACCTTCAGATCGGTCACGCCGGGACCGATGCTCTCGATCACGCCGGCGACTTCGGCCGCCGGCGAGAACGGGAACGGCGGCTTGATCTGGTACTTGCCCTGAATCATCAGGATGTCGAAGAAGTTCAGCGCCGCCGCCTTGATCGCGATCACCGCTTCGCCGGGACCTGCCACCGGATCCGGCACGTCGGCAAGCACGAGATCATCGGGCTGGCAATATTGCGAGCAGAGGATGGCTTTCATGGCGGCACCTTCTTGAGAATACTGGGCGTTTCGAGGCGGAATTATAGTTGGTCCGTTTCTGCCGGATTTAGTGCGGTCCGACAATCCGGTTTCTTTGCGCAAGAGGATGCGCAGGCCTATCCTCGCGTCATTGCGAGCGCAGCGAAGCAATCCAGAATCCGTCCTGCGGAAATAGTCTGGATTGCTTCGCTGCGCTCGCAATGACGAAACAAGAAGAAAAAGAGGATTCAAACGATGTTTGAAACAGGTCTGCTCAGGGACAAGCGCATCCTCGTCACCGGCGGCGGCTCCGGCCTCGGCGCCGCGATGGGACACCGCTTTCTCGCGCTCGGCGCCGAGCTCGTGATCTGTGGTCGCAAGCTCGACCGGCTGGAAGCAACGGCGAGCGAGATGCGCGCGCAGACCGGCGGCAAGGTCACGACGATGGCTTGCGATATTCGCGACGGCGCGGCCGTCGACAGCATGATGGACGCGATCTGGCGCGAGGCGCCGCTCGACATTCTCGTCAACAACGCTGCCGCAACCTTCATCGCGCAGAGCGAGCATCTGTCGTTTCGCGCCGCGGACGCGATCCTCGCGCCGACGCTGCATGGTGCGATGTATTGCACGCTCGCCGCCGGCAAGCGCTGGATCGACGGCAAGCATGGCGGTGTCGTGCTGTCGATCCTCTCGACCTCGACTATCACCGGCCGCGCCTTCACGGTTCCCTCGGCGATGGCGAAGTCGGCGGTGCTGGCGATGACCAGGAGTCTCGCGGTCGAGTGGGGCCCGAAGGGCATCCGCACCGTCGCGATCGCCCCGGGCCCGTTCCCGACCGCAGGCGCCTCGGGGCAGCTCCGTCCCGAGGGCCGCGACGAAGGCTGGACCGCCCGGAACCCGATGGGGCGTACCGGCGAACACAGTGAGCTCGCCGACCTCGCCAGCTTCCTGGTCTCGGACCGTGCCGGCTATATCAATGGCGAGATGGTCGTGATCGACGGCGGCGCGCATTTGCGCAGTTCCGGCGCCGAGGATTTGTTGCGCTGGACCGATGCGCAATGGGCCGAGCAGCGGGCTGCGCGATCCAAAGGCTGAGCCGCTAACTGTCTTCCCAAATTGGACTTTCCCGGTTATCCCTGCCGGGGGACAAAGCGCGGCCGGGCCATCTTCCAGTCACAATATTGAGGGAACCACTCCAGCATGTGGCGGGTGCTGATTTTAGCCTTGATGACGGGCGTTATGGCCGTGGGAATCACCGATTCCGCGCGGGCGCAGACGGCGCAACCGGCGCCCAAAGCCGCGCCAAAGGCGGCTGCACCGGCGGCCAATACAGCTCCCAAGACCGCAGCAAAGCCCGAGAGCAAGCCGGTGGCTCCAGCCACGGCGGTTGCGGGCGGCGCGGAGCCGACCCTGATCGGCCAGTTCGGCACCTGGGGCGCCTATTCGGCCACACCCAACGGCAAGAAGGTCTGCTTCGCGCTGGCCAAGCCGTCGTCGTCGAAGACCAACCCGCCGAACCGCCCGCGCGATCCCGCCTATGCCTTCGTTTCGACCCGGCCGGCGGAAAAGGTGAACAACGAAGTCTCTGTCATGATCGGCTATGCGCTGAAGCCGGGCTCGGAATCCTCGGTCGAGGTCGGCGGCGCCGCTTTCGCGATGTACACGCAGGGCGACGGCCTCTGGATCAAGAACGCGGCCGAGGAAGAGCGGATGGTCGAAGCCATGCGCAAATCCGCCGATCTCGTGGTCAAGGGCGTCTCGGCCAAGGGAACGGAGACGACCGATACGTTTTCGCTGAAGGGTCTCGCTCAGGCGCTCGACCGGATCGCCCAGGATTGCAGGCGGTAGGACTGCCGGCGTTAAGCCTGAGGGCGGTATCACGGTCGCAATCGGCGGTTCCGGTTGCTATATAAGGGTATCCCAAAGGTGTAGCCGTCATGGCCGGGCTAAAGCGCGAAGCGCGTCTTCGCACCAGATGTCCCGGCCATCCACGCGCTAGCAACGGGCGGAACAGAACGTGGATGCCCGGGACAAGCCCGGGCATGACGAGAGATATCAGGCAACCAATGCAACCGACGACCGAGCCGCACAACGCAATCCTGGTGGAGAAGACTCCGCTCGAAACCTATGTGCCGCCGGCCAGGCCCTCGCTGATCGGCCTGTCGCGCAGCGAGCTTGCCGACCGCCTCGGCGAGATCGGCGTTGCGCCCGCGCAGCGCAAGATGCGCGTCCAGCAGCTGTGGCACTGGCTCTATTTCCGCGGCGCCCAAAGCTTCGACGATATGACGTCGATCTCGAAGGGCATTCGCGCCGAGCTCGCGCAGCATTTCACCGTCGACCGTCCCGAAGTCGTGGCCGAGCAGATCTCCAACGACGGCACCCGCAAATGGCTGCTGCGGCTGCCGAGCGGCGACAATGTCGAGCGGGCCCACGAAGTCGAGTGCGTCTACATTCCCGAGACCGATCGCGGCACGCTTTGCGTCTCCTCCCAGGTCGGCTGCACGCTGAACTGCTCCTTCTGTCACACCGGCACGCAGCGGCTGGTGCGCAACCTCACCGCCGGCGAGATCGTCGGACAGGTGATGGTCGCGCGCGACCGCCTCAATGACTGGGCCGATCGCGAGGACGGCACGCGCCGCGTCACCAACATCGTGATGATGGGCATGGGCGAGCCGCTCTACAATTTCGATGCGGTGCGCGACGCGCTGCTCATCGTCGGCGACAATGAAGGCATCGGCATCTCCCGTCGCCGCATCACGCTGTCGACCTCGGGCGTAGTGCCGAACATCGTGCGCGCGGGCGACGAGATCGGCGTCATGCTCGCGATCTCGCTGCATGCGGTGCGCGACGAGCTGCGCAACGAGCTTGTGCCGCTCAACCGCAAATACCCGATCAAGGAGCTATTGCAGGCCTGCCGCGACTATCCCGGCGCATCGAATGCCCGCCGCATCACCTTCGAATATGTGATGCTCAAGGGCGTCAACGATTCGCTCGACGATGCGAAGCTGCTGGTGAAGCTGCTCAAGGGCATTCACGCCAAGATCAACCTGATCCCGTTCAATCCCTGGCCCGGCACCGCCTATGAATGCTCGGACTGGGACCAGATCGAAAAATTCTCCGAATACATCTTCAACGCCGGCTATTCCTCGCCGGTGCGCACCCCGCGCGGCCGCGACATCCTCGCCGCCTGCGGCCAGCTCAAGTCGGAGACGGAAAAGCTCAGCGCCCGCGAGCGCCAGGCGCTCCGCGCCATGGCGATGACGGATTGAGGATGCGTGCCCACGCTCTCGCATCCCCGTCATTGCGAGCGCAGCGAAGCAATCCAGATTCCCTCCGCGGAGACAGTCTGGATTGCTTCGTCGTGGAGCCTGTCATCCGGCCCGCCGAAGGCGGGACCGGGTGGCTCCTCGCAATGACGGCGAGGTGAGCTTTCCCGTCATGTCCCTGATCGGCCGCCTCATCGTCATCTTCATCGGCTTCCTCGCCGCCTGCTTCGTCGGCGGCATGATCGTCGTCGTCGCGCTGTTGTTTCCGGAGTTTGCCGATCTCGGCGCCGGTCCGGTCGACCAGGGCGCGATCGACATTCTGCTCGGCTTCGGCTTCATCTTCGTCTCGGGCTTTGCGCTGGTTCCGGCGGCGGTGATCGTCGCGATCACCGAAGCGCTCTATATCCGCAGCGCGCTCGCTTATGCCGTGGGTGGCGGCGTAGTTGGCCTAGCCTGCTATCTCGGCCTCATCCCCTTCCACTCCGATACACTTCAGTTCGAAGGCATCGTGCGGCGGCATCTGGAGATCATGACAGGCGCGGGCATCGTCTCCGGCGTGGTCTACTGGCTGATTGCCGGCCGCAATGCCGGCGCCTGGCGCAATCCGCCGCCCCCGCACAAGCCGCCTCCGCCGCTGCCGTCGGCTTCGCGGCCGGATGCGCGATGAGTCGCGCCGCTTCCGGGGTTTTCATCTCCTCCCCACTCCGCTAAACCGCGCGCCATGAACCGGACTGGACTCTTCATCGCCCTGGCGCTGTGGCTTGTGATCGGCGTCGTTTTCGGCCTCTATCCCGAGCTCGATCTCAAGCTCGCCGCACTGTTCTTCGACCCCGAGACGAAGACGTTTCCGCTCAAGCTGAATGAGTGGGCGGGCGTCGCGCGCGACGCCGCCATGTGGGTCGCCTGGGCATTCGTGCTGCCGCCGCTGGTCGCGCTTGTGGTCAAGATGATCCGACCCGACCGGCCGCTGATGGTATCGGGGCGCGCGATCGTATTCCTGCTGGTCACCATCATCATGTCGGCAGGCATCCTCACCAATCTCACCTTCAAGACCTATTGGGGACGGCCGCGTCCGGTGGTGGTGACTGAGTTTGCCGGCGACCAGCAATTCGTGCCGTGGTGGGATCCGCGCGGCGATTGCGCGCGCAACTGCTCGTTCTTCTCGGGCGAGGGCGCGACCGCGTTCTGGACGCTGGCGCCGGCTGCGCTGGCGCCGCCGGCATGGCGGCCGCTCGCCTATGCCGGTGCGGTTGTGTTCGGCATGGTCACCAGCGGGCTGCGGATGGCCTTCGGCGGCCATTTCTTCACGGACGTCTCGATCGCCGGCCTCGTCACCTTCGTCGTGATCTGGTTCGCCTACGCGCTGATTTACCGCTGGCCGCGGACCCGGTTCTCGGACGAGGCGGTCGATGCCGCCCTGACCCGGCTGAACATGCCCGCCTACCGGCTCCGCCAGCGCCTGTTCGGCCGCAAGACAGGCCCCGAGCCGTCGATTTGAGCCATTAAAAGCGTGCCGAGGCGTGCGAAATTTGATATTCGCGCGGTCAACCCACAAACGCCATCAGCCCCTTGAGACCCGATTGGAAGCCCCATGACCACGATCCTGAAAAGCCTGCCCAAGGGTGAGAAAGTCGGCATCGCTTTTTCGGGCGGTCTCGATACCAGCGCGGCGCTGCTCTGGATGAAGCAGAAGGGCGCGCGCTGCTACGCCTACACGGCCAATCTCGGCCAGCCCGATGAAGCTGACTACAACGAGATCCCGCGCAAGGCCGAGGCGTTCGGCGCCGAGAAGGCGGTGCTCGTCGATTGCCGCACGCAGCTCGTCCACGAGGGCATCGCCGCGATCCAGTCGGGCGCCTTCCACATCTCGACCGGCGGCATCACCTATTTCAACACCACGCCGCTCGGGCGCGCCGTCACCGGCACGATGCTGGTCGCGGCGATGAAGGAAGACGGCGTCAACATCTGGGGCGACGGCTCGACCTTCAAGGGCAACGACATCGAGCGCTTCTACCGCTACGGCCTGCTGACCAATCCGAGCCTGCGCATCTACAAACCCTGGCTCGACCAGCAGTTCATCGACGAGCTCGGCGGTCGCGCCGAAATGTCGGCGTTCATGACCGCGCAGGGCTTTGCCTACAAGATGAGCGCGGAGAAGGCGTACTCGACCGACAGCAATCTGCTCGGCGCCACGCATGAGGCCAAAGATCTCGAGAGCCTCGACAGCGGCATCAAGATCGTCAACCCGATCATGGGCGTGCCGTTCTGGCGTGACGACTGCAACGTCAAGGCCGAGAAGGTCGTCGTGCGTTTCGAGGAAGGCCAGCCCACGGCGCTGAATGGCCAGACCTTCAGCGATCCCGTCGCGCTGTTCCTCGAGGCAAATGCGATCGGCGGCCGCCACGGCCTCGGCATGAGCGACCAGATCGAGAACCGCATCATCGAGGCGAAGAGCCGCGGCATCTACGAGGCGCCCGGCATGGCGCTGCTGCACATCGCCTATGAGCGCCTCGTCACCGGCATCCACAACGAGGACACCATCGAGCAGTACCGCATCAGCGGCATGCGCCTCGGCCGCCTGCTCTATCAGGGCCGCTGGTTCGATTCGCAGGCCCTGATGCTGCGCGAGACCGCGCAGCGCTGGGTCGCGCGCGCCGTCACCGGCGAGGTGACGCTGGAGCTACGCCGCGGCAACGACTATTCGATCCTCAACACCGAGAGCCCGAACCTCACCTATGCGCCGGAGCGGCTCAGCATGGAGAAGGTCGAAGACGCAGCATTCACGCCGGCCGACCGCATCGGCCAGCTCACCATGCGCAATCTCGACATCGCTGACACGCGCACCAAGCTGAAGCTCTACACGGATACCGGCCTGCTGTCGGGCAGCGAAGGCTCGCAGATCTTCAAGCTCGAGAGCGACAAGGGTTGATCTTGTAGCCCGGATGGAGCGAAGCGAAATCCGGGGCCTCTCGTCCAGCCGCTAGATTCCCGGATTGCGCTTCGCTCCATCCGGGCTACGCGCTTAATGACGATGTCATGCGCGACCGCTAGGGTTCCGCTCCTGTTGTGAACGGGATTGCGGAGCATCGAGCATGGTCAAGGGGTCGGCACTCGCCTCACTCATCGTCCTCTGTTGGACAACGTCGCTGTCGGCGCAGACGATCTATCCGATCGATCGTGCCGAGATCCTGGCCGGCGCCCGGTTCGACTTCAAGGTCGAGTTTGCCGGGCCGGTCGATCCGGCCAGGCTGAAGGTGACCGTGAACGGCGCGGACTATGCCGTCGCGTTCGGCCGCGCCGGAACGTTCGTCGATCGCGAGGACGGCAAGGACCAGTCGGCGCTGATCTTGCGCGATGTCACGCTGACCAAGCCGGGCAGCGTCGCGGTTGAGGTGAGCGACGGCACGCAGCAGCGCAGCATCGCATGGACGGTTTACGACACCGGTCCGCGCAAGGCGAAGAACGTCATCCTGTTCATCGGCGACGGCATGTCGCCAGCGCATCGGGTCGCAGCGCGAATCCTGTCCAAGGGGATTGCGGAAGGCAAGAGCCGCGGCAAGCTCGCGATCGACGACATGCCCCACATGGCGCTGGTGGCGACCGCAGGCTCGGACTCGATCATCACGGACTCCGCGAACTCGGCCAGCGCCTATGCGACCGGCCACAAGAGCGCCGTCAACGCCCTGGGCGTCTATGCGGACCGGACCGCAAGCCCGTTCGACGATCCCCGCGTCGAAACCATCACCAGCCTCGCCAGACGGCGGCACGGCATGGCGATCGGTGTCGTCACCAACACCGAGATCGAAGACGCGACGCCGGCCGCGATGGTTGCGCACACCCGCCGGCGCGCCGCCTATGACGAGATCGTCGAGCAGTTCTTCGCGGCGAAGCCGGATGTGCTGATGGGCGGCGGCAGCGCGAATTTTCTGCCAAAGTCCGCGGCCGGCTCCAAGCGCAAGGACGAGGCCGACTACATCGCGAAGTTCCGCGACGCAGGCTATCAGGTCGCGACGACTGCGAGCGAGCTCGGCGCTTCTGCCGCAAAGCCGGAGACAAGCAAGCTGCTCGGCCTGTTTGCGACCGGCAACATGGATGGCGTGCTCGACCGCAAATTCCTCAAAGGCGGCGGCGTGAAGAAATTTCCCGAGCAGCCTGATTTGACCGAGCAGGTGCAGGCGGCGCTGAACATCCTCTCCAAGAGCGAGACCGGCTTCTTCCTGATGGTCGAATCCGGACTGATCGACAAATATGCGCACCTGCTCGACATGGAGCGGGCGGTCTACGACACGATCATGCTCGACAATGCGGTGCGCCAGACGCGCGAATGGGCACGGGCGCGCGGCGACGACACCCTCATCCTGGTCCTGGCGGACCACAATCATCCCAACAGCCTTGTCGGCACGGTGAATGACGACATGGGCACCACGCCCAATGTGCCGCTGCGCGAGCGCGTCGGCGTCTACGAGCAGGCTGGATTTCCCAATTATCCGGCGCCGGATGCCGAGGGCTATCCGTCACGCGTCGATGTGAGCCGCCGGCTCGCCATCTTCTCGGCCAGCCTGCCGGATCACTACGAGACGTTCCGCCCGAAGCTCGACAATCCCAACGAGCCGACCGTCAAGGCCGGTGACGACGGGACCTTCAAGGCCAACGACAAATACAAGGACGTCCCCGGCGCGGTGCTGCGCCCGGGCAATCTGTCGGCGATGATCGGCGCCAGCGTGCATTCGGGCGAGGACGTCATCCTGACGGCGACCGGGCCGGGCAGCGAGCGCGTGCACGGCTCGATGGACAACACCGAGGTGTTTCGCGTGATGGTCGATGCGCTTGGACTCGCCTCAGGGCAGTAGGAGCAGTCGCGTACCGCGCGACATTATGCGGCACCATCTCGCATGAGACCGGAAGGAGGTTGAAACGACCGAATGAGTGGGGCCTCGCAGCGACGGAGCGACCAATGGCGAAGTACAGAGACAATCTGCCTCAGCGCCGCGGCGGCATCTTCCTGACCGACGGCGGCATGGAGACCACCCTGATCTTTCACAAAGGTCTGGAGCTTCCTCACTTCGCTGCCTTCGTGTTGCTCGAGAGCGAGGCCGGCCGCACGCATCTGAGGCAGTATTACGAGGCCTATCTTGCGATCGCGCGTCAGCATGGGCTCGGCTTCGTGCTCGATAGCCCGACCTGGCGCGCCAATCCTGATTGGGGTGTCAAGCTCGGCTACGATATGGACGCGCTGACGGCGATCAACATGCGGGCAATTCGTTTTCTTGAGGAATTGCGCGGCACATGGGAGAGCTCCGGCCTGCCCTGTGTGATCAACGGTGCGATCGGTCCGCGGGGCGACGGCTACAAGGCCGGCAACATGGATGCGACGGAGGCGATGGACTATCATTCGTCCCAGATCGCTTCCTTCGCCGAGGCCGGCGCCGACATGGTCACCGCGTTCACGCTGAACAGCGTCAATGAAGCCATCGGCGTGGTGCGTGCTGCAAAGATGCACGCGATCCCGGTTGCCATCTCCTTCACGGTCGAAACTGACGGTTGCCTGATCAGGGGAGAGACCCTGCGGGAGGCGATCGAAACCGTCGATCGTGCGACGGAACGTGCTTGCGAATATTTCCTGATCAACTGCGCTCATCCGACCCATTTCGAGAGTGCCCTCCAAGCCGGCGAGCCATGGGTCGAACGCATTCATGGCGTCAGGGCCAATGCGTCGGCCAAGAGTCATGCCGAGCTCGATGAGTCCGAGGTGCTCGACAGCGGCGATCCCGCCGATCTCGGCCGCCGTTATGTGGCGCTCAGGCGGGCATTCCCGCGCATGCAACTGCTCGGCGGCTGCTGTGGCACCGATCACAGGCATGCCGCAGCCATCTGCGCTGCCTGCGTGCCCCTTCAGGCAGCGGGCGCCTGATCCAAACAAAAATGGCCGGGATTGTTCCCGGCCATTTTGCATTTGTGCTTCGCCTCAGCGCGGCGGCGCGGTGCCGGGCGGGGGCGGCGGCAGCGAGGCCTGGCCACCGTTGAGCAGCGGCGTGATGTTGCGGACGGTGACGCGCCGGTTGATCAGGCTCGGTCCTTGCGTCTGCTCCTTCAGATACTGCTCGCCATAGCCCTGCGAGGTCAGGTTCTCGGCGGGCACCCCGAACTGCTGGGTCAGCAATTCGGCCGCGGACTGCGCACGGCGATCCGACAATGACAGATTGTCGACCTCGTTGCCGACCGCGTCGGTGTGTCCCTCGATCAGGAACACCGCACGCGGGTTGCGCTGGATCGCACGGTTGAGACCGTCGGCGATCCCCTGCAGCCGGGCCGCCTGGTCCGGCGGGATGGTCCACGAGCCCGTCTCGAAGGTGATCGTGTTGACGTCGATGCTCGGCATCTGCATGCGAACATTGGGGCTGTAGCGGATCTCGTCGAGCGTGTAACGCCGATCGATCCGCTGTACCGGCGGTGCCTCCATGGTCTCGTAGATCACGTCCGGCGATGCTTCCTGAGCGTCGACGATGTAGCGATCGTAGGGCATGTTGACCACCGGCGGCGGCACATCGACATAGAAGCCACCGACCGACCGCGGATCGCGGTAGCTGTTGTCGATGATGATGATCTCGCGCCCGCCGGGGTCCCTGCGGATTCGCCGCAGCAGCGAACCGTCGGGACCGACCACGGTGATGACCTCGCTGCCATCAGGACGGATCACGACCGTGCGGGTCTCGCCGCCGACGGTGTCGGTGCGGATGTCGCGGGCGCCATAGCGGAAGCGATAGAGGTCGTTGCCGCGGACGTAGGCCTGCCCGCCCGGATCGCGGATGATGATGCGATCCGGTTCGGTGTAGACGGTGCGGCCGCCTTCGATGGCCTCGCGTCGCTGGTTGTGGAGGTCGGCGATGGTGGCGCCGATCACGACGCCGGCCACCACGCCCGCACCGATCGCGAGCGGTGTCAGGTCACGCTGGGGCGGGCGCGGCGGAGGCGGCAGCGGTGCCACGATTGTCGGCCTTGCCTGGAAGGCAGGCGTAACCGTCGGCGGAGCGAATTGCGCCCGGTTGGGCGGCGGCGTTGCGGCCGCCGAGCCCGGGACTGTGCTCGGCGCAGCGGCACCGGCGGGCGCCGCGGGCCGCGGCGGGAGGCCGCCGGCCTGGGGCGGCGCAGCCGGAGTTCCGGCTGCGGGCGCGCCAGCAGGAGGCGTTCCGCCCTGTTGACCAGGGGTCGGCGTCGCCGCCGGAGCTGTGCCGGGGGCGGGCGTCGGTCCTGCACCGGGACGGCCGGGCAGCGGCGTCGGAGCGCCACCGGGGGCCGGCGTGGCCGTTGGAGCGGGCGCGGCACCGGGAGCCGGTGTCGGTGATCCTGCAGCCGGAGGCGTGCCGGGACGTCCGCCGGGCGGCGGGGTGCCCGGGCGTCCAGTCGGCGGTGCGCCGGGCGTGGCGCCCGGTGCCGGCGTTGCCGTCGGCGCAGGCGTGGCGGTCGGTGCGGCCGCGCCAGGGCGGGCCGCAGGCGCGGCCGGTGAAGGCGACGGCGTAGCCGCAGGTGCCGGCGCCGGACGTGTGGGTGCTGCTGCGGGCGGCGTTGCTGCTGCCGGCGGAGTCGGAACGGGACGTGCGGCAGGCGGAGCTGCGGCGGGAGGCGGTGTCGGCGTGTGCTGCTGAGCGGCCGGGGGCGGCGGAGTTGGCGCAGGCGCATGCTGCTGGGGTGCCGCAGCCGGAGGCGGCGACGGCTGCTTGGGAGCTGCCGGCGGTGGGGGTGGCGGCGGAGGCGGAGGTGCCGGACGTGCCGCAGGCGGAGGAGGCGGTGGTGGAGTCGGGCGCGACGGCGCGGCAGCCGGCGGCGGCGGAGCGGGAGGATGCGGAGGTGCAGCCGCGGGCGGCGGCGCCGTGGGGCGCGCAGGAGCTGCGGGCGGTGCCGCTGCAGGAGGAGGTGGTGCGGCAGGACGTGCGCCAGGCGGCGGTCCCTTCGGCGCTTCCTTCGGAGGCTGCTTCGATTTGTCGGTCTCTGGTGGTTGTGTCTGCGCTTGCGCGACCACGAGCGGCGGCGCGCTTTGCGAATGCGATGCGGAGCTTGCGAATTGCATCGCGGTCAGAGCCGTCGTTGCAAGCAGCACGAAACGAAGGTTGGTCATGATGGTGAACTTCCCCGGAAGGTTCTTTGACGAAGTGTCGGGATGAACAGCTACGCGTTAGGCCGGAATGTGGCGGGCGAAGAGGTCGCGGGCCGATTTATTTCTGCACGCAAATCACCTCACTATGGTGACGTTCATTGCGCATTCAGACGCAGGTTGCAATTGCCTCACATGTGATGCTTCGCCTCACATGTGATCGCGCAGCGAACTTGCATCTGTCGCAGGATTCGGCGTGAGCGGTCCGTTCGGTCCGCGCGATGGAATCTCTTCCGGCACGTGGCCCGGCAATTCGTCGGGCCGTGGTGATTCGCCGGGTTCGCGCACCGGCGGCGCGATTTCAGGCTGCGGATTGCCCGGCGGAATTCCAGGCGGCGGCTCGGTGGGAGTGCCGGGCGTCGACGGTGGAATCTCGGGCGGTTCGATCGGCATCACATCATCGAGGTCAGTTGTCTGGAGAATGACAACGATGATGCCGCGCCGATGTTCCTTGAACGCGCGCTATTCCGGCGCGTGGCAGACGGCCTCGATGTTGTGTCCGTCAGGGTCGAGCACGAACGCGCCGTAATAGTTCGCATGATAATGCGGGCGGATGCCGGGTGCGCCGTTGTCGCGACCGCCGGCCGCCATGGCCGCCTTGTAGAAGGCGTCGACCGTGGCGCGATCCTTCGCGAGAATCGCGATATGCACCGGCTTGTTCATCGCGCCTTCCGCACCGAACCAGAGGTCCGGCTTGCCGTTGGCGCCGAACCCTGCGGCCGGAGCGTGGCCGGTCTGCTCCGCCGTTACCTCCATGATCAGGCTGTAATCGAGCGGTGCCAGCGCCTTGGCGTAGAACGCTTTCGCGCGCTCATAGTCGGAGACCGAAAAACCCAAATGGTCGATCATCGCAAATCTCCCTTGCTCACGGTTAGCGCGACAGGAACGTATTGCTCCGTGTCTTGCGCGCGATCGCAAAGCCGCGCGCGACCATGTCAGCGATACAATCCTGCTGCCATTCGTTTTGTGACAGATGCTCGATCACCACCGCACGCGGCCACAGCGATTGCGGCGCGTCGCGGAAGAAGCCGATCAGCACGCGGTCCTCAAACCCTTCGACGTCGATCTTGAGCGAATCGACCTGGCCGACGCCGGCCTCGTCCAGAATGCGCGTCAGCCGCAGCGACGGCACCTTGATGGCCTCCGCGCTGGCCGTGCCGGTGACGACGTGCGTGGCGCCGAGATTGCCGCCGCCGCTCTCGATCATGAGCTCGCCGTCGCTGTCACCGGCGGCAGCCTGCACCAGGCGGACCTGCGTCGTCTTCGACGCGGCGTGATTGAACGAGAGCCGTCCAAACGTCATCGGATGCGGTTCGATCGCCACCACCTTGCCATTGGCGCCGACCTGCTGCGCCATCACCAAGGCAAAGGTGCCGACATTGGCGCCGACGTCGACGAACACGCCGCCTGCCGGGGTGTGCCGGCGCAGGAAGTCGAGCTCGTCGAGATTGTAGTCGGGATTGAACAGCGCACCGCGCTCGGTCGCGCTGCCCTGGTGATAGAAGCGGAACGAGGCGCCCTGGTACTGCACATCGATCGGCCCGTCGCGCATCAGGTTGACCAGCCGCGACATCCACGGGCGGAACGCACCGCGCTTCAGCCCCGACTGTTGCGCAAGGCGGATGATCGCAGCCTGCGCCGCGTTCGGCGCAAACGCGCCAAACGGCGCGGACGAAGGGGCACTGTCGGGCGTCAAGCAGGTGGTCCTCGTTGCAAGCGGCGCATGCATAGCCGGTTTTGATGAGGACTCCAACGCTCCATCACAGCTGTCGTCCCGGGGCGCGAAGCGAGCCCGGGACCCATAACCCGAGGGAGGAGTTGTGACATGGGACTGGCAACTACGAGTCCTCGCCAAACTCAATCCCGTGGCTATGGGTCCCGGGCTCGCGCTTCGCACGCCCTGGGACGACAGCGTGTCACGCCGCCTTTTTTGGCGCGGCCTTGCGCTGCCTCAGGAATCGCCCAAGCAGCTTGCGTTTGCCCTTGCGCGGGATCAGGTCGATATCGCTGACGAGTTTTGCGCCGCCCTTCCGGCGTTCCAGCACGATCTTGCGGCTGTGGAAGGCTTCCAGCTCGACGCGATGGGCGACGCTGACGATGGTCGCCTTCGGCAACTCGTCGGTGACCATCTGCATCATCTTGTCCTGGCTTTTCTCGTCGAGCGCGGAGGTGGCTTCATCGAGCACGACGATGTCGGGGTTGTGCAGCAGCAGCCGCGCGAAGGCGAGGCGCTGCTTCTCGCCGCCAGACAGCGTCTGGTCCCACGGCCCCTCTTCCTCGATCTTCTCCTTGAGGTGGTCGAGGCCGACCTTGTGCAGGGCTTCACCGATCTCCTCGACGGTCCAGTCGTCCTCGGCACCGGGATAGGCGACCGCGCGGCGCAAGCTGCCGGACGGCACGTAAGGCCGCTGCGGCAGCATGAACAGGCGCCGGTCGGGATGGAAATTGACGCTGCCGCCGCCCCATGGCCAGAGCCCCGCGATGGCGCGCACCAGCGTGCTCTTGCCGGTGCCGGATTCACCGGCGACCAGCAGCCGTTCGCCCGGCTCGATCACCACCTCGGTCTCGCCGACCACGGCCGTGCCGTCGTCGAGCGTGACGGAGAGATCCTTCATCTCCAGCATGGCCTCGTTGCCGGTCTCGCCGCGCTTGATGCGGCCGAGGCCGTCGCCCTGCTCGGCGCGCTCGAGGCCGTCGAGCGACATCATCAGCGAGGCGATGCGGCGCGCGCAGGCGTTCCAGTCGGCGAGCCTGGGATAATTGTCGACCAGCCAGCCGAACGCGCTCTGCACGATGGTGAAGGCGGAGGCCGCCTGCATCACCTGTCCGAGCGTCATGCTGCCGTCGAGGAATTTTGGCGCGCAGAGCAGGAGAGGGACCACGGGAGCGACAAGGCTCGAGCCTTGCGAGACCAGCGTTGTGCGCATGTGCTGGCCGGCCAAACGCGCCCACTGCCGCAGCACGTTGGTGAAATTACGGTCGATGCCGCCGCGCTCTTCTTCCTCGCCGCCGAGCAGCGCGATGCTCTCGCCGTTCTCGCGCACGCGCGTCAGCGTGTAGCGGAAATCCGCCTCGGCCTGGTTCTTGTCCTCGGAGACCTGCACGAAGCGCCGGCCGATCACCAGGATCGAACCCGAGGCGATCGCGGCGTACAGGATCGCGGCGATGACGAGGAAGCCGGGGATGGTGATGGTCGATCCCGCAAGCGTGACCGTGAGCGCGCCGCCGATGGTCCAGAGCACGATGATGAAGGTCGCAGCCGACAACAGCGCCGATGTCACGCCGGCGAGGAAATCGACCGGGGAATCGGTCGCAACGCGCAGATCCTCGGCGATGCGGTATTCCGGGTTCTTGTGGTCGCCGCCGACCAGGTTGAGCTGATAATAGCGCCCGTTCTTGAGCCAGCGTGTCAGCACGCTTGCCGTGAGCCAGGCGCGCCAGCGGCGCTGAATTCCCATCCGCGCGAACACCTGCGCGACGCCGAGCACGATGCTGCCGATCGCGAGCGGGAAGAACACCGCCGTGAGATGGAAGACGGTGGCCGCCTCGCGCTTCTCGATGGCGTCGAAGATCGCGCGATTCCAGACGTTGATGCCGTATTGAAAGCCGACGGTGAGGACGATCAGCACGACGAGGCCGATCGAGTAGAGCCACGCCAGCCGGTCGCCGTTGCGGCCCCAGAAGCCGCGGGCGCTGATCCAGAAGCGCGTCAGCAGATAGTCCTTGCGAGCCTGCTCAGCCTCCTCGGGCGAGAGTGCAGGATCGGGCTCAATAACCTCCGGCGGCGGCGGCGTGACCTCGTCGCCGTTCTCGCCCTTGATCTCGACAATGGGGGGCTTCCTGCCCTGTTCGCGCTTTGCGGCCGGCTTGTGCATGAGCGGATAACGCGAACCAAATCAATCGGTTCCCGTTGGTTCCGCGCCAGTCTCACTCGGCCGCGCCGTCGCGGACCGGCCGGAGCCTCGCGGCCCGATGGAGAACGCGCGACAGTTCCTCGATCGAATAGGGCTTTTGCACGAGATCGAAGCCGGCGGCGCCATCTTGTGACAGGGCCTGACTGTAGCCGGTGGTCAGCACGATCGGCACGCGGATGCCGCGCTCGCGGATCGCCTGCGCCAGATCGAGCCCGGTCATCCCGGGCATCACCACGTCGGAGAACACGACGTCGAAGCGATCTGTGTCCACGGTGAGCTCGGCAAGCGCGTCGGTGGCGTTGTCCACCAAAGTGATGCTGTAACCGAGCTCGGTGAGGCCGTCGGCAGCGAAATTGGCGAGCTCGATATTGTCCTCGACCAACAGCACCGACATGCCGCTGCCGGCCACCGCCGGTGCGGTGTTGGGCGCCTGCCGCTGCGGCAGCAGGTCTGCCGGCACGCGCGGCAGATAGAGTGAGAAGGTGCTGCCCTGGCCGACCTCGCTCTCGACGGTCACCTCGCCGCCGGATTGCCGGGCGAAGCCGAACACCTGCGACAGGCCGAGACCGGTGCCCTGGCCGACCTGCTTGGTGGTGAAGAACGGCTCGAAGATGCGGCCCAATCGTGCGGCGGGAATGCCGATGCCGGTGTCGCTGACGGCGACACTGACGAAGCCATCGCCGCCTGCAAGATCATGGCTGCCCGAGGCGTGCACCAATGTATCGGGTATGGTCGCCGCCGCCTGCACGGCGAAGGTGATCCTGCCTTTGCCCTGCATGGCGTCGCGCGCATTGGTCGCCATGTTGATCAGAGCCGTCTCGAACTGGCCGGCATCGGCCTTGACGAGGCAAGGCTCGGTCGGCAGCCGGATTCCGATCTCGATCGCCGGCCCAAGCAGCGTAGCGAGCATGTCGTGCAGCGACTGCATCCGCTCCCCGACGTCGAACACTTCCGGTTTCAGCGTCTGGCGCCGTGCGAACGCCAGCAGCTGCGAGGTCAGCTTGGCGGCGCGCGCGACCGCGTCCGCAATGGCATTGATGTAGCGCTGCCGCCGCTCCTCGCTCAGCTGCGGCCGGTTCAACAGGTCGACCGAGGCGCGGATCACGGTGAGGAGGTTGTTGAAGTCGTGCGCGACACCGCCGGTGAGCTGGCCGAGCGCTTCCAGCCGCTGGCTGTGCTTGAGCGCCTCCTCGGCCTCGCGTCGCGCCGTGGCCTCGGCGTGGAGATGCTGGGTGCGCCGGAACGCGAGCGCAAGCAGCAGAAACAGCAGCGCCGTGGCGGGAATGCCGAACACTAGATGCTGGCCCATGGTGGCGAGCCAGCGCGCGCGGATCGCCGCGGTCTCTAGCCCGGCGCTGACATAGATCGGATATTCGGCGACGCGCCTGTAGCCGACGCGCCGCTCGATTCCGTCCGAGGGCCAGGCGATGGTGATGAGGCCGTGCTCGGGGTGAGCGGCGATCTGCTGCCCGACCGGTCCGGTCGGATCGAGCCGGAAGTCGCGGTCGAGCCGGGGAAAATGGGTGAGCACCACGCCGTCCGTGCGTCCCATGGCGAAGAAGCTGCCGGGATCGGAGCCGATCCTGGCATAAAAGCTCTCGAAATATTCCGGCAGGACGGAGGCCTGGATGACGCCGATGAAGCTGCCATCGTCGGTTTCGCGGCGCCGGCTCATACCGAAGAAGCGTGCTCCCTGATAGGGCGGACGCGGCGTCAGGGCCGCGCCGACGAACGTGCCAATGTTCTGGTCGACATGGGCGTAGAAGTAATCGCGGTCCGCAAAACTCAGATCCTGCGGTGGCGAGGCGAGACTGTTGACCAGCGATTTCCCGTTCGCGTCGAAGATCCAGGCCGATTTGAGCTGCGGCAGCGCATCGGTCAGCCGTTTCAGGCGGCGGTGCAGCGCCGGTTCGCGCGAGCGGATGACCTCGTCGGGAAGGCCGCGCACGACTTCGTTGAGCTCGGCCAAGCTGCGGTCGATGGTCTCGAACACCTTGAGCGCGTGCTCATGGGCGACATCGAGCGTGCGCTCGATCTCGCGGTCGGCGATGTCCTTTGTCGATGTGTAGGAGATCGTGGAGGTGAAGACGAACAGTGCAATCGGCAGCGCCAGGGATGCCGCCATCATCCACTGCAACAGTCTCAGCGAGTTGCGTTGCGCACCCTGCACAGTCGCTCCGGTCCCTGACCGGAGAGCTTACTTGAAATTCCCGCTGGGAAGGAAGCGGCTTGTCGATGGAACCGGAGGTTGCAATCCGGACGTTCGCGCGTGGTACGGGCTATGGCAAATTCTACTCAAACTGAGGTTGATCGTAGAATGCCCCGGCCGTCGCGGCCGGGGGGCCGTAGCTTGAATGAGGCTTAGATCTGGCGCTCGACCATCTTGAGCTTGAGCTCGGCGATGGCTTCGGCCGGGTTGAGACCCTTCGGGCAGGCCTTGGCGCAGTTCATGATGGTATGGCAGCGGTAGAGGCGGAACGGGTCCTCGAGATTGTCGAGCCGTTCGCCGGTCGCCTCGTCGCGGGAGTCGGAGACCCAGCGGTTGGCCTGGAGCAGGGCGGCCGGGCCGAGATAGCGATCGCTGTTCCACCAATAGCTCGGGCACGAGGTCGAGCAGCAGGCGCAGAGGATGCACTCGTAGAGGCCGTCGAGCTTCTCGCGATCCTCGTGGCTCTGGCGCCATTCCTTCTGCGGCGTCGGCGAGGTCGTCTTCAGCCACGGCTCGACGGAGGCGTACTGCGCGTAGAAATTGGTCAGATCAGGAACGAGGTCCTTCACGACCGGTTGGTGCGGCAGCGGGTTGATCTTGACCGCGCCGTCCTTGACGTCGTGCATCGAGCGGGTGCAGGCGAGCGTGTTCTGGCCGTCGATGTTCATCGCGCAGGAGCCGCAGACGCCTTCACGGCAGGAGCGGCGGAAGGTCAGCGACGGGTCGATGTTGTTCTTGATCCAGATCAGGCCGTCCAACACCATCGGACCGCAATCATGGGTGTCGACGTAATAGGTGTCGACGCTCGGATTCTTGCCGTCGTCCGGATTCCAGCGATAGACGCGGAATTCGCGAACGTCTGTCGCGCCGGCCGGCTTCGGCCAGGTCTTGCCGCCGGTGATCTTGGAGTTCTTCGGAAGTGCGAATTCAACCATTTCGATTAAGGCCTTCGCTGTTCGCTCAGTACACGCGCGCCTTGGGCGGGATGTACTGCACGTCGTTGGTCATGGTGTAGTCGTGAACGGGGCGGTACTCGATCTTGACCTTGCCCTTGTCGTCGAGCCAGGCCAGCGTGTGCTTCATCCAGTTCTTGTCGTCCCGCGCGGAGAAGTCCTCGCGGGCATGCGCGCCGCGGCTCTCGGTGCGGTTGGCGGCGGAGTCCATCGTCACCACCGCCTGCGAGATCAGATTGTCGAACTCGAGCGTCTCGATCAGGTCGGAATTCCACACCAGCGAGCGGTCTGACACGGCGATGTCGGTGATGCCGCTGTGGACCTTCTCGATCAGGTTCTGGCCTTCGCTCAGGATGTCGCCGGTGCGGAACACCGCGCAATTGTTCTGCATCACGTGCTGCATGCCTTCGCGCAGCTTCGCGGTCGGCGTGCCGCCGGAGGCGTAGCGGTAATGGTCGAGGCGGCCGAGCGCGAGCTCGGACGAGTTCGCCGGCAGCTCCGGCTGCTTGGCGTTGGGCGTGAGCTTTTCGGCAAGACGCAAAGCGGCGGCGCGGCCGAACACCACGAGGTCGATCAGCGAGTTGGAGCCAAGGCGGTTGGCGCCGTGCACGGAGACGCAGGCCGCTTCGCCGATCGCCATCAGGCCGGGGATGATGGCGTTGTCGTCGCCGTCCCGCTTGGTCAGCACTTCGCCATGATAGTTCGTGGGGATGCCGCCCATGTTGTAGTGCACGGTCGGCACGATCGGGATCGGCTCGCGCGTCACGTCGACATTGGCGAAGATTTTTGCGGATTCGGAGATGCCCGGCAGGCGCTCGGCGAGCACCGCGGGATCGAGATGGTCGAGATGCAGGAAGATGTGGTCCTTCTTCTTGCCGACGCCGCGGCCTTCGCGGATCTCGATGGTCATCGCGCGCGAGACGACGTCGCGCGAGGCGAGGTCCTTCGCGGACGGCGCATAGCGCTCCATGAAGCGCTCGCCCTCGGAATTGACGAGATAGCCGCCTTCGCCGCGCGCGCCTTCGGTGACAAGACAGCCCGAGCCGTAGATGCCGGTCGGGTGGAACTGCACGAACTCCATGTCCTGCATCGGCAGGCCGGCGCGCAGCACCATGCCGCCGCCGTCGCCGGTGCAGGTGTGTGCCGAGGTGCAGGAGGCGTAGGCGCGGCCGTAGCCGCCGGTCGCGAGAATCACGGTCTGGGCGCGGAAGCGGTGCAGCGTGCCGTCATCCAACTTGAGCGCGATGACGCCGCGGCAGGTGCCCTGGTCGTCCATGATCAGGTCGATGGCGAAGAACTCGATGAAGAACTCGGCCGCGTGACGCAGCGACTGGCCGTACATCGTGTGCAACATGGCGTGGCCGGTGCGGTCGGCGGCGGCGCAGGTGCGCTGCGCCTGGCCCTTGCCGTAGTCCATGGTCATGCCGCCGAACGGGCGCTGGTAGATCTTGCCGTCCTCGGTGCGCGAGAACGGCACACCCCAATGTTCGAGCTCGTAGACGGCCTCGGGCGCGTTGCGCACCATGTATTCGATTGCGTCCTGGTCGCCGAGCCAGTCCGACCCCTTCACGGTGTCGTACATGTGCCAGCGCCAATCGTCCTTGTGCATGTTGCCGAGCGAGGCCGAGATGCCGCCCTGCGCCGCAACCGTGTGCGAGCGGGTCGGAAACACCTTGGTGATGCAGGCGGTGCGCAGACCGGCTTCGCTGCAGCCGACCACGGCGCGCAGGCCCGCGCCGCCGGCGCCGACCACGACGACGTCATAGGTGTGGTCTTCGATCGGATAGGCTTTGCCGTTGGTGGCGGGAGCGCCGTTGCCCTTGCCATTCGTCGCTGTGGCCATGGGTTACACTCCGGATGAAAGCTTGAGGATCGCGTAGGTCGAGGCGAGCGCGACGGCGATCGAGAAGAAATTGTTGAGCATGATCGAGATGAGCTTCAGCTTCTCGTTATGGACGTAGTCCTCGATCACGACCTGCATGCCGATCTTCATGTGCCAGGCGCTGGCGGCGATGAAGAGCAGCAGGATCACCGCGATCGGCAGCGAGCCGAGGATCTGCGCGGCGCCGGCCTGATTGCGGCCGAGCAGCATCATGATGATCACGAGCACCGGGATCATCAGCAGCGTCATGGCGACGGCGGTGATGCGCTGGCGCCAGAAATCGGACGTACCCGAATGCGCCGCGCCGAGATTGCGGACGCGGCCGAGCGGGGTGCGCATGCTGCGCTTGGGCGTATCGGTCGCGCTCATCGTCCGCCTCCGATCGCATAGGCGATGATCCAGATCAGGACCGTGAGCACGATGCCGCCGATCAGCGCGCCCCAGGTCAGGGCCTCGCGCTCATTGGGCTTGAAGCCGTAGCCGAGGTCCCACACGAAGTGCCGGATACCGCTCAGCATATGGTGCATCAGCGCCCAAGTGTAGCCGAACACGATCAGCCGGCCGATGATGCTGCCGGTGAAGGCCTGGACGTGGGAATAGGCGGCGGGGCCGGAAGCCGCCGCGATCAGCCACCAGGCCAGCAGCAGGGTTCCGACGTAGAGCGCGATACCGGTGGCGCGATGGACGATGGACAGCGCCATCGTCAGCGTCCAGCGGTAGACTTGCATGTGGGGGGAAAGCGGTCGTTCGATCCGTGCGGTCATGGGCTTTTGATGTTTATTGCGGCCCAGCAGGGGGCACGCGGGGATCGCGAAAGGTCGGCTCTATTTACGGAGTCGATTTCGCCTGCGCAATCACCAAATCGCCATAAATCGAACCGCGGTTCAGCTCTAGAGCGTTGATGATGCAAGGCCAATCAGTGGCTTGGTATACCAGCACTTCGGTCCGCCAACGAAAAAAGGAATATAAATTCATTTGTTCTGAAGAGACCGATGCGCGTTGAAATTGCTATTGGAACGCCTCTAAACGGACCATGCCGTCCAAACCTGCCCGGGGCCGGTCTTTTGATCCGCTAACGCCATTTGGGCGGCACCAATCCGCTCCCGCCCGGGCCCGGTTTGACCCCTGTCCGGATATGCGCACCTTGCATTCCACCCCAGCCGCAAGACGTGGCGTGTCGACCGCGAGAATCAGATCGCCTAAAGCTCCGCACGCAGCTTTCCGAACGCATACTTCGGAGAAGTTGCGACCAGTCGCCGGGGCAGGTCAGGGGTGATTGCAGGTCTTGATATCAAGGAGATCGTCGAGCTTGCGCTGTTGCTGATCGCAACCGGCGCGCTGTCGGGATTCTTGGCCGGCGTGTTCGGCATTGGCGGCGGCGCGATTCTCGTGCCGGTGTTTTACGAATGCTTCCGCATCGCCGGCGTGCCGCTCGAAGTGCGCATGCCGCTCTGCATCGGCACCTCGCTCGCGGTGATCATTCCGACCTCGATCCGTTCGTTCCAGGCGCACTACAAGCGCGGCGCCGTCGACATGTCGATCCTGCGCGTGTGGTGGCTGCCGATCGTGATCGGCGTCGTCGCCGGCAGCGTCATCGCGCGTTACGCGCCGGAGAAGCTGTTCAAGATCGTGTTCGTCTGCGTCGCCTATTCCGCGTCGGCGCGTCTCATCTTCGCGCGCGAGGGCTGGAAGTTCGGCAATGATCTGCCCAAAGGCCCGCTGATGCGCGTCTACGGCTTCTGCGTCGGTATCCTCTCGACGCTGATGGGCATCGGCGGCGGCCTGTTTTCGAACCTGCTGATGACGTTCTACGGCCGGCCCATCCACCAGGCAGTGGCGACCTCGTCGGCACTCGCGGTCCTGATCTCGATCCCCGGCGCGCTCGGCTACATCTGTGCCGGCTGGCCGGCGGCTGCGACCTATCCGGCCGTCGCAGCGCTGCAAGTGCCGTTCGCGCTCGGTTACGTCTCGCTGATCGGCGCCGTGCTGGTGATGCCGATGAGCCTCGTGACAGCGCCGCTCGGCGTGAGAGCCGCGCACGCGATGTCGAAGCGAACGCTGGAGGTGGCGTTCGGGTGCTATCTGTTTATCGTCGGCAGCCGGTTCGTGATGAGCTTGGTGGGCGGGCACTAACAGGTTTGGGGCGCGCGCGTCCTACACCCTCAGTGTCATTCCCCGCGAAGGCGGGGAATCCAGTACACCGCAGCCTCTCGGTTCTATCACAGCCGTCTCTGGAATACTGGATGCCCCGCCTTCGCGGGGCATGACAGCGCGTCGTATGGTGGCTCCTCGACGAGTCCACACTCACTTCTTCGCGTAAATATCCTTGTACGTATCGCGCAGCACGTTCTTCTGCACCTTGCCCATCGTATTCCGCGGCAGTTCGTCCACGACGAACACCCGCTTGGGCATCTTGAATTTGGCGAGCCTTCCGTCGAGCGCCTTCAGCACTGCGGCTTCGGTGACGTCGGCGCCCTTGTTGCAGACCAGAACCGCCGTGACGCCCTCGCCGAAATCGGCATGCGGCACGCCGATCACGGCGGACTCGACCACGCCGGGCATGGCGTCGAGCTCGCTCTCGATTTCCTTGGGGTACACGTTGAAGCCGCCGGAGATCACGAGATCCTTGCCGCGGCCGAGAATGTGGACGTAGCCCTTGTCGTCGATCTTGCCGAGGTCGCCGGTGATGAAGAAGCCATCGGGCCGGAATTCCGACTTGGTCTTCTCCGGCATGCGCCAATAACCCCTAAAGACATTCGGGCCCTTCACCTCGATCATGCCGATTTCGTCGCGCGGCAGCTCCTTGCCGGTCTCGGGCTCGGTCACGCGCACGGAGACGCCGGGGAGAGGAAAGCCGACCGCGCCGGGCACGCGCTCGCCGTCATACGGGTTCGACGTGTTCATATTGGTCTCGGTCATGCCGTAGCGCTCGAGCACCGCGTGTCCCGTGCGCGCCGACCATTCGCGATGGGTTTCGGCGAGCAGCGGCGCGGAGCCCGAGATGAACAGTCGCATGTGCCTTGTGGTGTCGCGCGACAGCGCGGAGCTCTGGAGCAGCCGCGTGTAGAAGGTCGGCACGCCCATCAGCACCGTGGCGCGCGCCATCAGCTTGATGATGAGATCAGGGTCGAGCTTCGGCAGGAAGATCATCGACGCCCGCGAAAACAGCGTCACGTTGGTCGCCACGAACAAGCCGTGCGTATGGTAGATCGGCAGCGCGTGGATCAGCACGTCCTTGTCGGTGAAGCGCCAGTAGCCGACGAGCGAGAGCGAGTTCGACGCGAGATTGTCGTGCGTCAGCATCGCGCCCTTGGAGCGGCCGGTGGTGCCCGACGTGTAGAGGATCGCGGCGAGATCGTCGTTTGCCCGTGAGACGGTTACGAATTCGCTGCTGGCCTTGTCGGCGGCTTCCGTCAGCGAGCCCTTGCCGTCAGGCCCGAGCGTCTCGACCTTGGCCTTCACCTTGGCGGCGATCGGGGCGAGGCCCTCGGCCTTGGAGGGATCGCAGACCACCAGCGACGGCTCGGCATCGCCGATGAAGTAATCGAGCTCGTTGAGCGTATAGGCCGTGTTCAGCGGCAAATAGACCGCGCCGGCCCGCACGGTGGCGAGGTACAGCACGATATTGGCGACCGATTTCTCCACCTGCACCGCGACGCGGTCGCCGGGCTTCACGCCGCGCGCGACCAGCACGTTCGCCATCTGCCCGGCCCGCGCGATCAGATCGCCATAGCTGATACGGCCGCCGTCCTGCGTCTCGACCGCGAGGCGTTTGGGATCGTCCAGACCGTCGAACAGGCGGGAAAACAGGTTGGCGTTGGCAGCTTGGTTCATGCAAGATTTCCTCGACCGCAAGGCAAACAAGGCCGGTCAAAACCGAGGGCTGGATTAGCAAAAACCGCCCCAATGAAGCAACGGAGACAGTTTGCATGACAAAAAACGGGAAACGCGTGGCCTGGGTAACGGGCGGCGGCAGCGGGATCGGGGAGGCCGGCGCCGAGGCGCTCGCGGCCGACGGCTGGATAGTCGTGGTCTCGGGCCGCCGCAAGGACGCCCTGGATACCGTGGTTGCCAGGATTGCTGGGGCAGGCGGGGCGGCCGAGGCCATTGCGCTCGATGTGTCCAACGCCGCCGAAGCCCAGAAGGCGGTCGACCAAATCGTCGCGAAGCACGGCCGCATCGACCTGCTCGTGAACAATGCCGGTATCAATGTCCCCAAGCGGAGCTGGAAGGACATGGAACTGGAGGGCTGGGACAAGCTTGTCCAGGTCAATCTCAACGGCGTGCTGTATTGCATGCGCGCGGTGTTGCCGACGATGCGCAAGCAGCAGGATGGCTCGATCATCAACGTCTCGTCCTGGGCCGGCCGCCACGTCTCGAAGATGCCGGGCCCGGCCTACACCACAACCAAGCATGCGGTGCTGGCGCTGACTCATTCCTTCAACATGGACGAATGCGTCAACGGCCTGCGCGCCTGCTGCCTGATGCCGGGCGAGGTGGCGACCCCGATCCTGAAGCTGCGCCCGGTGGTGCCGAGCGAGGAGGAGCAGGCCAAGATGCTGCAATCGGAAGATCTGGGGCGCACCATCGCGTTCATCGCCAGCATGCCGCCGCGCGTCTGCATCAACGAGCTCCTGATCAGCCCGACGCATAATCGCGGATTCATTCAGACGCCGAACAACAGGGATTGAGCCTTGTAGGGTGGGCAAAGCGAAGCGTGCCCACCATGCCTATCTCAATCGAGCGAGAGATGGTGGGCACGGCGCATGCGCGCCTTTGCCCACCCTACGGCCCTGAGATGTGTGGCGCGCTCGCTCACACACGAACGTACCCCCGCTTAGTTTCACGCATCACGATAAATTATTTCCCGAAACCCCATCGCGAACCCTCCCGTAGTTCGGTCCAACGACGGCACTGCTGCTTCACGCCAAAAGGTCGCAGGCGCCGTTGTTGCCCAACTCAAGCACCGGCCATTGCCGGTCACAATTCAATCGGGAGACTCTCCATGTCGAAGCGTATTGCCTATCTCGCTGCCGCCGCCTTCAGCGCCCTGGCCATCACCGCGACCGTCGTCGCGCCTGTTCGCGCCGAGGAGAAGACCGTCATGGTCGGTGGCGCCGCGATGTTCCCGTCCAAGAACATCGTCCAGAACGCCGTCAACTCCAAGGATCACACCACGCTGGTCGCGGCGGTGAAGGCGGCCGGCCTGGTGCCGACGCTGGAAAGCAAGGGCCCGTTCACGGTGTTCGCGCCCACCAACGCCGCCTTCGGCAAGCTGCCGGCCGGCACCGTCGACAATCTGGTCAAGCCCGAGAACAAGGCGACCTTGACCAAGATCCTCACCTACCATGTCGTGCCCGGCAAGCTCGAGGCCTCCGACCTCACCGACGGCAAGAAGATGAAGACCGCCGAAGGCGAGGAACTGACCGTGAAGAAGCAGGACGGCAAGGTCTGGATCGTCGATGCCAAGGGCGGCACCTCGATGGTGACGATCTCCAACGTCAACCAGTCGAACGGCGTGATCCATGTGGTCGATACCGTGCTGATGCCGGCGACGTAACACCGCCCACCCCTGTTTCATCCCCCGAACAGGATGCTTTGAGACGGCGAGCCGGGGGCACCCGGCTCGCTTTATTGTGACCACGGTCGCCCGCAGACTCGATTCGCCGTCGTGCGGGGGCGTAACGAAAGCGGAAGTATCGGCGTATATTCGGTGTCAGACGACCTTCAGGACGGAACCATCATGTCGAGCCTCACAGTCAGCGACGAGCAGGTCAGCGCCACCCCCGCCAAAGTGATCCAGCCGGCCTGGGTCCGTGTCATGCACTGGACCAATGCGGTCGCCATGATCCTGATGATCCTGTCGGGCTGGCAGATCTACAACGCCTCGCCGCTGTTCGGCTTCAGTTTCCCGCGCGAATATACCCTCGGCGGCTGGCTCGGCGGCGGCCTGCTCTGGCACTTTGCGGCCATGTGGCTCTTGATGATCAACGGCCTCGCCTATCTCATCACCGGCTTCGCCACCGGCCGCTTCCGCAAAAAACTGCTGCCGATCACGCCGTCCGGTGTGCTCCACGACGTCAGGGCTGCCCTGACCTTCAAGCTCGGCCATGACGATCTGAGCGTCTACAATTACGTGCAGCGGGCACTCTACGCCGGCATCATCGTGGTTGGCGTGCTGATCGTGCTGTCGGGCCTGTCGATGTGGAAGCCGGTGCAGCTCTATTATCTCGTGATGCTGTTCGGCGATTATCCGACCGCGCGCTACGTCCATTTCTTCTGCATGGCCGCGATCTGCGCCTTCCTCGTCATTCACGTCCTGCTCGCGCTGCTGGTGCCGAAGAGCCTGCGCGCGATGATCATTGGTCGCTGAGAGCATGATCCGGAAAAGTGGGAACCGGTTTTCCGACAAGATCATGCTCAAGATAAATATGTGAGACCCGTTATGGCCAAGCGCTCATTCCTCATCCCCGGCGTCGACAAGCGGCTGCTGATCAAGGACTCCCTCAAGTCCATGCCGGACTTCACCCGCCGCCGCTTCATCGCCGGCGGCGCCAGCCTCGGCGCGCTGACGCTGCTCACCGGCTGCGACGTCGTCGATTCCTCGTCGGCCGATACCCTGCTCGCGAAGATCTCGAAGTTCAACGACGCCGTGCAGGCCTGGATGTTCAATCCCGACGCGCTGGCGCCGACCTTCCCGGAAAGCGCGATCACAAAACCGTTCCCGTTCAACGCCTATTACGATCTCGACGATGCGCCCGATGTCGACGGCGCCGACTGGAAGCTCGAGGTGCGCGGTCTCGTCGACAACAAGAAGTCCTGGACGCTGGACGAGCTCTACAAGCTGCCGCAGGTCACGCAGATCACCCGACACATCTGCGTCGAGGGCTGGAGCGCGATCGGAAGCTGGACCGGCACGCCGCTGCGCGATTTCCTCAAGCTGATCGGCGCCGATACGCGTGCGAAATACGTCTGGTTCCAGTGCGCCGACAAGGACGGCTACAACTCGCCCTTGGACATGCGCAGCGCGCTGCATCCGCAGACCCAGATGACGTTCAAATACGCCAACGAGATATTGCCGCGCGCCTACGGTTTCCCGATGAAGATCCGCGTGCCGACAAAACTCGGCTTCAAGAACCCGAAATACGTGGTCTCGATGGAAGTCACCAACGACTACAAGGGCGGCTACTGGGAAGACCAGGGGTACAATTCGTTCAGCGGGAGCTGACGCCAGCCCCGCTGCCGTAGGGTGGGCAAAGCGACTTGTCCGCCATAGCTCGAAGAGCGAAGGCGGAAGCGTGCCCACCGATGCTGTATCCGCGACAACGGTCATGGTGGGCACGGCGCTTTGCGCCTTTGCCCACCCTACGGCACCGGTTCTTTGGCCGGCCCCACCTTGCGCTGGCACAATGCGGCCACCGCCCCCAACGCCAGCAGCGCCGCCGACACATTCAATGCGTAACTCAGACTCCCCAACGCATCCGTGATCGCGCCCACCACGATCGGGCCGAGCGTCTGCCCGACGCCGAACGAGATCGTCATCGCCGCGATCGCGGTGGGCCACGCCTCGGGCGGGTAGTTGAAGCGGACGAAGGCCGTGGTCGAGCCGACCACGGCGAAGAAGGCGACGCCGAACACCACCGCCGAGACCGCGAGCCACGCCGGCGAATGCCCCAGCATCGGCAGGGCCGCGCCGAGCGCGTTGGTGCCGAGGATGATGGCGGTGGCGAGCCCGCCGCGGTCGAGTGCCAGCACGCCGCGCCAGACCCAGGGCGTGACGAAGGCGCTGAGGCCGATCAGGCTCCAGAACGCGGCCTGCGCCGCGGCGCCGCCGCCGCCATCGCGCACATAGGCGATCATGAAGGTCATGTAGGCGATGTAGCCGGCGCCAAACAGGAAGTAGCCGGCGAGATAGATCAGCACGGGCAAAATCGCGAAGGCGGCGTGGCTGCCTTCCGAGAAGCGCACGCCGCTCTCGATGCGGATCAGGAACAGCGGCACGGTCATCACGACGGACAGCAGCGTCAGCGCCCACCACACCAGCCACCACGAGCCCGGCCCGAAATATTGCAGCGTGAACGGGGCGATCAGCCCCGAGGCGAGAATCCCGATGCCGGGCCCGGCATAGAACAGGCTGAGCAGGAAATTGGCCCGTTCCGGGCGCGACTGCGCGATGGCCGCGGCCAGCGCGCCGCCGGCGACGAAGCCGGCTGCCGCCCCTAAGCCCAGCACGAGGCGTGCGAGGCTCAGCGCAACGAAATTGCCTGTCAGCGCGCAGGTGGCGAGCGCTGCGACGCAGGCGAGGGTTCCGCCGCGGATCGCCGCCGACCAGCCGACGCGCTGGATCAGCCGGGACGCGACAAGCGCGCCCACGAGGTAGCCGACGGCATTGATGGTGTTCATGAAACCCGCCGCCGAGTAGGACCAGCCGAGGTCCTCCCGCATATCGGGCAGCACCAGCGCATAGGCAAAGCGGCCGATGCCGAGCCCGACCGTCGCCGCCAGCGACAGGGTCAGGATCAGCCGCGCGGGGTGTGCGTCGGGCGGGGGACGACGGTCTTGAGCAAAGCAGTCTTGGGCGCGCAAGGGATACTCCGGCGCGTCCAGTGTGGCAGGCCCTGCGGGCCTTGCACAGCCGCGAGGCGGCAATGGTGTCTTGCCAAGCGCGCAACGCCGCTCTAGCACTCCGGCCGAATTCGATCTCAGAGGAAACGACCATGGCGACCCACAAATTGCTGCTGCTCCCCGGCGACGGTATCGGCCCCGAGGTGATGGGCGAGGTGAAGCGGCTGATCGACTGGCTCAATTCGGCAGGGATCGCCAAATTCGAGACCGATACCGGCCTGGTCGGCGGCTCCGCCTACGACGCCCACAAGGTGTCGATCTCCGAGGGCGACATGGCCAAGGCGCTGGCCGCCGACGCCATCATCTTCGGCGCGGTCGGCGGCCCGAAGTGGGATGCCGTTCCTTACGAGGTGCGCCCCGAAGCCGGCCTGCTCCGCCTGCGCAAGGATCTCGCCCTGTTCGCCAACCTCCGTCCCGCCGTCTGTTATCCGGCGCTCGCCGATGCCTCCAGCCTGAAGCGTGAGGCGGTCGAGGGTCTCGACATCGTCATCGTGCGCGAGCTCACCGGCGGCGTCTATTTCGGCGAGCCCAAAACCATCACCGATCTCGGCAACGGCCAGAAGCGTGCCGTCGATACCCAGGTCTACGACACCTATGAGATCGAGCGCATCGGCCGCGTCGCCTTCGAGCTTGCGAGGAAGCGCAAGAACAAGGTGACGTCGATGGAGAAGCGCAACGTCATGAAGTCGGGCGTGCTCTGGAACGAGGTCATGACGGCGGTCCACAAGCGCGAATATCCTGACGTGACGCTCGAGCATCAGCTCGCCGATTCCGGCGGCATGATGCTGGTGAAGGCGCCGAAGCAGTTCGACGTCATCGTCACCGACAATCTGTTCGGCGACATGCTCTCCGATATCGCGGCAATGCTCACCGGCTCGCTCGGCATGCTGCCCTCGGCCTCGCTCGGCGAAGTCGATGTGAAGAGCAAGAAGCGCAAGGCGCTGTACGAGCCCGTGCACGGCTCGGCGCCCGACATCGCAGGCCAAGGCCTAGCCAATCCCATCGCGATGATCTCGTCCTTCGGCATGGCGCTGCGCTATTCCTTCGACATGGGCGATCTCGCCGACAAGGTCGATGCCGCGATCGCCGCCGTGCTGGCGAGCGGCCTGCGCACCGCCGACATCAAGTCGGAAGGCACCACGGCCGCCTCGACCACGCAGATGGGCGAAGCGATTTTGAAGGAATTGCAGAAGCTGCACGCGTAGCCACAAACACCGCAATCGTCGGGTGGGCAAAGCGATCGCGTGCCCACCATTTCGATCGCGATTGCCGCGAGATGGTGGGCACGGCGCTTCGCGCCTTTGCCCACCCTACGGCTCTGCCGACGACCTCAGGGAAGCCAACTCATGGATGCCTCGCCCCGCCCCAAGATCGCGGAAACCATCATCCATGAAACGGTGCGCCAGCGCGAAGCCCAGATCGGGCGGCGCTGCGAAATCCTCGCCAACACCCGCATCGAATATGCCGCGCTCGGCGACTACTCCTATCTCGGCGAGAACTGCGAGGTCGCCGACGCGGTGATCGGAAAATTCACCGCCATCGCCAACTCGGTGCGGATCGGCGCGCCGAACCATCCGATGGGCCGTCCGTCGCAGCATCGCTTCACCTATGTCCCTGAATATTACGACGCGACCGCGAGCCGTGACCGCGACTTCTTCGCGGATCGCCGCAGTGACCGCGTCATCGTCGGCAATGATGTCTGGATCGGGCACGCCGCCATCCTGCTGCCGGGCGTCACGGTCGGCGACGGGGCGGTGATTGCCGCGGGCGCGGTCGTTAGCCGCGATGTCGAGCCCTACACGATCGTCGGTGGCGTTCCCGCGCGTGCCATCCGCAAGCGCTTTGACGATTCGGTCGCGGCAAGCCTGCGCCGCATTGCCTGGTGGGATTGGCCGGACGAACTGATCTTCGAGCGCCTGGGCGATTTCCGCTCCGAGGCGATCGAAGAATTTTGCAGGCGCTACGACCCGGCAGCCAACGCCTGAAGCGGACGTATCTCTCCCAAACAAAAATGGCCGGGCGCGAGCCCGGCCATTTTGATTCGGTCGATCATTCCGCTCAGTACAGCGGGAAATTCCGTGGATAGCCGCCGACGTCGGCCGGCGTGCTCAGCGGCTGGCGATCGATCGGGCGGTTGTTGTTCTCGCGGGCGAAGGTCGGATAGCCGATCGCCGGCGGGAAAGCGTAGTCGGAGAACTTGCGGTCGCCCGGATTGACCTCGGTGCCGCCGTCGAGCCAGGAGCGCTTGCTCACATAGAGGCGGGTGCGGCCCTGCTGATAGACCGCGTTGGGGCCGCTCGGACCGTAATAGGGCCGGCTGTTGTCGTAACGTTGCTTCTTGGTGTCTGCCGAGGCGGGTGTCGCGAGGGCTGAGGACATGGCAACCACGGCGCCGGCCGCAAGCCACATCGCCAGTTTGTTCGCGGCGGAGAAATTCGAGCTCATCACGTCCCCTTCAGGCGGCAAGCCGCCAATCGATTTCATCCCCATACTAGCCCGGCAACGGTGGCCGCAACTAGGTCTATTGGGTCACACCAGCTCGGAATAATCGTGCGCGCTGGCAAAAGTTGCATCAATACCAGCCACTTGAGCTTGATGCCGGTTAGAGCGCCCCGCGCAATTGCGCGTTCGCCGCGCCCAGCAGCCAGTCCGACGAACCCTGGGGAGCGCAGGAGCGGCGCTTCAGCTCCGCATGGGCGAACAATTCCGCCAGCTTCGGCTCGTTGCCCGAGGTCAGGAGCGTCAGCCGGTTCAGCGTGCAGGCGATCGCCGCGCGCCGGGCGGGCAGGGTGTCGCCCTGGCAGGAGAAGCCGGAGATCTGGAGTGCCGGCTCCTCGCTGCGCTTGAGGTAGCCGAGGCACGCCCGCGCAGCCTCCGCCGTGCCGGTGGGCCGGAACAGGGCGACGGGACCGAATTTCGTGTCGATCAGGCCGGCCTGCTCGAGCGGAGTTGCGTCCCCCAGGCCCATGTGGACCGCCAGGTCCGCTGTCGCCGGGCGGGCCACGTCGAATTCGCCGCCTTCGCGGTAGATCTCAAGCTCCGCCACGGGCTTGTCCGCCTCGCCGGTCCAGCGCATCACGTCCCTGCGGCCGCCTTCGGGATGCCTGAGAATGACGTAAGAGGCTGTTTTTTCTGATGAATCGAGCCGGCTGAGGGCGAAGGCCGGTTGCGAGCGGTCGGCCACGCTCCACCCCGGCTTCTCGGCGGGCTCTTCGTCACGCAGGCTGGGCAGCTGGTCGAGCGCCGCGAGGGCGAGGATGGCAAACAGAACCAGCGCCCCCACATAGGCGAACAGGCGCGCCAGCGTGCCGACGACTTCGTCGGCGAGGGCTGCGAGCGCCAGATGGATCTGGGTAGGGGTTGCGGCCGTGCTGGCCTCTGGCGACTGCATCCACGGCCTTCAGGCATGGTCCAACGTTGTCTTGGGGCCGGTTCTCGCATAGAAGCGCTGCTCTTCCTGTTTAAGCGTCAGCTTCAGGAACGGGCTTTTTCATCGGAGAGTGAACGATGGGTTACAAAGTCGCAGTCGTCGGCGCGACCGGCAATGTCGGACGGGAAATGCTCAACATCCTCGATGAGCGCAAATTCCCCGCGGACGAGGTCGTGGCCCTGGCGTCACGCCGCAGCGTCGGCGTCGAGGTCTCCTATGGCGACCGCACCCTGAAGGTCAAAGCGCTCGAGCACTATGACTTCTCCGATGTCGACATCTGCCTGATGTCGGCGGGCGGCTCGGTGTCGAAGGAATGGTCGCCGAAGATCGGCGCCGCCGGCACGGTCGTGATCGACAACTCGTCCGCCTGGCGCATGGATCCGGACGTGCCGCTGATCGTGCCGGAAGTGAACGCGGACGCGACGGCCGGCTTCAAGAAGAAGAACATCATCGCCAACCCGAACTGCTCGACCGCGCAGCTCGTGGTCGCGCTGAAGCCGCTGCACGACAAGGCGACGATCAAGCGCGTCGTGGTCTCGACCTATCAATCGGTCTCGGGCGCCGGCAAGGATGCGATGGACGAATTGTTCTCGCAGACCAAGGCCGTCTACACCAACAGCGAGCTGATCGCGAAGAAATTCCCCAAGCGCATCGCCTTCAACGTCATCCCCCAGATCGACGTCTTCATGGAGGACGGCTACACCAAGGAAGAGTGGAAGATGATGGCGGAGACCAAGAAGATTCTTGATCCCAAGATCAAGCTCTCCGCGACCTGCGTGCGCGTGCCGGTGTTCGTCGGCCACTCCGAGGCCGTCAACATCGAGTTCGAGAATCCGATCACGGCGGACGAGGCGCGCGACATCCTGCGCAAGGCGCCGGGCTGCCTCGTCATCGACAAGCAGGAGCCCGGTGGCTACGCCACGCCCTATGAAGCCGCCGGCGAGGACGCCACCTATATCAGCCGCATCCGCGAGGACGCGACGGTGGAGAACGGCCTCGTGCTTTGGTGCGTGTCCGACAATCTTCGCAAGGGCGCGGCGCTCAACGCCATCCAGATCGCGGAAGTCCTGATCAACCGCAAGCTGATCAGCGCGAAGAAGAAGGCGGCGTAACGAGCGGGATCTCGTAGGGTGGGCAAAGCGAAGCGTGCCCACCAAGGTCTCAATCGGGAAAGATGGTGGGCACGGCGCGTTGCGCCTTTGCCCACCCTACGAATTCAAGCCGCGTTGCGCACGCTCCTGAATTCCTTCGCGACCTTGTCCAGCACGAACAGCGATCCCTCCGCCACGCCGAAATAGGCGCCGTGGGTCTGCATCTGGCCTGAGTCCACCGCCTTCTGCACGAACGGAAACGTCATCAGGTTTTCCAGGCTGCGGAACACCGCGGCCTTCTCGATGCGCTCGACGAACTGCGCCATGGTCTCGTGGTCGCGCTGCTCGACCACTTCGCCCGGCTTGATGAACATCTGCATCCATTTGCCGATGAAGTCGCCCGGCGTGAGCGGCTCGATCTTGTCGACGAAGGCGCGGATGCCGCCGCATTGCGCGTGGCCGAGCACGACGATGTGCTTCACCTTCAGCACCGTCACGGCATATTCCAGCGCTGCGGAGACGCCGTGCGCATTGCCGTCGGGCTGATACACCGGCACCAGATTGGCGATGTTGCGGACGACGAACAGTTCACCCGGGCCGACGTCGAAGATCACCTCGGGCGAGACGCGGCTGTCGCAGCAGCCGATCACCATCACTTCCGGGAACTGCCCCTTCACCGACAGCTCGCGATAGCGGCTCTGCTCGGTCGGCAGCCGCTGGGTGGCGAAGGCCTTGTAGCCTTCCAGCAAATGCTTCGGGAATGTGATCATGGCCTATGCCTAACCATAGACCAGAGGGGCGAACAAGCCTTTCGAATAGGCAGGCCAGATGCTATCGGCTTGGCTTGTTGTTTGAGCATGATCCTTTCGGAAAACCGCCGCACATTTTTCCGGGATCATGCTCCAGAATGCACCCGAGGAAACTGGAAGGAATGCTCGCATGACCCGCCCGCGCCGCAGCCATCTGTTCATGCCCGGCTCCAACCCTCGCGCGCTGGAAAAGGCGCGAAATCTCGCCGCCGACGGCCTGATCCTCGATCTGGAAGATTCCGTCGCCCCCGACCTCAAAGGGGTGGCGCGTGACGGCATCGCCGCTGCGATCGCGGACAAGGGGTTCGGCAAGCGCGAGATTTTGATCCGGACCAACGGCCTTGACACGCCCTGGTGGGCCGATGACGTCGCGATGGCCGCCAAGGCCTCGCCCGATGGCATTCTGGTTCCAAAAGTTTCAAGCATCGAGGATCTCCAGGCGATCGGCGCTCGCCTTGCCGAGCTCGGCGCCGCGCCGGCGGTGAAGGTCTGGGCGATGATCGAGACCGCGCGCGCCGTGCTTCACGCCGAGGAGCTGGCCGCCGCGGGCCGCGATCCCAAGACGCGCCTCTCCGGTTTCGTGTTCGGCCCGAACGACATCTCGCGCGAGACGCGCATCAAGATGTTGCCGGGTCGCGCGGCGATGATCCCGATGATCACCCATTGCATTCTGGCGACGCGCGCCCATGGCCTCGAGATCCTTGACGGCCCCTACAGCGACATCGCGAATTCAGACGGTTTTGCCACCGAATGCGCACAGGGCCGCGACCTCGGCTTCGACGGCAAGACGCTGATCCATCCGTCGCAGATCGAGGCCTGCAACGCGATCTTCACGCCGCCCGAAGAGGAAGTCGCGCGCGCGCGAAAGATCATCGCGGCATTCGAGCTGCCGGAGAACGTTTCGCGCGGCGCGATCCGGCTCGATGGCGCAATGGTGGAGCGTCTGCACGCCGACATGGCGCGGCGCACGATCGAGATCGCGGACGCGATCGCAGCGATGAGCAAGGGCTGAGGCGTCAACTCGAAGAAGCGATATCCGCTTTTCCCCGCCAGGCGGACATCTTCTCGACGTCAAGAGGACTGCCGCTTGTGACCCATGCGGTCATCGCGGCGGTCAGTCCCAATCGCCTATTTTCCCGCCCGCGAAGCGGCTCTGGATTCGTCACCCGCGGCGATGGCGCTTTCGCGGGACGGTGCATCGACAGGCTGCGGCGCCGCCAATTCCTGGCAATACATCTGATCGATCTTGCGCTGCATGAGCGCATAGCAATCGCATGCGACCTTCTCGAGCCGCGCCCGATGGATCTCGACAAACCCGCGCCGGTCGGACGGGACGGCGCCGGCATCGCGTAGCTTGCTCATCGTCAGGGTCACTGTCGTCCGTCGCACCCCAAGCAATTGCGCAAGCGCCTCGTGCGTCACCGGAAGCCGGTCATCGGGAACGCGGTCGTGCAGCTGCAGGAGCCACCGCGCCATGCGGCCATCGACCCGGTGCAGCGCGTTGCAGGCGGCGACGTGCTGGAGCTGCAACAACACCGCGCGGGCGTGGACTTGCACGACGTTCCTGATGGCGGCGCTTTGCGCAAAGGCCGCGCGAAACTTGGCGGCGGAAATCAGCGATGCTGTGCCGGCGATCCGAGCAATCGCGGTCACGGATGACAGCGACGGGCCGAGCACGGAGAACGAGGCCAAAGCGCCTTCCCGTCCCATCAAGGTGGTTGCGACCGTTTGTCCGTCCGGCATATCGATCATGAAGGCGATGGCGCCGCTATGGGGAAAATAAACCGGGTCGAGCTCATCGCCCGACCGCACCAGGATGGCATCGGGTTCGAACGAGACCTTCTGGAAGTAGGGCGTGAGCAAACCGAGATCCGCCGGCGGCAACGCCGCCAATAGTCGATTCCCGATGCCCGTGCGGTGGACGGTCACGGCGCTTTCCGGTGAACGAGCACCCAACGAACGACGGTAACCATCTATTTCGTTTGCCATGATTGTCCGGAATTCGAATTGCCGAAGGGCAACCATCCAAACAGAGCCATTCGTCGAGATCAAGCACGGACAATTGCGGAGACCTTGCCGGCATCCTCGCCGCGCAAACAGGGCCTTGCATACATCATACTATTGACGCCCTTTGCTACTGGGCGAGGTGCCACACGTGGTGATCGACCAGTGATTGTTGCGGCGGCGCGTGAGTTTGCCCTGGCCCGGGCCCTTCCGCGCCGATGCCGAGCTGCACCGGCATCGTCGGCCGCTCGTCGTCGGCTCATCCCGCCAGCGGGCCGCTTCGCCGAAGTCCACGATCTCGGCTTTTCCCGTTGCGGTAGTGAACAGGGGTGCTACCCTCGAAGCCATTGGTGGGGCCGGGCAATCTATTGATGCGGTTTTTTGGGGCAGCCGTCTTTCTCGTCACGTCGCTTTTGTCCGCTCAGCCCGCCCTTGCGCAGGCGCGGGTTGCGCTTGTCATCGGCAATGGCGCCTACGAGAAGGTGCCCGAGTTGCCGAACCCGACTCGCGATGCGGCCGACATCGGCCGCGCGCTGGAGCGGCTGGATTTCAAGGTCACTCAAGTCAGGAACGCCACCGCGCAAGAGATGAGGAAGGCCGTCGTTGACTTCGGCCGATCCGCCGAAATGTCCGACATCGCCGTCGTGTTCTACGCCGGGCACGGCATGGAAGTCGGCGGCGAGAATTGGCTGATCCCGATCAGCGCAGAGCTGCGCAGCGATACCGACGCCGAAAGCGAGGCGATCAGCCTGCGTTCGGTGAGCCTTCAGGTTTCGAAGGCACGGAAGTTGGGCCTCGTGATACTTGACGCGTGCCGCAACAACCCTTTTGCCGCGAAGATGAAGCGCTCGTTGAGCACCCGGGCCGTGGCTCGCGGGCTCGCGCCGACGGAGCCGTCCGACAACGTCCTGATTGCGTATGCCGCCCGGGACGGCACCACGGCAAGCGACGGCGAAGGCCGGAATAGCCCCTTCACGACGTCGCTGCTTCGCCACATCGAAACGCCCGGCCTGGAGATATCGTTTCTGTTTCGTCGGGTTCGTGACGACGTGATGGCGGCAACCAGGCGCGAACAGCAGCCTTTCGTTTATGGCTCCTTGTCGAAGGAGGAGATCTACCTCAAGGCCCCTGCCGTCGCCGCTCAGGCGCCAGCTGCATCAACTCCGGCGCCCGCAGCTCCCGCGGAAGACGAGAAATTCTGGCAGGCTGTCCGGACGTCGACGGTGGCAGCTCTCTTTGAGGAATTTCTCGCCAGATACCCCCGCAGCGACCACGCCGTCGAAGCTCGCCAACGAATCAAGGATCTCAAGGCCAACGAGGTTGCGGCGCTATCATCTTCGGCTGCTGCTCCGAAATCGGATGCGAGCGGACGCCAGGACGCTGATGCCAAGCGCGCCGTACGAAATCCATTTACGCCCGACGACAACAAAAAAATCTCTGTCATCGCGGCAGCTCAGCACCTCGAATTGCCGAGCTTCACCATCTCGTCCGATCGGAACGATCCACTCAACGCCAATTCCAGGTTTGTCGGCGTGTGGTCCAACAAGCGTGGGTGGACCAATGGCAAGGGACGCTATGCCATGCTGATCGTCACGGAGGTCTCCGCGACGGGCTTGGCCAAGGGATACTATCTCTGGGGGCCGCCCACGAAACAATCATGGGTGAAGGATGTGGCGGGATACAAGTCGTTCGTCGAGTACATTACGAACGATAAATTCTCCATCAATGGAACGCCTGTTACGGCCAAGCTGGACAAGAACGTCCTTGCTCTGACTTCCATCAACAAGGAGAATCCGTCGGAGACCGCGAATATCGAGCTTCGTCCAGTCTGGCAGCTTGTGCCGGTGCCCGAGGATGCCGAACCTCCGACCAAACGCGATAAAACGTCGCGAGCTCATGCAGTCAAGAAAGAGAGCGCGGCCGAACCTGGCCCTCCGGGTCATGCCGGCGGAGCGAGTATGGAAGAGCGCTATCGAGCGTGCAGAAAGCTCGTGAAAGGATTTGCCCAGCGCGACGCATGCGCGCGCAACGGCACGATCTAGGGCCGGATGACATTCCGCCGGCCGATCTGATCTTTTCGATCCCGACGACGCGTCAGCGCGGGGCGACGTCGGCCCGATCGAGCGACTCCAGCGTCGATGCATTGCCACAATAGCCGTGGTAGTTCTCCGCGGCGGTGCCCTCGGCGAGATCGCGGTCGCATTGTCCCTTGTGATTGCAGAGCGAGCAGACGCGCTCCATGTCGCGGAGCAGCAGCGGCTGCGCACGACCGAGCCTGTCTGCGCTGATGCCGAGCTGCTCGAGCATTTTCGGCAGCTCGTCGGCAGCATGCTTGCCGTGACGGACCAGCTCCTCCAGATCGTCAGGCGCGATCCTGAGATCTTGCGCGATCCGGTCGAAATCGGCGCGATCGAGCTGCCGCATCTCGTTCATCTCGCGGCGATGCTTCAGCCAGTTCGCGAAGGATTCGATGAGATCCTGGACGATGGGATAAGGCCTGCTTGCGGTGCTCATGCGAGGCTCCGTTCGGGTCGTGGAATTGGAGCCAGACTAGGCACAATGGTGCAGGAGCGCGTTGCGCTGGATCAAATTGAGAATGGGTCGAGAAGGCAGGTCGCGTGTCCCGGACGCGGTGCGGCGCGAAGTGCCGCTCCGCAGAGCCGGGACCCATCTTGCCACATGCTGGGCCCCGGCTCAGCAGCGCATCACTGACGTGCTGCGCTGCGTCCGGGGCACGAGCGTGCCGCGCAGCGGAGAGAGCTCAGCTAAACCGCTCCGTCGCCCACGCATACAGGCTGCCCGGGATCGGCTTTTCGCCGCCGCGGCCCTTGGGCGAGATGTGCAGGCCGATGATTTCGGGATTGGTGACAAGGCCGAGATAGCTCGAGGGATCGAAGAACAGTTTTGGCTCGGCATGCACGGCGTAGAACGATTGCTTCGGCAGCGCGTTCTGTAGTTCACCGGTGCGGCGCGCGAGCGCGGTCAGCGCTGCCGGCCCGAAGATCGCGACGCGAATGTCCGAAAGACGGTTCGAGCCCCCGCGCAGGCGACGCATCATGAAGGTGATGCGATGGCGCACCGACAGCCAGTTCGGCGTCAGCTCCTCCTGCTCCATCAGCTCCTCGAAGGCGGCAACGATGCCGTGCTCCGCCGGCAGATAGATCACGGAATTGCCGAGCTGGCGCGGCCGCTCCCAGGCGAAGTAGGGTTTTGCCGGATCGATCTCGACGGGTTTCAGCAGCAGCACGTCGGCATCGAGCCAGAGGCCGAGGTTCTTCGCCATCAGCTTCATCCGGAAGAAGTCGCTGAACTGAAGCGTGGTCCAGTCGCGCCAGCTTCCGTCCGGCTGCGGCGGTCGCAATCGTTCGGAGAACGCATGCGGCAGGATCGCCTCGGCGTCCGCGTTTTCGATGCCCACGGGCAGGCCGGGAATGGTGTCGAAACTGTAGACCGTGACCTTGTGGCCGGCCGCGAGCTGCGAGCGCAGACAGGTCTGGCGCAGTGCGTCCATCGGGCCGTGCCAGAAGGTGACGATGTCGGGCAGCATGCGCGTCAATCTAGGGGTTAATCAGGGCAAAGAAAAAGCCCCGGCGCTATCAGCACCGGGGCTCGAACTGGAGCTCGATCTCAGGCCCAGGCGCGTTCGCGCTTGAGCTTTTCCTCGTAGGTGTCGATCGAGGCCTTCTTCTCCATCGTCAGGCCGATGTCGTCGAGGCCGTTGATCAGGCAGTGCTTGCGGAACGGGTCGATCTCGAACTTGACCTTGCCGCCGTCGGGGCCGCGGATCTCCTGGTTCGGCAGGTCGATCGTCAGCGTCGCGTTGGCGCCGCGCTCGGCGTCGTCGAACAGCTTGTCGAGGTCTTCCTGGCTGACGCGGACCGGCAGAATGCCGTTCTTGAAGCAGTTGTTGTAGAAGATGTCGCCGAACGAGGTCGAGATCACGCAGCGGATGCCGAAGTCGAGCAGCGCCCAGGGCGCGTGCTCGCGGCTCGAGCCGCAGCCGAAATTGTCGCCGGCGACCAGCACCTTCGAATTGCGATAGGCAGGCTGGTTGAGCACGAAATCCGGATTCTCGCTGCCATCGTCCTTGTAGCGCTGCTCGGAGAAGAGCCCCTTGCCAAGGCCGGTGCGCTTGATGGTCTTGAGGTACTGCTTCGGAATGATCATGTCGGTGTCGACATTGATGATCTTCAGCGGCGCCGCGACGCCTTCCAGCGTGGTGAACTTGTCCATTTCAGGCTTCCCGGTTTGAAGTCAGGGGAGGGCTATTTAGCCCGGTTGGCACACAAATCCTAGGCCGGATTCGGCAGGCCTAGGGGCGTAAATCGAGGTTCGTCTTCAGCCTGGCGGAGCCATGCTGTCAGGGGCAAAGCCGGTCGGCAGGCCGTCGATGCTCTTCATGTTCTTCAGACCCCAGTATTTTCGCAAATTGTTGACACCCTGCGCCGTCCAGTAGCGCATGAGGCTGCCGCGTTCTTGTCTGTAGTCGAACAGCGGCACGCCCATACCGCATGACGTCTGCACGAGGTCGACCGAGAGGCGCACGATTTGGCGGGCGCCTGCCATGTCCTCGAAGTCAGGAACGAGATCGGAATATTCCGGCGTGCCGCGCATGAGCGATCGAGCCTGGCCATAGAGCCGCAGGATCATCGGGGCGCCGTCGAAGGCGCAAAACATGATGGTCAGCCGCTTGTCGTCGGAGGCGGTCAGATGCGCACGGGTCTCGCTGCCGCTGCCGGTGCAATCGAGGTAGGCGACGTCGCTCTCTCCCAGCACCCGGAATGACGACAGGCCCTTGGGAGACACGTTGATGCGTCCCTTCGGCGGGGCGCTCGCGACGAAGAAGATCTTCTGCCGTTCGATGAAAGCCCTGTGCTCGGGTTCGATCCTTGCGAATTGCCTGCCCATACCCGTTCGTCCTTTCCGCAGCGACGCCGCAGCGGCAAAGAGTTAGCATGCCGATTATACCCGTTTAAGAATGTTCTTTATGCTGGTATAAAAACCACCATGAAGGGACCAGACCCGATCGCTCCAGCTCTCTCGCTCAGCGCGTTCCTGCGCGCGCTCCGGGAGCGCCAGTCTCCGGCAGAATTCGGCCTCGCCGCCGGAGCACGGCGGCGCACGCCCGGCCTCCGGCGCGAGGAGGTCGCTCAGCTCTGCGGATTGAGCGTCACCTGGTACACCTGGATCGAGCAGGGTCGCGATGTCTCCGTCTCGGCTTCGACACTTGCGCGCCTCGCACGCGGATTGCGCCTGTCACGAGCGGAGCGCAGCTATCTGTTCGAAGTTGGGGGCAAGCGCGATCCCGAGCGTCCCGGCCACAGGGATGATCCGCCTGAGGAGGTGCTGGCCTGTGTCGATGCGATCGATGGGCCGGCCTACATTCTCGATCGCACATGGGGCGCGCGTCGTTGGAATGCGAAAGCGTCCCGGTTGTTTGCCGGATGGCTCGATGCTGACGGCGAAAAAAATCTTCTGCGCTACATCTTCCTCAGGCCCGAGGCGCGAACACTGATCCTCGACTGGACCTCACGCGCGCAACGCGTCGTCGCAGAATTCCGCGCCGCTGTTACAGCCTATTCCGACGATCCGGACATTCGCCGGCTCGTCGAGGAACTGAGAGTTGGAAGCCCCGACTTCGAACGCTGCTGGGAGACGCAGGGGGTTCTGGCACGCGAAGGTGGCGAGCGTGCGTTCGATCATCCGACCATGGGACTGCTGCACTATCAGCAGGTTTCGCTGTCTCTCGCGGGCTGGTCCGACTATCGACTGACGATGCTTCTCGCTGCGCCAACCATACGCAACCGATGACGTCCTACTCCGCCTGAGCCTCAATCGCCGCCATATCGTCGTCCGAGAGGCCGAAATGGTGGCCGATCTCGTGGATCAGGACATGGCGGACGATGTGGCCGAGGCTCTCGTCGTGCTCGGCCCAGTAATCCAGGATCGGCCGGCGGTAGAGCCAGACCATGTTGGGCAGCCGCGCCACATCGCCCAGGCTCTGCTGGGGCAGGCCGACGCCCTGGAACAGGCCGAGCAGGTCGAACTCGCTCTCGCAATCCATCTCGTCCATGACTTCCTCGGTCGGGAAGTCGTCGACACGGAGGATCACGCCCTCACAGAGGCCGCGAAATTCCGCCGGCAGGCGCTCGAAGATGTCGTGCGCCGTCGCTTCCATCTCCGCCAGCGAGGGCGCTTTCAATTCCGTCCACATGGGCTTTTCTTAGCGCGGGTTCCGTGGCGATGCATCCGGCTTTATAGAAGGCTACGAAGAGTTGACGCCGCGCGCGAAAACGGGGAGCGTACGGCGCCTCAAGGGGATAGCTCAGGTGGGTGGTGGTGCGATGCGGGCAGGAACAACAGTACTGGTTCTACTTTGCATGGGGTTGTTTTCGCAATTTTGCGTTGGTGCGGAAGCCCAGACGGCCGGCGCCGGTGTCAGGCTGGCCCAGGCGGCCTCGCCAGACGACGTTCCTCCGCCGCGCAGGCGCCCGCCCGCCCGGCTGCGCGTCACGCCCTACTACGCTCCGGACGGCATCTATCCGCGCTACTATCCGGGTCCCGATGCGGTCCGCGAGTGCAACGCCACCTATGTGCAGGAATATCGGCCGAGCGGCACGGTGATCGTGCCGCATATGAGCTGCTACTGGCGGCGGGGCTGACGCGCCTCAACGGCCGCGTGATGCCCGCATCTTGAGGGCGGAGTTCGTCATGACGAGATGGATTGCATTGGCCGTTGTCGCCGGGCTCGCAGCGGGTTTGCCTCGCGCTTCAACCGCGCAGAGTGTGACGAAGTCGGATGCCTCGGCCGGGACAGCGATTTTCGATGCGAGACGGCACGCAAGACACCATGACGTTGCGCGGCGCTCAGCGCCCCATGATCCGCACTATTACGCGCGGCCCATCTACTATCGTCCCTATCCCTACGGCGTGCCGGCACCGTTCGTGTTCGGCTACGGGCCGTGGTGGTGACGCCGCCGCGTTAGCCCGCCGGCGCAAATCCCCTGACCAGCAGCACGGTTGCCTGCGCGCCCGCCTTGCGATCGCGCGAGATGTCTTCGTAGTCCGGCGAATTCGAGAAGGCGAGGAACGCCGCTTCGTCGGGAAATGACATCATGACGAGCTTGTCGAACGGCCACGGGCCCTCGAGCACGCGCGGCTGCTCGTCGGCGGCGAGCAGCCGTCCATTGTACTTTCTGAACACGTCGAAGAACCGCGCCTGATAGCGGTCATAGGCCGCGCGGTCCGTCATCTTCAATTGCGCGATCGCGTAGACGGTCATCTTTCGAATTCCTTTTGTCGTGGCACGGCGCCTCGGCAGGAAGCTTGTTCATTCACAAGGCGTTCACGTCGCTGTCCCTAATTTAATCTTGGGAGCGACTGCAATTGAACAGCGATGCGAGCGACGCTACGCCGCAATGCTGCCGTTCAGATTCAGGGAGAATTCCATGCTGAGGATCTTGGATGCTCGGACAAGCCCGATACGCTTGCTCGGGCTCGCGGCCGTTGCCACGCTGATGCTGTCGGCGGGGACTGCACAACGTGCCGAAGCGATGACACCGATCAATCCGACGCCGTTGCCGGCGGCGAAGGCTGCAAGCGACGACATGATCACGCAGGTTCGCCACGGTGGCGGCGGTGGTGGACATGGTGGCGGCTTCCATGGCGGTGGCGGTTTTCGTGGCGGTGGTTTCCACGGCGGCGGAGGACATATCGGCGGTTTCCGCGGCGGTGGCTTTCGTGGCGGCCATATCGGCGGCTTCCGCGCCGCACCCGCCTTTCACGGTGGCGGCTATCGCTACGGCGGATTTCGCCACTATGGCGGTTTTCATCGCTACGGGATCTATCGCCCGCATTACGGCTATCGCCACTTCCACCGGCGCTATTATTACGGCGGCTACTATCCCTACTACCACTATCCGCGCCGCTGCCGGGTGATCTGGACCTATTACGGCCCGCGCCGCGTCTGCCGGTGGCATCGCTGGCACTATCCGTACCGCTATTGGTAATGTGAGTTGCTGCTAGCTCCGCACTCGTCATGGCCGGGCTTGTCCCGGCCATCCACGTTCTTGTGCTGCGAAGAAAATTCGTGGATGCCCGGGACGAGCCCGGGCATGACGGTGAGCTTGGCCTAGAGCCAATCCTTCAGCTTCCATGACGCCGGCTTCCACCGTGTCAGGTTCTCGAGCTTCCACTGCTTGATCATCGCCGGCGGCCAGCGGCTGAGCTTCGAGGTCTCCTCGACCTCGGGCTTGGCGACGATGGGCAAGGGCGTTGCGCGCCGCCGGTGCTGGCGCGTCGCCTCGCCGATCAGATCGACATATTCAGGCTTGTTGGCCATGCGCTCTGTCCTCGCGAAACCGTCGCGAGGACGCAGTGTCGGCGATGCCGATTAACGGCCGTTTGCCGCTTTAGCTCAAATTGCAGGGAGCGGCTTACCGCCATTCCCTGACGTCGACGAAGTGACCCGCGATCGCAGCCGCTGCCGCCATCGCCGGCGACACCAGATGCGTGCGGCCCTTGAAGCCCTGGCGTCCCTCGAAGTTGCGGTTCGAGGTCGAGGCGCAGCGCTCTTCCGGGGCCAGCTTGTCCGGGTTCATCGCGAGGCACATCGAGCAACCGGGCTCGCGCCATTCGAAGCCGGCCTTGATGAATATCTTGTCCAGACCCTCAGCCTCGGCCTGCTCCTTCACGAGGCCCGAGCCCGGCACGACCATGGCGTTGACATGCGCTGAAACGGTCTTGCCTTCGGCAATCTTCGCCGCCGCGCGCAGATCCTCGATCCGGCCGTTGGTGCAGGAGCCGATGAAGATGCGGTCGAGCTTGATGTCGGTGATCTTCGTGCCCGCGGTCAGGCCCATGTATTTCAGCGCGCGGTGCTTGGAGAGACGCTTGGCCTCGTCCGCGATCTGGTCCGGATCGGGCACGATGCCGGTCACCGAGATGACGTCCTCAGGCGAGGTGCCCCAGGTCACGATCGGCGGCAGCTTGGCAGCGTCGAGGCGCAGCTCGTGGTCGAAATGCGCGCCGTCGTCGGAGCGCAGCTTCTCCCAGTAGCGCATCGCCGCGTCCCAGTCCGCGCCCTTCGGCGCCTTCGGGCGGCCGCGCAGGAAGTCGAACGCCTTCTGGTCGGGCGCAACCAGGCCGGCGCGGGCGCCGCCCTCGATCGACATGTTGCAGACCGTCATGCGGCCTTCCATCGACAACGCGCGGATCGCATCACCGGCGTACTCCAGCACGTAGCCGGTGCCGCCGGCAGTGCCGATCTCGCCGATGATGGCGAGGATGATGTCCTTGCCCGTCACGCCTTCAGGCAATTTGCCGTCGACGGTCACGCGCATGTTCTTCGCCTTCTTCTGGATCAGCGTCTGCGTCGCCAGCACGTGCTCGACCTCGGAGGTGCCGATGCCGTGTGCGAGCGCGCCGAACGCGCCATGCGTCGAGGTGTGGCTGTCACCGCAGACGATGGTGGTGCCGGGCAGGGTAAAGCCCTGCTCGGGGCCGATGACGTGGACGACGCCCTGGCGCTTGTCGAATTCGTCGTAATATTCGATGCCGAATTGCTTGGCGTTCTCGGCCAGCGCCTTGATCTGCTCGATGCTCTCCGGATCGGGATTCGGCTTGGTGCGATCGGTGGTCGGCACGTTGTGGTCGACGACGGCGAGCGTCTTTTCCGGCGAGTGCACCTTGCGGCCGGTGGCGCGCAGACCCTCGAACGCCTGCGGCGAGGTCACTTCGTGCACCAGATGGCGGTCGATATAGAGCAGGCAGGTGCCGTCGTCGGCTTCGTGCACCAGATGGTCGTTCCAGATCTTGTCGTACAATGTGGTCGGCTTGGACATGAGCTTCAGCTCCAGGAATGTTGTGGTGCGGATATGCGCGGTCACGCGCGGGCAACAAAATCGTCAGCGCAGCTTTTAGGCTGCGCGCGTAAGCTCTGACGTTGCCGAGGTCGCGAAGCGTCCGAAGAACCGGCCAGGCAGCCGCGAGCGATCGTCGATGACGATGCGCGTGACGGGGGCGAGGCTGGTCTGATCTGGAAACATTCCAAGAATATATAGCAGGCCGATTTGGAAGCGCGAGTGCTTTGACGCGCACGGCTGACGCAACAAAAAAGCGCGGGGCTTTGCCCCGCGCTCTCTAGAACTCGTCTGTAAACGGAGCTTACTCGTTGACGGCCTTGGCGTGCTCAGTCTTCTCGACGATGCGGGCCGACTTGCCGCGAAGGTTGCGGAGGTAATAGAGCTTGGCACGACGCACCTTGCCGCGGCGCACCACCTTGATCGAGTCGATCATCGGGGAGAGCAGCGGGAACACGCGCTCGACACCCTCGCCATAGGAGATCTTGCGGACGGTGAAGCTCTCGTTGAGGCCGCCGCCGGAACGGCCGATGCAGACGCCTTCATAGGCCTGCACGCGGGTACGGTCGCCTTCGACGACCTTCACGTTGACGATCACGGTGTCACCGGGACCGAATTCCGGAATCTCCTTGCTGGCGGAGAGCTTGTCGAATTGCTCTTTTTCGAGCTGTTGGATCAGGTTCATGGGTATCTCCATCGGCGCGCCCAGCCGCAGGACGGGGGCTGCGCGAAATTCGTTGATCCAGCTATTGCGGATGTGGCCGCTCCTATAAGGCAAGCCGGAGGGTTTGTCACCCGTCTGTCTTGTTTTTTGGCGTTTTTTGGCGTCCGGCCCGATTCGGGGCCTTGGCCGGGATTTGGGCCCATAAATCAGGCCGCCGGGCCGCCGTCAGGGCCTCGGATTGTGCCCGCCGCCAGGCTGCAACCTTGGCGTGGTCGCCGGAGGTCAGGGTCTCCGGGATCGGAGCGCCCTCGAACAGCTGCGGACGGGTGTATTGGGGGTATTCGAGGAGGCCCTCCGAGAAGCTTTCCTCGGTTCCCGAGGCCTCCTTGCCCATCACGCCGGGCAACAGCCGGACGCAGGCGTCGATCAGGGCTAGAGCGGCGATTTCGCCCCCGGACAGCACGTAGTCGCCGATCGAGACCTCCTCCAGGCCCCGTCCGTCGATCACCCGCTGATCCACCCCCTCGAACCGTCCGCAAACGATCAGGGGACCCGGACCCTCGGCCAGTTCCATCACCCGGGCCTGGGTCAATGGCCGACCCCTCGGGCTCATCAGCAGTTTCGGCCGGTCCGGGCTGATCTCGACGGCATCGATCGCCGCCGCCAGAACATCGGCCCGCAGCACCATGCCCGGTCCGCCGCCCGCGGGGGTGTCGTCGACGCTCCGATGCCGGTCGGTGGCCGAGGCCCGGATGTCCCGCGCCTCGAGCTCCCAGAGCCCGCCAGCCAGCGCCCGGCCGGCCAGGCTCACGCCGAGCGGCCCCGGAAACATCTCCGGAAACAGCGTCAGCACCGTCGCGCGCCAGGGTGAGGAGGTCGTCATGGCCGCTGGTTAGGGCATTGCGGCCGACAGGTCGAGGCCCGGCCGGCTGAGTTGGTTATTGCTTACGGCCGTACTCGACGAGCTCGATGACGTTATTGGTCAGCAGATGGCCGTTGCCGCGCGCCACGTAGGTCCGTTTCGCCCAGTGGTCGATGGCCGGCGCGTACCAGGTCATGGCCGTGATCTCGTGCTTGCGGCTCGGATCGTTGGTCGGGCGCCTCAGGAGCGTCGTTTCGATCTTGTACGTCTCGAATGTGCCGGCCTTGGTGGTGATGGTCTCCTGGCCGACGACCTTCGAATGGCCCGAGCGTTTCCAGATGAAGCCCTTGCTGCTGTTGACGTCATCGGCGGAGAAGCTCCAGCTATCGCCGATTTTCAGTGGCGCATGGATGCCGCTGCCGTCGCCGGGCTGATATTTCCACTCACCCGTGTTCTTCAGATTCCACGACCGATCGTAGATGTTCAGGCCCTCGGCCTCCTTGCCGTCGGTCGTGACCCGAACGCTGATCTCGGCAGGCGTGACCTCGGTGACGATGTTCCTGCGGACCGCGCTCACCTTGCCGCTGATTTCGTCCCGCACCTCGTAGGTCCAGAAGTCGCCTTGCAGGGGTGCCTCCATCGCGATGACCGGCTTTGCGGCGGCGGGCGGATCGCTCGCCGCCGATGCCAGGGTGGTGCCGGCAAGCAGACAAGCCATCATCATGGCCGCGTAACGAGACATCTTCATGCTCCCCGGAAGGCTTCGGTCATCGACGGTCGCTTTTGCGCCGGCCGCTAGCGGCGGCCGTATTCGATCATTTCGAGCGCGCCCCGCTCGCGAACCCTGCCGTCCGCCCTGCTGACGTAAGTGCGCTTCACCCAATGGTTGATCTCGGGCACGTACCAGGCCTGCTGCTCGGCCTGGGATTTCTTGGTGGGATCGTTGGCGTTTCGCATCTCGATCGAGGTTTCGATCTTGTAGGCCTCGAATGTGCCGGCGCGGGTGGTGATGGTCTCCCTGGCCGTGACCTTCGAGGTACCCGTGCGCTTCAGGTTGACACCCGCCGTGCTGTTGGAGTCGCTGGACTTGAACGTCCAGGTCTTGCCGATCGCGAGCGGCATGCGGATGCCCGTGCCGTCATTCGGCGTGAACCGCCATGCACCATTGTTGATGATGTCCCACGACCGGTCATAGGTCTGGTAGCCGAAACCGGGCTTGCCGAGGATCTCGAACCGGACGCTGATCTCGGTGGCCGACACGTCGGTGATGGTATGCGTCATGGTCGATTTGAGGTCGCCAGTGATCTCGTCGCGCATCTCGTAGGTCCAGTGGTCACCGACCTGCGGCTCCTCCATCGGGGCGAGCGAGGTGGCTTGCTCGGCTGCAGCCGGCGGGGGGCTCGGTGGCGTCTGCGCACTGACGAGGCCCGCGGATGCGAGCAGGCCGATCGTTGCCATAAGACAGCGGCGCAGCATTTGGAGCTCCGGTGTTGGGGAGACGCGCGGGAGTGCGATGCAACCAAAGCGTGAACGAGCCGGATGCCCGATGCAAGTGAAGATTTCGCGAGATTTGTTAGCGAGCCGTTACCGCACCGTCATGATGACGAAGCTTCGCCGTCATTATCACCCTCGATCTCCTGCGGCAGCGCGATCACGACGCGGCCGCCTGTGAGATCGACTTCCGGCACCACCGCGTTTGTGAACGGCAGCAGCATCGTCGTGCCCTTTGCAGATCCTTTGGGCGGCGCGATCTCGATGATGTCGCCGGCGCCGAAATTGTGGATCGCGAGCACGCGGCCGAGCGCGTCGCCGTCAGTGGTGACGGCGGCGAGCCCGATCAGGTCGGTGTGGTAATATTCGTCCGCGTCGGTCGCGGGCAGCTTTTCACGCGCGACGTAGAGTTCGATGCCGTTGAGGCGTTCGGCCTCATCGCGGGTCGTGACGCCCTTGAACGTCGCGACCAGATGATCCCTGGCCTCGCGCGCCTGCGCGACCTCGAACTGACGCTTGCCGTCCTTGGAGAGAAGCGGACCGTAGCGTTTGATGGCAAAGGGATCTTCGGTGAAGGTCCACAGCTTGACCGCACCGCGCACACCATGGGCGGCGCCGATCCGCGCGACGCAGACCAGCGCCGACATGATCTGACCTTAACCCTTCGCGGCGGCTTCGGCCTGCGCCTTGCGCTCCTTGCGCGGCACGGCCTTCTCAGGGTTGTTGCGCGCTTCGCGCTTCTTGACGCCGGCGGCGTCGAGGAAACGCGCCACGCGGTCCGACGGCTGCGCGCCCTTGGCGACCCAGGCCTTCACCTTGTCCATGTCGAGCTTGAGGCGGGCCTCGTTGTCCTTCGGCAGCAGCGGGTTGAAATAACCGAGACGCTCGATGAAGCGGCCATCGCGGGGAAAGCGCGAATCGGCGACGACGACGTGATAGACGGGGCGCTTCTTGGTGCCTGCACGAGCGAGGCGGATAACGACGGACATCTGGTTCTCCTTCAAAGTACAGTTTGTTCGGTTGATTGGTATTCCGCGTCGCGCGAGATGCTTAGGATCCCTCGCGACGAATTCCTCATTTCTTCTTGCCCGGAAATCCGCCGAGGCCCGGCAGCGTCGGCTTGCCGCTCAGCCCGGTCAGTCCGGGAACGTTGGGCAGGCCGGTGCGCAGACCAGCGGGCAAATCCTTCGGCAGGCTGGGCAGACCTTGTCCGCCGCCTTGCATCTTCTCCTGCAACGCCTTCATCTCTTCCGGTGAGGGCGGCTTCATGCCGCCGCCAAAGCCCATCGCCTGCGCAATGCCGGCGAGCGGGCCGCGCTTGCCCGAGCCCATGGCCTTCATCACGTCGGCCATGTTCCGGTGCATCTTGAGCAGCTTGTTGACCTGCTCGACGCTCTGGCCGCTTCCTGCGGCGATGCGCTTCTTGCGGCTGGCCTTGAGCAGGTCGGGATGACGGCGCTCGTCGCGCGTCATGGAATCGATCACCGCGACCTGGCGCTTCAGGATCTTGTCGTCGATGCCGGCGGCCGCGATCTGGTTCTTCATCTTGGCGATGCCGGGCATCATGCCCATCAGCCCGCTGATGCCGCCCATGTTCGCCATCTGCAACAGCTGCTCGCGCATGTCGTTGAGGTCGAACTGACCCTTGCGCATGCGCTCGGCGGTGCGTGCGGCCTTCTCGGCGTCGATATTGGCGGCGGCACGTTCGACCAGCGAGACCACGTCGCCCATGCCGAGGATGCGGCCGGCGATACGATCGGGATGGAAATCTTCCAGCGCGTCGGTCTTTTCACCGGTGCCGATCAGCTTGATCGGCTTGCCGGTCACGGCGCGCATGGACAGCGCGGCGCCGCCGCGGCCGTCGCCGTCCACACGGGTCAGCACGATGCCGGTGAGGCCGACGCGCTGATCGAAGGCGCGGGCAAGGTTGACCGCGTCCTGGCCGGTGAGGCTGTCGGCGACCAGCAGCACTTCATGCGGATTGGCAGCGGCTTTGATCGCCGCTGCTTCCGCCATCATGTCTTCGTCGAGCGTGGTGCGGCCGGCGGTGTCGAGCAGCACGACATCGTAGCCGCCGAGCTTGCCGGCCTCCAGCGCGCGCTTCGCGATCTGAGCCGGCTGCTGGCCGGCGACGATCGGCAGCGTCGGAATGTCGAGATCGCGCCCGAGTACGGCCAGCTGCTCCATCGCCGCCGGGCGATAGATGTCGAGCGAAGCCATCAGCACCTTGCGCTTGTCGCGCTGGACCATGCGGCGGGCGAGCTTTGCGGTGGTGGTGGTCTTACCGGAGCCTTGCAGGCCGACCATCATGATCGGAACCGGCGGCACGGAATTGATGTCGATGGTCTGGCTTTCGGCGCCGAGCGTGTTGATCAGCTCGTCATGGACGATCTTGACCACCATCTGGCCGGGCGTGACCGACTTGACGACGGTGGCGCCGATCGCCTGCTCGCGGACGCGCTCGGTGAAGCTGCGGACCACTTCGAGCGCGACGTCGGCCTCCAGCAGCGCGCGGCGCACCTCGCGCATCGCGGCGTCGACGTCCTTTTCGGTCAGCGCACCGCGCCCCGTCAGACGATCGAGAATGCCACCAAGCCGTTCCGACAGATTGTCGAACAATGCCGTTGTCCCTTGTCCTGCTCGCGCAGGGTTGCCGCGTTCACCATCGTCATGCCCCGGCTTGACCGGGGCATCCAGTACGCCGCGGCACCTCGGTTCAGCCGAGCGGCCTCTGGGATACTGGATCGCCCGATCAAGTCGGGCGATGACCACTTCCTAAGCAAGCGATCTTCCAAACACCTTTGCGCCCGAGGGCGCACAGCGCTGTCGGGCGTTGGCCTCTGGCCTCCAGGGCCAGTGGGCGGGTCGAAAAGAGAGCCTTTCCGAGAAAGTGGCGGGGTTAAACGCCGCTCCCGCCCAAAAGTCAAGGAAAGTTAGGGTGCCGGGGTGCCTTTGCCAGGGCAAGACCCTGAGAATACGGAACTTTTGGTGGCCGGTTCCTTTTGCCTGGGCTCCGCCCATATAGAAGATGATGACTTACCTCCGTTACCATCCCTGAAGCCCGCTTGTGCCGATCACCCGCCGCCGCGTTTTCGGACTGCTCGCCGGTGGTGCCGCGCTGGTCGGTGTTCCGCCCCTCTGGATGTCCCGCATGAAAACCTATGACGGCCCGGTCTCCGACCATTTTGACGGCCTGACCTTCTTCGATCCCGACGGGGCGCCGCCGAGATCGCTCGGCGAGGTGCTGCGGTGGCAATTAGGTGGCCGGGGGCAGCGCGCGGACTGGCCCGACTGGGTGCCCAACCCCCATGCCGACACGCCGCCGCAGCGCGTCGAGGGCGACAAGGTGCGGCTCTCCTTCGTCGGCCACGTCAGCTGGCTGGTCCAGGCCGGCGGCCTCAACATCCTCGTCGATCCCGTCTGGTCCTCGCGGGTCTCGCCCGTCAGCTTTGCCGGACCGAAGCGGCACAACGACCCCGGTATCGCGTTCGAGAAGCTGCCGAAGATCGACGTCGTGCTGGTCTCGCACGGTCATTACGATCATCTGGACATCGCGACGCTGTCGCGGCTTGCCAAGAACTTTGCGCCGCGCGTGGTGACGCCACTCGGCAACGATGTAACGATGCGCAGCGCCGACTCCTCCATCAAGGTGGAGGCCTTCGACTGGCACGATCGCGTCGAGCTCGGCGGCGGCATCGCCGTGACGCTGGTGCCGACCCGGCACTGGTCGGCGCGCGGCATGTTCGATCGCAACAAGGCACTGTGGGCGAGTTTCGTGCTGGAGACGCCGGCGGGGAAAATCTACGTGGTCTGCGATTCCGGCTATGGCGACGGCGGGCACTTTCGCCGCGTCGCAGAGAAGCACGGGCCGCTGCGTCTGGCGATCCTCCCGATTGGCGCCTACGAACCGCGCTGGTTCATGCGCGACCAGCACATGAATCCGGAAGACGCCGTGAAGGCGCTGGCTGATTGCGGCGCGCAAGCCGCGCTCGGGCATCATCACGGCACGTTCCAGCTGACGGATGAAGCGATCGACGCGCCGGCGAAGGCGCTGGTCGAAGCGCTCGATGCCGCAAAGATTCCGCCGGAGCGGTTCGTGGCGATGCAGCCGGGACAGGTGGTGGAGATCTAAATCCATCCACGTGCACAACTGTGCCCCGGACGCAGCGCAGCGTCTCTTCGACGGTGCGCTGCAGAGCCGGGGCCCATGCAGCAGCTCGTGCCGTTGGCTTTCTGGGTCCCGGCCCTGCGCAGCAGCGTTTCACGGTGCAGCGCGTCCGGGACAAGAGAGTTATTTGCCCTCAGGGCGAATAATCGCCCAGCTCACATTCACCGTCACCGACAGCGTTTCTTCGCCCGGCGCGACTGCCGCGGGCGCCGCCATCGGCGCGGTCGCCATTCTTGCCTTGAACAGCGGCACCGGAGCGCCGCCCTCGGATACGCTGAGCGGCGCGCCGAGCGTGACGCCGGTGGCCTTGGCGTAGATCTCGGCCTTGCGGCGGGCGTCCACGACCGCCTGCACGCGGGCGTCGTCGAGCAGTTTTGAGGCCTGCGTCACCTCGAAGGAGATGTTGCCGATGTCGTTGGCGCCGGCGCCGACCAGCGTATCGATGATGCCAGCGACCTTGGTCACGTCGCGGATCTTCACGGTAACGCGGTTAGAGGCGCGGAACCCGACCACGGGCGAAGCGCCGGTGGATTTGTTCTGGCCATACTGCGGCTGCAAGGACAGGCGCGAGGTCTGATAGTCCTTCTCGGCGATGCCGGCGCCCTTCAGCGCCAGCAGCACCTTGCCCATCGCGGCGTTGTTGGCGTCGGAGGCTTCCTTTGCCGTCTTGGCGTCGTTGGCGACGCCGGCGTCGATCTGCGCGAGATCGGGTGCCGCGGAGATCATGGCTTCGCCGCTCACCGAGATCGCGGAGGGAAAATCGTCCGCGCGTGCGGGCGTCGCCAGCAGCGTGGCGGCGAAAGCGGCGGCAAGGGACGTAAAAAGGACGGCAGGCTTCTTCATCTCTCTCACTTCAATGGCACGAACACGTTGATCACGAGCTTGTCCTCGGCCGTCTTCAGGGGATCGGTGAGGTACTCCTCGATAAAGGTGTCCTTGGCTTCCAGCTTCTTGTCGTCGAGGTGATTGGTGATCGCCTCATAGGTGTTGTCCATGTTGTCGTAGGAGCCGCGATGGACGAATTTCAACGCCTTGCCTTCCGGCGATTTGCCGATGCTCATGTCCTTGGGCAGGTTCTTCGGGTCCTGCTCGACGGGGATCTCGGCCAGGAAGGTGAAGCCGGTGTCGTCGGTCGAGGTGTACACGATCATCGAATTGCCGGCGGGCTTGATGCCCTGCTTGTCCAGCAACGTGTTCAGCGCCTTGAAAGCGTCGATCAGCGTGTCGAAGGCCGAATCCCAATTGGCAGTGCCCTTGACCATCACGACCTTCTTCGGCTCGAGCGTGGTCTCCAGGCCAAAGGGATCGGCGGTCTGCACCGGGGCAGGCGTCGCGGCCGCAGCGGGCGGCGGGGCCGCCGGCGCGGGTGAGGGCGAAGCGCTGGCCGCAGGCGATGGCGCCGCCGCGGGCGCAGGTGCGGCACTTGCGGCCGGGGAGGGCGAGGCCGACGGAGCCGGCGAGGGGCTGGCCGACGCGGCGGGCGCCGGGCTCGGGGTCTGCGCCAGAGCGTCGGGCACGCCAAACGACATGGTCGCTGCCGGGATCAGCGCGAGCAGTGCGAGGCGACAAAAACGATTCATTCTATTCTCCCCAAGGGCTTATCCGCCAAGCCTTACGTCGCCAAGGCCTTACGTCCCCAAGGCCCTGAGCCGGCCGCGCGTCCCGGATTGTGCGAACCGTGCCGTTCTAACACGCGAGTGCCGAATTCGTCCCATGACAGATGCGTCATGGCTATGGCGGCAAATCACTGGCCAAGCCGCCAAGGATCGCCATATAAGGCAGGCGAAATTCGGGACATTTCATGAGCGCTCTGGCCAACCACGCATTTGCCAAGATGAACGGCATCGGCAACGAGATCGTCGTTGTCGACATGCGTGATTCCGCCGCGCCGGTGACGCCGGACGACGCCCGCGCGGTCGCGTCCGCGCCGGGCGGCGTGCCCTACGACCAGCTCATGGTGCTCCGGAAGCCGCGGTTCGACGGTACCGAGGCCTTCATCAGCATCTACAACAATGACGGCTCCGAGGCCGGCGCCTGCGGCAACGGCATGCGCTGCGTGGTGCGGCGCATCTTCGAGAAGACCGGGCAGACCACGGCAACGTTCGAGACCGCTGCGGGCTTGCTCAATTGCTGGCAGGGCCCGGCGCCCGATCTCTACACCGTCGATATGGGCGCGCCAAAATTCGGCTGGCAGGACATTCCGCTGGCGGAAGAGTTTCGCGACACCCGTTACATCGAATTGCAGATCGGGCCGATCGACAATCCGATCCTGCATTCGCCCTCGGTGGTGAGCATGGGCAATCCGCATGCGATCTTCTGGATCGAGAACGTCAACGCCTACGATCTCGAGCGTTTTGGTCCGCTGCTGGAAAATCATCCGATCTTCCCCGAACGTGCCAACATCACGCTCGCCCATATCGTCGATCCCCAGCACATCACGATCCGCACCTGGGAGCGTGGCGCGGGCCTGACCAGAGCTTGCGGTTCGGCGGCCTGCGCGACCGCTGTTGCGGCCGCGCGGCTGAAGCGGACCGAGCGCGATGTCGAGATCACGCTGCCCGGCGGCAAGCTCGGGATCGAATGGCGTGAAAACGACGACCACGTGCTGATGACGGGCCCCGCGACCTTCGAATATGAGGGCTCCTTCGATCCGGCGCTGTTCGCGCCGGTCGGCTGATGGCCGTCGACGTCGTCACCTTCGGCTGCCGCCTCAATGCCTTCGAGGCCGAATTGATCCGCCGCGAGGCTGAAGGCGCTGGCCTTTCCGATACCATCGTCATCAACAGCTGCGCCGTCACCAACGAGGCGGTGGCGCAGGCGCGCCAGTCGATCCGTAAATTGAAGCGCGAACGGCCGGGCGCGCGCATCGTCGTCACCGGCTGTGCGGCGCAGACGCAGAGCCGGATGTTCGCGGACATGGCCGAGGTCGATCGCGTCCTCGGCAATGACGACAAGATGCGCAGCGAAGCCTGGCGCGATGCGCGTGCCGCGTTCGATCTCGGTGCGAGCGAAAAAATCGCCGTCAGCGACATCATGGCGGTGAAGGAGATGGCGCCGCATCTGATCGACGGCTTTGCGAGCGGCCTGCCGCGCGTGTTCGTGCAGGTGCAGAACGGCTGCGACCATCGCTGCACGTTCTGCATCATCCCCTACGGCCGCGGCAATTCACGCTCGGTGCCAATGGGCGCGGTGGTCGATCAGGTGCGGGCGCTGGTTGCGCGCGGCCATGCCGAGATCGTGCTGACCGGTGTGGATCTCACCAGCTATGGCGCCGACCTGCCGGGTGCACCGAGACTCGGCATGCTGACCAAGCAGATCTTGCGGCATGTGCCGGAGCTGAAGCGCCTGCGCATCTCCTCGATCGATTCGATCGAGGCCGATGCCGATCTGCTGGATGCCATCGGCGACGATGCGCGCCTGATGCCGCATCTGCACCTGTCGCTGCAATCCGGCGACGACATGATTTTGAAGCGCATGAAACGGAGGCATTCGCGCAACGACGCGATCGCGTTCTGCGACCAGGTTCGCCGCCTGCGTCCGGATATCGCCTTCGGCGCCGACATCATCGCGGGCTTTCCGACCGAGACCGAGGAGATGTTTTCGCGCTCGCTGGATCTCGTGGAGGAGTGCGGCCTGACGTTCCTGCACGTCTTCCCGTATTCGCCACGCCCCGGCACGCCGGCCGCGCGGATGCCGCAGGTCGCAGGCGGTGCGATCAAGGAGCGTGCGAAGCGGCTGCGTACGGCGGGCGAAGCGGCGTTACGACGGCGGTTGCAAGCCGAGGCCGGCGCCACGCGTGACGTGCTGATCGAGAGCGACAGCCAGGGCCGCACGGAGCATTATCTGCCGGTGGCGATCGCGGGCGAACGTATTGGCCGTGTGGTGCCGCTGATGATTGCCGGCAGCGATGGCGAGCGGCTCACCACGTAAGCAGTGCTTGCTTCCTTCTCCCCTTGTGGGAGAAGGTGGCGCGAAGCGCCGGATGAGGGGTTGCGTCCGCAAGCGCGGAGTTGAGTTTGCGGAGAGAGACCCCTCACCCGCCTCGCTTCGCGATGCACCCTCTCCCACAAGGGGAGAGGGGAAGAGCCTACAACGCCCGCACCTGCCAGAATCGCAGCGTCCGCCGCGCGTTCTCCGACGTCATTCGCGCGTAATTGCTTTTCGCCCTCGCGATATCAGCGGGTTTCATCGCGCCGGTGGCAAAGCGACTCTCGAGCACGGCGGCTGTGGTTTCCCAGCTGAGCTGGGCCGCCTTGCACGGCACCAGCAAGCCGTCCTCGCGCAGGCTCTGCATCAGCGGGCGAATCACTTCGACGGTCGATCCGGACAGGGCCGCTAATGCAGCCACGGTTTCCTCGTAGCGCCGCTGTGTGGCGAAGCCGAGCAGCGTCGCCTCGGTCAGCTGGCCCGTCGCCTTGAGATTCGCGATGGCCCGCTTGGCGCCTTCGAAATCGCGGACGCCCGACATCTCGCGCTCGACACCGACGGTCACGGCGGCGATCGCGCCCTGGATCTCCTCGAACAGATGCGGCGGTGCGCGCGACAGCAGACGGGTCCGCACGGTATCCGTGGCCGAGCGCAGCAACCGGCGGCGCAAGTCGGACGGCAGGTCGACGCGGACGCCGACGCTCACGGCGAGCTCGGGATCGGCCTCGGCCTGCCCGACGATGACGGCAAATCCGTTTCCGGAAACGCGCGCGCCGGGATTGGCGGCAAGCCGCCGGCTGACGCTGGGATAGCGCCGTGCCAGCAGCGCGTCGGTGACGATCTCCTTGAGCCACCAGCGACCGGCGACCGCGAGCAGATGCGATTCGCCCTTGCTGGAGGCGATCTTCACCAGCTCGCCATCGTCGAGGCGCGCGGATTCCTGGAGCACGGGGCCGGCGATGCGAATTTCGTCATTATTGGCGAGGCGGCGGATCACGGAGGGCGGCGCCTGCGCGATCGGCGCAAGCTGCGCGCTGATCTCGGCCAGCGCAACGCGTGCCCCCATGTCGGCGATGGCGCGCAGCTCGATGGTGCCGATCAGGCGCTCGAGCACGTCGTCGAACAGCGCGATCTGCTCGTTGCCAAAACTTCCGGCGGAGGAGAGAAACAGGTCGGTGACGCGGCGGGCCGTTTCCAGGCCCTTTTCCGCCGAGCCGAGCCGAATCGCTGATTCGACTTCATCGATGATCGAAAACTCGGCCGTGGACATGACGCGTTGCTCGTCCTGAGCGAATGACGGAAGCTTGTTCTAAGCAATCGCTATCAATAGAGACGAGCACTGAACGTTTCGTAAACCACGGGGCGGAAGGCGAGCACTGCTTTGCTCCCGGACCGGCCACTGCTCCTCATCCTGAGGAGCCCGCGAAGCGGGCGTCTCGAAGGATGGCCGCGGGCGACAGTCGGGCCTTCATGGTTCGAGACGGCGCTGACGCGCCTCCTCACCATGAGGGGCTAAAACTATTCCTCGTTCCACCCGCAGGCGCGGAGCTTCTCGTGCATGTGGGGCGGGGCCGGCGCCACCACGCGGATCGGCTCCTTGTTCCGGGAGATCGGCACCACGATCTCGCGGGAATGCAAATGCAGCCGCGGCTCGCCGAAGCGCGGGCCGTTGCCGTAAATGTTATCGCCGAAAATCGGCCAGCCGGTCGCGGCCGAATGCACCCGCAATTGATGGGTTCGGCCGGTCACCGGTTCCATGGCGAGCCAGGTCAGCCCGTCGCCCCGGCCCATCACCTTCCAGTTCGTGATCGCCTTCTGGCCCTCGGGATCGGGTTTCTGCCACCAGCCGCGCTCGGCATTGAGCCGGCCGAGCGGCATGTCGATGGTGCCTTCGTCCTCGGCAGGGCCGCCCTCGACCACGGTCCAGTAGGTCTTGCCGATCTTGCCGTGCTTGAAGAGGAGGCCGAGCGAGGCCGTCGCCTTGCGATGGCGGCCGAGCACGAGGCAGCCGGAGGTGTCCTTGTCCAGCCGGTGGGCCAGCACCGGCGGCCGCGGCAGGCCGAAACGAAGCGCGTCGAACGACGTTTCCAGATTGGCCCCGCCCTTGGGGCCGCGGTGCACCGGCAGGCCGGCGGGCTTGTCGATGACCAGCATCAGCCCGTCGCGATGGAGCACGCGCGCCAGGATCTCGTCGGCGGTCAATTCGGGAACATCGAGCAATTGCAAGACTTTCGGTCAACACTTTCGTTTGGGAGCCGGAACGGCTAACACACCGCCACCATGAACGATACCACGTCAGATCCCCCCAAGCTGAGCTGGTGGCGCCGCCTGTCCAACGGGCTGAAGCGTACCTCGTCCTCGCTCGGGACCGCGGTCGCCGACCTCGTCACCAAGCGCAAGCTCGACCGCGCCATGCTCGACGACATCGAGGACGTGCTGCTGCGCGCCGACCTCGGCACGTCGGTCGCGGTGCGGATCGCGGACGCCGTCGGCACGGGGCGCTATGACAAGGCGATCTCGGCGGACGAGGTCAAGGACGTCGTCGCCACCGAGGTCGAGAAGGTGCTGGCGCCGGTGGCAAAGCCGCTCGAGATCGACGCGGGCAGGAAGCCGTTCGTCATCCTCGTCGTCGGCGTCAACGGCTCCGGCAAGACCACAACCATCGGAAAGCTCTCGCAAAAATTCGCATCCGAAGGCCGCAAGGTGATGCTGGCCGCCGGCGACACGTTTCGCGCGGCCGCGATCGAGCAGCTCAAGGTCTGGGGCGAGCGCACCAGGACGCCGGTCATCGCCGGCACGCAGGGCTCGGATTCGGCAAGCCTCGCCTTCAACGCGCTGACGGCGGCGAAGGAGCAGAGCGTCGACGTGCTCCTGATCGACACCGCCGGCCGCTTGCAGAACAAGGCCGAGCTGATGAACGAGCTCGAAAAGGTCGTGCGCGTGATCCGCAAGGTGGATGACACTGCGCCGCATGCCGTGCTGCTTGTGCTCGACGCCACCGTCGGCCAGAACGCGCTGTCGCAGGTCGAGGCCTTCCATCGCACGGCGGGGGTCACCGGCCTCGTGATGACGAAGCTCGACGGCACCGCGCGCGGCGGCATCCTGGTGGCGCTCGCGGAGAAATTCAAACTGCCGGTGCATTTCATCGGCGTCGGCGAAGGCGTCGACGATCTCGCGCCGTTCACCGCGCGCGATTTCGCCCGCGCTATCGCCGGAATCGAATAGCGTCATCCTTCGTGACGCCGCTTGCGCGGCTCCTCAGGATGAGGTCGTGCCACACATGAGGTCCTCATCCTGAGGAGACCGCGAAGCGGTCGTCTCGAAGGATGGGAGAGACGGAAGAGAGAATGGACAAGACCCAGCCGCATCCGCTGTTCAAGCTTGCGACCGAGCTCGGTCCGCTGCTCGTGTTCTTCTTCGTGAATGCGAAGTTCAATCTGTTCGCCGCGACCGGCGCCTTCATGGTCGCGATCGTGGCGGCGATGATCGCGTCCTATGTGGTGACGCGCCACATTCCGATCATGGCGATCGTGACAGGCGTGATCGTGCTGGTGTTCGGCACGCTGACGCTGGTGCTGCACGACGAGACCTTCATCAAGGTCAAGCCGACCATCATCTACGGCCTGTTCGCGGCGATCCTCGGCGGCGGGCTGTTGTTCGGCCGCTCCTTCATCGCCGTGATGTTCGACCAGATGTTCAACCTGACCCCGCAGGGCTGGCGCATCCTCACGCTGCGCTGGGCGCTGTTCTTCGCCGGCATGGCCATCCTGAACGAGATCGTCTGGCGCACCCAGAGCACGGACTTCTGGGTGAACTTCAAGGTGTTCGGCGTCACCCCGATCACGATGATCTTCGCCATCGCCCAGATGCCGCTGACCAAGCGCTACGGGATCGAGCCGGCGTCGCTGGAGGCGAGCGAGGCCGACGCGGGGGATGTGCGGAAGGGGTAGCGGTCTCTCAGCTCGTCATTGCGAGCTGAAATGCGGCCAAACACTCAACTGTCATCGCCCGGCTTGACCGGGTGATCCAGTATTCCAGAGACAGTCGTGAGATACGGTGAGGCCGCGGCGTACTGGATGCCCCGGTCAAGCCGGGGCACGACAGCGGTGTTTGTAGCTGGCTTGTTCGCTCGCACTGCCGACGACGTCAGCTCCCCGCCTTCAACGCCTTCTCCATCTGCGGCAACAACACGGTCCGCAAATTGTCCGGCGTGATCGGTCCCACCAGCTTGTAGACGATGGTGCCTTCGCGCCCGACGACGAACGTCTCCGGCACGCCATAGACGCCCCATTCGATCGAGGCGCGGCCGTTGGCATCCACGCCGACGCGGCCGAACGGGTTGCCGTAGCGGCCGAGGAAACGGCGCGCGTTGTCGGCCGCGTCCTTGTAGTTGATGCCGACAAGCTGGAAGCGCTTGTCTTTTGCCAGTTCGGTCAGGAGCGGTGCTTCGTCATGACAAGGCACGCACCAGGACGCCCAGACATTGACGAGACTGACCTTGCCCTTGAACGCGGCGGGATCGAGGCCCGGCACCTGCGAATTGTCGGCCTGCAATCCCTCGAGCGCCGGCAGTGCGGTCTGCGGCGCCGGCCGGCCGATCAGCGCGGACGGAATCCGCGAGGGATCGCCGCTGCCGAGCCGGAACCAGAACAGCAGCGCCAGGGCGATGAAGGCGATCAGCGGCAGCACCATCAGGAAGGTGCGGCGCTGCGGCGGAGCGGAAGTCGGTTGATCGCTCATGATTGATCGCTCATGGCGTGTCCGTTGCGCTGCGTCCGGAGCGGCGCGTGACGCCGCTGCGGTCGAGCTCGCGCAAGCGCTCGGTCTGGCTGCGATAGTCGAGCACGATCCAGCCGATCAGAATCACGACCACGAGCGCGGCCGCGGCATAGGACGTCACGATGAAGGACGCGTAGGGACCAAGTGACATCGTCATGCGGCCTTCTGGCTCGCCTGCATCATCTGCAAGGAGCGGACGCGGCGGCGCAGGATCTCGTTGCGCATCGCCGCCAGGTGCAACGTGACGAACAGCAGCGTGAACGCGATGGCCATCAGCAGCAGCGGGATCAGGAACGATTTGTCGAGCGTCGAGCCGCCCATGCGCATCACCGACGCCGGCTGGTGCAGCGTGTTCCACCAGTCGACCGAGAACTTGATGATCGGCAGGTTGATCGCGCCGACCAGCGTCAGCACCGCGGCCGCGCGTGCCGCGCGCGAGGGATCCTCGACCGCGCGCCACAGCGCCATCAGGCCGAGATACATCAGGAAGAGGATCAGCACCGAGGTCAGCCGCGCGTCCCATTCCCAATAGGTGCCCCACATCGGCCGGCCCCACAGCGATCCCGTGAGCAGCGCAAGGAAGGTGAAGGCGGCGCCGATCGGCGCGGCGGCTTTGGCGGCGACGTCGGCGAGCGGATGCCGCCACACCAGCGTGCCCAATGAGGCGATGCTCATCACGCCCCAGACGAACATCGACAGCCAGGCGTTGGGCACGTGGATGAACATGATCTTCACCGTCGCGCCCTGCTGGTAGTCGTCGGGCGCGAGGGCAGACTGGTAGAGGCCGATGGTGAGCAGGATGACGGTCGCGGCCACAAGCCACGGCAGCACCCGCGCCGTCAGCGCGAGGAACCGTGTCGGATTGGCGAGGTCGATCAGCGTCATGGTATTCTGATAATCACAGGTCAGCACTCACGCAATCAGCATAAAAGCGCGCAGCGAAAGTTGATCGGGGTCAAGGGCAATCCAGTCCATCTCAATCGAGACCATGGCGCAGGCTCGCCGCCGCCGCGAAGGGGCCGATGACGAGGCTGACCAGCGACAGCGCGCACAGGATCGAGAACGGCGCGCCGAACGTCATCGGGCCGACGATCACGGCCTGCGAGGCCGCGACGCCGAAAATCAGCACCGGGATCGACAACGGCAGCACCAGCACGGCCATCAACAGTCCGCCCCGGTGCAGCGTCACCGCCAGCGCCGCGCCGATCATGCCGGTGAAGGTCAGCGCCGGCGTACCGGCCAGGAGCGTCAGCGCCACCGCCCCGGTCGCGACCATGTCGAGGTTGAGCAGCAGGCCGAGCACCGGGGTTGCGACAATCAGTGGCAGGCCCGCGGCCAGCCAATGCGCCAGCGCCTTGGCGGCGCAGGCGAGTTCCAGCGGCGTCCGGCTCATCGTGATCAGGTCGAGCGAGCCGTCCTCGTGGTCGGCCATGAACAGCCGGTCCAGGGTGAGCAGGCTCGCCAGCAGCGCGCCGAGCCACAGGATCGCCGGCCCCAGCCGCGACAACAGCGCCAGATCCGGCCCCACCGCGAACGGCATCAGCACGACGACGGTCAGGAAGAACAGCACGCCGATCAGCGCCCCGCCGCCGACACGGAGCGCGATCCGGATATCCCGGCGGATGAGGGCGGACAGGGCGGTCATGGGGTGGCCTCGATGGCGAGATTCGTGTCTGCCAGCCCCACGCACACTGCGCTCCCTCCCCCCTTGCGGGGGAGGGCGGGGGAGAGGGGTAGCCCCGGGAGAGATGCTTTTGAAGCGTTGACGGCGAGCAACAGAGCGCTCGCCTCCCCAGCGCTAGAACCGAATCGCCCTACCGTGCCGCACCCCTCTCCCTGACCCTCCCCCGCAAGGGGGGAGGGAACGGAGAGGCTGGTACCCAGCCGCTCGGAAAACTGAGGGTCCCCCCACTTCATACCATCCCCCCGATTCGAAGCTCCCGCGAATCGATGCCGAGCGGTGCATGCGTCGCCGCAATGATCATGCCGCCCCGGGCCAGATGCTCCCGCATCAGGCCCTCGAACATCTCCTGGCCGGCCACGTCCAGCGCCGTGGTCGGCTCGTCCAGCAGCCAGACCGGGCGGCGCACCGTCAGCAGCCGGGCCAGCGACAGGCGGCGGCGCTGGCCGGCGGACAGGAAGGCGGCCGGCAATTGGGTGGCGTGATCGAGCCCGACGATGGCGAGGCTCTTGGCCGCATCACTGCGCTCGCCGCCCAGAAAATCAGCCCAGAATGACAGGTTTTCCGCCACGCTCAGCGCCGGCTTCAGGGCGTCGCGATGGCCGAGATAGTGGCACTGCTCCGGCAGCGTCAGCTCGGCATCGCCGCCGTCGAGCGCGATTGTCCCGCCGGCCGGAATCAGCAGGCCCGCGATCAGCCTCAGCAGCGAGGTCTTGCCCGAGCCGTTGCGGCCCACGACTGCCACGGCCTCGCCCGAGACCGCCTCGAAATCGAGCCCGGAAAACACCTCGCGGCCGCCGCGCACGCAGACAACCCCGCGTCCGGATAGCTGCATCTTGCCTTGGTTCAATCCGCTCAAAGCCTGGCCTCAGGAAATCTTGGGGTAGCGCATGGGAATTTTTGGCTCGCGGATTGCTGCGGCACGATTGTGGCTGTGGCGGCGCGGTTAGAAAGCTTCTATAAGCCCGGAACTACTTGATGCAGCAACTCAACCTGCCCCTGCAAGCGACCCAGCCGGACTCGCTGACGGTGTTAAAATACCCCTTGCCGGGTATAACTAACAATTGGGATTTCCTACATGACCTCGCTCGACAGCTTCAAATGCAAAAAGACCCTCAAGGTCGGCGCCAAGACCTATGTCTATTACAGCCTGCCCACGGCCGAGAAGAATGGTCTGAAGGGAATTTCGAAACTCCCCTATTCGATGAAGGTTCTGCTCGAGAACCTCCTGCGCAACGAGGACGGCCGCACGGTCAAGAAGGAAGACATCGTGGCGGTGTCGAAGTGGCTGCGCAAGAAGTCGCTGGAGCATGAGATCGCATTCCGCCCGGCCCGCGTGCTGATGCAGGATTTCACCGGCGTGCCGGCCGTCGTCGATCTCGCCGCGATGCGCAACGCGATGCAGAAGCTCGGCGGCGATGCCGAGAAGATCAATCCGCTGGTGCCGGTCGACCTCGTCATCGACCACTCCGTGATCGTGAATTTCTTCGGCGACAACAAGGCCTTCGGCAAGAACGTCACCGAGGAATACAAGCAGAACCAGGAGCGCTACGAGTTCCTGAAGTGGGGCCAGAAGGCGTTCTCGAACTTCTCGGTCGTGCCGCCCGGCACCGGCATCTGCCATCAGGTCAATCTCGAATATCTCTCCCAGACGGTCTGGACCAAGAAGGAGAAGATGACGGTCGGCAAGAAGACCGGCACCTTCGAGGTCGCCTATCCCGACTCGCTGGTCGGCACCGACTCCCACACCACCATGGTCAACGGTCTCGCCGTGCTCGGCTGGGGCGTCGGCGGCATCGAGGCGGAAGCCTGCATGCTCGGCCAGCCGCTGTCGATGCTGCTGCCCACCGTCGTCGGCTTCAAGCTGAAGGGCGCGATGAAGGAAGGCGTCACCGCGACCGACCTCGTGCTGACCGTGACGCAGATGCTGCGCAAGCTCGGCGTGGTCGGCAAGTTCGTCGAGTTCTTCGGTCCCGGCCTTGATCACCTGTCCGTCGCCGACAAGGCGACCATCGCCAACATGGCGCCGGAATATGGCGCGACCTGCGGCTTCTTCCCGGTCGACGCTGCTGCGCTCGATTACCTCAAGACCTCCGGCCGCGCTCCGGCGCGCGTCGCGCTGGTGCAGGCCTATGCCAAGGCGCAGGGCCTGTTCCGCACCGCCAAGTCGGCCGATCCGGTGTTCACGGAAACGCTGACCCTCGACCTCGGCGACGTCGTTCCCTCGATGGCCGGTCCGAAGCGTCCCGAAGGCCGCATCGCGCTGCCGTCGGTCGCCGAAGGCTTTTCGCTCGCGCTCGGCACCGAGTACAAGAAGACCGACGAGCCCGGGAAGCGCTTTGCCGTCGACGGCAAGAACTTCGAGATCGGTCATGGCGACGTCGTGATCGCCGCCATCACCTCCTGCACCAACACCTCGAATCCGAGCGTCTTGATCGGCGCCGGCCTGCTTGCGCGCAACGCTGCCGCCAAGGGCCTCAAGGCAAAACCGTGGGTGAAGACGTCGCTCGCGCCGGGCAGCCAGGTGGTCGCGGCCTATCTCGCCGATTCCGGTCTGCAGGCTGATCTCGACAAGGTCGGCTTCAACCTGGTCGGCTTCGGCTGCACCACCTGCATCGGCAATTCCGGTCCGCTGCCCGAGGAGATCTCGAAGTCGATCAACGACAACGGCATCGTCGCGGCCGCCGTGCTCTCCGGCAACCGCAACTTCGAAGGCCGCGTCTCGCCGGACGTGCAGGCGAACTATCTCGCTTCGCCGCCGCTGGTCGTCGCCCACGCGCTCGCGGGCAGCGTCACCAAGAACCTCGCCGTCGAGCCGCTCGGTGAAGGCAAGGACGGCAAGCCGGTGTACCTCAAGGACATCTGGCCGACGACGAAGGAGATCAACGCCTTCATGAAGAAGTTCGTGACCGCGTCGATCTTCAAGAAGAAGTATGCAGACGTGTTCAAGGGCGACACCAACTGGCGCAAGATCAAGACGGTCGAGAGCGAGACCTACCGCTGGAACATGAGCTCGACCTATGTGCAGAACCCGCCCTATTTCGACGGCATGAAGAAGGAGCCGGAGCCGGTCACCGACATCATCGAGGCGCGCATCCTCGCCATGTTCGGCGACAAGATCACCACCGACCACATCTCGCCGGCCGGTTCGATCAAGCTCACCTCGCCCGCCGGCAAATATCTCAGCGAACACCAGGTGCGTCCGGCCGACTTCAACCAGTACGGCACGCGTCGCGGCAACCATGAAGTGATGATGCGCGGCACCTTCGCCAACATCCGCATCAAGAACTTCATGCTGAAGGGCGCTGATGGAAATATCCCGGAAGGCGGTCTCACCAAGCACTGGCCCGACGGCGAGCAGATGTCGATCTACGACGCCGCGATGAAGTACCAGCAGGAGCAGGTGCCGCTGGTGGTGTTCGCCGGTGCCGAATACGGCAACGGTTCCTCGCGCGACTGGGCTGCGAAGGGCACGCGCCTGCTCGGCGTCCGCGCCGTGATCTGCCAGAGCTTCGAGCGTATCCACCGCTCCAACCTGGTCGGCATGGGCGTGCTGCCGCTGACCTTCGAGGAAGGCACCTCCTGGTCGTCGCTCGGCCTGAAGGGCGACGAGAAGGTCACGCTGCGCGGCCTGGTCGGCGACCTGAAGCCGCGTCAGAAGCTGACCGCGGAGATCGTCTCCGGCGACGGTTCGTTGCAGCGTGTTTCGCTGCTTTGCCGCATCGATACGCTGGACGAGCTCGATTACTACCGGAACGGCGGCATTCTGCACTACGTGCTGCGCAAGCTCGCGGCCTAAACGCGAATTTGTGAACGGTGGCTCACCGCGACGTGAGTAGAAGGTTAAACGAGGGCGGCCTATCACAAGGCCGCCCTCGTGCGTTAGAACACGCGTCCGATGGTCCCGCTCGGCGGAAAACCTCGCCCCGGACGGTTGAGTGTACGATGCCCGTAAGACTACGGTGACCATCAGGCGATAGGATCTTCCCCCACGCGTGCGAGGTGTGACGTTCAACATGACTGCAATGATGGCTTCTAATCTGGTTTCGCGCTGGTCCGGTGCACTCTGGTCGGGAGCACTTGGTATCTGCGCCATCGTCGCCGTCATCCGTCCCGCCGAGGCTGATCCTCGCGCCGTAGTCGAGCTCTTCACATCGCAGGGCTGCTCCTCCTGCCCGCCCGCCGACCAGGTCATCGGCGATCTCTCCAACGACCCGTCGATCATCGCGCTGAGCATGCCGATCGACTATTGGGATTATCTCGGCTGGAAGGACACGCTTGCGGATTCGCGCTTCTCGGCGCGGCAGCGCGCCTATTCGCGCATGCGCGGCGACCGCGAGGTCTATACGCCGCAAGTCGTGGTCAACGGTTCGACGCATGTCATCGGCAGCGACCGCGCCGGCATCGAGAGCGCGATCGGCAAGACCGACAACGGCACAGGCGTAATGAGCGTGCCGGTGACGATGTCGCTTGCAGGCAAGCAGATCAACGTCTCGGTGGCGGCGAGCAAGGAGTCGGCGGTCTCGCACGGTGAGGTCTGGATCTGCTCGATCACGAAATCGGTGCCGATCGCAATCAGCCGCGGCGAAAATCGCGGACAGCAGATCACCTATCACAACGTCGTGCGCAACCTGCTCAAGGTCGGCGACTGGAACGGGCGTCCGGAAAGCTGGACGGTGCCGTTGGAAAATCTCACGCGCGACGGCGTCGACGGCGCTGTGGTCTATGTCCAGGACGGCAGCCGTGAGAAGCCGGGTGCGATGCTCGGCGCGGCGTACACGTCGCTGCACTAGATCCGATTTCTCTCACTCGCGTCATACTCGCTCTCACGCCTCATGGTGAGGAGCGCCCTTACGCGCGAGGCGGACGATGCTACGCATCGCCGCGAGAACCATGCAGGCGCAGCTTCGCGGCTCCTCAGGATGAGGGGAGAGAGTTGCCTTCGCGTTAATCAGAGAGAAGTTGGACGTGCCGGAAACATCTCGGCACAAACCAAAAAGGACCAACTTGCGTTGGCCCTCCTTGTCGCGCGTACAGACCCGATCCTGACGGCCCCGGGGGGCTGGGGGCTGAGGAATCCGGAACCGAAAGGACCGGGTCAACGCACACAGGTCTTTTCGCAATGCAGGGCGGCAGGCGCTTGGCGGAAAAGCGGCGATATCAAGATTCCTTCTAACGATCCCGTGACGGTTTGCCGCGACAGAATTCCACTCCTGCGTGTGCTCCGATTCGCACCCGATTCAATCAGTTGAGTGAAGAGCCCCTTGCGGCGGGGAACGGTTGGCGCGATCATGCAATTGTCATGATCCGCGGTTCCGGGGACGGTCCTTCGCGGATGCGATCATGCCGCGAGATGAGGAGGCGCTCGATGAGTCTGACGCCGGAGGATGCCGATCCGAGCGAGCAGCGCGCAGTGGCGCGCCCCACCGCTGCGAATGCCCAACCCAACCGGGTGACATTCAACCGGCTGGAACTGAACCGCATCCTCAACCTCTACGGCCGCATGGTCGCCGACGGCGAGTGGCGCGACTATGCCATCGACTTCCTGAAGGACCGCGCGGTGTTCTCGGTCTTCCGCCGCGCCTCGGAAGTGCCGATCTATCGCATCGAGAAGGACCCGCGGCTGGCGCGCAAGCAGGGCATGTACAGCGTGATCTCGGCGACCGGCCTGATCCTGCGCCGCGGCCACGAGCTCGAGCGCGTGCTGCTGGTGATCGATCGCAAGCTGGCGGTGGTTTAGCCTTACGGACGGTGCCGTAGGGTGGGCAAAGGCGCACCGCGCCGTGCCCACCATCTTTCCTCAATCGCCGGGCATCTGGGCACGCTTCCGCCTTCGCTCTCCGAGCTACGGCGGACAAGTCGCTTTGTCCACCCTACGAGACCGAGGTTATTTCGGCACCGTGCTTGCGCCCTCGCCCAGATCCCGCTGCATCATCACCGTGTCGAGCCAGCGGCCGAATTTCAGGCCAACATTCGGATGCGTGCCGATCATCTTGAAGCCGCCGCGCGTGTGCACGCCGATCGAGCCGGCATTGGCGGAATCGCCGATCACCGCGATCATCTGGCGGAAGCCGCGCGCCTCGCATTCGGTGATCAGCCGCTCCAGCAGCAACGAGCCGATGCCGCGGCGGAGGAACGAGGGATCGAGATAGATCGAGTTCTCGACCGTGAAGCGGTAGGCCGGCCGCGGCCGGTAGGCGCCGGCATAGGCATAGCCGGCGACGCTACGATCGAGGATGGCGACGAAATAGGGATAGCCGCCGTCGATCAGCGCGCGGTAGCGGCGCGTCATCTCGGCGAGATCCGGCGGCGCCAGCTCGAATGTCGCGGTGCCCTCGCGGACGGCCTGCTTGTAGATGGCGGTGATGGCGGGAAGGTCGGCCTCAATGGCGGGCCTGATCTCAGGTGCGGACATGGGAGGAAGATTAGAGCCTTCCCGCGGTCACTGGAAGGGGCAACGCCGTTTCCCCATGCTCCGTCATTGCCAGCGCAGCAGCCCTCCAATCTTCTCCGCTGTCATACCCCGCGCAGGCGGGGCATCCAGTACTCCGAGACAGCGCGGCTAGAACCGAGCCGCTGCGGCGTACTGGATCGCCCGCCTCAGTGCGCAATTGCGCACAAGGCGGGCGATGACGGCGGGGGGCGTCGCGCATCCCGGCCCAAACAAAAACCCCGGCCTCTCGGCCGGGGTTCGTATCCGTTCCCTCGTCGAAGCGCTTAGTCGCGCTGGCCGAGGAGCTGCAGGAGCAGCGTGAACAGGTTGATGAAGTTCAGGTACAGCGACAGCGCGCCGGTGATGGCCGCACGCTCTGCGATGTCACCGCCGGCCGAGGCGTAGCCGTAGATGTAGTCGTTCTTCAGTCGCTGGGTATCCCAGGCGGTGAGGCCGGCGAACACCAGCACGCCGACCACGGACACGATGAACTGCAGCATCGTGCTCGCCAGGAACAGGTTGACCAGGCTCGCGATGATGATGCCGATCAGGCCCATGAACAGGAACGAGCCCATCCCGGTCAGATCACGCTTGGTGGTGTAGCCGTAGAGGCTCAGTGCGCCAAACGTGGCCGCGGTGATAAAGAACACCCGCACGATCGAGGTGTGCGTGAACACCAGGAAGATCGAGGACAGCGAGATGCCCATCAGCGCCGCGAACACCCAGAACAGGATCTGCGCGGTCGAGGGGGCGAGACGGTTGATGCCCGCCGAGATTACGAACACCATCGCGAGCGGCGCGAGCATGAACAGCCACTTCAGGGGGCTGACGAACATCGCGTAGCCGAACGGCGTCAGGAACAGCTTGCCGACGCGGACGGCTTCTGGGGTCGGAACGTCGGTCACGGCGGCCATATAGACGCCGAGCGCGGCCAGGCCGGTGATGGCGAGGCCGATGCTCATGTAATTGTAGATGCGCAGCATATAGGCGCGCAGGCCGGCATCGACCGTCGCGGCGTCAACACGCCCGGCGGCCCTGCCGAAAGGAGAAGCGTAGTTACGGTCTAGGTCCGACATGGTCGAATTCCCGTTGGTTAGCCCGGTCCGGCATGAGGGTCGCCATGCCGCCGGTTCGTCAAATTCTATCTCGGATACCGATCTGTGCCGACTAAATTCTGGCTCATAATCGGGGGTCCGAACCCATTGGATATGTGGGAAACTAACACATTCGCTGCAACCGTCCACGCGCGGCTGAATGTCGCCCTCGCCCGCAATCCTGGCGAGCAGACGTGGTTAATCGCTGGAATCGTGCGATTCCGACATCGCGGGGTCGCCCGCTACCATTTGTCACAAATTCCGCAACACCGTGGCGGGCTTTTTGTTCAATGCCAGCAGCGTCCCGGCGAGCCCAAGTCCGACCGTGACGACCAAGGCCGCCGCGACCACGCCGGCCGCGCTGCCGGCCTGCCAGACGAAACTCAGCGTCATCAGTCGCGTCACGATCATCCAGGCCGCGACGCTGCCGGCGATCACGCCGAACACCGCGGTGGCAAGTCCGATCAGCAGGTATTCGAGGGCATAGGCGCCGAGCAGCCGCAGCCGGGTCGCGCCGAGGGTCTTGAGGATCACCGCATCATAGACCCGGTGGCGGTGGCCGGCGGCGAGCGCGCCGCCCAGCACCAGGATCGCCGAGATCAGGGTCACCGCGCTGGCGCCGCGGATCGCGAGCGCCAGATTGGTCACGACCGAGCCGACCGTCTCCATCACCTCGCGCACGCGCACGCTCGTCACCATCGGATAGGTGTCGGCGACTTGCCTGATGATCTTGCCGTCGCCGGCCGCAGTGCCGCCGGCCTCGGTGAGCGTCGCGATATGGGTGTGCGGCGCGCCCTTGAAGGCGTTGGGCGAGAACACCAGCACGAAATTGATGCCCATGCCCTGCCAGTCGATGGTGCGCAGATTGCCGATTTTGGCCGGGATGTCGCGGCCGAGCACGTTGACCACGATCTCGTCGCCGAGCTTGAGGCCGAGCCCGTCGGCGATCTTCTTCTCCATCGAGACCAGCAGCGGGCCGGAATAGTCGGCGCTCCACCATTCGCCCTCGACCACCTTGGAACCCTTCGGCAGCTCGGCGGTATAGGTCAGGCCGCGGTCGCTTTGCAGCACCCATTCGGAATCGGTGGTGGGCTTGAGGTCCTCGGCACGCACGCCGCGCGCGGCGACGATGCGGCCGCGCAGCATCGGCACGTCCTCGACCTTTGCGCCCGGCGCGATCCGGCGCAGATAGCCGTCGAACTGCTCGGCCTGCGTGCTCGGGATGTCGATGAAGAAGAACGACGGCGCGTGCTCGGGGAGGGCCGCAAGGAACTGCCGGCGCAGATTGCCGTCGATCTGGGTGATGGTGACGAGCACGGCGAGCCCGAGCCCGAGCGACAGCACGACGGAGGGCGTCAGTGCGCCCGGCCGGTGGATGTTGGCGATCGCCAGCCGCAGCATCGGCAGACGCGTGCGCGGCAGCCGGCGCGCGATCGTCATCAGCAGGGCGGCGATGCCGCGGAGCAGGGCGAACACGACGACGGAGGAGGCCACGAACACCGCGGCGATGCGCTTGTCGAAGGACAATCCGATCACGACCGCGATCAGCAGCGCGATCACGACGGCCATGAACACGACATAGCTCCAGCGCGGCCGGTGCCATTCGGAGCTGATGGTGTCGCGGAACAGCGCGGCGACAGGCACGTCGTGCACACGCCCGAGCGGCCACAGGCCGAAGGCGAGCGCCGTGAGCAGGCCGTAGACGAAGGACAGCGCGAGCTCGTCGGCATGCACGGCCGGCACCACCGGCAGCGGCAGCAGTTTTCCGAACAGGCCGACGATGGCGAACGGCATGGCGGCGCCGAGCGCAAGGCCGATCACCGAGCCAATTCCCGCCAGCAGGAGGACCTGCGCCAGATAGATGCCGAACACGTCGCGGCCGGTGGCGCCGACCGCCTTGAAGGCCGCGATGACCTCGAGCCGACGGTCGATATGGCTCTTGACGGCATTGGCGACGCCGACGCCGCCGACCAGGAGCGCGGCGAGGCCGACCAGCGTCAAGAATTGCGTGAAGCGGTTGATGTTGCGCTCGAGCTGCGGCGAGGCATTGGAGCGGCTGCGGATCTCCCAGCCGGCCTGCGGCGCGGCGTTGCGCGCGTCCGCGATGAAGGCGTCGGTGGCGCGCTCGCTGTTGCCGGTGTCAGGCAGCTTCACCCGGTAGACCCAGCGCACGAGGCTGCCGGGCTGGATCAGGCCGGTGGCGCGCAGGCCCGCCTCGCTGATCAGGAAGCGCGGCCCGAAACCGATGCCGCCGGCGAGCTTGTCGGGCTCGGCTTCGACGGTGCTGCGGATCTGGAACGTTGCGCTCCCGATGGTGACGCGGTCGCCGGTCTTCAGCGACAGCCGCGCCAGCAGCGTCGGATCGGCGGCGGCACCGAACGCGCCGTCGCGCTCCGCGAGCAGGTCGGACATCGGCAGCGGCGGCGCCAGCGTCAGCTGACCCAGCATCGGATAGGTGTCGTCGACCGCCTTCATCTCGACCAGCGCGAGCTGGCCGTCGGCGGAGCGCGCCATGCCGCGCAAGGTCGCGGCGGTGGAGACGGTGCCGCGCGAGCGCAGGAAGGAGACTTCCTCGGGCTTCGCCTCGCGCTGGAACAGCACGAAGGAGACGTCGCCGCCGAGCAGCGTGCGGCCCTCGCGCGCGAGACCGTCGCTCAGGCTCGCCGAGACCGAGCCGACGCCGGCGATTGCCATCACGCCGAGCGCGATGCAGGCGATGAAGACATAGAAGCCGCGCAGGCCTCCGCGCAATTCGCGCAGCGCGTAGCGCAGCGACAGCGCGACGCCGTTGGGTTTTGGGAACGGTTCGGCTGCGATGCTCATGCCGGCGCAGACTGGGTGTCGATGCGGCCGGAGCGCAGCCGGATCACGCGATCGCAGCGCTGCGCGAGCGAGGAATCGTGCGTGACCAGCACCAGCGTCATGCCGCGCTCGGCGTGTTTGTTGAACAGAAGATCGACGATCTGTTTTCCGGTGGCCTCGTCGAGATTGCCGGTCGGCTCGTCCGCGACGAGGATGGCGGGATCGGGCGCCAGCGCGCGGGCGAGCGCGACGCGCTGTTGCTCGCCGCCGGACAGCTGCGTCGGATAGTGATGCAGGCGATCGCCGAGCCCGACCGATTGCAGCTCCTGCGCCGCGCGTCTTGCAGCGTCAGGGTTGCCGGCGAGTTCGAGCGGCACGGCGACGTTCTCGAGCGCCGTCATGGTCGGGATCAGATGGAAGGACTGGAAGACGATGCCGACCTGGCGGCCGCGGAAGCGGGCCAGCGCGTCCTCGTCGAGGGCATTGAAAGGCGTGCCTGACACCACCACCTCTCCGCTATCAGGACGCTCCAGCCCCGCCATCACCATCAGCAGCGTGGATTTGCCCGAGCCTGACGGGCCGATCAGGCCGATCGTCTCGCCCGAGGCGACCCGCAGGCTGATATCCTTGAGGATGTGAACGCGTGCCGCGCCCGTACCCAATGAAAGATTGACGTTGGAGATGGCGATGGTGTCCGGCGCGGTGCCGGCGAGCGAAGAGGTTTCGATGCGACTATCCATGGTCCGGTCATATGGCAACTCCGCATACGCGGTCGAGAGGCGTTACGGATTCTTCATGCACATAGCCGTGTTGATGATCGCTTTGATGACGGCGGTTGATCCGGCATGGGCCGAAGCGGCAAAGCCGGTCAAGCTTGTCGTTCTCGGCGATTCCCTGAGCGCCGGCCTCGGCCTCCCGGCCCAGGACGCATTTCCCACAAAACTTCAAAAAGCCTTGCAAGCCAAAGGCATAGCGGTCGACATGACCAATGCCGGCGTGTCCGGCGACACCTCGTCCGGCGGCCGTGACCGGCTCGACTGGTCGGTCCCGGACGGAACCGACGGCGTGATCGTCGAGCTCGGCGCCAACGACGCGCTGCGCGGCATCGACCCCGATTTGACGCGGACCGCGTTGACCGACATTGTCCAGCGATTGAAGACACGCAAGATCGCGGTGATGCTGTGCGGCATGCTGGCGCCGCCGAATTACGGCGCGGAATACGCCGCGCGCTTCAATTCGATTTATCCGGATCTTGCGAAAAAATTCGACGTGCCGCTCTATCCGTTCTTCCTCGACGGCGTCGCGGCCGACGCCAAGCTCAACCAGGCCGACGGCATTCATCCGACCGCGGCCGGCGTCGACATCATCGTTAACAACATCATGCCCACGGTGGAGGCATTTTTGCGCAACATAAGCGAGCAGCGCCGCTGAAAAGCGGGCAGCGCTAACCGTAATTCCCAGGGTTTTACCGGGGTGAGGCGCGCGATGCTTCGCAGAGTCACACAACTGCGATAGGAATCAGGGTACCGGTGATTCGTCGCCGGCTCTACAATTTGGATATGATCCTTCCCAGGGATCATGCCCAAGCATCGGGAGTGCGAAACGATGCCGCGTTTGTTCACAGGTCTGGAAATTCCGGCCGAGATCGGCCAGACGCTTTCCAATTTGCGGGGCGGCCTTCCCGGCGCCCGCTGGATCGATCCCGAAAATTATCACGTTACCCTGCGCTTCATCGGCGATATCGACGGCATGTCCGCCAACGAGATCGCATCGATGCTGTTTCGCGTTGATCGCAAGCCCTTCGAGGTGAAGGTGCAGGGGCTCATGAGCTTCGGCGGCCGCAAGCCGCGCGCGGTGGTCGCAACCATCGCGCCGAGCAAGCCGCTGATGGAATTGCAGGCCGAGCTCGAACGCATGATGCAGCGGATCGGCCTCGACCCTGAGGGGCGCAAGTTCACCCCGCATGTCACGCTGGCCCGGCTGCACGACGCGTCCGACCGCGACGTCGCCGACTATCTCTCGCTGCGCGGTTACTTCCCGAGCAAGGCGTTCATGGCCGAACGGTTTGTCTTATTCTCGTCCCGCGCATCGACCGGCGGCGGCCCCTATGTGGTCGAGGACGCCTACGAGTTGTGTGAGTAGCACCGCTCTCGTGCCCCGGACGCGGCGCAGCGCCATCAGCGCGTTTACGCGCGTCTTCGACACGCTACGGCGGTGCGCTGCTGGGCCGGGGCCCATCGCTCCACGATGGATGTACGAAATAGTGGGTCCCCGCTCTGCGCACCGTCACTGCTTCCCGTAGCGCGTCCGGGACGCGGAACGCATACCCCGCCCACCAATTCACGGCTTGCAATTTCCGCGCATCTCTGGCGGTAAAGAGCCATGCTCTCCACCCCCAGTTCCTCATTCCGCGAGGCATACCAGGCCCAGATCGCGTCCGGCGCGATCGAGCCCGATGCTGCGCAGGCCGAAATCGCCGAAGCCTATGCGGCGCTCGACCAGCGGCTCGCGAGTTACAAGCCGCAGCGCAAGCAGGGCCTGCTCAGCCGTTTGTTCAGCGGCGACAAGGACGAGGCGCCGCGCGGGCTCTACGTCCATGGCGAAGTCGGCCGCGGCAAGACCATGCTGATGGACCTGTTCTTCCAGCACAGTACTGTCGAGCACAAGCGCCGCGCGCATTTCCACGAGTTCATGGCGGAAGCGCATGAGCGCATCTACGATTATCGCCAGGGCATCTCGCGCGGCGAGATCGCCGATGGCGACGTCATCACGCTGACCGCGAACGCGATCTTCGAGGAAAGCTGGCTGCTTTGCTTCGACGAATTCCACGTCACCGACATCGCGGACGCGATGATCCTCGGTCGCCTGTTTGCAAAGCTGTTCGAGCTCGGCACCGTGGTCGTCGCGACCTCCAACGTCGCGCCCGACGATCTCTACAAGGGCGGCCTGAACCGTTCGCTGTTCCTGCCCTTCATCAAGCAGATCACCGACCACATGGACGTGTTGCGGCTCGATGCGCGCACGGATTTCCGCCTGGAAAAGCTTCAGGGCGTGCCGATGTGGCTGACGCCGGCCGACGGCGACGCGGACGCGGCCCTCGACCGCGCCTGGTCGAAGATGACCGGCGGCGCCAAATGCAAGTCGCGCGATATTTCGTTCAAGGGCCGCATCCTGCACGTGCCGTGCTCGGCCCATGGCGTGGCGCGGTTCGGATTTGCGGATCTCTGCGAAAAACCGCTCGGCGCGTCCGACTACCTCCGCCTCGCGCACGACTATCACACCATTCTGGTCGACCATATTCCAGTGATGGATTTTTCCCAGCGCAACGCCGCCAAGCGTTTCATCACGCTGATCGATACGCTCTATGACAATGCCGTGAAGCTGATGGCCTCGGCCGATGCCAATCCGATCTCGCTCTACCTCGCCCACGAGGGCAATGAGGCCATGGAGTTCAAGCGGACGGCGTCGCGCCTGATCGAGATGAGCTCGGAATCCTATCTGGCGCTGCCTCACGGCCGCAAGGATTCCACCGCCAGCGGCTCCACCAAGGGCCTGGTGGAGACTTAAGTCCTATTTGCCAGCGCTGTCATTCCGGGGCGTCGCGAAGCGACGAGCCCGGAATCCATACTCCCGCTGGTGGTTATGGATTCTCAGATGCGCAATTGCGCATCGTAGCTCGCGACTTTCGTCGCGCCCCGGAATGACAGGGATGCGCTTCAATGTTCGCCAAGCCCGACAATTGGGCATCCACCGACTTGAACGGGGGGAGCGAAAGGGATAACCACCCGTCTCAGTTTTCCCCTCCTTAACGTGTCTAAAGGACAGGTTCACATGGCGCGCGACAAGATTGCTTTGATTGGCTCCGGTCAGATCGGCGGAACGCTGGCTCATCTCATCGGCCTGAAAGAACTGGGCGACGTGGTGATGTTCGACATCGCCGAGGGCGTGCCGCAGGGCAAGGCGCTCGACATCGCCCAGTCCTCGCCGGTCGACGGTTTTGACGCGCACTACACCGGCGCCAATTCGTACGAAGCCCTCGACAACGCCAAAGTCTGCATCGTCACCGCCGGCGTGCCGCGCAAGCCCGGCATGAGCCGCGACGATCTCCTCTCCATCAACCTGAAGGTCATGGAGCAGGTCGGCGCCGGCATCAAGAAATACGCCCCCGACGCCTTCGTCATCTGCATCACCAACCCGCTCGACGCGATGGTGTGGGCGCTGCAGAAGGCTTCGGGCCTGCCGCACAAGAAGGTCGTCGGCATGGCCGGCGTGCTGGATTCCTCGCGCTTCCGTTACTTCCTGGCCGACGAGTTCAACGTCTCGGTCGAGGACGTCACCGCCTTCGTGCTCGGCGGTCATGGCGACACCATGGTGCCGCTGGTGAAGTACTCCACCGTCGCCGGCATTCCGCTGCCCGACCTCGTCAAGATGGGCTGGACCTCGCAGGCGCGCCTCGACGAGATCGTCGACCGCACCCGCAACGGCGGCGCCGAGATCGTCAATCTGCTCAAGACCGGCTCGGCCTTCTACGCGCCTGCTGCTTCCGCGATCGCGATGGCCGAGAGCTATCTGCGGGACAAGAAGCGCGTGCTGGCCAGCGCCGCCTACCTCAACGGCGAATACGGCGTGAAGGACATGTATGTCGGTGTGCCCGTCGTGATCGGCGCCAAGGGTGTCGAGCGCGTCGTCGAGATCGAGCTCACCGGCAAGGACCGCGAGGCGTTCGACAAGTCGGTCGGCGCCGTACAGGGCCTGGTCGATGCCTGCAAGAAGATCGCACCCGATCTTCTCGGCCGCTAAGCGAGAGCAATCCCCGCCGAAGATCGAAAAACCGGTCTTCGGCGGTTTCATTTCCGGGCCCCGCGTCGGGCGGGTTCCGGGTCCGCAGTCCAGAGATCTCGATGTCAAAGAATCCGGGTTGCAGTTCCTGTGGTATATGGTATGCCAGCCACAAGACTGAGGTGGGCCCTAGAGGTCACCGCCCGCGGGTTCAGGGAGCGACCATATGAATATCCATGAATATCAGGCCAAAGCGCTGCTGAACGAGTTCGGCGTCGCGATCTCAAAGGGCGTCCCCGTCCTGAAGCCCGCGGACGCGGAAGCCGCCGCCAAGGCCCTCCCGGGCCCGGTCTGGGTGGTGAAGAGCCAGATCCACGCTGGTGGCCGCGGCAAGGGCAAGTTCAAGGAAGCCTCGGCCGGCGACAAGGGCGGCGTCCGCATCGCCAAGTCGGCCGCTGAGGTCACCGAATTCGCCAAGCAGATGCTGGGCGCGACCCTCGTGACGATCCAGACCGGCCCCGCTGGCAAGCAGGTCAACCGCCTCTACATCGAGGACGGCTCGGACATCGACAAGGAGTTCTATCTCTCGCTCCTGGTCGACCGCGAAACCTCGCGCGTCTCCTTCGTCGTCTCGACCGAAGGCGGCGTCAACATCGAGGACGTCGCGCACAACACCCCTGAGAAGATCGTCACCTTCTCGGTCGATCCCGCGACCGGCATCATGGGCCATCACGGCCGCACCGTTGCGAACGCGCTGAAGCTGTCCGGCGATCTCGCCAAGCAGGCCGAAAAGCTCACCGCGCAGCTCTACACCGCCTTCGTCGCCAAGGACATGTCGATGCTGGAGATCAACCCGCTGGTCGTGACCAAGCAGGGCCAGCTCCGCGTGCTCGACGCCAAGGTGTCGTTCGACGACAACGCGCTGTTCCGTCATCCCGAGGTGCTCGCGCTGCGCGACGAGACCGAGGAAGACGCCAAGGAAATCGAGGCGTCCAAGTACGACCTCAACTACGTCACCCTCGACGGCAATATCGGCTGCATGGTCAACGGCGCCGGTCTCGCCATGGCGACGATGGACATCATCAAGCTCTACGGCATGGCTCCGGCGAACTTCCTCGACGTCGGCGGCAGCGCCAGCAAGGAGAAGGTTGCGGCCGCCTTCAAGATCATCACCGCCGATCCCAACGTGAAGGGCATCCTGGTCAACATCTTCGGTGGGATCATGAAGTGCGACGTGATCGCAGAGGGCGTCACGGCCGCCGTGCGCGAGGTCGGCCTCAGCGTGCCGCTGGTGGTCCGCCTCGAAGGCACCAATGTCGAGCTCGGCAAGAAGATCATCCGCGAATCCGGCCTGAACGTGGTGCCGGCCGACAATCTCGACGACGCCGCGCAGAAGATCGTGAAGGCCGTCAAGGGAGGCTGAGGCCATGACCCAGGACCATCTCGCCGCATCATCTCCGCTTGCAGAGCACACGCGCCTCGCCGCGTTCGCCGGCGAATGGAATGGCGAAGAGGTGGTCTTCCCGTCGCGCTGGACGGAGGGCGGGCCGGCCACCTCTCACGTGGTGGCGCGCATGGATCTCAACGGGTTCTATCTGATCCAGGACTCGGCCCAGATGCGCGACGGCAAGCAGGTCTTCGCCACCCACGGCCTCTTCACCTACGATCGTGAGGACCGGACCTACAAATTGTTCTGGTACGACTCGCTCGGATACACGCCGCCCTCGCCCGCCTCCGGCGGCTGGGTCGGCAAGACCCTGACGCTGGTGCGCGGCTCGCTCCGCGGCAATGCGCGCCACGTCTACGAAATCATCGACGACAATTCCTACTCGTTGAAGATCCAGTTCTCGCCGGACGCGGAAGGCTGGGCCGACGTGCTCACCGGCATCTACCGCCGCATCCACTGACCTCTCACTCGTTAGTTCGCGAAAGCAGACCTCATGTCCATCCTGATCGACAAGAACACCAAGGTCATCTGCCAGGGCTTCACCGGCAAGAACGGAACCTTCCACTCGGAGGCCGCGCTTGCCTACGGCACCAAGATGGTCGGCGGCACCTCGCCGGGCAAAGGCGGCGCCACCCATCTGGGCCTGCCGGTGTTCGACACGGTGCGCGAGGCGCGCGAGAAGACCGGTGCCGATGCGTCGGTGATCTACGTGCCGCCGCCGGGCGCGGCGGATGCGATCTGCGAAGCCATCGACGCGGAGATCCCGCTGATCGTCTGCATCACCGAAGGCATTCCTGTTATCGACATGGTGCGCGTGAAGCGCTCGCTGGCCGGTTCCAAGTCGCGCCTGATCGGGCCGAACTGCCCGGGCGTCATGACCGCCGGCGAGTGCAAGATCGGCATCATGCCCGCCAACATCTTCAAGACCGGCAGCGTCGGCATCGTCTCCCGCTCCGGCACGCTGACCTATGAAGCCGTGTTCCAGACCTCGCAGGAAGGCCTCGGCCAGACCACCGCGGTCGGCATCGGCGGCGACCCGGTCAAGGGCACCGAGTTCATCGACGTGCTGGAAATGCTGCTCGCCGACCCCAAGACCGAATCGATCATCATGATCGGCGAGATCGGCGGTTCCGCCGAGGAGGACGCCGCCCAGTTCCTCAAGGACGAGGCCAAGCGCGGCCGCAAGAAGCCGATGGTCGGTTTCATTGCCGGTGTCACCGCGCCTCCCGGCCGCCGCATGGGCCATGCCGGTGCGATCATCTCCGGCGGCAAGGGCGACGCCGGTTCCAAGACCGACGCGATGAAATCGGCTGGGATTACAGTGTCTCCGTCTCCCGCCCGCCTCGGCCACACGCTTGCCGAAAAGTTGAAAGGCTAATTCACTTCTTCGTACTTTTCCGGGCGAAGTTTCGTAGCAAATAGGATAAATGGTGCCTGTCGCGCTGGGCCTCTGCCGGGGAGCCCAGCGCCAGCGCCGTTTGTTATGCGCGAACCGAAATCGCCAGGAACTCAAGCATGTCTCGCCAAGACGCGAACGCAGCCTTTGCCCTCTCTTCCTTTTTGCAGGGCACCAACGCCACCTACATCGACGAAATCTACGCCCGCTACGAGAAGGACCCGTCCTCGGTTGACGCCGAGTGGCAGGAGTTCTTCAAGAGCCTCAACGACCAGCCCGGCGATATCAGCAAGAACGCCGAAGGCCCGTCCTGGGAGCGCGCCAACTGGCCGCTGACCCCGCAGGACGACCTCACCTCCGCCCTCGACGGCAACTGGGCCCAGGTCGAGAAGGCGGTCGGTGCCAAGATCGCCGCCAAGGCGCAGGCCCAGGCGGGCAACAAGGGCGCTGATTTCTCGTCCGCCGACCTGCTCCAGGCCACGCGCGACTCGGTCCGCGCGCTGATGCTGATCCGCTCCTACCGCATGCGCGGCCACTTCCACGCCAAGCTCGATCCGCTCGGCATCGAAGCCCCGCGCAACCGCGAAGAGCTCGACCCGCGCACCTACGGCTTCAGCGAAGCCGATTTCGACCGCAAGATCTTCCTCGATCACGTGCTCGGTCTCGAATACGCCACGCTGCGCGAGATCACCGCGATCTGCGAGCGCACCTACTGCCAGACGCTCGGCGTCGAGTTCATGCACATCAGCAACGCCGCGCAGAAGGCGTGGATCCAGGAGCGCATCGAGGGACCGGACAAGGAAATCTCGTTCACCCGCGAAGGCCGGCGCGCCATCCTGACGAAGCTGGTCGAAGCCGAGGGCTTCGAGAAGTTCTGCGACACCAAGTTCACCGGCACCAAGCGCTTCGGCCTCGACGGCGGTGAATCGCTGATTCCCGCGCTCGAGCAGATCATCAAGCGCGGCGGCAATCTCGGCGTGAAGGAAGTCGTGCTCGGCATGCCGCATCGCGGCCGCCTCAACGTGCTGACCCAGGTGATGGGCAAGGCGCACCGCGCCCTGTTCCATGAATTCAAGGGCGGCTCGGCCAACCCTGATGCTGTCGAAGGCTCCGGCGACGTCAAATATCACCTCGGCGCCTCCTCGGACCGCGAGTTCGACGGCAACCGCATCCATCTGTCGCTGACGGCCAACCCCTCGCATCTCGAGATCGTCGATCCCGTGGTGCTCGGCAAGGTCCGCGCCAAGCAGGACCAGCACGGTGATCCGCCGGACCAGCGCATCTCGGTGATGCCGCTCTTGATGCATGGCGACGCTGCGTTCGCCGGCCAGGGTGTGGTCGCGGAATGCTTCGGCCTGTCTGACCTGAAGGGCTACCGCACCGGCGGCTCCGTGCACTTCATCGTCAACAACCAGATCGGCTTCACCACCTATCCGCGCTACTCGCGCTCCTCGCCCTATCCGTCTGACGTGGCGAAGATGATCGACGCGCCGATCTTCCATGTGAACGGTGACGATCCGGAAGCAGTGGTTTTCGCGGCCAAGGTCGCGACCGAGTTCCGGCAGAAATTCCACAAGCCCGTCGTCATCGACATGTTCTGCTACCGCAGGCATGGCCATAACGAGGGCGACGAGCCGGCTTTCACCCAGCCGGTGATGTACAAGAGGATCGCGGCGCATCCGTCGACGCTCGAGCTCTACGCCCGCCGCCTGATCAGCGAAGGCGTGATGACCGAGGGCGAGGTCGACAAGGCCAAGGCCGACTGGCGCGCACGGCTCGATGCCGAGTTCGAGGCCGGCACCTCCTACAAGCCGAACAAGGCCGACTGGCTCGACGGCAAGTGGTCCGGCTTCAAGATTGCCGATCAGGAAGAGGATGCGCGCCGCGGCGTCACCGGCGTCGACACCGCCGAGCTGAAGGAAATCGGCCGCAAGATCACCAAGGTGCCGGATGGCTTCCGCGTCCACCGCACCATCCAGCGCTTCCTCGACAATCGCGCCAAGGCAATCGACACCGGCGCCGGCATCGATTGGGCGACCGGCGAGGCATTGGCGTTCTGCACGCTGCTCAACGAGAACCACCATGTCCGCCTATCGGGCCAGGATTCCGAGCGCGGCACCTTCTCGCAGCGCCATTCGGTCCTGATCGACCAGGAAGACGAGAGCCGCTACACGCCGTTCAACCATCTCGGCCACGAGCAGGGACATTACGAGGTCATCAACTCGCTGCTGTCGGAAGAAGCCGTGCTCGGCTTCGAATACGGCTACTCGCTCGCGGAGCCGAACACGCTGACGCTGTGGGAAGCCCAGTTCGGCGACTTCGCCAACGGTGCGCAGGTCGTGTTCGACCAGTTCATCTCCTCGGGCGAACGTAAATGGCTGCGCATGTCCGGCCTCGTCTGCCTCTTGCCGCACGGCTATGAGGGCCAGGGACCGGAGCACTCCTCGGCGCGTCTGGAGCGTTATCTGCAGATGTGCGCCGAAGACAACATGCAGGTGGTCTACCCGACCACGCCGGCGAACTACTTCCACGTGCTGCGCCGCCAGCTTCATCGCGAGATCCGCAAGCCGCTGATCCTGATGACGCCGAAGTCGCTGCTGCGTCACAAGCGGGCGGTGTCGCGTCTCGAGGAGCTCGCGAAGGGAACGACCTTCCACCGCATCCTCTATGATGACGCCCAGATGCTGCCGAACGAGGCGATCAAGCTCGTCCCCGACGAGAAGGTCCGCCGCATCGTGCTCTGCTCCGGCAAGGTCTATTACGACCTCTACGAGGAGCGCGAGAAGCGCGGCATCGACGACATCTACCTGATGCGCGTCGAGCAGCTTTATCCGGTGCCGCTGAAGGCGCTGGTGGCCGAGCTGTCGCGCTTCAAGAAGGCTGAAGTGGTGTGGTGCCAGGAAGAGCCCCGCAACATGGGCGCCTGGCACTTCATCGAGCCCTATCTGGAATGGGTGCTGAACCAGGTGAACGGTGCGAGCCGGCGTCCGCGTTATGTCGGCCGCGCCGCTTCCGCCGCGACCGCCACTGGTCTGATGTCCAAGCATCAGGCGCAGTTGAAGGCGTTCCTGGACGAAGCACTGAGCTGATCTTTCTGAACTGCGTCGTGCCCCGCCTCGTGCGCAATCGCGCACTGGAGCGGGGCACCAGTACGCCGCGACGTCCGTGCAGAATACGAACGTCCGGCTTGCTGGATGGCTTGCCTTTCGCGGGCCGATGACGACCGAATTTTTGACCGCACCGGCGATCCCTTAAGGAAAAGACCATGACTGAAATTCGTGTGCCGACGCTCGGCGAATCCGTCACCGAGGCCACCATCGGCCGCTGGTTCAAGAAGGCCGGCGATCCCGTCGCCGTCGACGAGCCCTTGGTGGAGCTCGAGACCGACAAGGTCACCATCGAAGTCCCGGCGCCCTCCGCCGGCACGCTGAGCGAGATCGTCGCTGCCGATGGCGCGACCGTTGCGGTCGGTGCGCTGCTCGGCCAGATCACCGACGGTGCCGGTGCTGCGAAGCCCGCCGCTGCTCCCGCGAAGCCCGCCGCCGCCGCTCCGGCCGCCGTGGCTGCTGCTCCTGCGCCGGCTCCGGCCGCGAAAGCGCCGCCGGCCGACGCCCCGCTCGCCCCGTCCGTGCGAAAGCTCTCGGTCGAGACCGGTATCGACGCTTCGACCGTTCCGGGCTCCGGCAAAGACGGCCGCGTCACCAAGGGCGACATGCTCGCCGCGATCGAGCGTGCGGCCTCGGCGCCGACCCCGGTCAACCAGCCCGCCGCCGCCGTCCAGGTCCGCGCGCCGTCGCCCGCCGATGACGCCGCCCGCGAAGAGCGCGTCAAGATGACCCGCCTGCGCCAGACCATCGCGCGCCGCCTCAAGGACGTGCAGAACACGGCGGCCATGCTCACGACCTTCAACGAGGTCGACATGACCAACGTGATGGCGCTGCGCGCCCACTACAAGGATGCGTTCGAGAAGAAGCACGGCTCGAAGCTCGGCTTCATGGGCTTCTTCACCAAGGCCGTCGTGCAGGCGCTGAAGGACATCCCGGCCGTCAACGCCGAGATCGACGGCACCGATCTGATCTACAAGAACTATTACCACATCGGCGTCGCCGTCGGCACCGACAAGGGTCTGGTCGTGCCGGTCGTGCGCGACTGCGACAACAAGTCGATCGCCGACATCGAGAAGGGCATCGCCGATTTCGGCCGCCGCGCCCGTGACGGCCAGCTCAAGATCGACGAGATGCAGGGCGGCACCTTCACCATCACCAACGGCGGCATCTACGGCTCGCTGATGTCGACCCCGATCCTGAACGCGCCGCAGTCCGGCATCCTCGGCATGCACAAGATCCAGGAGCGGCCGATGGTCGTCGCCGGCAAGATCGAGGTGCGCCCGATGATGTACCTGGCGCTGTCCTACGATCACCGCGTCATCGACGGCAAGGAAGCCGTCACCTTCCTGGTTCGCGTCAAGGAGAGCCTGGAAGATCCGGCGCGCCTGGTGCTGGACCTCTAAGGGAGGCGACGATGGGGGAGCCGTCGCTTGCGCATGCGCTCATCTCCATGGTGCCGTTCCTGCTGACCACCCTTATTTTCTTCTTCTTTGCGATTCCGATCAGTCGCAGGAAGGGTAAGGGGGTCGGCTTCGCGGCCTGGTGCCTGATTCCGTTTCTCACGCCCTTCATTCTGTTCCATTTGGTCAGCCTGACGGATAAGTCCGTGCTGGATCGGTTGGCAGCTCTTGAGGGCAAGACGTCGTAGTGCGCTCGAACTCGTGGGGATTGATGTGACCGATAAAGTCGTTGTCATCACCGGCGGCAGCCGCGGCATCGGGCGGGCGACCGCGATTGCGGCGGCCGCGCGCGGCTTCCGTGTCGTCGTCGGCTACGCCAGCAACAAAACGGCTGCCGACGAGGTGATCGCCCAGATCGCGGCCAGCAACGGCAAGGCCATCGCGGTGAAATGCGATGTCGCCGAGGAAAGCGACATCATCGAGCTGTTCATGGCTGCCGACAAGTTCGGCACGCTCGGCGCGCTCGTCAACAATGGCGGCATCGTCGGCCAGAGCGGCGTGCGCGTCGACGAGATGTCGGCCGAGCGCATCCGGCGCGTGATGGCCGTCAACGTCACCGGCTCGATCCTCTGCGCGCGCGAAGCGGTGAAGCGGATGTCGACCAAGCACGGCGGCCAGGGCGGCGTCATCGTCAATCTGTCATCGGTCGCTGCCAGACTTGGTGCGCCGAATACCTATGTCGACTATGCGGCGTCCAAGGGCGCGATCGATTCCTTCACCGTCGGTCTCGGCTATGAGGTCGCAGGCGAAGGCATCCGCGTCGCGGGCATCCGCCCCGGCCTGATCGACACCGAAATCCACGCCGCCGGCGGCGAGCCCGACCGCGCCCATCGTCTGGCCCATATGGTGCCGATGAAGCGCGTCGGCACCGCCGACGAAATCGCCAACGCCATCGTCTGGCTGATGTCGGACGAGGCTTCCTACGTCACCTCGGCCATTCTCGATGTGTCCGGCGGACGCTGACACATCCTCATCACGCTAAACTTACGGGACTTTCTCTCATGGCTACCTACGATCTCGTCGTCATCGGCACCGGACCTGGCGGTTATGTCTGCGCGGTGCGCGCGGCCCAGCTCGGCATGAAAGTCGCCGTGGTCGAAAAGGACGCCACGCTCGGCGGCACCTGCCTGAACGTCGGCTGCATGCCGTCGAAGGCGCTGCTGCACGCGTCCGAAATGTTCGAGGAAGCCGCGCACTCCTTCGCCAAGATGGGCGTTTCCGTTTCCGCGCCGAAGCTCGAGCTTCCGGCGATGATGAACTTCAAGCAGCAGGGCATCGACGGCAACGTCAAGGGCGTCGAATTCCTGATGAAGAAGAACAAGATCGACGTGCTCAAGGGCACCGGCAAGATTTTGGGCGCCGGCAAGGTCGAAGTGTCCGCTGATGGCAAGTCGCAAGTGGTCGAGACGAAGAGCATCGTGATTGCGACCGGCTCCGACATCGCGCGCCTCAAGGGCATCGAGATCGACGAGAAGCGCATCGTGTCGTCCACCGGCGCGCTGTCGCTGGACAAGGTCCCCGGCAAGCTCCTGATCGTCGGCGCCGGCGTGATCGGCCTCGAGCTCGGCTCGGTGTGGAAGCGGCTCGGCGCTGAAGTCGTCGTCGTCGAATTCCTCGATCGCATCCTGCCCGGCATGGACGGCGAAATCGCCAAGCAATTCCAGCGCATCCTGGAAAAGCAGGGTTTTGCGTTCAAGCTCGGTGCCAAGGTCACGGCCGTCGACACCTCCGGCAAGTCGCTGAAGGCAACCATCGAGCCCGCCGCCGGCGGCGCCGCGGAGGCACTGGAAGCCGACGTCGTTCTCGTCTGCATCGGCCGCGTGCCGTACACGGATGGGCTCGGCCTGAAGGAAGCCGGCGTTGCACTCGACAATCGCGGCCGCGTGCAGATCGATCCGCATTTCGCCACCAGCGTGAAGGGCGTCTATGCCATCGGCGACGTCGTCGCGGGCCCGATGCTCGCGCACAAGGCCGAGGATGAAGGCGTTGCGGTTGCGGAGATCATCGCAGGGCAGGCCGGCCACGTGAACTACGACGTTATCCCAGGTGTCGTGTATACCACGCCGGAAGTATCCTCCGTCGGCAAGACCGAGGAGGAGCTGAAGCAGGCGGGTCAGGCGTATACCGTCGGGAAGTTTCCCTTTACCGCCAACGGCCGCTCCAAGGTCAACCAGACCACCGACGGCTTCGTGAAGATTCTCGCAGATGCGAAGACCGATCGCGTGCTCGGCGTGCACATTATCGGCCGTGAAGCCGGCGAAATGATCCATGAAGCCTGCGTTCTCATGGAGTTTGGCGGCAGCGCGGAAGATCTTGCGCGCACCTGCCACGCGCATCCGACCCGTTCAGAGGCCATCAAGGAAGCCGCGCTTGCGGTGGGCAAGCGGGCCATCCATATGTAGGCGACGCGCCTAGCGTCGAATCGGGCGGGAAACATATGCTGCGCCGCCTACTTCAACCGGTCTGGGTCCTGCTGGCGATCATCTTCCTGATCGAAGCCTGGCTGTGGGACCATCTCGAGCCGATCGTCGCGCGGGTTGTCGCAGCCATCCCGCTCGCACGCTTCAAGCAATGGCTGACCGAGCGCGTCGATGCGCTGCCGCCGGCGATGACGCTGATCGTGTTCGCGGTGCCAATCATCCCGCTGTTTCCGCTCAAGCTGATGGGCCTGTATCTGCTCACGCATGAATACTGGCTGAGCGGCGTATCCACGTTTCTGTTCGCAAAGCTGCTCGGCGTCGGCGTCACCGCCTTCGTGTTCGACGTGACGCGCGACAAGCTGATGGAGATGCGCTGGTTCGAGCGGCTCTACGATCTCGTGATGAAGCTGCGCGGCAAGGCCGCCGAGCTGGTCGACCCGATCAAGCAGCGCATCCGCGAGCTGATCGCCGGCAACGGCGAAGGCTGGTCCTCCCGTACGCTCCGCCTGATCCAGCGCTTTCGCAAGAGCGTGCACCAGGCGCGGTGATCCGCCCGCTATAGACTCACAGTCATTGCCACACACTCGATGTCATCGCCCGGCTTGACCGGGCGATCCAGTATTCCAGAGACGTCAATCGAATACGGAGGAGCCGCGGCGTACTGGATGCCCCGGTCAAGCCGGGGCATGACAGCGTCGATGTTGTTGGCCTTATGCGCCCCGCATCAGCCCCTCAATGCAAATGCACCAGATGCGGCCACCACAGGCCGAGCGCGGTCATGAGGAGGCCGGCCAGGGTCAGGACGCCGGCGACATAGGCGAGCGCGATCATGCCGGTGATGATGGTGGCCGAGGCCAGCACGATGCCGATCTGGAAGGCGGCGGAGGCCAGCTCGAAGTGATGATATTTCGCGGTCGCCTCGTCGCGCTCGTGCTCGGCGTGCTTGGCCTTCTCGGCGAGCTGCTCGGTGCCTTCGCCGGTCTCGGGCTCTGAGCGATAGCGCTGCGCGGTCTTGGTCCAGTCGTCGACCTGCTTCTGCACCGCCGGCTTCTGAGCCTCGTCGGCGGCGGCGAGCGTGAGCTTGCCCTGCTCGGATGCGGTCAGCACCACGGTGCGGCGGATGGTCTTGGCCTGGAAGAACGCCCAGAGATTGGCGGACTCGACGTTCTTGCTGATCGATTCAGTCTGGGCGCCCTTGCCGAGCGTCTCGGAGATCGCCAGGAACAGCGCCAGCACGGCGATCAGAAGAGCGATCTTCTTGTTCGATCCGGACGCGTGCTCGGCGTGCTCGGCATGCTCCATGCTTTCGTGTGCGCTCATGATTCCCTCCAGTCGCGGTTCCCCACGATTGACCGAACCGCGGGCGCCGCGCAAGAGGCACGCGCGCTATGACAGCTTCATGTCAGCTTCACCGCCGCGGATGGGCGCTCGCATAGACTTCGAGCAGCCGCTCCGAATCGATGCCGGTATAGATCTGCGTGGTCGAGAGCGAGGAATGGCCGAGCAATTCCTGGATCGCGCGTAAGTCACCGCCACGCGACAGCAGATGCGTCGCGAAGGAATGCCGGAGCGCGTGCGGCGTGGCGCTGTCGGGCAGGCCGAGCGCGCCGCGCAGCCGCTCCATCGCGAGCTGGATGATGCGCGGGCTCAAGGGCCCGCCGCGCGCGCCGAGGAAGATCGGGCCTTCCGCCGGCAGCGGATAGGGGCACATCGCAACGTATTCCTGCACCAGCGCGAGCACGTTCTGCAGCACCGGCACCATGCGGGTCTTGTTGCCTTTGCCGGTCACGATCAGCACGTCGCCCTCGCCGGGCCGCGGCACCTCGCGGCGCTTCAGCCCCAGCGCTTCGGAGATGCGCAGACCCGAGCCATACAAGAGTGCCATCACCGCGGCGTCGCGGGCCAGAACCCACGTCTCTCGTTCCTCGCCGGCGCGCTCGTCGGCATCGGCGAGACGTTTTGCGGATGCCATCGGCAGCGGCTTCGGCAAAGTCTTGGCCACCTTGGGCGCGCGGATAGCCGAGAGTGCGCCGACCTTGCCCTTGCCTTCGCGTTCGAGGAAACGGCCGAACGAGCGCAGGCCCGCCAGCGCGCGCATCAGCGAACGGCCGGCAATATCGTCGGCGCGGCGCATCGCCATGAAGGCGCGGATGTCGGTGGCTTCCAGCGCGGCAAAGCGCGCCAGCGTCACGCGCTCGCCCCAATGGGCGCAAAGGAAATCCAGGCATTGCCGCAAGTCGCGGCCATAGGCCTCCAGCGTCTTCGGCGACAGCCGCCGCTCGGCGCCGAGATGCGACAGCCAGCGCGTCATCTCCTGCGCGATCGAGGGATCGGCGCTGGCGAGCTCGATTGGGGGGGCGGCCGCTTTGCTCATGCGCTCTGGACGTAATGATTCCACTCAGTATATCGCATCACACCCGTTTACTGTTCGCTAAGGCCGCCCCTGGGCGCTAGCCTCAAGGCCCCAAGGTTCCGATTCTCCCTCCAAAGATCTTTGATGGATCATTCGTCGCGCAGCACGACCACCCCCGCCAACGCGACCCGCATGGTCGACGTGCTGGTGCCGGTCGCGCTCGACCAGACCTATTCCTACAAGGTGCCGCGCGGGATGGAGCTGAAGGCGGGCGATCTCGTCGGCGTGCCGCTCGGCCCGCGCGAGGTGCTGGCCGTGGTCTGGGCGGAGAACGCCAATCCCGACCCGCGCCTGCACAACCGGCTCAAGGAGGTCAGCGAAAAGCTCGATCTTCCTCCGCTGAAGCCTGAGCTGCGCTCGGTCGTCGACTGGGTCGCCAATTACACGCTGAGCCCGCGCGGCATGGTGCTGCGGATGTGCCTGCGCATGGGCGAGAATCTCGGCCCGGAGCGGGTGCGCGCCGGTGTGCGCCTGGTCGGCGATCCGCCGCGACGGCTGACGCCGGCGCGGCAGCGCGTGATCGAGCTGCTGTCGGATCGCCTGCTGCACGGCAAGTCCGAGGCCGCCAAGGAAGCAGGGGTCTCGGCCGGCGTGATCGACGGCCTCGTCGACGAAGGCACGCTCACGGTCGAGCCGATGCCGCCGCGTCCGCCGCCGCCGGCACCCGATCCGGATTTTGGCCAGCCGGATTTTTCGCCGCTCCAGCGCGCCGGGGTGGATGCAATGCGCGCGCTCGCCGCCAACGGCACCTTTCACGTTGCGCTGCTCGACGGCGTCACCGGCTCCGGCAAAACCGAGGTCTATTTCGAGGCGATTGCAGAGACCATCCGCCGCGGCAAGCAGACTCTGATCCTGATGCCGGAGATCGCGCTGACCGGCCAGTTCCTCGACCGCTTCGCGCAGCGCTTTGGCGTGCGTCCGATCGAATGGCACTCCGAGCTGACGCCCCGCACCCGCGCACGCAACTGGGCCGCGATCTCCGAAGGCAGTGCGCCGGTCGTGGTCGGCGCGCGCTCGGCGCTGTTTCTGCCTTACGCCAATCTCGGCCTCATCGTGGTCGATGAAGAGCACGACCAGGCCTACAAGCAGGACGAGGGCGTGCATTATCACGCCCGTGACATGGCGGTGGTGCGCGCGCATATCGCAAAGATTCCGATCGTGCTGGCCTCCGCCACGCCGTCGGTCGAATCCGAGGTCAATGCGCGCAAGAACCGCTATCAGCGCATTGCGCTGCCCTCGCGCTTCGGCGGCCAGCACATGCCGCATATCGAGGCGATCGACATGCGCCGCGAGCCACCGGCGCGCGGCCGCTTCATCTCGCCGCGGCTCGCTTCCGAGATCAGAAAAGCGATTGAAAAGCGCGAGCAGGCGCTGCTGTTCCTCAATCGCCGCGGCTATGCGCCGCTGACGCTGTGCCGTGCCTGCGGCCATCGCTTCGCCTGCACCATCTGCGATGCCTGGCTGGTCGATCACCGCTTTCGCCAGCGGCTGGTCTGCCACCATTGCGGCTTCTCGATGCCGCGCCCGCAGACCTGCCCGCATTGTGCGGCAGAGGAATCGCTGGTCGCGGTCGGGCCGGGCGTCGAGCGCTTGCAGGAGGAGGCGGCCGCGCTGTTCCCCGAGGCGCGCACCATGGTGCTGTCGAGCGATCTGATCACCTCGATCGAGACAATGCGCTCCGAGCTTACCGAGATCGCGGAGGGCCGCGTCGACATCATCATCGGCACGCAGCTCGTCGCCAAGGGCCACAACTTTCCGCGACTCAATCTCGTCGGCGTGGTCGATGCGGATCTGGGCCTGTCCAACGGCGATCCGCGCGCGTCGGAACGCACCTGGCAGCTGCTCAACCAGGTGATCGGCCGTGCCGGGCGCGAGCAGGGCCGTGGCGTCGGCTATCTCCAGACCCACCAGCCCGATCATCCCGTGATGAAGGCGCTGATCGCCTGCGACCGCGAGGCCTTCTATGACAGCGAGATCGATCTGCGCGAGCGCACGCTCTATCCGCCGTTCGGCCGGCTCGCGAGCCTGATCATTTCGGCAGGCGACCGTCCGAGCGCCGAAGGTTTGGGCCGCCGCCTCGTTGCGCTCGCACCGCGCGACGAGCGCGTCGTGGTGCTGGGACCGGCGGAGGCCCCGCTCGCCGTGATCAAGGGCCGCTACCGTTTCCGCATCCTGGTGAAATCGGCGCGCGGTTTCGATCTGTCGGACTATTTGCGCAACTGGCTGGCCGTCTGCCCGAAGCCGAAGGGCAATCAAAAGCTCGAAGTCGACGTCGACCCGCAGAGCTTTTTGTAAGGCTGAGATCCATCTCTGTCATTGCGAGCGCAGCGAAGCAATCCAGAATCCCTCCGCGGAGGCAGTCTGGATTGCTTCGTCGTGGAGCCTGTCATCCGGCCCGCCGAAGGCGGGACCGGGTGGCTCCTCGCAATGACGGAGTAAATGACAAGCGCCTGTAGCCCGGATGGAGCGCAGCGCAATCCGGGACAAGTCGATCCGCCTACAAAGACCCCGGATTTCGCTACGCTCCATCCGGACTACGGATCATGCCTCGCAATGACGGGGCAAACAAAAAGCCCGCCGTCCCCCAAGACGGCGGGCTTGTTTCGCCCGAACTGGTCTCGCCGCTCACACGTCCGCGGACGATGGCGAGATTTGCGCTTTGTCGGTGAGGCGCCTGGTGGCGCCTTAGGAGACGACTTCCGCGGTGACGCGGCCGACGCCGGCGCCGGTGAGGCCGATGGCGCGGGCAGCGCCCGTGGAGAGGTCGAGCACACGGCCGCGAATGAACGGGCCACGGTCATTGATGGTGACGATGACGCTCGAGCCGCCGTGGGTGACGCGCAGCTTGGTGCCGAACGGCAGCGAACGGTGCGCCGCGGTCATGGCATTCTGGTTGAAGCGCTGCCCCGACGCAGTCCGGCTGCCGGATTCGTTGCCATAATAGGAGGCCATGCCGGAGAAGCTGCGGCCCGTGCCCGACGACGGCGTCATCGACGCGTTGGCGTTGCGCCAATCGGAGGTCGTGTTGGCATCGCTCTGGGCGTGGTGACGGTGATGATGGTGAGAGTACCGGTGGTGATGCCGGGATTTGGCAGAAGCTTCGGTGGCGGTTCCACCGACGAGGAGAGTGGCGGCAACGAAAGCGATCGCCGTGCGCGGCCGGGGCACGGAGCCCAGCGTCTTCAAAGACAGCATTTAGTGGTCCCTAATCTAGTATTGCCACATATGTGGCAAGTGGAGCCCCCGTAAGTCTGTGAGCGGGATCGCGTTTCGATTCCTAATGAGGCGTGAATTGGGCAGTAAATCCGTTCTGTGTCGTCATGAAATATTCTGTGATTGGCATCAATGTTGCAGCCAATGTTCTGGAATCTTTCGCTTTAACAATTCTTTAACTATTCTATTACTCATTAATACTGTAGAACGACGTCATTATACTTCATATTTAGAATTAGGAAAGTATTCAGGGGAGGCTGCGGGTCACGCCGGACTCACGCCTCAGCGATCCGTGTTCATGGCCGCTATGCGCTGAGGGCAGGAACGAATGGCCGGGATGCCGCCGAGGGGGCGCGTCATTCCGCGACGTGGCAGGCCGCTATCGCGGCGCCGTCGGCTGCGACGAACTGGCGACAGAAGGTCGTGCCTTTAATTTGGCGTCATGTTGCACGTGCGCGCCTGCTATGTTAGCAAAGCCGCGATTTTAACGGACCCGGCACCTCCCGTGTCGGCCGAAAATCGAAGTCCCGCTTGAATTCCAAGGGCTTGGATCGCTTGGCGCCGCTTTGTGGCGACGGTTTTTCCCTTGCGAGTTTGACAGCAAAAAGAGCGCGTCTGTGGCTGCAGAAGATACGTCCGTTTCCGGTGTGTCCGGCCGTTATGCAACGGCCTTGTTTGAACTGGCCCGCGACCAGAATGTGGTCGACGAGGTCAAAGCCGATCTCGACAAATTCGAGGGTTTGCTGAACGAAAGCGCCGATCTGAAGCGCCTCGTCCGCAGCCCGGTGTTCGCGGCCGATGCCCAGTCCAGAGCCCTCTCGGCCGTGCTGGACAAGGCGGGCATCGCCGGCATCTCCGCCAATTTCCTGAATGTCCTGACCACCAACCGCCGCCTGTTCGCGGTGGCTGACGTCATTCGCGCCTATCGCGCCCTCGTCGCCAGGTTCAAGGGCGAGGTGACGGCCGACGTCACCGTGGCGGAAGCGCTTTCGGACAAGAATCTCGACGCCCTCAAGGTTGCCCTGAAGTCGGTGACCGGCAAGGACGTCGCGCTCAACGTGAATGTCGATCCCTCGATCATCGGTGGCCTCGTCGTCAAGCTCGGCAGCCGCATGATCGATAGTTCGCTTCGCACCAAACTCAATTCGATCAAGCACGCGATGAAAGAGGCAGGCTGATGGACATCCGCGCCGCGGAAATTTCCGCGATCCTGAAGGACCAGATCAAGAATTTCGGCCAGGAAGCTGAAGTCTCCGAAGTCGGACAGGTGTTGTCCGTCGGCGACGGTATTGCCCGCGTCTATGGTCTGGACAACGTCCAGGCCGGCGAAATGGTCGAATTCGAGAACGGCACCCGCGGCATGGCGCTGAACCTCGAAACCGACAACGTCGGTATCGTTATTTTCGGCGCCGACCGCGAGATCAAGGAAGGCCAGACCGTCAAGCGCACCCGCGCCATCGTGGACGCGCCGGTCGGCAAGGGCCTGCTCGGCCGCGTCGTCGACGCGCTCGGCAACCCGATCGACGGCAAGGGCCCGATCGTGGCCGACAAGCGCATGCGCGTCGACGTCAAGGCGCCCGGCATCATTCCGCGCAAGTCGGTGAGCGAGCCGATGGCGACCGGCCTCAAGGCGATCGACGCCCTGATCCCGATCGGCCGTGGCCAGCGCGAGTTGATCATCGGCGACCGTCAGACCGGCAAGACCGCGATCGCGCTCGACACCATCCTCAACCAGAAGCCGCTCAACGCGCAGCCGGACGAGAACATCAAGCTGTATTGCGTCTACGTCGCGATCGGCCAGAAGCGTTCGACCGTCGCCCAGTTCGTGAAGGTGCTGGAAGAGCAGGGCGCGCTCGAATACTCGATCATCGTCGCCGCCACCGCCTCGGATCCGGCTCCGATGCAGTACATCGCGCCGTTCACCGGCTGCACCATGGGCGAGTACTTCCGCGACAACGGCATGCACGCCGTCATCATCTATGACGATCTGTCCAAGCAGGCCGTCGCCTACCGCCAGATGTCGCTGCTGCTGCGCCGCCCGCCGGGCCGCGAAGCCTATCCGGGCGACGTGTTCTATCTGCACTCCCGCCTGCTCGAGCGCGCGGCGAAGCTGAACAAGGACCAGGGCTCGGGCTCGCTGACGGCGCTGCCGGTCATCGAAACCCAGGCCAACGACGTGTCGGCCTACATTCCGACCAACGTCATCTCGATCACCGACGGCCAGATCTTCCTGGAAACCGACCTGTTCTTCCAGGGCATCCGTCCCGCGGTGAACGTCGGTCTGTCGGTGTCGCGCGTCGGTTCGTCCGCGCAGACCAAGGCCACCAAGAAGGTCGCCGGCAAGATCAAGGGCGAGCTCGCGCAGTACCGCGAAATGGCGGCGTTTGCGCAGTTCGGCTCCGATCTCGACGCCTCGACCCAGCGCCTGCTCAACCGCGGTTCGCGCCTGACCGAGCTGCTCAAGCAGCCGCAGTTCGCGCCGCTGAAGATGGAAGAGCAGGTCTGCGTGATCTGGGCCGGCACCAACGGCTATCTCGATCCGCTCCCGCTCAACAAGGTGCGCGCGTTCGAGGACGGTCTGCTGTCGCTGCTGCGCGGCAAGAACGCCGAGATCCTCAACGCGATCCGCGACAGCCGCGATCTCTCCGACGACACCGCCGCCAAGCTGAAGTCGGTGGTCGAAGGCTTCGCGAAGAGCTTCGCGTAAATGCCGTCATGGCCGGGCTTGTCCCGGCCATCCACGTCTAACGGCGTGTGAGGCACCGCGTGGATGCCCGGGGCGAGCCCGGGCATGACGACTGGATAGGTTTGCGATCAGGCCAAAGGGTCGGATCGTCGGGGACGAAGAATGGCGTCACTTAAAGACATGCGCGTCCGCATCGCCTCCACCAAGGCGACGCAGAAGATCACCAAGGCGATGCAGATGGTCGCGGCGTCGAGGTTGCGCCGTGCCCAGCAAGCGGCCGAGGCGGCGCGGCCCTATGCCGACAAGATGAGCGCGGTGATCTCCAACATCGCCAGCGCCGCTGCGGGTTCGCCCGGCGCGCCGGCGCTGCTGGCCGGCACCGGCAGGGACCAGGTCCACCTGCTGCTGGTCTGCACCGGCGAGCGCGGTCTGTCCGGCGCCTTCAACTCCTCGATCGTGCGCCTCGCCCGCGAGCGCGCCCAGGCGCTGATCGCGCAGGGCAAGGAAGTGAAATTCTTCTGTGTCGGCCGCAAGGGCTATGAGCAGCTCCGCCGCCTGTTCGACAAGCAGATCGTCGAGCACCTCGACCTGCGTAGCGTTCGTCAGCTCGGCTTCGTCAACGCCGAGGACATCGCCAAGAAGGTGCTGGCCCGTTTCGACAACGGTGAGTTCGACGTCTGCACGCTGTTCTACGCGCAGTTCAAGTCCGTGATCGCCCAGATCCCGACCGCGCAGCAGATCATCCCGCTGGTCGTCGAGGAAAAGGCGGCGAACGCGCCGACGACGTCCTACGATTACGAGCCGGAGGAGGACGAACTGCTGTCCGGCCTGTTGCCGCGCAATATCGCGGTGCAGATCTTCCGCGCGCTGCTGGAAAACAACGCTTCGTTCTATGGCGCGCAGATGAGCTCGATGGACAACGCAACCCGCAATGCCGGCGAAATGATCCGCAAGCAAACCCAGATCTACAACCGAACCCGTCAAGCCCAGATCACCAAGGAGCTGATCGAGATCATCTCCGGCGCCGAGGCGGTCTGACGCACGAACCAAACGACGGTCGTTCAAGTCCAGAATTTCGAAGGAGAGCTATTCATGGCTACAGCAGCTAACCAGGTCGGTCGCGTCACCCAGGTCATGGGCGCCGTCGTCGACGTGCAGTTCGAGGGCCACCTGCCCGCCATTCTCAATTCGCTGGAAACCCGGAACGGCAACATCCGCCTCGTGCTGGAAGTTGCGCAGCATCTCGGTGAGTCCACCGTGCGCACGATCGCGATGGACGTGACCGAAGGTCTGGTGCGCGGCCAGGAAGTGACCGACACCGGCCAGCCGATCGCGGTTCCGGTGGGCGACGGCACGCTCGGCCGCATCATGAACGTCATCGGCGAGCCGATCGACGAAGCCGGCCCGATCAAGTCCGAAGGTCTCCGCGCCATCCACCAGGAAGCGCCGAGCTACACCGACCAGTCGACCGAAGCTGAAATTCTCGTCACCGGCATCAAGGTCGTCGATCTTCTTGCTCCGTACGCGAAGGGCGGCAAGATCGGCCTGTTCGGCGGCGCCGGCGTCGGCAAGACCGTGCTGATTCAGGAGCTGATCAACAACGTCGCGAAGGCGCACGGTGGTTACTCCGTGTTCGCCGGCGTCGGCGAGCGTACCCGCGAAGGCAACGACCTCTATCACGAGTTCATCGAGTCCAAGGTCAACGCCGATCCGCACAATCCGGATCCGAGCGTGAAATCGAAGTGCGCACTGGTGTTCGGCCAGATGAACGAGCCGCCGGGCGCCCGCGCCCGCGTCGGCCTCACGGGTCTCACCGTCGCCGAGCACTTCCGCGACCAGGGCCAGGACGTGCTGTTCTTCGTCGACAACATCTTCCGCTTCACCCAGGCCGGCTCGGAAGTGTCGGCGCTGCTCGGCCGTATTCCTTCGGCGGTGGGTTATCAGCCGACGCTCGCCACCGACATGGGCGCGCTCCAGGAGCGCATCACCACCACGCAGAAGGGCTCGATCACCTCGGTGCAGGCCATCTACGTTCCGGCCGACGACTTGACCGACCCGGCTCCCGCGACCTCGTTCGCGCATCTGGACGCGACCACGGTGTTGAACCGCGCGATCTCGGAAAAGGGCATCTACCCCGCGGTGGACCCGCTCGACTCGACCTCGCGCATGCTCTCGCCGCTCGTCGTCGGTCAGGAGCACTACGACACCGCGCGTCAGGTCCAGCAGGTGCTGCAGCGCTACAAGTCGCTCCAGGACATCATCGCCATTCTCGGCATGGACGAGCTTTCGGAAGAGGACAAGCTGACGGTGGCCCGCGCCCGCAAGATCGAGCGCTTCCTGTCGCAGCCGTTCCACGTCGCCGAAATCTTCACCGGCTCGCCCGGCAAGTTCGTCGACCTCGCGGACACCATCAAGGGCTTCCGCGGCCTCTGCGAAGGCAAGTATGACCACCTGCCGGAAGCCGCCTTCTACATGGTCGGCACCATCGAAGAGGCAGTCGAGAAGGGCAAGAAGCTGGCGGCGGAAGCCGCCTAAGCTGGCGAATAGCGAATAGGGAGTGGCGAGTAGAATCTATTCGCCATTCGCTGCTCGCCACTCGCGCGTTCGCTACTCACCATTCGCAGGTTTCCAATGGCCACCATCCACTTCGATCTCGTCTCGCCGGAAAAGCTCGCATTCTCGGGCCAGGTCGATCAGGTCGATATCCCCGGCGTCGAGGGTGACTTCGGCGTGCTGGCGGGACATGCGCCGGTCGTGGCTGCGATCCGGCCCGGCATCCTCACCGTGACCACGGGCGGCAGGCACGTGAAGATCATCGTGCTCGGCGGTATCGCCGAAGTCTCCGAGAAGGGCCTCACCGTGCTCGCCGACGTCGCGACGTCGCTCGACGAACTCGACCGTGCCCAGTTCGCCGCGACCATCTCCGAGATGGAAGACGGCCTGAAGGAGCACGAAGGCGGCGAGCTCGATCAGGCCATCGAGCGGCTCGACCACTTCAAGAGCATCCAGCAGCAGCTCAACAGTACGGCTATGCACTAAGCCCCGGTGCACTGCTCCGGGGCTCAAGCTAAAAATTCCTGAACAGGTTCAGCGCTCGTCACGGAAGTGGCGGGCGCTGAAACTTTGTTGCACCGCGCCGCCGATAGCGGCATTCTGCGCCCGCGAATTTGTTTCGGGGCTGGCAGCAGATGAAACGCAAGATCGCAGCGATTTTCGCAGCCGATATTGCCGGTTACTCAAGACTGGTCGCGGAAGACGAAGAGGAGACGCTGCGGCGTCTCGCCTCCTATCGCGAGGTCATCGACGACTTCATCGCGAAAGCCAACGGACGCATCTTCAACACGGCGGGCGACGCCGTGCTCGCGGAATTTCCGAGCGCGGTCGATGCGGTGCGTTGCGCGATCGACATCCAGGAATCCCTGCGAACCCGCAACATGGCCTATCCGCCGAGCCGGCAGATGTCGTTCCGCATCGGCATCACCATCGGTGACGTGGTCGAGCGCGACGGCGATCTGCTCGGTGACGGCGTCAATATCGCCGCCCGGCTCGAAGGCCTCGCCGAGGTCGGCGGCATCTGCGTTTCCCGCGCCGTGCACGAGCAGGTCGCCAACAAGCTGTCGGTGCACTTTGCCGACATCGGCGCGCAGGAGGTCAAGAACATCCCGACGCCGGTGCACGCCTACATGGTGGCGATGCGGCGCGAGGACGGCACTTACGCCACGCCGAAAGTGAAGAAGCCCGCCTCCAAGCTGGCCGCGGCACCCGTCTGGATGTGGCCGCTGGTGGTCGCCGTCGTCTCGGTCGTCGCCATCCTTGTCACCGGCTTCCTCTACAACACCAAGCTCAAGCAGACGGTCACCGCCGCAGTCGCACCGGCCGCGACGCCAAGGGCTGCAATGCCAAGTGCTGCAATGCCAAGCGCAGCGCCAGCGGCAGATGCCGTGGCGCCGAGCCCGATGCCGACCCAGATGGCAAAGGCGCCGATGGCTCCGATGAGCCCAGCCGGCGCTGCGATGGCGCCGATGCCCGCGCCCTCACCATCCGCCGCGCCGCTATCGGGCAAGCTGGCCGCCGATAGCGTGCCCTTCATCAACGAGCGCATCCGCAACTATCTGGCCGGCGACTATTCCGCCTCCGGCGACTACAAGGCCTTCGCGCTCAATATCGGCGGCTTCACGGGCGCGGCGTTGAACCAGCCGACCGAGGAAGCCGCGCGCAACATGGCGCTCGAGCAGTGCCAGAAGCGCGCCGATGCCGCGCAATCGCCGCGGCGCTGCGAGCTCTATGCGGTCGGCAACGACGTCGTCTACACGCACGGCAAGCCGCCGATGCCGCCGCAGCCCTGGGTGCGCCACGACGCCATGACCGAGCGGGCCTTCGCGCCGAAGGATTTTCCGATGGTGCGCGATCCGGCAAAAGTCCGGCTCGAGAACATGTTCGTGCCGGCGGCGAAATCCCGCGCGATCGCGCTCGGCCCGGGCGGTCAATATTTCATGGTGCTGGGCGCGTCATCCGTTGACGATTCGGCGCGGCGTTCGTTGGAATCGTGCGGCGCCATCGCCGGCGTGGCCTGTCTGATCGTCGCGGTCGACGACAATTTCGTCGTGCCGATCCCGACCCTGCTCAGGATCACCGGCTTCTTCCATGCCGCGTCCAACGCCTCGATCGCCGCCGACGCGCGGGCCGAGGTCGTGCGCAAGCTCGCCGATGGCATGGGCTGGAACGCAGTCGCGGTCGGGACCGCGGGCCGGCCGGGCCTCGGCCTGAAGGCCGCGGACGAGCAGACCGCCGTCAATTCCGCGCTCGCCGACTGCGCCAAGCGCGACAGCGATTGCCACGTCATCGCGATCGGCCCGTTCACGGTCGGACCGACGAATTAGAGCTTGCTGGACATAGGCCGCCACGCCGCTTGTGCCCCGCGGCCGATTCTCTTTGACGCTTCAAAAACTTCGCCACAACCACCGCGCATCGCGCCGGCAATCGCCGGCTACTGTGCATGGGGTTGTTTTCGCGGTTTTAGTTTGCGAAGGGCGCAAACTGCTGCGCGACCGCGCGGTAGACGTCGCGACGGAACGGCACCACGAACTCGGTGACGCGGTCGAGCCGCTCCCAGCGCCAGGCGTCGAACTCTGCGGGCTGTTCGTTGCGCGGCGTCAGCGGATCGATCTCGTCATCGCGACCGGTGAAGCGCAGCGCGAACCATTTCTGGCGCTGCCCGCGGAACTTCGCCAGCCGGTGCGTCTGCGGCCCGTCGTAGGGCGGGAACTCGTAAGTCAGCCAGTCTGTCTCGCCGAGATAGTCCGCACTCTTGACGCTGGTCTCTTCCCAAAGTTCGCGCAGCGCCGCATCGCGCAGGTTCTCTCCCTCATCGACACCGCCTTGCGGCATCTGCCAGTCGAGGCCCGGCAGGATGATCTCGGGGCCGTCGCCCTTGAAGCGGTGGCCGATCAGCACGCGGCCATCGGCATTGAAGAGGGCGATCCCCACGTTGGGACGGTAGGGTTTTTGATTGGTCACGCGCGCGTCTTTCATCGTCATTCCGGCGATGCATTAGCACCGAACCCGGGATGACGATTTGATTTATTCATCCGCCAGCGCGGAAAATTCCTTCACCACGCGCTCATAGACCGGGCGCTTGAACGGGATGATCAAACCGGTCAGGTTCTTCATCGGCTCCCAGCGCCAGCTCACGAACTCGGCCTTGTGGCCGCCGCCGGGCTTTTCGACATTGATCTCGCTGTCCTTGCCGGTGAACCGGACCGCGAACCATTTCTGGCGCTGGCCGCGATAGCGGCCCTTCCAGGCGCGCCCGGCAACCGTGCGCGGGATGTCGTAGACGAGCCAGTCCGGAACTTCGCCGAGCCGCTCGACCGAGCGCACGCTGGTCTCCTCATAGAGCTCGCGCTTGGCGGCATCCCAAGTGTCCTCACCGGGATCGACGCCGCCCTGCGGCATCTGCCAGACATGGGCGTCGTCGACATGCTCGATGCCACCGGCACGGCGGCCGATGAACACCAGACCCTTCTTGTTGATCAGCATCACACCGACGCAGGTACGGTAGGGCAGATCCTCGTAACGTGCCATTCCGCCAGACCTCTCGCGTGCTTTTGGTGGGTATGCCGGTCCCGAGGGCCCGTAACGTACCAATCCGTTGATTTAGCTAGATTTTGATTTCAGCATCGCGGTTGTCAACGGCACCAAAAGGATACCACGGTCGCTCAATGTCTTGGTCCAGCTGCTGATGCGCTCGATCGAGACCGGCAGGGCGGAGGCGGTGCCGATTGCGACGCCGCGCTCGCGCGCCGTTGATTCGAGCTTGTTCAGGGCGCGGTCGATCTCCGCCGGGGTCGGCACCACGTCGATCGCGATATCGCCCTTGCCGAACGGCATCGCCTGGCTGCCCGCGGCCTGGGGCGCGATGCTGCGCGGCGAGGAGCCGTCGTCGAAGAAGCCGAGGCCGCGCTTGGCCGCCTCGCGAATGATCGGCTGCATCGCGGCGTCGGTCGCCACGAAGCGGGCGCCCATGAAATTGGTGAGGCCGGCATAGCCCTGCATCCGGCTCAGGTGCCAGTACAGGCGGTCCATGTTCTGGTCGGTGGTGAGCGAGGTCAGCAGCGTCTGCGGGCCCGGGTCGTTGTCCGGGAAGTCGTAGGGCTCCATCGGGATCTGGAGGAAGATCTCGTGGCGCTGGGCGCGGGCCCGCTCGGCGAGCTTGCCGGGGTCGGCGCCATAGGGCGTGAAGGCCAGCGTCACCGCCGGCGGCAGCCGCATGATCGCGTCGGTGGTCTTGGCCGCACCGACGCCGAGGCCGCCGATCAGGATCGCGACGACAGGCATCTTTGCCGCCTTGGCGCGGTCGGCATCCGCCGCGTAGACGTTGAACGGCTTCGCGCCCTCGGCCGTCACGGGGATCATGCCGTAGCGCGATTTCTCCAGCAGCTTCGGGTCGATCCCGGCCATGACGGGCGGAGGGGCGGAGGCGGCCGCCGCGTCGCCCTTGTCGGCGGCATCGCCGCCACCGATCACCACGTCGTGGCGGGTGCCGGTGGAACCGTCGATCATGGTGACAGTCTTCTGCTCGCCCGCCTGCTTCGGCGCTTCCTTGGCCTCGTGCTTGCTCTCTGGCTTGCTCTCCTGGCCAGGGCCCGCGGCGGCCGGCTTCTCGTCGGTGGCCCTGGGCTCACGGATCCCAATCCGCGTCATCGGCTCGCCGCCGAGCGGATCCTTGTTGAAGATGGCGAAGCCGGCGAAGACGACCAGGAACAGGCCGAGCATGACCGCGACGGCCTGCATGGCTGTGAACGGCAGCCGCAGCCGCCGTTTCCGGCGCGGCTTGTCCTGTCCGAGCGGGGCGCTCAGATCATCGGCCGTTTCAGTCATGCGAGATCCCGAATCACTCCCGCCGACGATACCACGCCGAGGTCAAGCGGCGTCAGGCCGGGATAGGCCGGGGGTAGCAGGAGCCCCAAGCAAAAAGGGCGGCTCCCGGAGCCGCCCTTTTCATAAGATCGCCTGACGCGCCGACTTAGTTCGCCGCTTTGGGCTTGTCGGTCGTGGCCTTGTTGTCGCCCGGCGTCGGCGCCGCGGAGGCGCTGTTCTTGATGCCGTGGAGCAGGTCGTCCGCGAGCTTGAGCGCCTTGTCGTCCTTGGCGTCCGGCGGAACGTAGGACTGCGAGCCGGTCTTCTCGTCGCCGTCGTTCTTGAGATGGCCGCGCAGCGAAGCCTCGCCCTTGGTGTCGGTGCGCGACTTCAGCTCGTCCGGCACGTCCTGGAGCACTTCGATGTCGGGCACGATGCCCTTGGCCTGGATCGACTTGCCCGACGGCGTGTAGTAGCGCGCCGTGGTCAGACGCAGCGCGCCGTTGCCCGAGCCGAGCGGAATGATGGTCTGCACCGAGCCCTTGCCGAACGAGCGCGTGCCGACGATGGTCGCACGCTTGTGGTCCTGCAGCGCGCCGGCGACGATTTCCGACGCCGAGGCCGAACCGCCATTGACCAGCACGATGACAGGCTTGCCCTTGGTGAGATCGCCCGCATGCGCGGTGCGGCGCTGGGTCTCCTCGGCATTGCGGCCACGGGTCGAGACGATCTCGCCCTTCTCCAGGAACGAGTCGGAGACGGTGACCGCTTCCTCGAGCAGGCCGCCCGGGTTGTTGCGGAGATCGATGATGTAGCCCTTGAGCTTGTCGCCGATCTGATTCGAGAGGTTGGCGACCTCGCGCTTCAGGCCTTCGGTGGTCTGCTCGTTGAAGGTGGTGATGCGGATATAGCCGATGTCGTCGGCCTCGATGCGCGCGCGCACCGAGCGGACGCGAATGTTGTCGCGCACCAGGGTGACGTCGATCGGATTGTCCTGGCCCTTGCGGATGATCTTGAGCTTGATCTTGGTGTTGACCGGACCGCGCATCTTCTCGACCGCCTGGTTCAGGGTCAGGCCCTGCACGGCTTCGTCGTCGAGATTGGTGATGATGTCGTTGGCCATGACGCCGGCGCGCGAAGCGGGGGTGTCGTCGATCGGCGAGACCACCTTGATCAGGCCGTCCTCCATCGTGACTTCGATGCCGAGGCCGCCGAACTCACCGCGGGTCTGCACCTGCATGTCGCGGAAGCTCTTGGCGTCCATGTAGCTCGAATGCGGATCGAGGCCGGTGAGCATGCCGCTGATGGCGGATTCGATCAGCTTCGTGTCATCGGGCTTCTCGACATAGTCCGAGCGCACGCGCTCGAACACATCGCCGAACAGATTGAGCTGGCGATAGGTGTCTGCAGTTGCGGCTCGCGCGCTGGAGCCCATGAAGACCGCGCGCGGCTGGGTCACGAACAGCGTCAGCGCAGCACCGGTGGCCGCGCTGAGGAGGATAACTGAAGTCTTGCGCATCATCCGCGAACCTTCTCGCCTTCATTTGCGGCCCACCATGGGCCTGGATCGATTGGAGTGCCGTCCTTACGGAACTCGACATACAGCACAGGTTGACTCGCGTTCGTGGCGAGAATGGAGGCGACTTGAGAGGTCGACCCCATGGTCGCAACCGGTTCCCCCGTGAGCACAAACTGACCGATGTTAACCGAAATGCGCTCCATCCCGGCGATCAGGACATGATACCCGCCCCCGGCGTTGAGGATCAAGAGTTGTCCATAGCTGCGGAACGGGCCGGAATAGACAACCCAGCCATCACACGGCGTCGTGACCTGGGAGCCGGGCCTGGTTGCCAGCGAAATGCCCTTCTGGACACCGCCGACCCCGTCGGAACCGCCAAAATCCCTGATCTTGTTACCGTTAACCGGGAGAGGCAGGAGCCCCTTGGCCGCCGCGAAGGCGATCGCCGGGGTGGTCCGGGACCGGTCCTTGAAAGTGCCCGGACCGGGCTTGGCGCTGGCGGCCGCCTTGGCCTCGGCCTGCTTGGCGGCCTCAGCCGCCTTCTCGGCGGCCTTGGCGGCGCTCTGCAGATCCTGCTCCATCTTGGTGATCAGCCCCTGGAGATCGCCGACCTGCCTGGAGAGCGCGATGGCGCGCGAGTTCTCGGCGTCGAGGTCTTTTTCGCGCGACGCCTGCTGGCGCTGCCGCTCGTCGACCAGGGCGGTGAGTCGCGTCTGGTCGTTGCGGACCTTGTCGCGGTCGGTGGCGAGCTGGTCGCGTTCGGCGGCGATGTTCTTGCGCAAGCCCACGAGCTCGCCGAGGTCGCCGGCGAGCTTCTCGGCGCGGCCGCGCAATTCCGGCACCACGGCGCCGAGCAGCATGGCGGTGCGCAGTGATTGCAGCGCGTCTTCGGGCCGCACCAGGAGCGCCGGCGGCGTGCGCCGGCCGGCGCGCTGCAGGGCCGCCAGCACCTCGACGATGTCGGCGCGGCGCGACTCCAGCGAGGTGCGCATCTGCTGCTCGCGGCCGTTGAGCGAGCGCAGCCGCGCTTCGGCTTCGTCGATCTTGGTCTCGACGGTCCGCACATTGGCTGCGGTATCGATCAGCTGCTGATTGAGCTGGGTGCGGTCCTGGCCGAGCGAAGTGATCTCGGCCTTGAGCTTGGCCTGCGCTTCCTCGGCGCTCTTCTGCCTCGCGCGGGCGGCCTCGAGCTCCTGCTCGCGCTGCTTGATCGCATCGGGCGAGACGGCCGCCGTCTGTGGCGCGGGCGCAATTGTCTGACCTTGCGTCTGAGCTTGCGCGAGGCTTGCGCCCGTGACGCCGGCGATCAGCAGCAGGTTGAGGATCGGCGCTCGCATCGCTTTACGCAAAGGTGCTCGTTGTGCGCGCATCACGCGCGGTGATAGGGGTGGCCGGCCAGAATGGTGGCGGCCCGATAAAGCTGTTCCAGAAGCATGACGCGGACCATTTGGTGCGGCCAGGTCGCAGAGCCGAACGCGATCGCGAGCTTGGCCTTACGGCGCAATTCGGGCGAAAGTCCGTCCGCCCCTCCGATCACGAAGATAGTATGTCCGGCACCCTCGTCGCGCCAGCGCCCGAGGTGCCGTGCGAATACGGTGGAGTCGAGATTCTGGCCGCGCTCGTCCATCGCCACCAGGATCGATTTTTCCGGGATGTGCGCACCGATCGCCGCGGCCTCTTCGGCCATCCGAGTTGCGGTGTCGCGCGCGCGGCTTTCGGGGATTTCGTGGATGATGAGCTCGCGGAATCCGAGCTTGCGGCCGGCTTCGTCGAACCGCTCGAAATAGCGGTCGGCAAGCTCCCGTTCGGGGCCCTGCTTCAGCCGGCCCACCGCAATGACAGCAACGCGCATGATATCTTCAGGTCGTGTTTCGAGACCGCGCGCAATATGCGCGCGCACGACGCTAGCATGCGCGTCAGCCGATTCGAAATCGGCTCGATGAGCCTAGATCGCCTTCGCCGCCCCTGGGCCCTGGGTGTACAATCTCTCGAGATTGTAGAACTCGCGGACCTCGGGTCTGAACACGTGCACGATCACATCGCCGGAATCGATCAGCACCCAGTCGCAATTGGGCAAGCCCTCGACGTGGATGTTCCTGATGCCGTTTTCCTTGAGGCCCTTGGCGACGTTGTCCGCGATCGCGCCGACGTGCCGGTTCACCCGGCCGGTCGTGACGATCATGTAGTCGGAGTACGCCGATTTGCCGCGAAGGTCGATGGTGACCGTCTCTTCCGCCTTCATGTCGTCGAGGCGGGAGAGGATCAGGCTCAGCGTCTTGTCGGCGTCGGGTTGCGCCTTCAAGGCCGCAGCTTTGGTCGATGTTTTACGCGCCGGTTTCGCTACCTTGGGTAAAACAGACTTGGACAATACAGATGTGGTCAGGGACCATTCCTTTCACTGTATCGCGAACGCCGAATCCGACGCTCACTGGTTACACTACATCATGTGGGGTTAAGGGTTTCAATATGCCAGAGAGTCCGAAATCCCCACAACGTCCACACACTCCGTCTCACTTCGGACCTTTCCAGCTCCCGTCCGGGTTCCGCAAGCCGGTCGAGGACAGGTTCAGTTTCAACCCTGTCAGAAAGACCCAGGCCGGCGCCGGCCGATCCGGCAGCAATGCCGCGTCCGTCTCGGGCACGCGGTAGCGTGCAAGGGCCTGGGCAGCGGGCGAGGCGAGGGCGCGAAAACTCTGCGGCGGGCGATCGATGACCGCAATCGGCACCTGGTCGGCGATGCGCCGCCAGTGCTGCCAACGATGGAATTGAGCGAGATTGTCGGCGCCCATGATCCAGACAAAGCGCAGGCCGCTGAGGCGGCGGCGCAAGGTGTTGATCGTGTCAATAGTATAGCGGGTACGAATGACGGATTCGAGACAGCTCACCTCGATCCTGGGATCGTCAGCGACGTCGCGCGCGGCCTGCATGCGCGCGCCGAGCTCATGCAGCGTGCCGTTCTCCTTCAGCGGATTGCCCGGCGTCACCAGCCACCACACGCGGTCGAGTCGGAGGCGTTTCAGCGCGAACTGGCTGATGGCGCGATGGGCCTCGTGCGGCGGATTGAACGAGCCGCCGAGCAGGCCGACGCGCATGCCTTCGGTGTAGGGCGGAATGGCCTGCGCGAAGAAACGTGGCGCGACGAAATTGTTACTCAATGCCCCACGCCTCGCGACATGACTTACGGCCGCGTCTGACCTGTGCCGTGGACGCGATATTTGAAGCTCGTGAGCTGCTCGGCGCCGACAGGACCACGGGCGTGGAATCGGCCAGTGGCGATGCCGATCTCGGCGCCGAAACCGAACTCGCCGCCGTCGGCGAATTGCGTCGAGGCATTGTGCAGCACGATCGCGGAATCGACCTCGCTCAGGAATTTCTTCGCAGCAGCCTCATCCGCGCTCACGATCGCATCGGTGTGGTGCGAGCCGTGGGTCTGGATATGCGCGATCGCGCCGTCGACACCGTCCACCACCTTCGCCGCGATGATCGCGTCGAGATATTCGGTGTCCCAATCGTCTTCGCTGGCAGGCTTGACGCGCGCATCGGTCTTCTGCACGGCGTCGTCGCCGCGCACTTCGCAGCCGGCCTCGATCAGCATCTCGACCAGCGGCCTCAGGTTCTTGGCGGCCGCGGCGCGATCGACCAGCAGCGTCTCGGCCGCGCCGCAGACGCCGGTGCGGCGCATCTTGGCGTTGAGCACGATCGACTTCGCCATGGCGAGGTCGGCGCTGGCATCGATATAGACGTGGTTGACGCCTTCGAGATGCGCGAACACGGGCACGCGGGCTTCCTGCTCGACGCGCGCGACGAGGCTCTTGCCTCCGCGCGGAACGATCACGTCGATGGCGCCGTTCAACCCTGACAGCATCATGCCGACCGCCGCGCGGTCGCGCGTCGGCACCAGCGTGATCGCCGCTTCGGGGAGGCCCGCTTCACGCAGACCCTGGACGAGACATTCATGGATCGAGCGGCACGAACGAAAACTGTCGGAGCCGCCGCGCAGGATCACGGCATTGCCGGATTTCAGGCACAGCACGCCGGCATCGGCCGCAACGTTCGGCCGGCTCTCGAAGATCACGCCGACGACGCCGAGCGGAACGCGCACGCGCTCGATGGTCATGCCGTTCGGCCGCTGCCAGCTCTCGGTGACGATGCCGATCGGATCGGCGATGCCGCGCACCATACCGATGCCCTCGGCCATCGACTCGACGCGCGCAGGTGTCAGTGTCAGGCGGTCGATGAAGGAGGCGATCATGGTGCCGGAGGCGCGGGCCTCCGCGACGTCCTCGGCATTGGCGGCAAGGATCGCGGCAGAGTTCGCGCGGATCGCCCGCTCCATGGCCTCGAGCGCCCGGTTCTTCTGCTCCGGCGGCGCCAGCGCCAGCACGCGCGCGGCAGCGCGGGCACGGGCGGCGAGATCGGACATCAGCGCCTGGAGATCGGCATTGCCGTCGACGGCTTTGAGGGGGGCGGCCATTGGAGCTTCAACCTTCTGCTAAGGCGGTGTCCTAGCATGGAAATCCCGCGTCTGCGAAGGGTCGGGAGGGTATGGCTGGTCTCTCCGGCAAGGCGCCGGCTAGGTCATTGGCCCAGCAAATTCAGTGAAAAGGGCCGTCGCGGCCCTTACCCGCCCACCACCAGATCGTCGCGGTGGATCATCTCGGACCTCCCGCTGATGCCCAGGATGGCCATCACGTCCGGGGACGAGTGGCCCTTGATCCGCTCGGCGACCTCGGCATCGTAGGCGATCAGGCCGCGGCCGACCTCGCTGGTATCAGGACCGCGCACGATCACCGCATCGCCGCGGGCGAACTGGCCTTCGACCTTGATCACGCCGGCCGGCAGCAGGCTGGCGCCGGCACGCAGCGCCGTCACGGCGCCGGCATCGATGGTCAGCGTGCCCTTCGGCTCCAGCGTGCCCGCGATCCACCGCTTGCGCGAGGTGATGGGGTTGGCCGGCGTCAGGAACCAGGTGCAGCGGCCGCCGTCGGCGATCGCCTGCAGGGGATGCTCGATCTTGCCGGAGGCGATCAGCATATGCGTGCCGCCTGTGGTGGCGATCTTGGCTGCCTCGACCTTGGTGCGCATGCCGCCGCGCGACAGCTCGGACTCGGCGTCGCCTGCCACGGCCTCGATCTCCGAGGAAATGCTGTCGACCACGGGAATGAGTTTTGCGTTCGGATTGTTCTTCGGCGGGGCGTCGTAGAGCCCGTCGATGTCGGACAGCAGCACCAGCAAATCGGCGCTCGCCATGGTGGCGACGCGCGCGGCGAGGCGGTCATTGTCGCCGTAGCGGATCTCGTTGGTGGCGACCGTATCGTTCTCGTTGATGACGGGGATCGCGCGCCATTCCAGCAGCTTGCCGATGGTGGAGCGCGCGTTGAGATAGCGGCGGCGCTCCTCGGTGTCCTGGAGCGTGACCAGGATCTGCCCCGCGCCGATGCCGTGGGCCCCAAGCACCTCCGACCAGATCCGCGCCAGCGCGATCTGGCCGACGGCGGCCGCCGCCTGGCTCTCCTCCAGCTTCAGCGGGCCGCGCGGCAATTTCAGCCGACTGCGGCCGAGCGCGATCGAGCCGGAGGAGACGACGAGCATGTCGCGTCCCTCGCGATGCAGCTTGGCCATGTCGTCGGCGAGCGCGGCGAGCCAGGAGGCTCGCACCTCGCCCTTGTCGGAATCGACCAGCAGGGCGGAGCCGACCTTGACGACGATGCGGCGGAATTGACTGAGTTCGGGGCTGGCCATGTGTGTATGTGTTGGCGCGTGTGACAAATTGCTCGGGCTCGGGAACGGCGGAGCAAATAAGCGGCGCCGGTAAGGCCTGCTTTTGCAGCAGGACGATGGCCGGCGCAAGGCGGCCGGGATGGTAAACGGCGCTTGTCCGGGACGCTCGCCTGGCTCTAACTGTCGCCAACCATAACGGGCTCGAAGAGGAAACTGATGGATCGCCGCAACTTCATCGCCGGATGTCTCGGGTTGCCGCTGTTGGCGCAGGCGGGCGGATCGCAAGCGCAGGCCGGGCTGACAAAAATGATCTTCCCGTTCGCGGCGGGAGCGGGCGGCGACACGCTGTGCCGGCTGATCGCGCAGGAGATGGCGCCGGTGCTGCAACGGACCATCGTGGTCGAGAACCGTACCGGCGGCGACGGCCTGATCGGCATCAAGGCGGTGAAGGGCGCGAGTGCCGACGGCAGCATGGTGCTGGTAACGACGGGCCCCACCATGTACCTGCTGCCGATGGTGGAGACGACGCCGAGCTTCGACACGGCGAAGGATTTCATGCCGGTGTCGCTGTTGGCGCGGTTCGAATTCGCAGTCGTGATCGGCCCGGCGATTGACGCTGCCGATTTCAAGTCATTCGTGGCGTGGCTGAAGGCGCATCCGGACAAGACGTCGTTCGGGGTGCCGAGCAACGGCACCATTCCGCATTTCATGGGCTCCAAGCTCGAGAAGGATCTCGGCATTCCCTTGACCCGCGTGCCCTATCGCGGGAGCGCGCCTATCCTCAACGATCTCATCGGCGGCCATCTGTCGTTCGGCATCGTGACATTGGCCGATGCGCTGCCGCAGCACCGCGCCAAGGGCGTGAAGATCATCGCGGTCGCGAGCGCGGAACGTTCGCCGTTCGCGCCCGAGGTCCCGACGCTGAAGGAGAGCGGCATCGATCTCGTCGCGGATGCCTGGTACGGCATGTGGCTTCCCGCCGGCAGCCCGCCGGACTTCGCCAGCAAGCTCGGCGCCGCCGCGAGCGCGGCGCTCGCCAAGCCCGAGGTGAAGGAGAAGCTCACCGCGATCGGGCTGATTCCGGTCGGCAGCACCGCGGATGGGCTGACCAAGGAGCTCGCCGCCAACACGGCGTTCTGGCAGCCGATCGTGAAGGCGACAGGATACAAGATCGAGAATTGAACGCCGCGCGCTACTCTATCCCCTCATCCTGAGGAGCCGCGGGAGCGGCGTCTCGAAGGATGAAAGGCCCGGCTGTAGCAGCGGGGGCCTGCATGGTTCGAGACGGCGCTGTCGCGCCTCCTCACCATGAGGCTTACATCTTCGCGCGTTGCGCGATCCCGTCCTTGATCGACGCGAGCTCGGCTTCGTCCCAGACGCCGATCAAAATGCCGCCCTTCACCTGGAGCTGGTTGTCGGCATAGTTCGCGATCTTCTCGCGCGGCGTGGTGATGTGGTCGTTGGGATGCAGCGCCCAGTCGAACAGCTCGGCCTGAAGGCGAGCGATGATGCCGGCACACTCCGGATCGTCGCCGCGATCCAGAAACTCGTCCGGATCGGTTTCGAGATCATAAAGCATCGGGCGGAAGCCGGAGGCGTGGATGTACTTCCAGCGGCCGTCGAACACCATGAACAGGCGGCAGCGCTCGATCGGCTGGTTCAGCTTCAGCCGCACATCCTGCATGGCGTAGTCGTATTCGGAGAATACGACCTTGCGCCAGTCGGACGGCCTCTCGCCGCGCAGCAGTGGCAGCAGCGAGCGTCCTTCGAGGATGTGGCCCGGCACCTTGCCGCCGAAATAATCGACGAAGGTCGGCGCGAGATCGATGCCTTCCACCAGCGCGTCGCTGCGCGTGCCACGTGTGGCGTCGGCTTCCTTCGACGGATCGATGATGATCAACGGAATCTTCGCTGACTGTTCGTGGAACAGATCCTTCTCGCCCATCCAGTGATCGCCGAGATAATCGCCATGATCGGAGGTGAAGACGATCATTGTGGTGTCCAGCAGGCCGCGCGCCTCCAAAAACTTCATCAGCACGCCCATCTGGTCGTCGATCTGGGTGATCAGGCCCATATAGGTCGGGATCACCTTCTCGCGGGCCTCGTCGCGCGCCATGTTGCGGGAGTAGCGCATGTCCATGTAGGCGCCGAACACCGGATGCGGATTCTGGCGTTCGCGCTCGGAGCGGATCGCCGGGATCATGTCCGCTGTCGAATACATGCTGTCGTAGGGTTTTGGCGCGATATAGGGCCAGTGCGGCTTGATGTAGGACAGATGCAGGCACCACGGCCTGCCGTCAGTCTCGGCCTCGCTGATGAAGTCCATCGCGCGCCGGGTCATGTAGGGCGTTTCGGAATGCTCGTCCGGCACGCGCGCGGCCTTGTCGGCATGCACCAGGAGCCAGCCGTTCTGCAGGGAGCCGTCGTCCGCCGCGCCTGAATTCGCCCAATGCTCCCAGGGATTGGTCGCCTCGAATCCTTGGCTGCGCAGATACTCATCGTATTTCGGGCGCGGCCGTCCGGTCGGGTGCAGGCCGTCGTCGCGCTCATAGGGCTCGAACCCGCATTCGGCGACGTGCACGCCGATCATCGATTCCGGCGGGATGCCGAGCGCCTTCATGCCCTCGAGGTCGGGCGCCATGTGGGTCTTGCCGACCAGCACGTTGCGCACGCCGATCTTTTTGAGGTGGTCGCCGAGCGTGGGCTCGCCGACGCGCAGCGGCCAGCCGTTCCAGTGCGAGCCGTGCGAGCGCATGTAGCGCCCGGTGTAGAACGACATCCGCGACGGGCCGCAGATCGGCGACTGCACATACGCCTTGCTGAACAGGACGCCGCGCTTGGCCATGGCGTCGATGTTGGGCGTCTTCAGCGTGGGATGGCCGGTGCAGCCGAGATAGTCGTAGCGAAGCTGGTCGCACATGATCCAGAGAACGTTCTTCGCGCGCGCCATGCTTCGCCCCTGCCGTTTCTTGATCTTTTAATGCTGCGCTATCGAGGGCGCGATGACAAGCCAGTGATGCGCGCGCCTAGGGCGGCACATTCCACTGTCGTCCCCGCCTAGTGCGCAATTGCGCACGGGGCGCGGGGACCCATAACCACAGGGAGAGGTTTGACGAAGACTCGTCGTTCGGTACTACGACCATTCGCAATCTAGAGATCACGCGGTATGGGTCCCCGCTTTCGCGGGGACGACGGCGGGGAGGGAGATCAGGCCGACCACGGCTCCGCTTCGGCCGCGCTCTTCGCCTTGGCCGATACCGGGGCCTCGCCGATCACTTCGACAAGCGCGCGCAACGCTTCCTTCACGCCGTCGCCGGTGATGCCGGAGAGCAGCAGCGGTGTCTTCTTGGCGGCGCGCTTCAGCCGGTCCTTCTGCTTCTTCAACTCGTCCGGCCCGACCGCGTCGATCTTGTTCAGCGCGACGATCTCGATCTTGTCGGTGAGCAGGCCGCCATAGGCATTGAGCTCGTTGCGCACCGTCTTATACGCCTTGCCGGCATGTTCGCAGGTCGCGTCGATGAGATGCAGCAGCACGCGGCAGCGCTCGACATGGCCGAGGAAGCGGTCGCCGAGGCCGGCGCCTTCATGCGCGCCTTCGATCAGACCGGGAATGTCCGCCAGCACGAATTCGCGGCCGTCGGAATTCACGACGCCGAGCTGCGGATGCAGCGTGGTGAAGGGATAGTCGGCGATCTTCGGCTTGGCCGCGCTGACCTTGGAGAGGAAAGTCGACTTGCCGGCATTGGGCAGACCGACCAGGCCGGCATCCGCGATCAGTTTCAGCCGCAGCCAGATCCAGCGCTCCTCGCCGGGCTGGCCGGGATTGGCATTGCGTGGCGCGCGGTTGGTCGACGATTTGAAATGCGCATTGCCGAAGCCGCCATTGCCGCCCTCGGCCAGCACGAACTTCTCGCCGACATCAGTGAAGTCGTGGATCAGGGTCTCGCGATCCTCGTCGAAGATCTGCGTGCCCACGGGAACCTTCAGCACGATCGCCTTGCCGTTGGCGCCATGACGGTCCGAGCCCGAGCCGTTCTCGCCCTTCTGGGCCTTGAAATGCTGCTGGTAGCGGTAGTCGATCAGCGTGTTGAGGCCGTCGGCGACCTCGATGATCACGTTGCCGCCGCGGCCGCCATTGCCGCCGGAAGGACCGCCGAATTCGATGAACTTCTCGCGGCGGAACGCCACGCAGCCGTTCCCGCCGTCACCGGAGCGGATATAGACCTTTGCTTCGTCGAGGAATTTCATGGGCCATAGGTAGGGCAGGCGGTCCCGCGCGGCAACCCGGACTTATCCCTGAATCGGCCGAATTTCCGCGAATTTGACCCCGTGCTTAACCCGCAGGCCGTCTCCGGATCAGGAATTTCTGCATCCCCTCCAGCACCAGCTCCTTGCGCTGGTTGAATACGGTGCTTTTGAGCGTCACCGCGCCGGTCGTGCGACCCGGCACCAGCTCAGTGACCTCGAGCGCGGGATAGATGGTGTCGTTGGCGAATACCGGTTTGAGGAACCGGCTCGATTGCTCCAGGAAGCCGACCAGGGAGTCCTCGACCATGAACGGAAACAGACCCGCGCCGGGCGCGGTGTGGATCAAGGTCTGGAAGCCGTGGGCGAGCAGATGCGGCATGCCGCGGCTGCGGCAATATTCCACGTCGTAATGCACGGGATGGGTGTCGCCGCTCGCGGTCTGGAAGGCGGCGAACACCGCCGAGGTCTGGGTGCGGCTCGGCAGCACGAAGCGCTCGCCGACCACGAAATCCTCAAACCAGCGTTGCGCGGGGATCATGCGATGCCGGGTCGGGTCGAATTCGGTCATGTCCATGCTCTCTGGTTCGGGAGGCGTCTATCGCTATCGCGCCGCGACGAGTGCGACAATCCGTTCAATCAGCAGATGCGGGCTTGTCCGGCGCGGCCATGTGATTAAAACGGCGCCAATGCCCTTCTTCAAGAATCTCTCCGCCTATGACGACCGCTCCGCACGCCTTGCCGGCATTGCGTTGATGGTGCTGTCGATCTTCATGTTCTCGTTCGGCGACGCCATGGGCAAGTTCCTGGTCGGGACTTATTCGGTGGGGCAGCTCTTGTTCCTGCGCGCCTGCGCGGCGCTGCTGCTGCTGTCGCCGCTGGTCTGGCGGCAGCGTCACCAGTTCCTGCATCTGGAGCGGCCGCGCCTGCAGCTGTTTCGCGTCGTGCTGTCGACGCTGGAAGTGGCCGCTTTCTTCCTCGCGACGGTCTATCTGCCGCTCGCCGACGTCATCACCTATTATCTCGCGGGCCCCATCTTCGTCACCGCGATGTCGGCGATCTTCCTCGGCGAGAAGGTCGGCTGGCGGCGCTGGACGGCGATCCTGATCGGCTTCTGCGGCGTTCTGATCGCGTTGCGGCCGTCGGCGCAGACGGTCAGCCTGCCGGCGCTGATCGCGCTCGGCGGCAGCCTGTCGTTTGCGACCCTGATGCTGATCACGCGCAGCCTGCGCAAGACGCCCGACATCGTGATGGCGTCGTCGCAATTCATCGGCACGTTCTCGCTGGGTGCCGTGCTGTCGGCATTCCACTGGGTGCCGCCGACACCGGGCAGCCTCGCGATCTTCGCACTGGCGGGTTGCGTCTCGGTGACGGCGCTGTTCTGCGTCAACCGCTCGCTCAAGCTGGCACCGGCGAGCGTCGTGGTGCCCTATCAATATTCGATGATCGTCTGGGCCGTGATCTTCGGCTTCGTCGTGTTCGGCGACGTGCCGTCGATTGCCACCATCATCGGCGCCGCCATCATCATCAGCGCCGGGTTCTACATTTACTTGCGCGAACGCGATCTCGGCCGCCCGAGCAACGAGGTCAATCCGCCGGCGTAGCTGCGGTCACACTGTCGTCCCGGACAAGCGAAGCGCGAGCCCGGGACCCATACCCACAGGACGTCGTTTTGCGATAACTCGGAGTGGGAGCTTTGCGCCACACTTCTCCCTGGGATTATGGGTCCCGGGCTCGCGACTTTGTCGCGCCCCGGGACGACAGCAGTGTATGTGGCCGCGCGCCCTACCTCATCCGTCTCGCACTGCTCCAGTTCTTCAGCGACGACCACACGCCGCGTGACAGGCGGAAGCAATCGACGGGCGTGGACGAGCCCAGTGCGAGGAAGCGATGCAGCTGGACGCCGCTCCACTGGAAGCCGCACTTCTCCAGCACGTTGCGCGAGGCCGGATTGGTGACGCGCGCACCCGCATAGAGATGATCGTCCTCGAACTCCTCGAAGAAGAAGTCGATCGCGCCGCGCGCGGCCTCGGTGGCAAAGCCCTGGCCCCAATGCTCGACGCCGAGCCAGTAGCCGAGCTCGGCATTGTCGGGCGTGGAGCGGTCGACGCCGACCATGCCGACCGGCCCGGTGTCGTGCTCGATCAGGAACACCGTCTCGCTGCCGAGCGCGGCGGTGGCGCGGACGAATTCGACGGCGTCGTCCTGCGAATAGGGGTGTGGAAGGCGACGGGTGTTTTCCGCGACACGGCGGTCGTTGGCGAGGTGGGCGATGGTCCTGACGTCGGCGAGAGTCGGGCGCCGCAACGTCAGCCGCTCGGTGGCGACGACGCTCGGTCTCGCCTCCCGCAAGGTCACGCTCGAGAAATCCTGCAACATGTCCGGCTCCGTCAAAGTCACTAAGTGAAAAGTGAGCAAGTCAAACGAAAGGGGAGGCCGGTTTCCCTGCCTCCCCTGGAGCCGTCTCGTGGACTCCGCCGGTTCGGTCAAGGACCCGGCGGACTCCAAATTTGGTCCACCGTTTATTCAGCCGCCTCGGCGATCGGGAGTACCGATACGAATGTGCGGCCGTTGGCTTTGGCTTGGAACGTGACGCGACCCTCGATCTTGGCGAACAGAGTGTGGTCCGTGCCCATGCCGACATTAAGGCCGGGATGCCAGGTGGTGCCGCGCTGACGCGCAATGATGTTGCCGGGAATCACGACTTCGCCGCCGAACGCCTTGATGCCGAGGCGCTTGCCCTTCGAATCGCGACCGTTGCGCGATGATCCGCCTGCTTTTTTGTGAGCCATGGCTCGTCTCCAAAATCCTGCGTATTTCTAGATCAATTCCTTGACGGAATCATTTCACAATTTCTCACGCATCAATTCGTGATTGCGCGTGATCAAATTATGCGGCGGCTTCTTCGGTGGTCGCTTCCTTGGCGACCTTCTCCCGCTTCGGACGCGGGCCCTTGGTGGGCTTGGCGCCGTCCGTCAGGATCTCGGAGATACGGAGGACCGTGATCTCGTCGCGGTAGCCGCGCTTGCGGCGCGAATTCTTGCGGCGGCGCTTCTTGAACGCGATGACCTTCGGCCCGCGCTTGTGGTCGAGCACCTCGACCGCAACGGACGCGCCTGCGACCGTCGGGACGCCCAGGACCGGCGTGTCACCGCCGAGCACCAGCACTTCATTCAGCTGTATGATCGAGCCGACTTCGCCTTCGATCTTGCCTACTTCGAGAACATCATCCGGCACGACGCGGTATTGCTTGCCGCCGGTTTTGATGACTGCGAACATCGTTTTTTCTCCGTGTTCAAATCCCGGCCTCGCGACGAGAATCGTCCGGGCCGGCTTTTTGTCAGTCGCTATGGGTTTATGCGCGTTTTGTGCGGGTGGGAGTTATCCCTTTGAAAACCCACGCAAAAACAAGCGGCGCGAGAAACGCCCCGCGCCGGTTGCGGGACTTATAGCCGCCGGACGCCGCAAGTCAAGGAAAACCATCGGAAACAGCCCGGATTTGAAGGATTTGGGCCGTCGGCCGGCCCTCAGGCGAATCTGCAGCCGGTTTGCAACTTCCGGGTTCCCGCGCCGTTGTCCCCGCCGGAACAGGTAACCGGGCAGGGCTTTCATGGCAACGGACGAACTGGTCAAGACGACGACGGGCATCGCCACCCACGGCGCGGCACGGCTGCCGTCGGTGGACATCGACAGCTTCAACATCGAGATGAAGGACGAGGAAGGTTTCCTCGGCGACCGCGCCAGCAAGGGCGCGTTCCGCAAAATCCTCGAGCGCTGGCGCAAGCCGCTGCGCAAGGGCGGCGAAGACCCGTTCGGCAAGGAGCCATCGGATGAGATCAGCAAGAAGACGCTGGACGCCATCCTGATCGGCGATGACACCGAGGCCTGGGCCGTGGTGCATAGCGCCATCGAGGACTTTGCCCAGGAGCTCGCTTACGTCACCCGTCGCTTCCTCAAGAGCAAGGCCTGGGCGAAGACCGAGCGCATCGTCGTCGGCGGCGGCTTCCGCGATTCACGGCTCGGAGAGCTCGCGATCGCGCGCACCGAGATCATCCTCAAGGCCGAGGATTTCAAGATCGACATGGTGCCGATCCGCGCCCATCCCGATGAAGCAGGCCTGATAGGCGCGCTGCATCTGGCGCCATCATGGATTTTCGAGGCCCATGACAGCATCCTCGCGGTGGATATTGGCGGCACCAACATCCGCTGCGGCCTGGTGGAGACCAGCTGGAAGAAGGCCAAGGACCTGTCGAAGGCCAAGGTCGTGAAATCCGAGCTGTGGCGTCACGCCGACGACGAGCCGACCCGCGAGGGTGCGGTGAAGCGGCTCACCAAGATGTTGAAGGGGCTGATCACCGAGGCCGAGAAGGATGGCTACAAGCTCGCGCCCTTCATCGGCATCGCCTGTCCCGGCGTGATCAACGCGGACGGCTCGATCGAAAAGGGCGCGCAGAACCTGCCGGGCAATTGGGAGAGCAGCAAGTTCAACCTGCCGGCGAGCCTGATCGAGGGCATCCCCGCGATCGGCGAGCACGACACCGCGATCCTGATGCACAATGACGGCGTGGTTCAGGGCCTCTCGGAGGTCCCGTTCATGCAGGACGTCGATCGCTGGGGCGTGCTGACCATCGGCACCGGACTCGGCAATGCCCGCTTCACCAACCGCCGCAAGGAGAACGGCAACGGAAAAGACCGGGATTCTACTGAGAACGGCAAGAAAAAGGGCAAGAATGACTAGCTAGCGTTTTCAAGCGAAGTGGACGCCGGTTCGCGTCAAGAAAACGCGCAAAAACATGAATCTGGAGCCCCGTTCCGGTTTCATCGGAACGGAAGCGGCTCCAGAGTAACCTTGACTGGTTAGGTTAAGGACCGGATTGCGTTGCGGCGCACAGGACACTCGCTACGGTCGAATCGTCGCCTCACCCTGGCCGGCGAAGCCGCCCTTCCCAGCCAGTATTTCAATGAGCGGCACGGGACCGCCAGTGTTTACCGCGTCTGGCGGTCCCACCCCTGTCTTCAGCTCCAGCCGATCCGCTGAAAGAACGCCGCGATCTCCGCGGCCGCGCGATCCGGATCTTCCCGATGCGGGAAGTGGCCGACGCCCGGAAACATCGCAAGATCGAGATCGCCAAACGTCTCGCCCAGACGATCGGTCCAGGCATAGGGAAACAGCGGGTCGTGCTCGGCCCAGCGCACGCAGGTCGGCGCGTTGATCGGTGCCAGCTGCGGGGCTTCGCCCTTCATCATCGCGACCCGCCCGGCATGCGAGGCGCGATAATGCGCAAAGCCGCCGGCGAGATTGCCTTCTCTGAAGAAGTTGTCGGCGAAGGCGTCGAGAACATCGTCGAAGGCGTTCTTCCGATGCGCCCAACCCTTGAGGAAGTGGCTGATATAGAGTCGGCAGCTCTCGCGGCTCGCGCCGACGAGCGCGGGCGCCATCTCCATCTGGTGGAAGGATTGATACCAGATGTGGTTGAGCCTATCGGGCGCCGCCATGCGCGGCCCGATGCCGGGATAGACGAAGTCGAAGAAGAACAGCCCCGCGAGCCGCTCGCCCGCCTGCCGGGCCAAAGGCTGCATCACGGCACCGCCGACGTCATGGCCGACCACGGCGAATCGGTCGATGCCGAGCCCGTCCATCAGTGCCAGCATGTCGGCGGCATGGCCGTCCGGCCCAAAAGGCCCGTCCGGCTTGTCGCTGTCGCCGAAGCCGCGCAGATCGGGCGCGATCAGCATGAAACGGTCCGAAAGCCTTGATATCACCGGCTCCCAGGTCAGCCAGAATTCCGGCCAACCATGCAGCAAAAGCAGCGGTTTGCCGCTGCCAGCGCGGACCAGGTGGAAATCGGCGCCATTGGCCTTGATCGTGAGATGCTCCACGGCAGTTCCTCGCGGCGGTGAGAGCGTTTTCGACCGAAGCGGACACCGGTTCGCGTCAGGAAAACGGGTCAAAACAAGAATCTGGAGCCCCGTTCCGATTCACCGGAGCGGAAACGGCTCCAGGACAGGGGCTGAAAGAGGTAGCGGATTTTCCCCTTTCGCGCCTTGTCTGGCCCGCCATCCTCGCCTATTAACGCCCCCAACCACAGGGGCCCTGCTCCTTACTTGGCGCCTTCAGGAGAGGTGGCAGAGTGGTTGAATGCACCGCACTCGAAATGCGGCATAGGTGCAAGCCTATCGGGGGTTCGAATCCCTCCCTCTCCGCCATATTAAAGCGACTTTGAGAACTCCCACCAAGGACAGCCTCTCGGCGTCCCAGCAGCCTCTGCTGTCGTCCCCCCCGGGGACCGCAATCTGACACCGCACTTGCGACTGGCTGCCAAGCTTCTCCACAATGCCCCTCGTGACGACCCGCCCGAGGATCATTCCGGATGACGGCCAAAATCGATCTCCTCACGCTGCAGCTCTTCGTGGCGATCGTCGAGGAGCAGAGTATCGCGAAGGCGGCGGAGAAGAAGAACATTGCCGCGTCCGCGGTCAGCCGCCGCGTGTCGGATATCGAGGAACTGTTTCAGGTCGAGCTGCTGCATCGCCATTCGAAGGGGATCGAGCCGACACCGGCCGGCTTCGCCCTGCTCGAGCACGCCCGCATCATCCTGGGTAACCTGAGCAAGCTCGAGAGCGAGCTGACGGGATACCGGCAGGGCAAGCGCGGGCTGATCCGGATCTGTGCCAACAAGTCCGCGATCCTCGAAGCCCTGGCGGACGAGCTCAGCCTGTTCCTGGAACGGCATCCGCTGGTCCACATCGACATCGAGGAGGATCTCAGCCCCGCGATCGTGCGCGCGGTGGTGGAGAACCGGGCCGACATCGGTATTTTCGGCGGCAACATCGACGGACAGGATCTGGAGTTGCTGTCCTATCGCAGCGACAGCCTGGTCGCGCTGGTCACGCGCGATCACCCGCTGGCGGGCTGCGACAGCGTTCGCTTCCGCGAGCTGGTCGATTTCGACTTCGTCAGCCTGGAGAAGGGCAGCTCGATCGAGACGCTGTGCGTCAGGGCCGCCGCGGCGCTCGGACAGCACCTCAAGGTGCGAATCCGCGTCAGCAGTTTCGATGCGCTGTTCCGCGTCGTCGACGCCCGGATGGGGGTCGGAATCGTGCCGCTGGAGATCGTTCGCGACCGCTACGGCGTCGACAGTCTCGTCACCGTCCCGCTCGACGAGTCCTGGGCGCGCCGCGACCTGGTCATCGGCGTGCGCGATTACAAGTCGTTGCCCTCGGTGACGAAGCTGCTGGTGGAGCATTTGCGGACCCATGATGATGCGCGTCTCACCACGGGCAGCGTCTCCGACCGCCTGACGGTCGTGCGCGGCCGAAGCTAGCATCGCCCCTGCCGACGGCCAGCCATCGCCGGCCGCGATGGCTCCCTGCTCAACCGTCACTGCACATTTCCGCGACGGACTTCTATCCTGCTTCACAGAATTGGTGTCGGTCGGCATGATCGGCGGCAACACGGCACATCAGATGCCGAACAGAGGAGGACGGATCGTGGACACGCGTGGTCGCACGCTGCTGGCCAAAATCTGGGACCAGCATGTCATCGCCCATGTCAGCGATGATACCGATCTGCTTCACGTGGATCGCCATCTGCTGCATGACCTCGGCGGCTCCGCCGGCCTGATCAACCTCAAAAGCCGCAACATTCCGGTCCACAATCCCGAACTGACCTTCGCGACGCCCGATCATGCGATTTCGACGGCGTCCGGGCGTGCCGGCACGATCAAGACCGGGTGGGAGTTGCTGGCGGCGCTGCGGACCGAGACATCGGCAAGCGGCATCCGTCTGTTCGACCTCGACCAGCCGGGGCAGGGCATCGTCCATGTCATCGGGCCGGAGCTCGGTCTCAGCCTGCCCGGCTGCCTGATTGTCTGCGGCGACAGCCACACCTGCACCCATGGCGGGCTCGGCGCGCTCGCCTTCGGCATCGGCTCCAGCGAGCTCACGCATGTGCTGGCGACCCAGACCATCATCCAGCGCCGGCCGAAAACCATGCGCGTGACGTTCGACGGCCGGTTGCCGTTCGGCGTGACGGCGAAGGACCTCATCCTCGCTCTGATCGGCCATGTCGGCGCCGCTGGCGGCACCGGCTATGCCGTCGAATATGCCGGCAGTGCCATCAGGGACATGCCGATCGAAGGGCGGCTCACCATCTGCAATCTGTCGGTCGAGCTCGGCGCCAAGATGGGGCTGATCGCCCCGGATGAAGCGACGTTTGCGTACATCCGCGGTCGTCCCTATGCGCCGCAAGGCGAGATGTGGGAGCGGGCCGTCGCGGCCTGGCGGACGCTGCAGAGCGACAGCGACGCCGTATTCGATCGCGAGGTGTCGATCGACGTCGGAACCATCATCCCCCAGATCACCTGGGGTACCAGTCCCGAACACGTCCTCGGTGTCGATGGCCGCATCCCGGATCCCGCCGACATCGCCGATCCCGCGCGCCGCGGCGCGATCGAGATCGCGCTCGACTATATGGGCCTGAAGCCGGGTGCGCCGATCGCCGGCACGCCGGTCGATTGGGTCTTCATCGGCTCCTGCACCAACAGCCGTCTCAGCGATCTGCGCGCCGCAGCCGAAGTCGCGCGCGGCCGCAAGGTTGCGCCGGGCGTGCGCGCCTGGGTCGTGCCGGGGTCGGAGACCGTCAGGCGCGATGCGATGGCCGAGGGGCTCGACAAGATCTTCATCGACGCGGGCTTTGAATGGCGCGAGCCCGGATGCTCGATGTGCCTTGCCGCCAACGGTGAAACCGTGCCGCCCGGCCAGCGTTCGGTGTCGACGTCGAACCGGAATTTCATCGGCCGCCAAGGGCCGCGTGCCCGCACCCATCTGGCAAGTCCAGCCATGGCCGTGGCGGCGGCGGTGTCCGGAGCCATCGCCGACGTCCGAACGATGGAGCGCTAGATGCCGCAAGCCTTCACCAAGCTCACAGCGACGGCCGCGCCGATCATGCGTACCAATGTCGATACGGATGTCATCATCAGCATCAACCGCATGATCGGAAATTCCGTCCGCGGCAGTCTCGGCAAATGGGCGTTCGGATCGCTCCGCTATTTGCCCGATGGCTCGGACAATCCGGAGTTCATCCTCAATCGCGAGCCTTATCGCGCCGCGGAAATCCTGGTCACGGGTCCGAATTTCGGCTGCGGCTCGTCGCGGGAGGCGGCGGTGTGGTCGCTGCAGGAGATGGGCATCCGCGCCATCATCGGATCCGGCTTCGGCGATATCTTCTTCGCCAACTGCTTCCAGAACGGCATCCTGCCGGTGGTGCTGGACAAGGCCGTTATCGACGGCCTCGCCGCGGAGATCGAAGCAAGCCAGGGCGCGGGGCGTGTCAGTGTCGATCTGCAGGAGCAGACGGTTACCTCGCCATCGGGCGTGCGGCACGTCTTCGAGATCGATCCGCGCCGGCGTGCGGGTCTGCTCGAAGGCTTAGATGAGATTTCGCTGACGTTGCGGCGGGACCACGAGATCCGCGCATTCCAGGCATCCGACCGCGACGCGCGGCCGTGGATTCACTTTGCAGGACATCAGGCAGGACAATTGGCATGAACACGCTCTCGAACATGATCAAGGTCGCCGTGGTCGGCGGTGAAGGCATCGGTCCTGAAGTGACCGACCAGTCTCACCGCATTCTCAAATGGTTTTCGGCAAGGCGCGGCATTCCCGTGGCGCTGCGCGAAGCGCAATACGGTCTCATCCCCTATCTCGCGACGGGCAAGGTGTTGCCCGATGACACCGTCGAGGCGATGGAGGAGGCCGACGCTATACTCTGGGGCGCGACCGGCGGCCCGGAAACCACGGAGGTTCCGCCTGCAGCGCGCAAGGCGGGGAGCCTGCTGTCGCTGCGCAGCAAGTACGACCTCTATGCGAATCTCCGGCCCATCGTCGCCAATCCGGCGCTGGCGGACTCCGCGCCGCTCAAGGCCGCGGTGCTGAAGGATGTCGACTTCATCATCATCCGCGAGCTCACCAGCGGCATCTATTTCGGCGAGCCGCGTGGCATCGAAACGCTGCCCGACGGCCAGCGCCGCGGTTTCAACACCCAGCAATACACCACCAGCCAGATTCGCCGGGTGGCGCGAACCGCGTTCGAACTGGCGCGGACCCGCAAAGGCCGGGTCTGCTCCGTCGACAAGGCCAATGTGCTCGAGACCAGCGTGCTATGGCGCGAGGAGGTCATCGCGCTGCATGAGGCGGAATTCTCCGATGTGGAGCTGACACACCTCTATGTCGACAACGCCGCCATGCAGATCGTGCGGGCGCCCTCGCAGTTCGACGTCATGGTGACCTGCAATATCTTCGGCGACATTCTCTCCGATTGCGCCGCGATGGCATCGGGCTCGCTGGGCATGCTGCCGTCGGTCTCGCTCGGGCCGCCGGACCGGCTGGGCCGCCGCAAGGCGCTCTATGAACCGGTCCATGGCAGCGCGCCTGACATTGCGGGCAAGGGCATCGCCAATCCGCTCGGTTCGATCCTCAGTGTCGCGATGATGTTGCGCATCACCCTCAATCGGCCCGATGATGCCACGCTGCTGGAGAAGGCCGTGGATACGACCCTCTCCGCCGGCGCAAGAACGGCCGATATCGCCGAACCCGGCGCAAAAAGACTTTCGACCCAGGAGATGGGCGATGCGGTTCTGAACGCGCTCGACAAGGTGGTCGGCAAGGAGAGGGAGCACGCGTGATGAGGACTCGGGTCACCAGACGGGCCGCGTTGACGATCGTCGCCGGCGCCGGTGCGTCCATGGCGGCAGGACGGGCGTGGGCAGATACCCCGTCAGGCCGCGTGATCTATCCGGTGGCCATTCCGGTCTATCAGTCTCAATTCGTCGCCGACCGGGCCGGGTTCTTCAAGGAGGCCGGCCTCGACTGCAAGCTGATCCAGGGCGGCAGCGGCGTGAAGACGCGCGAGATCATCGCGTCGTCCCAGGGCGATATCGGTATCGGCGACATCACCCACCCGATGCAGCTCAGCAATCACGGCCGCAGCGCGCGCGTCCTGATGCCGGTCGATACCCGCAGCAATGCGGCGATCTTCATCATCCGCAAGGATCTGTTCGATCAGGGCATCACCACTCTTGAGGCGCTGGCGAAGTGGAAACGGCCCGACGGACGCAAGCCGATCGTTTCGGTGTCGTCGCTGGGCGGTACCAACCACGTCTGGGCGTCCTATTACATGGAAACCATGGGGCTGGACGACAAGGTGACCTGGATCGGCACCGGCAATGTCGACACCATGATGGGCACGTTGAAGACGAAACAGGTCGATGTTCTCATCAACTCGCCATCGATCCTGAAGGATTCGGTGGAGCAGGGCTGGGGTGCGCTGTTGTTCGATGGAACGGACGAGGCGGTCTGGGCCAAGTATATCGGCGGCAAGGTCCCGGTGACGTCTCATTTCACGCTGCAGGCGACCATCGACAAGGACCCGGCGAAGATGCAGGCGTTCGTCACGGCGCTGTGGCGCGCCACCCTGTGGATCAAGGGGCACTCTCCCGAAGAGATCTACGATATGATCGAGCCTTACGTCGGAAGCACGTCGCGCGATGCGAATATTTTCGACAGCGGCGTCATGAAGAAGGTCACCGATTACGAAGGCATCATCGATGCCGCCAGCTTCGCGCGCGGTCAGAAGGTCTGGTTTCGTGAAATGACCGGCATCAAGCCGCTCGCGATGGCCGACGTCGTCAACACCAGCTTCATCGAAGCGGCACGCAAGGCCTATCCGGCTTGACGATCCAGGCTTTACACACGCCGCACGTCGATGCGCCGCCTGAGACGCGGCGCATCGACGCGCGCGGTTTGTGCAAGACTTTCCAACTGGCGGGTACGGCCATCGAGGCCGTGCGCGACGTCTCCTTCAATGTCCGGCGCGGCGAATTCGTCGCCCTGCTGGGGCCATCCGGCTCGGGCAAGAGCACCGTCCTCAACATGATCGCGACGCTGGTCAAGCCGACCAGCGGTCAGATCCTGATTGATGGTACGCCCGTCGTCCCCGGACAGGCGACGCCCAATGTCGGCTATGTGTTCCAGCGCGACACCCTGTTTCCCTGGCGCACCGTCGCCGACAACATCGGTTACGGCCTCGAACTGGCGGGTGTCCCGGCGGCGGAGCGAAAGGATCGTGTCCGTGCATGCCTGGCGCAAGCCGGCCTGCAGGATTTCGACAATGCCTATCCCTCGGCGCTGTCGGGCGGCATGCGCCAGCGCGCGGCCTTGATGCGAACGCTGGTCGTCGAGCCGCAGGTTCTGCTGATGGACGAGCCGTTCGGTGCGCTCGACACCCACACCAAGATCGACATGCACGATGTGCTGCTGCGCATCTGGGAACGCGAGCAGCAGACCGTGCTGTTCGTGACCCATGATCTCGGCGAGGCCCTGACGCTTGCGGACCGCATCATTCTGTTTTCCGCGCGGCCGGGCCGGATCAAGGAGAGTTTCGAGGTGGATTTCGCCCGCCCGCGCAATGCGGTGAAGATCCGGGAGACGCCGCGTTATGCCGAGCTGTTTCAGCTGATCTGGCACTCGCTCGGCGAGGAATTCATCAAGGGCCGCAAGCCATGAGACGAGCGCGCCGCCCTGGCAGAACCCTGGCCTGGCAGATGCTGATCTGCGTCGGCTTCCTGTCGATCTGGCAGTGGGGGTACGATCTGCACGGGCGCCTTCCCTGGCTGGTGCCGGATCTGCTCGACCCCTATTTCGTGTCCAAGCCGTCCGACATCTTCGAGCACTTCCTGATCCTGAGCTGCCTCAAGTCGAAGCTCGGCGTGTTCAACGGCTGGTTCAATGGTGAATTCGCCCGCTGCATGGCGCGATCCGAGAACAATCTCTGGATCGCAACCGCCGTCACCCTGAAGAACACGTTCTTCGGTTTCGTCACCGGCGTCAGCAGCGGCTTTGCCGCGGGCCTCGTGCTCGGCCGCTCGGATCGGCTCAGCGCGATCTTCCAGCCGTTCATCACGGCGGTGAATTCGATCCCCCGCATCGCGCTGGCGCCGATCATCGTGCTGGCCTTCGGCATCGGCGATACCTCGAAGATCGTCACGTCGTGGATCGTGGTCGTCTTCCTCGTGTTCTTCAATACGTTCGAAGGGGCGCGCTCGATCGACGAGGGCTTTGTCAACGCGGCGCGGCTGCTCGGCGCCAGCGAGTGGCAGATCACCCGCACGGTGGTCATCCCCTCGACCATGGCCTGGGTCTTTGCCTCGCTGACGCCAGCGATCTCCTTCGCCCTGATCGGCGTGATCGTCGGCGAGTTCATCGGTGCGGAGCGGGGAATCGGGCGCCTGATCATCGAATCCGAGGCGCGCGCGGAGGCATCGGGAATGATGGTCGCCGTCGTCGTGCTGATGCTGGTCGGCGTCGCGCTGTCCGCGTTGATCTGGCGATTGCAGGCCTATCTGCTGCGCTGGCAGCAGCATAATCTCGCGGAGTAGCCCGAGCAGCGGCCTGCGTCGTTGATCACGGCCCCGCCAGCACCGTCCGCGCCGTCGCCACAAACGCCTGCGCTGCCGGCGACAGCGTGCGTCCCTGACGCTGCAGCAGCGACACCGGGCGGGTGATCGCCGGGCGTATCAGCGGTCTTGCGATCAGCGTCGGGAATTGATCGGCCGGCAGCATCGTCGCGGGGAGGATGGCGAGGCCGAGGCCCTGTGCGGTCATGGCGAGCGCGGTGTTGATCAGCGTGACCTCATAGGTTGGAGAAAGGTGCTTGCCCTGCGCGCCAAGGGCCTGGTCGATCTGCATGCGGATTCGCGTCTCGCGCCGCATCGCGATGGTCGGGAGCTGCGCCAGCTCGTCCCATGTCAGCGCGCGCCGCGCGGCGAAGTCGGCGGTGCGACGGCCGATCGCGCTCAGCCGCCCGCGGGTCAGCGTCTCGATCGTCATCTCCGCGAACTCACCCTCGACGCTGCCGATCGCGAACTCGGCATCGGTTGCGATCAGGCGCGGGACGAGGTCGTCGGCGGCGACGTCGCGCATGTCGATGTCGATCTCGGGATGGCCTGCGCGGAATTTCGCGAGAACCTGCGGCAGCAGTGCCGAAGCGGCGCCCGCCGACGCGACGAACGCGACGCGGCCGGCGCGGGCCTGCGCGAGGTCATGCATGCGCCGTGACAGGCCCAGCGCATCGCTCAACATGCGCTCGGCGGCGTGAAAGGCCTCGTCGGCGGCCAGCGTCGGCTGCACCGACCGCGTGGAGCGATCGAACAGCTTGACGCCGAGCTGCACTTCGAGCTGCTGGATCAGGAGGCTCGCGGCCGATTGCGTGATGCCCAGCTCGCGCGCGGCGCGCGTGATGCTGCGCGTGCGATACACGCCAGTGAAGGCCCGCAATTGTCGCAAGGTGACATTCATCGGAAAAGCTCATGAATTGATGAGTTCTTTCCGACTTATCGCATAAGATAGCCTGCAATAAAATGCATGCTGCGCGGGCAACGAATCCGCGATGATGCAAGGGGATGGAAACGAGCATGAGGACACAGGTGCTGGTCGTGGGCGCCGGGCCCGTGGGACTGACCGCGGCCATGGATCTGGCCTCGCGCGGGATCGACGTCGTCGTTGCGGAGATCCGCCACGCCGGCGATCCGCCCAGCGTCAAATGCAATCACGTCTCGGCGCGCTCGATGGAAATCTTTCGCAGGCTCGGCGTCGCCGCAAAGCTCCGCGACGCAGGCCTGCCCGCGGACTTCCCGAACGACTGCTCCTACCGGACCACGGCGACCGGCATCGAGCTCTGCCGTATCAACATTCCCTCGCGCGCGCGCCGCTACAGCGCCACCGGCGGCCCCGACACCTGGTGGCCGACGCCCGAGCCGCCGCACCGGATCAACCAGGTCTATCTCGAGCCGATCCTGTTCAGCCACGCCGCCGCTCAGCCGCGCATCACCATTTTGGCGCGCACGGAAATCACCGATATCGAGCAGGACGACGATCGTGTGGTCGCGCTAGGTCGCAACCTCGACAGCGGAAATTCTCTCCGCATCGAAGCCGACTTCGTGGTCGGCTGCGACGGCAGCCGCTCGCTGGTTCGCAAATCGATCGGCGCCAGCCTGTCCGGCACGCCGGTGATCCAGCGGGTGCAATCGACCTTCATCGAGGCGCCGCAACTGAAGGAACTGATGGGCGCGCACAAGCCGGCCTGGATGGTGCTCTCGCTCAACCCGCGCCGCTCCGGCACGACGGTTGCAATCGACGGCCACGACCGCTGGCTGATCCATAATCATCTGAGGCCCGACGAGCCTGAGTTCGACTCGGTCGATCGCGACTGGTCGATCCGTGCCATCCTCGGCGTCGACGAGCGGTTCGAGTACAAAATCCTCAGCAAGGAGGACTGGGTCGGGCGCCGGTTGGTGGCCGATCGCTTCCGCGACCGCAGGGTCTTCATCTGCGGCGACGCCGCGCATCTGTGGATGCCCTATGCGGGCTACGGCATGAATGCGGGCATCGCTGATGCCGTCGATCTCTGCTGGCAATTGGCGGCGCATCTGAACGGCTGGGCGCCGGCTTCGATCCTCGATGCCTATGAGGCGGAGCGCCAGCCCATCACCGATCAGGTGTCCCGCTTTGCCATGGACCATGCGATGAAGATGATGGCGCAACGCGGCGGCGTGTCCGCGGAGATCGAGGATGACACGCCGCGCGGCCACGCGACGCGCGCATCGCTTGCCAAGGCGGCCTACGATCTCAACGTGCAGCAATATTGCTGCGCGGGCCTCAACTTCGGCTACTACTACGATGCCTCGCCGATCATCGCCTATGACGGCGAAACCCCGCCGGCCTACGCGATGGGAAGCTTTACGCCGTCTACCGTGCCGGGCGCCCGCGCGCCGCATGTCTTCTTGCGCGACGGACGATCGCTCTACGATGCTTTCGGAGCGGGCTACACGTTACTCCGGCTCGACCCGACGATCGATGTGGCGCGGCTGCTCTCTGCCGCAGAACAGCGCGGCATGCCGCTTGCGCTGGTCGACATCGCGTCGGATGAGGCGAATGGGGCCTATGCCGAGAAGCTCGTGTTGGCACGACCCGACCAGCACATCGCCTGGCGCGGGCAGGCCGCGCCGGAAAATCCAGAAGGCCTGCTTGCGCGCATCACTGGTGCTGCGGCGTGATCGAATAGCAGGCTGCCTGCCGACGGCACGGCAGCCTGGTCGTGCCTACAAATAAGAATACGTAATGGGGGAGGAGAAATTGTTTCACGTTGCAAGGCGCCGCATTCTGGCCGCGCTGACGGCCGCGACTTTCGCCGTGTTGCCGCTGGAAGCCGGCCGCGCGGCCTATCCGGAGCAATTGATCAAGATCATCGTGACCTTCCCGCCCGGCGGCAGCGCCGACACCGTCATCCGTGCGCTCGAGCCGCTGGTCACCGCGGAGCTCAAGCAGAGCCTGGTGATCGAGAACCGCGCCGGGGCAGGAGGCAATATCGGCATGGCCGCGGTGGCCCAGGCCAGGCCCGACGGCTACACGCTCGGCGTCGCGCCGGCGGGCGCGCTGACGGTGAACCCGCACCTCAATTCGTCGATGCCGTTCGACCCCAAGGATCTCGCGCCGATCACCCTGCTGGCGGAAATTCCCTTTGTGCTGGTCGCGTCCGCGGACGTGCCCGCGCACAATGCCGCAGAGACGATCGCGCTCGCCAAGGCGAAGCCGGGCGCGCTGTCGATCGGGCATGGCGGCAATTCGACAGCGATGCATCTGACGGCCGCGCTGTTCACGCAGAAGGCGGGGATCAGCATGGAGCTCGTTCCGTATCGCGGGACGGCGCCGGCAGCGGTTGATGTCCTTGCGGGACACGTTCCCTTCGCGGTGCTGGATATTCCCGCATCGAGGCAATTGATCCTCGAAGGCAAGCTCAACGCCGTCGGCGTTTCGTCGGCGCGCCGGCTTCCATCCTTGCCCGATGTGCCGACGCTTGCCGAGAGTGGCATCGCGGGCTTCGAATCCGTGGGCTGGTTCGGGCTCGTTGCTCCCTCAGGCACGCCTGCGGACGTCATCAGCAGGCTGAACGAGGCTTTCACAAAAGCCCTGAAAGACCCGGTGGTGGCCGAGAAAATCCGGACCCTCGGCGCAGAGCCCGCGCCGACCTCGCCGGAGCAGTTCGGCCGCTTCATTCAGAGCGAGAGCACGAAATGGGGCAAGCTCATCAGCGAGGCCGGCATCAAGGCGAACTAGGCCGTGTACCTATAAACCCGGTGCGACATGTGACTGGTGGCTTCGTCGGCTTTGCTCCTATAACCGAAACCACCATGATCGCGGCGTGCTAATCGAACCTCGTGGTGCCAAACGGAGGCCGTATGAGTCAGTTGAGGTCCATGTACCCACCCATCGAGCCCTATAGCGCTGGCACCCTCGACGTTGGAGAAGGTCACCGGGTTTATTACGAACGGGTGGGGACGCCGGGCGCGAAGCCGGCGGTCTTCCTGCACGGCGGACCGGGCGGAGGTTTGTCCCCTGAACATAGGCGTCTGTTTGATCCCAATCGATATGATGTCATGCTCTTCGATCAGCGAGGATGTGGGCAATCAACTCCGTATGCGGGGCTCGAAGCGAATACGACTTGGCATTTGGTATCGGACATCGAGCGCTTGCGTGCACTTGCAGGCGTCGACAAATGGCTCGTGTTCGGTGGCTCGTGGGGATCGACTCTCGCGTTAGCTTATGCAGAAACGCATCCCGACCGCGTCAGCGAGCTTGTTCTCCGTGGCGTCTACACCGTCACCAAGGCGGAGCTGCAATGGTACTATCAGTTCGGCGTTTCAGAGATCTTTCCGGAGAAGTGGGAAAAGTTCCAGGCACCGATACCCCTGAGCGAGCGAGGCGACATGATTGCGGCGTATCGCAGCCGGCTGACGGGCGACGATCGAGCCATCCAGCTCGAGGCAGCCAAGGCTTGGGCTATTTGGGAGGGCGAAACGATCACGCTGCTGCCTAATCCAGCATTCTCGACATCGTTTGGCGACGACCAATTTGCGCTCGCGTTTGCGCGATTGGAGAACCACTATTTCGTTCACGATTGCTGGCTGGAGGATGGGCAACTTCTGCGCAACGCTCACCGCATCCGCGGTATCCCGGGAGCCATTGTTCACGGCCGCTACGACATGCCCTGTCCAGCCCGATATGCGTACGCGCTGCATAGGGCGTGGCCTGAAGCCGCATTCCATCTGGTCGAGGGTGCAGGTCATGCTTGGTCGGAGCCAGGTATCCTCGATCAACTGGTGCGCGCCACCGATCGCTTCGCGACAGCACTATGAAGAGGGCAACGACGAAGTCGGAATAAATCCGGGCGCAGAAGAGGAGAATCATCCGTTGGCGGCGGGCTGGTCTCTGGGGCCGCATCATCGACACGCTGGGTGCTTGCTACTCCACGTAAGAAGAGCGTCTGCGACACGTCGATTGTCCGCGTGCATCAGCACGGAGCGCTTCTTCAACAGGATCAAGTAATGCCGTCGTGTGGCGACGCGTTATGACACGCTTGCCGCCAACTATCTCGCCTTCGTCCAACTCGCTTCAATCAGGCTATGGCTCGGCGCTAATGAGTCCACGTCCCAGGCCTTCCTCTCCGCCGCTCAAGCTTGCTTGTTCTGACGGAGCTGTGACGGCCAGCCGATCCTGACCAGGGTCTCGTCCGGGTCCGACAGCGCAAACTCGTACATTCCCCACGGCGTGTCCTCCGGCCCCCGTCCGTTGGCCAACTCGCCCGAAAACTCTCGCGCGAGTTCGTCGACGGCCTCGGTGTAGAGATAGAGGCCGAACGGGTTGCGGCCTCTGATCAGCCAGCCTTCGACGGCATCGGTGAGATGGAGATGGCCGCCCTTTCCATCGGAGAGGATGCGATAGCTGTCCTCACCGTCCTCCGGCTTGTCGCCGTCCGCGCGCGTAAAACCGAGCCGGGCGTAGAATTTCTCCGAGGCGGCGAGGTCGTTGCAGGGAAGGATGGACGTCAGTGCGTGAGTTGGAGGCATGCGAATCCCTTTGCGTTAGACCGCCGATACGTGGGGACGGAAGGTTCAAAGTCGTCACGGCCCGCCGTCCCGACCAGTTTGCGTCCTGTTGAAGGCGACCTTATAACCTCGCGCAGGTGCCGAAGGGGCGCCTTCCCGCACAAGAGGCTCTCACCCTTCGAGAGGTTGTCCGTTTTCCTCCGGCGATCCGGTCCCTTCGATCGGTATCGGGGAGGGCCAGCGATGACGAGCCCTTTGTTCGGCGCGCCGGCCCTGAGGTGGCTTGGCTCGCGGCGATGCTGGATTGGGAAGATATCGATCCAGGGCGTCTTCTTTGCCCGACACTTTGGATCGTTGGCCGGCAAAACCCGGCCGCGCTCGCGAGCGCGCAGACCATCGGGACTGCATTGCAGTCGACCAAAGTACAGCTCGTGATCCTGGACGGCTTGACCCATGAAGCCGAACTGAGTGCGGTCGATCTCGTCCTGCCTCGAGTTCGTCAGTTTCTGCATGGCGGGTCATCATCATGACGGCCGGTGACTTACTCGGTTCGACCGTGAACGCGAAGCCGCTGTCGTGCGGGGGCACGCGCCCGGTGCCCCCGCGACCAGAGCGGTGACAGGTTGAACCTGCTACCGTCACGGCCCGACCAACAGCATCCCGCCAACCGGCAGGGAGCGAGGTGTTTCACGACGATGTTCGACAAAACCTACCGGCAGCGCCTCGAGGCTGATCTTGCGCAATGGGAAGCCGACGGCGTGATCGCGCCGGCGGCGGCCACCTCCATCCGCAGCGCGCTGCCGCCGCTCTCGCCCGGCATCAACATCGCCGTCGTCGTTGCCATCGTCGGCGGCCTCTTGATCGCAGCCGCCTTCCTCGCCTTCGTCGCGGCGCACTGGACGGAGATCGCGCGGCTGCTGCGGTTCGCGATCCTGATCGCCGGCATGGTCGTCGCCGGCGGCCTCGGAGCGTGGTTCGCCGCGACGGGCCGCACTGTTCTCGCCGATCTCTGCGCGAGCATCGGGGCGATCATCTTCGGCGCGGGCATCGCGCTGGTCGGCCAGATGTATCATCTCGGCGAAGACTTCGCCGACGGCATGCTGCTGTGGTCGATCGGAGCATTTGCGGCCGCACTGCTGACCGGATCGCGCGGCGCGCTTGCGGTCGCCCTCGTCGCGGCCTGCCTCTGGACCTGCATGCGCAACTATGATGCGCCTGATGTCCTGCATCTTCCGTTCGTGGCGGTCTGGCTGATCGCCGCCGCGCTCGCGCTTGCATGGAATTCCCGCGTGGCGGCCCATCTCGTCGCGGTCGCGCTGCTTCCGTGGTGGATCGCGACATCGCTCCGCTTCGAGCTCGACGGTGCCCAGCCGTCGTTCGTGCTCGCGAACGGCGCCGCGTTGCTGTTCGGCGCCGGGCTCGCGATCGCCGCTGCGCCGTCGCCGAGGGCGCTACGCCTCGGAACTGTCCTGTCGATCTACGGAGCGTTTTCGCTGGCCGCCGTCGCTTGCCTGGAGGTGACAACGGTCGATGACATCATTCGCTTCCGGAATAGCACGGTGCCGGCCCAGCCGCTTTGGGCGATCCTGTGCGGGGCCGCGGGCGTGATCCTCGCGCTTGCGTCCGCCGGGATCACCAGGCGTGCAGGTGAAATCCTTGCGGCATGTTCGATCGGGCTGGTCCTGCTCGCGGCGCCGATCTGGCCGGCATCCACGGCCGGCGAGCCCTGGTTCGCCTATGCCGCGCTGCTCTGCGCCATGCTGTGCCTCGTCGTCTCCGGTGTGCTCGATGATGTGCGTCCGCGGATCGTTGCCGGCTGGCTCGGGATCGCCGGCGTCATCGCGGGCATCACCTGGGCGGTAAAGGGCTCGCTGCTGCGCCGCTCGGCTTTCCTTGCCGCGGCCGGTGTGATTGCCGTCGTATTTGCCACCGCGCTCAATCGCGCGCTGCCGAGGGCTCAGCGATGATGGAATTGACCGCGTCCGTGACAAAACTCTGGCAGCACATCCCGAAAGCCGTGCTGTTCGGTGTCGCCGTCCTGCTTCAATGCGCGCTGCTGGTGCTGATGGTCGCCGATCGCATGCAGATCCTGCGCGAAGGCCGTGAGGTGACGTTGCAGACGCAGCCGGTCGATCCCCGCGATCTCCTGCGCGGCGACTATGTCGTGCTTCGCTACGATATCTCGCAACTGCCGGCGGGCACGCTCGCCGGACAGCCGGCGGCCGAGCGCAAGCCCGTCGTGTTCGTCAAGCTCGCGCCGAATGCCAATGGTCTCTACGAGGCCGTCTCGGTGCATGCCGAGCCCGTCACGGTCACGGTTCCCGAAGTGCTGATCCGCGGCCGCGTCTCCTATTACGGCGGAACCTGCGGCTCGGGGCCGCGCGTCTTCTGCGAGAAACTGGCGATCAAATACGGTCTCGAAAGCTATTTCCTGCCCGAAGGCGAGGGCAAGAAGCTCGAGCAGGCCCGCAATCAGCAGAAACTCCGGGTCGTCGCCGCCGTACTCCCCTCAGGCCGCGCCGCCATCAAGCGGCTGCTGCTCGACGGCGAGCCGGTCTATGAGGAGCCGTTGTACTAGGCGCTGATCATTTGGCTTTCAGCCCCCGCCGCAGCACGTCCCACATCCGCGGATCGCTCATATGCGCCACGTTGAAGCGCAGGAAGTCCGATGCCGTCTGCGACACGCTGAAGACGTTGCCCGGTGCGAGCACCACATCCTCTTCGAGCGCGGCGCGCGCGACGGCGGTGGCATCCTGTCCGCCGGCGAGGCGGCACCAGAGGAAGAAGCCGCCGCGAGGCATCAGCCAGGGCTCGATGCCCAGCGCCTGAAGTTTTCGCGCGACGTCGCGGCGCGTGCGCGTGAGCTTCTGCCGGAGCTCGTCCATGTGCTTGCGATAGCTGCCGCCGGCCAGGACTTTGGCGATGATCTCGGTCGCCACCGGGCTCGGGCCGCCAAAACTGGTCGCGACCTGGAGGTCGACGAGGTGCTCGATCCAGTCGGCTCGCCCTGCGATGTAGCCGCAGCGCACCGAGGCCGACAGCGTCTTGGAGAAGCTGCCGATGCGGATCACGCGGTTCAATCCGTCGAGCGCGGCAAGGCGCGGCGAGCGCTCCGGTTCGAAGTCGCCGAAGATGTCGTCCTCGATGATGGTGAGGTCGTGCGCCGTGGCTGCGGTCAACAGCCGGTGCGCGGTCTGGAGCGAGATCGTCGCGCCGGTCGGATTGTGCAGCGCTGAATTGGTGATGTAGAGCCGCGGCCGCTCAGCCGCGAGGATCTGCTCGAAGCGCGCGATATCGGGGCCCGACAGCGTAAAGGGCACGCTGACGATCTTCGCCTGATGCGCTCGCAGCAGGGCGCGAAAATTGAAGTAGCAGGGATCGTCGACCAGCACGGTGTCGCCGGGACGGAGCAGGAAGCGGCAGATCAGGTCGGTTGCCTGCGTGCCTGACCCGGTCAACATCAACTGGTTGATCGATGCCTCGATCGCGTCTTCGGCGAGGCGCGCGAGCAGCAGCCGGCGCAGGGCAGGGGAGCCGCTGGTGCTGCCGTAATTGGTCAGCACGCTCGCGTCGGTGCGGGCAAGCGCGCGCGTGGCGCGGCGCAACGCCGCCTCCGGCATCCACTCCGGCGGCAGCCAGCCGCAGCCGGGTTTTGGTACGGCATCGTCCGTGTCGAGCGATTGTCGGGAAACCCAGAACGGATCAACTTCCCGGTCGCGGCGGGGCTCGACTTCGGTCAGCGCCAGCGGCGGGGTGACAGCCGATGAGACATAGAAGCCCGAGCCGCGACGGGCGCGGATCAGGCCGTCGGCGGCCAGCCGATCATAGGCTTCGACGACGGTGGACGGCGAAACACCCATTGTCGCGGCAAGGCTGCGGATCGACGGCAGGCGGTCGCCGGCACCGAGTGCGCGGGCCGCGACCTTGGCGCGGATCGCGCCCATCACGTCGCTGGTCCGCGTCCCGCCCCGTCCCTTCGTTTGTGCCTCGCCGCCCAAGGTGTATTACCTTCCATATCCATACAGTTTTGCCGGATTGTACTGGATTGTCGCTGGTCTCGCCACCGGCGACGGCCGATGATCGTGACCCAAAAAGCGAGACGGACATGCAATCTGCAGGCAGTGGCTGGGGCAACGGGCTTCTCGGCGTCATCATCTTCAGCGGCTCGTTGCCGGCGACGCGCGTGGCGGTCGGTGGTTTCTCCGCGCTGTTCCTGACGTCCGCCCGCGCGGTCATCGCGGCACTGATCGGTGTGGCCGTGCTCGGCCTGCTCCGCCAGGCGCGGCCGCGGCGGAAGGATCTCGTCTCGCTCGCCATCGTCTCCATCGGCGTCGTGGTCGGCTTCCCCCTGCTGACAGCGCTCGCACTCCAGCACATCACCTCCGCGCATTCGATCGTCTTCATCGGGCTCTTGCCGCTGTCGACGGCGATCTTCGCGGTGCTGCGCGGTGGCGAGCGGCCGCAGCCGCTGTTCTGGCTGTTCGCTGTGCTGGGCAGCGCCACGGTCGCGGGCTTTGCCCTGTCGAACGACGGCTCGGCCTCGCTCACCGGCGATCTCCTGATGGTCGCGGCCATCGTGCTGTGCGGGCTCGGCTATGCCGAAGGCGCCGCGCTGTCGCGCCGCCTCGGCGGCTGGCAGGTGATCTCCTGGGCGCTGCTGCTTGCGCTGCCGCTGATGGTGCCGGTTGCGATCCTGACATGGCCGTCGACGTGGAGCGGCGTCGGCGTGCCCGCCTGGATCGGGCTCGCCTACGTCTCCGTCTTCAGCATGTTCGTCGGCTTCATCTTCTGGTACCGGGGCCTTGCGGTCGGCGGCATTGCCCGGGTCGGGCAGTTGCAGCAGCTCCAGCCGTTCTTCGGCCTCGCGCTCGCCGGCTTCCTGCTGCACGAGCCGGTCGCATGGAGCATGATCGCCGCGACCGCACTCGTGGTCGTCTGCGTCTTCTTCGCGCGGCGATATGCCTGAGGCGGTGATCGCAGTTCCCGACCAGGGTCTGAAGTTGATGACCTTGATCGAACGCGCTTCCATCTGGTCATTGGCGTGACCATCACCTGGCGCGGTAGTCATGCGACCGCCAACGTTGATCTAGATCAACGTCTATTCTTGCATGCAGTGTCGCACTGGACGGGAGAGTTATCTCCTCGGTGCATCGCGTGCCCTATTTCGCGATCACAGTGACAGCATCCGTCTGGCTGGTCTGCTCGTTTCGCTGATGGGACGGTGATCGGCATCCTCACGCGACGGACCGAAATCCGCAGAAACGTTGAGCAAGGGAAGGAGCACGTCATGCGACACGGAACCAAATTTTGGTTAGCCGGCGCCGTTATTGCCTGCGCAGCCATGGGCTCTGTGCAGTGGTCGGAGGAGGATGGTCTTTCATTCTCGGTTCAGAGCGCACAGGCCCGCGTAGGGCGACCAGCGACCCCAGTGAGTGTCGCCGGCGTCGCGCGGCGAACGACGCGCCGCGCCGTAGTCGGTGGAGCGGCCGTAGGCGCCGCTGTCGCGGCACCAACGTGCGCCCGCGTGCTGGTCAATGGCGCCTGGGTCTGTCGCTAGGAGGGCTCTGTCCTTCATGGGGGTGATCGCAGCGAGCGCGCTCGTGGTTGTGTGCGTCTTCTTCTTCGCGCGGCGGTGGGCGTGAGGCCTGTGCCTCACGCCTGCCCCATCACCGTCCGCGTCAGCGCGCTCCTTGCAAACTTCTTCAGCGGCATCGGCTTGCCGAACAGAAAACCCTGCACGAGGTCGAAGCCGAGCTCGTTGGCGGCGACGAGGTCGGCGCGGCTCTCGACGCCTTCGGCCACGGTGCGCGCGCCGTAGGCGTGCGCGAGCTCGACGATGTGACGGCACACCGTGCGCTTCAGCCGATCGCTGCCGCTGCCGGTGACGAAGTGCCGGTCGGCCTTCAGCTTGATGAAGGGAATCTTGTCCAGATCCATCAGTGACGGCCAGTTGGCGCCGAGATTGTCGATCGACAGGCCGATATTGTGCAGGCGCACCTCGCGGGCGACCTCGACCAGGAATGCGAGATCGCGGATCGCCTCCTCGCTGTCGATCTCGATCGTCAGCCCGCCGAAGGCCGGATGCGTCGGCATGCGGCGGCAGAGATCACGCACCGCCAGCGGCTCCTTCAGATATGACGTCGGCAGGTTGATCGAGAGATCGACCGGGCTCTGCTGCTCCAGGAGATAGTGCCAGTCCTGCAAGGCGCGCTCGATCACGAACTCCGAGAGCTCGCGCAAATGCGGATCGTGCTCTTCGGGGATGAAGTAGGCGGGTGGCACCACGCCCCAGGTCGGATGCCGCATCCGCACCAGCGCCTCGGCGCCGCTGCGGACCAAGGTGCGCGCGTCGATCTTGGGCTGGTACCAGAGCTCGAGCCAGCCGGCGTGAAGGGCCTCGCCGACATACACGGCCGGGCTCGGCGCCGGCTCGTCCGGCAGCAGCATCGCGACGCGCTCGCGCAGCGTCTCGGCGGCAAAGGGCGTGGTCAGTGGCGGCAGCATCGCGAGGCCATACTCCTCGCCGACCTGCTGCACGGCCCTGACGATGATGGACTCGCGGGCGCCGACGGCGAGAACCTTGCCGTCGAAGGCCTCGCGCACCAGCGTCTCCAGAAACGTGCCGGGCTCGATGCCGTCGGCGGCGATGCCGAGCAGGATCAGGTCCGGCAACTCGCGGGTCAGCACGGTCTGCAGTTCGTCCGCGCTGGCGCATTCGCTGGTGACGAAACCAAGATCCTCCAGCACCTCGGCGAGGAATGCGCGCAGATGGCGCTTGCCGTCGGCGACGCATGCGCGCGGCGTTACCTTTCGCCGTCCGAAGGTTTTGGGCCTCCGTCCGGCGAGCTCAACAAGTTCATCGTTCATCGCAAACCACTCCCGTTCCGCGACAGGTGTTAGCGATGGGAGCAGTTTCAAATATGGAGAGCTTCAGTCGATTGTTGAATTATCTGGGTAACGTTAAAGCCCGCATCACGTCTAAAATTGTCTGGATATTCTTCCAGAAGTTTTTACGTCTGCCCGCGCGTCGCGCGCGGGCGTGCGGCAATCCCGCGCAATTTTTGCAAGACGCGGCTTGGCTGCGGACACGCGCGCTGTCCTGTAATCGGACGAGGTCGCGCGCACTTCGCCCAATTGAATAATGGACGCCTCAATTGCCTGTGGCCGTGGCGTGCTGGGTCATGCAGTACCAGCTCGCGACCGCGACTCAGGACGGGAAACGCCTTGTAGAATCCGTGCTTGTCGAGCTGCGCATTCAGCTCATTCAACGCGCTACGAGCCGCTCGCGTTTCGCGCGGCGCTGGCGCGCGCGTACAATGCCGCCATCGTCGATGTCCGCCGGTTCGATCTCATCGCAACCTCCTTCCCGTCGCTCTTGCGGTGCATCGCAGGATCGACGCGATGGCAGCGATGGGGGAGTTCATTTTCACGCGATGCGCGCATGTTCCATGGTTTACGCGTGACAGTTCTGCGACAACGTGGCCGGCTGCCGCGGCGCAAATGTGAAGCACATCACATGTGTCTTGCTGCACCTGCGCTATTGCTGTGCGCAGCCGGTGGTGGGCTGTCGAGGATTACAGCAATGACGACGCGGCGATTGATGTATTGGTGGTTCAGATTCGTTCTGTCAGGACGATTTACCGATCGCTTCCTGTGCCTGCCGCGGGCGGAGTAGCCGCGCCGCAATATCAGGTTTGCCCGATCAATTTGCGAAACGCCGCCGCGCCGTCCTGCACGGCGTCGCGTCCCTTCCAGGCCAGATAGGACAGCTTGCCGCCGAGCGTGTCGTGGCTGCGCAGCCGGCGCGAGCCGAGAATGTGGCCGACATTGGAGGGGAAACGGCTCACCTCGGCGGACACCAGCGCCGCGATCGCATCCATCAATTGCTGGAGCCGGGCGCCCCATTCGCAACCCTCGATGCCGTCGATGCGGACCTTGAGCGCATATTCGGTGTCGTAGATGTCGGCGAGCAGGTCGCGGGCGACCAGCACGCGGTTGTGCTTGAGCGCGACCCGCAGGGCGAGCCGCTTGTCGTCGAGCCGGTCGAGCACCATGGGAACGACGCAGGCATAGGGCGTGGCGGCGACGTCGGCCACGCTCTTGCTCGCGGCGATCCTGGTGGCAAGGCGCACCAGCTCCCAGGACGTCTTCAGCCGCCTCGCCACCAGCGCCAGCGCAAAGGGCAGCGCGTCCGGGTGGGACTTCCTGAAGGCATCGAGTTGCGCGGTGATCTGGGCAACCTGGCCGTCGTCGAATTTCGCGATCTTCTCGGGCAGCTTTTCGTTGAACTTCGGCAGCGCGTCGCCGGCGCGCAGCACCTGCTGCATTTTCCTCACGTCGTCGAAGGCGGTGCGCGAGGCCGTGTATTGCGTGAGCTTGGCGCGTGCGAACTCGGTGCTCTCCGCCGATGCGAGGGTGTTCTCGAGGACCTTGAGGACCTTGGTCTGGAAGGTCGACGCGGTTTTCAGCACTTCCTTCGGGTTGTTGGCGGTGACCTGGTCGTTGATCGCCTTGATGTAGTCGCGCGCCATGGTCGGCAGCAGGTCGCGGCAGATCCACTCCCAGATGGGCGTGAGCGTGTTGCGTGAAATCCGCCCCGCATTAGCATGCTCGGGTGCGCCGTCGATCAGGAGCAGTTCGAGCGGCGCGAAGAAATAGCGCGAGGGACTGGTGGCGCGTGCCTGGGTCGATCCGTCCTTGCGGAACTCGGCGCGCAACTTCGCCTGGATGTCGGACGAGCCCGGCATGTCGATGCCGCACAGTTCGAGCCGCTCGAGCTCGCTGAGCAGACAGCTGCGCGAGAGCGGCGTCAGCCTCTGCAAGAACTCGGACAGCCGATCGATCTCGTTCATGGCACGCAATCTTCCGCAGCGTTTCCCGCAGGCCTACCGGCCTCATGCGTGGAGGCATTTGCGCGCTCTCAATCGTGACTAAGAGAAGCAAGTCATTGTTAATTTATCCGTAAAAACCGGGAGGCGCGGGCGCCCGCTGGGGAGCGTTGGTTAAGGAGGCATTTCGTCGCCTGCTCAAGTTTTGGGCGAAAACCTCAACCTATGCGTGGTCGATTACGTGGTTACTCAAGCATAAATTGTGCCTGCGCCGGCATTTCGGCACAAAACTGCCAAAATTACCGTAGTCTTACGGAGCAAAAAGTTAACCACAGACCGGCCTCGGTTCCGCTAAACGAGTCACATGGGGTCACAGAACGATACGGCCACCGATTCGCGGCCGTCGGAATGGTTCGAAAGCAGCTCTGCTCCGACCGAAGAGCTCGATTTCGCCCGCCTGAACGCGGTCCGCGCCAAGGCCGCCGACGAGATGGCCAGCGCCATCGCCCGCGAGCTCAACGGCCCCCTGACCGCGCTCCTGCTCTACATGGGCGAGATCAAGCACCACAGCGACCAGCTCGCGCCGGTTACGGCCGATCGGGCCTATTTGCAGCGCGTGGTAGAGAATGCGCTGGCGCAGACCGAACGCGTTTGCGGCGTGGTCAAGCAGCTTGCCGGCCCTCATAGGGATGCCCTGCCGATCCAGTCCAGGACCGAGGGCGCCGAATTGAACGCCGCCCGCGCACAGCAAGCGCAGCGTGTGCCGAGCACCGAGTTGCTGGGCCTGTCGGGCCAGAAGCGGCTGACCAAGCGCGAACGCGAGGTGCTGAGGCTGATCAGCGAGGGCTACTCGAACAAGCAGGGCGCGCTGCGGATGCAGATCAGCCCGCGCACGTTCGAGAGCCATCGCGCCGAGGCGATGCGCAAGCTCGGCGCGCGCAACACCGCGGACCTCGTCCGTGCGGCGCTGCTGCATTCGATCGATTGAGGTTCTGTCCTGCGCCGCCGCGCGGGCGATCAAGCCTGAGAATGGCTTGGGGCCCCGATGGGCTCAGAGATAATCCTCGGCGAAAGGGCGTACCCGCGACGGCGGTCGCAGCGACTTGGGCTCTTCCTTCGGCGCGCTCGGAATGATCGTGATGGTCCAGCGCGGCGGCATGCTTGATTCCTGCTCCAGCACCGAGCGAACGAAACCAGTCACCGTCGCCTCGCCAGCCTTCACCGTCGCCGTCCTGCCGTTGAACTGTGCGATGCGGAAGCGACGGACCTCTTTCTGATCCGCAGTCTCATAGGTGAACATGGAAACCCTCCTGGTTTCCGGCGACTATCGCCACCTATGATTAGCCATCTGTGAAAATCCCAAACCGTAGAAGTACGGCGGGCTTGGCGCGGTTTTGGTCAGAGTGTTTTCGAGCGAAGTGGATACGGTTTGCGCAAGCCCCGCTCCGATTCCATCGAAACGAAAAAGGTTCTAGCCCTGCGGCTCCTGTGCGCGCGCGGCGGTGTAGGCGGCATCCATCAGGTCGAGGAGACCGTGGAATTCGGCCTCGCCAAGCGTCTCCGCGGTCTGCTCCAGCCGCAGCGCCAGCGCCGCAAGCCTGACATAGCCGAACGTTCCGGCCGCGCTCTTCAGCGAATGCGCTTCGCGGGTGATCCTGGCGAGGTGCCGCGCGAGCGAGAGCGTGCGGAACAGCTGCAGGCGCGCGCAGGTCTCGCTCCAGAACACGTCACGGACTTCACAGGCTCCGTCCTCGCCGATCTCCCGCACCAGCGCTTCGTAGGCACCCGGCTCGCGCGCGGGCGCGGCATCGAGCGCTTTTGGCGTCGGCGCGGCGGTCACTTCAAACATGGCTTTGGCCTGTCCTGGTCACGGTTCGTCTGCCGCGGGCCTGTACGGCGCGAGGCATGCCCCGTGTCTAGGGCATCCGAATTTCAGTTCCGGTAGCAGGACGATCCGTGTTTGCAGGCCGGCGTTAGCCGCCGGTTTACCAAGGCGCCGGTCAGCGCGGGCCGAGCAGCCGGTCGTACTGCGCCTTCACGGTGGCGTAGCATTCGCACGCCGTCTGGCGCAGGCCGTCTAGGTTGAGGATCTGGATGTGCCCGCGGCTGTAGTGGATGAAATTGGCGTGTTGCAACGTATTGGCGACCAGCGACACGCTGTTGCGGCGCGCCCCGATCATCTGCGCCATCGCCTCCTGGGTCAGCAGCAGCCGGTAGTCGCCCGACAGGTCATGGGTGTGCAGCAGGCAACGCGACAGCCGCGACTCAACCGGATGGGCGGCGTTGCAGCCCGCGGTCTGCTGGACCTGTGCGTAGACGGCCAGCCCGTGACGGGTGAGCAGCGTCCGCAAGGTGCTGCTCTGGTCGGCCGCGTCGCGCAGCCGGTCGAGGTCCATCACGGAGGCGGCACCGGGGACCAGCACGATTGCCGTGTTCAGCGCGCAGGCATCGCCCATGGTCGAGAGCGTTCCGAGCAGGCTGTCGCGGCCGACCATGGCGACCTGCACATGCTCGCCCTTGGCGAGTTTCACCACCAGCGAGATGACGCCGCGGTGGGGAAAGTAGGCGCGTTTGAGCGTCTCGCCGGTCTCCACCAGGATCGCTTCGTGCGGCAGATCGATCATGCGCAAATGCGGGCGGATCAATTCGTAATCCTCCGCCGACAGTGCGGACAGGAAACCGTTGGATGGGCGCACCATCGTTTCCAAGACTGCCTCCGTCTCGTCAGCCCCCGAACTCGAAGCGAACGGGCTGCTCGCTGCCGGATAAGTTTGATCATGTTCTCGTCGGGATATATTGGCAATTGGGACAAGATGTCCGGTTGCGATGGCGCCCCCGCTGCATTGTGTGCACACCGGCATGCAGCAGGCCGGTTGCGCCGGGCTATCTTCACCGCGGGGCTCCCAGCAGGCGGGCGTGGCAGCCCTTCACCGCCGCATAGCAGTCGCAGGACCTCGTCTCCAATGCGTGCTCGTCGACGATCGCGATCTGGCCGCGGGTGTAGTGAATGATGCCGGCGCGCTGGAGCGCATTTGCGACGAGGGAAATCGCGTTGCGCCGTACGCCCATCATCTGCGCCAGCGTCTCCTGTGTCAGCGGAAGGAACTTGCTATCGGACAGGTCGCGGGCACGCAGGAGCCAACGCGCCAGTCGCGCTTCGACCGGGTGCACCGTATTGCACAGCACCGATTGCTGCGCATGCGCGAGCAGCGCCTGCTCGTGGCGGATCATCAGGCCGCGAAACTGCGCGCTTGCGGCCGCCACCGCCCGGAAGGCCGCGATTTCGAGCACAGACGCAGTGCCGGGGAAGAGCACGGCGGCATCCGTCGGTGCGATGCCGTCGGCAAGGGCGGCGCCGGCGCCGACGGCGCTGTCGCGGCCCAGCATCGCGACCTCGATCATCTGTCCCTCGGAGAGACCCACCGTGATCGAAACGGATCCGCCGTGCGGGAAGTAGACATGTCGCAGCGCGGCGCCTGCCTCGGCCAAGACAGATTCCCTGACCATTTCGACTGTCGCGAGATGGGGGCGCAGCAGATCGAAATCGGCGACGCCGAGCATTTGCAGCAACTGGTTGGACGGGTGGCCGCTCGCGGTCATGCAGGTCTATCCGGCGCGTTCATTAGGACGATCGGGCGCCGCGCCCTGTGCGTCATCCAGTTGCACGGCGACCAAAACATATTGTAAAGGTTGTGGTGCCGTCCATATACCCGTTGGGGGGCAGACAGGCTGCGGCATTTGCGGCGGAAATTGAGAAACGCACGCTGATCCGCGCGTCAATTAGGGGCGTCCTTCTTGCGCCGGGCGGCAGGAAAAAGCGGCAAGAGGGCTGTCATGAGCCGCTAGCATCGCATCTGCGCCGTCATCGGACCCCGACCGGCACCTGCGGCTTCCCCTCAAGCGCGCATTCTCGCCATCCGGGACTGGTCTGCGCGACTTCGCGACGCCGCGACTGTCGCACCTGCCCGTGATTTCCCGACAGGACCGTTGACGCTTGCGGCCATCAAATGTTTCGACCCCAGCCAGAGGAGAGCGGCGTGGTCCACGGTTCGATGTTTGAATCGCCGAAACGGGAAACTCAAACGGGCACGGCAGGTCTGCACCATATTCTCGTTGTCGACGACGACCCGATGGTGTGCATGGCCATCGAGATCTATCTGCAGCGGAATCATTTCCGGGTGACGATTGCCGACGGAGGAGAAGCCGGCCTCCGCGCTCTCGAGAACGAACAGGTCGATCTGATGATGATCGACATCTTCATGCCGCATATGCGCGGGTTCGAGTCGATCCGGATCTTCCACGAGCACGCGCCGGCTATTCCGCTGATCGCGATGTCCGGCTACGCCTTCGCAAATTTGAACGCGCCCGCACCCGACTTCCTCCGGATGGCGCTGGAGCTGCGCGTTGCCTTCGCAAGCCGTTTACACCGGATGCGATATTCGCGGCCATCAAGGATTGTCTCGCGGAGCATCGTGCTGTCTCCGCAATTGGGTTAGCGCGGTAGCAATCGCGGCGGCCGCGAAATAAGCGTCCGTTTACCGCAAGCGCAGCTGTTGCAGATTGAGCAGGCAAGCAGCGGGCGGCCGCGTGAGCGATTCTGATTGCGCGTGATTTGATTCAATTCGCGCGGCCCGTGCATATCGTCCTTCGCCGACGGGATTTTTCGCGCATGTCGCCGTGTTGTTATCGGAGCGTTTACCTATTGCGTCTGTCGCGTGAGATGCGGCGCCGCTTTTGTCGCAAGACGCTATCGCAGGCCTCGAAGCGCAAACTTGTCTTCAATATCCGTATTAGCACGGAGGCTGAAATTAACGGGACCGTGAAAGGGGTTGTCTAACGATCCAGGCGCGGACCTCCGCCGAACTCCAGGTGCGGCCCAGGCGTCGAAGTCCGGCTCAGTAAGGCGTAGCTCATGGATGATCTGTTGCGGGAGTTTTTGACGGAGACCAGCGAGAGCCTGGACACCGTCGACAATCAGTTGGTGAAGTTCGAGCAGGAGCCGAACAACGCCAAGATCCTGGATAACATCTTCCGCCTGGTCCACACCATCAAGGGCACGTGCGGCTTCCTCGGTCTGCCGCGGCTCGAAGCGCTGGCGCATGCCGGCGAGACCCTGATGAGCAAATTCCGCGACGGCATGCCGGTGACGGCCGGCGCGGTGACGGTGATCCTGTCCTCGATCGACCGCATCAAGGAGATCCTCGCCGGCCTCGAGGCGACCGAAGCCGAGCCCGAAGGCAACGACCGCGATCTCATCGACAAGCTGGAAGCGATGGTCGAGCAGGGCATGGCGGCTATGGCCGCAGGTGCTGTTGCTGATGCACCGCCGCTCGTGCCGGAAGCTCCCACTCCCGTCGAAGCAAAGGTTGCACCGTCGAAAGAAAAAGAAATGACCGAGGGCACGCTGATCGACCAGACCCTGGAGCGCCCCTTACGTCCGGGCGAAGTCTCGCTCGACGAGCTCGAGCGCGCCTTCCGCGAGACCGCGATCGAAGCGCCGGCCCCCGCCGTCAAGGCCGAGCCCGCGCCGGCTGCTGAAGCTCCGGCGCCCGCCGCCAAGGAATCTGCGAAGGAAGCTGCGAAGCCCGCCAAGGAAAAGGTCGCGCCGAAGAAGTCGATGGCCGACGAGGGCGCCGCCGAAGGCGACCGCATCGCCAACCAGTCGATCCGCGTCAACGTGGATACGCTGGAGCATCTGATGACCATGGTCTCCGAGCTGGTCCTGACCCGCAACCAGCTGCTGGAGATCTCCCGCCGCAACGAGGACACCGAGTTCAAGGTGCCGTTGCAGCGCCTGTCCAACGTCACCGCCGAGCTGCAGGAAGGCGTCATGAAGACGCGCATGCAGCCGATCGGCAATGCCTGGCAGAAGCTGCCCCGCATCGTCCGCGACCTGTCGAGCGAACTCGGCAAGCAGATCGAGCTGGAGATGCACGGCGCCGACACCGAGCTCGACCGCCAGGTGCTCGACCTGATCAAGGACCCGCTCACCCACATGGTGCGCAACTCCGCCGATCATGGCCTGGAGACCCCCGCCGAGCGGCTCGCGTCCGGCAAGGGCGAGCAGGGCACCATCCGCCTGTCCGCCTATCACGAGGGCGGCCACATCATCATCTGCATCGCCGACAACGGAAGAGGCCTCAACACCGAGAGGATCAAGGCCAAGGCGATCTCTTCAGGTCTCGTCACCGAGGCCGAGCTCGAGAAGATGAGCGAAGCCCAGATCCACAAGTTCATCTTCGCGCCCGGCTTCTCGACCGCGGCCGCCATCACCTCGGTCTCCGGCCGCGGCGTCGGCATGGACGTGGTGCGCACCAATATCGACCAGATCGGCGGCACCATCGACATCAAGAGCGTCGCTGGCGAGGGGTCCTCCGTCACCATCAAGATCCCGCTGACCTTGGCCATCGTCTCCGCGCTGATCGTCGAAGCCGCCGGCGACCGCTTCGCCATCCCGCAGCTCTCGGTGGTCGAGCTCGTCCGCGCGCGCGCCAATAGCGAGCACCGCATCGAGCGTATCAAGGACACCGCTGTCCTGCGCCTGCGTAACAAGCTGCTGCCGCTGATCCACCTCAAGAAGCTGCTCAAGATCGACGACGGCGCGGCCAGCGATCCCGAGAACGGTTTTATCGTGGTGACCCAGGTCGGCAGCCAGACCTTCGGCATCGTGGTCGACGGCGTGTTCCACACCGAAGAGATCGTGGTGAAGCCGATGTCGACGAAACTGCGTCACATCGACATGTTCTCCGGCAACACCATTCTGGGCGATGGCGCGGTGATCATGATCATCGATCCCAACGGCATTGCCAAGGCGCTCGGCGCCGCCGGCTCCTCGGCCCATGACATGGGCGACGAGAACGGGGCGCATCACATCGGAAGTGGCGAGCAGACCACCTCGCTGCTGGTCTTCCGCGCCGGCTCCAGCCAGCCCAAGGCGGTCCCGCTCGGGCTCGTCACCCGCCTGGAAGAGCTCCCGGCCGACAAGATCGAGTTCTCCAACGGCCGCTACATGGTGCAGTACCGCGAGCAGCTGATGCCGCTTGTCGCCATGGAGAGCGTCACCATCGCGAGCCAGGGCGCCCAGCCGATCCTGGTGTTCGCCGATGACGGCCGCTCCATGGGCCTCGTCGTCGACGAGATCATCGACATCGTCGAGGAACGGCTCAACATCGAGGTCGGCGGCTCCGCCTCCGGCATTCTCGGCTCGGCCGTGATCAAGGGCCAGGCCACCGAGGTGATCGACGTCGGCCACTTCCTGCCGATGGCGTTCGCCGACTGGTTCACCCGCAAGGAGATGAAGCCGTCGCAGCACTCGCAGTCGGTGCTGCTGGTCGACGACTCGGCCTTCTTCCGCAACATGCTGGCCCCGGTGCTGAAGGCGGCCGGCTACCGCGTCCGCACCGCGCCGACCGCGCAGGAGGGCCTGGCTGCGCTACGTGCACAGAGCTTCGACGTGGTCCTGACCGACATCGAGATGCCCGACATGAACGGGTTCGAGTTCGCCGAAGTGATCCGCTCCGACACCAATCTGGGCGCGATGCCGATCATCGGCCTGTCCGCGCTGGTGTCGCCGGCGGCGATCGAGCGCGGCCGTCAGGCCGGCTTCCACGACTATGTCGCCAAGTTCGACCGTCCCGGTCTGATCGCGGCGCTGAAGGAACAGACCGCGGGCGCCGCCGGCGCCTCCGAGCTGAGCCGGGCAGCGGCGTAAAGGGGACGAGGAGATATCGAGATGAGCAACAAGACCCAGACCACCGAAGGCGCCATGGTCGAATACGTCACCGCGATGATCGGCGGCCAGCTGTTCGGCCTGCCGATCTCCCGGGTCCAGGACGTGTTCATGCCCGAGCGCGTCACCCGCGTTCCGCTGTCCTCGCGCGAGATCGCGGGCGTCCTGAACCTGCGCGGCCGCATCGTCACCGTGGTCGACATGCGTGCTCGGCTCGGCCTGCCCAAGCCCGAGGACGGCAAGACCCCGATGGCGGTCGGCGTCGACCTGCGCGGTGAATCCTACGGCCTCCTGATCGACCAGATCGGCGAGGTGCTGCGCCTTGCCGAGGCCGGCATGGAAGAGAACCCCGTCAACCTCGATCCCCGCATGGCCAAGCTCGCCGGCGGCGTCCACCGCCTCGACGGGCAGCTCATGGTCGTCCTCGACGTCGATCGCGTCCTCGAGCTTAAAACCGAAGTGCAAATGGCAGCCTGAGCTAACCGAAACATCGAAGCCGGAGAACCAAAATGAAGACATGTTTGGTGGTCGATGATTCCAGCGTCGTGCGAAAGATCGCGCGCCGGATCCTGGAAGGCCTGGAATTCGAAGTTACCGAGGCCGAGGACGGCTCGAAGGCGCTGGAGATCTGCCAGCGGCAGTTGCCCGATGCGGTGCTGCTCGACTGGAACATGCCGGTGATGGACGGCTTCGAGTTCATGGGCCACATGCGCCGCCTGCCCGGCGGCGACCAGCCGAAGGTGGTGTTCTGCACCACCGAGAACAACGTGGCTCATATCGCCCAGGCGCTCAGCGGCGGCGCCAACGAGTACATTATGAAGCCCTTCGATAAAGACATCATCGCCGACAAATTCGCTGAAGTCGGCTTGATCCCGGTCGGACAAGCCATGGTCTGAGTATCTGGCCCGAGCGTTTGAGCCAGAGTGTCCCCAGTACAGCTTCCGAGAGGCTATCCGTGACCCCGACCGAGTATGAGTATCTGCGTAAGTTCCTGAGGGATCATTCCGGGCTCGACCTGTCCGCAGACAAGCAATATCTGATCGAAAGCCGGCTGTTGCCGCTCGCCCGCAAGGCCGGGCTCTCCGGGATCGGCGAGCTCGTGCAGAAGCTGCAGGGCGGCTCGAGCGCGCTCGTCACCAGCGTGGTCGAAGCCATGACCACCAACGAGACCTTCTTCTTCCGCGACAAGGTCCCGTTCGATCATTTCCGCGACACCATCATGCCTGAGGTCATCAAGGCGCGCGCCGGCCGACGGAGCGTGCGCATCTGGTGCGCCGCCGGCTCGACCGGGCAGGAGCCTTATTCGCTCGCGATGTGCCTGAAGGAGATGGGCGCGGCCCTGACCGGCTGGCGCGTCGAGATCATCGCCACCGACCTGTCGCAGGAGGTGCTCGAGAAGGCCAAGGCCGGCATCTACAGCCAGTTCGAGGTGCAGCGCGGCCTGCCGATCCAGATGCTGATGAAATATTTCAAGCAGACCGGCGAGACGTGGCAGATCAATCCCGAGCTGCGCGCGATGATCCAGCACCGGCAGCTCAACCTGCTGCATGATTTTGCCCAGCTCGGCACCTTTGACGTCATCTTCTGCCGCAACGTGCTGATCTATTTCGACCAGGATACCAAGATCAACATCTTCAACCGTCTCGCCCGCCAGATCGAGGGAGACGGCTTCCTGGTGCTGGGTGCAGCCGAAACCGTGGTCGGACTGACCGACACGTTCAGGCCGATCCCGGATCGTCGCGGCCTCTACAAGCCGAACGATCCGCGTGCAGCGGCAACCAAACCGGCTCTCGCCGGCGCCGCGCCGCCGCGCATGGCGGTGTTGGCAGGACGATAGGCATGGCAGAGGATGGCAAGGGCGCGGAGCGCGTCACGTTCAGTCGTGGCTATGATGTCTGCATCATGGCGATCGACGGCACGTGGCGGCGCGACTGCAAGCTCAATGCGATTTCCGACACCGACGCCATCCTCACGGTGGATGGCTCGATCCAGGGATTGAACCTGAAGGAATTCTTCCTGCTGCTGTCGTCGACCGGGCTCGCTTATCGTCGTTGCGAGCTGGTGCGCGTCAACGGCGCCGAAATGGACATCCAGTTCCTGCGCGGCAAGAACCGGAAGAAGCGCGGCGCCGCCGGCGGCCGTGACGAGGCAGCCTGATCGCCAAATAGGCGTCGTCCCGCGCGCCCCGTCGCCGCTTTCCGCGACGTTGGTTCATATTTGCTAAAACATCCGGACGAATTCGCCGCACCGGCTTTACGTGGCCTAAGCGCGAGCCGTGTAGCAATTGCCCGTCTCAATCTCAGGATACGGCAATGCCCCGAAGCTCCCTCTCTCCCATCCCGTCAAATCTGCCCGACGTCGCCGAGCGGCGTGCGCTTCAGCTTCTGGTGGTCGACGACGACGCCACGCAGCGCAGCCTGATCACGGTCGCCGCCAAGCAGGCCGGCCATGAAGTCACGGTGGCGCCGTCCGTCGCCGAGGCGATCGAGAAGCTCCGCGCCGCCCGCTTCGACTGCGTGACGCTCGATCTCGTGCTGGAGGATGGCGACGGCATCGACGTGCTGCGCGAGATGGCGGCGGCGAAATTCGCAGGCCATGTGATCGTCATCAGCGGTATGGACGGCAAGCGTCGCAGCGCCGCCCGCAGCTTCGCCCGTTCCGTCGGGATCCAGCTCCAGGGCCTGCCGAAGCCGCTCGATCTCGCCGCGCTGCGGATCAGCCTCGCCAATCTCGGCAAGACCGCAATGGGGCTGCCGGCGATCCACACCTGGGGTGGCGTCGCTACCGACGCGATCGTGGAACGGCACCGCGCCTAAGGCGCGGAGCTGCCATGCGATCGGACGCGGGCACTGCGCCGCGCCGGTCGCAATTCAAGCCGGATTGCCGGATTCAGACAGGTATTGCAGGGCGTGGCCGAGGCCTGCCCGGCAGGCGTTGAGAGCGGCGTTCGCGGTGGCATAACGCGGCGTGACGTCGTCGAGTATGAAGACGTCGGCGGAACCTTCCGGATCGTTGCTGTGTTCTTGATCCATGGCTGCGGCGATCCGGCGCATACTGGTCTCGATCTGCGCGATCAGCAAGCGAAGGTCGGCGGCGATCAATCGTTGGCTGTCGGCCTCGGATGTTGCGACCAGCGGCAGCGTATCGGCCAAATTTAGCATGGATATTCTCCGTCTCCTGCAATTAGGCGCAATGCCGCTACTTGTGCGTTAAGTCTATGTCCCGTACAAATACGGGTGGGCCGAATCCGCGCCGAACGCCATAACGGTTGGCGCGGACGCGAGTCCGTAATGCCAACTGGATGTGGCACATGGCCGAGCAAACCTCTCGTGGTGAAATCTTCGTGGTCGACGACGACCCTGCGGTTCGCGACACCTTGTCGATGGTGTTGAAGGCGGCGGGTTATGAGGTGATCTGTTTTGCGGACGGCGCAGCGCTGCTCTCCGTCGCGCGGAACCGTACGCCGGCTGCGATCCTGCTCGACGTGCACATTCCCGGAAAGTCGGGCCTCGACATTCTGAAGGAACTGCAGGGCGAAGATTATCCGGCGCCGATCTTCATGATCTCCGGGCAGGGCGACATCTCGATGGCGGTGGGCGCCATCAAGAGCGGCGCGCTCGATTTCATCGAAAAGCCGTTCCGCGGCAGCGAGATCGTCGGCCGGTTGGACGAGGCGATCGGAGCCTATGCACGCAGGCAGGCAGAGAGCGTATCGCCGAAATTCTCTTCGCTGCACTTCCCCGGACGCGAGCCGTTGACGCGGCGTGAACGCGAGGTGCTCGAGCAGTTCGCTTCCGGTGCGTCCAACAAGGAAGCCGGCCGCACGCTCGGCATCAGCCCACGCACCATCGAGGACCATCGCGCCAACATCATGAAGAAGCTCGGGGCGCGCAACGCCGCCGATCTGATCCGCATCGTGATGACCGCGGCCCAGCGCGCGTCGTAACGCGACTGGCCATCTCTCTCGTGCCCCGGACGCGGCGCATCATGCAATGATGCGCTGCTGAGCCGGGGCCCATCTCTCCAATGTCACGGCTGATGGTTCTGGGTCCCGGCTCTGCACAGCAGCGCTTACGGCGCTGCAGTGCGTCCGGGACACGAGAGCTGCATATCAGCCGCTCAGCGCCTTGCGGATGATCCGCGCCAGATCGGATTTGCGATACGGCTTCGCCAGCAGCAGCACGCCTAAATCCAGCCGGCCGTGATGGATGATCGCGTTCTCCGTATAGCCTGAGGTGTAGACCACCCTGAGGTCCGGACGCGTCTTCGACACCTCGTCGGCAAGCTGCCGTCCGTTCAACTTGCCGGGCATGATGACGTCGGTGAACAGCAGGTCGAACGGCTTGCCGGTGGCGACGATCGCGAGCGCCTCCGCGGCGTTCGCGGCCTGCAAGGTGACGTAGCCGAGCGAATGCAACTGCGCCAGCACGTAGTCGCGCACCAGCCGGTCATCCTCGACCACGAGGATCGTCTCGTGTCCGCCCTCGATCGTCGACGGCGTCACGCCTTCGCCCACGGCCGCGGCCGTCTTGCCGGGCGGCAGATACATCTTGATCGTGGTGCCGTGGCCTTCCTCGCTGTAGATCTTGATGTGGCCCGTGGACTGCTTGATGAAGCCGTAGACCATCGAAAGCCCGAGCCCGGTGCCCTTGCCCGGTCCCTTCGAGGTGAAGAACGGATCGAACACCCGGGCCAGCATGTGCGCAGGAATGCCCGTGCCGGTGTCGCTCACGGCGATCAGCACATAGTGTCCAGGCCTGACGTCGTTGACGCTGGCATAGACCTCGTCGAGATAGGCGGCGCCGGTCTCCACGATCAGCTTGCCGCCGCCGGGCATGGCGTCACGGGCATTGAGCGCGAGGTTGAGGATCGCGGTGGTGAGCTGGTTGGGGTCGACGATCGCGACGCAGCTCTCGTCCTCGAACACCGATTCGATCTGGATCTGCTCGCCCAGCGTCGGGCGTAACAGCTTTGCGGTGTCGATGATCAGCGCGTTGATGTCGACCTCGCGCGGCTGCAGCGGCTGCTTGCGCGCGAAGGCGAGCAGGTGCTGGGTCAGCTCGGCGCCGCGCCCGGCGGCCTCGTCGATCATCTTCGTGATCGCCGCAAGCTCCGGCTCCTTCGCCACCGCGTCGGCCAGGATCTCGATCGTCCCGGTGATGACGGTGAGGATGTTGTTGAAGTCATGCGCCACGCCGCCGGTGAGCTGGCCGACCGCCTCCATCTTGTCGGCGTGGCGGATGCGCTCCTCGGACGCGATCTTGTCGGTGAGGTCGCGGTAGAACACGTTGAACAGAATGCCTTCGCGGCGTTTCAGCGCCGTGACGCTCAGCTCGGCCCTGAATTCCTTGCCGTCGCGACGGCGAACCGCGAGCTCGCGGCGGCGGTTGAGCGTCTGGCCGTCCTGGGACTCGAGGAAGCGCGCGAGGCCGGCCTTGACCCGCTCCCGCTCGCTCTCGGCGACGATGAGGTCGACCCCATTCCTGCCCAGCGCTTCGTCGCGCCGCCAGCCGAACAGCTCCTCGGCCCGCGAGCTCCAGTTCAGGATGGTGCTGCGCTCGTCGGTCTGGACGAAGGCGTCGAGCGCGGTCTCGACGATATTGCGCGCGAGCAGCTCGCTTTCGCGCAAGGACTCTTCCGCGCGCCTCGCCTCGGTCATGTCGCGTCCGACGAAGAAGAAGCGTTTGGCCTGATCTGACCAGTTGCCGAGCCAGGACAGCCAGACCTCGCGTCCGTCCTTGTGGATGCAGCGGGTGTCGGCGAGCCTGGGGTGCCCGCCGCGCCGGAGCGCGCGCATCTCCTCGCGGGATTGCTCGAGATGCGCGGGATGGATGAAATCGACGCCGCTGCGGCCGATCATCTCGTCCGGCGGGTAGCCGAGCACGGCCTGGCTGCTCGGGCTGACCTGCACGATATGGCCCCGCGAATCCATGATCATGATCAGATCTTCCGAGGCGTCGAACAGCTGCCGCCGTTCCTCGATCTGCTGTTGCAGCGCGCGCTCGGTCCGTCGCGCATCGGTCAGGCGGCGCGCCGTGCCGGACGCGCCGATGATCTCGCCCGAATCGTCCCTGATCGGTGACAGGCTCACCGAGATTTCGACCGGACTGCCATCCTTGCGCAGGCGCACCGTTTCGAAATGCTCGATCCGCTCACCCGTCGCAATCCGCCGCAGATAGTCCTTGCCCTCTTCGCGGCGATCGGGTGGCAGGAGGATCAAGGTCGGCTGTCCGACCGCTTCCTCGGCCGTATAGCCGTAGAGGCGCTCGGCCGCCGCATTCCAGCCGATGATGATGCCATCGAGCGTCTGCATGACGATCGAATCGTCGGAGGATTCGACCGCCGCGCTGAACAGGCGTTCGCGGACGGCGAGCTGGTCGCGCGCGGCCTCGGTGCGCCGCCGCTCCTCGACCTCATGCTCCAGCGCTGCCGTCTTCGCCCGCATTTCATCGATCAGACGGGCAAATGCCCGCGCCAGCACACCGGTCTCGCCGGGGGCGTCGGTTGGAATTCTGATGGAATTGTCCCGACCGAGCCACTCGACCGCCGCAGTGAGCTGCCCGATCGGCCGGGTCAACGACCGCGCCAGCAGCACGGCCAGTATGGCGGCGACCAGCACCGCGATGAGGCCGATCGTGATGGTCGATTTCTCGATGGTGACGGCCGGCGCCATGAAGACGGCGTTGGGCACGACGCGGATGACACCCACCCACTGGTCCTCGGCCAGGATTGCGGGCGCGATCGCGGTGCCGCTCGGCTTGCCGTCACTGCCCGGCACGACCTGGGTCGCACCCAGCGTCGATCCGGTGATGGCAGCGAAATAGGGGAAGTCGTCCTGCCAGCGTGTTGGTGTCCCCAGTTGCGAACCGAACTCGCGGGTGCGATCCGGATGCACGAGATAATCGCCGTTGCGGCCGACCACATAGACCGCTTCACCGTTCCGGATCGATATCCTGATCCGGTCGAACACCTGGCGCATGTCGACATTGACGACGACGATGCCGAACAGCCGGTGATCGGACCCAAACAGGGGCGCCGCGACGCGCAAGGTCGGAACATAGGGCATCTGAACCACGCCGTCGTCGACGTCCAGTTCGACCGGGGAGACGCTGACCTGGTCTTCTGCCAGCTTGATCGCCGCCCGGAAGAAGGAGCGCTCGCCCTTGTTCTGCAAGGCATCGTCGGGAACTGCTCGCACCGCTCCGTTCGGGCCGGAGCGGTCGACGCGCAGATACTCGACGCCGTCGGCACCGATGATGCGGAATTTTGCGTAGGCCGGGTTGGCGCCGACGTCGGCCACGAGGCGCGTCAGCAATCGGTCGCGCCAGGTCTTCTCCGAGAGGTGATCGACCGGATCGACCCCGTCGTTGAAATGGGCATCGATCATGCCGCGCGCGGCGGCACGGGAGCGGAACGTCGCAACGTCGGCGCGAGCGCCGTTCACATGCGCTTCGAGTTGCGAGGCCAGGAGCCGCGAGTGGCCCTCGATACGGTCGAGCACGCGCGGCAGGAAGGCTTGCTCCAGGCTGTAATGGCTCAGCCATCCGACAGCGGCGACCGCAGCCGCGACCAGCAGGATCATTGCGATGGCCAGCCGGGTCGCGAGGGTCATATCGGCCTTCGCGCCGCGTCGCGAGCGGTCCCGAATGTCCTGCTACGCTGCAACATGGATCGCCCCGTCATCGGCTGCCGGAGGCGGCATTGGCTTGTGGCGCGGATGTGAGGCAGCCGTCGACAGCGGCGAGCAGGGCGTCCGGCCGGAACGGCTTCTGCAGACTTGCGACCGCGCCGAGCTTGGTCGCCATCTTCAGAAAGTCCGGCTCGGCATACGCGTCCGGGGCGACGGCGCGGCCGGAAATGACGATGATCGGAAGGGCCGGCTGCAGCACCCGGATGTGGCGCATCGTCTCCAGTCCGTCCATGCCGGGCATGAATATGTCGAGGAACAGGAGGTCGAACCGGCTCGCCTCGAACAGCGCAAGCCTCGTGTGGCCGTCGCCGGCGGCGGTGACGTGATGGCCGGCCCTCTCCAGGATCAGCCGGATCGTGATCTGCACGGCCGGGTCGTCATCCACAATCAGGATGTTGGCCACGTCTGAAACCCTCCGGGCCGGATGGGACGTTCCAGCGACCCCAAATCAAAGCATCAAATGCGAAATTGTTGCGCGGTTTCCGTCCGGCCTGCAAGCACTTCGCGGCCGACACCTTGTCCGCCTCGCGCGACTTCGGCGAGGTCGGCCATATGCATGCTTACGTGCACATGCGGTCCCTGACGCACGCCCGGATCGTGTCGCGCGCCTAATCGGTCAGGTATTCGGGATGGTGGCTCCGGATCTTGTCGAGCTCGCTGAGCGTGCCCGACAGGTGCTTGCGCAGATGCTGCTGCGCGGCGTCGGCGTCTCCGGCCTCGATCGCGCGCGTGATCAGCTTGTGGTGGCGGACGATGTTCTGGGCCTTGCCGGGCGAGGGCAGATGCAGCCGGCGCAGCCGGTCGATATGCCCGCTGCGGCTGCGCACCAGCGTCCACAGGTCTTGCTTTCCGGCGGCGGCGTAGAGCTGCGCGTGAAAATCATTGTCGCCGGCGATGAAGCTCTCGAAGTCCCCGGCCTTGGCGAATTGCTGCTGGAGCGCGATCGCGTGGTCAAGGCGGATGACCAGGGCCTGGTCATGCTGTTCCGCGAGCATCCGGACGATTTCGAGCTCCAGCGCCTGGCGCAGGAAATGGGCCTGCTCGGCGCGGCCGACGTCGACTCGGCTGACCACGGTCGCGTGCTGCGGAAACACGTCGACGAGCCCTTCCTCCTCCAGCCGCATCAGCGCATCGCGCACCGGTGTCGAGCTGACGCCGAACTGGCCGGCAAGCTCGGCGCGTGACAGGGGCGCGCCCGGCGGCAGTTCCAGGGCGATGATCGCATTGCGCAGCCGCTCGAACACCTGCGGCGCGGCCTGGCGGGCGCGATCGAGCCTTGAAACGGCTTTTGCGGGTCGTGCCGCGCGCGGCGCGGTATCGGTTGCTTCCATGGCGGGTCCCGCGGGCTTGCCTTTGATGCACTAATATATTAGTGCATCAGCAGGGTCAACGCAGCTCGACGCTGGCCGGAGGAAACACACAACAATGATCAAGCATCTTCGTAGCAAGCTTGCGGCTGCCGCCCTGATCGCCGCAACCGTCCTGCCGGTATCCGCGGCGCGTGCGCAGCAGAAATCCGAGATCTCGCTGTCGCGCCAGCCCGGCATTTTCTACATGCCGAGCCACATCATGGAAAAGCAGAAGCTGATCGAGAAGCACGCAGCTTCGCTCGGCGTACCCGGCGTCACCACCAAATGGGTGACCTTTTCCGGCGGCGGCGCGCAGACCGATGCGCTGCTCGCCGGCGGCGTCGACATCCTCAACACCGGCACCGGCAATCTTCTTTTGCTGTGGGACCGCACCCGCGGCGGCGTGAAGGGCATCGTCGCGACCTCGGCGCAGCCGATGACGCTGATCAGCCGCGACGCCAACATCCAGTCGATCAAGGATTTTGGTCCGAGCGACAAGATCGCGGTGCCGACCGTAAAAGTCTCGACCCAGGCGATCGTGCTTCAGATCGCGGCCGCCGAGGCCTTTGGTGCCGACCAATGGTCGAAGCTGGACGCCAACACCGTGCAGCTTGGCCATCCCGACGCCTATGCGGCGCTGTCCAATTCGAAGCACGAGGTCCACACCCACTTCTCGATCCCGCCTTTCACCTTCCTCGAGCTGAAGAACGTGCCGGGCGCGCATGTCGTGCTGAATTCGCCTGACGTGATGGGCGGTCCGCTGAGCCAGGCGCAGTTCTTCACCACGACGAAATTTGCCGACGCCAATCCGAAGATCATCCAGGCGGTGCGCGATGCCACCAAGGAAGCGCAGGATCTGATCCGCAGCGACACCAAGCAGGCGGTCGAGATCTACAAGGAGATCACCGGCGACAAGACCTCGGTGGAAGAGCTGCTCGACCTCCTGAAAGAGCCCGGCATGATGGAGTGGAATCTCGAGCCGCAGGGCACGATGAAATTCGCGGCCCATCTGTACAGGACCGGCACGCTGAAGATGCAGCCCAAGGCCTGGACCGACTATTATCTCCCCGTCGCGCACGACCTGAAGGGCAACTGATGGCGCTGCTCGACGTCAGCTCCGTGACGCTGCGCTACAAGACCTCCAGCGCCGTCGTCACCGCCACCGAGAGGGTCAGCTTCACCGTCGAGAGGTCCGACCGCTTCGTGCTGCTCGGGCCGTCCGGCTGCGGCAAGTCGACCCTGCTCAAGGCCGTCGGCGGCTACATGAGCCCGAGCGAAGGCCGGATGAGCATCAACGATCGCGAGATCCATGGCCCCGGCGCCGACCGCATGATGATCTTCCAGGAGTTCGACCAGCTCCTGCCCTGGAAGAGCGTGCTCGCCAACGTGATGTTTCCGTTGCTGACCGCGCGAAAGCTGTCGCGCAAGGACGCCGAGGCCCGCGCGCGGTCCTATATCGAGAAGGTCGGTCTCACCCGCGTCGTCGACGCCTATCCGCACACGCTGTCGGGCGGCATGAAGCAGCGCGTTGCGATCGCGCGCGGCATGGCGATGGAGCCCGATATCCTGCTGATGGACGAGCCGTTCGCCGCGCTCGACGCGCTGACGCGGCGCACCTGCCAGGACGAGCTGCTCCAGCTCTGGAGCGAGACCAAATTCACGGTGCTGTTCGTGACGCATTCCATCGCGGAAGCGATCCGCATCGGCAACCGCATCCTGCTGCTGTCGCCGCATCCCGGCCGGGTCAAGGCCGAGGTCGTCGATGTCGACAAGGTCTCGAATGGAGACGGCAGCGCCGGCCGGCTGGAGAAGGAGATCCACGATCTCCTGTTCGCGGCCGAAGCTGTGGCGCATTGAGGGAGCCTGTCATGGGCGAAGCGAGAATATTGCTGCGTGATGCGTCGGTTGCCGCGACCGGCTCTGCGGGCGAGGTCGAGCGCAAGCTGAGCGTGCCGGAGCTGTTGTGGAACGACGGTTTTGTCCGCAAGACCGTCATCATCCTGTTCCTGGCGGCGGTCTGGGAAGCCTATGGCGTCGCCCTCGACAATCCGCTGCTGTTTCCGACGCTGCACGACACCATCGCGACGCTGTACGACCGGGTCAAGGACGGCACCATTCCGATGCGGGCATGGACCTCGCTGAAGGTGCTGTTCATGGGCTATTCGGCCGGCATCGTGTTGGCCGCGATCTTCACTGTGCTCGCCATCTCGACGCGGATCGGCACCGACTTCCTCGAGACTGTTACGGCGATGTTCAATCCGTTGCCGGCGATCGCGCTGTTGCCGCTGGCCTTGATCTGGTTCGGGCTCGGCAACGGCAGTCTTGTTTTCGTGCTGATCCATTCGGTGCTGTGGCCGGTCGCGCTCAACACCCATTCCGGCTTCAAGAGCGTGTCCAACACGCTGCGCATGGTCGGCCGCAATTACGGCCTGCGCGGGCTGCCCTACGTCGCAAAAATTCTCATCCCCGCCGCGTTCGGCTCGATTCTCACCGGCCTCAAGATCGGCTGGGCCTTTGCATGGCGTACCCTGATCGCGGCCGAGCTGGTGTTCGGCGTGTCTTCGGGCCAGGGCGGGCTCGGCTGGTTCATCTTCGAGAACCGCAACCTCCTCGACATACCCGCAGTGTTCGCGGGCCTCTTGACGGTGATTATCATCGGGCTTTTTGTCGAGAACCTGATCTTCCGCGCCATCGAGCGGAACACCGTCCAGAAATGGGGCACCCAATCATGACCAAGAAGAAAATCACGCCCGACCAGCTCCGCAGCGCGCGCTGGTTCGCGCCCGACGACCTCCGCTCATTCGGCCACCGTTCCCGCACCATGCAGATGGGCTACGCCCCGGAGGAGTGGAAGGACCGCCCCATCATCGCGATCCTCAACACCTGGTCGGACGCGCAGCCCTGCCACATGCACTTCAAGTCGCGCGTCGACGACGTCAAGCGCGGCATCCTGATGGCCGGCGGCCTGCCGATCGAGCTGCCGGCGCTGTCGCTGTCGGAATCGCTGTTGAAGCCGACCACGATGCTCTATCGCAATCTTCTGGCGATGGACGCCGAGGAGCTGTTGCGCAGCCATCCCGTCGACGGCGTGGTGCTGATGGGCGGCTGCGACAAGACCACACCGGCGCTGCTCTTGGGCGCGACCTCGATGAACATCCCGGCGATCTATCTGCCGGCGGGTCCGATGCTGCGCGGCAATTGGAAGGGCAAGACGCTCGGGTCCGGCTCCGACGGCTGGAAATATTGGGACGAGCGTCGCGCGGGCAAGATTTCCGACAAGGACTGGCTCGATATCGAAGCCGGCATTGCGCGGAGCTACGGCACCTGCATGACCATGGGCACGGCTTCGACCATGACTGCGATTGCCGAGGCGATCGGCATGACGCTGCCCGGAGCCTCCTCGATTCCCGCCGCGGACGCCAACCACATCCGCATGGCCAGCGAATGCGGCCGGCGCATCGTCGAGATGGTGTGGGAGGATTTGACGCCGAAGACGATCCAGACCCGCAAGGCGTTCGAGAACGCGATTGCGGTCGCCATGGCGATGGGCTGCTCGACCAACGCGATCATCCATCTGATCGCGCAGGCCCGCCGCGCCGGTCTGGACATCGGCCTCGACGATTTCGAGAAGGCGAGCCGCAAGGTGCCCGTCATCGCCAACGTCCGGCCGAGCGGCGATGCCTATCTGATGGAGGACTTCTTCTATGCTGGCGGCCTGCCGGCGCTGATGGGCGAGATCAAGCAGCATCTGCACCTCGATTGCATTACCGTGACCGGCAAGACGCTCGGCGAAAACATCGAAGGCGCCGAAGTGCACAATGCTGATGTCATCCGCGGCGTCGACAATCCTATCTACAAGGAGGGCGCGCTCGCCGTGCTCAAGGGCAATCTCGCGCCCGACGGCTGCGTCATCAAACCCTCCGCCTGCGCGCCGCGCTTCCTCAAGCACACCGGGCCGGCGCTGGTGTTCGACGACTATCCCTCGATGAAGAAGGCGGTCGACGATCCCAACCTGGATGTCACCGAAGATCACATCCTCATTCTGCGCAACGCAGGGCCGCAGGGCGGACCGGGCATGCCGGAGTGGGGCATGCTGCCGATCCCAACAAAGCTCGTGAAGCAGGGCGTGCGCGACATGGTGCGGATCTCGGACGCGCGCATGAGCGGCACCAGCTACGGCGCCTGCATTTTGCACGTTTCGCCGGAGTCCTACATCGGCGGCCCGCTGGCGCTGGTGCGGAACGGCGATCGCATCACGCTCGACGTCGCAGCGCGTACCATCAATCTCGATGTCCCTGAAGCCGAGCTCGACAAGCGCCGCGCCGCCTGGAAGCAGCCCGAGCGCCGCTTCGAACGCGGCTATGGCTGGATGTTCACAAAACACATCAAGCAGGCCAATGACGGCTGCGACTTCGATTTCCTGGAGACCGATTTCGGCGCGCCGATCGGCGAGCCGTCGATTTATTAACCACCTGTCATTCCGGGGCGCGCCGCTTGGCGCGAGCCCGGAATCCATACTCACGATGGTGGTTATGGATTCCGGGCTCATCGCTTCGCGATACCCCGGAATGACGAAGATGAGAGAGCATCAAATGACAAAACTCACCGAAGCCACCCGCACAAAACTCAAATCCGTCTCCACTGCCACCGTCGCTACCGCGCTGTTCAAGCGCGGGCTGCGCATCCAGATGATCCAGGACGTGCACCCGCTCGGCGCCGACCAGCCGACCATGGTCGGCGAGGCCTTCACGCTGCGCTACATGCCGGCGCGCGAGGACCTCAACACCATCGACGTCTTCAAGGATCGTTCCCACCCGCAGCGCAAGGCGATCGAGGATTGTCCGCCCGGCGCCGTGCTGGTGATGGACAGCCGCAAGGATGCGCGCGCGGCCTCTGCCGGCGCGATTCTCGTCACGCGCCTGATGAAACGCGGCGTCGCCGGCGTCGTCACCGACGGCGGCTTCCGCGATTCCGCCGAGATCGCGAAGCTTGGCATTCCCGCCTACCATCATCGTCCCTCGGCACCGACGAACCTCACGCTGCACCAGGCGATCGAGATCAACGTTCCCATCGGCTGCGGCGATGCGCCGGTATTTCCGGGCGACGTCATTCTCGGCGACAGCGACGGCGTCATCGTGATCCCCGCGCATCTCGCCGACGAGATCGCGAACGAAACCTTTGAGATGACCGCGTTCGAGGATTTCGTCACCGAGGAAGTCGGCAAAGGCCGCGGCATTTTTGGGCTCTATCCCGCCACCGATCCGCAGACGCTGACTGATTTCGCGGAATGGCGGAAGAAGAACGGCCGCTAGGCCGAAGCTAAGTCACGTCAAGAAACGAGCCGGCGCATCAAGCGCCGGCCTTTTATCGAGCAGGGAGGATACTTATGAATTTCACGCGACGTAGTCTCATGGCCGGCGCCGGTGCGGCGGCGGCGTCCGCACTTCTCGCCCGCACCGCCGGTGCCCAGTCGTTTCCGTTCACGCCCAACCAGCGCTACCCCGATCCCGCCGTCCAGATCCTCGATCCCAGCTTCGGAAAATATCGGCTCTATTCCTCGACGGTCGAGCAGGTTGCGACCGGCATGCGCTGGGCCGAAGGTCCCGCCTATTTCCCCGAAGGCGGCTATCTGCTGTTCTCGGACATTCCCAACAACCGGATCATGAAGTTCGACGAGAAGACCGGGCAAACCAGCGTGTTCCGCGCCAACGCCAATTACGCCAACGGCAATGCGCGCGACCGCCAGGGCCGCCTCGTCACCTGCGAGCACTCCGTCACCCGCCGCATCACCCGCACCGAGAAGGACGGCAAGATCACCGTGCTCGCCGACAAGTTCGAGGGCAAGCGGCTGAACGCACCGAACGACATCGTGGGGAAATCCGACGACAGCATCTGGTTCACCGATCCGCTGTTCGGCATCAACGGCGAGTGGGAAGGCAAGAAGGAGAAGGCCGAGCAGGCCACCACCAACGTCTACCGCATCGCCAAGGACGGCAAGATCAGCGCCGTCCTCACCGACCTCGTCAATCCGAACGGCCTTGCCTTCTCGCCGGACGAGAAGAAGCTCTACATCGTCGAATGGAAGGGCACGCCCAATCGCAGCATCTGGAGCTACAATGTCGGCGACGACGGTGCCTTAAGCGGCAAGACCAAGCTGATCGACGCCGCCGACCAGGCCTCGCTCGACGGTTTCCGCGTCGACCGCGACGGCAATCTCTGGTGCGGCTGGGGCTCCAACGGCGCGCTGCAATCCGAGCCCACCGACATCGGCGGCCGCAAGGTCTATCAGCTCAAGGGCAAGTCCGAGGATCTCGACGGCGTGATGGTGTTCAACGCGGACGGCAAGCCGCTCGCCTTCATCAAGCTGCCCGAGCGCTGCGCCAACCTCTGCTTCGGCGGCCCGAAGAACAACCGGCTTTACATGGCGAGCAGCCATTCGGTGTATGCGCTGTATGTCGAGGCGCATGGGGCGGTGTGAGGCAGAGCTGACCAGCCAAGCTGCCGTAGGGTGGGCAAAGCGAAGCGTGCCCACCGCTCTCGTCGCAATTGCTGAAAGATGGTGGGCACGGCGCGATGCGCCTTTGCCCACCCTACAGAGCTGCCGAATTCCTTCGCCTCTCCCCGCGTGCGGGGAGAGGCCCGTAGCCCGGATGGAGCACAGCGCAATCCGGGGCGGTCTTGCCGTCTGCACGAATCCCGGATTTCGCTGCGCTCCATCCGGGCTACAAGGTCACGCCTCCGCCATCCCCGCCGCCCACAGCGCGAACGCGTAGACGATCGCGACTTCGTCCAGCCGGTCGAACCGCCCCGAGGCGCCGCCGTGGCCGGCACCCATGTTGGTGCGGAGCAATACCGGGCCGCCGCCGCTCATGGTGGCGCGCAGGCGTGCGATCCACTTCGCGGGCTCCCAATAGGTCACGCGCGGATCGGTCAGGCCGCCCATCGCCAGGATCGCCGGATAGTCCTTCGCCGCGACATTGTCGTACGGCGAGTAGGACAGGATGGTGCGAAAATCCTTCTCACTCTCGATCGGGTTGCCCCACTCTGGCCATTCCGGCGGCGTCAGCGGCAGCGTGTCGTCGAGCATGGTGTTGAGCACGTCGACGAACGGCACCTCGGCGACAATGCCCGCGAACAGCTCGCCGGCGCGGTTTGCCACCGCGCCCATCAGCATGCCGCCGGCCGAGCCGCCATGGCCGACGATGCGTTTTGCGCTGGTGTATTTCGCATCGATCAGTGCGCGGGCGCTGGCTGAGAAATCGTCGAACGAGTTGATCTTCTTCTCGCGCTTGCCGTCGAGATACCAGCCCCAGCCCTTGTCGGCGCCGCCGCGGATATGGGCGATGGCGTACACAAAACCGCGGTCGACCAGCGACAGCCGGTTGGCGTTGAACGAGGCCGGCATCGCCATGCCGTAGGAGCCGTAGCCGTAGAGCAGCAGCGGCGCCGAGCCATCGAGCTTCAGCCCGCGGCGATAGAGGATCGACACCGGCACCTCGGCACCGTCATGCGCCTTGGCCATGATGCGCGTCGTGACATAGTCGGCCGCATCGTGGCCCGACGGGATCTCCTGGCGCTTGCGTAAGGTCCGCGTGCGCTTGACCATATCGTAGTCATAGACTTCCGACGGCGTCGTCATCGACGAATAGGCGAAGCGCAAGTTGGTCGTCTCGAATTCGTAGGAGCCCATCGTGTCCAGCGAATAGGCCGTCTCGTCGAAGGCGATGGCGTGCTCGTCCCTGGTCGCGAGATCGCGGATCACGACCGACGGCAGCGCATTGGCGCGCTCCAGCCGCACCAGATGGCCGGCATAGAGATCGAGGTCGATGATGTAGACGCCGGGACGATACGGGATCAGGTCGCGCCAGTTCTTGCGCTCGGGTGCCCCAAGCGGCGCGGTGACGATCTTGAAATCGATGGCGTCATCGGCATTGGTGAGGATGAAGAGCTCGTCGCCGCGGTCGGCCAGCGAATATTGCACGCCGTCCTCGCGCGCTGCGACCAGGCGCGGCGGCGCTTCGGGGTGGGCGAGATCGATCAGCCGTTGCTCCGAGGTCTCGTGATCGCCGCCCGCGATCACGCAGAAGCGGCCGCTGGTGCTCTCATGCAGATGGGTGAACCAGCCGGAATCCTGCTCCTCATAGACGAGCGTGTCGTCGGCCTGCCTGGTGCCGAGCTTGTGCAGCCACACCTGCATCGGGCGATGGTTGTCGTCGAGCTTCACGTAGAAGAAGCTCTTGCAATCCTTGCTCCAGACGATGCCGCCGTCGGTTTCCTCGACCAAATCGTCAAGATCCTTGCCCGTGGCCCAGTCGCGGACGCGGATGGAAAAATATTCCGAGCCCTTGGTGTCGGCGCTCCAGGCTTGCAGCTTGTGATCGTTCGAGTGGCGGCTGCCGCCGAACTTGAAGTATTTGTGGTCTTTCGCGAGCGCATCGCCGTCGAGCACGATATGGCCCTCGCCACCGTCGCGCGGCATGCGGCCGAACAATTCGTGCTGGCCACCCTCGCGAAACCTGCGGAAATAGGCGAACGGGCCGTCGGGCGAGGGCACGCTGGAATCGTCCTCCTTGATCCTTCCGCGCATCTCGCGCACCAGCGTCTTCTGAAGTGACGAGGTGTGGCCGAGCAGGCTCTCGGTGTAGCCGTTCTCTTCGTCGAGATATTTGCGGATGTCGGGATCGAGCACGGCGGGATCACGCAGCACCTCCTGCCATTTCTCATCCTTCAGCCAGGCATAGTCGTCGGTCACGGTGATCCCGTGACGCGTGAAGGAATGCGGCCGGCGCGGGGCGACGGGGGGCTGGGAAGGTGTCTTGGCTTGTGTCACTCGGTCCTCATCATCTCGTACTCGCGCTGCGTTCCCTCTTTACCTCCCCCCGTAAGAACGGGGAGAGGGAGAAGAAGCAGGCGCGTGTTCCACCTTATATCGTCCCGATTCCGCGAATTGCCAGCGCCGCTGCGCCAAGGACTGCGCCAAGTCGCCGGGTTGTTGATCGCCCCCTTGTATGCTTTAGGGGCGATATTCCCGCCTCCGGTCCAGCCTGATGCTGTTCAATTCCTACCCGTTCATCCTGCTGTTCCTGCCGGCCGTGCTGGCCGGCTATTTTTGGCTCGGGCGGCGCAGCAACCTGGCGCCGGTGATCTGGCTGGCGCTGGCCTCGCTCGCCTTCTACGCCATCGGCAGTTGGCAGTTCGTGGGCCTGCTGCTGGTCTCGATCGCCTTCAACTACGGCGTCGGCTATCTCCTGATCGCGGCGAAGCTCGCCCCAATGCAACGAAAGGCGGCGCTCGCGCTCGGCGTCGTCGGCGACCTCCTGGTGCTCGGCATCTTCAAATATGCCGGCTTCGTCGCCGAGAACATCAATGCGCTGGCCGGTACGCATGTTGCGGTCCACATCCTGCTGCCGGTCGGCATCTCCTTCTACACTTTCACCCAGATCGCGTTCCTGGTGGATGCGTATCGTGGCCAGGTCGCGCGTTACGCCTTGCTGCACTACGCGCTGTTCGTGACCTACTTTCCGCACCTGATCGCGGGGCCGATCCTCCACCACAAGGACATGATCCCGCAATTCGAGCGGAAAGAGACCAAGTATCCGGACGCACACCTGATCCTGTGCGGAATCGTCATCTTCGCAATCGGCCTGTTCAAGAAGACCTGCCTTGCCGACGGCATCCAGCCGCTGGTGGCGCTCGCCTTCGAGGCGCGTTCGCCCAGCTTTGATCAGGCCTGGTGTGGTGCGCTCGCCTACACGTTCCAGCTCTATTTCGACTTCTCCGGCTATTCCGACATGGCGATCGGGATATCGCTGATGTTCGGCATCTTCCTGCCGGTGAATTTCAACTCACCCTACAAGGCCACCAGCATCGTCGAGTTCTGGCGCCGCTGGCACATGACCTTGTCGCAGTTCCTGCGCGACTATCTCTACATCTCGCTCGGCGGCAACCGCCGCGGCCGCGTGCTGCGCTACGTCAATCTGATGATCACGATGCTGCTCGGCGGGCTCTGGCACGGCGCGGCCTGGACTTTTGTCGCCTGGGGCGCGCTGCATGGCGCTTATCTCTGCGTCAATCATGCCTTCAACGCGCTGGTGCCCAACGTCCCGACGTTGCTCCTGCGTCCGGTCCGCATCGTCGGAGCCGTGCTGACGTTCCTCGCCGTCGTCGTGGCCTGGGTTTTCTTCCGCGCCGAGAGCGTTACTTGGGCACTGCGCGTGCTCCACGCGATGGCCGATCCGTCGAATATCGTCCTCGGCCGCGAGGAGATCGCCGCATTGGTTCTGGTGTCGATCTACGCCGCGCTGGTGTGGCTGGCGCCGAACACGCAAGCGATCATGGGATACGATCACGACAATCGCAGGGTCGGCGAGGCCCTGCCGGCAGGGCGGATGCGGCCGCTGTTTCTCTACGGCGCGTCGCTGGTGCTCGCTCTCGGGATTCTCGGCATCCAGAGCCACAGCGAATTCATCTATTTCCGGTTCTGATGCGGGGCAATTTCACACAGGTGAGACGTCTTCTGCTCGCCAGCATCACCTGCGTGCTGGGCGCGGCGGCGCTCACCTATCTCGTCGATCCCCTGCAACTGTTCCGCCCCTCGCGTCTCACCGCCTTCTATTCCGACGACACGCGCGTGCAGAATGCCGGGTTGATCCGCAGCCAGTCGTTCGACACCGCCTTCATGGGCACCTCGCTCGCGATCCATTTCCGCCAGAGCGACATCGATCGCGCGCTCGGCGTCCACTCACTCAAGCTGACGATGACCGGGTCCAATTCGCGCCAGCAGGGCTTTGTGCTGGAGCGGGCGATCGAGCGTGGTGCCCGGCGCGTGATCTGGGCGATGGACGATTTCATCTTTGTCGATGCGGCCGATATCGAGGCCGATCCCTTTCTGTCCGTCGATCTCTATCGCCAGACAACGAAGGGCATCGCGTCCTATCTGTTCAGCGCCGCGATGGCAAAGGAATCCCTGTTCGCGCTGCTGCGGTCGATCCCGCCGCTGCAGCATAAGCTGACCCAGGCGGCGCCGTTTCTCCCCGTCAAGTTCGCGTTGTCCGACGTCGACGACATCTACGCGCTGCCGCGCGATTTCGACGTCGCGCGTGACTACAATGCGAAGAAGACGCTTGCCTCGTTTGCTTACATCACGAGCCCCGTGCGCAGCCGCTTCCTCGGCGAAGGCTACGGCTACGACGCCATGCTCCGGCATTTCGAGCGCGACGCGGTCGGCTTGATCACGCGTCATCCGGACGTGACCTTCGACATCTACTTGCCGCCCTATTCGATCCTGCAGTTCGTCGCGATGCGCGATGCCTCGCCTGCGACGCTGAAGATCGTCACCGACCTCACCGCGCGCATCGCCGAGCGGCTGACGCAGCTTCCGAATGTGCGTCTGTACGATTTCCGCGCGATCAGGGCGGTGACGCACGATCTCGATAACTACAGCGACGTCATCCACCATTCGCCGGCGGTGGATGCGAAGGTGCTGAGCTGGCTGGCGCGTGGAGAGTATCGCGTCGATCCTGAGGCGCCGCTCGCGTCGCTGGATGCGCTGAAGGTTCAAGTCGAAGCGTATCGAGTCGCGCGCTGAACTTCCCCTCTCCCCCTGTGGGAGAGGGTGGCTCGCCGCGTAGCGGCGAGACGGGTGAGGGGTATCTATCCGCGCGTACAACTCTCGCAGTGAAGTTTGCGGAGAGAAACCCCTCATCCGGCGCCATAGCCGAAGCTTCGCTTCGGCGTTCCTAAGAACGGCGGCCGAAGGCCGCCTACGCCACCTTCTCCCACAACGGGAGAAGGAAGAAAGCGCGCCTACACCGCCACCTGCTCGCCGAGATACGCGACCGCGGCTTCCAGCCCGCCCTTGCCGTGCGGGATCTTCAGCGCATTCAGCCCGATCTCGACCACCCCCAACGTGCCGAGCAGCATCGGCGCATTGACGTGGCCCATATGGGCGATACGGAAGGCTTGTCCCGAGAGATCGCCGATGCCGGTGCCGAGCACGACGCCGCACTTGTCCTTGCAATAGCGCTGCAGCAGCGCCGGATCGTGGCCATTGCTCATGGTCACCGTGGTCACGGTGTTGGAGCGCTCGCTCGCCTCCGCGACGTTGAAGCCGAGCACCTGGCCTTCCGACCAGGCGGAGACGGCGCGGCGAGCGGCTTCGCCGAGCAGGCTGTGGCGGCGGAACGCGTTTTCCAGCCCTTCCTCGTGCAGCATGTCGATCGCCTTGCGCAGCGCGAACAACAGATGCACCGGTGCGGTGCCGGCATATTTGCGATAATTCTCGCTGCCCTCGCGCTCGCTCCAGCTCCAATAGGGCGTCGACATGTTGGCCTTCTTCTGCACCTCGAGTGCGCGCGCGTTCGCCGCGACGAAGCCGAGGCCGGGCGGCGTCATCAGGCCCTTCTGCGAGCCGGACATCGCGACGTCGATGCCCCATTTGTCCATCTCGAACGGCATGCAGCCGAGCGAGGCAACAGTGTCCACCATATACAGCGCGGGATGGCCGCTGGCCTTGATCGCCTTGCCGATCGCCTCGATGTCGTTCTGCACGCCCGAGGCCGTGTCGACCTGGACGACGACGACGGCCTTGATGGTGTGCTCCTTGTCGCGGCGCAGGCGCTCCTCGACCTCGTGCGGCCGCACCGCGCGGCGCCAGTCCCCCTTGAGCACCTCGACCTCGGCGCCCATCAGGGCGGCGGCGTTGCCCCAGCCGATCGCGAAGCGCCCACTCTCCAGCACCAGCACCTTGTCGCCGCGCGACAGCACGTTGCTCAGCGCGGCTTCCCAGGCGCCATGGCCGTTGGCGATGTAGATGTAGGACTTGCCCTTGGTCGCGAACAGCTTCGAGATGTCTGCGAGAAGTGTATCGGTCAGCTCGTGCATCTCTTTGGAGTAGATGTCGATCGCCGGACGATGCATGGCCTGCAGCACCTCGTCGGGCATCGTGGTGGGCCCGGGGATGGCCAGAAATTCCCGGCCCGCGCGAACGGTCATTGCTGTTGGTCCTTGTTGCTTGAGAACAGGCTGGTGGGTCGCTGACTCACGTTCTACGCGCCGTGGAAGCCCAAGAAAAGCACGCAAAACGCAGGTCTGGGGTGGTTTTTGTTTCGAGCATGGTCTTGTCGGAAAACCGCCTCACACTTTTCCGGACCATGCACTTATCTCTTGGTCTCGCGGCAGCCTGCGGCTTCGGCTTCTTCCACCGAGCAGAACCAGCGGGTGCCCTTGCTGATCTTCATCTTGATCTGGGTGTACCAGCGGCTGGTCGGCTGGTGATAGATGCACTCGCCGGCGGTGTTGACGTTGCCCTTGATGGTGCAGTCCGGCGAGGGCGCGACCGGCCCGGAGGCCGAGGCGAGCAGCACCGCATGCGCGCCCTCGGGCGGCTTGGTCGCGCCCAGGATGGTGGTCTTCTTGTTGCGGACGCGCCAGTCCCACGGCGCGATGAAGGCGCCCTGCCACATGCCGGCCTTTGCCTCGCGCGCGGCGGCCTCGTCGGGTTCGTAGTCGTGAGAGACGCGGGTGTAGGCGAGTGCCCAGCCGCTGCGCACCAGCCATTTCTGGATGTCCTCGCCGCCGACCTCGCAGCGCGCCACGGTGCGGCCGCGCCGGTCGATCGCGCGGGCGTGGCAGACCCAGTTCTTGCCCTCGGTGTATTTGGCGAGCTCGTCGCGCGCCGCGATGCCGCAGGTCCAGCGCTCGGTTTTTGTATTGAGGCAGAGCTGGTCGACCGCGGGCGCGTCGATGCCGCCGAGCCGGACCCGCGTGTTCCCGATCAGGACGGAATCGCCGGAGCGAACCTTTGCCGTACCGGTGATGTCGGCGGCCTGGGCCAGCGAGGGGATGGCGAGCAAAGACAGCGCAATCAGGAATTTTCGCAACATGCCGGTCCGCGTGTGAGGAAAATCTCGATAGACGTCGCAATTGTGGTCGGCTTTTGGCCGCCCGGCCAGCGCCTGCCTAACGATTGAGCTTTCAACTTCCCGTCATTGCACGACGGTCTCGTAGGGTGGGCAAAGCGAAGCGTGCCCACCATGTCCAGCGTGGTGGCGGATGGTGGGCACGGCGCGCGAAGAGCGCGCCTTTGCCCACCCTACGAGACCTACCCCCGCCCCGCCATCGCCCGCTTCGCCACGGCCAGCCCCATCAGCACGAAGGCCGACGTCACCTCGGGACCACCCACCAGAATCCGCGTCGGCGTCTTCATCTTGTTCCATTCATAGGCGCGGAACGGGCCGCGGCGGCCGCCTTCGCCGAGGCTCGCGACGATCACGTTCAGCGCCGGGGCGAAGGCGCGCGGGTCGGCGCCGAGATGGCCGAGTGCGATCAGCGCCAGCGCCGCGTCGAACACGTTCATCTCCGCGGCCATCAGCTCGCCCTTGACGTAGGAGAGCACGCGATGGCGGATGAAATCGAAATCGCCGTCGGGGTCGATCGCGGCCTGTGCTGCCAGCGGCAGCGCCAGGAAGGCCGCATAGCAGCGGCCGAAATAGGCGCTGTAGAGCTCGGGCAGATAATAGATGTGCGAGCGCGGATTGGCGAAGGCGCCGCTGGCGGCGAGCCGCTTCTGGAAGCCGATGATCCGATGCACGGTGGCTAGCCGCGCCGGCGTCTCCAAAATCTTCCAGCGCGCGAGGTTGCGGAAGCTGACCTCGAGAATGTCGAGATTGAGCGTCGGATCAAGATCGTTGCCGTAGGGCCGCTCGCCTTTGAGGTTATCGATCCAGGTCGCGACGCCGCCCTCGTAGTCGATGTTGTCGTTGAGCGGCACGGTCACGCGCGGTTCGTTGACGCCAGCGAGCACCTGATAGCCCGAATAGAAGTCAAGCAGCGGCTGGTCGATGATCGGATCGGTGCAGCCGGCTTGCGTCGCTGCCGAGATCGAGCACGCCGTGGTGTCGCAATCCGGCACGTAGACGCCGAAGCCGAGGTCCTGTTTGATCTGGGCGAAGAAGCGGGAGAAGCGCGGATGCGGCGCCGGCGCGAGCGCGGTGATGACGTTGAAGCGTGTGCCGTCGATACCCTCGACCTCTTCGCGGCTGATGTTGACGCAGAAATCGACCATGTCGGCGATCGCACGCTCGGATGCAATCTTGTCGGCCGACGAGGCGAGCCCGGTCTCGACATAGCTCAGCAGCGCCTCGATGAAGAACGCGTCGTAATAGGCCGAGCGGTGTCGGATCTGCACCGGCTCCCACATCGGCTCGGCAATGCCGCTCCAGGGCGGATTGACGACGGCCGCTGCCTGTGAGCGCGCGATGAAGACGCGGGCGAGGTTGAACAGCAGCGAGGAGTTCTTGTAGCCGCGCGCGTTCAGCCCCGTCAGCGCCATGGTCAGCTCGCGCCCACGGACATCGGGGTCGCCGATCAGGTTGAAGGCGGCATAGGTCGGCAGGAAGCCGTTCTTGCGGTACGAGCCGAGCAGATGCTGCGCGCAGTCGCGGATCACGCCGTCGATCTGCGCTTGTTGCGGCGCTAGGCCTGTGAATATCGCCGGCGGCGGCTTTGGATGGTCGAGCGCGATGCTGTCGACGAGATCGGCGACGGGCTGGCCGACCGCCGCCCAGTCGGGCTCGGCGTCGTCGCGCGCCCGCACCAGCGCCGTGCGAAGCCGGGTCAGCTTCGCCTCGTCGCGCAACTCGGGCAGCCCGGCGCGACGGAGCAGGATCCGCAATGCGGGATTGCCGAGCGCGGTCTTGTAGAACTTGGCCAGATGCGGATCGCCGCTGGCTGGGCCCGACAATACGGGATCGCAGACGTCGTAAAGCGAGGGGCCGTCTTTTCGCGCCGTCAGCGCCCGGCAGGCGGCGCCGGCAAAATAATGAAAGCTCATGAAATACCTGGTCGCGGGGCTTTGGCCGGGGGCCGGCCGGCGCGCTCCCATCTGCGCGCCACCCCCTCCAAGTCTTTGAAAAAGCTACCCGGATTCGCGGGAAATTCAAATGTGATGGCGGTCACGGAAAAATCCGGCACGGGAGCTGCATGATTAAGGCCGTTACAAGGGGCTCGCGACGAAAAAACGTGCAAATCCCGCTCGGAGGATTAACCAATATCTTCAGTCACTTAGCTCAAATTTTGGGCGATCTATTGCCGGGGAGGAGATATCCGGTTAAGGCTTTGTTTGGTGCGGCGCCGCAAATTGCGCGCAGTTCGGGGGCACATCCCCGGCCAATCCCTCAAACCTGAAGCCACCATCGCGCTACTCAAACATTGTGCGCGCGCTTGGCTGGTCTTTGGCACAGGAACGAACCGAGATGAATGTAAGGCAGCTCGAGCTTTCCAGACGCACGATCGCGGTGGCCGCAGCCCTCATCGGCACGGTGTCGCTCGTGATCGGCGCCCATGCTGCCCTCAACATGCGCGCGATCGATGCCGCCAAGGCCGTGTCGACCGACCTGGTCACCGGCTCGATCGGCCAGTCGTCCCGCCTCGCCCTCGTCATCGGCAATGGACATTATCCCGACGCCAGCGCGCCGCTGACGCAGTCGATCAACGACGCCCGCGCGCTGTCCTCGTCGCTCCGCAAGAACGGCTTTGACGTCGATATGGTGGAAGACGCGACCAAGGACGACATGGTCCGCGCCGTCAACCGCCTGAAGTCCCGGATCAAGCGCGACACCGTCGTCATGCTGTTCTTCGGCGGCTACGGCGTGCAGGCCGGCCGCGAGAGCTACATGCTGCCGGTCGATGCCGTGATCTGGAAGGAAAGCGACGTCCGCCGCCAGGGCGTCTCCATCGACGGCGTGCTCGACATGATGAAGGAGCAGGGCGCCAAGGCCAAGCTCGTCGTCGTCGACGCCTCCCGCCGTAACCCCTACGAGCGCCGCTTCCGCTCCTACAGCCACGGCCTCGCGCCGATCAGCGCGACGGACAACGCGTTGATCCTTTCCTCGGCTTCGCCCGGCAAGGTCGTCGACGACGGCAAGGGCGAGTACAGCGTGCTGGTCGGCGAGTTCCTCACCAACCTCAATGCGCAGGGCAGCGCCGAAAGCGTCTTCAACAAGACCCGCGTCGCCATCTCCCGCGCCTCCGAAGGTGACCAGGTCCCGACCATCTCCTCCTCGCTGCTCGAGGACGTCCATTTCGGCGAAGCAGCCGGCGGCTAGCCGTAAATTGTAGGGTGGGCAAAGGCGCAAAGCGCCGTGCCCGCCATCTCTCCAAGATTTCAATAGAAGACGTGGGCACGCTTCCGCCTTCGCTCGCCGAGCTATGGCGGACAAGTCGCTTTGCCCACCCTACGGTCTGCGTGTGTAACGCACCTCTGCCCCCACATCGTCATTGCGAGCGCAGCGAAGCAATCCAGGATCTCTCCGCGGAAAGATTCTGGATTGCTTCGCTGCGCTCGCAATGACGGTTGAGGCGAGACTTACTTCGCAGCTTCCGTGGCCATCACCGGGCGCACCGGATCGCCTTCGCGCAGGATCGCGCCGGCGCGGGCGACGACGATATCGCCTTCGTTGAGGCCGTCGCGAACCTCGATATTGCCGCCCGACATCAGCCCGATCTCGACCCGCTTGGTCTCGACGCGGTTGCGGCGGATCACCTGCACCACGGTGCCGGCGGTGGAATACTGCACCGAGGTCAGGGGCACCGCGACGTTGCAGCTCTGCCCGGTCTTGATCAGCGCGCGCCCGCTCGCATTCAGCAGCAGCCGCTTCTGCGAGGAGATGCCGATATAGACCATGCCCTGCTGGATGTTCGGCTCGACGGTCGGTCCGATGCGGCGCACCTTGCCGTCGAGATCGCCCGCGCCGGCAATGCGCACGGTCGCCTGCTGGCCGACCGCGAGCTTCCGGATATCGGTGGTCGCGACCAGGCCGACCAGATCATATTCGCTGCGCGCCACGATCGTGAACAGCGCCTCGCCCTTGGCCGAGGCGAGGTTGCCGATCTGCGCGGTCGACGTCGCGATCACGCCCGCCACGGGGGCGGTGACCTGAAGCGTGCCGCCTTCGGGCAGCGCCAGCCGCGCCAGCACCTGGCCGGCTGTGGTGGTGTCGCCGGCCTCCGCCAGCACGTCCGTGACCTTCAGGCCGGGACGTTCCGGCCGCACGGAGGTCTCCTCGCGCGCGATGATCGTGCCGGTGGCCTCGACGATGTCGGAGAAGCAGGATTTTGCGACCTTCAGCACCGTGACCGCGGGCCCCTTGGGCGCGTCGTCATCGGCGGCGCGCGTGGGCTGGGCGGACAGCAGAACCAGTCCGGCGAGAGCAACGAGTTTTTTGGGAAAGGAACGCGCAGGCAATGGACGCATCGGTCATTCCGGTTGGGGCCTTGACGGCCTCATCGTTAGCAGAAGCAACCGCGGCGGACCATGGGCCGGCCGGATGAGAATGCCGCAGCGCAGGCGGCGCGATGCCGCTTGGTAGATTAGTCGTGGCGCGAGCCAAGAGGTTCGTTGTCTCTTACCCTCCCCTGGAGGGGGAGGGTCGGCTCATGTTGAGCGAAGCGAGACATGAGACGGGGTGGGGTGACGGTCTCTCCGCGTCGAACAGCATCCGTGTGGAGAGATCACCCCACCCCGCTCGCGCTGCGCGCGATCGACCCTCCCCCTCTAGGGGAGGGTAAGTTCACGGCAAACTCAAAAACTCCACCCAGTTCGGCTTCTTGCCGGTGGGATAGGATTTCAGCTTGGCGAGCGCGCCGCTGCTCTGGTCGATCGCATAGACCGTCATGCTGTCGGAGAGCTCGCCGACCGCGGCGAGGTAACGTCCCGACGGATCGATGTGGAAGCCGCGCGGCTGCTTCTCCGTCGGCACGCTGCCGATCGTGGTCAGCTTGCCGCTTGTTGCGTCGACCTTGTAGCCGGCGAGCGTATTGGTGGTGCGCTCGGAGGCGTAGAGGAAGCGGCCGTCCGGGGTGATGTGGATGTCGGCGGCCCAGGGCTTGCCAGTAAAGCCTTCGGGCAGTGACGTGGTGCGCTGGATCTCGTCCCATGCGCCGCTCTTGGCCTCATAGCTGAACGCCGCGACGTCGCCGTTCAGTTCATGGATGAGATAGACGAACTTGCCGTTGGGATGAAACACGAAGTGCCGCGGTCCCGATTTCTCTGGCACCTTGGTCACCGGCGGATCGCTTGGCGCCAGCGTGCCCGCCACTGGATCGAACGCGAAGGTCAGCACCTGATCCGAACCGAGATTGGTCGCGAACACGAAGCGGTTGTCGGGCGAGGGCAGGAAGGCGTGCGCATTCAGCCCGGTCGGAATCACCTGCTTCGGCTCGCCGGCGACGCCGTTGGCGAGCAGCGGATTGAGCGCGACCTTGTTGCCGCCATAGGAGGCGCTGAACAGGAATTTGCCAGTGCTGTCGACGGCAATGTTCGCCATGCTGTCGGCAAGCGGACCATTGCCGAGAGGGCTGAGCTGGCCCGTCTTGGGATCGATCGCAAAGCTCACCGCGAGGAATGGCTGCGAGCGCACGCCGGCAATCAGCACGCGGTGGTCGGGCGTGATCGCGAGTGGTGTCGAGGAGCCGGGCTTGTCGACGCCGGTGAAGGCGGCGGTCTGCACCGGTGTCATCTCGCCGCTCTCGGCCAGCTTGAACACGCTGATGTCGTTGCTGTCGGCGTTGCCGACATAGGCGAAGGTCTCGGCCATGCCGGGGCGGACTCCTGAAACGAGGGTGAGGAAGGCGAGGGTGGTGGCGATCGCAGCGCGTGGCGCGATGCGGCGTGTCGGTCTCGGCATGGGGCTCCTCCTTACAGCGTTACGGCCTTGTCGTTTTGTCCGGAGGATAGCGGGAGCCGTGCCGCCGTACCAAGTTCCGGTTGAAGATCGATCGATGCCGAAATTGTATCGGTCGCGCGGGTGGCTACCGCACTGCGGCCGTCTGGCTGCGGGAGGGCAGATGCGGGCCGGACGCAGTGTTGGGTGCCCCGAGCAGGCCCCACACGGCCACCGCCAGCAGCGCGCAGGTCAAAATGGTCCAGGCGACCAATCGTTTCCGCATCAAGCCAAGTCCATCCGTTGTTTGAAACCCCGGGGCCCGCACATGATCGTGCACTGCAAACGGCGACGATCCTATGAACTCGTTCACAGGCACAACATGGCATCGGCATTGCGAACCAATGCCGCGGGAGTGCATTGACCCATATGCCGCGTGAAAATGACCTCGAAGGCAAGCCCGACATGGGCGGCAAGCATGGCGGCCAGAAAGGCCAGCCCAAGCCGCCGCCGCGCCCGCGCGAGGGTCCGCACGATGAGGACGTCGTGGCAAAGCGCCACACCGGCCAAACCGATCGCACGCTGCCGCCGACCAAACAAAAATAGCGCTGTATTTCGCGCCGGGAACATCAGCCTCGCCTTGCCGTTATGCTGATCCCGCAAGCGGACGAGGTCGAACCGGAGGCTGGCACGTGTTTTGGATCTATTGGAACACCGCTTGGTCGCTCATCATCAGCGGCATCATGTTCACCACCATCGTCACCCATCCCGACGCCGAGTTCGCCGAGATCCGGGCGGCAAAGCAGGCGAAGTGAGCCCGCGCGCCTGAGGCCCGATCTCCGGGGCTATGAACCGTTCGCGGGTAGCGATGGCTGCTCCGTCGGCGGCGTTGAAGACGGCTTTCGCGCCGCTCTGCTCGAGCGCTTCTTGACCGCGGGTGCCGGCAACGCCGCTTGAAGGGCTGCGTCAGCCGCTTGCTTGGCTTCGCGCGCCTCTCGAAGCCGCGCCATGTTCTTGCGAACCTCGACGGACTGCCGTTCGACGTCTGCCAGTGCAAGCGCTCCCTCTTCGGCGGCGAGGCGCCTGCGATTGGAGCGCGCGATGCTTTCGGGTGACAGCTCGGCGGATTTCCTGGCGCTCATGCTTCACTCCGTTGTGCAACCGGCAAAACCCGCTCAATCCGGGGATCGAACGGGCTGGCGCGCGACAATCGCGCGAGCACTTTGAACTCCGTCGATGTCTTTGGAAAAGGTGCCCGCAGGCGCATTCAACAAGGCACAGCGGCTGATCGAACGCCCTCGATATATGTTCCGTTCAATTTTCTGCAAGGACGGCAAGGCCGATTTGGTTCAGCCAGGCAGCTCCGGCGCCTCGATCGAGAGGCTTCACGCGATCCGGTCGACGTGCAGCCAGGGCTTTATCGATTGACAGGGCTGCACGAGAGTGGTCACGTGCCAGCGCGAAGTTGCATCGCTGTGACAAGCGCATCGACTTGTCCGAAGCTGGCGACGAATGTCGCAGCGCTATCCTCAAAATTCGCAATGAAGCTCCTGCGCAATTGGCTGCCATGCAGGGCGTGTCGCATTTGCAGCCCCAAGCGAGGAGGAGGATCGATTGCAGGTACTCGTCAGAGACAACAATATCGAGCAGGCACTCCGTGTTCTCAAGAAGAAGATGCAACGCGAGGGCGTCTTCCGGGAAATGAAACAGCGGCGTTCCTACGAAAAGCCCTCGGAGAGAAAGACTCGCGAGAAATCCGAGGCCGTTCGACGCGCCCGCAAGCTCGCGCGAAAGCAGGCAATCCGCGAAGGATTGCTGCCCGCGCCGCCGAAGAAGAAGCCTTTTGAGCGCAAGCCGCCCCTGCCGGATGTCAAGGCCCGGGTACCTATAGCCTGAAGTCGATGCCTCGCAGCACGATGCCGGGCGGCGTACCTTCGAACTCCGTCGCGCGATATTTGCTCGCCGCGCGTGCTTCGATGCGATCCCGCAGGCGCGTGAACTGGGCTTCACGTTGCTCGGGCCTGACCTGCGGGCTAGGCTCGAGGTAGTCCATCGCCGAGGTCGAGATTGCGCAAGGAATCTCCCTGGCGCCGTCATGCATCGAGAACCGGACGATCATCCGATCGTATTCGTGGCCGATAAAGCGGCCGCTGGTCAATGTCATGGCTTACTCCGTCACCTGATTGCTGCTTGGCACGATGCCCCTCAAATCATCGCCGCCGATTCCCGGCTGGCCGGAACGTGGCGCACGTCGAGAACGCAGGCGGCCGTCGTTTGCCTCAGTCATCCCCCGACAGCCGGACGAAATCGTCCAACAGCGCCGCCACGAGCGCGCGGTGGCGTGTGTCCTCGGCGGGCAAGCTCGCAGCATAGAGGTTGAGCAGATGGCGCGCCTTCACCGCCGCTTCCGGCCAGGACGTGGCGGGCACCGTCATCATGCGGTTCTCGAGATCGGCCTCGCGCTCGCGCAGCTCCCTGACATTGGCCTCGACCTCGGCCAGCGCGCGGCGCAGGTCGGTCGCCTTCTGCGCGGCCATGCCGCGGTGCTTGTCGAGATCGACGGTGCGGTCAGTCATTCGCCACGCTCGCGTCTGCGGCCTGCGCGTTCGCAAGATCAACCGAGCCGATCGACAGCATCTCCATGGCGCCGCGGGGGCCTTCGGCGGGCACGGTGATCATCGTGGCAACGCGCCGATAGGCCGCGAAGGTCAGGCCCTCGATCGCCTCCTCGTCAGTGACGACCTCATAGGCGCCGGCTGGCAACATGCGCTCGACGCCGCGGATGCGGAACGGATGCCTGAAGGTGACGGTTTCACGCCGCGAGCGGATGGTCATGCACGCCTGCCTTTCGCAAGTGAAGCCCCAACCGGTGCCGGCTGTCACGACCATGCGCGCTTGCCGCGGCAATAGCCAGTACTATCGCCGCCGCGCCGGCAAGCGACGATGTCACAGCAGCCATTGTTTCCGCAGCATTTTAACCCTCGCTATTGGCTCGGTGCGGGCGTAGGCTCGCCGCCATCACCGCACGGCTTCGACCGGTGACTGAGGGTCACGCGTGCTTCCGCCGAAGGCTTCGCAGGAGCGTTCGATGGCGCGAGTTCGCATCGTGGCTCGGATCGTGCCGCCGGTGATCGTTCCGGTGTTTCTTCTGCTTCTCGTCTGCGCAGGCGCCATCCTCGATGGCTAGGGCAACAATTGTGCCGTATCTGGTCAGTGGAACCAACGAATACGGCAGTTCCAATCTCGGTCGCGGCAATGCGACGGTCGCGCTGCGCCTCGCGCGAAAACTGCTGCGCGAAGGCTACATGGATGTCAGGGTCTGCACCCCTCGTGGACGGCTGCTGCAATCGGATGAGCTCGACGAGCTCGAACCAATGGAGAGCGACATGGCAAAGGGCCAGCAACGCAGTAATCGCGAAACCAAGAAACCGAAGAAGGAAAAATCCAAGGTGATCGCCGCGGCGCCGAGCCGCAAGGAAGCCGCCTGGCAACCGGATTTCGGACCGGCGAAGAAGAAGTAGCGAGGCGCCGGCGAGGGACGGCGTGACTGGCCGCGCTAAGCCGCCACCGCCTGCGCCGACAACAGCTGCCTCAGCTTCGCTGCCGGCACGGCGGGGCTGAACAGCCAGCCCTGCATCTGGCTGCATCCGAGCTGCCGCAGCACCTCGCGCTGGGCTTCGGTCTCGACGCCTTCGGCCGTCGTCGCCATGTGGCGGGCGGCGGCCATGTGCACCACCGCCTGCACGATCGGAGAGGAATCCTCGGACTGGCCGATGTCGCTGATGAAGCTGCGGTCGATCTTGATCTTGTCGAACGGGAAGCGGTGCAGATAGCTCAGCGACGAATAGCCGGTGCCGAAATCGTCGAGCGCGATGCGTACGCCGAGCTCGCGCAGCTGCTGGAGAATCGTCAGCGCCTCCTCGTCGTCGCGGATGAGCACGGTCTCGGTGACCTCGAGCTCGAGCCGTCCGGGCGCAAGTCCTGACTCCGCGAGCGCGGCTGCAACCTTGAGCGCCAGCGTCCTGGCGCGGAACTGCACCGGCGAGACGTTGACCGCGATGTGGATGTCGCCGGGCCAGCTCGCGGCCTCGGTGCAGGCCTGCTTCAGCACCCATTCGCCGATCTCGCCGATCAGCCCGGTCTCTTCAGCGACCGGAATGAAATCGGCGGGCGAGATCATGCCGCGCTCGGGATGGCGCCAGCGCAGCAGCGCCTCGCAGCCGTTGACCACATTGGCCGCGAGATCGACCAGCGGCTGGTAATGCACCTCGAACTCGCCGCGGGCGAGGGCCTGGCGCAGGTCGAGCTCGAGCTGGCGGCGCAGCCGCGCCTTGGCGTCGTATTCGGGCACGAAGAGGCGGAAGGTGCGGCGGCCCTCGGACTTCGCGGCATACATCGCGAGATCGGCGCGCTTGAGCAGGTCGTCGAGATTGTCGCCGTGATCCGGCGCGATCGCGATGCCGATGCTGGCATCGGTCGGGATCTCCTGGCCCTTACAGTCCACGGGCGTACGCAACGCTTTCAGGATGTTTTCCGCCAGCGCCGTCAGCTCGGCCCGGTCGCTGGTGCCGGCCTTGACGATGGCGAATTCGTCACCGCCGAGGCGCGCAACGAGGTCGTTGCCGCTGACGCAGGCGCGCAGGCGGTTGGCGACCTGGCGGAGCAGCTCGTCGCCGACCTCGTGGCCGAGCGAATCGTTGACGCCCTTGAACTCGTCGACGTCGATGTAGAGGATCGCGAACGGCTGGCCCTGGGCAAGCTCTGCGATGCGGCGCTCCAGATGGCCGCGCATCAGCACGCGGTTGGGCAGGTCGGTCAGCGCGTCGTAATGCGCCATATGCGCGATGCGCTCGTCGGCGCGGATGCGTTCGGTGACGTCGTCGTGGGTCGCGAGCCAACCGCCGGCGGCACCGGGCTGGTTCTTGATCTCGATCAGGCGGCCGTCCGCGGTCTCGACGACGGCGCTCTGGGTTCGCCCGGTATTGCTCAGAATGTCGTCGCAATAGGACGCGACGTCACCGTGGAACGATCCGGTGTCATGGCGATGCTGGATCACGTCGCGGAAATAGGCGCCGGGCTTCACCACGTCGGCCGACAATCCGTACATCTCGATATAGCGCCGGTTGCAGACGATCAGCCGCTCGTCCTGGTCGAACATCAACAGGCCTTGCGTCATGGTGTTCATCGCGGTGTCGAGCTGCTGCTTCTCCGCGGCGAGCCTGCGCGTCATCTGGCGGAAGATCAGGAACAGCGTGAGCACGAGCAGGCCGATCGACAGCACGGCGACGGCGACGAAGAATTTTGTCTGCGTCCGCCAAGTCGCCAGCGTCGCGTCCAGCGATTTGGTCGCGACCACGACCAGCGGCTCGCCGGTCAGGAGGCGCGCGGCGACGATGCGGTCCTTGCCGTCGATCGGGCTGGCGAGCTGCGTCGTGACGAAGGTGCGCTCGAACCGCCATCTGCTCGCGCGTGCCGTTGCGAAAATTCTGTCCGATCATCGCGTCGACATGCGGAACGCGCGCGAGCAGCTGGCCATTCTGGTGGTGCATCGCGATCGAGGATTCCTCGCCGAGCCCGGCCGAGGCGAAGAAGGATTCGAGCTGCTCCGGCGAAATGGCCCGCGACACCATGCCGAGGAATTCGCCGTGGGGACCGGAGACACGCCGCGCGAACACGATCGCAGCTCCGTTGCCGAGCCGGCCGGGCACGACCTCGATCTCTTCCTGCGAGGCCGGATCGTTCCTGAGGCGATTGAAGTAGCCGCGGTCGGCGACCGAAATATCGGCGACCGGCCAGCGCCGCGACGAGTTGATCAGCACGCCGTTGGAATCGAACACGTTGGCGCCGGCGACGTCGGACCAGCCGCTGGCCTTTGCGCGCAGCACCTCGTGCATGGCCAGCGTGGCCATCTCGCTGCGGAAGAGATCGGCGGATGCGATGCCGTGACTTTCGAGCTCGGCGATGACGCTCTTCTGGAGCACCGCAAAGTCGGTGAATTCGCGGTCGAAATGCCGGGCGAGCATGCGCACGGAGTTTTCCAGGCTGTCGCGGCCGCTCTCGATTGCATTTTGCCGGAAACGATCGACGGTGAGCGCGGTGCCGATGGCCATCGCGACCATCAGCACGAAGCCGCCGGCGATCAGCCACGTCAGCGGCGCGCCCTGCCAACGGCGGAGCAACGCGCGCATGCGCGTGGTCCATCGGATTGATGTGCCCATCCAGCCCTCCCGTGGGATGCAAGATGCAGCAAAACCGACAAGAGCCCGTTACCAGTAAGGGTTAGGAAAACATGAATCGGAACGGAATCAGAGGGTTGGTTTCCCTCGATCGGCGAGAGTTCCGCAGGCTGGATTTACGGTGACGCGATTCCGGTGGATCACCGGCGGATTTCCCACCTCAAGGCTTCCGCATTCTTCTTGGCGAACGTCTCGGGCACGTCAAACTTTCCGGTCTCGAGATCATAGCGGCAATGCCAGCCGCCCAGTCCCTTCATGGCGACGTTCTTGGGATGATTGTCATATTCGCCGGACAGCGAGATCACGAGGTAGCGGTTGTTGGGCCAGTCCATGCCGAGCGAGCGATAGGCCTCTTCCGTACCCTCCATGAGATTGGCCGAGATGTGGAAGTCGAGCTTGGCGAACCTCTTCGTCTCCGGCCGGCCGTAGAAATAGGCCCAGGCAAGATCGCTGAGCGGCTTCTTGGTCGCGCTCGCGAAGGCGCCCTTCTCGACATGGTAGAGATAGAGGTCCTGCTCGCCCGAGCCGGTCTTCTGCATCCGCACCAGCCATTGCGAGTCGCTGGTGAAGCGGAAGCCGGCCCCGTAGCCCTGCTCGGGCTTCAGCTCCGTCATCTGCTCGCCGCGGCGAGCCCAGGCCTGCCATTTGACGTCCCAATCCCCGCCGTCCTTCATGTACTGCTCGATCCTGGTGGCGCCATCGGGCGAGGTGAAGGCGAGGCCGGCATTGTTGGTGAGGATGTAGTCCGGCGGCGGGCCGGATGCGGCGAGCGCCGGAGAGGCGGCCAGTGTCAGGACAAGCGCCAGCCATGGTGCGGGACGGCAAAATGCGGTCACGGAAAAAAATCCTCAAGAAATGACCGCGATGCGGCCTCGGTGATTTGACGCCGTCGGTGCCCCGCCGGTTCATGCCGGGCGTGCCGGAACGAAAGGTGCATCATCCCAATGATCGACTTGCTGACGCAGCCAAATCGGCGCAATTTGCCGGCCTCGGTTGATTTGCGACCCAAGGGTTCATTGTCTGATGATCACCGCTTCCAAGGCCTTCATTGCATTCTGCCTGCTCGCGGTGGGCGGCACCCTGCTGGTGATCGGTCCCACCGAGCTGCGCCGCCTGCTGCCGGGCGGCGCGCCGACCGAGATCGCCGTCGCCGCCAAGCCGGAGGCAAAGCCCGAGGCCAAAGCGGAGCCAGAGCCGAAGCTGGACGAGCCAAAGCTCGCCGCCGCGCCATCGGCGCCCCCGGCCTCCGCGCCGAAGGTCGATGCGCTGGCCGAGACGCAGAAGCAGGCCACGGCGCTGGCCGATCTCGTGCCGGCCAAGCCGCCGGCGGCCACGACCGATGCCGGCCCGCGGTTCGACGTCGCGCGCGTCGACGATCACGGCGAGGCGGCGGTGATCGCGGGGCGGGCCGCGCCGGGTGCACAGGTCGAGCTGCTGCGCGACGGCAAGCCGCTCGATACGGTTGTCGCCGATGCCTCGGGCCAGTTCGTGATGACCCCGCCGCAGCTTCCCGCCGGCTCCTATGAGCTGACCCTGCGGGCGAAAGCGCCTGACGGTACCGTGACGCAGTCGGGCCGCAGCATGCCGGTGACCATCGCCGAAGCCGCGCCGCCGCCCGCGCGCCCGGCACCGGCCGCGAAGCAGGAGCTGAAGCAGGCCGAGAAGTCCGACGACAAGTCTGATGTCGTGGCATCCCTGCCGTCGGCATCGGCGCGCCAGGCATCGGCGCATGACAGGCCCACGGTTCAGCCGAGATTTATCGGTGCACCGAAACCCAGGGTGATGGCGCGAGCGCCCGCGGCCACGACCGTTGCATCGGCGTCGCCGGCGGACGCCATCAGCGGCGCACCGGCCGAAGCAGGCGGCAACCGGGTCATCTCCCGCGGCGACAGCCTGTGGGCGCTCAGCAAGCTCGCTTACGGTGACGGCGCCCGCTACGCGGTGATCTACAACGCCAACCGGGGCAAGATCCACAACCCCAACCTGATCTATCCCGGCCAGACTTTTGTGGTGCCGCGGAAGGCGGAGTGAGACCGCATCGGCAACGCCGGTGCGCGTTGCGACGCTTTGCCCTCCGTCTCTCCGGAACATTCGGTTCCCCAGCGCGTCATTGTGATGCGACCCAGTGCGCGCTTGGCGCTGGGAGGAGGCCGAGGTGGTCAGGTCCGCTTTCATGTCCGGACGCATGGGACTGGCGCTGGCGGGCGCTGCTCTCATGATTGCGGCAGTGCTGCTTCCGAATAAAGCCGAGGCACAGTTCGGATTGCGCGGCGGCCCGCTCGGTGTCGCGCGCTTTGCCGTCGGCCACGTGATCGGCATGTCGCGCCTGCGCCATTCGCGCATGGCGGTACGGGGCGGCCGATATCGCTCCGCCGCGTTGAGGTCGCAGGATCCTCGCGGCGCCGAGCGCGGTCAACCGGCCAACCCCTACATCCTGCGCGCGGCACTCACGGCGCAAGCTGCGCTGTCGGGCTGGCATGGCGGCCGCCGCCCGCAGGGCTGGTGGCGCCACCCTGATGGCAGCTATGGCTGGGCCGGCCCGGTGTTCTGGCCGTTCGCGCATGACGACCTCACCACCGCAATCATCCTGGGCGATACGACCAGCCTCTCGCTCTATGGCTATGGCGACATCTATGCCGCGATCTTCGCGCCCTATGCGGCCACGGAGTTCGCCGCCTACACGGCACCGCAAGGCAGGCGCGCGCGAAAGGCCCCTTCGGTCGAGACCGTTTGCGATGCCAGCGACACCGGCGGCTTGCCGGTCGACCGCATCGCCGCTCTGGTGCAGCCGAACGAATTGCAGCGGGCAGCGCTCGATGAGCTCGCGACCGCCTGGGTCGCTGCGCGCGACACCATCCGCACGGCCTGCCCGACGCAGGCCCCCGCGAACGCACCGGATCGCCTCGGCTTGATGCAGACGCGCCTCGCGGCCATGATCAAGGCGACCGACGCAATCGCGCCGCCGCTGGCAAAATTCGTCGATCTCCTCGATGCCGGCCAGAAGGCAAAGCTCGACGCGCTGGCCAATGAGCGCCGTGCCGCGCTTGCGGCCGGCCAGCGCAAGGACGCGCAGGCGCCAGCCGCCTGCGAGGCCGGCTACGATCCCCGCTATGATGTGCAGGCGCAGCGGCAGTACGAGCAGCTCGTGCAGCAGCAATGGCCCGCCGCCGACATCGCGTCCACGCTGAGGCTTGACGACATCGCTCGCGCCCGGTTTGAGGTGCTCCGGGACACCACGCTGCGCACCATGGAGACGCTGAGTGCCTGCCCGTCCAAGACCGAGCTCAAGGCCGAGCCCACGCCGCAGGCCCGCCTCGCCGCCGTGAAGGCGCGGCTGGAGACGATGCTGCAGGCGGTGAAGGGCGTCGGCGACGCGCTCGACGATTTCGAGGCAGACTTGAGCGACGAACAGAAGGCCGGCTTCGAGGCGATCGGGCCGAAGCGCGGGGCGTGATCAGCCGCACGCCCAGTCGAACTTCATGTCCTTGAAGTCGAGCTGCGCGTTGCCGCCGCCGAAATTGTAGCCGCCGAAATATTCCTCGAACTCGATGTAGAACGGGCTCATCTCCGGCACCGCCTGGCACGGCCGCATGGTGCCACCGAGATGGTTGTGCGCGTGGTCCTTGCCCCAATCGTGCAGGCGGAAATTGTCACGGCTCGGCACGCCGCCGACATAGTAATAGTAGGGCTGATAACCGGTCGGCGGGTTCTGGCGCGTGTGCTCGTCCTGCGGGCCCTTGCCGGCATTCGGATCGGTCGCGCGCGGCACAAGCGCAATCGCGCGGGTCTCGCTGAGATCGGCGCGCGGCTGCGCGGCAAACATCTTTTTTGCATAAGGCGCGGCGGCCTCGAAGAAGGCACTGGCGCCGCCGACGTCGAGCCAGCGTGGCCGATCCGCTGTCGCAAGCGGAAGCGGTGCCGGCGGCGCCGCGAATGCGCCCTCATATTCGGCTTTGGTCAGCAGCAGCGCGGCATATTCGTAGTCGAGAATATCGGTCATGCGCGAAAGCCGCGGATGCGCCGGTCGCGCCGCCACGGCCTCGCGAATCTCGGGATCATCGGGCGCCCCGCCGTCATTGTGGTCGGGCGCCGTGGCGAAGAACGAGATCGCAACGATGTCCTCGCCATGCACGCGATAATCGTCCGGCAGCTTCAAGGTGAAGCCGTGCATTAGCGGAAAGCCGGTGACGGGATCGAGCGGCCATTGCTCGCTGCTGATGCCCGGCGGCAGGCCAAAGACCCAACCGTGATCGCGCGCACGATCAGCGGGACGGTCCAGCATCTGCAAATCATACGCGCGCGAAGGCAAGGCAAACGCCACGATCGTCTCCCATCCGAAATCGAGCCTCGACGCCGAGGCGATGGTTAGTCGCAGTGAGGAGGGATGTGGTTCGTGGGCGCGGTGTGGGAGATGATACCATCCTGCCGGTGTTTTGCCCGACGTGTCAAACCGCTCCGGCACCCGCGTAAGTCATTGATCCGACAGCCCCCGTCTACTGTGCATGGGGTTGTTTTCGCGTTTTTGTTGTTGGCTACCCTCGCCGGCGCGCCGCCGCGGCATCCACCACGTTCTCCACTTCTTCGCGCCAGGACAAAATCTCCATCGCCAGCACCGGGTGATTGAACCCCTTGAGCACGAGGTCGTCGAGCGCGCGGGCTTCGACCCAGGGCTCGACGATGCCGTAGACGCGGCGGCTGACCACGATCTGGTTGGCCTTGGCTTCGTCGCAGAGACGCGAGGCGAGGTTGGTGACGCTGCCGATCGCGGCGTATTCCAGCCGCTGCTCGAAGCCGACCTGGCCGAGCGTGGCATAGCCGAGCGCGATGCCGATGCCGAAGCCGAGCGTGTGCCCGCGGTTGCGCCACTTTTCGGTCAGCGGGCCGATCGTGTCGCGCATCTCCACCGCCATCTGCACCGCGCGCCGCGTGTGGTCCTCGAACTGGATCGGCGCGTTGAACAGGATCATCACGCCGTCGCCGGCATATTTGTCGAGCGTGCCCTCGTATTTGAAGATCAGCTTGCCGAGCGCTGCGTGATATTCGCGCAGCACGTTCATCGCCTCTTCCGGCTCGGTCGCCTCGGTGAAGGCGGTGAAGCCGCGCAAATCGCAGAACAGCACGGTGACCTCGCGGCGATGGCTGTCGAGAAGCGAGTCATGACCATCCGACGAAGCGATGAGCTGGGCGACCTGCGGCGCGAGAAAGCGTTCGAGCCGCTTGATGCGGCTGATCTCGCCGAGCTGCTTCTCGACGCGCTCTTCCAGTGAGCGGTTCCAGTTGCGAAGCTGCTCGGTCTGCTCCTGGAGCTTGGCCGCCTGCTGCTGCACGGTGTTATGTGCCGCGGCGAGCTCGCGGCCCTTGTGATCGACCTCGGTGAACAGCCGCGCGTTGCGCATCGCCAGCACGGCCTGGTTGGCAAAGGTGCGCATCAGGCCGGTGAGGCTTCCGGCGAACTCGCCGCCGGCCCGGCGCAGCACCACCAGCGAGCCGAGCGTGCCCTGCTGGTCCACCAGCGGCACCACCAGCACCGAGTGGAAGCCGGCATCGATCGCGACGTCGCGCAGCGGCTGCTCGGAGGCCCGGTCGAGATCGGCAATCGCGATCGGTTCGCCGCTCTCGGCGGCATCGCTCAGGATGTTCGCACCTTGCTGGATCGTGACATGCGCGCCCTCGGCCGATTTGTCGATGCCGTTGGATTCGATCAGGTTGAAGCGGCGCGTCTCGGCATCGAAGCCGTAGATCAGCACCGCATCGGCATGGGTGATCTCGATCGCGCGCGCCGCGATGGTCGGCAGCACGGCGTTGAGATCGAGCGAGGAGGCGACCGCACGGCCGACCTCTTCCAGCGCCTTGAGCTCGTTGATCGACTGCGCGAGATCGCGGGTGCGCTCCTCGACCTTGGTCTCCAGGTCCGAATAGGTTTCCTGGAGCTGGCCGGCCATGCGGTTGAACTGGCCGGCGAGGTCTTCCAGCTCGTCGGAGGTATGGACGTCGATGCGGTGGCTGAAATCGCCTTCGCCGAGCTTGTGCGCGCCGTCGCGCAGCGCCGTGATCGGGATGATCATGCGGCGGGCGAGCAGCGTGCCGGCGAGGATCGCGACCATCAGGCCCATGCCGATCAACAGCGCGATGCGCACGAGCTGGTCGCGGATCGGCATCAACGCCTGCGTCGTCGGCTGCTCGAACATCACGTTCCAGCCAAGCTTCGGCACGGTGCTGGCGGCGCTCATCACCGCATGGCCGTTGAAGTCGGTGCCCGAGGTGTCGGGCTCGCGGCCGGGCGCAATCGCCGCCGCCACCTGCGGCAGCTTCGACAGGTCCTTGCCGACATCGGGCCCTTTCGACGACGTCGCCAGCACGCGGCCGCGCGGATCGACCACATAGGCGAACGCGGCCTTGCCGACCTGGGCGTCGGACAGGAAGTCGGAGAGGAAGCTGAGGTCGATTTCGGCCACGGTGACGCCGGCATTGAAGCCGGAATGCGCCACCGAGATCGACATCATCGGCGTCCGGTCGGAGAACCAGGCCGGCGCGTAGCTGACGCCGCGGGCAACCGTGTCGGTGAAGCGCATGTCGCGGGAGAGGTCGGCATTGCCGCCGGTCGTGGTCGACTGGCGCGAGACGCGCAGCACCTCGCGTCCCTCGCCGTTGAGTTGGAACAGCTGATTGACGACCGAGACCTGGTGCAGGAGCGATGCGTAGTCGGCGCGGCGCTTCTCGAGCGTGTCCTGGCTTGCCCGCGTCACCCAGCTGATCTGGCGCTCGAGCTCGGAGATCGACTGCTCGATCCGCCGGGCGGCTCCTTGCGCCTTGTCGTCGAGCCCGTCGGTCAGCTGGGTCTTGGTGGCGCGATAGGAGATCCAGGTCTCCATCGCGCCGTTGACGGCGAGGACAAACACGACGAGGCCGACGAGGGAGACGACGTATTTGGCGAACAGGCCCTCGCGCAGAAACCGTGTCTTGTCTTTCGCTCCCGCCATCCAGATCCTCTCGCGCCGTCATCGACGCCGGCGCTACGGGCCGTACCGGTCCAGGCGCCCTTCTACCACAATTCGGGCCAGGAGACGGTCCTGCGACCGGTCGACCGGCCAGCGTGGTTACCCGCTGTCGACGCCGGGCTAGGCCGGAAGGGTCATGAATTGTCGCGGCCTCATCCCTTCGGATGAAGCGGCGGACGGGGAGGCCGATGTAGGGATTGGCGTGGAGTCCAGTGCGTTGGTCGGCCAATCATCGATTAAAGAGCTGTCGCAGCACGTCGTTCATCGGCTGGCTGTCCTGCTGCACCACCGCCGGGTCGTCCTGGGCCGGGGGCGCGGGAGAGGCCTGTGGAGCGGGGGTGGACGGTGTCGCCGGCAGGCCGCGGCTGCGGCCGGTGCCAGTGCTGGTCCCCGCACCGCTGGAGAGCCCTTGCTGGATCAAATTGCCGATCGCCTCGCCGAGCGGGTTGTTCTGTCCCGGCTGCTGGGTTTGCGGATTGGCATTGCCGGCCGCGTTGCCGCCGCCCGGCGCTGCGGCGCCGCCCAACCCGAGGCTGCCCAGGAGATTGCCGAGCCCTGCGCCATCAGGGCCGAACAGGCCCTTGCCCATCTCGCGCAGCTTGGCATAGGCGGCGTCCGGATTGTCCAGCATGCCGGCCATGTCTGGGTAGATCCGCGGCTGCGACCAGCTGCCCTGGATCATCACGGGAATGCCGAAGCCGACCGGCTCCGACGCGCGGCCCTGGCCTTCGGTGGTCATCACGAGCTTCGGCTCGACGCGAAAACCCATCATCTTGGTGTCGAGGGCGATGGTGCCGGCGCCGGTCACGCGCACCAGCGGTCCGATCAGATTGAGATCGGTCGTCACCGCCTGACCCTTGTCGATGCGGAAGGACGCCGAGAGCTGCGACAGATCCGTGCTCTGGGCCTCACTGTCCTGCCAGCCGGACAGCGTGCCCGATGTCAGCGAGCGGATCATCTGCGCGATGTTGATGCCGCGGATGGCGCCGTCCTGGAAATTGACGAAGGCCGTGCCCTGCATGTTCGCCATCAGCGCGCGCTGGCTGGTGCCGGCGCTGCGCAGCGCGAGCTTGGCCTGCAGCTTGCCGTCGATCCGGTCGAATTCGGCAAGGCCCTGGAGCAGCGGCAGCGCGCGCACGCCGACGAGATCGGAATGCATGGCAAAGCTCGGTGCGCCGCTTGTGGCATCCAGGATCACCTCACCCGAGACCTGGCCGTCATAGGCGCCGAGATTGGCGGTGCCGGCCTTCAGCACGCCGCCGGCGAGCTTCGCATCGAGCGCCAGCGGCGCCAGGCGCGCATCGCCGATCACGGCCTCGTTCGCGGAGATTCTGATCTGTGCGTCGACATAATTGAGCCCGGACACGTCGATCGGTGCATTGCTCCAGGGCTGTCCCGACGTGCCCTCCGGCGATTTCGCCACCGGAATCGCGAGCCGCTGGAAGTCGAGATCGACCTTGACCAGAGGCTTGCTCGCAATATCGACCGAGGCCCAGCCGTTGAAGGCGCCGTCGCCGAGCCTGCCGTTCACGCCGTTGATCATCACGACATCGCCGCTCAGCCGCATCTCGGCATGACCGGTGAGCTGGGACTTCAGCACATCAGGCATGTCGATGGCGAAATCCACCGGAATGGTCGGCCGGTCGGCCGGAGGCGCCGGCGTCGACGCCTTGATGTCGAACTTGGTCGGGTGATCGCCGACGCGCGCGGTGCCGGCGATGTCGACCTTGCGGTCGCGGCCAACGACGGCGTCGGCGTTGATGGCGCTGATGCGGCCCTCGACACGGTCGCGCACGCGCGCGAATGCGACTTCACCGTCGATGACCTTGACGCGGTCGATGGTCGCGCCACCGATGTCGAGCGCCAGCGGCTTCGACGCGGTGCCGGCATTCGGCAGTCGCTCACGCAGCAGCGGCTGGTGGAGCACGGGATGGGTGACGACGAGTTCGCTGATCTTCGGGCTGCCCGACCATACGCTCGAGAGCGACATGTCGGCCTGCACGCTGTCGACCGTCAGGCGCGTGATGCCGCTGCGGTCCTTCGGGTCCTGAAGCGTGAGCTCGTTGAGCGTGACGTTCAGCGTCGGCCACAGGCTGATCTTCGTGGTGCCGTCGATGGACAGGCGATAGCCGGTCGCGCTCTCGACCCGCGAGGCAATCGTCGTGGTCAGGAATCCCGAGGGAATCCCGACCACGAGGAGAAGCCCGATCACGATGATGACGGCGGCTATCGCCGCGCCGGCGAATTTCACTGCTCTCATGTCGACTTTCCAACGACGGACAATCGGCGTCGAATCCCGCAGATGACCGTCCCATGCATCCGCCCTTTGCGCCTGAGTTTATCCCCGGACGGGAAGCGGCTCCAAGCACGTAAAAATAGTCAGGGGGTGCTGCAAAGTTATGTGACTTATGACACACTTCGCCGGCGCGGTATTACGCGATCCTGATTTGATGGTTCCAAGCGATTTGCCAGGGAAACTGGCTAAGGAAATTCACAAGGACATTGAAATGAGCAAGCAGGCCGAATTTGCGGTCATCCTGAAGATGAACGCGATGTTCGCCGATCTCGGCGCAGACGAGCTCCAGCGGCTGTCGAATCTCTGCCACACCCAGCATCTGGGGAATGGCGAGGTGCTGTTCCAGAAGGGCGATGCGGGCGACGCGCTGTTCGGCGTGCGCCGGGGCCAGGTCCGTATCGAGACCGGCGTCTCCGACGGCAGCCGTCTGACCCTGAACTTCATGGGGCCCGGCGACCTGTTCGGCGAGGTCGCGGTGCTGGACGGCCAGAGCCGCACTGCGGATGCGACCGCAGGCGAAGCCAGTGAACTGTTCGTGCTGCGGCGCGAAGATTTTCTCAGCTTCCTCGAACGCGAGCCGAAGGTCGCAATCAAAATCATCGCGCTGCTGTGCCAGCGCATCCGCTGGCAGAGCGAGCGCATGGAAGAATCCATGCTGCAACCGCTGCCGGTTCGCCTGGCGCGGCGGCTCTGCGCGCTCGCCGCCGATTTCGGCTCGGAGGTCCACATCTCGCAGGAGCAGCTCGGCATCTTCGTCGGCGCGGCCCGCGAGAGCGTCAACCGCCAGCTTCAGGCCTGGCGCAAGGAGGCGATCCTCGATCTCCAGCGCGGCCGCATCCTGCTGCGGAACATGACCAAGCTGACGGCCATCGCGCGGAACGAGTAGGGGATCGGCTAAACCGCTTCGTCGTTCGGACGGCGCGACCGGTGCGCCTGAACGCTTCGTAGCGGAGACGATCTCCTGCGACGTCGGGTTCGCTGACGCCGCTCGCTGAACCAGCTTGAGCTGTCGACGTCCGTATCACGGCTACTCCGCCGCGGGGTGCACCATGCCTTTTTTATCCGGCGCCGCGCCGTGATGATCGGCGGTCTCGGCATCCTCACTGTGCACGATCAGCCGCTTGGCGAATCGCCAGATCAAGGCGCCGAGATCGTCCATCACCATGAACATCGCGGGCACGAATACCAGCGACAGGATGGTCGAGAAGATCAGGCCGCCGATCACCGCGAGCGCCATCGGCGAGCGGAACTCGCCGCCGGCGCCGACCGCGAGCGCGCTCGGCGTCATGCCCGCGGCCATCGCGATCGTGGTCATCACGATCGGGCGCGCGCGCTTCATGCCGGCGTCGATCATCGCTTCCTCGCGCGGCTTGCCGGCGCGGATCGCCTCGATGGCGAATTCCACCAGCATGATCGCGTTCTTGGTGACGATACCCATCAGCATCAGGATGCCGATCCAGACCGGCGTGGTGAGCTGCTTGCCGGTGATGAGCAGTGCGGCGATGGCGCCGCCGATCGAGAGCGGCAGCGAGAACAGGATGGTGATCGGCTGCAGGAAGGTGCCGAACAGCAGCACCAGCACGGCGTAGACCATCATCAGGCCCGCGGTGATCGCAGTGGCGAAGCCGTCGGACAGCTCGTTCAGGCTTTCGGCGTCGCCGGAGGGCGAGACCTTCACGCCCTTCGGCCGGCTCTTCATCACCGGCAGGTCGTAGATCTTCTTGGTCGCGTCGCCGAGGGCGGCGGAGCCGACGAGGTCGGCGGCGACGGTTGCCTGCCGCTCACGATCGTAGCGGTTGATGCTGGTCGGACCCTGGTCGAGCTTGACGTCGGCGATGACCGAGAGCGGCACGCCGCCCTTCTCGCCGCGCTCGCCGAGCGGCACGCGCAGCTGTTCGAGCGTCCTCAGATTACCGCGCGCGGCGTCCTCGAGCTGGACGCGGATCGGCACCAGGCGGTCGCCGACGTCGAACTTGGCGAGCGCGGGCCCGACATCGCCGATGGTGGCGACGCGGATGGTCTGCGACAGGCTTTCCGTGGAGACGCCGAGGCGCGCGGCGAGATCTGCGCGCGGCTCGATGCGCAGCTCGGGCCGCTCGAGCGTGGTTTCCGAGATCACGTTGGAGATCGTCGGAATCCGCTTCATCTGCGTCGCGAGCTCGCTGGCGACGTTGTTGACGATGTTGGCGTCGACGCCGGTCACGACCAGCGAGATGGCGCGCAGGCCGTTCTCGTCGAGGAACCAGAAGCGGATGTCGGGAACGTTCTCCAGCTCCTGGCTGATCGAGAATTCGAGCTCGCGCTGGGTGATGTCGCGGCTGTCCTTGGGCGTGTAGTTGATGATCAAAGAGGCGCGCCGGACTTCCTGGGTGCCTGGCGGGACGCGCCCGCCATCGACGAAGATGCTCTTCACCTCCGGCCGCTTGCGCAGGCGTGCGACGATGTCCTCGGTGACTTTCTCGGTGTAGGCAAGCTGGGTGCCCGGCGGCAGCTCGAGCGCCAGCAGCGAGCGCGCGCTGTCCTGCGCCGGCAGGAAGCCCTGCGGCAGCAGCGTGATGCTCCAGATCGAGGCAGCGAAGACGCCGAAGCCGATCAGCACGGTGATGAAATGGTGCTTCACCGACCAGGCCACGATCCTGTGATAGGCCCGCAGCACGCGGCCGGGCGGCGGCTCTTCGTGCGCATGGTGCTTGAGGAAGTAGGCGGCCAGCACCGGCGTGACGAAGCGCGCCGCGAGCAGCGAGAAGAACACTTGCACCGAGACGGTGATGCCGAACTGCTTGAAGAACTGTCCGGCGATGCCCGACATGAAGCTCGCTGGCGCGAAGATCGCAATGATGGTCAGCGAGATCGCGATCACCGCAAGGCCGATCTCGTCTGCGGCTTCAAGTGCGGCACGATAGGGCGACTTGCCCATGTTCATGTGCCGGACGATGTTCTCGATCTCGACGATGGCGTCGTCGACGAGAATACCTGTCGACAGCGTGATGGCGAGGAAGCTGACGAGGTTCAGCGAGAAGCCGAGAAGGTCCATCGCCCAGAACGCCGGGAAGATCGACAGCGGGAGCGAGATCGCGGCAATGATGGTGGCGCGCAGGTCCCGCAGGAACAGGAGTACGATGATGACGGCAAGGATGGCGCCTTCGAACAGGGTCGAGATCGCCGCGTGGTAATTGCCGTTGGTATATTCGACCGAGGTGTCGATCACCTTCAGGTCGACGTCGGGATAGGCGGCCTTCAGCGCGTCGATGCGCTTCTGCACGGCCTCGGCCACCTTCACATCGCTGGCGCCCTTGGATCGCTTGATGCCGAGCGCGACCACCGGCTCGCCGTTGAAGCGGGCGAAGGTGCGGCGGTCCGCGATGGTGTCGGTGACGGTGCCGAGATCGTCGAGCCGGACCTCGCCGCCGCCGAACAGCGGGATCATGGTGCCGGCGAGATCGCCCAGCGTCTTGGCGCCGGCGAGCGTGCGGATCGCCTGGTCGTTCTTGCCGATCTCGGCGCGGCCGCCGGCGACGTCGACATTGGTGCCGCGCAGGCTCTGGCTGACATTGACCGCGGTCAGCCCCATTGCCTGCATCCGGTCCGGGTCGAGCGAGACCAGGATCTCGCGCTCGACACCGCCGATGCGCTCGACCTGGGCGACGCCGCGCACGCCCTGCAGCGCGCGCTTGACCACGTCGTCGACGAAATAGGAGAGCTGCTCCGGCGTCTTGCCGGGCGAGATCGCGGCATAGGTGACGATCGGCAGGCCGATCACGTCGACGCGCTGGATCAGCGGTTCGGTGACGTTCTGCGGCAGGTTCGATCGCACCCGCGTCACCGCGTCCTTGACGTCGTTGAGCGCGCGGTCGGTGTTGGTTTCCAGCGCGAACTGGATGGTGGTCACCGACACGCCGTCGGTGATCGAGGAGGTGATGTGCCTGACCCCCTCGACGCCGGAGACGGCATCTTCAACCGTCTTGGTGACCTGGGATTCGAGCTCTGCGGGCGCGGCGCCGAATTGTGACACCACGACCGAGATCACGGGAATGTCGGCCGAGGGCAGCCGCGTCACCGCGAGCTTGGTGAAGGACACCCAGCCGAGGACCAGGAGGATGATCGAGAAGACGACCGACGGCAGCGGATTGCGGATCGACCAAGCCGAGATATTGAGAGCCATCAGCGTACCCGCGTGCGATCGAGTTCATCGGCGAACATGGTCTTTATCTGGTCGCCGTCATGGAGCGAAGACCCGGCGTCGGCCACGACGATTTCGCCGACCTCGAGGCCTTCCAGGATTTCCGTCGCGCTGTCGGACGACAGCCCGACCCGTACCTTGCGCGTCTCGACAATATTGTTTTTGACGACCTGAATGGTGAGATGGTCGATCGCGGTCTTGGGGATCGAGACGCCGCAGCTTCGCTTGGCGTCGATCGAGGCGCGGGCAAACACGCCGACCTTGAGCGAAGGATTGTTGGTGACGCTGATGCGGACGCGGCCGAGCTGCGTGGTGCGGTCGATTTCGGGCGCGACCAGCCGGACCCGGCCGATCAAATCGGGCGCGTCATCGCGGCTGATGCGCACGGTCGCGCCGGGATTGAGCTTGGGCATGTGCACCGCCGGGACCTGGGCGTCGAGCTCGATCTCGTTGTTGACGGCGATGCGGAACATCGGGCCGGCCTGCGGCGAGGCGGGCGCACCGACGATGGTGCGCACTTCGGTGACGAGGCCTGGCGCGGGCGCCTTCAGCGAGATCGGGCCTTGCGGGCCGGGTCTTTGCGGCTGGCCGGGGATCTGCGGCGGCGCCGTCAGGCGCGCCAGCTCCTGATTGTCGGTGACCATGGCGCCTTCGGTGACGAAGAGGTCGGTGACCCTGGAGCCTTCCTGGTCAGCGACGACCACGGCCTCGCGGCGCGGCACGAAGAAGCCGGTCACCCGCACGAGGTCGGAGAAGCAGGCGTTGGTCGACTTCGTCACGATGACGAGCGCCTCGCTCGGCGTTTCCTTCGCCTCGGGGCGATGCCGATGCTCGAACAGATAATAGCCGACGCCGAGCGCAACGACGAACACCACGGTTCCGGCAGGCTTGAGATATTCGGAGGCGTTCATCGCCGGATTGTCCTGGCCTGGCTCACGGCCATCCGCACGAGGCCTGCTGAGAGCGTTTCCCTGAAATAAAGCGGCGTCCCGCAAGGCTGCGGGACGCGCTTTTGAAGCAAGACTTTACACCACATCACGACTTGGCACTTCAAAGGATTTGGCACTTCAAAGGATTACGTCGTGCTCTCACTTCGATGCGGTGGTCTTGTTTTCCATGTTGACGACCTGGACGCGACGATTGACCTCCGCCATCGGCTGGGCCGGGTCCTTCAGCTTGCTCTTGCCGTATCCGACGGTGACGAGATCGGTCGCAGAGATGCCGTACTTGTCGACGAGGTAGCGCTTGATCGAATCCGCGCGGCGCTCCGACAGGTCCTGATTATAGCCCTCGCCGCCGGCGGCGTCGGTGTGGCCGGCAACCACGAAGGTCGAGCCCTTCAGGTCGGGGCTGGTCAGCGCGCGACCGAGCGCCTGTACCGAGGCGAGCGACTTGGCGCTGATATTGGCCGAGTTGTAGTCGAACGTGATTTCAAGATCGATGTTCGGCTTGTCCTTGGCCACTGAGGCGATTTCTTCGCGCTCGGTCGACGAAAGTGAGCGCGTCGAGCGGCCGCGCACGGACTGGATCAGCTTGGTTTCCGCCGCACTGGGTGCGGGATCGGCCTGCGGGGCGATCGAGAGGCCGCGGGTCAACGGCTTCTTCGGCGGCGGCGCCAGTGCGCGGACGATCTCGTCCTCGGTGACGTTCTTGCTGTTGCCGTCGTCGCCCGCGAATGCGAGCGGGGTCGTCAGCGACAGAGCGACGCCGACCGTGATGATGGACAGGATCGCGCTAAATCCCTTTGCAGCCAATCTCATTGCCAGTCCCTCCTGCGCAGCTGACCGCGCGGTTCCAAAATTCCTGCAATGGCCCCCCGGGAAAGGCCGCCTGCGGCATCCGTCCGTTAGTCTTCCCTGGGCCGCCGAGGGTTCGAGGCGTCTGTCGCCTCAACTCAAAAAAATACTAGCGTACTCCGTAGCTTGCGAACTCCTGAACAATGTTCGGGTCCATCGCCTTGGCATTGGCGATGTCGAGCGCGCCTTCCTGCGCCGAGCCGTTGCGCTGCTTGGCAATCCCGCGGCCAAAGAGCGAGGAGGTCAGGCGCGGGTTGATCTTCAGGGCTGCGTCGAAATCGGCGATGGCGTTCTTGACCGCTCCCGATTTCAGATTGACGAGCCCCCGGCTGTCCAGCGCATCGACGAAATTCGGCCGCAGCCGCAGCGCCTCGTTGCAATCCTTCAGCGCGCCCTGGAGGTCGCCGACCACGGTGCGGGTCCAGCAGCGGTTGTTCAGCGCCTCGACGTCCTTCGCGTTGATCCGAAGCGTCTCGTCGAAATCCTTGATGGCCAAATTGTAGGCGCCCTTGCTGGCATAGACCTGACCGCGCCGGTACAGCGCGTTCACGTCATCAGGATTGGCGGCGATCTTGGCCGTCAGGCCCTTGATGGTCGGATCCTCCGCCAGCGCGGCCGCGCTCGGCCCGCTATCCATGCTCGGTGCGGGGGTGGTCTCGGCTGGTTTCACCGGCGGTGGCGCCGGCGGCAAGGCGGCCTCGACCTGCGGTTTCGGTGAGGGCGCCGGCGCCGGTGCAGGAGCAGGTGCTGGAGCAGGTGCCGCTGCCGTGTCCGCCGGCTTCGGCGGCGGAGGCGGTGCGGGCGGAGCCGGCGGCGGATTGTTGGCGACGACCGGCGGCGGCGATGGCGGCGGTGCCGTCATCGACGGACGCGATCCGCCGGCGCCTGGAATGAACGAAAAATCCTCGGCGAGCGACGAGGAAATCCACGGCACCTGCTCGCCGCGCGAGGCGCGGGTGACGCCCATCTTGGTGCGGTTCAGCGTCTCCTCGGCCATCAGGTCGGGGACGCGGATCTCCTTCAGGAGCTCCTGGACGAACAGGCTGTGATCGCCGCCCGCGTCCGAAACCACCGAGGCAAGTGCCGCCGAGTACATCACCAGCGTGCCATTCGGCGCGATGACCGGCGTCAGGCCGGCCGAGAAGCTGCGGAACCGGCGCTCGAAGGGATTGCGCCTGGAGGCGTCGACCAGCGCGATCTTGACGCCCGCGCCGCGGGTATTGAGCTCGCCGAGCACGGTCTCCAGGCTGAAACCGTCGCGGCGCACGTCGGATTCGGTCCAGATCTGCGCGTCGATCGGCAGCATGTAGCTCTGGCGCGCCGACTGGATGCCGAAACCGCTGAAGAAGATCAGCGCCACCGAGCCCGGCTTGATCTTGCCATAGAGCTTGTCGAAGGCGCGGCGCATGCCGTCGCCGGTCAGGTTCTCGCCGATTTCAACGGAAAAGCCGTCGCGCTTGAGCTCGTCGGCGACGTCGCGCGCGTCGTTGAGCGGTTCCTTCAGCGGGGCGTCCGCGTCCGGATATTTGGCGTTGCCGATGACCAACGCATAACGGTCGCCGGCGGCCAGGGATGGCGCAACCGGGACGAGCGAAACGAGCAAGGGCAGAAGAAAAAGGAAGCGAATTTTCATAATCAGCGCGGTCCAGCCAAAAAGGCGCCGTTACCAGCTTGCGCCGCGGCGACCTTAACTTACGCAATGTGCATTATCAAACCGCGGAAGGGGGGCGTCAACCGCTTGGAGATTCGGCATTATCGCGACAATTGACCGCGATGCGTGGGCGCGCCGGGAGGGGAATAAACGGACTGTCATGGTTGTGCTCGGCGCCATCTGGTTCGACTCTGCGGCAGGATGCTGGAGCAGCCGCGACAAAGAAGATGTGAGGGGTCTCACATAGCAGGCCGGACGCTGTCGCAGCCCTCCGGTGTTTGACCTTTGCGGCCGACAATGGCTTGGTGCGCTTGATCGTCCCCGAAGGTCCAACTCAGAAAAGAAAACCATGGGAAACGCCTACGAAATCTACGCCCTGCGTTATGCGACGATGTCGCCCCGCACCCCCAACATGAATTTCCTTCAGCCCGATCCGCATGACAGCGCGGCGCAGGATCTCGACTATTTCGTCTGGCTGATCCGCGGCGGCGGCCGCGACATCCTGGTGGACACCGGTTTCAACGCCGAGGAAGCGAGCGCGCGGGCGCGCAAGCTGACGCTCAATCCGGTCGATGCGCTGGAGCGCTTTGGCGTCGCGGCGTCGAGCGTTCGCGACATTATCGTGACGCATCTGCATTACGACCACGCCGGCAATCTCGATCGCTTCCCGAACGCGCGCTTCCATCTCCAGGAGCGCGAGATGGCTTACGCGACGGGACGCTGCATGTGCAACGGACTGCTGCGACATCCGTTCTCGGTCGAGCACGTCACGCAGATGGTGCGTCATGTCTATGGCGAGCGCGTCAATTTCTATTCCGGCGACGGCGAGGTGGCGCCTGGCGTCACCGTGCATCGTGTCGGCGGCCATTCCGACGGCTTGCAGGTGGTCAAGGTCGAGACCGCGCGCGGGCCGGTGGTGCTGGCGTCCGATGCCGCACATTACTACGCCAATCTGCAGCGAAAGAGCCCGTTCCCCATCGTCTACAATATCGGCGACATGGCGCAGGGCTGGGAGACGATCGAACGCCTCGCCGGCCATCCTGACAGGTTCATTCCCGGCCATGATCCGATCGTGACGGAGATCTATCCGCGTGCGAGCGACAAGGTCGATGCCTGGGCCCTGCATTTGCCGCCGTCGCGGTCGTTTGCGAAGTGACGGAATCCGGGGCGTGGTGTCAGCGAGTGCCGGCAGGATCCGCACAAGCAACGATATCGCGGGGAGATTTTCGAGCCGCTAGCTCCGGCGGAGAGAATACCGCCAGGTATCCTCCGTCCCCTGCGAGCTTATATGTGGCGACCTCGCGATAGCCGACGGCGGTCAATTCGCAGCGCAAGAGCTCAATTGGCGTGCCATGCTTCGACGTCGGAAGCTCAAGATCGACAATTCCGACCCGCGCATCCTGCTTTAGAGCGGGCGCGAGATTGTAGAGGAAGGCATAGGGTTGGGCTATCTCGTGATACATGTGCACGAGGATTGCAGCATCCAGCGAGGAAGCGGGCAGACGCGGGTCGTGTGGTTCGCCGAGGGCGAATTGCACGTTCGTCAACTTCAGACGTTCTGTTCGCCTGGCGAGCTCGATGAGGTAATCCCGCGTGACGTCCTGGGCAACGACAGAGCCGGCGGGGCCGACGAGGTGCGAGAGCCTGACCGTGTGGTAGCCGCTGCCTGCTCCAATGTCGCCCACTGTCATACCTGGTTTCAGTTCAAGAGCACGTGCGATTTGACCGGCCTCATTGAGGGCGTCTCGGCGCTCTTCGGCGGCGCGGCGCGGGCTGACGATCCGTGCAACAGGGCGCTGTGGTGAGGGAAACTCGTTTGCAGCGACTCCGGGGGAAGCCAGATAACCTATGTCAGCGGCGTATGCGCGAGTTGCGGCAAACGCCGCAAGTAGCGCCGTTATATAAGCCAGTGCCGTCACGGACCTGCCAAGCTTTCTCAATCGGCCTCCCAAAAGCCGACGTCTGCACCTCTATGAGTACGCGCCCTAATACGCCTCTTTCGCGTCGGCCTCTTCGCTGGTCTGGATCAGGTCGAGGCTCTGTTCGATCTTGCCGAGCAGGGCCGACAGCTGCTTGCGCTCCTGCGCGGAGAGGCAGGCGAGGATCTCGTCTTCCCGCCGCAGCAATTGCGGGAACAGCTCTTCGTACAGCGCGCGACCCTTCTTCGTCAGTTGCAGGCGGAATTCGCGGCGGTCGGCTTCGTTCTCGACCCGCTCGATCAGCTCCTGGTGCAGCAGCGTGGTCACGGCGCGGCTGATGGTGGATTTGTGCGTGCGCGTGCATTGCGAGATGTATTGCGCGCTACAGGCATCGTTGCGGAAGCCGAGCGTGGCGATCACGCGCCAGGCCGGAATGTCGAGGCCGTGACGCTCCTGATATTCGACCGCAAGCGCGGAACTCACCTCCGCCGCAAGCCGGTTGAGGCGGAATGGCACGAACTTGAACAAATCGAGCCGCGCCTTCGGCCGCAATGAAGCCTCGTCGGCCTCACGTGCCTTCAGCGCAATGTCGCTGGATGTCCTTGCCAAGGAGAGCGCTCCGAATTCCAGTTGACGGCCGGTCGGCTCCGGTCCAAAATAGTTGCACGTGAGACTATCTAGCAGATCAGTCCTCTCTTGACCAGAGCCGAGGTTAGCGCATGGCGCAGGCCAATACGCAGCAGGCCAAAACCCAGTTCGGCTATCGCCGCCACCCCGACCAGGATCGTCCCGGCCAGAGTGCGGCCGAGCATCCCGTGGTGGTTGTCGGCGCGGGGCCGGTGGGGCTGTCGCTCGCGATCGACTTAGCCCAGCGCGGCCAGCGCGTCGTGCTTCTGGATGATGCCGACCGGATCGGCGAAGGCTCGCGCGCGATCTGCTTCTCCAAGCGGTCGCTCGAATATTGGGACCGGCTCGGCGTCGGCGACCGCATGGTCGAGAAGGGCGTGGTGTGGAGCGTCGGCCGCATCTTCCATGGCGAGTCGCAGCTTTACCAGTTCAACCTGCTGCCGGAAGACGGGCACAAGCGGCCGGCCTTCATCAACCTCCAGCAATATTACGCGGAGGCCTATCTGGTCGATCGCATCGGTGATCTCCCTGAGATCGATCTGCGCTGGCGCAACAAGGTGACGGCGCTTGAACAGCGCAACGATTCCGTCGCGCTGACGATCGAGACGCCGGAGGGCGCCTATCGCCTGCACGCGCAATATGTCGTCGCCTGCGACGGCGCGCGCTCGTCGCTGCGGCAGATGGTCGGCGCCGAGTTCGCGGGACAGGTGTTCGAAGACCAGTTCCTGATCGCCGACGTCAAGATGACCGCGGAGTTCCCGACCGAGCGCTGGTTCTGGTTCGATCCGCCGTTTCATGCCGGCCGCTCCGCGCTGCTGCACCGTCAGCCCGACGACGTCTGGCGCATCGATCTCCAGCTCAATCGCTATGCCGATCCCGTCGTCGAGAAGAAGCCGGAGAACGTGCGGCCGCGGATCGCGCGCATGCTCGGTCACGACAAGTTCGAGTTCGAGTGGATCTCGCTCTACAAATTCCAGTGCCGGAGGATGGATCGCTTCCTCCACGGCCGGGTGATTTTTGCGGGCGATTCCGCGCATCAGGTGTCGCCCTTCGGCGCGCGCGGTGCCAATTCCGGGCTCGAGGACGCCGAAAATCTGTCCTGGAAGCTCGATCGCGTGCTGCGTGGCACCTCGCCCGCGGGCCTGCTCGAGAGCTACCATGTCGAGCGCAGCCTGGCTGCCGACGAGAACATCCGCGAATCGACCCGCTCGACGGATTTCATGGCGCCGAACTCGCATCAGGAAGCGCGGCTGCGCAAGGCGGTGCTGTCGCTGGCCAAGGAAACGGAGTTCGGCAAGCGCATGGTCAATGGCGGGCGGCTCTCGGTGCCGTGCAGCTACGACTCGCCGCTGTCATCGCCCGATGCCGAGGCGTGGCGCGGCGGACCGTTGCCCGGCTGCTCCATGCTCGACGCCCCCGTTGGCGAGCAGGCTTATCTGACGGACGCATTCCGCCGGGGTGGAACGGACTTCACCTTGCTGTCGTTCAGCAATGGCGCGGCGATCGATGCGCTCGATGGCGTCAAGGATATCCGCATCGGTGGCGAGGGCGGGCTTGCCGATCCCTCGGGCCTTGTCGCAAAGCGCTATGACGCCGAACCTGATACAGCCTATCTGCTCAGGCCCGACGGCTATGTTGCGGCGCGCTTCCGCCATCCGAAGCGTGCGGCGATCACGGCCGCGTTGTCTCGGGCCCAAGGCTTGAATTGAGGATTCGCATGCCGCTTTCAACCAGCTCAAACTTCGCGCGGCCCGACGATGCGTTTCGTGCCATCGTCGAGGCGCACCGCGGCTTCACCGACGAGCAGAGCGCCGATTTCGACGCGGCACTGGTCCTGATCCTCGCCAACCATATCGGCGACATCGACGTGTTGCGGGAAGCGATCGTGCTCGCGAAGCGGCGCATGACCGACGGCCAGCAGCAACAACAGCAACAACAATAACCCAAAGACCTGAGGATGAATTGATGGCGAAGAACTTCGCATCCACCGGCGATCTCTCCGAAAAGAAGATCACCTTCTCCGAGATCGGCACCGATCTCTATGCCTTCACCGCGGAGGGCGATCCGAACACCGCGATCATCGTCGGTGACGACGGCTGCCTGGTGTTCGACGCGCAGTCGACGCCGGCGATGGCCAACAAGGTGATCGAGCGCGTCCGCACCGTCACCGACAAGCCGATCAAATATGTCGTGCTGTCGCACTATCACGCCGTCCGCGTGCTGGGCGCCTCCGCCTACAAGGCGCAGGGCATCGTGGCCTCGCAGGAGACCTATCGTCTGATCGAGGAGCGCGGCCAGCAGGATTGGGATTCCGAATATGGCCGCTTCCCGCGGCTGTTCCAGGATGCCGCGAGCATTCCCGGCCTGACCTGGCCGACGCTGACCTTCGAAGGCGAGATGTCGATCTATCTGGGGAAGCGCGAAGTGCGCCTGATGCAGCTCGGCGCCGGACACACCTCCGGCGACATCGTCGCCTGGGTGCCGGATGCCGAGGTCATGTTCTCCGGCGACCTCATCGAATATCACTCGGCCTGCTATTGCGGCGACGCGCATTTGCGCGAATGGCCGCTGACGCTGAACGAGATCCGCAACTTCAATCCCAAGGCGATCGCGCCGGGCCGCGGCGATGCGCTGAAGGGCACGGCCACGGTGCGCGAAGCGATCGCGATGACGCGCGACTTCGTCACCTCGCTCTATGGCGCGGCCGAGGTCTCCGTCGCCAAAGGGCGCACGCTGAAGGAATCGATGGCGGCGACGCGCGAAGTGATGGATCCGAAATTCCACAGCTTCGCCATCTACGAGCACTGCCTGCCGTTCAACGTGTCGCGCGCCTATGACGAGGCGTCGGGAATCGACGACCCCGTGATCTGGACTGACAAGCGCGACCAGGAAATGTGGGCCGCCCTGCAAGGAGGAGGATAGTCATGAACGTCAACACCTCGCCTGATCAGATCATTCGCAGCTCGGCACAGGTCACGCCGGGCTACATGTCCGGCTTCGGCAACAGCTTCGAGACCGAGGCGCTGCCGGGCGCGCTGCCGATCGGGCGCAACTCGCCGCAGCGCTGCGCTTACGGGCTCTATGCCGAGCAGCTTTCCGGCTCGCCCTTCACCGCGCCGCGCGGCACCAATGAGCGCTCCTGGCTCTATCGCATTCGCCCCTCGGTGAAGCATTCCGGCCGCTTCGAGAAGGCCGACGACGGTCTGTGGCGCTCGGCGCCATGCCATGAATACGATCTGCCGATCGCGCAGCTGCGCTGGGACCCAGCGCCGATCCCGAAGGAGGACATGACCTTCCTTCAGGGCGTGCAGACCATGACGACCGCTGGCGACGTCAACACGCAGGCCGGCATGGCCGCGCATGTCTACCTCATCACCAGGTCGATGGTGGACCAGCACTTCTACAATGCCGACGGCGAGCTGATGTTCGTGCTCCAGCAGGGCAATCTGCGCGTCGTCACCGAGTTTGGCCGTATCGACGCCGAGCCCGGCGAGATCGTGGTGATCCCGCGCGGCGTCAAATTCCGCGTCGAGATTCCGAACGGTCCTGCGCGCGGCTATCTCTGCGAAAACTACGGCGGCGCCTTCACGCTGCCGGAGCGCGGGCCGATCGGCGCCAATTGCCTCGCCAACGCGCGCGATTTCCTCACGCCGGTCGCGCATTACGAGGACAAGGACACGCCGACCGAACTTTACGTGAAATGGGGCGGATCGCTGTTCAAGACCACGTTGCCGCATTCACCGATCGATGTCGTGGCCTGGCACGGCAATTACGCGCCCTACAAATACGATCTGCGCACCTTCTCTCCCGTAGGCGCGATCGGTTTCGATCATCCCGATCCTTCGATCTTCACGGTGCTGACCTCGCCGTCGGAGACCGCGGGCACCGCGAACATCGACTTCGTGATCTTCCCCGAGCGCTGGATGGTGGCCGACAACACCTTCCGCCCGCCCTGGTATCACATGAACATCATGAGCGAGTTCATGGGCCTGATCTACGGCGTCTACGACGCCAAGCCGCAGGGGTTTGTCCCGGGCGGCATCTCGCTCCACAATTGCATGCTGCCGCACGGCCCCGACCGCGATGCCTTCGAGCACGCCAGCAATGGCGAGCTGAAACCGGTCAAGCTGACCGGCACCATGGCCTTCATGTTCGAGACCCGCTACCCGCAGCGCGTGACAGCGCATGCCGCGACGTCGTCGACGCTGCAGGACAATTACGCGGACTGCTGGACGGGACTCGAGAAGCGGTTCGATCCGAACAAGCCGTGACGGTCTTCCCCTCTCCCCTTGTGGGAGAGGGTGGCATAGGCGGCCTCTGGCCGCCGTCTCTTAAGAACGCCGATGCTTTGCATCGACTATGGCGTAGCGGCGAGACGGGTGAGGGGTTTGTCTCCGCGGTTGAACCTCTCTCATTCGGACGCGCGGATAGAACCCCTCATCCGGCGCTTTGCGCCACCTTCTCCCACAAGGGGAGAAGGAAGAAAGGACCAGGCCGAAAGTGACAACCCATCCCAACGACCCCAGCCTCCGCTCCTTCATCGAGGTCGATCCCGCCTCCGACTTCCCGATCCAGAACCTGCCCTATGGCGTGTTCTCGACCTCGGCCGATCCGACGCCGCGCGTCGGTGTCGCGATCGGCAACTACGTGTTCGATCTCTGGGCGCTCGAGCAGGATTGCCGGCTTGATGTCGGTCCGCTCGGCATATTCTCCGCGACCTCGCTCAATCCCTTCATGGCGTTGGGACCGAAGGTGTGGACGAAGACACGGGCGCGGATCAGCGAGCTGCTGCGGCACGATCATCCGGAGCTGCGCGACAATGAGGAACTGCGCAAGCAGGCCCTGGTGCCGATGCGCGATGCAAAATTGCATCTGCCGTTCGCGGTTTCCGGCTATACCGATTTCTATTCGTCGAAGGAGCACGCCACCAATGTCGGCGTGATGTTCCGCGGCAAGGACAACGCGCTGCAGCCGAACTGGCTGCACATGCCGATCGCCTATAACGGCCGCGCCTCGACCGTCGTGGTCTCGGGAACGAAGGTAAAGCGGCCGCGCGGCCAGCTGAAGCCGCCGAATGTCGAGCTGCCGAGCTTCGGGCCGTGCAAGCGGCTCGACTTCGAGCTGGAGATGGGCGTCGTGGTCGGCCAGCCCTCGGCCATGGGCGGCATGCTGACCGAGCAACAGGCCGAGGAGATGATCTTCGGTTTCGTGCTGCTCAACGACTGGAGCGCGCGCGACATCCAGCAATGGGAATATGTGCCGCTCGGCCCGTTCCTGGCAAAAGCGTTCGCGACCTCGATCAGCCCGTGGGTGGTGACGCGCGAGGCGCTGGAGCCGTTCCGCCTGAAGGGACCGGAGCAGGAGCCGGTGCCGCTGGATTATCTCAAGCAGGCGAAGCCGCAGAACTATGATCTCGAGCTCGACGTCTCCTTGCGCGCGGCCGGCGCCAATGCGCCCGCCGGCATCAGCCGCACCAATTTCAAATACATGTACTGGTCCTCGGTGCAGCAGCTCATGCATCACGCCTCCAGCGGTTGCGCGATGAATGTTGGCGATCTCCTTGGGTCCGGCACCATCTCCGGCCCGGAGAAGAACCAGCGCGGCAGCCTGCTGGAGATCAGCTGGAACGGCACCGAGCGGGTGGAGTTGCCCGGCGGCGCCAAGCGCTCGTTCCTGGAAGACGGCGACAGCCTCGTCATGCGCGGCTGGTGCCAGGGCAATGGCTACCGGGTCGGGTTCGGGGAGGTCGAGGGGACGATTTTGGCGGCGGAGTAGCCGCGCGTTCCAGTGTCGTAGCGCGGGCAAAGCGAAGCGTGCCCACCATGCCGATCATAGTTGCGGAGACATGGTGGGCACGGCGCTAAGGCGCCTTTGCCCACCCTACGAGACCTACCGCCTCTCCGGCGGCACGTCGCGCACCCGCGCGCAATGCGCCGCGACATCCTCCGGGCTGTATTTCAAATGCACCCGCTTGTCGGACGGCACGTGTTTGGTGACGCACACGCCCGGCCGCCATTCCTGCGTCGGTCTGATCGGGCGCGGCGCAAAGCCGCCGCCGCAATTCGGGCAGACATTGGAGAGTTTCGTCTCCACGCAATCCGCACAGAACGTGCATTCATAGGAGCAAATCCGCGCATCCGTTGCATCAGGCGGCAGGTCGCGGTCGCAATATTCGCAGTTCGGTCGAAGCTGGAGGGCCATGGCTGAATCTCCGCAGATTGGCTTGATCATCGCAGACGGCGCGTGAAGCGCGAATGGCGTAGTTCCCTCGATTTCAGCCAGCCTTCAAATCCTTCAGCGGCAGCCGCGAGCTTTCCTTGAGCCTGTCGAGCACGATCGAGGAACGCACATGCGCCACGCTCTGGTGCGGCATCAGCACGTCGTTGACGAGATTGGAGAGACCCTTGAGATCGCGCAGCACGGCTTTGAGCACGTAATCGGCGTCACCCGTCAGCGAATAAGCTTCCTGGATCTCGTCGATGCGGTTGACCAAGGCGCGGAAGCGTTTCGAATTGTCCGGCGAGTGGGTCGCGAGCCCCACCTGGATAAAGGCGATCACGCCGAAGCCCAGCGCCTCGCTGGAGAGATCGGCGTGGTAGCCCGAGATCACCTTCTCCTCCTCCAGCCGCATCCGCCGCCGCGAGCATTGCGAAGCCGAGAGACCCGCGAGGTCGGCGAGCTCCTGGTTGGTGAGGCGGCCGTCATCCTGGAGCGCGCCCAGGATCTTGAGGTCGAAGGCGTCTACGGAGATCATGCGTCATTTATCCATTTGATGCACGGATCGTGCATATGATAGCCAAAATGCGTCCCGTTTGCACGCTCATTGCACGGCCGGTGAAGGATAGTTCATGGCAGCAGCAATTGGAGAGCACCATGGGTCCGTTTCCGCACGATGCACCGCCGGCCACCATTACCGCCGACAATCCGATGGGCACTGACGGGTTCGAGTTCGTCGAATATGCGCATCCCAATCCGGAAGAGCTGCACGCGCTGTTCAAGCTGATGGGTTATGCGCCCGTCGCCCGCCACAAGAGCAAGAAGATCACGGTCTATCGCCAGGGCGACATCAACTATCTCGTCAACGAGGAGCCCGGCACCCACGGCTTCGACTTCGTCGCCGCGCATGGCCCTTGCGCGCCGTCGATGGCGTTTCGCGTGGTCGATGCGAAGGCGGCCTATGATCGTGCGATCGCGCTCGGCGCCGAACCTGCCGATGTGTCGTCGGTGCAGAAGACGCTCGACGTGCCCGCGATCAAGGGCATCGGCGGCAGCCTGCTCTATTTCGTCGATCGCTACGGCGCCAAGGGCTCGGCTTATGATGTCGAGTTCGAGTGGCTGGGCGCACGCGATCCGCGGCCCGTCGGCGCCGGCCTGTTCTATCTCGATCACCTCACCCACAACGTCCATCGCGGCCGCATGGATGTGTGGACGGGCTTCTACCAAAAGATGTTCAACTTCCGCCAGATCCGCTTCTTCGACATCGAGGGCCGCGCCTCCGGCCTGTTCTCGCGCGCGCTGACCAGCCCGGACGGCAAGATCCGGATTCCGATCAACGAGGACGCCGGCGAGTCCGGCCAGATCGAGGAATATCTGAATATCTATCGCGGCGAGGGCATCCAGCACATCGCCTGCGGCTGCCGCGATATCCACGCCACCATCGAAGGCCTGCGCGAAGCCGGCCTGCCGTTCATGCCGTCGCCGCCCGAGACCTATTTCGAGCGGATCGACGCGCGCCTGCCGAAGCACGGCGAGGACGTCGCGCGGCTCCAGACCAACGGCATCCTGATCGATGGCGAAGGCGTGGTCGACGGCGGCCAGACCAAGGTGCTGCTGCAGATCTTCTCCGCCAACGCGATCGGCCCGATCTTCTTCGAGTTCATCCAGCGCAAAGGCGACGACGGCTTTGGCGAGGGCAACTTCAAGGCCCTGTTCGAGTCGATCGAGGAGGACCAGATCCGGCGCGGGGTGTTGAAGGTGGATAACGCGGCGTAGGTCGCTGCGTTCGGGCACACTGCCGTAGGGTGGGCAAAGCGCGAGCGTGCCCACCACTTCTATCAGGATTGTGGAGAGATGGTGGGCACGGCGCTTCGCGCCTTTGCCCACCCTACGCGATCTTTGCCGAGGCTAGATCTACCTCTTCCACGCAGCCATCACCGCACCAATCTCCGCGCCCTCCGGCTCCCGCACCGCCGACGGCGTGCGTGAGAACCGTGGCGCCGGCGCAGGCTGCTTCACGCCGTGGCGTTCGAGGAAGACGTTGCGGGCGACCATGTGCGGATGCTCGGTCGCTTCCGACATGGTGAGCACCGGCGCGAAGCAGATGTCGGTGCCTTCCATGATCTTGCACCAGTCCTCGCGCGTCTTGCTCTTGAACACGGCCTTCAGCTTTTCTTTCAGCGCGGGCCAGGCCTTGGGGTTCATCTGCGCGTCGAAGTCGGCATCGGTCAGGCCCGCGTGCTCGCGGAGCAGCGTGTAGAACTGCGGTTCGATCGAGCCGATCGAGACGAAGTGCCCGCAGGCACATTCATAGACGCCGTAGAAATGTGCGCCGCCGTCGAGGAAGTTCTGGTTGCGCCCCTCGCTCCAGCGGCCGATCGTCTTCATGTCGAAGAAGAACGACATCAGCGATGCCGCGCCGTCGCACATCGCGGCGTCTACGACCTGGCCCTTGCCGGACCTTTGCGCTTCGAGGAGGGCGGCGAGAACGCCGACGACGAGATAGAGCGCGCCACCGCCGAAATCGCCGACCAAATTGAGCGGCGGCACCGGGGCTTCCTTGGTGCCGATCGCGGCCAGCGCGCCGGTGATCGAGATGTAATTGATGTCGTGGCCGGCGGCGTTGGCCAGCGGGCCTTCCTGGCCCCAGCCGGTCATGCGGCCGTAGACGAGCTTTGGATTGCGCGCGAGCACGACGTCCGGGCCGAGCCCAAGCCGTTCCATCACGCCGGGACGAAAGCCCTCGACCAGCGCATCGGCGCTGGCAAGCAGGTCGAGCACCTCTGCGATCGCCGCCTTGTCCTTGAGGTCGAGCTCGATCACCTTGCGGCCGCGGCCCGCGACCGACTTCATGCTCTTCTTGGAACCGACGCGATCGAGCGTGACGACATCGGCGCCCATGTCGGCCAGCATCATGCAGGCGAATGGGCCGGGTCCGATGCCGGCGAATTCGACGACACGGAAGCCCGAGAGCGGGCCGGAGGTGCGGACGGAGGAGGTGGGCGCTGGTTTATCGAGCACGTTGTTGTTTCCTCGGGTCGCCGGCGAATTCCGGTGGTCCGGCAATCGCCTTTGACGTTCCTCTTTTGGGGCGAGTTAATTGGCTGATTAACTTTTCTCGCCTTCATGTCCGCGAGGCAAGCGGTTTTCATGCATGGGCGCATAATAAAAGCGGCGCGCATTGCAGCGCGCCGCGGAAGATTTGTGTTCAGGCGCTATCAGCCCGCTGCAGTCACGGCGCGCTGCGCCATCACCTTGATCAGATTGGCCCGGTACTCCGACGTGCCGTGAATGTCCGACAGCAAATTGCTCGCCGAAATGCTCACGCTGTCGATCGCCGCCGGCGACCAGTTGGCCTTCAGCGCGGCTTCGATCGCGGGCACTCGCATCACGCCGCTCTGTGACGCGCCTGTCGCAGCAACGCGGACGTCGCCCGACTTGGCCTTGGCGACGAACACGCCGGTCAGAGCAAAGCGCGAGGCCGGATGCGGGAATTTTGCGTAGCCCGCTTTGGCCGGAACCGGGAACGAGACGGCGGTGATGATCTCGCCGTCTTCAAGTGCCGTCGTGAACAGGCCCTTGAAGTAGTCGTCCGCCGCAATCGAGCGCTTGTTGGTCTTGATCGTCGCGCCGAGTGCCAGCACTGCTGCTGGATAATCTGCGGCGGGGTCGTTGTTGGCGAGCGAGCCGCCGATCGTGCCGCGATAGCGCACGGCGGGATCGCCGATCAGCGACGCCAGATAGGCGAGCGCGGGGATCGCCTTCTTCGCGGCATCGCTGGTCGCGACGTCGTAATGCGGCGTCGCGGCCTTGATGGTCACCGTGTCGCCGGAAGCCTCGACACCGATCAGCTCCTTGATCTTGCCGAGGTCGATCACGTCGGACGGGCTGGCGAGCCGCTGCTTCATGACCGGCAGCAACGTCTGGCCGCCGGCGAGGAATTTCGCCTCACTGCTCTTGCCGAACAGGGCGACGGCCTCGTCGACCGAGGAGGGGCGATGATAAGTGGTCTGGTACATCTTGTTGCTCCTCTCAGGCCGCGTGGATCGTGCGCCACACCCGGTCCGGGGTTGCGGGCATTTCCAGGTTGTTCTTGCCGATCGCATCCGTGATCGCGTTGATCACGGCCGCAGAGGCGCCGATCGCGCCGGCCTCACCGCAACCCTTGATGCCCAGGGGATTGCCCGGGCACAGCGTCGTGGTGTGGGAGAGGTTGAACGAGGGCAGGTCGTCGGCGCGCGGCATGGAGTAGTCCATGAACGAGGCCGTGACGGGCTGGCCGTTGGCATCGTAGATGGCGTGCTCGAGCAGCGCCTGCCCGATGCCCTGGGCGAGGCCGCCATGGACCTGTCCCTCGACGATCATCGGGTTGATCAGCCGGCCGAAATCGTCGGCCGCGACGAAGTTGACGAAGGAGGTCTTGCCGGTGCCGGGATCGACCTCGAGCTCGCAGATGTAGGCGCCGGCCGGGAAGGTGAAGTTGGAGGGGTCGTAGAAGGCGCTTTCCTTCAGGCCCGGCTCCATCCCGTCAGGCAGATTGTGCGCGGTGTAGGCCGCGAGCGCGACCATCGGGAAGGCGATCGCCTTGTCGGTACCGGCCACCTTGAACTCGCCGTTCTCGATGACGATGTCGCCCTCGGACGCTTCGAGCGCATGCGCTGCGATCTTCTTGGCCTTGGATTCCATCTTCTCCATGGCCTTCAGGATCGCGGTGAGACCGACGGCCGCGGAGCGCGAGCCGTAGGTGCCCATGCCGAACTGCACCTTGTCGGTGTCGCCATGGACGATCGAGACCTGGCTGATGGGAACGCCCAGGCGCTCCGCGACGAGCTGGCAGAACGTGGTCTCATGACCCTGGCCGTGGCTGTGCGAGCCCGTCAGGATCTCGATGGTGCCGACCGGGTTGACCCGCACTTCGGCGGATTCCCATAAGCCGACGCCGGCGCCGAGGCTACCGACGGCCTTCGACGGCGCGATGCCGCAGGCCTCGATGTAGCAGGACACGCCGATGCCGCGCAGCTTGCCGTCCGCCTTCGCCTTGGCCTTGCGGGCTGCGAAGCCGGCATAGTCGATCGCCTTCATCGCGGCGTCGAGCGAGGCGTTAAAGTCGCCGGTGTCATAGGCCATGATGACAGGCGTCTGGTGCGGGAACTGGGTGATGAAGTTGCTCCGGCGCAGCTGGGCCGGATCGACCTTCAACTGCCGCGCGGCCGTCTCCATCAGCCGCTCGATCAGGTAGCTCGCCTCGGGGCGGCCCGCGCCGCGATAGGCGTCGACCGGCGTGGTGTTGGTGTAGACCCCGACCACCTCGGCATGGATCGCCGGGATGTTGTACTGGCCCGACAGCAGCGTGGCGTAGAGATAGGTCGGGACCGACGAGGAGAACAGTGACATGTAGGCGCCGAAATTGGCGTAGGTCTTCACCTTCAAGCCGGTGATCTTGTTGTTGGCGTCGAACGCCATCTCGGCATGGGTGACGTGGTCGCGGCCATGCGCATCGGTGAGGAAGGCCTCGGTGCGGTCGCCGGTCCATTTTACCGGGCGGCCGACCTTCTTCGAGGCCCACAGCGCCACCATCTCCTCGGGATAGATGAAGATTTTTGAGCCGAAGCCGCCGCCGACGTCGGGGGCGATCACGCGCAGCTTGTGCTCGGGGGCGATGTTGTAGAACGCCGACAGCACCAGGCGGGCGACGTGCGGGTTCTGCGACGTCGTATAGAGAGTGAAGTGCTCTTCCGCCGCGTCATAGTCGGCGATCGCCGCGCGCGGCTCCATCGCGTTCGGGGCGAGGCGGTTGTTGGTGACGTCGAGCTTGACGACATTGGCCGCCTTGGCGAAGGCGGCATCCGTGGCGCCCTCGTCGCCGATCACCCAGTCATAGACCTGGTTGCCGGGGGCTTCGGGGTGAAGCTGCGGCGCGCCGGCCTTGATCGCAGCGTGGACGTCGGCGACTGCCGGCAGTTCCTCGTACTCCACGACCACGGCTTCGGCGGCGTCGCGCGCCAGGTTCTTGCTGTCGGCGATCACGACTGCGACGGCCTGGCCGACGAAGCGCACGGTCTCCGGCGCCATCGCGGGCCATGCGCCCATCTTCATCGGGCTGCCGTCCTTGGATGTGATGGCCCAGCCGCAGATGAGATTGCCGACCTTGTCGTCGACGATCTCCTGTCCGGTGAGGACTGCGACCACGCCGGGCATCTTGAGCGCGGCGGAAGAGTCGATCTTCTTCACCTTGGCGTGCGCATGCGGGCTTCTGATGAAATGGGCATGGGTCATGCCCTGCAATTTGATGTCGTCGACGTAACGGCCCTTGCCGGTAATGAAACGCTTGTCTTCCTTGCGCACGACGCGCGCGCCGATACCTTCAACACCCATGTCTGGTCCTCCCGACCGGAATTGTCTTGACTGCGCTTTCCCTCGAAAGCAGCAGCGGTGGTTCTTTATTCGAGGCGCGCCGCTTTACTCGGCCGCCTGCGAGACCTTCATGCGCCCGGCTGCATCCAGCACGGCCTTGACGATGTTGTGGTAGCCGGTGCAGCGGCAGATATTGCCTTCGAGCTCGTGGCGGACCGTGGGCTCGTCGAGCTCGCCACCATGGCGGTGCACGATGTCGATCGCCGACATGATCATGCCCGGCGTGCAATAGCCGCATTGCAGGCCGTGATTGTCGCGGAAGGCGGCCTGCATCGGGTGCAACTCGTCGCCCTTGGCGATGCCTTCGATGGTGGTGACGCTGGCGCCGTCGGCCTGGCCGGCCAGCATGGTGCAGGATTTCACCGCCTTGCCGTCCACGTGTACGACGCAGGCGCCGCACTGGCTGGTGTCGCAGCCGACATGGGTCCCGGTGAGGTTGAGGTGATCCCGCAGGAGCTGGACCAGCAGCGTGCGGTCCTCGACGTCGACGGCAACGGCCTTGCCGTTCACCGTCAGTTTGACTGTAGACACGGAATATACCTCCCCGGATTGATTTTGATTGTTTCTAATTAGAGACCGCCGCCCCCGGACATTGCAACTAGGATTTTGGTCACGCCGGTCATGGAAAAGTCATCGATCCTGACGAGCGGGCAATGACTTGGGCCGGCGAAGCGGGTCGACCGCCGCAAAATGGTCGGCCCATGTGGGATGCCAGCCGTCATCCCATCCGGTCGGCTTTTGGCCGACAAAGCCGGAAATTGCGCAGGTGCGGCGAATTTACCGCCCTTTATCCATTCTGCCCTAGTTTTGCGCATCCGGGTCTGGAGGCGGGGCGCCTCCGGATCACGGCTGAATAGAAAATGGGGGTTGGAATGTCCGGGCGTATCGCGTCGCCGTCGAAGCGTACAATATTTCCGACCCTCCGGTTCCGCGCCAAGATCATCCTCGGCTTCGCCGCGGTGTTGGTGATCTCCGCCGGCAGCATGGCTTTCTCCTATTTCGGCTTCGAGCGGGTCTCGGCCGGGGTCGGGTCCTACCGCAGCAGCGTCACCGAGGCCGATCTCGCCCGCAACATCGACCGCGAGCTGCTCGCCTACCGCTCGGCCGTCCGTTATTTCGTCGTCACCGGCAAGGAGGACGATGCAAAAGCGGCGCTGGACGCCGAGACCGGCCTGAAGAGCGCCATCGATCAGGCGGTCAAGAGTGCCCAGAAGCCGGCGCGGCAGGAGGGCCTCAACAAGCTCGCCAAGGAATTCTCCAACTTCTCTGCGACCTTCGCAAAGGTCCTCCAGGCCAAGCGCGACAGCGCGCTGCTGGTGCAGAACCAGCTGACGCGCCAGGCCAATCTCCTGAAATACAAGCTTGACGATATCGGCAACAACGCTTCCGATTCCGAGGCGCAGTCGATCGAGTTCGGCACCAAGCAGGTCAACGCCCAGTTCCAGACCGCGAGCGCCGCAGCTACCAATTTCGTGCTGACCTCCGACCAGGCGATCGCGACCAGCGCGCTGGCGCGGCTGAAATTCGTCGAGAATTCGCTCGGCGCGGTCTATTCCATGGACGACAAGATCGTCGCCGGCCTGAAGGACGCCAAGACCATCCTCGTGGCCTATCGCGAAGCGCTGGAGAAGCTGATCGCCAACGCCAAGATGGTGGATGAGCTCGTCACCGAGATGAGCGGTTCGGCCGGCGCGATCCTGCAAGGCGCCACCGCGATGAAGGCGGACCTCGTCGCCGAACAGCAGCGGCTGGATTCGGAGTCGGAAGCGACCATCGGACGGACCGAGCAACTGGTGCTGATGCTGGCCGTCGGCGGCACGCTGCTCGGCGCGATCCTCGCCTTTCTGCTCGGCACCGGCATCTCGCGTCCGATGATCGCGATGTGCAAGGCGATGCGCGAGCTCGCGTCGGGCAATTTCGACGTCGTGCTGCCGGGCCTCGGCCGCAAGGACGAGATCGGCGAGATGGCCGGCGCGGTCGAGGAATTCAAGGTTCAGGCCGTGGCCAAGGCCGAGCGCGACGCCGCCGCCAGCGAAGCCCAGAACAAGGAACTGGCCACCGCACGCCGTTCCGAGCTGATTCGCTTCGCCGATGATTTTGAAAGCGCGGTCGGCGCCATCGTGTCGAACGTGTCGGCTTCCGCCGTGCAGCTCGAATCGGCGGCTTCCACGCTGACTCGAACCGCCGAAACCACGCAGACCCTGTCGAGCCAGGTTGCCGGCGTGTCCGAGCAGGCCTCGAGCAACATGCAGTCGGTCGCAACCGCGACCGAAGAGCTTTCGGCCTCCGTCGAGGAGATCGGCCGCCAGGTCCGCGATTCCAGCCGCATCGCCGAAGCTGCGGTGGTCCAGGCCAAGGAAACCGACGGCCGCATCGGCAAGCTGTCGCACGCCGCCCAGCAGATCGGCGAGGTGGTCAAGCTGATCACCGCGATCGCCGAGCAGACCAACCTTCTGGCGCTCAACGCCACCATCGAGGCGGCGCGCGCGGGCGAGGCCGGCCGCGGCTTTGCCGTGGTCGCCAGCGAAGTGAAGTCCCTGGCCAGCCAGACCGCGAAGGCTACCGACGAGATTTCCTCGCACATCGCGGGCATGCAGGGTGCGACGGCCGAGTCGGTCGCCGCGATCAAGGAGATCGGCGCCACCATCGGCAAGATTTCGTCGATCTCGACCTCGATCGCGAGCGCCGTGGAAGAGCAGGGCGCAGCGACGCAGGAGATTGCCCGCAGCGTCCAGACCGTCGCGCAGGGCACCCAGACCGCCGCCACCGACATCGGCCAGGTCAACCGTGGCGCCGCCGAAACCGGCTCGGCCTCGGAGGAGGTCCTGAATTCGGCCAAAACCCTGTCCAGCGAAAGCACCCGCCTGCGCGCCGAGCTCGACCGGTTCATGGGGAATATCCGGGCGGCGTAAGGCTCGGCCGCGTCCGAAGCCGCTGCCGTCGCGTCACTCTCGGCTGTCGCCCCGCGAAGGCGCGTGAGCGCGGGGACGACAGCCGAGTGCGCATCTCCCCGCGTCACCTAACCGCAAGTTGCGACGCCATAAATTTACCGCCGCTTATCCTTTGCACTCTACCGTGCTCACGAGTCAGGAAGCGGGCTGCTTCCGGGCTGCGCCTGGTTTTCCGCGAATGGAATGGGGTGGGGAATGCCCGTCAAGTCGACGCCGAACACATCGAAGCTCTTCACCCTGCGTTTTCGTGCAAAAATCATCCTCGGCTTCGTGGCGGTGCTGGCCATCCTCGCCGTCAGCATGGCTTTCGCCTATTTCGGCTTCGAGCGGATCCAGGCCGCCGTCGCCTCCTACCGGGCCAGCGTGTCGGAAGCGGACCTCGCGCGGACCGTGGACCGCGAGCTGATCGCCTATCAGGGACTGGCGCGGGCCTATACGCTAACGGGCGCGACCGATGACGAGACCGCGGCCAAGGCCGCCGAAGAGAATCTGAAGGGCGCGATCGCCAAGTCGGTGGCGGCCACGACCGGCGCGGCGCGCCGCGAGCAGGTCGGCAAGCTCGAGGCCGAATTCCAGCGCTTCACCAAGGTGTTCGGTGAGATCATCACGCTGACCCGCGAGAACAACAAGATCGCCGCCGACGAGCTCAACAGCGTCGGCAACAAGATCCGCTTCAAGTTCGACGATCTCGCCGATACGGCCGCGCTGGCGGGCCTGAACTCGGTTCAGACCACCGCCAAGGACGTCACCTCGCAATATCTCGCGGTCTCCACCTCGGTCAGCGCCTTCGTCGCCAAGCCGGAGCCGAAGACCGCCGACGGCGTGATCGCCCGCATCAAGTTTTTGGAGACCCTGCTGGTCTCGATCTATGCCAATGACCAGAAGATCACCGACCGCGTCACCGAGATCGGCAACCTGCTGAAGCAGTACCGCACCTCTTTCTCGAAGCTGACCGAGAACGTGAAGATCATCGTCAAGTTGAACGGCGAGATGACCAAGACGGCGGCGGGCATTCTCAAGCTCTCGGCCGAGTTGCGGTCCGATCTGACCTCGGATCAGCAGCGCATCGAAGCGAGCGCCAACTCCACCATCACCGAGACCGAACGGCTGATGCTGATGATGGCGCTCGGCGGCCTCGCCATTGGCGCCGTGCTGGCCCTGATGCTCGGCAACGGCATCTCGCGTCCGATGATCGCGATGTGCAAGGCGATGCGCGAGCTTGCGTCCGGCAATTTCGACGTCGTGCTGCCGGGCCTGGGCCGCAAGGACGAGATCGGCGAGATGGCTGGCGCGGTCGAGGAATTCAAGGTTCAGGCCGTCGCGAAAGCCGAGCGCGATGCCGCCGCGAGCGAAGCCCAGAACCGCGAGCAGGCCGCAAGCCGCCGCTCCGAGCTGATTCGCTTTGCCGATGATTTCGAGAGCGCCGTCGGCGCCATCGTCTCCAACGTTTCGGCCTCGGCCGTGCAGCTCGAATCGGCGGCCTCCACGCTGACCCGCACCGCCGAGACCACGCAGAGCCTGTCGAGCCAGGTCGCCGGTGTCTCCGAGCAGGCCTCCAGCAACATGCAGTCGGTCGCAACCGCCACCGAAGAGCTCTCGGCCTCGGTCGAGGAGATCGGCCGCCAAGTCCGCGATTCCAGCCGAATCGCAGAAAATGCCGTGGTGCAGGCGAAGGAAACCGACGGCCGCATCGGAAAACTCTCCCATGCCGCGCAGCAGATCGGCGAAGTCGTCAAGCTGATCACGGCGATTGCCGAGCAGACCAATCTTCTTGCGCTCAACGCCACCATCGAGGCGGCGCGCGCGGGCGAGGCCGGCCGCGGCTTCGCCGTGGTCGCCAGCGAAGTGAAGTCGCTGGCCAGCCAGACCGCGAAGGCGACCGACGAAATCTCCTCCCACATTACCGGGATGCAGGGCGCGACCGCCGAGTCGGTCGCCGCGATCAAGGAAATCGGCGCGACCATCGGCCAGATCTCGTCGATCTCGACGTCGATTGCGAGCGCCGTCGAGCAGCAGGGCGCCGCGACGCAGGAAATCGCGCGCAGCGTCCAGACCGTTGCGCAGGGCACCCAGACCGCAGCCACCGACATCGGCCAGGTCAATCGCGGCGCCGCCGAAACCGGTTCGGCCTCGGAAGAGGTGCTGAACTCGGCCAAGACGCTGTCATCCGAAAGCACGCGCCTGCGCGCCGAGCTCGATCGCTTTATGGGCAATATCAGGGCCGCGTAAGGCTCGCCGCGCGTCAGGCGCTTGGCGCTTGAAGACCTCGCTATCGCCTCATACTCCGCTGTCGTCCCGGACAAGCGCGCCCTTAGGCGCGCGCCGATCCGGGATCCATACTCCCAGCGGATAGTTGAGACGGACGGTGGTAACTCCAAGTCTTCGCCAAACCACTCCCTGTGGTTATGGTCCCGGATCTGCGCTTCGCTTGTCCGGGACGACAGCGGGGTAAAGAGCGCGAGTCTCACTCCCTCCCGAACATCCGCTTCAGCTCCACCTTCGTGCGCTCCAGGTTTTGCGCGAATGTGTCGTCTTTCTGACGCGAGCCATGCGTCAATTCCTTGCGGCTCCATCCGAAACGGACGGCCTCGATGGGTGTTCCCGCGGGAACCCGCCTTTGCCGCAGGCGTTGTCGCAGGTGGCAGGCGGAATGCCGCACCTCCATGATCGGAACGCCCCCGTCCACACCATGTGAACCGGGGCCGCTTCCATTGGTTAGACCCAGCAACGCGATGGAATTGCAGCAAAGCCCAGCGCTGAATTATGGACCTGCAGTCTCTGCGGCGGTCGCGGCTGACCGCATCATCGAGACCAGCATTCCCGCGCGGCTCGATGCGCTGCCGTGGAGCGGCTTTCATACCCGCGTCGTGCTGGCGCTCGGGATCACCTGGATCCTCGACGGGCTCGAGGTGACGCTGGCCGGCGCGCTCTCCGGCGCGTTGAAGCAGAGTCCGTCGCTGCAATTCTCCAATCTCGATCTCGGTATCGCCAATTCCGCGTATCTCGCCGGTGCGGTGCTCGGCGCGCTCGGCTTCGGCTGGCTCACCGATCGCATCGGCCGCAAGAAACTGTTCTTCATCACACTGGCGCTTTATCTCTCCGCGACTGCCGCGACCGCCTTGTCGTGGAATGTCGCGAGCTACGCGCTGTTTCGTTTTCTCACCGGCGCCGGCATCGGCGGTGAGTACACTGCGATCAACTCGACGATCCAGGAACTGGTGCCGGCGCGTTATCGCGGCTGGACCGATCTCGTCATCAACGGCAGTTTCTGGATCGGCGCGGCGATGGGCGCGGTGGCGGCCATCGTGCTGCTCGATCCCGCATTGATCGGTCCCGATCTCGGCTGGCGCCTCGCCTATCTCATCGGCGCGATCCTCGGCCTCGTCGTGCTGTTGATGCGGATGTGGATTCCGGAGAGCCCGCGCTGGCTGATGATCCACGGCCGGCCCGACCAGGCCCACGCCATCGTGGACGAGATCGAGCGCTCTGTGATCGGGCATGACCGGCATGCGAGGGATGGCCGCTTCACGAAAATACGCCTGAAGATGCGCGACCACACTCCGATCAGGGAGGTCGTGCACACGCTGTTCTTCGTCTATCGTCAGCGCTCCCTGGTCGGCCTCGTGCTGATGAGCGCGCAGGCGTTCTTCTACAACGCGATCTTCTTCACCTTCGCGCTGGTGCTGACCGACTTCTACGGCATCAGCGCCGAGCATGTCGGCTGGTATCTCCTGCCGTTCGCCGCCGGCAACTTCCTCGGGCCGCTGCTGCTCGGCCGCCTGTTCGACACGCTCGGCCGCCGCGTCATGATCACGTTTACCTACGGTGCGTCGGGCGTGCTGCTGGCGCTCTCGGGCTATCTGTTCTCGATCGGCGCGCTGAGCGCGCAGGGGCAGACCATTGCCTGGATGGTGATCTTCTTCTTTGCCTCGCCCGCAGCGAGCGCCGCCTACCTGACCGTCAGCGAGACGTTCCCTCTGGAAGTGCGCGCGCTGGCGATTGCGGTGTTCTACGCAATCGGCACCGGCATCGGCGGCGTGATCGGGCCCGCGCTGTTCGGCGCGCTGATCGACACGGGATCACGCACCAGCGTGTTCGCGGGCTATTTGCTGGGGGCCTTCCTGATGATCGTGGCTGCGATCGTGGCGTGGCGCTACGCCGTCGCCGCGGAACGCAAATCGCTCGAACAAATCGCGCGGCCGCTTGCCTTTATGGAGTAGACTATGAAATCGGAGCTCGCGGAATTGGATCAGAAGCGCCCCATGGTTGACGAAGAAGCGCCCGACGCGGTGCCGGTGCCGCATGCGCTCGTGCCGCATCTCGGCGAGACCGCGATCCTGCTCGACATCGACGGCACGCTGCTCGACCTGATGCCGACGCCGCGCGAGGTGTGGGTGCCGCCGGGCCTGTCGGAAACGCTGAACCTGTTGACCGAGCGCACGTCCGGCGCGCTGGCGATGGTCAGCGGCCGTTCGCTCAACGACATCGACCTGATCTTCGCACCCGACGTGTTTCGCGCGGTCGCCGGTCACGGCGCGGAAATGCGCCTGTCGGTGGGCAATGAGGCCGACGACGTGCATGCGCCGCCGATGGACAAGGAGCTGAAGCGTCGCCTGGCTGCGATTGCAAAGCTCAGCCCCGGCATTCTACTCGAGGACAAGGGCTATTCGCTGGCGCTGCATTATCGTCTCGCGCCGCATGCGGAGAAGGCGATCTTCGAAGCCGTCTCGCTGATCCGTGCCGATCTGCCCAGCGCGCCGATCGAAATTTTACCCGGCAAGTTCGTTTGCGAGATCAAGCATTCCGGTTTCACCAAGGCGACCGGCGTGCGCGAATTGATGAAGCATGAGCCCTTTAAAGGACGCCGCCCGATCTTCATCGGCGACGACGTCACCGATGAGACCGTGTTCGCGATCATGCCCGACATGAACGGGCTCGCCTTCTCGGTCGGCCGCCGCGCCATCGGCGTCAACGGCCATTTCGATGAGCCGAAGGATGTGCGCGCGTTCCTCGCGCGTCTGCTCGACGACACAAGGTTGGAATAAGGCACCGACACCCTGGGGCCACATTGTCGCTCGCGTCGTTCGCTTGCGCGCGCAATTCATGCTGGGCAACACAGTCACGAAAACTGACTTTGTTGAGTGAAACCGCCGGGTTCCCCGGAGAAAAACTGGTTCCAACGCACGTGCCTGATTTTGGTTTCATTTCGTACAAATGATGGACAGGAACCATATTGATGAACAGCAGTTAAACGGGTTGGAATGAAGGAGGGGACGACCTGTGAATTTAGTCGTCGTTTCAAATCGAGTTGCGCGCGGTAAACCCAACGAGCCGATGACGGGCGGCTTGGCTGCGGCATTGCTTCCCGTGGTGGAACATTCGGGTGCTATCTGGGTGGGTTCGTCGGGCCGTGTGCGCGACGGCCATCAGAAGGAACCGTTCGCCGAGATCGAAGCGCTTGGGTCGGGTGCGATAGCGACGCTGGACCTGCCGGCGGCGCATTACGGCGGCTATTACGAAGGTTTTGCCAATTCGGCGCTGTGGCCGGCGCTGCATTCGCGCAGCGATCTGATCCGCGTCTCGCGCGACGACTATGTCAGCTATCGCGAGGTCAACGCCTTCATGGCGCGCGCCTTGATGCGCTTCCGGAAAGCGAAAACGGCGTTCTGGGTGCAGGATTATCATTTCCTCGCGCTCGGCGCGGAGCTGCGCGATCTCGGCGTCGATGATCCGATCGGCTTCTTCCTGCACACGCCGTGGCCGGTCGTCGCGGTGATGCAGGGCGTGCCCAATCATCGCGAACTGATCACGGCGATGCTGGCCTACGATCTGCTCGGCTTCCAGACTAATGAGGATTGCCAGAATTTCCTCGGCTATGTCGCGAGCGAACTCGGCCTCGCCGTCGAAGACGGCGTTGCGATCTCGCAGCATGGCCGTACGCGTTGCGAGGTCTTTCCGATCGGCATCGATGCGGAAAAGTTCGCGGCTTACGCGGCGAAATCGGCCTCGCATCCCGACGTGTCGCGGCTGCGCCGCAGTCTCAACGGCGAGCGGCTCGCGATCGGCGTCGACCGGCTCGACTATTCCAAGGGTCTCGTCAATCGAATCAGCGCGTTCGACCGGCTCTGGACCGAGCATCCGCAGTTCGCGCGGAGCATCTCGCTGCTCCAGATCGCCAACCCCTCGCGCGGCGCGATCGAGGCCTATGGCAATCTCCAGAACGAGGTCGCGCGTCTCGTCACCGACGTCAACGGCCGCCACGGCGAGGTCGACTGGACGCCGATTCGCTACCTCAACAAGGGCTTCAGCCAGACCGTGCTCGCGGGTCTCTACCGCACCGCGCAGATCGGCGTGGTGACGCCGCTGCATGACGGCATGAACCTCGTCGCCAAGGAATATGTCGCCGCGCAGAACCCGGCCGATCCCGGCGTGCTGGTGCTGTCGAAGTTCGCCGGCGCCGCCAACGAGCTCGAAACGGCGCTGCTGGTCAATCCGCACGACATCGACGGCATGGCCCGCGCGATCGCGGTCGCGGCCGCGATGCCGCTGGCCGAGCGCAAGATGCGCTGGGATGCGATGATGAAGACGCTGCGCGGCCATACCATCCAGCAATGGTCCGCCGACTTCGTCGCCGAGCTGGAGAAGTGCCGGACCGAGAAGGCCATCGTCACGCCGCTCGAGACCCAGCCGCCGCAGGCCCTGCGCTGGCTGAAGTCGGCGATATCAGGTGTGCGATTGATTTAAGCTCTCTTGCTCTCCCCCGTTTTCGCGGGGAGAGGCGCTCAATAACAATACGACACCCCGTCCAAAATCGCGCATTGCCGCTTGTTCGGCGCGTTGGGATCGTCCAGCGGCACCATGCCCTTGCCCTGGCCGACGAACACGCCGGGTCCGACATGCACCGAGCTCTTGTTGCCGATGATCACGCTCGGATGCGGCGAGGCGTTCGAGCGCGTCCCGTCCGGCCAGATGATCGCATCGCCCGAAAGCACCCCGCGCCGCCCGTCGTCGCAACTCACGTCGACGCCCTGCCGGGTGCAGACCTGCGCGGCGGCCGACGCGGCAAAGGCGGAGCCAAGGGCCGAAATCAGGCCCAGCGCGACGATGGTCTTTTGGATGGTCATGGCGTCCCCGGTCGTGTTTGGCGGTCTTGAGTGAATCGTCGCGCCAAACCCGCTTCCGGTTCAGCCTTTGAGTGGTTCCGAAGCGCCAGCCGGCGCCAGATATTGTCTTTCAAATACAATACCTTACGGAAAATTCACCCGATTTACCCGCGGTCTCTTGCAAAATCATCGGCTCCCCTTCAAGAGAGGGCGCTCCGGAGAGATGGCCGAGTGGCTTAAGGCGCACGCTTGGAAAGCGTGTGTGCGGGAAACCGTACCGTGGGTTCGAATCCCACTCTCTCCGCCAGCTCCTATCGAAATGTAAGGTAGATCTCTGTTTTCGACGGTCGACCCCCGGATTGCTTCTGGGCGCGGCAGGGGTTGGAAAGCGAGATCCTTTCTGAATTCGGTCGAGAGCCGAGCTTAACTGCGCTTGCCTCTGTTTCTGCAGCCTTCACACCCGTGCGCTGTCGTTACCGGTGGCGCCCGCTCCGACGGCGCCCGGCGCGGTGCCGAAACGCCGGCGGAAGCCGCGCGCAAAATGCGTGTAGTCGCGAAAGCCGCAGGCGTAGGCAATATCGCTGAGCGGCTGACCTGTCTTCATCAACGCGCGGCGTTCGATCAGACGCGCCGCATGATCCAGACGGGCCGAACATATGTGGTGACCGCATGTCGACCCACGGACCGTGAACAGCTTCTGCAAATAGCGCAGTGAAATTCCCGCCTCGACAGCCACCTCGCGCGGAGAGATGTCCGGATCGGCAAAGCGGTCCTTTATGATGCCGCAGACGCGCATGAACAGCTTGTCGTTGTGGCGCGAGCCAAGCGGGGCGGGAGGTGCAAACAGTGCGCCGAGGAGATCGTAGACCACCAGATGCATAAATTGATCAGTCGACGCGAACGCCGGTTCTGCATCGCTGATCGGGTCAAGAGCGAGTTGACAGAGCAGACGTGACGCTTGCGCCTGCCGAGGACCGCACACGCCACCTTGCGGTTCGAAGCCGAGATGCGACGCCAGCTTCTGGCGCGGCACTTGCACACCAAGCCATTGCGCGCTGTCTTCGGCCCGCGAGATGAATGTCACGGGTTTTGTGGAATCGAGCAGGATGACATCGCCAGCAGTGATATTTACGACTCGGTCGTTGTGAATGATGATCGATTCGCCGGTATCCTGAACTGTGACGAAATAGTACTCCATGTTATCACGGCGAATGTCCTGTTCCGTCCGCTCAAGGCGGGTAGCGCTGCAGGTGAGATCCACTGCAGCGAATCCGAAGACGCGCCGCGTGCGCACCTTGCTGGCGAAGAAGTTGGTTTCGCGAGCAGGAGTAAACCATCCCCAATCCTCGCGCATTGCAGCTCGGAAACCGTCATAGTCCAATTCTGGAGCGCTGAGAAAATCGTCGCTCGGGTGCATCATCGCCTCCGCGGGTCTTGGTAAGCCTAATCGCACGGTTTGTAACGGCCTGCGCCGAAAACACGGGCAGACGTCGATCAAGCTAGCGTGGCCCGAGACAGGTCCCGCTCAACTCTGCGTCACGCCAAATCACGCCGCCGAGATCGTGTCAGCATCGCCGCGAGGCGCGCCAGGCGGTGCGCGTTAGTACGGACGATTGGGCGCGATCGCCTCACGACACCTGAGGTCCAGCCGCCTAGATTCCGATCCTGGTAGTCACGCTTTGACGAGAATCGGAGACAACAATGATTACAGAAGTTGAGAATAGAATGACGCCAACGGGAAACCGGGCTCTTGTGACCGAGCAGGCAACGCAAAACGAGTCCGATCCCGCCTTGGGAGTTGGGCGGCCTGGAATTCCGGTTCCGCTTCATTGTTTGCCAGTGACGGATGCCACAGTTCTTGAGTTGTACGAATATGTTTTCGCGCCTTGGGTGAAAATGCTCGGCCTTCGCGAGTTCAAGGTCTGCCCGGGCATCGTGTCCGCGATGCTTCCACAAAATGATGCGCTCAAATTGTCAAGCTGCGCGGTATGTGGCCAGGCAATTATGGCGGCCATTGACTCGGTTGCATCACTGTCCGTGGGCACGACGGGGCTCATCACTAAAGGCACCGTGTATCAGCACACTCACTTCCTGCGTCCAGCCGTCAACGATGACTATCACGTAAGAGCAGAAGTATTGCGCTTTGGCAAAGCGTCGGCCTTCACGGAAACCCGCGTTTCGTTTGCGTCTACGGGAAAGTTGGTTGCACACGCCAGCCTGGAATTCGCCTTCTGACTCGCATCCAAGGCTTCATCACCCCAACCCGCCGCTCCCGACGTCTGTTCAAGCTCGTTCTCGGACATTCCGGTCGCGGTACGCCGCCAGTTCCTGACCAGCCATACCGGCTGATCGTCTCGCATTGACCCGCAACCCTCATCACCGGAGGCAAACCATGACCAGGACTATTCTCATTACCGGCACATCGAGCGGCTTCGGCCGCGAAACCGCGGAAAAGCTGGCGCGCGACGGCTATCGCGTGTTTGCCGCGATGCGCGACATCGCCAGCCGCAATCGCAGCCACGCCGACGCGCTGCGAAGCCAGAAAATAGGCGTCGTGGAACTCGACGTTACCGATGACGGCTCGGTCGATCGCGCCATTGCTTCTATCCTCGCCGAGGCCGGCAAGATCAACGTGCTGGTCAACAACGCCGGCATTGCGTCGGTCGGCGTAACCGAAGCCTTCACGGCGGATCAGGCGAAGGCGATCTTCGACACCAACGTCATCGGGTTCCTCCGCGTTACGCGGGCAGTGCTGCCTTCGATGCGTCGGGAGCGCGAAGGCCTCATTATCAACATGGGCTCCGTCCTCGGCCGGGTGACGTTCCCCTTCGTCGGCATCTACGGCGCGAGCAAGATGGCGATCGAAGCTTTGACCGACAGCATTCGGCTGGAGGTCTCCCAACTCGGCGTAGACGTGGTGGAAGTTCAGCCTGGCGCTTACCCGACAAGCCTGTACTCGAGCATCCAGAGGCCTGCCGACGGCGACATCACGAAGTCCTACGGCGAGGTCGGCCAGATTCCCGACGCCATTTACAAGACCTTCACGTCAATGTTGCAGGGAAAGGACGCTCCGAAGCCTCACGACATTGCCGAGGCCGTCGCCAAGCTCGTCGGCCAGGCGAAGGGCAGTCGCGCCGCTCGGACGGTGGTGGGCACGTCGTTCGGTGCTGACAAGATCAATGCCGACATCGCGCCCGTCCAGAGGGCCGTCGTCGACGGTCTGGGCCTCGGGCATCTCGAAAAACTCGCGTGATGGAGTGTTCAGGGTCGGCGCCTGCCGTCGACCCGTCCTCACGCGGCAGCACGCTGGCGGGCGCGCCCTGCCAGGAATAGGCCCTCGAAAGAATGAAGAAGCCAGGACGAATATCGCCAAAGCTTAACAAGGAGAGCTCAAATGCCTCTGTGGCATATTTACTGTCCGGAGAATGCGTACTCAGCCGAGGACAAGTGCGCGCTTGCGACGCGTATCACGGACCTCTACGCGGGTGTCGGCTTGCCCCGGTTCTATGCAAGCGTTGTCTTTCACGAATTGCCGAGGAACTCGTTTTTTATCGGCGGAAAGGCAACGAACGATTTTGTCAGGATTTGGATTGATCAGATTGCTCGCGCAACTGCTCCCGAGCGGCGAGCGTGGTGGCTGGAGCGCGTCAACACTATGCTCAATCCCTTCACACGCGAGCGGGGTTATCGCTGGGAGGTCCACATTGACGAAACGCCAATCGATTTCTGGACCATCCAAGGAATGAAGCCGCCTGACCCCGATTCTGAGGCTGAAAAGCACTGGGTCAAAGAGGACCGCCCGTCAGCATATAGCTGAGTGTGGGCGCAACCTTCAGCGAGCTGATCGCGGCGATGGGTATCAATCCGCCAAACTTCGGCGGCGCGAACGCCAAAATGCCGAAAGGCGCCGGGCGGACGTAATACCGCCCGGCCGGCTCGTCGCAGTGTTCTGCAGCCTCGACGCTTTACAGGGTTTTATGTCGCAACCCAAAGGAGATCGCTATGTCGATCCGTAGCCTGCTTGTTGCCGCAGCGTTCGCCTCTCTGCAGCCCGCCCACGCCGATGGCCTGCGTCCGATTGATGCCATGAGCGTCGACGTTGGCGAACTGTCCGGTGTCGCCTACTACACCGTAGAGCGCGACGGATTCCATGTCGTAACGACCCTTGCACAGGGCATGACGGGAACGCCGATCCGTGTTGTGTGTGTTCTTGCACCGGGTCAGAGCGTGGCGTTCTCAACACCGCACCAGGTAAATGCGCTCGAAATCAGCCGGAACGGCGACAGCGTGCTCGTCCGCAAGGTGAAATCGGTCTCGAACTAATTTCCGGCCAAATGGCGCCTTCCCAGCGAACGGGAAGGGCGATGAGCGTGATCAGCGGCAGAGCGGTCCATCGCATTTTCGCCGAACCTGCTTCATCCGATCTATTTGAATTAGGAGTAGCCGAACATGAAGGAAGCCATTCTGCGCTCCGGCATCGACCGTCGCACCCTGCTCACGACGTTGGCGTTGCTTCCAGCCCTATCTGCGCCGCCGTTATCCGTCTCCGCGTCGGCCTGACCGCTTCGCGGCGCGGGGTGGCAGCGAGCGGTGCGTGCCGGTACCGGTGAAAGGGCGCCTGCGGCTCACGACATCAAGCTTCCAGAGCCTTAGCTTCATTCAAAGCATCGAATCTAAATTGTGTTTGGAAGACAAATGCCCCTGTCAGTCATATGGCTCGTCACGTCCTTTGCGATCAGGCTGCTAGTCGTTCACTTCAAGCTTGTCATCCTTCTCAGGTCTCGCGCGAAGGCGCGCCTTCGGGGATCGGGCGCCCAAGGGCGCGAGAGCGGGCGAGACGTCGTCCTGGCTGATGAAGACTTCCCGCCAAACGGATGCCCGAACGGACCATCTCCTGCCCGCACGAACAGTCGCTTGCGGCTGAAGTGAAAGCGTTGAAACCGAGGGAACATTCGCCATGCTTGGCTTAATGATGCAAACTCCGTTGCTCCTGTCGTCCATTCTCATGCACGCGGCGCGCTCCTTTCCCGATGTCGAGATCGTCTCCCGAACTCCCGACAAGCCCGATCACATCACGAGCTACAGCGGCCTTCTCGAGCGCAGCTCTCGGCTCGCAAATGCATTGGACTCGATCGGCATTAAGCCAGGCGATCGCGTGGCGACCTTAGCCTGGAATAGCTATCGGCATCTGGAGCTATACTTCGGCATCTCCGGAATGGGAGCCGTTTGCCACACGATCAATCCAAGGCTGTTCGTGGACCAGATCATATACATCATCAACCACGCCGAAGATGCGGTTGTATTCTTCGATCTGGCTTTTATCGATCTCGTACACTCTTTAATGCCGCAATGTCCGACTGTTGAAGCGTGGATATATCTGGGCGAGGCTGGCGACGCAAAGATCGTGGGAGCCAAAGGCTTCCCATCCTATGAAGGATTTCTCTCCGGGTGCTCGGAAGCCTATGCATGGCCGGAGTTCGACGAGAACACGGCATGCGGGCTGTGCTACACGTCGGGAACGACAGGAAACCCAAAGGGTGTGCTGTATAGCCATCGCAGCGCCGTGCTGCATTCCTGCGCCGCAGCGCTCCCAGACGCTTGTCGCATTTCTCTGGATGACACGGTCGCGCTTGTCTCGCCGATGTTCCACGCAATGTCTTGGGGAATGCCGTATTGTGCAACGGCGACGGGTTCGAAGCTGGTGATGGCCGGCCAAAACGTCGACGGTGAGAGCCTGCACAGGTTGTTCGAGGACCACGGGGTGACTTTCGCCGGCGGCGTGCCGACGGTCTGGCTGGGCTATGTTCGATACCTGCAAAGCGCCGGCGTGAAGCCGACGACGCTCAATCGCGCGCTGATCGGTGGCACGGCATGTCCGGCCTCCCTGATGGAAACGCTGCAGGACGAATACGGAGTAGAAGTTCTGCATGGCTGGGGCATGACGGAAACCAGCCCGCTCGCGACGATCTCGAAGCCACTGCGCAAGCACATGACCTCGTCGAGAGCTGAACGGCGGTCTCGCCAGGTCAAACAAGGACGTGCGCTTTTCGGGGTCGAAATCGGCATTCGCGATGGCAACAACAGAAAACTCCCCCACGATGGCAAGGCCGTTGGCGACCTCGTGGTTCGGGGGCCCTGGATTGCCCGCGCTTATTACAAGATGCCGGAAAGCGAGCGTGCCGATGGCTGGTTTTTCACGGGTGATGTCGTCACGATCGACAGCGACGGTTATATGCAGGTTACGGATCGCTCGAAGGACGTCATCAAGTCCGGAGGCGAATGGATATCGTCTATCGAACTCGAAAACCTGGCGATGGCCCACCCCGAAATCGTCGAAGCGGCGGTGATTGGTATTGCGCATCCAAAATGGGACGAACGCCCGCTCGTGCTTGCGGTCCGGCGCCAGGGATCGAGGCTCAAGGCGCAAGATCTCCTGACCTTTTACGAGGGCAAGATCGCGAAGTGGTGGATGCCGGACGATGTTCTGTTCGTCGACGAGCTTCCGCACGGGGCGACCGGAAAAGTCCTGAAGACCAAATTGCGCGAGCTTTACGGAAACCGCGATTCCGCAGCGATCAGCCAGACGCGCAACCCGCCCGCCGCCGAAGCCAACGGAGGTCCCTATGTCAGTCCGCAGCTCGCTTCTCGCAGCCGCCGTCACCTTCGCCTCACTCGGAGCCGCACACGCTAACGGCCTGCGGCCGATCGAGGGCCTGAGCATCAATCTCGGCGATGTATCCGGCGTCGCCTACTACACGGTCGAGCCCGATGGATTCCGCGTCGTCACGACTCTTGCACAGGGTGAAGCGGGAACGCCGATCCGCTTTGTGACAGTACTGGCGCCCGGTCAGCGCGTCGTTGTCTCAACGCCATACCAGGCCGCGCTCGAAATCAGCCGAAAGGGCGATGAACTGCTCGTCCGCAAGGCGAGCACGTTCTCCAATTGACTGTCAATTGGCATGCAAGCGCCGACGTGAAGGAGCCAAAGATGTCCACGATTCATCTCCGCCAGCCATTTGGGCGGCGCAGGCAGGATCGGCCTTCAGGTCGGGATCAAGCCTGATCCGCGAAAGCTTTCGATCAGCGCATCGAACAATTTCAGGTCGGCGCGGCTCCGCGCCATCAGTTGCGCGCCGGCAACGGCCGCGTAGATCGCGCGCGCCCTTGCTTCACGCTTGCTGGCGGGAATTGAAGCCGCAGCGAGCATCCTGGTCAGCCATGCCACGTTGACATCGGCGAAAGCCTGCACCTCGGTTTTCACCGCGTCCGGCAGATCATCATATTCGGCCGCCATGAAGCTGCAGAGGCACATGCGATTGTCCTGCTCGAGCGATCGACGAAAAAGTCCCGGATAGGCCCGGAGCGCTTTTCTTGGATCTCCGTTCGCTTTTGAAAGAGCTTCGAGGTTCGCTGCCGTATCTTCCCAATAGCGTCTCGCCACCGCTGCTCCCAGCTCCGCCTTACCTGGGAAGTGGTGGTAGATGCTCGCAGCCTTGATGCCGACTTCAGCTCCGATGTCGCGGAAGTTCAACCCGCCATATCCGTGGGCCTGCGCTGTCCTGCGCGCCGCGGCCAGGATTGCTTCCCTCGCATTTTCGCTCATCGTGATCACCTTAACGTGTCCCTACCAAATGACAGGTAGGGATTGAAGTCCATAAATGCGAGAGACATGTCCAGCCTACCAAATGGCAGGTAGGACAGATATGATGGATAACATCGTTAGAATGGACGCCACGCGCATCGCCCAGCTGATCGCTCAACGGGAGCTTTCGCCGGTCGAGGTCATGCGGGCGCATCTCGACCGCATCGCGACGGTCAATCCCAAGCTGAACGCGATCGTGACGCTGGCCGATGGCGCTATGGAAAGCGCCGGGAAGGCCGAGGCGGCGGTGATGTCGGGCGCCCAGCTCGGCCCTCTCCATGGCGTTCCGTTCACGGTCAAGGATGGGATCGACACGGCGGGTGTGCTGACACAGCGCGGCTCGCCGATTTTCAGGGGGCGCGTGCCTGACACTGATGCCACCGTCGTGGCCAGGCTGAAGGCCGCCGGCGCCATTCTCATCGCAAAGACGAACCCGCCCGAATTTTCCTATTCGATCGAAACCGACAATCTCCTGACGGGCCAAACCAACAACCCCTGGAACCTCGACTACACGCCGGGCGGATCGAGCGGCGGTGAATCCGCTGCCATCGCAGCGGGCATGTCGCCACTCGGTGTGGGCAGCGATCTCTCGATCTCTTTGCGCGGCCCGGCAGCGCATACCGGTGTCGTCGGATTTAAAGCGACTCACGGTCGAATGCCGATGACGGGCCATTGGCCTCGGGTGCCGCGCCGTTTCTGGCACATCGGTCCGATGGCGCGTTCCGTTCGCGATGTGGTGCTCGCTTATTCCTTGATGGCAGGACCTGACGGTGCCGACGGCTTCTCGGTCAGCTCGCCCAGCCTCGATACAGGGGTAGGTACGAAATCGGCCCGTGAGCTTCGCGTGGGCTGGATGGCCTCTCCGGGCTTCTTCGGACCCATCGATCCGGAAGTGGTCGCGACCGTGAAGGCAGCGGCACATGCGCTGAGCAATGCCGGCTGCCACGTCGAACAGGTCCGGTTGCCGGTCGTGGAGCAGACCGATGCCAACAGCGTCCTCTGGCAGCTCCAGCAGATGGAATCCCGGCGCCAGTTCGAGAAGGTCACCGCCGGCCATGAGGCCGAGATCTTCAGGCACGCCAAACTGGTCCTTGATGCACCTGATACGCCGATCGTCGACTTCGTCGCCGCCGAGCAGGCCATAGAGCGCCTTCGCGATAGCTTCGCCGAATACTTCCAGCGCTACGATGTGCTACTCTGCCCGGTAACCCCGTTCCCGGCGACCAAGCATGGTCTCAATGACCTCGTGGTCGATGGTGTGACGGTTTCACCCTTTCACGTCATGAGCGCCACATCACCGTTCAGCCTGACGGGAATGCCCGCTCTATCAATGCGGTTTGGAACGAGCCACGATGGCCTTCCGATCGGCGTACAAATCGTCTCCTCCTGGCTGGCGGAATCGACGGTGCTCAAGGTCGCCTCGCTCCTCGAGGAGGTGAGCCCCGTTCGCGACCTTCATCCGACGATCTGACGATGAAAGGGCGGGATCCATCCCGCCCTCTCCCCTGAGAGCATCCACCATGAAGGATGAGCTGACGATATCGCGGCTTGCTCAATCAACCGACGGTCACGTTCAATTGCGTCGCAAATCCTGGTGCGCTCCGGTCATTGTTCCCGTCCATAGGTTCGCTATCGGTTGCCGCTCCCTTCCCTTATGAAGTTCCCGCGCGCGCCGGACCATCACCGGAAGCAGGACGTCATGAAGGCACACAGCAGCGCTCTCGAAGAGGCCGAGAAGGATGATCAGAATGAACATTCAAGTCTCGCTCACACCGACGCGCAGCCGATCGACCTGAATTCCCTGCAGACATTCGTCGCTGTCGTGCGCGCCGGCGGATTTGCGGCGGCAGCCCGCGAAACCAACACGCCGAGGTCGTCCGTCAGCTTGCGCATCCGCAGCCTGGAGGCGGCGCTCGGTGCGCGGCTCTTCAAGAGGTCCACGCGCGCTTTTGCCCTCACGGCCGCAGGACGAGAACTCTACCAGCGTTCGGCTGGCGCGCTTGCCCTGCTTGTCAACGCGCTCCGGGGGGTAAGCGGTGCTGACGACCCATATGCCGGCGAAATCCGCATCACGCTGCCGGCCGACTTTCCGGTCAGGATCGTGGCAGCCGCGATCGGGGATTTCAGAAACGAACACCCCAATGTGCGCTTTGAGGTGTCGCTCACGAACGACGTGCTCGATCTCATCTCCCAGGATATTGATATTGCGCTCCGCATCGGAGCGGCCAATCCTCAGGAAGCCCTGATCAAGGGCGCAATCGACATGAAGTTTGGTCTTTATGCGAGCGCAGACTATGTGAGCAGTCACGGGATCCCCGTCGATATTCGCGACGCGTCGACCTTGATCGGGCCATCGAGGCGTGAATTGCTGCGCCTCCTATCCCGCTCCTTGCCGGGCGGGGCGACGTGGCCCGCCTTTCATGTCGCGGTCGACTCCTTCGCTCTTGCTCGTGAACTTGTGCTGAATCACCAGGGGATTGGTCTGCTTCCGGAAGCCCTCTGCAGAGTGGAATACGCATCGGGGCTCGTCGTGCCGGTTTTGCCAGAGCAGTTCTCCGGGACGATCCGCCTGCATCTCACATATCCTTCGCGGGCCGATCTAAGCGCCAAGGTCGCGGATTTTACCCGTGTGTTCGAGCGACACCTTGCAGCTGCGGGGCGGTGATTTCCGTTGTTGTCGTTATTCATGCCGACAGTTTGAGGTGGACCGTTCGGGCAGCAGAACTGGTCTTCGGGAAACTCCGATGCCAATTGGCCAGAACTACAGCCGCTGTGGCTTGCGGAGGGGGACTAATCCGCGGCCCTCCCGCATGCAATCTATCGAGCTCCGAAGTCAATGGAGCCTTGGCCAATGCAGAGCGTCATCACGACGAAGTTCGAAACGACCGAATTTGCCGGTCTCACGACGAAAATTATCAATCCGCAGGAAAGCCCGTTCACGGTGCTGGACATGACCATCAAGCCGGGCTTCGGCGCACCCGCCCACATCTCCGAGGAGGAGGACAAGCTGTTTGTCCTCCTGGAGGGCCAGGTGAAATACCTCGTGGGAGACCAGACCGAGGTCGCTGGACCCGGTTCGCGGATTCTCGTGCCGAGAGGAGTTGTTCACGGCTTCACCAATGAGGGGCCGGCCGACGCGAGACACATCCTCGTCTCCACGCCGCGTCGTCACGAGGAATTCTTCCGCGATCTGCACAGGATCCCCGAGCCGCGCGAGCAGCACATGGACATGCTGCCGACGATCGCAGCGCGCAACGGCCAACGGATAGTTGGTCCGCTCCCATGATACGATGGGCAGCACCGAACGCGCGTCTCGCCGCGATTTCGCCGTCCCTAAGCGAGCTTCCATCTCCCGTCCCCCGCGCGCTTCAGCGCGGGGTCGTTCACCCGCACATGCTCGGCGAGAAAATCGATGAACGCGCGCACGCGCGCGGGCAGGGGCGCGGTGTGGCCGACATAGACGGCGTGGATGTCTTCGCGGTCGCCGGGATTGTAGCTTTGCAGCACCGGGACGAGGCGGCCCGATTCGATGTCGGGGCCGATGTGGAAGAGGGCGAGGCGGGCGAGGCCGACGCCGCCGAGGGCGAGGCGGCGGGCGATTTCGCCGTCGCTGGCGCGCGCGGCCGGTGGCGGCATGGCTTCCTCGGTGCGGTCGCCGCGCCGGAATGGCCAGCCGCCGCGGATGCGCGGAAAGGTCCAGCCGATGCCGCGGTGCTCAGTGAGATCCGCCGGCGTCTTCGGTGTGCCGAAGCGCGCCAGATAGTTTGGGGTGCCGACGACGACCATGCGGCTGGTGCCGAGCTTTCGCGCGACCAGGCGTGAAGCTTTCAGGGGCCCGACGCGGATGGCAATATCGGCCCGTTCCTGCATCAGGTCGATCAGCGTGTCGGTCAGCACGAGATCGAGTGTGACCTCGGGATGCCGTTCCAGGAAGCGGGGAATCAGCGGTAGGACGTGCAGCATGCCGAAGGGAATGTTGCAGTTGACCGTGAGGCGGCCGCGCGGCGCGGCGCCTGAAGCCGCCTCGCGCTCGGCCTCTTCCATCTCTCCGAGAATGCGCACGGCGCGCTGGTAGAAGGCTTGGCCCTCCTCCGTCAGCGTCAGCTTGCGCGTGGTGCGGTTGATCAGCCGCGAGCCGAGGCGCGTCTCCAGCCGCGAGATCAGCTTGCTGACGCCCGACGGGGTCAGGCGCAGCTTTCGCGCGGCCTGGGTGAATCCGCCGAGATCCACGACGCGGACGAAAACCTCCATCTCGGCGGAGCGGTTGGTGTCGAAACGGGCCATGTTGAATTCACGTCACAAATGATTGGATTGCGGACATCCTAATGGTTTTGCCGCGCTGCGGCTATCTGCGTGGCTCGTCCCTCGCATTGGAGCCACGCATGCCTCCCGCCGTCCTCGCCCTCACCGCCGGTGCCTTCGGCATCGGCACCACCGAGTTCATCATCATGGGCCTGTTGCTCCAGGTCGCCGCCGACATGCACGTCTCCGTGCCGGTCGCGGGGCTGCTGATCTCCGGCTATGCGCTCGGTGTCTTCGTCGGCGCGCCTGTGCTGACGCTGGCGACGCGGCGGATGCCGCGGAAAACCGTGCTGCTGGCGCTGATGGCGATCTTCACGCTCGGCAACGCGGCTTGCGCGCTGGCGCCGAACTACGAGTTGCTGATGGCGGCGCGGGTGCTGACCTCGCTCGCCCACGGCACCTTCTTCGGCGTCGGCTCGGTGGTCGCCACCAGCCTCGTCGCGGAGGACAAGCGCGCCTCGGCGATTGCGACCATGTTCATCGGCCTGACGGTCGCGACACTCCTGGGCGTGCCCTTCGGCGCCTGGTTCGGCCTGATGCTCGGCTGGCGCGCGGCATTCTGGGCGGTGACGGTGATCGGCGTGATCGCCTTCGCAGTGGTGGCCACATTCGTGCCCGGCCATGTCGGCAATGGCGACAAGCCGATCTCGCTCTCCGAGGAGGTCGCGGTGCTCGGCCGGCCGCAGGTGCTGCTCGGCCTCGCCATGACCGTGTTCGGCTTTGCCGGCCTGTTCGTCGTCTTTACCTATATCCAGCCGATCCTGACGCGCTTCACCGGTTTCTCGGAAGCCGCGGTGTCGCCGATCCTGCTGGTGTTCGGTGCAGGTCTCGCGATCGGCAACGTCGCCGGCGGCAAGCTCGCCGATCGCGGCCTCGCGCGTGCCCTGATCGGCACGCTCGCCGCGCTCGCCATCGTGCTGCTTGGCCTTGCCGCCGTGCTGTCGGTCAAGATCGCAGCCATCGCGCTGATCCTGCTGCTCGGCATCGCGGCCTTTGCGACCGTCGCGCCACTCCAGCTTCGCGTGCTGGAAGCCGCCGGCCCCAGCGGCCGCACGCTCGCCTCCAGCCTCAACATCGCCGCCTTCAATCTCGGCAACGCGCTCGGCGCCTGGGCGGGCGGCGTCACCATCGATCGCGGGCTCGGTCTCTCCGCGCTGCCGCTGGTCGCGGCCGGCATCACGGCCGTCGGTCTCGTGCTCGCGCTATGGAGCCTTCAGCTCGATCGAACGCAGCCCGCAGTCGCGGCGTGCCCGGCGGAATAGGAGAATGATCATGGAATATCGCAATCTCGGCGCTTCCGGTCTCAGGGTACCCGTCCTCAGCTTCGGCACCGGCACGTTTGGCGGCCAAGGCCCGCTGTTCTCGGCCTGGGGCCGCAGCGGCGCCGACGAAGCGCGCAGGCTGGTCGATATCTGCCTCGATGCCGGCGTCAATCTGTTCGACAGCGCCGATGTCTATTCGAACGGCGCGTCAGAGGAAATCCTCGGCGCCGCGATCAGGGGACGCCGCGACAAGGTGCTGATCTCCACCAAGATGAGCCTGCCGATGGGCGACGGTCCGCTCGATGCCGGCTCATCGCGGTATCGTCTGGTCGCCTCGGTCGAAGCTGCGCTGCGCCGGCTCGGTACCGATTACCTCGATCTGCTCCAGCTCCATGCCTTCGATGCGTTCACGCCGATCGAGGAGGTGCTGTCCACCCTCGATACGCTCGTACGCGCCGGCAAGCTGCGCTATGTCGGTGTCTCCAATTTCGCCGGCTGGCAGCTGATGAGGTCGCTCTCAATCGCCGACCGGCACGGCTGGCCGCGCCATGTCGCGCATCAGGTTTATTATTCGCTGCTCGGCCGCGACTACGAATGGGAGCTGATGCCGCTCGCACGCGACCAGGGCGTCGGCGCGCTGGTCTGGAGCCCGCTGGGCTGGGGCCGGCTCACCGGCAAGATCCGGCGCGGAAGGCCGCTCCCTGCGAACAGCCGTCTGCACGCCACCGCGCAGTTCGGCCCGCCCGTGGACGACGAGCGGCTCTATGCCATCGTCGACGTGCTTGATATGATCGCCGCGGAGACCGGCCGCACCGTGCCGCAAATCGCGATTGCCTGGCTGCTGGCGCGTCCCACCGTATCCTCGGTGATCGTCGGCGCCCGCGATGAAGCGCAGTTGCGCGACAATCTCGGCGCGGTTGGCTGGTCGCTGAGCGCTGCGCAGATCGCGCGTCTCGACGAGGTCAGCGCCGTGATGCCGCCTTATCCCTACTACCCCTATCGCATCCAGGAAGGCTTTACGCGCCTCAATCCGCCGCTGGTGTGACGAACGACTAGTAAAAAGCCGCGATCGCCGTCGCGATTCCCGCGGGAAGATTCGGCTCGTTCTTCAGCGTGTCCAGAAACGCGGGATCGCCTGATACCGTGAGGCCATCCAGCTTGATCGGGTGCAGCGGCTCGGCCGCTGCCGCGACCGCCGCCAAATCCGGACCGGTCCTGACGCCGTTATATTCCAGCCGCGGGCGGAGCTGGACATTGTTGCCGAACTGCTCGTCGAGCGCGAGGCGCCATCCGGTGCGTGACACCGCTCCGCGGGCGATCGCATCGCTCATGGCGAGGCTGTGCGGTTGCAAGGTGCCGAGATTGCCGAGCGCGGCACGGAGGCGGCTCGTCGCCTCCGCCAGCGTGATCCTCTCGATCCCGGGATCCTGGTCGGGCGAGGTGAAGTCGATCACCCGCGCGCTGCTGCCGATCTTGAGCGCCTCGCCGATTCCGCCCGCCTTCTGCATGACCGTCTTCGTCCCATAACGGGCTCGTCCGCCGATGGTGACCAGAACGATGTCCTGCTCGCGCGATTTGATCAGATGAGCGTAGGGATCGCCGGTGACTCCCTTCACGACCAGAAGGTCGGCGAACTTGCTGCTGGCGATCGTTCCCAGCTTCGCATCCCACTTGAGGATCGCGGCCGGATTGCGCGTCGCCATCGAGATGATGTCGTAGTCGCTGAAGCCGAGATTGAAATGCGCGGATACGACCTTGACCGCCTTCAGCTCGCCGAGCAGGTTCTTGCTGCCGGACGGCGACCAGTCCGAACCGAGCGCAATGGTGAGGCCGGCCGTGCGTGCGGCGACGACGTCGGTCGTTTTCCCATAGAGCAGCAGATTGCTCAGGGGAGACCAGACGACCTTGGCATGGTTTTCGGCCATCGTTCCGAAGTCGGTCGCATCGAGTGCCGTGCAATGAATGCCGGCCAGCGACGGCTCGATCGCCCAATCTCCCTCGGAATTGCGCAAGGCGAGGAAGTGGCTATGCGCCTTGATGTCGATGCCTTCGCTGAGATGCAGCAGGAAGCACGATGACGATTTCAGCTCGTTGTCGAACTTCGCCCAATCCTCGGCATCTATGTCCGGAATCTTCGAGTGGGCCTTCGGCAGATCGGGCGGGCTGCCGATCTCGGCGGCGCGCAACGCGCCCTTGTAATATTTGTGGATCGTGCCGCTCCAGTTCGACAGCGTGATCCCCTGGCTCGTCGTGGTCCCTGCGACCATGCACTTGGCTTCGACATAGCGGACCAGGGCCGGCAGCAGCGAGCCGTCGTCGGCCAGCGCGATCGCGCTCATGGGGCCGGTGACCGACGTCTTGTACGATTTGGCATTCTGCCATTGGTCGCGATTGCCGTAGGGCTGCGGCACGCGCCAGAGCGGCAGGATGTTGTAGCTCAGGTGATTATGCAGCTCGATCAGGCCAGGATAGATGGTGCCGCCGGTCGCCACTGCAACGACGGCCTCGAAGCCTGCCGGGGCCGGCTGTCCCTTGGGTACGATCGCCGCGATGCGATTGTCCTCGATGAAGATCGTCCCGCTCTTGATGACGTCGCCCTCGGCGGTCATCGTCACGATCCGCCCGCTCAGGGCCCATCGCTTCGGGTTGGCAGCCGGGCTCATGGGATCACTCCGTCGGGGATGGTGATCGTGATCGTGCGCCGCTTGGTGGCCGCGTCGGCGCCCTGGCGCACGGCCCATGGCGTGTCTCCGCGCATCCACGCCGGCAGTCCGGCGGGAAGATCCTTTGCGATGATGTCGAAGAGCTCGCTCGGCTTGAAGGCGTCGCCATACGGCACGAGCGTCGTCGGCACGTCGGGATGCTGGACCTCAGGTGCGAGAGCCGCGAGCGCGGCGTTCCACTTGGTCAGCATGGTCTTGGTGTTCGCGGCCCGCGTCGCGTTATCGTGGGCCGAGCTTTCCGGCCAGGTCGGGTGCGTGATGTGCTGATAGGCGAGGGTCTTGTAGGCCGCGCCGTCGGGCGTCTTGAGCCAGGCCTTCCAGGCCTCGTCGGCGAGGCCGCCGAGCGAGACAACGGCTTCGATATTGCCCGGCGCAAGCACGGCCTTGAACCATTTGTTGCGATACTCGACGATGCCCGGCTCGTTCTTGTGCTTGTTGCCGCCGCTCTGCCCGTAGACGCTGTACAGGAAGGTGTTCACCATCACATAGCTCCGCGTGATGCCGAGCTTGGCGAGAAAGCCCTGAGTGCGGCGCCCCGCGGTGCCGACCAGAATTCTGCGCACGATCGTCTCGTGCTGGGCGGGATCCTGACCGACGACGAGCACGCGCGCCGATCCGTCGAGCCGGCCGCGGTAAAAGATCGGCCCCCATTCAATCCGGAAATCGTCGGGATCGTAGGTTTCAGCGGCCGGATAGTCGGCGCACAGATCGCGGAAGGGTTGTTGGTCGTATCCGCTGTCGAATTCCACGAGCATGGCAAATGCTCCGATGCGTCGCTGTCAGAATAGCTACGTCAAAAACCTAATCGCCATGGCACAATCTTGATGGCACAATCTTGGCGGTGGTTTGTTCCACCATTCAACCAGTATATGGGTCAGGACAGCGGGGCCAAAGGTTCATGCGCGTCACTCGCGCCGGCCCGTGGCAGAGCGTCGCGGCGACGCGCCATGCAGAAACGCGCCTGTACACGCTCGCGTGATCTCCATAACCTCCGCCGCGCAATTTTTTGGAGATGCGGCGTGGCGAAGAAGACGGCGACGAAGAAGAAAAGTGTTGCAAGGAAAGTAACGAAGACCTCGGTCAAGGCGAGCACCGCCCGCAAGGTGGCCGTTGCGAAGGCGGCCAAGAAGACGGTCAAGAAGCCGGCACCGCGTAAGGCGGCCACGGCACGTCGTCCGAAAGGTTCGGTCTGGCAATGGTCCGCGGTCGACACCGCAGCCGCGATCCGCAACGGCGCAATCTCCGCGGTCGAGACCGTCGAAGCGCATCTCGAACGGATGCGCGCCGTCAATCCGCGGCTGAACGCGGTTGTCGTCGATCTCAGCGAGGAAGCACTGAAGGCTGCGCATGCGGCCGACAAGCAGCGCGCCAGGGGCGGCGCGTTCGGCCTGCTGCACGGCGTGCCCATCACGATTAAGGAGAATGTCGACTACGAAGGCCGGCCGAATTTCAACGGCGTGCCCGCCAACAGGGATTTTGTCGCGCCGTCGGACTCGCCCGTGGTGCGCAATCTCAAGAAAGCCGGCGCGATCGTCATCGGCCTCACCAATACGCCGGAATTCTCCTTCCGCGGCTTCACCGACAATCCGCTGCACGGGCTGACGCTGAACCCCTGGGACCCGAACATCACCTGCGGCGGCTCCTCGGGCGGCGCGGGCTCGGCTGTCGCCGCCGGCATCGGCACCATCGCCCATGGCAACGACATCGGCGGCTCGCTGCGCTGGCCGGCGCATTGCAATGGCGTCGCCACCATCAAGCCGACGCAGGGCCGCATCCCAGCCTTCAACGGAAGCGCCACGGCCGAGCGGCCGATGCTGGCGCATCTGATGTCGGCGCAGGGCCCGCTCGCCCGTCACGTCGGCGACGTCCGCCTCGCGCTCGATGTGATGAGCCAGCGCGATCCGCGCGATCCCTGGTGGGTGCCGGCGCCGCTGGCCGGGCCGAAGCCGAAGGGACCGATCAAGGTCGCACTGGCCAGGATCCCGGAGGATATGGACGTCGATCCGTCCGTCCGCGGGGCGCTGCGTCAGGCCGCCGATCACCTGGAGCGTTCCGGCTATCGCGTGACCGAGGTCGATGTCCCCGACATCGATGGGGTCTGGCAGACCTGGTGCGACATCATCACCAACGAGACCGTGGTGATGCAGGAGGCCGGCATGCTGAAGGTGACGTCCGAGGACTTCCACAAGGCCTGGGGCGGCATGAAGACCAAGGCCAACGTGCTCGATCTCAAGGCCTGGATGCAGGCGACGGCCGCACGCAACGGCCATATCCGCGCCTGGCAATTGTTCTTCGAGGAGTATCCGGTCGTGCTGGCGCCGACCACGGTGAAACCGACGCCGGGACCGCGCGACGACACCGTCAGCGCCGATCGCGTGAAGGAAATTTTCTGGGGCGAGATCCGCTTCATCTCCGCCATCAACGTGCTGGGCCTGCCCGGCGCGGTGGTGCCGGTGGCCCTGCATGACGGCAAGCCGATCGGCGTGCAGCTCATTGCGGGACGCTATCGCGAGGACCTCGCGCTCGATGCGGCGGCCGCGATCGAGAAGCGTGCCGGTGTGCTCGCCCACCGGCTCTGGGAGACGATGGAGTAAGGTGAAGATCCCACCCTCTCCCACGACGAGGGGAGAGGGTGGGATAGGCGGCCTTGGGCCTCCGTCCTTGGAACGCCGATGCTTTGGCGCAGCGGCGAGGCTGAGGCGTACGAATTCATTAATCCAATTCGATTCAAGTTTTAGCCAATTCACCAACAATCGTTAGGGTTACTTCCTCGATCTCTAGGCGAATTATTGTCCGCTTTACCACCCGCCTCTAACAGAGGAACGGCGGACAACGCACATGCCTCATACAGGCCAATAAGTGCGGCCCGCTCCACGCGGAGGTGGCACGATGCGCAACGAGACGATCGCTATTCACGCCGGCTACGAGCCCGAAGCCACCACGCACGCGGTTGCGGTGCCGATCTACCAGACCGCGGCCTATGCCTTCGACAGCGCCGATCACGGCGCCGCGCTCTTCAATCTCGAGGCCGAAGGTTTTCGCTACAGCCGCATCGCCAATCCGACCAGCGCGGTGCTGGAGAAGCGTATCGCCCAACTCGAAGGCGGCGTCGGCGCGCTTGCGGTCGCGACCGGCCAGGCTGCGCTGCATTTCGCCTTCGTCAACGTCGCCGATCACGGCGGCAACATCGTTTCCGTGCCGCAGCTCTACGGCACCACGCACACGCTGCTCTCGCACATCCTGCCGCGGCAGGGCATCACCGGCCGTTTCGCCGAGAGCGACAAGCCGGATGCGATCGCAAAACTGATCGACGAGAACACGCGCGCCGTGTTCGCCGAGACCATCGGCAATCCCGCCGGCAATGTCTGCGACATCGAGGCTCTCGCCAAGATCGCGCATGCGCATGGCGTGCCGCTGATCGTGGACAACACCGTCGCGACCCCGATCCTGCTCAAGCCGTTCGATTACGGCGCCGACATCGCCGTGCATTCGCTGACCAAGTTTCTGGGCGGCCACGGCACCACGCTCGGTGGTGCGATCGTCGATTCCGGAAATTTCCCCTGGGCGAAGCACGCCGACCGCTTCCCCGGCTACAACAAGCCGGACGCCTCCTATCACGGCCTCGTCTATGCCGAGCGCTTCGGCAAGACCGCCTATATCGAGCGCGCGCGGAGTATCTATCAGCGCACCATGGGCTCGGTGCTGTCGCCGTTCAACGCCTTCCTGCTGCTCCAGGGCATCGAGACCGTCGCGCTGCGCATGGAGCGTCATGTCGAGAACGCCCGCAAGGTCGCCGAATTTCTGCGCAAGGACTCGCGCGTTGCCTGGGTCAACTACACCGGCTTTCCGGACAGCCCCTATTACCCGCTCGTTCAGAAATACCTCGACGGTAATGCCTCCTCGCTGTTCACCTTCGGCATCAAGGGCGGCATGGAAGCAGGCAAGACCTTCTACGATGCGCTGAAGCTGATCACGCGCCTGGTCAATATCGGCGATGCCAAGTCGCTGGCGTGCCATCCGGCCTCGACCACCCACCGGCAGATGTCGGCGGAGCAGCAGCGCGTCGCCGGCGTGCTGCCGGAGACGATCCGCCTGTCAATCGGCATCGAGCATTCCGCAGATATCATCGAGGACATCGACCAGGCGCTCGAGAAAGCCTGCCCGTCGGCACGCCTCCAGGCCGCGGAGTAGGCGACCGCGCCGATGACGATCTTGATCGACAGGGATCAAGGTATATCGAGCCCGGCGCTGGTGCCGGCCGAGGGCGATCTCGCGCGCGACCACGGTTTCGCCGATCTCACGATCGGTCTGATCAACAACATGCCGGATCCGGCGCTGAAGGCGACCGAGCGGCAGTTCATGAAGCTGCTCCAGGCGGCTGCAGGTCCGCGCCGCATCCGTTTCCATTGTTTCTCGCTGCCCTCGGTGAAGCGGTCGCCCGAGGCGAAGTGGCATGTCGAAAGCGAATATTCGGAACTCAGCGAGCTCAGGCACCACAAGTTCGACGGGCTGATCGTGACCGGCGCCGAGCCGGTCGCGCCCGAGCTCGACCAGGAGCCGTATTGGCGCGACCTCACCGACCTGATCGACTGGGCCAAGGTCAACACGCGCTCGACGATCTGGTCGTGCCTCGCCGCGCATGCGGCGGTGCTGCATCTCGACGGCATCGCGCGGCGGCGGCTCCCGGCCAAATGTCACGGCATTTTCGACTGCGAAGCTGCGACGAACGATGCGCTGACGCGCGCTGCGCCTGCGCCCCTCAAGGTCTCGCATTCCCGCCTGAACGAGATCGCCGAGAGCGACCTCACGCAGGCCGGCTACCAGGTGCTGACGCGTTCGGCAAAGGCCGGCGTCGATATCTTCGTCAGGCAATATGCCAGCCGCTTCGTGTTCTTCCAGGGCCACCCGGAATACGATGCGCTATCGCTTCAGCGCGAATATCTGCGCGATATCGGCCGCTATCTCGCGCGCGAGCGCGAGGCTTATCCGCACCTGCCCGTGAGTTATTTTGACGCAGCGACCGAAGAGAAGCTCGCCCGCTTCGAGAAGAAGGCGACCCAACAGCGCCACCCCGCGCTCACCAACGAACTGCCTGCGCTGAATCTGCGCGCCGATATCGCCGCTGGCAGCGCCGCGGCGGCGCTTTTCCGCAACTGGCTGCAATATCTCGGTGCGGAAGCCGATATTTCGGTCCTGGCACGCTAGACGAAGGGCGTTGGTTCCGCATTAGGATTACCCGGGCGTTAGGCTTGCCTCTACCAGTGCACGAATGTTTCAGTAGAGAAACAAGGGAATCGCAGGAAACGCAGTCGTGTGGTCGGCACTCCAGGGACGCGTGAGCAATCGGCTGGCCCGGCATTTTCGTGCCGCGCCGCACCGGCTGCCTGCGCATGCGCCGATGGTGAGCTTTACGTTTGACGACGCGCCCGATAGCGCTGCAGGCGAGGGCGCCGAGCTTCTCGAGGGGCATGGCGGCCGCGGCACCTATTACCTCGCCGGCAGCCTGATCGATCGTCCGTCGGATCATTGGCACGGCCTGTCGAACGACGCGATCGTGCGGCTTCACCTGGCCGGTCACGAGATTGCCTGCCATACCTTTTCGCACCAGAGCTCGGCCGATCTCGACGAGGCCGCCATGGCGCGCGAGATCGAGCGTAACCGCAGCCATTTCCACGCCATCGATTCCTCGATCGTGCTGGAGAACTTCGCCTACCCCTATGGAATCGCCTCGGTCTGGCGCAAGCCGCAGCTTGCAAAGGCCTTTCGCTCGGCGCGCGGCATCCTCCCCGGCGTCAATCGCGACGTCATCGACCTCCAGTTCCTGCGCGCCTCGCCTCTGGTCGATCGCGAGATCGATATTGCGGGCGTCGATCGCTATTTCGACGAGGCGGTGGCAAGCGGCGGATGGCTGATCTTCTACGGCCACGACGTCGCCAACGCGCCAAGCCCCTACGGCTGCACGCCGCACCTGATGCGCCATGCGCTGGAGGCGGCCGGGAAGCGCGACATGCCGATCGTGACGGTCGCGGAAGCGCTGCGACGGATCGGGGCGTAGCTTCTTCTTCCTTCTCCCCTTGCGGGAGAAGGTGGCATAGGCGGCCTTCGGCCGCCGTTCCTAGGAACGCCGAAGCAAAGCTTCGGCTATGGCGCCGGATGAGGGGTATGCCTCCGCAGAGCAAGCTTTACCGAATCCGTGGATAGATACCCCTCACCCGTCTCGCCGCTACGCGGCGATCCACCCTCTCCCGCAAGGGGAGAGGGGAAGAGTCCTGCCTGCCATCCAAACAGTCTTGCCATGCCCGCGCGGTCATGCGACTGGCCTTGTGACGAATCCTACGGCCTTGCACCGACGCACCCATGTCCGCTCCCTCCACCGCCCCGCTGCCAGCGCCAGCCAACGGCCGCGACGCGCTGTCGGTGCTGCATTCGGTGTTCGGCCTGCCGGGGTTCCGCGGTGCACAGGGCGAGATCATCCGGCACGTCACGGATGGCGGCAATTGCCTGGTCTTGATGCCGACCGGCGGCGGCAAGTCGCTGTGCTATCAATTGCCGTCACTGCTGCGCGAAGGCTGCGGTATCGTGGTGTCGCCGCTGATCGCGCTGATGCGCGACCAGGTCGCCGGCCTGCTCGAGGCCGGTGTTAATGCCGCGGCGCTGAACTCGTCGCTGACGTTCCAGGAAGCTTCCGACATCGAGCGCCGCCTGATCGCGGGCGATCTCGACCTGCTCTATGTCGCGCCGGAACGCCTGGTGACGCCGCGCTGCCTGTCGCTGCTGGCGCAAGCGAAGGTCGCGCTGTTCGCGATCGACGAGGCGCATTGCGTCTCGCAGTGGGGTCATGACTTCCGCCCCGAATATGTCGGCCTCTCCATCATCGCCGAACGTTTTCCGAACGTTCCACGCATCGCGCTGACCGCGACCGCCGACGAGCTGACGCGCAAGGAGATCGTCGAGCGCCTCCGGCTCGCCGACAGCCCGCAATTCGTCTCCAGCTTCGACCGCCCGAATATCCGCTACGAGATCGTCGACAAGCGCAACGCGGTGTCGCAGTTGAAAGAATTCATCCGGGAGCGGCATGCGGGCGACGCCGGCGTGGTCTATTGCCTGTCGCGCAATCGCGTCGAGGAGGTTGCCGCCGCGCTCGACGACGCCGGCATTGCGGCGCTGCCCTATCACGCCGGGCTCGACAGCAGCATACGGTCGCGCAACCAGGACCGGTTCCTCAACGAGGACGGCATCGTCATCGTTGCGACCATCGCCTTCGGCATGGGCATCGACAAGCCCGACGTCCGCTTCGTCGCCCATCTCGATCTGCCGAAGAGCATCGAGGCCTATTATCAGGAGACGGGGCGCGCCGGCCGTGACGGCAAGCCGTCGGCGGCCTGGATGGCCTATGGTCTCTCCGACATCGTGCAGCAGCGCCGCATGATCGACGAGTCCAGCGGTTCTGACGATTTCAAGCGGGTGTCGATTGGCAAGCTCGACGCACTGGTCGGCCTCGCCGAGACCGCGCAGTGCCGGCGCAAGCGGCTGCTCGCCTATTTCGGCGAGGCGGAGACGGCGAACAATTGCGGCAATTGCGACAACTGCCTGACGCCGCCCAAGATGCGCGACGGCAAGGTGCTGGCGCAGAAGCTGCTGTCCTGCGCCTATCGCACCGGGCAGCGTTTCGGTGCGATGCAGCTGATCGACGTCCTGATTGGCCGCCTCACCGAAAAGGTGACCCAGTTCGGCCACGACAAATTGTCCGTGTTCGGCATCGGGCGCGAGCTGAACGAGAAGCAGTGGCGCACCGTGCTGCGGCAGCTGGTGGCGATGGGGCATTTGTACAGCGACAGCGAGGCGTTCGGCGCGCTGAAGCTGACGGAGAGCGCGCGCGGCGTGCTACGTGGCGAGACCGAGGTGTGGCTGCGCGAGGAAGCGCCGGGCACGCGAGTTCGCGCGAGCCGGACGAAATCCCGCCGTGGTGACCTCGCGCCTGCGGCCAACGCGCCGCAGGGCGATGTCGATCCCGAATTGCGGGCGCGGCTGAGGTCCTGGCGTTCGGACATCGCGCGCGAACGCGGCGTGCCGGCCTACGTCGTGCTGCACGATGCCACCATCGACGGCATCGTCCGGGCCTGGCCGACGACGCTCGACGAGCTCCGCAACGTGCCCGGCATCGGCGACAAGAAGCTCGAGCATTACGGCGACGAGCTGCTCCAGATCGTCAAGACGCGGTAGCGGCCAATCTCTCTGCTGTCATCCCGGACAAGCGCAGCGAAGCGGAGCGCAGATCCGGGATCCATAACCACAGGACGATGTGGTTGGGGCAAGCCGGCAACCACGAGTCTCCGCCAAATGCGATCCTGTGGCTATGGGTCCCGGGCTCGCGACTTCGTCGCGCCCCGGGACGACGGTCTTTGGCTAGCCGTTCCGGAACGCGTACCCATACCCGTTGAGCGCCGGCGCGCCACCGAGATGGGCGTAGAGAATCTTTGCGCCCTTCTCGAAATGGCCCTTCTGGGTCAGGTCGATCAGGCCTTGCATTGATTTGCCCTCATAGACGGGGTCGGTGATCATCGCCTCTAACCGTGCGGTGAGGCGGATCGCTTCCTTGGTCTCTTCCGACGGCACGCCGTAGGCGGGATAGGCGTAGTCCTCGATCAGCACGACGTCGTCTTCGACGATGTCCTTGCCGAGCTCGACGAGCTTGGCGGTGTTCTGCGCGATCGAGAGCACCTGCGCTTTCGTTTGCGCCGGCGTGAACGAGGCGTCGATGCCGATCACCTTGCGGGCGCGGCCGTCGGCGGCGAAGCCGACTAGCATGCCTGCATGGGTCGAGCCGGTGACGGTGCAGACCACGATGTAGTCGAACTTGAAGCCGAGCTCGGCTTCCTGCTTGCGCACTTCCTCGGCGAAGCCGACATAGCCGAGACCGCCGAATTTGTGCACGGAGGCGCCGGCGGGGATCGCGTAAGGCTTGCCGCCCGCCGCCTTCACCTCCTCGATCGCCTGCTCCCAGCTCTTGCGGATGCCGATGTCGAAGCCGTCGTCGACGAGGCGCACGTCGGCGCCCATGATGCGCGACAGCATGATGTTGCCGACACGGTCGTAGACGGCGTCCTCGTGCGGCACCCAGGCTTCCTGCACCAGGCGGCACTTCATGCCGATCTTGGCAGCGACCGCCGCGATCATGCGGGTGTGGTTGGACTGCACGCCACCGATCGAGACCAGCGTGTCCGCGTTCGAGGCGATCGCATCGGGGATGATGTATTCGAGCTTGCGCAGCTTGTTGCCGCCATAGGCGAGGCCGGAATTGCAGTCCTCGCGCTTGGCATAGATCTCGACATTGCCCCCGAGATGCTTCGACAGCCGCTCCAGCTTCTCGATGGGCGTCGGGCCGAAGGTCAGCGGATAGCGCGCGAATTTGTCCAGCATCATTGGGTCATCCCGATTGGCGTTGAATTGGCTCAAGCGCCTAGCACTGCCGTGGGCAAATGTGCTTTCAAATATTGCGCAGCAACTGTCGCAAAGCTTGCAGTATAGCGTCCAAGAGATCTAGTTTCTTCCAAATCAGAGCCAAATACCGAAAGCTTCTTCCATGGCTGCCCGACTCGATCGCACCGACCTTAAAATGTTGAGATTGCTGCAAAATAACGGCCGGCTCAGCAATGCCGAGCTGGCCGAAACCGTCGCCATCAGCCCCGCCACCTGCCATCGCCGCACCCAGCGCCTGTTCGAGGACGGCTTCATCGCCGCGGTCCGCGCCATGGTCGCGCCGAAGAAGGTGGCGAAGGGCACGCTGGTGATGGTCGGCGTCGTGCTCGATCGCTCGACCCCGGAGAGTTTTGCCACCTTCGAGCAGGCGATCACCAGGCTGAAATGCGTGCTCGACTGCCACCTCGTCGCCGGCGACTTCGACTATTTCCTCAAGATCCGCGTCGGCGACATGGAGGATTTCAACCGCATCCACGGCGAACAGCTGATCGCGCTGCCCGGCGTGCGCCAGACCCGCACCTTCTTCGTGATGAAGGAGGTTGTCGACAACGCGCCGCTGGAGTTTTGAGCAGCTGCTATTGATGCGCGATCCGCATCATGGGAGATTCAGGCGATGCAGACATTCTCCTTCCGCCAACTCAATCCGGCCGGGCCGGCCTATCGGCGCGGTTGGGTGGACGAGGCCGTCGCCGCGATCGAGGCCGACCAGTGCCGCACGGCCGACACGCATCTGATCCGGCTGATCGTGCCGGCGCTATCAGGCATCGACATCTATCTCAAGGATGAGTCCACGCATCCGACCGGCAGCCTGAAGCACCGCCTTGCGCGCTCGCTGTTCCTCTACGCGCTCTGCAACGGCCACATCCGCGAAGGCACGCCCGTGGTCGAGGCCTCGTCGGGATCGACGGCGGTGTCGGAAGCCTATTTCGCGCAGATGATCGGCGTGCCCTTCTACGCCGTGATGCCGCGCACGACCTCGGCGGAGAAGATTGCCGCGATCGAGCATTATGGCGGCAACTGCCATCTGATCGACGACGGCCGCGCGCTGTACGCGGAAGCCGCCGCGCTCGCCGCCCGGCTGAACGGCCACTACATGGACCAGTTCACCTTCGCCGAGCGCGCCACCGACTGGCGTGGCAACAACAACATCGCCGAATCGATCTTCACGCAATTGGCGGGCGAGCCGCGGCCGATCCCGGACTGGATCGTCATGGGCGCGGGCACCGGCGGCACCTCGGCCACCATCGGACGGTACTTGCGCTATCGCCAGTATCCGACACGGCTGTGCGTCGCCGATGTCGAGCATTCCGCCTTCTTCGATTGCTTCCGCACGCAGGACCGCTCTCACGTTTGCGAACGCCCATCGCTGATCGAGGGCGTCGGCCGGCCGCGCTGCGAACCCTCCTTCGTCCCCGGCGTGGTCGACCGCATGATGAAGATCCCGGATGCGGCAACGATCGCGGCGATGAACGTCCTGTCGCGCCGGCTGCGCCGCGCGGTCGGCGGCTCCACCGGCACCAACTTCCTGGCACTGTGCCGCCTCGCCTCGGAGATGCGACGGGCGAACGTATCAGGGTCGCTGGTGACGCTGATCTGCGATTCCGGCGAGCGCTACCGGCAGACCTATTACGAGCCCGAATGGCTGAAGGGGCGCGGCCTCGATCCTGCGCCGTTCGAGGCGGCCCTGTCGTCGTTCCTCACGACGGGCGAGCCGCTGATGCTCGATGTCGACGACGTCGGAAATCCGCAGATCGTACCAAGCCCCGAGGCATCCTAGCCGACGTTTTCCTGCCACTTCCAAAATGGCACGATCGTCACGGCAACTTCACTTGCCTTGCACGCACACGCGGGTGAGCTTCGCCTCTTCTCAACGAGGAGATCCCTGCCGTGCGCCTTCCCATTCTCGATCCGAAAGACCTGAGCGCCGAACAGAAGCCGCTCTATGACGACATGCGAGCCGGCATCAAGGACCACTTCAAGGGCTTCGTAAACATGCGCGACGACGGCGCGCTGCTCGGGCCGTGGAATCCCTGGATCCGCGAGCCGCGCTTCGGCAAGCCGGTGTGGGAGCTGGTCAAGGCGATCGCGTCGAACCCGCTGCTGCCGGCGCCGGTGCGCGAGGTCGCGATCCTCGTCACCGGCTCGCATTTCCGCTCCGGCTACGAGCTCTATGCTCATGTGCTCGTTGCCGAGCAGCGCGGCCTCTCCGACGAGAAGCTCGCGACTATCGTCGCGGGCCAGCGGCCGGTCGATCTCACCAAGCAGGAGGCCGTCGCCTACGACGTGGCGTCCGCATTGGTCAGCGGCGGCGTGCTGCCGGAATTGACCTGGCGCGCCGCGGTGAAGGAGTTCGGCGAGCACGGCGCGGCCGAGCTGTCCTATCTCGTCGGCGTCTATTGCATGGTCTCGGTCACCCTCAACACGTTCGACGTGCCGGTGCCAGAGTAGACGCTGCGTCCTTCGATCACTCCGCCGCCTTGCTTGCAGGCGGCGGGGGCGCCCAGGCGATGCAGCAATTGCGGCCTTCGGCCTTGGCCTGGTAGAGCGCATGATCGGCCGCGCCCATCAGCGCGTCGATGCCGGACATGCTGACGGTGGCCTCCGCCATGCCGATGCTCACGGTGAGGCCGAACCGAACCTTGTCGGCAAAGACCTGCGCGCTCATCACGCGCTTGCGGATGCCGCCGGCAAGCTGCTCGGCAGCGTCGTGCCTCTGCGTACCGTCAGCGCTTCGAATGCGGCGGACAATGATGTGTTGCCGAAGCCGAGCCCGAGCGTGCCGGCGGGGATGGTCGCATAGATCGTGCGAAGATCGAGGTAGATGTTGGGGACAGCGGGCTTTGCCGGCGCGTCTTCCTCATCGTCGGCAGCGAAGGCAGTGCCTGCCGAGATCGTCAGACAAAGCAGTCCCATCGCGACAGCGCGCGAAGCCTGGCGATGCGATGGGCTGTGATGGGACACGTGACAATCCGACGCGTGGCGATTTGATGACGGAACCGTTGTTGGATGGAACGTGATCGCTGGTGTGGTCAAGCGGTATCCGTAAGCGATGGACGGCACGGATGTGCGCGGCTACCCTGCCGTGATCGCACCGACACACGCGCCGGCCGGAGTGCGGGCCGGACATTGGAAGGACACAGCCATGAACACGTCACGCCGCATCCTGCTCACTGGTCTGGCGGGCCTCGCTGTCGCTCCGACCGCGGCGGCGGCTAGCGTACCGTCGGCCGAGCCCGGTGACGTGACGGTCGCCGAAGAGCGGTTCGCGCGCACGATTGCCGCCGCCCATGCCCCTGACGTCACTTGCGCACGGCAGGCCGAACGCTATGCGGATGCGCATTGGTTGGAATATGTCGTGGCGGCGCGGGCCGTGCTCGGCGCGCGCGCGTGATGCTTTCTTCCCTTCTCCCCTTGCGGGAGAAGGTGGCGTAGGCGGCCTTCGGCCGCCGTTCTTAAGAACGCCGATACGTCGCATCGGCTATGGCGCCGGATGAGGGGTATGCCTCCGCGAACAGGGATGCGAGAGGCTCTTTGGTGGAGAGAAACCCCTCACCCGTCTCGCCGCTACGCGGCGATCCGCCCGCTCCCACAGGGGGAGAGGGTAAGAAAGCGCCTCATTTCTCCACCGCCCGCCGGACCTGTTCGCCGATCTGCGACAGCACGAGCTGCGCCTGCGGCAGGATCGCGCCCATGGCGTGGAAATTGTGGACCATGCCGTCATGGCAGACATGCTCGACCGCGACACCCGCGGCGAGCAGCTTGCGCGCATAGGCATTGCCCTCGTCGCGCATCGGATCGAATTCGGCGGTGTGGATGATCGCGGTCGGCAGGCCTGCAAGCCGCGTCGCGCGCAAGGGCGAGATGCGGGGGTCGGCGGTGTCGATGCCATCAGGCAGGTAATCGGCGAGATCGGCTTCGATGGTGGCGCGATCGATCAGATGGCCTTCGGCGAATGCCTCGCGTGAAGGCGAGGTCTCCTCGAAATCCAGCACTGGGCAGATCAGGCATTGCGCGACGATCGAGAGGCCGGCGGTCTGCATCGCTTCCTGGCACACGACCGCCGCGAGCGTGGCGCCGGCGGAATCACCGCCGACCACCAGCCGTTCGGCGTCGATGCCCAGCGACGAAGCTTGCCGCGCGACCCACTCCGTGGCCGCGATCGCATCAATGACGGCAGCAGGAAATTTGTGCTCAGGCGCGAGCCGGTAATCGACCGAGACGAGGCGACAGCCGGTTACATGCGCCAGCGCCGCCGCGATGCGGTCATGCGTCGCAATGCTGCCGGCCACGAGCCCGCCGCCATGAAAGAACACGAAGCCCGGCGCGTGGTCGCCGGCTGATGCGGGCGAATAAAGGCGATAGGGCAGCTCTCCGCCGGGACTCGGAAACGTGCCGTCGGCGGTGGTCACATCCGGCGCATCAGTGCGTGCAAACTGCATCAGCTTGGCCAGCGACTGCCGCCGTGCCTCGACGCTCGGCCGGCTCCGCCCCTGCGGGGCGGCCGCAGCCATCATGGTCAACAAACGCCTTGCAAGCGGATCGAGCGGCATGGATCCTTCTCCCTCGTCGGAGAGGGTAACGCACCATATCCCAGCAGGGAATCATTTAGACATTGGGACAATAGTGCCCGGGTATTTCCAAGGGAGGCCGGTCATGGCCGAGATCAAGAAACCGATTGAATATTCGCCGAGCTGGACCTTCTTCGAGGGCAAATGGCACGACGGTAACGTGCCGATCATGGGCCCGCGCACGCATGCGGCCTGGCTCGGCTCGGTCGTGTTCGACGGTGCGCGCGCGTTCGAGGGCGTCGCGCCCGACCTCGACCGTCACGTCGCCCGCGCCAATCAATCCGCGATCAATTTTGGCCTGAAGCCGGTGGTCGACACCGGCACCTGGCTGTCGCTCGCACACGAAGGCATCGCGCGCTTCGCCGCGAATGCCGAGCTGTACGTCCGTCCGATGTACTGGGCGCAGAACGGTTCGGGCGGCGGCGTGCTGTTCGACCCCGAGACGACCAATTGGTGCCTGTGCATCTACGAGGCGCCGATGCCGAAACCGGTCGGCAACGCCATCACGCTATCGCCGTTCCGCAGGCCCACCGCCGAATGCGCGCCGGTCGAGGCCAAGGCCGCCTGTCTCTATCCGAACAATTCGCGGGCGCTCGCGGAAGCCGCCGGGCGCGGCTTCCAGAACGCGCTGATGCTCGACATGCTCGGCAATGTCGCGGAGTTCGGCAATTCCAACGTCTTCATGGCCAAGGACGGCGTGGTCTACACGCCGGTCCCGAACGGCACGTTCCTGAACGGCATCACACGCCAGCGCGTCATCAGCCTGCTGCGCGGCGACGGCGTCACCGTGGTCGAGAAGACGCTGCGCTATGCCGACTTCCTCGCTGCCGACGAGATTTTCTCGACCGGCAATTTCGCCAAGGTCGCCCCCGTCATCCGCATCGACGATCGCGAGCTGAAGCCGGGCCCGCTCTACACCAAAGCGCGGAAGCTCTATTGGGACTTTGCGCATGCGGTGAAGCTGGCGGCGTAGGGCGCCGCACTTTCCTTCGTCCTAGCCGCGTCGCTTAAACCGGCTGAACTGAAACGCCTGGGTCGACTTCCACGGCGTGTGATGCGTCTCGCTCCGCGTCTCGATCAGCTCGAACTCCGGCCCAAGCTCCGCTGCAAGACTCGCGCTGTCGTGCCGCTGCACCGGCAGGCCGCTGCATTTCTCCGGGCCATCAAGCGCAAATGTCGCGATGATGACGTGGCCGCCGGGCGTAATCGCCGAGCGCAGGCGCTCGACGTAAGCGGCCCTGTCGCGCGGATCGGTCAGGAAGTGAAATGCTGCGCGATCGTGCCAGAGGTTGTAGCTGCGCCCCGGCCGCCATGTCGTGGCGTCGGCAACGATCCAGTCGACTGCTGAGGCCGCCCGGCCGATTCGTTTCTTCGCCGCTTCAAGCGCGTTGGCGGAGAGATCCAGCACGGCGAGGTCGCGGTATCCGTCCCGCAGGAGAGCGTCCACCAGCCGCGAAGCACCGCCGCCGATGTCGATGATGGCGGCGCCATGGTCAGGACAGGCCGAGCGGATCATCTCGAGCGAGATCGCCGGGCTGTCCTGAAACCAGCTTACCTCGGCCTCGCCCTTGGTGGCGTAGACGTTGTCCCAGTGGGTGCTGCGGTCGGACATGGCGGCTCCGGCCTGGCCGGGACGACAGCGCGCAAGTCGCGCCGTTACGAACCGGCGGCCCGCGCGCCCGCCGCAGGTGGACGCGCCGGCACGAACGAAATCCCTACTCGTCCTTCTTCGACATCCGCTCGAGGCGTTCCTGCATGTCCTTCATCTGCTGACGAAGGTCGTCGATGTTGCTGGTGTCCGTCGGCGCCGCAGCGCTTGCGTCGGCCTCCGGTTCGGGGCTGGTCGCCGGACGGCCCGCGTTGGGGGCAAACGGCTTGAACATCGAGAAGGTCTGCTGGAACAGCTCCATGTTGCGGCGGACCTGTTCTTCCAACGGAGCAAAAGGAGTGCCGGAGAGCGAGTTGGCGATCTGCTTGCGGAACTTCTCCTGCTCCTGGGTCAGCGTCGCGATCGACTGCTCCAGATATTTCGGCACCACCATCTGCATGCTGTCGCCGTAGAAGCGGATGAGCTGGCGCAGGAAGGTGGTCGGCAGCAGGTTCTGGCCGGCCTTGTTCTCCTGCTCGAAGATGATCTGGGCGAGCACGGAGCGGGTGATGTCGTCGCCGGTCTTGGCGTCGTAGACCAGGAAATCCTCTCCGTCCTTGACCATGGCGGCGAGGTCTTCGAGCGTCACGTAGGTGCTCGTTCCGGTGTTATAGAGCCGGCGGTTCGCGTATTTCTTGATGGTGGTGGGTTGGTCTGATTTCGCCATGGGCTCTCACTTGCAAGCGCGGAGAACGGGAACCCGGCGGATAATGCCGCAGGGCGGGAAGAGTACGCAACGCAACAAAATAAGCATTTTCAAAGGGGTCACGCTACCGTTTTGTGCGCCACGGTTAATCGGGCAGCAAAAACGTGCTTGCGAAAGCGCCAAGAACGCTATTTTGAATGCGTTGCGGCATGAATTCGGTCGCCGGCCGATTGACATGCCTCAACGACGTTAACAGGATGCCATTCGAGACTGGCGAGCCGTTTCCCCAGCCCCGCCTGCCCCCTTTCAACACCAGGAGATGCCCATGTCAGACGATGTCGTCATCGTCAGCGCCGCCCGCACCCCGGTCGGAAGCTTCAACGGAGCGTTCGCGACCCTTCCCGCCCATGACCTCGGCGCCATCGCCATCAAGGCCGCGCTGGAGCGTGGTGGCATCGAGCCCGGCCGGGTCTCCGAAGTCATCATGGGGCAGATCCTGACCGCGGCTCAGGGCCAGAACCCGGCCCGCCAGGCCTCGATTGCCGCCGGCATTCCGGTGGAGAGCCCGGCCTGGGGCGTCAACCAGCTTTGCGGCTCGGGCCTGCGCACCGTCGCGCTCGGCTACCAGGCGCTGCTCAACGGCGATTCCGAGATCGTGGTCGCCGGCGGCCAGGAATCCATGAGCATGGCTCCGCACGCCCAGTATCTGCGCGGCGGCGTCAAGATGGGCCCGGTCGAGTTCGTCGACACCATGATCAAGGACGGCCTGTGGGATGCCTTCAACGGCTATCACATGGGGAATACGGCCGAGAACGTCGCGCGCCAATGGCAGATTACCCGCGCCCAGCAGGACGAGTTCGCGGTCCACTCGCAGCAGAAGGCCGAGGCGGCGCAGAAGGCCGGCAAGTTCAACGACGAGATCGTTCCCGTCACCATCAAGACCCGCAAGGGCGACATCGTCGTCAGCGCCGACGAATATCCGCGTCATGGCGCAACGCTCGACGGGATGGCGAAGCTCAAGCCCGCCTTCGAGAAGGAAGGCACGGTCACCGCGGGTTCGGCCTCCGGCATCAACGACGGCGCCGCTGCCGTTGTGCTGATGACGGCGAAGCAGGCCGCCAAGGAAGGCAAGAAGCCGATCGCGCGCATCGTGTCCTGGGCGCAGGCCGGCGTCGATCCGAAGATCATGGGCTCGGGCCCGATCCCGGCCTCGCGCGCCGCGCTGAAGAAGGCCGGCTGGAGCGTCGGCGATCTCGACCTGATCGAGGCCAACGAGGCCTTCGCGGCGCAGGCCTGCGCCGTCAACAAGGATCTCGGCTGGGACACCTCGAAGGTCAACGTCAACGGCGGCGCGATCGCGATCGGCCATCCGGTCGGCGCTTCCGGCGCACGCGTGCTGGTGACGCTGCTGCACGAGATGCAGAAGCGCGATTCGAAGAAGGGCCTCGCCACGCTGTGCATCGGCGGCGGCATGGGTATCGCGATGTGCCTGGCACGCGACTGAAGCTGACATCTAACTTACGTGTCACTTGCGCGTGCGCCGCACACATAGATGAGTGCGTTGCACGCGGCTAAAAAGGCGGCGGTTGCAAATCAAATATTCTTCGCAACAGCGCCAGCCTCGACTAAATACAAACGCCCGGCTCAACGCCGGGCGTTTTGTTCTTGATGTCCGTCAAACCAACCGCATAATCCGCATCTAAAACGATCACTCAGAAACGTCCGCAGAGTCCAAGGGAAGGAATACGATATGGCACGTGTTGCACTGGTGACGGGTGGTACGCGGGGCATCGGAGCTGCGATCAGCAAGGCGCTGAAAGCGGCCGGCTACAAGGTCGCGGCGAGCTATGCCGGCAATGATGCGGCGGCGGAGAAGTTCAAGGCCGAGACCGGCATCGCCGTCTACAAATGGGACGTCAGCAATTTCGATGCCTGCGCCGAAGGCGTGAAGAAGGTCGAGGCCGAGCTCGGCCCCGTCGACGTGCTCGTCAACAACGCCGGCATCACCCGGGACACCGCCTTCCACAAGATGACGCTCGAGCAGTGGAACGCCGTGATCAACACCAATCTCGGCTCGCTGTTCAACATGACGCGCCAAGTCATCGAGGGCATGCGCGCGCGCAAGTTCGGCCGCGTCATCTCGATCTCGTCGATCAACGGCCAGAAGGGGCAATTCGGCCAGGTCAACTATTCCGCAGCAAAGGCCGGCGACATCGGCTTCACCAAGGCGCTCGCGATCGAGAACGCCAAGGGCGGCATCACCGTCAACGCGATCGCACCGGGCTACATCAACACCGAGATGGTGCAGGCGGTGCCGAAGGACGTGCTGGAAAAGAACGTGATCCCGCAGATCCCGGTCAATCGTCTCGGCGAACCCGAGGAGATCGCGCGCGCCGTGGTGTTCCTCGCCGCCGACGAGGCCGGCTTCATCACCGGCTCGACGCTGACCATCAATGGCGGCCAGTATCACGCCTGATAGGGCGTCAAGCCTGTAGATTCAGGCGCGACAAGGCGATAGTGAAGACGAAATGCCCGGCCTCGTGCCGGGCATCATCGTCCTCAGGGCCTTTCGATTGATGACCCCGCGCACAGCCACACTGATCGGATTGACCGCGATCCTGATGTGGTCGCTGCTTTCCGTGATGACGGTGGCGACCGGAAAGATTCCGGCGTTCCAGCTCGCCGCCATGACGTTCGCGATCGGCGGTCTCGTCGGCCTCCTCACCTGGGTCGGCCGCGGCGATGCGGCGAGGAGCTTGCGTCAGCCGCTGGTCGTATGGGTCGTCGGCGTCGGTGGCCTGTTCGGCTATCACGCACTGTATTTCCTGGCGCTGCGCTTTGCCCCGCCGGCCGAAGCCGGTCTTTTGAATTACATGTGGCCGCTCCTGATCGTGCTGTTCTCGTCGTTCCTGCCGGGCGAGCGGCTTGCCGTGCATCACATCATTGGTGCCGTGCTCGGCCTCGTCGGAACCGTGCTGCTGTTCGCCGGGAGCACCTCCGGCTTCGCGCCGGGCCAGCTGCCGGGATTGATCGCGGCGTTCATCGCGGCGTTCGTCTGGGCGACCTATTCGGTGCTGTCGCGGCGCTTGAAGGCGGTGCCGACCGATGCGGTCGCGGGCTTCTGCCTTGCCACCGCGGTGCTCGCCGCGCTGATGCATGGTCTGCTTGAAACCACGGTGTGGCCGGAGACGACGCTGCAATGGCTCTCCGTGGCCGCCCTCGGCATCGGCCCCGTCGGCGCCGCGTTCTACGCCTGGGACATCGGCATGAAGCGCGGTGACATCCGCGTGCTCGGCGCCGCATCCTATGCGACGCCGCTGCTCTCGACCGGATTCCTCATCGCCGCCGGTTTTGCAAAAGCCAGTGCCAACATCGCCATCGCTGCAATCCTGATCGCCGGCGGCGGCCTGATCGCGGCGAAGGATATGGTGCTGCGGAAGCGGTGACAGCTTTTGTCGGGTTCGCCGCTATGCGGCGCCCCGGAATGACAGTGCGCCTTACGGCTCCCAGCCCTTCGGCGCGAGCTCGAATTTCGCGAACTCGAATGCGGGGGCGACGGTGCAACCGACCAGCGTCCACTCTCCCATGCTCTCCGCCATCTGCCAGGCATTCGCCGGCACGATTCCCTGCGGCCGTTCGCCGCTCACAAGGTCCGTGCCGAGCCGCACCTCATGTTGCAAGCAGCCTTCATGCGCGATGCGCAGCGTCAGCGGGCTGCCGGCGTAGTAGTGCCAGATCTCCACGGCGTCGATGCGATGCCAATGCGAGCGTTCGCCGCGCGCGAGCAGGAAATAAATGAGGGTCGAGCGCGACCGGCCGTTGGTATCAGTGGTCTGGTCGCGAAACGTCTCGCGGTAGTGGCCGCCTTCGGGATGCGGCCGGAGTTCGAGGCGTGCGATGATCTCGGCTGCGGTCGGCATCGATCCCCGTCAGGATTTGTTCTTCAGGACTTGTTCTTGCGCTCGCGCAGTTCGCCGAACACCGCGGCGGGATCCGCGCCCCTCATGTGTAGCCTGGTTGCGACCGAGAGTTCATCAGCCCGCAGGAACACGTTTGCTCGCTTCTCGTCACCAAGCAGTGATGGAATGGTCGGCCGGTTCTCGGCCCGCAGCTTCTCAACCTCCGCCGCACGCGCCTGGAGCGCCGCATTGTCGGGCTCGATGGTGAGCGCGAACTTGACGTTGGAGGCCGTGTACTCGTGCCCGCAATAGAGCTTGAAGTCGTCGGGCAGGGCGCGCAGCTTCAATAGCGAGTCCCACATCATCGGATAGTTGCCCTCGAACACGCGGCCGCAGCCGATCGAAAACAGCGTGTCGGCGGCGAACACCGTCTTCTCGGTGTCGAACACGTAAGAGATGTGGTCGAGCGTATGGCCGGGCGTCTCCACCACGCGTCCCAACAGGTTGCCGATCTTGACGATATCGGCATTGACGACGCGCAGGTCGACATTCGCAATCTTCGTCGTCTTGTCATGCGGCGCGACGACGCGGCAATTGTATTTCTGCTTGAGTTCGGCGACACCGCCGACATGATCGCCATGATGATGGGTGATCAGGATGTCGGTGAGCTGCCAGCCCTCGCGCTCAAGCGCCTTCAGGATGGGGCCGGCCTCCGGCGCGTCGATCGACGCCGTCGCCTTGGTTTCCACATCGTGGATCAGATAACCGAAATTGTCGTTTAAGCAGGTGAAAGTACGAATTTCGGCGGCCATGTCATCTCCATCGCGCTCAGCCCCGCTGACAAATATGGCGTTAACGTTGCGCAGGCAATGCAATATTCCGGGCGCGGGAGCCGCCTCGTGCATGTTACATTGCCGTCATGACCATTGATGTCGTCGATCTCCGCGAGTTCTACTCCCGTCGCCTCGGGATTGTGGCGCGGCAAATGATCAATCGCGGCATCAGGGAGCGCTGGCCGACCGCCGCGGGCCAGCGTGTGCTCGGCATCGGCTATCCCACCCCCTATCTCGGCCTGTTCCGCGAGGACGCGGAGCGCTGCATCGCCTTCATGCCGTCGGCGCAGGGCGTCTTGAAATGGCCGACGGGCCGGCCGGCGCTGGCCTCGCTGGTCGATGAATTCTCGCTGCCGCTTCCTGACGCCGCGGTCGACCGGATCCTGCTGATTCATGCGCTGGAGATGTCGGACGACCCGGCCGCGCTCTTGCGCGAGGTGTGGCGGGTGCTGTCGCCCTCCGGCCGTGTGATCGCGGTGATCCCGAACCGGCGCGGGGTATGGACCCGCACCGACAGCACACCGTTCGGTCACGGCCGGCCCTATTCGCGCTCGCAGATCACCGACCTGTTGCGCCAGACCTGGTTCACGCCGACCGCCTGGGGCGAGGCGCTGTTCATGCCGCCCTATGCCGGCGGCTGGGTGCTGAAATCGGCGCAGGTGTGGGAGCGTGCGGGCGCGGCGCTGTCGTTACCCTTTGCCGGCGTGCACATTGTCGAGGCGACCAAGCAGGTTTATCGCGCGATCCCCGCCAAGCGCGAGCGCGCGCGGCTGATTCCCTCGTTGAAGCCGGTGCTGGTGCCGTCCTCGACGGTGACGCGCACTTGAAAACAAATCGTCCCGGCGCGAGGCCGGGACGATTGCAGATCAGAACATCGGAAAAAGCTTACTCGCCGGAGGCGACTTCGTCGCTGGAGCCGGCCGGAGCCGCCTCGCGCTCGGGGCGCGGGCCATGCGGCCGGCGGCGCCGCCGCGGAAAGCGTTCGCCGCCACCGCCGCCTTCCAGGCCACCAGGACCGCCATTCGCGGCACTATTCACTTGCGGCTGTGCGCCGGTGATGAAGGAGGGCAGGCGATCGACGCTGCCGGTGTCGGCAACGACGGGCTGCGGCTGATTCAGCGGCAGCGGCTGCGGCTGATATTGCGGCTGCGCACGATGGTCGCGTTCGCGATGTTCGCGGGGCTGCTGGTTGTCGCGCTGATAGGGCTGCTGGCCGTCGCGCGGCTGATGATCACGCTGGTGATCGCGCTGGCCGTCGCGGTCGCGCATGAAGGGCTGTTGCTGCTGCGGCGGCTGCGGGACGAAGCCCGGCTCCTGGCCGAAATTCGAGAAATTCTCGCCGTCGTCCTCGCTGTCGTCGCCGCTGTTGCTAACGGGCTCGTCGCCGCGCGGCTGCTGGTTCTGGCGGAACTGTTCCTGGGCTGCCGCGATCAGGCGGAAATAATGCTCGGCGTGCTGGTAGTAGTTCTCGGCGGCGACCGGGTCGCCGGAAGAGCGCGCATCGCGCGCGAGCTGAAGATATTTTTCGGCGATGTGCGAAGCCGTGCCGCGGATCTTGATGTCGGGTCCGTTCGATTCGTAAACCCGGGTCATCGGGTTCTGGCCGCGCCGGTTGTTGTTGTTGTTGTTATTATTGTTATTGCGGTTGCGCATCCGCTGCTTGTTCTGACCGTTTCTCATGTCCTGCCTTTAATTCCAGCCCTAAAGGTTGCACGCATTACTGATTGCTCGGAGTGACCTGATGACAGCGGTTCACATCTCTCATGCGCACCGCGCGCAAGAGCGGCTTGAACCCTGCCGATGTCCGTCGACCGTCGCGTTCAACAAAGACGCGTTCCCCACCCGCCAGCATCCATCGCCAGCGAACCCATTCATATCGCCTGCCGAAACAAGCCCAGCTTTGTTGCGTAAGTCTTCAAGCGCAATATCAGGCTTTCGTTCACTTTGCGGTCGGAGAGCAGCGCAGCTCCAATGGCCATCGCGCTCAACAGGACCTGCGGCTTGGAACCTTTAAATCAGTAAAGCTCTCGCCCGAGAGCCCGGCTTTTGCCCGTAGGTCTACGGGGCCGGCACCGATGTGTTGACCGGAACGTAGTCGTTCCCAAGGGATATTCCAAGAGGTTTTTTGCAACCCAATCCGGCTTTTATGGGGGCATTTTTCGGGCCGAAACCGCCCGCGGGATGCCCGCCAAATCGGCCTTGGGCGGCCTGTCCACAGACAACGCGGCGGCCGTCATCAAGGTTTCAATATCGCGGGCCTGCCCTTGCCCCGCCTCGACGATCAACGCCCCGCCGGGGGCGAGCCGCTCGGCCGCCTGCGGGATCAGGGCGCGGTAGGCGTCATAGCCGTCATTGCCGCCGTCGAGCGCCAGATGCGGATCGTGCTCGCGCACGTCGAGGCTCAGTTTCGGAATTTCCCCTGAGGGAATATAGGGCGGATTCGACACGATGAGATCGAACGGGCCGCGCAGCGCCGCCGCATAGGAGCAGGCGACGAAGCCGGAACGGTCGGCGAGGCCCAGTGCTGCGGCATTGCTCCGCGCGGTGTCGAGCGCGGAGAGGCTGAGATCGGTTCCGACACCGAAGGCATCGGGAATTTCGTGCAGCAGCGCGAGCAGGATCGCGCCGGATCCGGTGCCGATATCTGCGATTCGCGGGCGCGGCCCCGATATCGCGGCCTCCCGAAAGATCTCCAGTGCCAGTTCGACCACGGTCTCGGTGTCTGGCCGCGGCACCAGCGTCGCTTCGGACAGTTGGAACGGCAGGCCCCAGAATTCGCGCGCGCCGAGAATGCGCGCGACCGGCTCATGCGCGAGACGGCGCTGCGCATAGGCTTCGAGCCGCGCGGCCTCTTCGGGCGTGAGCTGGCGCGCCGCCTGCGTGACGATGCCGGTCAAATCAAGCCTCAGCGCGGCTCCGACGAGCAGGCGCGCGTCGAGGGCGGGCTCTTCGATGCCGGCCGATTGCAGCCGCGCTGCAAGCGCGCGCCGCGCACTCTCGATGCTGTGTCCGGAATCGAAACCTGTCGCCAATGGAGCCATCCTGCCTGGTATCGTGGATAGATCGGCGGCATTGCTTGCGTCAACGGAAAGGAGCGCGTCTGATCGCACCTCGCAGCGTGGGAGGGATCCATGGCGGCTTACGACGATCAGAACGTCTTCGCAAAGATCCTGCGCGGCGAGATTCCCTGCTTCGAGGTTTTCAGGGACGACCGCAGCCTCGCCTTCCTCGACATCATGCCGCGCTCGCCCGGACACACGCTGGTCATCCCCCGGGCGCCGGCGCGCGGCATCCTCGACATCGCGGATGACGATCTCGCCGCGGTCGCCCGAACCGGCAAACGGATCGCGATTGCGGCGATGAAGGCGTTCGGCGCGGAGGGTATCATCCTGCAGCAGTTCAGTGAACCGGCGAGCGTGCAGGTGGTCTTCCACCTGCACATGCACGTCATGCCGGTCAGGGCCGGAATCGAGCTGCTGCCGGCGCAGACGCGCAAGGAAGACATGGCCGTGCTCGCCGATCACGCCAAGCGGATGATTGCGGCACTTGGCAGTTGATCGAGATAGCGCTGCAGCAAGACCGTAGGACGGGTAGAGCTGTTGCGAAACCCATCATCGAGACAAACTCGAAATCGACTGGCGCAGCTTCGCTCCACCGAAACTGCGAGCCAGCGATCTTTCATCGAACCTTCATCAGTTCCTGTTCAGCGGGCGGGGTCGAAGGGGAGAGCCAATCGGACATTCGAGCGCGGCACGATCCCAGCGTCCGACATCAGCTGCTGCCTGATAGGTGGTTTGCAGAAACGCCATGAGCGTGGCCTCTGGCTCGCTGGATTTTCGCACAAGGTCGTAGGGCAGGAGATATTCGCCGAGCTTCCGATCGAAGTATGCGCCCGCCGGCATGACCTGTCCGTCAGCAAAGCCATTCGGGGTGGGGTAGGCATAGGAGTAGAAAGCCGCAAAGTCTGTGCCACCTCCGCCCGGCCAAAAGCCGGCGGACGAGACCTCATCGCTATAGGCCTCGCGTGTCACGACGTCCGGCAAACCCGGGACGCCACCCGGGTGAAGCGGAGCGGAACGCCCAGAGAAGCGCGTCACCGCGAGATCGAAGCTGCCCCAGAAGAGATGGACCGGACTGACCTTCCCGGTGAACCCCGTCCGAAACCGATAAAACACTCCGTTGATCGCGACGAGGGCGCGGAAGAACCGCGTCACGGCGTCTGCGTCATAGGGCCTGATCTGGCGGTCCTCCGTGAACGGGATCGGATCTGGAACCTCACTGGGCCGACCGTCAAATTCTGGTGTTCCGCCGAGATGTCCTACCAAATCACAGAACCGGGCGTGAAATTCGGCGACGGACATTCGCCCGAGCGGCATTTCCGCCCTGCACCCGTCAGCTGCCTCTCCGATCAGGACATGACGGGAGAGATCGAAGACGATCTCGATACCTGATGCGTCTGGAATCAGCGAAGTCGTGAGCCCGCGTGCATTCACGTAGAAGGTCGCGTGCCAGGAACGGTTGACCCATGGCGTTCTCGCGAGCCGATACTTGCCGACAATCTGGCAATACAGATGAAGCGCGGAACAGGTTTCGCGCCATGCCTCGAAGGGAATCTCCGGCCAGATCGCGCTCATAGCGTCTCCTCGCTCAGGTTCGGTTCGGCTTGGCAAGACCTCACCTCGGCTAAAGGCGACCCTGTGTCCGCTTTGGGCGCAAGGAGACATTCCGGGGGCGAGGCCGCATGCTACCCCCTCGAAAGCAGATATCCCGGAGTTTAGGGGGACTCGAGCTAGACGCCAAGGTATCGCTGCAGCAGTTCCGGCTGGGCCTTGAGCTCCTGCGCCGGCCCCTCGTGCACGATGTGGCCGTTGTTGATGATGTAGATCCGCGTCGCCAGCGCCAGCGTCGCTGCCAGATTCTGCTCGACCAGCACGATGGTCTGGCCGGCGGCCGCGAGCTCGCGGCAGGCCTTGACCAGATCGTGGACGATGACGGGCGCGAGCCCCTCGAACGGCTCGTCCAGCAGCACGATCTTGGGATCGCGCACCAGCGCCCGGGCGATCGCGAGCATCTGCTGTTCGCCGCCGGAGAGTTCGGTGCCGCGGTTGTTGCGCCGCTCCTTCAGCCGCGGAAACATCTCGTAGATGCGCTCGAGCGGCCAGCGCTTCGGTGCGGTGATCCCGGCGAGGACGATGTTCTCCTCCACCGACAAGCTGCCGAAGATCCGGCGCTCCTCGTGCACGAGCTGCATGCCGGCCTGCGCGATCCTGTGGCTCTTGCGTCCGGCGATATCGATGCCGTCGAACTTCACGCTGCCGCTGCGGGGCGTCACGACGCCCATCAGGCTCTTGAGCGTCGTGCTCTTGCCGGCGCCGTTCCGTCCGAGCAGCGCCACCACCTCGTGCCGTTCGACGCGCATGGCGACGTCGAACAGGATGTGGGAGTCCCCGTAATAGCTGTTTAGGCCATTGACCTCGATCAGGCTCATGCGGCGATCTCTCCGTGAACGCCGCCGAGATAGGCTTCCTGCACCGCGGCGTTGGTCCTGATTTCCTCCGGTGTGCCGTCCAGCAGCGCCTTGCCCTCCTGGAGCACCGTCACGCGCTCGACCAGCTCGAACAGCGAATCCATGTCGTGGTCGATGATGATCATGGTGCGCCCGCGCGCGATCGATTTGAGCAGCTTGACGGTCTCGACCCGTTCGCGCGGGCTCATGCCCGCGAGCGGCTCGTCGAGCAGCAGCAGGCGCGGCGAGGTGGCGAGTGCAAGCCCGATCTCCAGCCGGCGCTTCTCGCCATAGGCGAGCTCGGATACCGGCGTATCGGCGCGGCGGGTCAAATTGACCAGGGCAAGCGTGTGCGCCACCCGCTCCGTCAGGCCCTTCACGCCCGAGAGCTTGCGGAACAGGTCGAGCCGGAATTTTCCGCGCAGCTCGGCGAGTGCGGCGATCGTCAGGTTCTGCCGCACCGTGAGGCCCGTGAAGAGCTGGTTGACCTGGTAGCTCTTGGTGAGGCCGAGTTGGCAGACCTCGGTGACCTTCAATCCCGTGATGTCGCGGCCCTCGAACATGATCTGGCCGGAGGTCGGCGCGATCTCGCAGGTCAGCATCTTAAAGAAGGTCGATTTGCCGGCGCCGTTGGGGCCGATGATGCCGCGCAGCTCGCCCTGATTGACGCTGAAATCGATGTCGCTGTTGGCGACGAGACCGCCATAGCGCTTGGTCAGGCCGGTGGCTTTCAGGATCGGCCCGGAATAGGCGGGATGCGCGACTTCCTTGGCCTGCATCGGCGCAGGAGGAGCTTGCTGCGGCGTCTCGATCTCAGTCTCCTCCTCCGTCTCCGCAGCCCTTCGCGCTCGCTTGCCGGACACGAGGCCGTAGAGATCGACGAGGCCGCCCACAATGCCGCCGCGCAGGAAGCAGACCAGCACCACGAACACGACGCCGAGCACCAGCTTCCAGGCCGCGCCGAGGCCCAGTGCGGACTGGAGGAAATCCTGAAGGAACAGCCAAACTGTCGCACCGACCAGCGGTCCGAACAACGTACCCCTGCCGCCGATGGCAGTCTGCATCACGAGCTGGCCCGAGGTGTCGAAGGTGAAGGCATCGGGCGGCATGAAGGCCTGCAATACGCCGAGCAGGCCGCCGGCGAAGCCCGCATAGGCCGCAGCGATCACGAAGGCGGTCAACTTGTAGCCGTGGATGTTGTGGCCGACGGCGGTGGCGCGCAACGGATTGTCGCGGATCGCGCTCAGAATCGCGCCGACAGGCGAGCGGACGATCCTGAGCGCGATGATGACGCCGATGAAGTAGCACAGCGCGATGAACTGATAGAGCGACCAGCCGTTGGTGAAGTGGATGGTGGTGAAGCCGAGATTGAAGCTCGGCGTCGGTACGCCCGGCAGGCCGTTCTCGCCGCCGGTGAAATCCGAGAGCGGATTGAACTCGACGAAGAAGAACACCTCCGCGATCGCGACCGTGATCATGGCGAAATAGATGCCGGTGCGGCGCAGTGCGATCAGGCCGATCAGATAGCCGGTCGCGGCCGCCGCGATCATGCCGATGATCAGCGCGCCCAGCACGTTGCCGAAACCCGCGCGGGTCAGGAGGTAGGCCGCGACAAAGCCGCCGGTGCCGTAGAAGGCGGACTGGCCGAACGACAGCAGGCCGGTGAATCCGAACAGGATGTCGAAGCCGAGACCGAACAGGCCCCAGACCAGGATCCGGTTCACGGTGTTCGGGGCGAAGCCGAGATGAGGCAGCACGAACGGGGCTGCGATCAAACCGATCGCGGTCAGGGTCTCGATCAGGAACGGGCGTTGCTTGAGCATCAGGAAATCGCTTACTCGCGGCCCTGGACGCCGAGCAGGCCATGCGGTCGCACCACGAGCACGAGCGTCATCGCCGCAAACAGCATCACATAGGCGTAGCCGGGGTTGAACATGGAGGTGACGCTGATGATCTCGCCGGCGATCAGGCCGCCGAGGATCGCGCCCGGGAACGAGCCGACGCCGCCGATCACCACCACCACGAAGGTCTGGACCAGGATGTCGTCGCCGATGCCCGGTGTCAGCGACACCACCGGCGCATTGACGATGCCGGCAAATCCGGCGGCCATCGCGCCGATGCCGAACACGACCATAAAGACGCGGTAGACGTTGATGCCGAGCGAATCGACCATCATCGAATCCTCGATGCCGGCGCGCACGATCATGCCGAGCCGGGTCCGGTAGAGGACGATGAACAGTGCGCCGAGGGCGACCGCGACGATGCCGACGACGGCGAGGCGGTAGGTCGGATAGAACATGAAGCCGAGATTGGTGATGCCCTGGAACAGGGCCGGCGGCGGCACCAGCTGCGACTGGCTCGAGAAGATCAGGCGCACGAGCTCGACGAAACAGATGCCGAGCCCGAAGGTCACCAGCAGCTGATCCTCGTGCGGGCGATGATAGAAATGGCGGATGATGACGCGTTCCATCGCGACGCCGAGCAGCATCACGAACAACGAGCCCGCGATGACGGCGATGATGAAGGACTCCGTGTACTGGTAAGCGACGAAGCCGGCATAGCCGCCGATCATGAACATCGCGCCATGCGCGAGGTTGAGCACGCCGAGCGTGCCGTAGATGATGGTCAGGCCGGAGCTGATCAGCGCGAGCAGGGCGCCGAGCGCGAGCCCGTTGAAAAGCTGCGAAACGAGGTTGGGCCAACTGATCATGCGACAATCGCCGTTGTGACGCGCGATGGTGCGCGTCAGAAAAAGGTGACGCCGCAGGACCAGAGTGAGCCCGCGGCGTCACAGGGGTTAGCGCGGGCTCAGCTGTAATCGCCGGGATGGCAGCCGAACGCGTCCGGCTTCTGCATCAGCCCTTCACTTGGGACGATCTCGACGACGTCGTACCAGTCCTCCTTGTTCTTCATGTCCTTCTGCTGCTTGCCCTTCACGATGATCACCGGGCGGACGCATTGGTGATCCTCGGGGCGGTAATGCACGTCGCCGACCAGGGAGGAGATCGTTTCGCCCTTCTCGTAGGCCTTGATCACGTCGGGCGGATTGAAGCTGCCGGCCTGCTCGCACATGTGGGCCCAGTGTGCGAAGCTGACATAGGCGTTCTCGGCGCCCCATTCGGGCTTGTAGCCGTACTTCTTCTCGAAGGCCTCGTTGAACATCTTGGCGAGCGGGAACTTGTCCTCGATCGTCCACCAATAGTCGGTGGCGGCGTAGACGCCCTGCATCAGGCCGCCGGTCTCGCGCGCGATGAAAGGCACCTGGTAGGGAACGACCAGCTTCATCTTGTCGAGCACGCCGAACTGCTTGGCCTGCTGGGTCGACAGCACCGCGTCGTGACCCCAGTTGACGTTGATGAGCACGTCGGCGCCGGAGTTCGCGACGTTCAGCAGATATGAGGAATAGTCGGGCGCGCCGAGCGGTGCGACCTGGTTGGTCACCGTCGTCCAGCCCGCGGTCGCGAGGAAGTCCTGCATCGACTTGGTGACGGTGTGGCCGTAGGTGTAATCGGGCGTCAGGTAGGCGGCCTTTTTGTTCTTGCCGAACTCCCTCACCATCACCGGGCCGATTGCCGCTGCGGCGGTCTGGCCGAAGAAGTTCTGGCGGAAGCCGTAGCGAACGCAGTCCTTGCCGGTGGTGTCGTTCGAGCCGGAAATGCCGCATACGAACAGCACGTGTTCGCGCTGCGCGAGCTTGTTGAGCGCGACCGCAACGGCGCTCGACGTGCCGCCGGTGATCATGATCGCCTTGTTCTCGCTGATGAAGCGCTGCTGCGCCTGCACCGCCTCGTTCGGCTTGGCCGCGGAATCCGCGACGCCGAACTTCAGCTCCTTGCCGAGCACGCCCTTGCTGGTCTTCGGCGAGATCTTCTTGATCAGGTCGTGGCCGCTGTTGATGTGCTCGATCGCGAGCTGGTAGCCCTTGAGCTCGTCCTCGCCCTGCACGGCATAGGTGCCGGTGCGCGGGACCGAGATTCCGATGAAGGCAGTGGAACCCGAAACGCCGGCGGGATACGAGCCGATCGCCGGCTTGTCCTCGGCAAAGGCCGGCATCGCGGGCAGCATGGAGCCGCCGATGAGCCCCGCGGTGGTCTGGAGCAGGCCACGGCGCGAGAGGCCGCGGCGGATGAGATCGTCAGTCATGGTCGTTTCCTCCGAACATCGTTCTTGTTTGCAGGCGCAAGCACGACCTGTCCGGCCAGCCGGCCTCGCTGGCCTGCTGCGCCGGGCACGTCACATCCGCGTGTAGCTCTTGGCCCTAAGCATTGCTTGTGAAGCCCTTCTGTCAATTTCGTCTTTGGTCGAACGACGAAAATTATCACGTGAAAACATATCGGATCACGATATATATTAGTCTTTGTGAGTACGAGGCTGGCGGGTTCGGCGAGAGAAATGGCGCGGCAGACGACAGTGGCGGGTGCCCGGAAGCGACGATCCTGGCCGCAGGAGGCGGAGCGGCCGGAGGCTGCCTGGCCCGCGGGGGAGGGCAGCGACCAGCGCGCGGCACCGCAGTCGGGCGATGCCTCCCGCGCGTCCGAGCCGCGCAATCGCCCCACCGGCGAGCGGGGACCGGCCGTCGGCTCCGTCCAGGCGAAGCGCGCGCCTGCGCCGCTGAAGAGACTGAGCGTGCGCGCCCAGAACGTCCTGAAGGAGCTTGCGGTCGAACTCACCTGCGAGCAGCCCCCGAAGGGGGCGTGGTCGCCCTCGCGCGAGCTGCTGCGCGTGCTGACGGCCGAGCGGCTCTCGACCGCGCGCAACTGCGGCCCCCACACGATGCGGGAGATCGTGGATTGGGCGCAGGGCTGTGGCGTCACCATCAAGCCCGTGATCCCGCCCGGCGGCTCGCTGTCGCAGATGTGGGCGGAGTTGATTGCCAATGCGTCGGCCGGGGCCTTGACGAGCGCCGAGATCGCCAGCGCGCTCCAGCGCTCGATCAGGAGAAAGAGCGTTCGCATCCCGATCGCGTTTCAGGTCATCCTGGTGAAGATCCTGCTCTCCAGTTTCGAATAGGCCCCGATATTTGTGCATCCGCGGCGCCGCTCGGTTGGTTCCGCCTGTCCTTCCTTGCTAGTCTCGGCAGCGACCGCCCGCTTCACCGGCGGGCTCGACGTCGCAGGCAGGAATGACTCAATCGAAGCGGAAGACGACGCGCCCCTCGTCCGCGGCGCCCTCAAAGGGCGGCGCGATGCGCGAGGCCGACTATGCGGCGCTCGCACAGTTCCGCTATCAGCTCCGGACCTTCCTGGCGTTCAGCGAAGCCGCGGCCCAGAGTGCCGGCTTGACGCCGCAGCAGCATCAGGCGCTGCTGGCGATCAAGGGGCTGTCCGCCCCTGACGGCGCAAGCGTCGGCGACATCGCGCGCTTCCTCCTGATCCGGCACCATACCGCGGTGGAGCTGGTGGATCGCATGGCGAAGCTGAAGCTGATCGGCCGGGAAGGCGATCCGCAGGACGCAAGACGCGTCCTCGTCAGGCTGACGGCAAAGGGCGAGCAGAAGCTGCGATCGCTCTCGCGCATTCACCTGGACGAGCTGAGTGCCGCCGCGCCCGCCCTGGCCAAGATCCTGCGATCGTTCCGGGCCAAAGCGCGCTGAGGCGCGGTTCAGGCGGCTGCGCCTTGCGCGGCGAGCTGTGCGGCCTGATGCTCGGTGGTCAGCGCGTCGGTCAATTCGCCGAGCGCTTCGCCGGCGATCACCTGCGGCAACTTGTAGAGCGTCAGGTTGATGCGATGATCTGTGACGCGTCCCTGCGGGAAATTATAGGTACGGATGCGCTCGCTGCGGTCGCCGGAGCCGACCTTCTCCTTGCGCTCGGCCGAGCGTGCGGCGTCGAGGCGCTGCTGTTCGGCATCGTAGATGCGCGAGCGCAGGATGTTCATGGCGGAGGCGCGGTTCTTATGCTGCGAGCGGCTGTCCTGCATCATCACCACGATGCCGGTCGGGATGTGGGTGATGCGGATCGCCGATTCGGTCTTGTTGACGTGCTGGCCGCCGGCGCCCTGCGCCCGCATGGTCTCGATGCGGAGGTCGTCGTTCTTGATGTCGACGTCGACCTCCTCGACCTCCGGCATCACGGCGACGGTAGCGGCGGAGGTGTGGATGCGTCCCTGCGTTTCGGTGTCCGGCACGCGCTGCACCCGGTGCACACCGGATTCGAATTTCAGCTTCGAGAACGCGCCGCGGCCCTGCACCTCCGCGATGATTTCCTTGTAGCCGCCGACCGTGCCTTCGCTGGCCGAGATCACCTCGACCTTCCAGCCCTGCAAGCTGGCGAAACGCTCGTACATCCGGAACAGATCGCCGGCGAACAGCGAGGCCTCATCGCCGCCGGTGCCGGCGCGGATTTCCAGCACCACGTTGCGGTCGTCCATGGCGTCCTTGGGCAGCAGTGCGACGCGAATCTTCTGGACCAGCTCTTCGATTTTGGGCGTCAGCTCGTCGCGCTCGGCTTCCGCCATGCCACGCATCTCGGAATCCGTCGCGGGATCGGCGATCAGCGCCTCGGTGTCGGCGAGTTCTTTGACCGCAGAACGATACGCCTTCACCGCCTCGATCAGCGGGGTGAGCTCGGCGAGCTCGCGGGTGATCTGCACATAGCGTTCGGAGGCGAGCTGGCCGAGCGATTCGGCCTCGAGCGAGGCGTGATGCGCGAGCAGGACGTCCAGTTTGGCTTCGGGGAGTGACGACATCGGTTCGGTCTCAAAGGGCGGAAAAGGCGAGGCGGCGGGAAGGGGCGACAGGCCCGCTACAACGCCAGGCCCTCGGCCTCGGCAAACTCCGTCAGCTTCTGCCGGATCGAGACGCTGCCGGAGGGCGCGTCCAGCAAGGGGCCGAGCATCGCCTCGGCCTTCTTGGCATCGAGGTCGATCACCATCGCCTTGACCGGGCCGAGGGCCGTCGCCGAGAGCGACAGCGAGCGGTAACCCATCGCGATCAGCGCCAGCGCGCCGATCGGCTTGGAGGCCATCTCGCCGCACAGTGATAACGACTTCTTCGCATCGTTCGACTTCCGCGCGATCTCGCGCAGCACGCGCAGGATCGGCGCCGACATGGTGTCGAAGCGCTCGGAGACCTTGGCATTGCCACGGTCGACCGCGAACAGGAACTGGAACAGATCGTTGGACCCGACCGAGATGAAGTCGACCTTCTTCAGGAGCTCGTCGAGCTGGTAGAGCAGCGCGGGCACCTCGACCATGGTGCCGATGTCGATGCGCTCCGGCAGGGTGTGGCCGTGCTGGCGCAGATAGGTCAGCTCGCGCTCGACCAGCGCCTTCGCCGAGTCGAATTCGGCGACCTCCGAGATCATCGGGAACATGATGCGTAGCGCGCGGCCGCCGCCGGCGCGCAGCAGCGCGCGGATCTGGCCGCGCAGCAGGCCGGGGCGATCGAGGCCGAGCCGGATCGCGCGCCAGCCGAGTGCGGGATTCTCCTCGATCACCGCTTCCATATAGGGCAGTGCCTTGTCGCCGCCGATGTCGAGGGTGCGGAAGGTAACGGGCTTGGTGCCTGCGGCATCCAGTACCGTGCGATAGAGCGCGAGCTGGTCGCTGGTGCGCGGCAGGCTCTGTCCCACCATGAACTGCAGCTCGGTGCGGAACAGGCCGATGCCGGCGCTGCCGGTGTCTTCGATATGCGGCAGGTCGATAGCAAGACCTGCGTTGATCATCAGCTCGACCTTCTGGCCGTCCTTGGTGACGCAGGGACGGTCGCGCAGCGCAAGGTATTGCGCCTGGCGGCGGGCGCGGAAGCGCACGCGTTCGGCAAAGGCAGCTTCGACCTCCTGCGACGGGCGCACATAGATCGAGCCCGAGGTGCCGTCGACGATGATAGCGTCGCCGGGATCGGCGATGCCGGGCGCGTTCGGGACTTCGCCGACCGCGGGGATGCCGAGCGCGCGGGCCACGATCGAGACGTGGGAGTTGGCGGTGCCTTCCTCCAGCACGATGCCGCGCAGGCGCTTGCGGTCGTAATCGAGCAGCGCCGCCGGGCCCATCGCGCGCGCGATGACGATGGCATTGTCGGGCAATTGTTCGCGCGAGGGCGCGTGGTCCTGGCCGACCAGCTGCCGCATTAGGCGGTAGCCGAGATCCTCGAGATCGTGCAGCCGGTCGCGCAAATAGGGATCGGTGGAGCGCAGCATGCGCGCGCGGGTGTCGGACTGCACGCGTTCGACGGCGGCTTCCGCCGTGAGGCCGGTGGCGACCGCCTCATGCAGCTTGTGCGACCAGCCCTGGTCGTTGGCGAACATGCGGTAGGCTTCCAGCACCTCGCGGTGCTCGCCGCCCTCGGCAACGTCGCCACGCTCCAGCATGCGGTCGAGATCGGCGCGCAGCTTGGCGAGCGCGGTGTCGAGCCGCTTGATCTCCTTCGGCAGATCCTCGGCGATGTAGTCCTTGATGACGACGCGCGGCTCGTGCAGCACGACATGGCCGAGCGCAATGCCTTCCGAGAGGATGGCGCCGACCTTCTGCGCCGAATGGCGCGCGGCCGGCTCCTGGCCCGGCTGGGCCAGCGCGGACAATTCGCCGGAGGCGATCAGCTCCGCCAGCACCATCGCGGTGGTCTGGAGCGCCTCGAGCTCCTCCTCGACGTAATTGCGCTTGGCGCGATTCTGCACCACCAGCACGCCGAGCGTGTTGCCGGCGCGCAGGATCGGCACGCCGAGGAAGGAGTGGTAGATTTCTTCGCCAGTCTCCGGGCGGAACGAGAAGGCCGGATGGCTTTGCGCGTCGCTGAGGTTGAGCGGGGTCGCCTCGCTGGCGACGAGGCCGACCAGGCCCTCATGGGCGCTCAGCACGGTGTGGTGCACCGCCTCGCGGTTGAGGCCTTCGGTGGCGTAGAGCTCGAGCGTGTTGTCGATGCGCAGCACATAGACCGAGCACACCTCGGCCACCATGTTGGCGGCGATCAGCACCACGATCTTGTCCAGCCGCTCCTGGGCCGAGACCTGCTCCGCCATGGTTTCGCGGAGCCGTCTCAACAAGACGCGGGGACCTCCCGACGCGCTCCGCATGAACCGTCAATCTCCTCCGTCTGCCTGGCCCGGCGGTATCGGCCGGCGGCTGGCCCAAAATTCCAGAAAAACAACCAAATTGTTCGTCCGGCGCAGGCACAAACACAAATCTACTCAAGATTTAGCGCTTGCACCGAATCAGCGCCGCCTGAACTGGGACACAGTCTGCGGCAGCCCACCCTGTTCGCCGTATAGCGAATTGAGGCTTGTTTTGCCAAGCAAAACGCCTGCCAAACGCGAAGGTGTGTACACCTTCGCGTTTGCTGCGACCGCTAAGAGAAAATTCGTCTAGGCCTGATCGAGACCGTAGAGCGTGTGCAGGGTGCGTACCGCGAGCTCGGTATAGGCGGTGTCGATCAAAACCGAGAATTTGATCTCGGAGGTTGTAATGGCCCGGATGTTGATATTCCGTCCGGCGAGGGCCGAAAACGCCTGGGCGGCGACGCCGGCATGGCTGCGCATGCCGCTGCCGATTACCGATATCTTGGCGACGTCGGTGGCGGTATCGAGCCGGGCATAGCCGATCTTGCCCTTGGCGGCCGTGATCGTGTCCTTGGCACGGGTGTAGTCGGCCGCCGGCACCGTGAAGGTGAGATCGGTGGTCTTGCCGTCCTCGGAGACGTTCTGCACGATCATGTCGACGTTGATGTTGGCATCCGCCAGCGGGCCGAAGATCGACGCTGCCACGCCGGGCTTGTCCTCGATCTGGCGTACCGAGATCTGGGCCTCGTCCTTCGAAAAGGCGATGCCGGTGACGACGTGGCTTTCCATGATCTCCTCCTCGCTGCAGATCAGCGTGCCGGGCGGCTGGTTGGCATGCGGGTCGATATCCTCGGGCTTGTCGAAGCTCGAGCGGACGAAGATCGGCATGTTGTGGACCATGCCGAGTTCCACCGAGCGGACCTGGAGCACTTTTGCGCCCTGGGAGGCCAGTTCCAGCATGTCTTCGAACGCGATCTTGTCGAGGCGGCGGGCCTTCGGCACGATTCGCGGGTCGGTGGTGTAGACGCCGTCGACATCGGTGTAGATGTCGCAGCGGTCGGCCTTGACGGCGGCGGCGATCGCCACGGCCGAGGTGTCGGAGCCGCCGCGGCCGAGCGTGGTGATGCGATTGGTCTCGGGATTGATACCCTGGAAGCCGGCGATGACCGCGACCTCCTTGCGCTCCCGGAAGCGCTTGATGATCTCGTTGCCGTCGATGTCCTCGATTCGGGCCGAGGCATGGGCGTCGCTGGTCTTGATCGGGATCTGCCAGCCCTGCCAGGAGCGGGCCTGGATGCCCATGCCCTGAAGCACGATGGCGAGCAGGCCCGACGTCACCTGTTCGCCGGAGGCGACAACGGCGTCGTATTCGCGCGCGTCGTGCATCGGCGAGGCCTCGGTGCACCAGGCCACCAGCTCGTTGGTTTTACCGGACATCGCCGAGACGACCACGGCCACTTCGTGGCCGGCGTCGACCTCACGCTTCACATGGCGTGCGACGTTGCGGATACGTTCGATATTGGCGACGGACGTGCCGCCGAATTTCATCACGAGGCGGCTCATGACGACGCGTGCATTCCCTCATAAGGATCAGTATGGTGACCCGCACCGGACGGGTGCCGGCGGACACCGACCGCGCGTATACATAGCGGCGGGGCCGGGGGCAAGCGGGTTCCTGCGGGGGCAGGGTAAGGTCTGGCTTGGGGGTATGGGTTAACCGAGATCATGGCGCGTTATATCGACGAGATCCTGCAACCGGGCGAGCGGGTGCTGTATTCGACCAATGCGCACTGGATCTTCTATTTTCCGGCCATCGTGGCCTGGATCGTGGCTCTCGCCTTTCTCGTCCTGATGCCGCAGGCCACGGCCGATGGCCTCAGGGTGCTGTGCCTCATAGCCGCCGGCGTCGTGGCTTTGGCCGCCCTTTACTGGACCATCAAGGGCTGGTTCCATCGCTTCACGACCGAGACCGACGTCACCAACTTGCGGGTTGTGCACAAGACGGGGTTCATCAAGCGCCGGACCTTTGAAATGGCGCTGGACAAGGTCGAGAGTGTCGACGTCGACCAGTCGATTCTTGGACGTATTCTCAACTACGGCGACGTGACGATTCGCGGCGTTGGCGAGGGGATCGAAAAGATCACGACCGTCGACACGCCGCTCGCCTTCCGTAGTTCGATCACCACGCGGTAGGACCGCGCCTAACCATGAGCATGCAGCAAAATACTTCCGCAACCGCAAGCCCGCAGCCGGGCTCGACCGTCGACGCCGCCGAGATCGCGAAATTCTCGAAACTTTCGGCCGAGTGGTGGGACCCCAACGGCAAGATGGCCCCGCTGCACCGGATCAACCCGCTGCGGCTCGGCTACATCCGCGACGCCGCCTGCCGCAAGTTCGAGCGTAACGTGCGCAGCCTCAACTGCCTCGGCGGCCTGCGCGTGCTCGACATCGGCTGCGGCGCCGGCCTGTTGTGCGAGCCGCTGTCGCGCCTCGGTGCCCAGGTCATCGGCGTCGATCCCTCGGTGAGCAACATCGCCGCCGCGAAGCTACATGCCGACAAGAGCCATCTGTCGATCGATTACCGCTGCACCACGGTCGAGGAGATCGACCCGCGCGAGCGCTTCGACATCGTGCTGGCGATGGAAGTGGTCGAGCACGTCGTCGATGTCGGCGTTTTCCTCAAGCGCTGCGCGGCGCTGCTGAAGCCGAACGGGCTGATGGTGGTCTCGACGCTGAACCGGAACTGGAAGAGCTTTGCGCTCGCCATCGTCGGCGCCGAATACGTCCTGCGCTGGCTGCCGCGCGGCACCCATGAATGGAACAAGTTCGTCACCCCCGACGAGCTGACGAAGTATCTTTTGGACAACCGTCTCGTCATCACCGAGCAGACCGGCGTCGTCTACTCACCCTTCGCCGACAAATGGGCCCTCTCGTCGGATATGGACGTGAACTACATGGTCGTAGCGGAAGGGATGGTGTGAGGACTGAGTAGGGTGCGAGCTGTTTCTCCACAAACGGTGTCGTCCCTGCGAACGCAGGGACCCATACCCCCAGGGAGCAGTTTGGCGAAGACTGCCGACCCGCGCGTCTACCACCGCGGCGCAACCGACAGATTCCGCGGTATGGGTCCCTGCGTTCGCAGGGACGACACCGAATTTGTTGCGCGAGCATCGCACCCATGACGTGGGCGTGATTGACCTGCTTCGCCGCTAGCGGCAGGTTGGCCACGGCTTCCCCTCCTACCGCTCCACCCGCATGCTTACCATCGCCAGCCTCTGGATTCCCTTCACCGTCATTGCTGCGTTAGGCCAGGTCGCGCGCAATGCGATGCAGCGGTCGCTGACGAAGCCGCTGGGGACCTGGGGCGCGACCAATATCCGCTTCCTGTTCGGCTTCCCGTTCTCGCTGCTGTTTCTGGGCGTGGTGCTGGTCGCGACCGGCGATCACCTCGGCATGCCGCCAACCGTGTTCTGGCCCTGGCTGCTGCTCGGGGCGCTCAGCCAGATCGTTGCGACCGGGCTGATGCTGCTCGCGATGAACGATCGCTCCTTCGTGGTGACGACGGCGTACCTGAAGACCGAGGCGATCCAGACCGCGATTTTCGGCTTCGTCTTCCTCGGCGATCATCTGACCTGGCTGAAGGTGCTGGCGATCGTGATCGCGACCGTCGGCGTCGTCATCACCGCACTCCGGCCCGGCGGCGAGAAGAGCTTTGCGGAATTGAGGCCGACCATCACGGGCCTCGTTGCGGCCGCGGCGTTCGCGCTCTCAGCCGTTGGCTTCCGCGGCGCCATCATCAACGTGCCTGACGTCTCCTTCGTGACGGCAGCGTCGTTCACGCTGGTGCTCGGCCTGTTCGTGCAGACGCTGATCCTGACCATCTATCTGCTCTGGCGCGCGCCAAAGGTGCTCCAGTCGATCCTGGGATTGTGGAAGCCGTCGCTGCTCGCAGGCTTCATGGGCGCCTTCGCCTCGCAGTTCTGGTTCCTGGCATTCGCGCTGACGGCCGCCGCCAATGTCCGCACACTCGCTTTGATCGAGGTGCTGTTCGCGCAAGGCGTGGCGTATTACTCGTTCAAGCAGCCGATCGCGCCGCGCGAGATCTTTGGTATCGCGCTGATCGTGGTTGGCGTTGCGGTGCTGGTGGGGGCCTAGTTCCTATCTTCCGGCAGCGTCGGCAGCGGCGACACCTCGATGCCTTCGTCGATCAGCGACTTGGCCTCGTCGGGCGAAGCCTCGCCATAGATCGGGCGGTGTTCCTTGTCGCCGTAATGCATCGCGCGGGCTTCATTCGCAAAGCGCTCGCCGACATTGTCGGCGTGCTTGACGATGTGATCGCGCAGCTCCTTGAGCTTGGCGCGCAACTCGCGCTCCTGCGCCATCATCAGCGAGGTCGGTCCCGACGGCGCGGCCTCGGGCGCAGGCGTTGAGGCAGGCTCCGGCGGCGGCGTCGCCGGTCCGCGGCCCTTCTTGCCGATGATCCGTGGGGCCATGATCGCCTTCTCGACCTTGGCCGAGCCGCAGATCGGGCAAGTCACGAGCTTGCGCTTCACCTGCGAATCATAAGCCGACGAGCTCTGGAACCAGCTTTCGAATGCGTGGCTTTGGTCGCAGTGGAGCGCGTAGCGAATCATGCCGATCCCCGCACGAGGTGGAGATGGTCCGGCCCGGCCTTGGGATCGGCGACGCCGAAGCGGCGGCCGTGCTGGAGCGAGGGGATCGCGCGGCGGGCGGTCTCGACCTTGGCCGGGTCGATCTTGGCCATGATGATACCGGGCTCGACGTCGCCCTCGGCGAGGATCTCGCCCCAGGGATCGATGATCAGCGAGTGGCCATAGGTCTCGCGCTTGTTCTCATGCAGGCCGGCCTGCGCGGCTGCGAAGATGAAGCAGCCGGTCTCGATCGCGCGCGAGCGCAGCAGGATGTGCCAATGCGCCTCGCCGGTCTTGCGGGTGAAGGCCGACGGCACGGTGATAAAATACGCGCCGCTCTCGGCCAGCGCGCGGTAGAGCGCGGGGAAGCGCACGTCGTAGCAGATCGTCAGCCCGACGCGACCCCAGGGCAGGTCGGAGATCACGGCGGTCTCGCCCGGCTGGTAATTGGCGGATTCGCGATAGCTCTCGCCGTCCGGCAATTCGATGTCGAACATGTGGATCTTGTCGTAGCTCGCGAGCACACTGCCCTCGGGCCCGATCAGGAAAGAGCGGTTGACCGCTTTTTCGTCCGAGTAGCGCAGCGCCAGCGATCCGACATGAATGTGAATTCCGAGTTCCGCCGCGAGCGCGCGATAGGCCTTCAGCGAGGTGTCGTCCTCTTCGCTCTGGAGGTGCTCGAACAACGCCTTTCGGTTGAGCTGCATCATGTTGCTGACTTCGGGCGTCTGCACGTAGTCGGCGCCGTTGGCGGCAGCCTGCCGGATCAGCCTGGTGGCCTGCGCGAGGCTCGGCTCGGGCATCAGGCCGGTGCGCATCTGGATCATCGCGGCGGTGAAGGTGCGATCCTCGCTCATGACACCGCCTTTACGCTTTCGAGCAGGCCGTCGAGCTTGCCCTCGCGGTCGAGCGCATACAGCTCGTCGCAACCGCCGACATGGGTTCCGCCGATCCAGATCTGCGGGAAAGTCGAGCCCCCGCCGGCGCGGTCGTACATCTCTTCGCGCCAGGACGGGTTCCTGGCGATGTCGAACTCCGTAAAGGTTGCCTTCTTGCGGGTCAGCAGCGATTTGGCGGCGGAACAATAGCCACAGCCCGGCCTGGTGTAGATTTCGACAGCGTCGGTCATGTCGTGTGGCGCTCTCATGTCATGAAGTCATTGAATTATATGGGACGGGGGCCGCTCTCGACAACCCGGGCGAACACCAGCACGTCCACCTGGGCCGCCTTGGCACGGAGCAGGGCCCGCGCACAGGCGTCCAGCGTCGCCCCCGAGGTGAGGACATCGTCGATCAGGACGATGCGGCGGCCCTGGATTTCCGCCTGGCGGTCGGGGGATACCTGGAATGCGCCCTGCACATTGGTGGCGCGCTGGGTCCGTGACAGGCCAATCTGCTGCTCGGTGGCGCGCACCCGGCGCAGCACTTCGCCGCGCACCCTGACACCGCTCTGCCGCGCGATGATGCGCGCCAGCGCCCCGGACTGGTTGTAGCGGCGCCGCCAGGCCCGGCGCCAATGCAGGGGAACGGGCACCAGCATGTCGGCTCCGGTGAGCAGTTCGGCGCCCGCGCGCGCCATCCAGCGACCCATGGCCGGCGCCAGATCGGTACGGTCCTGGTATTTCAGCGCATGCACCAGCGTGCGCGCGACGTCGTCATAGCGCACCGCCGCGCGTGCACGCTGGTAGGCCGGCGGGCTGGCGATCGCCTCCATCGACAGCATCTCGGGCCCGGGATCATAGACGAAGGGAATGCCGAGGCGCGGGCAATAGGGCCGTTCGATGAACGACAGCCGCGCCCAGCAGGCCGCGCAGACGCCCTCGCCGTCGACCGGCTCGCGGCAGGACACGCACAGCGTCGGCAGCGCAATGTCGAGCGCGAGCCGTGCGGCGCGCGACAGCACGTGGCGGCCGGCCGTCCATGCGGCACGCAACGGCGCGGCGATGGAGCGGGTGGGGGCGCTGTCGGCTTCCATGAGGGGAGGCTAGCGTTCCGCTTGCGGGGGCTCAAGCCACACTCTCGTGCCCCGGACGCAGCGCAGCGCTCCCGGCGGTGCGAAGCATCGTCCGGTGCGGTGCGCTGCAGAGCCGGGACACGAGAGAGGAGATTGCCATGGCGGTCGTGATCGGCGTAACCAGCGGCATGGCCCAGAACCCGCAAACCCCGCCCGCTCTGTTCGATCGCGCATTGCTGCATGCGCGGCAGCGGCGCGCTCATGCGCAGGGCGAGGTGACATTCCTGCTCGATCGTGTTGCAGAGGACATGACCGACCGGCTGGCCGCCGTGATGCGGGAGTTTCATGCTGCGGCCGATCTCTGGACACCCGGAGAGGGGCTCACGGGGCTGCCATCACTCCAGCGGATCGCGCTCGACGAAGCGGGCGTGGAAAAACTGCCCTTTGCCCCGGAAAGTCTCGATCTCGTCGTCTCGGCACTGGCGCTGCAATTCGTCAACGACCTGCCGGGCGTGTTCGCGCAGATCCGCCGTGCGCTGAAGCCCGATGGTCTGCTGCTCGCCGCGATGATCGGAGGCGACAGTTTAACGGAGCTGCGGCAGGCCTTTGCCGCGGCGGAAGCCGAATGCGAGGGTGGCGTGTCGCCGCGCGTGGCCCCGTTCGCGGATTTGCGCGACATCGGCGCGCTGTTGCAGCGGGCGGGCTTTGCGCTTCCGGTCACCGATGTCGACCGTGTCGTGGTGCGCTACGCCAATGCGTTTGCGCTGATGCAGGATCTCCGCCGCATGGGCGCGGCCAATGTGCTGATCGAGCGGCGGCGCACGCCGACGCCCCGCGCGACGCTGCTGCGCATGGCCGAAATCTACGCCGAACGCTTTGCGGATGCCGACGGCCGCATCCGTGCGACATTCGACATCATCTGGCTCTCCGGCTGGGCCCCGCATGCAAGCCAGCAGCAGCCGCTGAAGCCGGGGTCGGCGAAAGCGAGCCTTGCGGAGGCGGTAAAGAAGGCGGGGAAGGAGTGATCCTCATGGTGAGGAGGCGCGTAAGGCGCGCTTAGCGGACGATGCTTCACATCGCCGCGAGAACCATGCAGGCCCCGCTCTCGCCGTGTGGCCATCCTTCGAGACGCGCGTGCCGCGCTCCTCAGGATGAGGTCCGTACTCACATCAGCAAATCGATCAGATGCGGGATCAGCGGAATGTCCGCGGGGGGCATCGGGTAGTCGCGCAGCTTGTTGGCGCGAACCCAGGCTAGGGTCTGGCCTTCGCGCGGCGTGACCAGCCCCTCCCAGCGCCGGCAGATGTAGAGCGGCATCAGCAGGTGAAAGGTCTCGTAGCCGTAGCTCGCAAAGGTCAGTGGCGCCAGGCACGGTTCGGCGACTGTGATGCCGAGCTCTTCAAGCAGCTCGCGGATCAGGCTCTGCTCCGGCCGCTCGCCGGGCTCACACTTGCCGCCGGGGAATTCCCAGAGGCCGGCAAGCGTCTTGCCCTCGGGGCGCTGCGCGATCAGGACGCGCTTGTCGGCGTCGACGAGCGCGCAGGCCACCACCAATGTCAGTTTGAGATCGGCCATCGGCGTTCGGTTTAAGACCTGTAATCCCCGTTGATCGCGACATATTCCTTGGTGAGGTCGCAGGTCAGCACGCGGTCGCGGCCCTTGCCGAGGCCGAGCGAGACCTTGATCGCGATCTCCGGCGCCTTCATCGCCTCCGACACCTGCGCCTCGTCATAGGACGGATCGCGCGCGCCGCTCTTGGCGACGCGGATGCCGTTGAAGGAGATCGAGAGCTTGTCGCGATCGGCCGGCTCGCCGGCCTTTCCGACCGCCATCACCACGCGGCCCCAATTGGCGTCCTCGCCGGCGATTGCGGTCTTGACCAGCGGCGAGTTCGCAATCGACATCGCGATCTTGCGCGCCGACGCCTTGGTCTTGGCGCCTTCCACGGTGATCTCGACCAGCTTGCGCGCGCCCTCGCCGTCGCGGGCGACCTGCTCGGAGAGATTGGCGAGCACCTGGTTGAAGGCCTTGACGAAGGCCTTCAGGCGCGGATCGCTGGCGCGGCTGATCTTCGGCGCGCCGTGCTCGGCGGCGGCGCCGGTGGCGAAGGCCAGCAGCGTGTCCGAGGTCGAGGTGTCGCCGTCGATCGTCACCGCGTTAAAGGTGTCCTCGACGCCGCTCTTGAGCAGGGCTTGCAGTGCACCGGGCGCGATCGGCGCGTCGGTGAAGATGAAGGACAGCATCGTCGCCATGTCGGGGGCGATCATGCCGGCGCCCTTGGCCATGCCGTTGATGGTGACCTTGGCCTTGCCGAGCTTGACGGTCGCGGTCGCGACCTTTGGGAAGGTGTCGGTGGTCATGATCGCCTTGGCCGCGGCGAGATAGTCGCCGGACTCGGCAGTCTCGGCCAGCCGGCCGAGCACACCGTCGAACTTGGTCGCGTCCAGCGGCTCGCCGATCACGCCAGTCGAGGCCAGGAAGATCTCGCCCTCGCTGCATCCGACCGCCTTGGCCGCGATCTTCGCGGTCAGCGCGGTGGAGCTGCGCCCGGTCTTGCCGGTGAATGCATTGGCGTTGCCGGAATTCACCACCAGCGCGCGCGCCTTGCCGCCCTTCAGCTTGGCGCGGCACCATTCGACCGGGGCGGACGGGCATTTCGACCTGGTGAAGACGCCCGCGACCGCGGTGCCCTTGTCCATTACCGCCAGCAGCACGTCGGTGCGGTTCTTGTAGCGGATGCCGGCTTCGGCCGTCGCAAGGCGGACGCCCGCGATCACGGGCATGTCGGGGACAGTTTTGGGGGCGAGCGGGGAGACGGAGGAGGACATCGGGGCGCCTTGGTGAGGTCTGGATATGCAGATGGCCGGGCATTTGCCCGGCCATTGCGACGTTAGATACTATTGGCGTCCGCGAAGTGACAGCGAATTCTTACTTCTTCGCGGGGGGCGCCATCTTGCTGTCGGACGGCTTGGCAGGGTCGGCCGGCTTGGCATCCGGCTTGGCATCCGCTGCCGGCTGGTCCGTCCGCTCGACCTTGGCTTCCGCGCGGAGCTTGGCGACGTAGTCGGCCTGGGCCTTGCGGGTGACGTACTGCTCGATCTGGGCCTTGACCTGCTCGAAGTCCGGCGCCTTGCGGTTGCGCTTTTCCTCGACCTTGATGATGTGCCAGCCGAACTGCGACTTCACGGGATCGGAGATCTTGCCCGGCTCCAGCGTGAAGGCCACGGCCGAGAACTCCGGCACCATCTGCTCCTTGGTGAAGAAGCCGAGGTCGCCGCCATCGGCGGAGCCCGGATCCTTGGACTTCTTCTTGGCGAGCTCGGCGAAATCGGCGCCCTTGTCGAGCTCGGCCTTCACCGCCTTGGCCTCGTCCTCGGTCTCGACCAGGATGTGGCGGGCGCGGACCTCCTGCTCGCCGGTGATCTGCTTGGAGGCCTCCTCATAGACCTTCTTCATGGCGTCGGGGGTGGTGGCGGCCTTGCCCTCGTTGGCGAGCAGGCTGTCCATCAGCAGGCGGTTCCGGGCGAACGCCAGGCGCTTCTTGAACTCGTCGCCGTCGGCGACCTTCTTGTCCTCGGCAGCCTTGCTGACGATTTTCATGTCGATCAGGAAGGACAGCACGTTCTCGTCCTTGGTCGCCGGGTCCATCTGGGCGAGGCTCGCCCCGAGTTCCTCCTCGGCCATGGCAACGTCGCTCTTCTTGATTTCCGCGCCATTGACCTTCGCCAGCACCGGATCGTCGGCAGCCCGGCCGGGACCCGCGATCAGCGCCAACGCAAGGCAGCCCACGAGGGCGGTGGCGAGGCCGAAGCGCAGGCCGGTTTTGGTTACCGGGAACGAGGTGGTCATGGAAAATCCTTTTGTTGAAGCAGGGGGCTGCTCTAGCGGGGCGGACACTCGCCCAATTCAGGGGGGCTTGGCAACGCGAAAAGTCTGTCAAAATGATGAATTAGCCGCAATGCGCCCGCCGTTGACAAGGCCCTGACCGGGCCATATCTCTGCCCGGTCGCGACCATGGCGATGGCGTTTATTTTGCTGCGTTTTTGGCCGTTGAACCCAGACTTGCCCAATTCCCACCCATATGGCGGATGACCCCCCGCAGTCCGGGCTCTGTCGCCATCAGGCGTCACGGTGAGTTGATAGGCAGGGGGGTGACAACTTCTTGGCTGCAACGCGGTTGAATCGCGAACACAGGAACTAGGCATGATCGGCGCGCTCGCCCGCAAGTTTTTCGGCTCCGCCAACGACCGGCGGGTGAAGGGATACCAGTCCCGCGTCAACGCGATCAACGCGCTGGAGCCGGAGGTTTCGAAACTCTCCGACGAGGCACTGAAGGCCCGCACCGTCGAGTTCAAGAAACAGCTCGCCGAGGGCAAAACGCTCGACGATCTGCTGGTGCCGGCCTTCGCCACCGTGCGCGAAGCCGCCAAGCGCACGCTCGGCCAGCGGCATTTCGACGTGCAGCTGATCGGCGGCATCGTGCTGCACGAGGGCGACATCGCCGAGATGAAGACCGGCGAAGGCAAGACGCTGGTCGCAACGCTCGCGGTGTACCTCAACGCGCTCGCGGGCAAGGGCATCCACGTCGTCACCGTCAACGACTACCTCGCCCGCCGCGACTCCGGCTGGATGGGCCAGATCTACAGCTTCCTCGGCTTGACCACCGGCGTCATCGTCCACGGCCTCGACGATTCCGAACGCAAGGCTGCCTATGCCTGCGACATCACGTACGGCACCAACAACGAATACGGTTTCGACTATCTGCGCGACAACATGAAGTACCGGCTCGAGGACATGGTCCAGCGCCCGCACTTCTACGCCATCGTCGACGAAGTCGACTCCATCCTGATCGACGAAGCGCGCACGCCGCTGATCATCTCCGGCCCGCTCGACGACCGTTCGGACTTCTACAACACCATCGACGGCTTCCTGCCCAAGCTCGACAAGACCGATTACGAGGTCGACGAGAAGCAGCGCACGGTGACGCTGACCGAAGGCGGCATGGAGAAGATCGAGACGTTGCTGCGCGACGCCGGGCAGCTCAAGGGCGAGTCGCTCTACGACGTCGAGAACGTTTCCGTCGTGCACCACATCAACCAGGCGCTGCGCGCCCACACGCTGTTCACGCGCGACAAGGACTACATCGTCCGCGACGACGAGGTCGTCATCATCGACGAGTTCACGGGACGCATGATGGCCGGCCGACGTTATTCGGAAGGCCTGCACCAGGCGCTTGAAGCCAAAGAGCATGTCCAGGTTCAGCCGGAAAACCAGACGCTGGCCTCGATCACCTTCCAGAACTATTTTCGGATGTACGAAAAGCTCGCCGGCATGACCGGCACGGCGTTGACCGAAGCCGACGAACTCTTCGACATCTACAAGCTCGAAGTCGTGGAGATCCCGACCAACGTGCCGGTCGGCCGCCTCGACGAGGACGACGAGGTCTATCGAACCCAGAACGAGAAATACGCCGCGATCCTGGCCGAGATCGAGCGCGCCAATGCGCGACTGCAGCCGGTGCTGGTCGGCACCGCCTCGATCGAAAAATCGGAAGTGATCGCCGAATACCTCAAGAAGCACGGCTACCGGCAGATCGATTTCGGCAACGAAAATTCGATGCAGAAGCTGTACGCCGCGGCCCGCGCCGGCAAGCCGGCAAAACTGTTCGCGGTGCTGAACGCGCGCTTCCACGAGCAGGAAGCCTATATCGTCGCGGAAGCCGGCGTGCCCGGCGCGATTACGATCGCGACCAACATGGCCGGCCGCGGTACCGACATCAAGCTCGGCGGCTCGCTCGAGATGCGGGTCCAGCAGGAGACCGCCGGCATCGAGGACGAGGCCGAGAAGGCGAAGAAGATCGAGCAGATCAAGGCCGACATCGAGCACTTCCGCGACATCGTGCTGAACGCCGAGGAAGAGGTCGAGATCGAGCCGGCGAAGGGCTCGAAGCCCGCCAAGACCGTGAAGAAGCCCGGCGGCCTCTACATCATGGGATCCGAGCGTCACGAATCCCGCCGCATCGACAACCAGCTGCGCGGCCGTTCCGGCCGTCAGGGCGACCCCGGCCGCTCGAAGTTCTTCCTGTCGCTGGAAGACGATCTGATGCGCATCTTCGGTTCGGATCGCCTCGACAGCATGCTGCAGCGTCTCGGCCTCAAGGAAGGCGAGGCGATCATCCATCCCTGGATCAACAAGGCGCTCGAGAAGGCGCAGCAGAAGGTCGAGGCGCGCAACTTCGACATCCGCAAGAATCTGCTCAAGTTCGACAACGTCCAGAACGACCAGCGCAAGGTGATCTTCGACCAGCGCGTCGACCTGATGAAGGACGACAGCGTCGCCGAGACCGTTACCGACATGCGCCACGCCTTCATCGACGACCTCGTCGCCAAGCACGTGCCCGAGCACGCCTATGCCGAGCAGTGGGATGTCGCCGGCCTGAAGGAAGAGCTGAAGCGCGTGCTCGATCTCGACCTGCCGGTCGACGACTGGGCCAAGGAAGAGGGCATCGCCGACGAGGAGCTGCTCACCCGCATCGAGACCAAAGCCGACGAGCACATGGCGGCCAAGGTCGGGCAATGGGGTCCCGACGTGATGCGTTACGTCGAGAAGACCATTCTGCTCCAGACGCTCGACCATCTCTGGCGCGAGCATCTGATCATGCTCGACCATCTGCGCCAGGTCATCGGCCTGCGTGGCTACGGCCAGCGCGATCCGTTGCAGGAGTACAAGACCGAGGCCTTCAATCTCTTCCAGGAGATGAGCGCGCATCTGCGCGAGGCCGTCACGGCGCAGCTGATGCGGGTCGAGATCGTCCCGCCGGAGCAGGAAGCCCCCGTGCTGCCGCCGATGGAAGCGCACAAGTTCGACCCGAACACCGGCGAGGACGAAATGGCGCTCGCCAGCGTCACGCTCGGTGCGCAGGCTTCCGACGCAGCTCTTCGCGATCCGAAGAACCCCGCAAGCTGGGGCAAGGTCGGCCGCAACGAGGATTGCCCCTGCGGCTCAGGCAAGAAGTACAAGCACTGCCACGGGCGGTACGCGTAGTCGCTAGCCCCGTCGTCATGCGCGCGTAAGACGCGATGTTCGTGCCTCACGCTCCACTGTCGTTGCCCGGCTCGACCGGGCGACCCAGTACGCCGCGGCCTCTCGGTTGAATCACCAACGTCTCTGGAATACTGGATCGCCCGCTTTCGCGGGCGATGACGGCTGAGTGTGTGTGGCGATTTGCGCCACGCCCTCACGAGATGAAGGGGTGCGAGAGCGCGCCAAGCCAACGCTCAATTCGAGCTGTCGATCAAGCTCTCGAGCAGCCGCTTCAATTCGCTCGTCGATTTGTCGCCGTAGCTCTCCAGGATGTGCTCCTCCTGGTCCACTGCGAGCGAGTTGAGCTTCTTGCACAGCACCTTGCCGCGGTCGGAGATGAACATCAGCACCTTGCGGCGGTCGTTCGGGTCCTGCACGCGATAGACCAGCGTGTCGGAGACCATGCGGTCGATCATCTTGGTCAGCGTCGGATGATTGAGCAGCACCGCGTCCGCGAGTTCGCCCATCGAGTGGCCATCGCCGTCCGACAACACCTTAAGGATGCGCCACTGCTCGACGGGAACGCCTTCCTTGCTCAGGCGCAGTTCCAGCTGCCGGTTGATCTCCCGGTTGGCTTGCGCGAGCAGGTAGGCGAGGTGTTCGGTGATCGGGGAGTTCGGTTTTGCCACGGCTAAGACTTCGTCTTGACCCAAATGAGTGAATGTCTTGCAATCAATGCTGCTTCTATATGCACTTCAATTGTTGAATATTCAATATTTTCAAAATAGGATGTTTGCCTAACAAAAGGGCGGATGCCGCGGCCGCCTGCTCATTGTGCTTTCAGGTCTGGTGCCAGACAGGAGTTGGCGTGCACGCGACGGTAAACTTCCCGGCTCACGGCAGTCCGGCGATGCCGCCGTCCTTGCTGCTGAGGAATCTGTCGTCGTCGGGAGCCGATAGCTCGCTGTCGCCGGGCGATCATGCTTTCCTCAGGCGGCGTGGCGCGAACAAGCTGCGCATCGGCGGCTTCATCTGCTGCACGGGATCGCCGGGTGTGTGGGGCCCCTGCGCGACCAACAGCGCGCAACTCGCCGTTGCCGAGATCAACAAGCGCGGCGGCATCCTCGGCCGCGAGATCGAGCTGTCGATCTACGACGCCGGCGGGCCGCTCGACGAGGTGCTGAACCGCGCCGAGCAGGCGATCGCATTCGACGAGGTCGATCTCATCGTCGGGCTGCACACCAGCGCGGTCCGCGTCGGCTTGCGCGACGTCACCACGCGTCATCGCATCCCCTACATCTATACGCCGGTCTACGAAGGCGGCGAGCGCACGCCCGGCGTGATGGCGATCGGCGAGACGCCGCGCTGGCAGAGCCGGCCGTCGATCCACTGGCTTGCCGACGTCAAGAAGGCGTCGCGCTGGTACCTGATCGGCAGCGATTACGTCTGGCCCTGGCAGTCGCACCGCGCCGTGAAGAACTACATCAGGGAGACCGGCGGCCACGTCGTCGGCGAGGAGTTCGTCCCCCTCGGCGAGGACAATCACGAGCCGCATTTGGCGCGCATCCGTGCCGCGCGGCCCGATGTCGTGCTGATCTCGCTGATCGGCACCGACAGCGTCACCTTCAATCGTGCTTTCGGCGAATGCGGCCTCGGCGCCACGACGCTGCGGCTGGCGGGGGCCATGGACGAGACGGTGCTGCTCGGCATCGGCGCCGACAACAGCGAGAACATGTTCTGCGCATCCGGCTATTTCTCCGGTATCGGCTCGCGGGCCAATGACGACTTCCAGATCCGCTATCGCGCCATGTTCGGGCCGAACGCCCCGCCGATCGGCTCGCTCGGCCAGTCCAGCTATGAAGGCCTGCGTTTCCTCGAAGCCGTGGCGAAAAAGGCAGGTTCGCTGTCGATGGCGCCCATGCTCGCGGCGGGCCGCAACATCGTTTACGGCGGCGCGCGCGGCCCGGTCGTCGTTCGCAACGGCCACGCCCGCATGCAGATGTATCTCGCGGAGGCCGACGGCCTCGACTTCAAGCTGATCAAGCCGGTCTGAGCCTGCTGCGGCAATCCGGACAGCCTCATCTCAAAATAATACTTGAAAAGGAAAATATTTCCGCTTTGAATGTTTCAGCAGGGCCGCTGCGCGCGTCGCGCCAATCGCGGCCGTGTGCAGGGACCGTACCAAGAAACTTCAGGAGAGCGCCGTGACAGTTGTCCTTCCCACGCCTGCCCAACTTCTTGACGTCGCCAAGCAGTGCGGCCTTTCGCTGACCGATGCCGATGTTGCCTCGTTCCGCGGCCTGATGCAGGGCTCGATCGAAGCCTATAATCTCGTCGGCGCGATGCCGGACGAAGTGCCGGAGGTGAAATATCCGCGCACGCCGGGCTATCGGCCCTCGCCCGAGGAGAACCCGCGCAACGCCTGGTACCGCAAGTCGACCGTGAAGGGTGCGGCGAGCGGCAAGCTCAAGGGCAAGACCGTCGCGCTGAAGGACAACATCATGCTCGCCGGCGTGCCCATGATGAACGGCTCGGCGACGCTGGAAGGCTATGTCCCCGATTTCGACGCCACCATCGTCACGCGCATGCTCGATGCCGGCGCCGAGATCGCCGGCAAGGTGCATTGCGAATCCTTCTGCATGTCCGGCGGCAGCCACACCGGCGCGGTCGGTGCCGTGCACAATCCGCACAAGATGGGCTATTCGGCCGGCGGCTCGTCCTCGGGCAGTGGCGTCGTGGTCGCGCTCGGCGAGGTCGACATGGCGATCGGCGGCGACCAGGGCGGCTCGATCCGCATGCCGTCTTCGTTCTGCGGCACCTACGGCATGAAGCCGACCTGGGGCCTCGTCCCCTACACCGGCATCATGCCGATCGAGGTCTTCGTCGACCACACCGGTCCGATGACGGCGACGGTCGCCGACAACGCATTGCTGCTGGAAGTGCTCGCCGGCGACGACGGCTACGATCCCCGCATCAAGGCACCGAAGGTCGAGGAGTACACCAAGGCGCTCGGCCAGGGCGTCAAGGGCATGAAGATCGGCATCCTCAAGGAAGGCTTTGAGCAGGCGAACGCGGAGGCCGCGGTGAACGAAAGCGTGCGCGAGGCCGCAAAACGCTTCAAGGACCTCGGCGCCACGGTCGAGATCGTCTCGATCCCGATGCATCTTGTCGGTCCCGCGATCTGGACGCCGATCGGCACGGAGGGCATGACCCAGACCATGATGTATGGCGATGGCTATGGCCTGAGCCGCTCTGACCTCTACTCGACCTCGCTGATGGACTTCCATCGCGGCTGGCGCCGGCAGGCGGATTCGCTGTCGGAGACGACAAAACTGTTCCTGATGCTCGGGACCTACATCAACAACAGCTTCGGTCCCCGCTATTACGGCAAGGCACTCAACATCTCGCGTCGCCTGACCGCGGCCTATGACAAGGCGTTCGGCGAATACGACCTGCTGCTGCTGCCGACCACCCCGATGAAGGCGACGAAGCTGCCGGAGCCCACCGCAAGCCGCGAAGACTATGTCGCCCGTGCGCTCGAGATGATCTCCAACACAGCGCCGTTCGACATCACCCATCATCCCGCGATGTCACTGCCCTGCGGCATGGTCGACGGCCTGCCGGTCGGCCTGATGCTGGTCGGCCGCATGTTCGAGGAATCCACGATCTATCGCGCCGCGCATGCCTTCGAGCAGATAGGCGACTGGAAGAAGATGTGAGGGGGGGAATTGATGCAGACGGACGGAAGACCAGAGCGTTTTCAAGCGAAGTGGATACCGGTTCGCGTCAAGAAAACGCGCAAAAATAAGAATCCAGCGCATGGCTAACGCGTTCGTCGCGGCGTTCGAGATCCTGAGCTTTGGCGCGATCATCGTCCTGATCGTGCTGGGGCTCGGAATCATCGCCAGCATGATGGGCATCTTCAACTTCGCCCAAGGAGAGTTCGTCCTGCTCGGGGCCTACATCACCTATCTCGCCTACGCCAAGGGCCTGCCGATCTGGGCCGGCATGGTCGCGGCGCCCTTTGTGGTTGGTGCGCTCGGCTTCGTGCTGGAGGCGCTGATCATCCGCCGCTTCTACGCCGCGCCGATCGTGGCGATGCTCGGCACCTATGCGCTCGGCCTGATCATCCGCGAATCGGTGCGCGGTCTGATCGGCGGCTTCTATCTGACCGTGCCCGAGCCGATCGGCGGCTCGATCGATATCGGCGCCATGCATATCTCGGCCTGGCGCTTCACCATCATCGTCATCACGCTTCTGGTGATGGCGGGCTGTTACCTCCTGCTGTCGCGCACGAGTTTTGGCCTGCGCATGCGCGCCACCCTGGAAAATCCCTCGCTGGCGCGGGCCTCAGGCATTTCCACGCCCCTGATGTATGGCGCCACGTTTGCGTTCGGCTCCGCGCTCGCCGGCCTTGCCGGTGCGCTGATCGTCCCGGTGTTCAGCCTGTACGCCGATCTGGGCCTGCGCTTCCTGATCCAGGGTTTTGTTGCGGTGATGGTCGGCGGCGTCGGCTCCTTCATCGGACCGGTGGCGGGCGCCGGCGTCATCGGCACCCTCAGCGCCGCGCTGCCATGGGTGATGGCGCCCGTCGTCGCCGACGTCCTCGTCTTCGTGCTCGCCATTGTCTTCATCAAATTTCGGCCACAGGGCCTCATCGCTGGAAAAGGGGTTTAGTCATGTTCGATCGTACTCAGCTTTCGCGTCGCCGCTTCCTCTCCAATCTTGCCTTTACCACCGGCGCGGTCGCGACCGGCGTCGGAAGCTGGGTGATCCCGGCGCCGTGGGCGAACGCGGCGGAAGGCCCGATCAAGGTCGGTATCGCGACCGATCTCACCGGCCCGATCGCCTATGCCGGCAATGCCGACGCTAACGTCGCCAAGATGGTGATCAAGGAGATCAATACGGCCGGTGGTCTGCTCGGCCGTCCGCTCGAGCTCTACATCGAGGACACTGCGTCCAACGAATCCGTCGCGGTCGGCAACGTCCGAAAACTGATCCAACGCGACAAGGTCGACATGGTGCTGGGCGGCATCACCTCGTCGATGCGCAACGCGATCAAGGACCCGATCGTGGCGCGCGGCAAGACGCTCTACATCTATCCGCAGCTCTACGAAGGCAAGGAGTGCACGCCCTATCTGTTCTGCACCGGACCGACGCCGGCGCAGCAGTGTGACGAGTTCATCCCCTGGCTGATCAAGAACGGTGGCAAGAAGTTCGCGCTACCGAGCGCCAACTATGTCTGGCCGCACACGCTCAACGTCTACGCCCGCAAGGTCATTGAGGCGAACGGCGGCGAGGTCGTGTTTGAGGAATATTACCCGCTCGACCAGATCGATTTCTCATCGACCGTCAACCGGATCATCTCCAACAAGGTCGACGTCGTCTTCAACACCGTCATTCCGCCGGGCGTAGGCCCGTTCTTCAAGCAGCTCTATGAAGCGGGCTTCCTCAAGAACGGCGGGCGCCTGGCCTGCGTCTACTATGACGAGAACACGCTCAACATCAACCAGGCCGCCGAGATCGAGGGGCTCGCAAGCTGTCTCGACTATTTCAAGGTGCTGACCAAGGAGAATCCGTTCGACGCAAAAATCCAGGCGGCCTATGAGAAGGACTTTCCCGGCAACTTCCTGTTCGCGGCCGGCAGTGCCGCGACCGGCACCTATCGCGGCCTCAAGCTATGGGAAGCGGCCGTGAAGGAGGCCGGCAAGGTCGATCGCGACTCGGTTGCCGCCGCGCTCGATCACGCCAAGATCGCCGAAGGCCCGGGCGGACCGGCCGAGATGGTGCCGGGCAAGCGGCACTGCAAGATGAAGATGTACACCGCGGTCGCCAAGGGTGGGAACTACGAGATCGTCGGACGCAGCGACGGGCTCGTCGATCCCAAGGAATGCTGAGGCGGAATGCCTAAGTCGATGACTGTGGTAAGAGAAGCCATCGCCGGCGACGAAGCGGACGGTGCGATGGCTGAACGCGTGGCCGCGGGACAGGCCAAGGAACAGGTCAAGGCAGGACGAAAGGTCCTGCCGATCGTGGAGGGCGTCGTGCTCGTCGCGGCGCTGCTCGCGCCGCTGGTGCTGCAGGACTACCTCACGGTGTTCGCGACCCGCGTGATCATCCTCGCGCTGTTCGCGTTGTCGTTCGATCTGGTCTGGGGTTATGCCGGCATCATGAGCTTCGGCCAGGCCCTGTTCTTCGGCTCGGCCGGCTATGGCGTCGCGCTGCTCGCGCGCGACCTCGACATCACCAACATCTTTCTGGTGCTCCCTGCCGGCACGATCATCGGCCTTACCTTCGCGCTGCTGCTCGGCGGCTTCCTGCTGCTCGGACGGCATCCCTCCAGCGTCATCTTCGTGTCGCTGGGCACGCTTACCGGCTCCTACGCCGCCGATCGCCTCGCGCGCGGCTGGTACTATCTCGGCGGCCAGAACGGCATCCCCTCGATCGCGCCGATGTCGCTCGGCGGCTACGAATTTACTGAGGGCCCGGCCTTCTACTATCTCGTGCTCGGTATCCTCGTCGCGGTCTACCTGCTCTGCCGCTTCCTGGTACGCTCGCAATTCGGCTTGGCGCTTGCGGGCCTGCGCGAAAACGAGCAGCGCATCGCCTTCTTCGGCTACAAGGTACAGCACCTGAAGGCGATCATCTTCGCGATCGGCGGCGCCATCGCAGGTCTTGCCGGCAGCCTTTATGCCTTCCACGAAGGTTTCGTCTGGCCCAACATAGTCGGCGTGGTGGTCTCGACGCAGGTGGTGCTCTACGTTCTGTTCGGCGGCTCCGGCACGTTGATCGGCGCCGTCATCGGCACCGTGATCGTCGAGGGCGTCAGCTTCTGGCTCTCTGACAATTATCGCGAGATCTGGCCGATCATCCTCGGTCTGCTGCTGCTGCTCGTGATCCTGTTCCGGCCGCTCGGCCTGATCAGTTTTGTGCTCGGCGAGCGCGAACGGGTCGGCAGCTTTGGTGCCAAGCCCAAGGAGACCGAGAAGCGGACTAAGAAGGAGAAGCGCAATGCCGCTCCTTGAAGCCGCCGATATCAAGAAGATCTTTGGCAAGCTCACCGCGCTCGACGGCGCCGCGCTCACCGTCGGCGAGAACGAGTTTCACGGCCTGATCGGACCGAACGGCTCCGGCAAGAGCACGCTGATGAAGTGCATTGCGGGGGCCGAAGTGCCGACGCAAGGCAAAGTGAGTTTCATCAACACCGACATCACCGCGTTCACGCCGACCGAACGGGCCCGGGCCGGCATGAGCCTGAAATTCCAGATCACCAGCGTGCTGCCGACGCTGACGCTCTACGACAACATCCTGCTCGCGCTGCAGGCGCAGTCCTCGCTGTTCGATCTTGTATTCTCGCGCACGCGGGGTGCGCTGCACGACCAGGTCATGACCATGCTGACGCAGTTCCGCCTCGCCGATCGTGCCTTCGACGCGGCGGCGGCATTGTCGCACGGCCAGCAGCAATGGCTGGAGATCGCGATGGCGCTCGCGGGCAAGCCGAAGCTGCTGCTGCTGGACGAGCCGACCGGCGGCATGAGCCTGGAGGAGCGCCGCGTCACCGGTGAACTGCTTCAGCCGATCAAAAAACATTGCTCGCTCGTCATCGTCGAGCACGACCTCGATTTCATCCGCGACATCTGCGATCGGTTGACCGTGCTCGACCAGGGCAAGGTGCTGGCATCAGGCACCGTGTCCGAGATCCAGGCCAATAAATCCGTTCAGGAGATCTATCTGCGCCGTGCCTGAATTTTTGGACATCAAGCATCTCGACGCGGGCTATGGCCGCAGCCAGGTCCTGTTCGACGTCACCCTCGGCATTCCCTGGCGAGGCGGCGTCGCCGTGCTCGGCCGCAATGGCGCCGGCAAGACCACGCTGATGAAGACCATCGTCGGCGAGCTGCCGGCATGGAAGGGCGAGGTCGCGTTCGACGGCCGCGACATCAGCCGTCGCGCGACCCAGGAGCGCGTGCGCGCTGGCATCGGCTATGTGCCGCAGGAGCATTCGGTGTTCGCGCGCCTTTCGGTGCGCGACAATCTGGCGGTCGGCTCGCTCGCCAGCAAGAAGGCCGACGCGGTCGACCATGTGCTGACCATCTTCCCGAAACTCGGCCAGCGCCTCGACCAGCCCGCCGGCACCCTCTCCGGCGGTGAGCGCAAGATGCTCGCCATCGGCCGCGCGATGCTGGGCGATCCGAAGCTATTGTTGCTGGACGAGCCGACCGAAGGCGTCTGGATCGGCGTGATCGAGGAGATCACCGAGCGCCTGATCGAGCTCGCGAAGAGCATCGCCGTCATCATCGTCGAGCAGCACCTCGACCTCGCGCTGCGCGTCGCGGACTATGCCTACGTGCTCGACCGCGGCAGGGTCGCTCTGCAAGGGCAGGCGAATGATGTGCGCGGCAATCCGGAGCTGATGCGGTATTTGGCGCCGTAGGTCGCGCTGCCCGTCTTTGAGTGAGGCGCAGCGCTCTCACTGTACCTCATCAAGGGGAATGACGGCGTCAGGCTGAGATGGATCGGAGAGATTAAGCGGAGCGCCGCCCTTACTTCACCGCCCCAAAGCGGCTGTCAAACGAGTTCGACGACACCACCGGCGCGGCGCCCATGATCTGCGTCGCTTCACTCGCGCCATCCGACACCGACGGCTTCAGCGCCGGCCGCGTCGCGGCGAGGCGCGTGTCCGGCTTCACCGGTTCGGCCGGCTTGGCGGCGGCGACGGCCGGCTTCGGCGCGTCCTTGGACGTGTCGCGGCCGGGCACGAACCTCGTCACTGCGGCCTTCAGCCTCGACGTCGCGGTGGGTGGTGTTGCTGGCGCAGCGGTCGGGGCCACGGACGCGGTCGCTTGCGGCGGCGGCGTGGTCGCCGTGGTGTCGGCGGCGCCGAGGCCCATCTTGCGGCCGAGGTTGGAGAAGAAGCCGCCTGACGATTTCTCTTGGGATTTCTCGCTGGCCGGCGCGGCTGCGGCGACGCGGGTGGTGGCGGCGGGCGCGCTGACGGCGACGACCGGCTCCTGGTTCGCGGGAGCGGCGGCGACCGCATCGAGATTGGGCTTGGGCGGATTGACGTGTCCGGGGATCGTGCCCGGCGCCTTTGCCATCGCCAGCATCTCCAGGGTCGAGCCTTCGGCATTCTCCGACAGTCCGGTCGATCCCTCCGGAATCTTCGAGGCAAAAATCTTGTTCATGCCGCCGTCGATGCCGGTGTTCATGCGCGCGATCGGCGTGCCCTTGGCGACGAGCTTGTTGTACTCGACCTGGTCGCGCGCATCCTTGTCGCGCACCGCGCTGGCGATGTTCTCGGGGATCACATAGGCCGGGCACTTCGCGGACGCGTCGAACACCGGATCGCGCTTCGCGTCAGGCGTCTTCGTTGCGTCGAACACGTATTTGCGCTCGCAGAAATCGACCTTCGGCTCCTGCCGCGTCACCTCGAAATGATCATAGCCTTCCTTGATCATCTTCCAGAACGGCATGTTCGGGTTGTTCCGGTGCTTGGCCATGTTCACCGGCGTCATTTTGAACGGATAGGCCTGCAGCTGGAACGCCTTCTGCCCGCCGAAGAACGACTCGCGGCCAAGCGAATAGATCTCCGCGATCTGCTCGTCGGTCATCGCGTAGCAGCCGCGCGACGAACAATCGCCATGCACCATCAGCTGCGAGCCGGTGCGGCCGAGCGCCTTGTCGAACGCGTTCGGATAGCCCGTGTTGAACGAGAGATAGTAGGCAGACTGCGGATTCATCTGGCCCGGATTGATCGAGTAGAATCCCTCCGGTGCCTGGCGGTCGCCTTCGCGCACCTTGGGGCCGAGATCGCCCGACCAGCGGCAGATCGGATAGGTCTTGAGCAGCGCGAACTGGCCGTTGCGGGCCTGCTTCCAGACCTCGAGCTCGGCCTCCTGCTTGAACAGGCGGACCAGGATCGGCGATTGCAGGTCCATGTCCTTCTCAACCATCGCGGCGAGAAGCTTCGGCGGCACCGGCTGGTTGGCCTTGGCGTTGGTCGCGAGCGAAACCTGGTCGGTGTCGCAGCCGGCCAGCAGAACACTGGCCGTCAGCAGCGCAACCGAAGCCAAAAGCGCGCGAGCAAGCGAACGAGAAATCAAGATGGACCCCACACCGTGCCGGGCAGAGAGCGCGAACCCCAATCTCGAAGCATGATCCGACCGGAGATCCGGACCCGTCGTGACGGGCGTTTTCGAACCACGCTCCAGCGCTTGTGCCCTGAAGCCATTGATTAAAATTCTAACCTCTGGGTCATGTGGTCGCAACCCGACCGGGGATCACGAGCCCGTTGGCCCAGTGGCATGGTCAACGAAGACTAAATGGACGCGACTTTGGGCCGTACTTGGGCCTTCCGGCCCAATCCGGACAGAGATCGCTGATTTGGGCAAAAAAAGGGTTAACGGGGAGTTACTGGAGGTCTCGTAGGGTGGGCAAAGCGAAGCGTGCCCACCATTCTCTGCCGTCCGACCGGCTGGTGGGCACGGCGCTTGGCGCCTTTGCCCACCCTACGGCACCGAAAACGCCCGAATCAGCCCAGTTTCCGGCCGATATCGAGGAATTTCTGCCGCCGCTGCTTGCGGATGGCGTCGCCGTCGAGGCCGCGGAGCTCGTCAAAGGCTTTGGCGATGGCATCGCCCGTGGTGGCGATCATGGCGGTGGGGTCGCGGTGGGCGCCGCCGACCGGCTCCTTCAAGATGCTGTCGATCACCCCGAAGCGCAGCATGTCCTGCGCGGTGATCTTCATGTTGTTGGCGGCTTCCTGCGCCTTGGAGCCGTCGCGCCACAGGATCGAGGAGGCGGCCTCGGGCGAGATCACGCTGTAGATCGCGTGCTCGAGCATCAAGACTTTGTTGGCGGTGGTGATGGCGATGGCGCCGCCCGACATGCCCTCGCCGGTGATGATGGCGACGTTGGGCACGGTCAGCGCCATGCAGGCATCGGTCGAGCGTGCGATCGCCTCGGCCTGGCCGCGCTCCTCGGCGCCGATGCCGGGATAGGCGCCGGCGGAATCGGCAAGCGACAGCACGGGCAGGCCGAACCGCTCGGCCATCTCCATCAGCCGCACGCATTTGCGATAGCCCTCGGGCCGCGCCATGCCGAAATTGTGCCGGATGCGACTCTCGGTGGAATCGCCCTTTTCCTGGCCCATCACGCAGATGGCCTCACCGCGGAAGCGGCCGAAGCCGGCAACCAGCGCCTCGTCCTCGCCGAACTTGCGATCGCCCGCGAGCGGAGTGAATTCGGTGATCAGGCCCTTGATGAAGTCGTTGAAATGCGGCCGCTGCGGATGCCGCGCGACCAGCGTCTTCTGCCACGGCGTCAGGTTCAGATAGAGGTCGGCCAGCGCCTGCGCCGCCTTGTCCTCGATCTTCCCGATTTCCTCGGAGATATCGGTGCCCGAGGCCGCAAGCGTCCGCAGCTCGTCAACCTTGGAGTCGAGCTCGGCGACCGGCTTTTCGAAGTCGAGATAGCTGCGCATGTGATCTGGCATCAACTCAATATAGCGAGGACGGGGCGGGGCGTCGAAGCAGGTTTGGATCGGCGGAAAGAAATGTAGCTTCTTCAATGAGTTGGCTTGTGTGCTTGGAAGCAGCCCGCCAAATCATGCGTGAGGCCACGGCTCTTTCTGCGGAGATGTGGCCGAAGTCAAGGCGGTTTCATGGGTTGTCTGTAGCCCGGATGGAGCGAAGCGCAATCCGGGAAGGTCTTTCCGCGAGGCGGGCGGCCCCGGATTTCGCTGCGCTCCATCCGGGCTACAAGAGAACTATTTCTCCGCCAGCGGGTGCAGGTCGCGCACCAGGCTCTTCAGGCGCTCCTCGACCACATGGGTATAGATCTGGGTCGTGGAGATGTCGGTGTGGCCGAGCAGGGTCTGCACGATGCGCAAATCCGCGCCGTTGTGCAGGAGGTGGCTGGCAAAGGCGTGGCGTAGCACATGCGGGGAGACCAGCCGGGCCTGCAGCCCCGAGGCGACAGCAAGCTCTTTCAGGTCGCGGGCGAAATGCTGCCGCGTCAGATGCCCGCTCTCGCCGAACGATGGGAACAGCCATTTCGAGGCGGCCACGCTGTTCTTCTTGTCGGCTTTTGCCGCTTCCGTCGCCGCGAGATAATCGGCCATCGCCTGCCGTGAGGCCTCGTTGAGCGGCACCAGGCGTTCCTTGTTGCCCTTGCCGCGCACCACGATCATGCGGGCGTCGCGTTTTGCCGCGGAGCGCGGCAGCGCCACCAGCTCGGAGACGCGCAGGCCCGTGGCGTAGAGCACTTCGAGCAGGCAATAGAGCCGCAATGCGCGCAGCCGTTTCGAGGGCGAAGCGTCCTCCGCCTCGCTCAATTCCTTGGCGCGGCCGAGCATGCGGTCGACATCCGCGATCGACAGCACCTTCGGCAGGCCGCGGCCGCGCTTGGGGCCGGACAGGATCGCCGCGGGATCCTCGGTGCGGATGCGCTCGTTCAGGAGAAAGCGGTAGAGATGCCGCATCGCCGACAGCCGCCGCGCGACGCTGGTGGATTTGAAGCCGCGGCTGTCGAGATCGGCGAGGTAATCGCGCAGGATCTGCGTCTCGGCGTCAGCAAAGCTGTGCCCGACGCGGCCCAAAAATTCCGAGAAATCGGTGAGGTCGCGGCGGTAGGCGTCGAGCGTATTGGGGCCGGCGCCCTGTTCCGCCGCGAGCATGTCGAGGAACAGGCCGGTGAGCTTGCTGTCTGAGGGCTGTACGCGCATGCCCTAGAGGCTAGCTCCTATTTCTTGAGAAACTTATCCGGCGGGATCGTCACCGTCATTTCCCGCGACTTCGGGCTCACGAAGTTCGCCAGCGCGAAGACCACGCCATAGACGATGCCGGCGAGCACGGCGACGACCGTCAGGAAGCGGAACAGGCTGGGCATCGGGCAAGATCTCGGCGAGGGTCTCAGGCGTCCAAATTAACCAATGAAATCATCCAACATGTTCGCCGTTTCGTGGCAAGAGTCCTCTGGCGAGGGCCCCGAGGGGGTCGTATAGGTGGCCAAAGCATGCCGCCTTGGCGGCAGATCGAGCGAGACCCATGCCCGACGCCGCGTTGCCGATACAAGCTGCCCCTGAGGCCGACATCCTGTCGGCGCTCGGGACGCGCTCGATCGTGCTCGTCGGCATGATGGGGGTGGGCAAATCCACCATCGGCCGCCGCATGGCGGCCCGGCTCAAGCTGCCCTTCGTTGACGCCGACACCGAGATCGAGGTCGCTCATGCCGGCATGACCATACCGGAGATTTTCGAACGCCATGGCGAGCCGTATTTCCGGGATGGCGAGGCGCGGGTGATCGCGCGCCTGCTCGACGGCGAGCCGATCGTGTTGGCGACCGGCGGCGGGGCCTTCATGCGCGAGGAGACACGCAATCGCATTGCGGCCAAGGCGGTCTCGATCTGGCTCAAGGCCGACCCTGACGTCATCATGCGCCGGGTGCGCCGCCGCGCCGACCGCCCGCTGCTCCAGACCGCCGATCCCGAAGGAACCGTGACGCGCCTGCTCACCGAGCGCGAGCCGATCTATGGCCATGCCGACCTCACCATCGCCTCGCGCGACGTGCCGCACGACAAGATCGTCGAGGAATGCATCGAGACGCTGCGCGCCCATCTCCGCGGCGAACAAGCCGCCCAATCACCTGCCGACGTTGCGAGTGCCGTACGATGACTGCGCCGTTGAAACATTCAGATCCTGTCAACGTCGATGTCGCACTCGGCGATCGCGCCTATGACATCGTCATCGGCCGCGGCGTGCTGGCTTCGCTCGGCGAACGGGTCGCGCGCTTGCGGCCCGGCGTGCGTACGGCAATCGTCACCGATCGCACCGTCGCAAAATACTGGCTCGAGCCGACCGAAGCGTCGCTCGCTTCTGTCGGCATTCCGACCTCGCGCATCGTGGTCGAGGAAGGCGAGATCTCGAAAACCTATGCCGGCCTCGAAAAAGTCAGCGAGGCCCTGATCGCCGCGAAGATCGAGCGCAACGATCTCGTCATCGCGCTCGGCGGCGGCGTGGTCGGCGATCTCGCCGGCTTTGCGGCCGCGATCCTGCGCCGCGGCGTCGATTTCGTGCAGGTGCCGACCTCGTTGCTGGCGCAGGTCGATTCCTCCGTCGGCGGCAAGACCGGCATCAACTCGCCGCAGGGCAAGAATCTGCTCGGCGCCTTCCACCAGCCCGTGCTCGTCATTGCCGACACCGCCGTGCTCGACACGCTGTCGCCGCGTCAGTTCCGCGCCGGCTATGCCGAGGTCGCCAAATACGGCGTGCTCGGCGACGAAGCCTTCTTCACCTGGCTGGAGAAGAACCATTCCGATATCTTCAAGGGCGGTTCGGCCCGCGAGCACGCGATCGCTACCTCCTGCCGCGCCAAGGCCGGCGTCGTCTCGCGCGATGAGCGCGAGACCGGCGAGCGCGCGCTGCTCAATCTCGGCCATACCTTTGGCCACGCGCTGGAAGCCGCGACCGGTTTCTCCGATCGCCTCTTCCATGGCGAGGGTGTTTCGATCGGCATGACGCTGGCGGCGCAGTTCTCGGCGAAGCTTGGCATGATCGGCGAGGCCGATGCCGCGCGCGTCGAGCGTCACCTCATCGAGGCCGGCCTGCCGACGCGCCTGCAGGACATCGCCGGTTTCGCGCAGGAAGGGCTTGCCGACGCCGACGCGCTGATGGCGCTGATGGCGCAGGACAAGAAGGTCAAGCGCGGCAAGCTCACCTTCATCCTGCTGGAGGCGGTCGGGCGTGCCGTGATCGCGAAGGACGTCGAGCCGGCGCCGGTGCGCGATTTTCTCAAAGAGAAGCTCGCGCAGAAGGCTTGATGCGCGGCTAACCGGTTTTTGAGTGGTGCATGGACTGGCTCGGATTCACCATCGTCATTCTCTGCCTGCTCGTCTCGGGCTTCTTCGCCGCGAGCGAGACCGCGCTGACCGGCGCCTCGCGCGCCAGCATGCTGCGGCTCTCCAAGCAGGGTAACCACGACGCCGATGTCGTTTCGCAGCTGCTGGACATGCGCGAGCGCCTGATCGGCGCGCTCCTGCTCGGCAACAACATCGCGAATATCAGCGCGTCCGCGCTCGCCACCAGCATCTTCACGGCCTGGTTCGGCGATGTCGGCGTGCTCTATGCCACCGGCGTGATGACGGCGCTGGTCGTGATCTTCGCGGAGGTGCTGCCGAAGACCATCGCGATCAACGCGCCCGACCGCATGGCGCTTGCGGTTGCCCGCCCGATGCGGCTGACGATGTATGTGCTGGGACCGTTGCTGCGGATCGTCGAGGTCATCGTTCGTCTGCTGATGCGCTTGTTTGGTTTGGCCGGCGAGCACCAGGCGATCCTGTCGCCGACCGAGCGCCTGCGCGGCGCGGTCGACCTGTTGCACCACGAGGGCAAGGTCGAGAAGCAGGACCGCGACATGCTCGGCGGCCTGCTCGATCTGCGCGAGCTCCAGGTCTCCGACGTCATGATCCATCGCACCGAGATGATGATGATCAATGCCGACCTGCCGCCGGAGGAACTGGTGCGCGAGGTGCTGGCGACCGAGTACACCCGCATTCCGCTGTGGCGCGAGAAGCCGGAGAACATCATCGGCGTGCTTCATGCCAAGGATTTGTTGCGCGCAATCCGCGCATCCGACGGTGATACCTCGCGCATCGACGTCTCCACCATCGCGCTGCCACCCTGGTTCGTGCCGGAAATGCGCCCGGTCTCCGAGCAGCTCAAGGCGTTCCGGCGGCGAAAAACCCATTTCGCGCTCGTCGTCGACGAGTACGGCGAGGTTGAAGGCCTCGTGACGCTGGAAGACATTTTGGAAGAGATCGTCGGCGACATCTCCGACGAGCACGACGTCGTGGTCGCCGGCGTGCGCGCCCAGCCGGACGGATCGGTCGTGGTCGACGGCTCGGTGCCGATCCGCGATCTCAACCGCGCCATGGACTGGCACCTGCCCGACGAGGAGGCAACGACGGTCGCCGGCCTCGTCATTCACGAGGCGCGCTCGATCCCCGACCGCGGCCAGAGTTTCACGTTCCACGGTTTCCGTTTCCGCGTCCTCCGCCGCGAACGCAACCGCATCACCGCGCTCCGTATTTCACCGGTGCCGCGTGACGCGGAGATGGAGGAAGCCAAGCCCAAGCGGGCCGGGACGTCGTTTTGACGCACGGTGTCATCGTCCGCCTTGTGCGCAGTTGCGCACTGGGGCGGACGATCCAGTACGCCGCAGCCTATCGATTGAATCTCGCCAGCAGTGTTTACTGGATGCCCCGCCTTCGCGGGGCATGACAGCCGAATTGGCGAGCTAGGTCCCGCCTTCCCCCGGTGCCTGCGCGTGGATCGCGAGCGCGTGCACGCTGCCGGCAAGTTCCGCGGCCAGCGCCGAATTTATCATGCGGTGGCGATCGACCCGGCTCTTCCCTTTGAAGGCCTGGGACACAATATAAACGCGAAAGTGTGTTTCGCCGCTCGGTCGATGGCCGGCGTGGCCCTCATGCAAATGTGACTCGTCGACGACCTGCAGGCTTTCCGGCGTGAAAGCTTCCCGCAACTTGTTGCTGATAGTGTCTTTCATAACCATGAGTGCCATTAAAGCGCGCCGCCGCACTCCGTCAATTGCATAGGCCGCCTGCGGCGGCCGTACCTCGAAGACGCCGGAGTGAAACTTCGGCTGCGGGTTCCCAGCTAATTGCAATGTCAAGACTTGAAGGTTTTTGCATTGCGTAGTCAAAGTCAGTCATGCCGATCGATTCATCAAAGTTCTTCGACTCCATCCGGGTCAAGCCGAAAGGCAAGCAGCCGGAAGTGAAGCCGCGCGACGCCGTGGTCAATTGCGAATGGGCCGGGTGTCAGAACAAGGGCGCGCACCGTGCGCCGAAGGGCCGCGAGAACCAGCGCGAGTACTGGCACTTCTGCTTGAACCACGTGCGCGAGTACAACCAGAACTACAATTTCTTCTCCGGCATGAATGCCGATGCCGTCGCGCGCTACCAGAAGGATGCGCTGACCGGTCACCGCCCGACCTGGAAGATGGGCGCCAATGGCGGCAAGAAGGGCGCGGAAGCCGAGATCGACATGGCGTCCGATCCGTTCAGCATGTTCAGTGAGATCAACGGCCGCGCGGGCTGGCGGAAGGGTCCGCAGGCCGAGCCCAAGGCCGAGACGCGCAAGGTGATGAACGCCGAGCGCAAGGCGCTCCAGGTCATGGGCCTCGGCCCCGATTCCACGCTCGCCGACGTCAAGAGCAAGTACAAGGCGCTGGTCAAGCAGCACCACCCCGACGCCAACGGCGGCGACCGGTCAACCGAAGACCGCCTGATCGAGATCATCAAGGCCTACAATTACCTGAAGACGGTGGTCCGCGAGGCCTAGGCTACGCCTTCCGGGAAGGACAGTTCGCAAACCAGTCCTTCCGGCCTCCACTGCCGGGTAATGGTTCCGCGCAAGGTCCGGATGATGCCGTCGACCGCGCCGATTCCAAAGCCCTTGCGCGTCGGCGCCTCGTTGACCCGAGGACCGCCGCTCTCCGACCAGTGCAGCACGAGAGCCTCTGCACCTTTGGTCTCCCAGCTGATCTCCAACCTGCCCGAAGGCCTCGACAGCGCGCCATACTTGGCGGCGTTGGTGGCGAGCTCATGCAGCGCGACGGCGATCGACTGGGCCAGCGTGGGCGGCAGGCGGACGTCGTCTCCCGCGATCCTGATCCGCTCGCCGTCCCCGCTTGCGTACGGCCGGAGTTCCTCTTCGACGATGGTCTTCAGATTCGCGCCGGTCCAGCGCGAAGCCGAGAACAGCCTCTGCACGTTGGCAAGCGCGCTGAGCCGGCCTGCAAACACGGTCTGGAACTCTTCTGCGGTATCCGCCTTCGTCAGCCGCAGCATCGCCTGAGCCACTGCGAGCAGATTGTTGGAACGATGATCGACCTCGGAGGTGAGGAGCATCATCCTCTGCTCGGCCTGCTTGCGAGCCGTGATGTCCACCAGCATGTTGACCGCACCAACCAACCGGCCGCGTTCGTCGCGCAGCGGCGTCGGATATGGCATGAAGCAGATCCGGGAGCCGTCCGGCCGCTCGGCCACGGCCTCGACGTCGCGCACCGGCCGGTTCTGCTTGAGCGCGATTGCCATCGGGCATTCATCGTGGGGAAGCGCCGTGCCGTCGGGCAGATACAGCTTCCAGGTCACGCACCACATCTCGCCGATCTTCGGCATGCGTCCGGCAAAATCGATGCAGGCGCGATTGAAGAAGGTGATGCAGCCTTCCGCGTCGGTTGTGTAGATCGCGGCCGGCAGAGCCTGCAGCAAGTCGCGGAATCGTCTTTCAGAATCCGTGCCGGCCTCGGTCCGGTTGGCGGCATAGCCTGCGGCGATCTCGCCGATCCTGGCCTCGTCCGCTTGTCCAAACAGGTCCAGCATTGGAATCTTGATCCGAGGGGGCTCACGGTTAAGTCCCCAGACCCAAAGATGTTCCAAGTTCGTCGCCCGGACCGTGCGCGCGCTCCCGCAATTACGATCTCGCGCGACGGCTCTGCCGTGTCATCGTGCGTCCGGGCGAGGCACGACAGCACAGTGAACGGCCCGGCTGTCGTGCGCTTTCTACTCTATCCGACGGAAGCCTTCGGCATTTCACCCACATATGACGAACTCGGCCGGATCAGCCGCCCCGTCCGCTGTTGCTCGCGCGCATGGGCGGTCCATCCGGCTGCACGCGCCACGGCGAAGATCGGCGTGAAGGCCTGGCGTGGAATGGCGAGAGCATCGAGCAGAATCGCCGTGAAGAACTCCACGTTCGTCTCCAGCGGCCGGTCCGGATTCTTCTTGCGCAGCGCGCTGCGGATATAGGCCTCGACCTCGCCGGCAAAGGGCAGGTCGGCACCGTCCGCCGAAAGCCGCTCGATCGCGGCCTTGAGCACGTCGGCGCGCGGATCGCGCACGCGATAGACGCGATGGCCAAAGCCCATCAGCCGCTCGCCGCGGGCGAGGGCCGCATCGACCCATGGCTTGATGCGTTCGCTGGAGCCGATCGCATCGAGCATTTCCAGCACCGGCTCCGGCGCACCGCCGTGCAGAGGACCGGTCAGCGCGCAGTATCCGGCGGTGACGGCGGCAAACAGATCGGCCTGCGTCGAGGCCACCACGCGCGTCGTGAAGGTCGAAGCGTTCATGCCGTGGTCGCAGACCGTGACGAGATAGGCGTCCAGCGCCGCGACCTCGCGCGGCTCCGGTGAGGCGCCGCGCAGCATCCGCAGCGTATCGGCGGCATGGCTCGCATTCGGATCGGGCGCGACCGGCTCCAATCCCTTGGCACGACGGACCAGCGCGCCTGCGATCACCGGAAACGCGCCGACGATCGTCGCCTCATGTTCCAGCCCGTTCTCCGCGCGCAGGCCCGCGACCGCCGCGCGGAACCCGTCGACGATGCCCATGCCGCGTGTCGCCGGCAACAGCTCCGGCAAACGCGCGAACGCACGCTCGCGCGCCGCGCCCAGGCTCGCCCGCACATTGGCTTCGCTCAGCGTGGTCTTGCTCGCGCCATTCCAGAGCCGGGCGGTGACGCCCTCGAAGCTCGACTGGCTTGCGAGGGTGCCGACATGCTCGCCGGCGATGATCAGCTCGCCGCGCTCGCCATCGACATGGCTCAGCACGGTCTCGGCCGCGGGAACGCCGTCCAGCCCGATCTGGCTTTTGGTGAGGTGGATGTTCATGACCCAATCTCCTTTGCACTGCACCAGGAGAAAATCAGGCCTCTCGACAGATTGATCAATCTTGATTACATAAATCAATATGAATAATTCCGAGGAACTCTATCTGTCGGCCCGGGAGGCTGCCGCCGAGCTCGCGATCTCGCCGGCCACGCTCTACGCCTATGTCAGCCGTGGCCTGATCCGCTCCGAGCCGACGCCGGATTCGCGCAAGAACCGCTATCGGGCGGAGGACGTCCGCGCGCTCAAGGAGCGCCGGGTGCCGTCGCCGGAGCCGCGCGGCCTGCGCAGCTTCGATGCCGACCTGCCTGTCATGGACACGGAGATCTCGACCATCACCGAGGAGGGCGCGATCTACCGCGGCGTCAATTGCGTCGATCTCGCCGAGCACGACACGCTGGAGCACACGGCGACGCTGCTGTGGGACGTCTCCGACGTCGATCCCTTCACGCCGGACAATCAGCCCCAGATCTCCGACGAGATGCGCGCGATCGCTGAGGCCGCGCGCCGCGCCGCGCCGATCGACCGCGCCATCGCAGTGCTGGCGCTCGCGACCAGCGCGGACGCGCGTGCCTTCACCCGCGCGCCCGATGGCCGCGCGATGGTCGGCGGGCGCATTGTCCGGCTCCTGGTTGCGACCATGCTCAACGCCGAGCCGTCATCCGAGCCGCTGCACCAGCAGATCGCGAAGGCCTGGGCGCCCGACAACAAGCAGGCACCCGACCTCATCCGCCGCGCGCTGGTGCTGCTCGCCGATCACGAATTGAACGCCTCGACCTTCACCGCGCGCTGCGCGGCATCGACCGGCCTCAACCTCTATGACTCCGTCATCGCCGGCCTCGCCGCGTTGAAAGGGCCGAAGCATGGCGGCGCCGGCGTGCTGGCCTCGCAGCTCGTCAAGGCGTTGGTCGATCGCGATGTCGCCCCGATGGTGCGCGAGCGCGTCGCCCTGGGTGAGCGCTTTGCCGGCTTCGGCCACGGCGTCTACAAGCGCGGCGATCCCCGCGCGCAGTCGCTGCTGAACGCGCTGGCGCGTGCCGGCGCGCCGCGCAAATTCACGCGCGAAGTGCCGGAGCGGATCGTCGAGGCGACCGGCGAGCTCGTCAACATCGACTATGCACTGGCCGTCCTCGTGCACGCGCTGCGCCTGCCCTTAGGCAGCGAGCTCGCGCTGTTCGCGATGGCCCGCAGCGTCGGCTGGATCGCGCACGCCAGCGAGCAACTACAGTTCGGCAAGCTGATCCGTCCGCGGGCGCGCTATGTCGGACCGGCGCCGGGAAGAAGGGCTAGTTAGAATCTCTCAGCGAGCGCGTCGTCCTCCGCTGTCGTCCCTGCGCCCCGTGCGCAATTGCGCACTAGGCAGGGACGACGCCGGCGCACTAAGCCCGCGGCTTGGACGTCGCGACGAGGCCGTTCTGCCGGCGGCGGTAGTACCAGATGCCAAGGCCGCCGATGATCGCCACGGCCACCACCATCAAGATCCAGATGTGCTTGAACGGATGCCCATGGTGCGGCACGCCGAAATATTGGTGAAAGGCCGATACCGCCAGCACGCCCGGCAGCACATGCGCGGGAGCCCAGACCAGGATCGCCGGGATATTCACGGCATAAAACTTCGCAGGGGGCATCCCCAACGCGCCGGCGGTGACGGGCACGAAGGCGCGGATTGGCGGCACGAAACGGGCGAAGAACACGGCCCAGGTGCCGAAGCGGTGAAAGAAGCTTTCGCTCTCGGCGACCACCCGCGGATAGTTGGTCAGCGGCCAGGTGTTGAGGATCTCGCGCTGCCGCCGGTGCCCGATCCAGTAGGCCGAGCCGTCGCCGAGCACGGCGCCGATTGCCGCCGCCAGCAGCACCCATTGCAGCTTCAATTCCCCGCCTGGAACCAGCGCGCTCAGTGCCAGAATGATGGTCGAGCCGGGGATCACCGACCCCACCACCGGAACGGCTTCGAGCAGCGCCGCCAGGAACAGGGTCAGATAGGCCAGCCACACATGGGCTGAAACGAAGGATATGAGGGGATCGAGAAAGGACGTCACGTCGTCTTTCGTGGGGGGCTGGAGCACCGGGGTTCGGACCCTACATAAGTAGGTGCACGCGGTAAAAGTGCCATTCGCGTGGGCAGGCCACACCTCCCGCCCGAAATTCGAGCGTGATTCGCAAGGCAGCCCTCCAAAAATCGCGTTCCTTGCCTATCTAAATGAAAAGACAATGGAACTTTGATTGGGGCGCGGGCTTCTGCCGGCACGTTGTCTCTGATAAGTTCGCGACCGCACCCAGCCGCAGCCAACGTGCAAATAACTGGTCTCGGGATCGCCCGGGGCCTCGGAGGATTGATGACGACCGCCGCTCTGTCCAAAGTTGAGGAAATTTCCGGTCTGCCCGACATGAAGGTGTCGGTGCGCCAGGTGTTCGGGATCGACAGCGATCTCGAAGTCCCGGCCTATTCCGAAGTCGATCCTCATGTGCCCGAAGTCGATTCCGACTACCGCTTCGATCGTGCCACCACGCTCGCCATTCTCGCCGGCTTTGCCCGCAATCGCCGCGTGATGGTGACCGGCTATCACGGCACCGGCAAATCCACCCATATCGAGCAGGTCGCTGCCCGCCTGAACTGGCCCTGCGTGCGCGTCAACCTCGACAGCCACATCAGCCGTATCGACCTCGTCGGCAAGGACTCCATCGTGGTCCGCGACGGCAAGCAGGTCACCGAATTCCGCGACGGCATTTTGCCCTGGGCGCTCCAGCACAACATCGCGCTGGTGTTCGACGAATACGACGCCGGCCGTCCCGACGTGATGTTCGTGATCCAGCGCGTGCTGGAAGTCTCCGGACGCCTGACGCTGCTCGACCAGAACAAGGTGATCAAGCCGCATCCGGCCTTCCGCATGTTTTCGACCGCCAACACGGTCGGCCTCGGCGACACCTCGGGCCTCTATCACGGCACCCAGCAGATCAACCAGGGCCAGATGGACCGCTGGTCGATCGTCACCACGCTGAACTATCTCGCCCATGACGAGGAAGTGGAGATCGTGCTGGCCAAGGCCAAGCACTATCGCACGCAGGAAGGCCGCGACATCGTCAACAAGATGGTCCGCCTTGCCGATCTCACCCGTAACGCCTTCGCCAATGGCGATCTGTCGACGGTGATGAGCCCGCGCACGGTGATCACCTGGGCCGAGAACGCTGATATCTTCGGCGATATCGGCTTCGCGTTCCGGGTCACCTTCCTCAACAAGTGCGACGAGCTCGAGCGTCCCCTGGTCGCCGAGTTCTACCAGCGCTGCTTCAACGCGGAGCTGCCGGAATCGGCGGTCAACGTGGCGCTCAGCTAGACCATGCCAAACATCACCGTCGAGCGCACCATTGGGACCACCAAGAAGGCTGTGCTCGCCGGGCTCGGCGCCTATAACGACGAGCAGTTCGGGAAGCAGAAGGTCAGGAGCATCGCGGTCTCGCTGAAAGACCGCGGCAAGATCGTCGGCGGCATCGTCGGACACCTGTGGGCCACGGTTCTGTTCATCCAGTACTTCTGGATCGACCAGAAGCAGCGCGGCAAGGGTCTTGGCACGAAGCTGATCGCGGCGATCGAGGACGAGGCAAGACGGCAGGGCGCGATCCAGGCCCATGTCGACACGATGAGTTTCCAGGCGCCGGGCTTCTATCGTTCCTGCGGGTACGAGGAGTTCGGCACCCTCAAGGGCTATCCCGGCGGCGTGACGCGCCACTCGTTTACGAAGTCGCTATGAGCACATCATCATCCAACTCCAAATTCCGTAACACCAAGGAAGCCCCGACCGAGCCATTCAAGCGCTCGGTGGCCTCCTGCCTGAAGGCGATCGCGAAGTCGCCGGAGCTCGAGGTCAGTTTTGCTGCCGAGCGCCCTGGTCTGGCGCCGGGCAAAGCGCGGCTGCCCGAGCCCGCGCGCAAGATGACCAAGCGTGACGCTGCGATCGTGCGCGGCCACGCCGACTCCATCGCGCTCAAGATCGCCTGTCACGATGCAAAGCTGCATCGCAAGCTGATGCCCGGCAATCCGCAGGCGCGCGGCGTGTTCGAGGCGGTCGAGCAGGCCCGCGTCGAGGCGATCGGCGCGCGCCGCATGGCGGGCGTTGCGAAAAACCTCAGCGCGATGCTCGACGATCATTTCCATCGCGGCAAGTTCGACGAAATCACCGACCGTGCCGATGCGCCGCTGGCGGATGCGCTGGCGATGCTGGTGCGCGAGCGCCTGACCGGCATGGCGCCGCCCACGGCGGCGAAGAAGATGGTCGATCTCTGGCGGCCCATTCTCGAGGACAAGATCGGCAAGCGGCTCGACCGGCTCGATGGCCTGGTCGAGGACCAGACCAGGTTCGGCGACGCCGTGCATGACCTGCTGACCGCGCTCGAACTCGGCGACGAGCGCAGCGCCGACAGCGAAGACAACGATGACGACGAGGAAAACCGCGACGGCGACAACGACCAGTCCGGCGCCGAAGGCTCGCCCGATTCCGACGCCGCGCAGGAGATGAGCGCCGACCAGGCGCAGGCCTCCAGCGAAGAGATGAGCGAGAGCGCGATGGAAAGCGCGCAGGCCTCGACCTCCGACACGTTCGACGACGGCGAGCTCGGCGACGACGAGACGCCGGGCGAGGCGACGCGTCCGAACGCGCACGGCAAGAACGAGCCGCGCGGGCCGGAATATCATGCCTTCGCGCCGAAATTCGACGAGGTCATCGCGGCCGAAGACCTCTGCGACCATGACGAGCTGGAGCGCCTGCGCGCCTATCTCGACAAGCAGCTCGCGCATCTGCAGGGCATCGTCGCCCGCCTCGCCAACCGCCTTCAGAGGCGCTTGATGGCGCAGCAGAACCGCGCCTGGGACTTCGATCTCGAAGAGGGCATTCTGGATCCCGCACGGCTGTCCCGCGTGGTGACCGATCCCTATCACCCGCTGTCCTTCATGCACGAGAAGGAGGCGACGTTCCGCGACACCGTGGTGACGCTGCTGCTCGACAATTCCGGCTCGATGCGCGGCCGCCCGATCACGGTCGCCGCGACCTGCGCCGACATCCTGGCGCGCACGCTGGAGCGTTGCGGCGTCAAGGTCGAGATCCTCGGCTTCACCACGCGCGCCTGGAAGGGCGGGCAATCGCGCGAGGCGTGGCTTGCCGCCGGCAAGCCGGCCAATCCCGGCCGCCTCAACGATCTCCGTCACATCATCTACAAGTCCGCCGACGCCCCCTGGCGCCGCGCGCGGAAGAATCTCGGCCTGATGATGCGCGAGGGTCTGCTGAAGGAGAACATCGACGGCGAGGCGCTGGATTGGGCGCACAAGCGCCTGCTCGGCCGGCCCGAGCAGCGCAAGATCCTGATGATGATCTCCGACGGTGCGCCGGTCGACGATTCCACGCTGTCGGTCAATCCCGGCAACTATCTCGAGCGGCACCTGCGCCACATCATCGAGGAGATCGAGACCCGCTCGCCGGTCGAGCTGATCGCGATCGGCATCGGCCATGACGTGACGCGCTACTATCGCCGCGCGGTGACGATCGTGGATGCCGAAGAGCTCGGCGGTGCCATCACCGAGAAGCTCGCCGAGCTGTTCAGCGAGACCAACACCGCGCCCACGCATCAGGCCGGTCGCCCGCGACGCAAATTGCATTCGTGAGCGCGCAATCGTCCCGCCGCAGCTTTCTTGGCCACGCGGCGGCGGGATTTTCCACTCTCGCACTCTCCCGACTGGCGCAGGCGCAGCCGACGACCGAGCCGCCGCCGCGCACCGCGCAGATCGAGCACGCCGTCACCGAGCCGGTCAGCGTCGAGGTGAACGCGCGGCCGATTCCCAATTTCGAGCCGCGCGACCGCTCGCGCGTGCGCTTCGGTCAGCTGCAATATCGCAGCGGCCTGGTGCTGACCTCGCCCTATCGCGGCTTCGGCGGCCTGTCCGGCATCCGGCTCGATGCGAAGGGCGAGCGCTTCCTCGCGATCTCCGACCAGGGCGGCTGGTTCACCGGCAGCATCCGCTATTCCGGCGGCAAGATGATAGGGCTCGACGATGTCGAGGCGTCCCCGATGCTCAATTCCGAGGGCCGGCCGATCACGGAGAAGCGGTTCTGGTACGACACCGAGTCGCTCGCGCGCGACGGCAATGTCGTTTACGTCGGGCTCGAACGCGTCAACCAGGTCCTGCGCTTCGATTTCGCGAAAGGCGGCACGCGCGCCCGCGGCGAGGTGTTGCCGACGCCGCCCGCCGTGCGCAAGCTGCCCTCCAACAAGGGGCTCGAAGCGATGGTCGTCGTGCCGAAAGGCCAGCCGCTGGCAGGCACCCTGATCGCCTTCTCCGAGCGCGGGCTGGATGCCGACGGCAATCTGGTCGCGTTCCTGGTCGGCGGTCCGTCGCCCGGCCAGTTCAGCGTCCGCCGCACCGAAAAATTCGACATCAGCGATGCCGTGCTGCTGCCGTCCGGCGAGCTTCTCATCCTCGAACGCAAATTCTCCTGGTTCACCGGCATCAATATCCGCATCCGGTCGATCCCCCTGAGATCCATCGCGCCCAACGCGCTGGTCGACGGCCCTGCGCTGTTCGCCGCCGATCTCGGCCACGAGGTCGACAACATGGAAGGCATCGACGCCCACGTCACGCCCGAGGGCGAGACCGTTCTGACGCTGGTGTCGGATGACAATTTCTCGATGCTCCAGCGCACGCTGCTGCTGCAGTTCACGCTGGTGGAGTGAACGTCCGCCCGCCCTTCTCCGACAAACCGTCATGCCCCTCCGCCGCGCCATCCTCGCCCTTGTCCTCACGCTCGCTGCATCCTCGCCGGCCTTTGCCACGGCCGAGCATCGGTATGGAAAGAACGAATACGCCATCATCCAGGGCGGCCGTGCGCCGAATGGGAAGCTGTCCGTCGCAGCCCATGGCGGCCGCGAGTCCGGGAGCGAAGGCTTTCGCATCTACCTGATGGCTGAGCCCGGCCATCGCCGGCTGATGACGCTCGACAATGTCGACGACGACAACATTCTAGACTCGGCGCCGGATGCCTTCCACGCCGCCTGGTCGCAGGATTCGCGCACCGTCGCGGTCTCGTTCCGCAGCGAGCGCCATATCGTCACTCTGAATCTCTACGCCATCGAGGGCGGCCGCGCGCGGCTGGTCGCCGGGCCGGATCTGTTCCGCGACGTGACCGGCCGCAGCGTCGACATCAAGACCGACGGCGACATGCGCACATCCGTGCCCGCGCTGACATGGCAGGCGCCGCGCCGTTTTCACCTCACCGAGTACCGCGTGTTCGTGCTCGACGACACCGCGCTTGCCGACAAGCTCGGGTCGCTCGGCAAGGTCAGCAAGCGCGACGGCGGCGGCAACACGATCCAGTTCTCGGCCGAAGCCGACGGCGAACTGTTGCCCGACGGCCGCATCCGTATGGGCAAGCCCGTGCCGGGCAGGTTCGAGGAGCTGGAGTAGGGGCCCCGAATTCGATCGTCGTCCCGGGCTCGCGCTTCGCGTGCCCCGGGATGACAGCGGAGTTCCTGGCAAGCGGCCGAGGGTTATCTCCGCCTTGTGATCATATGACGCGCGCAATGCATGGCGCCGCGGGCGGGCATGTCCGCCGCGCAGCTGGCAATTCGCCGTAGGGCTACTAAACTTCATGCAATCGCTTCCATTCCTCCATCCCCCGGAACTCCCCGCATGAGCGCCCTGTTTTCCCCGATCAAGCTGCGCGGCCTGACGCTGAAGAACCGCGTCATCGTCTCGCCGATGTGCCAGTATTCGGCCGACGACGGCGTCGCCACCGACTGGCACTTCACCCACATCAACAATCTCGCGCTGTCGGGCGCGTCGATGTTCTGCATCGAGGCGACCCATGTGGAGGCGATCGGCCGCATCACGCCGGGCTGTCTCGGGCTCTACAGCGACGCCTGCGAAGCCGCGCTGAAGCAGATCCTTTCCTCCGTGCGCAAGCATTCCTCGACGGCCATCGCGATGCAGCTCGCCCATGCCGGCCGCAAGGCCTCCAGCGCGCGGCCCTGGGACGGTGGTCAGCTCATTCCGCAGAGTGAAGGCGGCTGGCAGACGGTGGCGCCGTCGGCGTTGCCGCACAAGGAGGGCGAGGCCGCGCCGCTGGCGCTCGATGCCGCCGGCCTGAAGCGCATCCGCGACGCCTTCGTCGACAGCGCCAAGCGCGCTGCCCGGCTCGGCATCGACGCGATCGAGCTGCACGGCGCGCACGGCTATCTCATGCATCAGTTCCTCTCGCCGATCTCGAACAAGCGCACCGACGAATATGGCGGCTCGCTCGAAAACCGCATGCGCTTCCCGCTCGAGATCTACGACGCGGTGCGCAGCGTGTTTCCGCACGACAAGCCGGTCGGCATGCGGGTGTCGTCGACCGACTGGGTCGAGGGCGGCTGGGACCTGGCGCAGACCATCGTATTCGCAAACGCGCTGAAGGCGCGCGGCGTCGACTGGATCGATGCCTCCTCCGGCGGCGTCTCGCCGCTGCAGAAGATCCCGCTCGGCCCCGGCTATCAGGTGCAGTTTGCCGAGGCCATCAAGCGCGAGACCGGATTGCCCACCATCGCCGTCGGCCTGATCACCGAAGCCAAACACGCCGAGGAGATCGTGGCATCCGGCAAGGCCGACATGGTCGCGCTCGGCCGCAGCTTGCTCTACGATCCCCGCTGGGGCTGGCACGCCGCGGCCGAACTCGGCGGCGAAGTCGAAGCCCCGCCGCAATACTGGCGCTCGCAGCCGTCGACGCAAAAGGCGCTGTTCGGCAAGACCACGTTCGGGGCAAGGTAGGGCGCGAGCGGGCGCTGCAATTACAACTGTCGTCCCTGCCTAGTGCGCAATTGCGCACGGGGCGCAGGGACCTATACCGCGTGATCTCACGATGATGCGCGGTATGAGTTGCCACTGCACAACTTAAAGTCTTCGCCAAATCTCTCCCTGTGGTGATGGATCCCGGATCTGCGCTTCGCTTGTCCGGGACGACAGCGGTGGGGGCAGCGCGGGCCATCGTGCCCTCACTATCCCGCGCCCTCACGCATCCGTAACTCTCCTCACCTTCCACGCACCGCAAAACTGGCCTACCCTCCCGCGCACCCAACTCCTCAGGGAGGCCCGCCATGCGGTTTCGTGTTCGCAAGACTGCCCACGTGTTCGAGCGCGTGGGCCTCGCGATGGCAGGCGCGGCGTGCGGGCTGTTCGTCGGCGCCTATGTGGGATCTTCGATCGCCCCGCTGACCACGCAGGGCTTCCTGCTGCTGATGATGCTGCTCGGCTTCGTCGGCTTCTATCTCGGCATCGACACGCCGCAGCTGCCCTTCGACGACGCCCACAGCGCCATCGACGCCGCGGAATTCCTGAGCGCCGCGGGCACGCTCTGCGCCACGCTGACCGCGCTCGCCTCCGTCGGCGTCATCGTGCTCCGCCTCGAGCCGCACCTGGCGTGGACCTGGCTCGCTTTGTTCGGCTGGATCGCCGGCGTCGCCATGCAGATCGTCGCCGGCACGAAAGCCAGGATGCGGGCGTAGCTTTCTGACCCTCCAGGGGAGGGTAAGCAAGCCGTCTCCCTAAAACACCACGCCGATCCGCGAGCCGCGCTTCCAGGCGATGCGGCAGCGCTTCTTGGTGTTGACGTGGAGCAGCTCGAACCTGTCGGGGATATTCACCTGCCCGCCGAGATCGACGCAGGCGCCGCCGGGCGAGTAGTCGATCAGCGTGCAGGGGATCACCGGCGCGCGCGGGTCGGTTATGATCTTGGCCTGGCGGGACACTAGCCCGGAAGGCTTCACGCGGGCATGTCGGCGCGGATGCATTGGCACTCTCCTCCAATTCCGCGGACGGCGCGGGTGGTCTTGAGCGGCATGATGGAAAAGAGTTGATGCGATCCGACTAAGGGCGGCCTGAGAATTTTAATGAAAAGTAGCAGCGAACGCAGAAAGCGCCGGTAGCGGGGTGGGGCCGCCTCCATCTCCGCCGTCGTCCCTGCCTAGTGCGCAATTGCGCACGGGGCGCAGGGACCCATACCGCGTGATCTGTCGGTTGTGGGTGGTGGGCGCACCGAGCCACTGGTCCGCGTCAAACCGCTGCCTGTGGTTATGGGTCCCTGCTTTCGCAGGGAGGACAGCTGAACGTGCGGCGCGCTCCCGCCTCCCATGACGAGTTTCGGGCGGCACCTCACACTCGCTCCGTCTCCGGCGTCTCCGCCACCTCCGCATGCGGCCTCACCGGCATCGGCACGGTCACATAATCCTTCGGCAGGTTCACCGGCCGGTAGCCCGGCTCCACCGCCATCCGCTTCAGCACGCTCTCGTGCACATGGGCGCCTTCGGGGATCACGCGCGGCTCGCAATCGGGGATGTAGAAGCCCAGAAAAACCTTCCGCTCCGGCCATTCCTTGTACTTTGCGCTCTTCGGCACAAATTCCAGCACGCGCCAGAGCGCCGTCATCGAATTGTGCAGCTCGCCCACCTTGCCGGTGTAGGCAGGCTCGACATACTGGAACGGCGAGTTCTTGCGCTGGATGCCCCAGGCGAGCTGGTTCACGGTGCGCGGGTTGAAGTTCAGCCCGGCCTTCGCCGCTTCCTCGATCATCCAGATCAGCGGATATTTGGACTCGCCGCTCTCGATTTCCGGATAGCCGCCGCCGACGTCGCAATGCACGCCGGCGAACCACACCTGCAAAATGTCCTGCGGCACCTTCTTCTCGTCGGGCACATAGCGGTTACTCCAATATTCCTGCGGCTCCTTGTAAGCCTTGAGGCGGAACATGCAGCGCCGCTCGTCGATCGCGATCGCCTGCCGGAAGATTTTGACGCTCGGATTGCGCAGCGTGAAGGCGAGCTCCTCCAGGCTGAACACGAAGAAGAAATTGTCGCGCCGCGGCACGATCACGCTCGCCACCGTGTCCCACACGCCGATGAAGTGGATGGTCGGCCAGCGCGTCGAGGTGATGCGCGCGAATTGCGCCGCAAGGTCGAACTCGTCCTTCGGCAGCGGCCCGCTCTCGTCGAAGGCGACATCCTTGAGGTCCTCGATGTCGTTGCCGCGCCCGGTGCCGGAATATTGCTTGTAGGCGACGAGGCCGCTTCCTGCGAGGTTCGCCTGCTCCGGCGAGATCAGACCAATTTTGTGGATCAACCCCGCCAGCACCCGCACGGTATAGGCGCCGCGCGAGAAGCCGAACAGATAGATGCGGTCGCCCGGCGCGTAGTGCTCGACCAGGAAGCAATAGGCTGACAGCACGTTGTCATCGAGCCCGTAGCCGGTGGCGAGCCCCAGCACCAGATTGACGTTGGCCTTGAGCCGGTGCCACGTCGAAGGCTCCGTCACCGTGCCGACGCCCGGATCGTAAAACACCATCTGCCGCGGCTTCGTCTTGTCGGTCTTGCGCAGGCAGCGATAGAGCTTCAGGACGTTGGAGATGTTCTCCGAGATCTCGTTGCCGGTGCCGTCGCAGCAGATGACGAGGTTTTTCGGCTCGGTTTTGGGTTTGTGCTGGTCGTCGTGCTCCACGGTATGCCCCTCCCGGTGATGCTACCGGGACGAGTATAGCGAAAATGGATGGCAGCGAGGAGACGAAGTCGGCGTCGGCGGCATGGTGCCTCATTGCTCCATCATCTGTTGACATTAACCACCTGTTAACCATGTCGTCGCCTAATGAGGACGGTGGGGGTCACCATGTCGGCCCATATGACGCGACCGAAATTGATGCCTGTTTTAGCCGATCCAGCCTTTCATGCGCTGATCGGGCCGGCGGTTCGCGTTACGGCTGTCCTACGGAGCAAAGCCATGTTCGGGAAGGACGATCTAGTGGACAATCTCAGTCGCGATCTCGATCGTGCGCGCCTGCGCCGCGATGCACTCGCATCCGAAGCCACGACTCTCACGGCTCAGATCGCCGAAATCGAAGCCCGCCTTTCGGAAGAGAAGACCAGGCGGGAGCGTGATCGCGTCTTGGCCGAGATCGAAGCGATAAGAACGCGAATCAAGCAAGCCGCCGGCGCGTTCGCACCCGTCGTCGATGGTCTCTCCAGGGCGATCGAGTCGGCCTCGGCCGTTGTGCCCGAGGCTCGCGAGCTCAACAGTTTCATCGTGTCGGTGGCGACCGAAATCGACAGCGTGCTCGATCCCCTGATGCGCGAACTGGATCAGCGCGCGGATGCGGTGCGGGCAGGGCAGGCCGTGCTGGACCTCCCGCGTTCGGCCAATGAAGCACCGCCCATCGAGCCGCCAAAAGACGGCAACGATCGCCTGCTTCGCTTCCCGGCATGGCTGTCTCGCGACAAGGAGCCGGAAAAAAGGGAAACGGCGGAGACCCCGCGCAGCACGGCAGCGTGAACGATCGGCGCGCCGCGCAGATCGGAAGCTAGCCTGCGGCCATCCTTCGAGACGCCCGCCTACGGCGGGCCCTCAGGATGAGGTCGCGTTTCGCGGCGAGATATCAGAGCCTCGTATCACAGTGGTTCGGCACAGCCGGGGCCACAAACTCGTCATGCCCGGGCTTGTCCCGGGCATCCACGTTCTTCGTGCCGTGGGAAAGGTCGTGGATGGCCGGGACATAGGCGAGCGTAGCGACGCCGTCCTTCAGACGGCTATGCCCGGCCATGACGATGTGGGGGCATCGCGCTCGAGCGATTGCCCCCACGGTAGACAGATAACCCCCCGCGACCGCTCAGTTCGCGGAGCGGCGCAGGAAGGCCGGGATGTCGAGAAGGTCTTCGTCGGCTATATTGCGCGGAGAGGTGCGGCCGTAAGGATCGAGCGGCTGAGGCGCCGCGCGGCGGGCATATTCCGGATCGGGCCTTGCCGGTTGCACTGCGGGTCGGCCGGCCGCCGGGCGGAGCGGCGGGCTTTCCACCTGCGGAAGCGGCGCACTGCGCTGCTCGATGCGATCGGCGATGCGGCGGCTGTCGTCGCGCAGCCTGCCGGCGAGCTGCGTGAGTGCGGTTTCCACCGGCGCCGCCAGCTGCGCCGGGTCGACATTGTCGATCCCGGTCGCCACCACCGAGACGCGGACGATGCCTTCGAGGCTTTCGTCGAACGAGGCGCCGACGATGATGTTGGCGTCCGGGTCGGCCTCGTCGCGAATGCGGGTCGCGGCTTCGTCGACTTCGTACAGCATGAGATCCTTGCCGCCGGTGATGGAGATGATGAGGCCGCTGGCGCGCTTGATCGAGGGGTTCTCGATCAACGGATTGGAAATGGCCGCCACGGCGGCGGCGAGCACGCGCTTCTCGCCGGAAGCCTCGCCCCGTCCCATCATGGCCTTGCCCTTCTCCCGCATCACGGAGAGAACGTCGGCAAAATCGAGATTGATCAGGCCTTCCTTGACGATGAGGTCGCTGATGCAGGCCACGCCCGAATAGAGCACCTGGTCGGCGAGGGCAAAGGCATCGGCGAACGTGGTCTTTGCGCTGGCCACCCGGAACAGGTTCTGGTTCGGGATGATCAGCAGGGTGTCGACCGTCTTCAGCAGTTCCTCGATGCCGGCTTCGGCAAAGCGCATGCGGCGCTGGCCCTCGAAATAGAATGGCTTGGTGACCACGCCGATCGTGAGGATGCCGAGCTCGCGCGCGGTCCTGGCGATGATGGGTGCGGCCCCGGTGCCGGTGCCGCCGCCCATGCCGGCGGTCACGAATACCATGTGCGCGCCGGTCAACTGATCGCGGATCGTATCGATGACCTCCTCGGCTGCGGCGCGCCCCAATTCGGGCTGCGATCCGGCGCCGAGGCCTGCGGTCACCTGTGTGCCCAGCTGGATCAGGCGCGGCGCCTTCGACATCGCAAGCGCCTGCGCGTCGGTATTGGCGACGACGAAGTCGACCCCCTGCAGCCCGGATGTGATCATGTTGTTGACGGCATTGCCGCCGGCGCCGCCGACTCCGAACACGACAATGCGCGCCTTCATCTCGTGAATATCGGTCATGCCAGTCATTCTGTCCTCGCGATTGCTCCGGCAGGCCGGGATGGAGAAGGGTTCGAGTGCTATCTGCGAGCCGCGCGGTCTGCGCCCACGATGGCCGCGGCCAGATGTCCCAATCGACGCGCGGCTTGTCCGGCGGTCGCGCCGCCAGCCTGGCGACCGGTCCGTAAGTCCGCCACTTCGTCTTCCAGTCGTGCCGCCCACGCATTGGCTGCCGCCGTCTCGGCGGCCGCCTGCAGCAGCTCGACGGCCAGGCGATCGGCGCGCTCGCGCTCGCGCTCAAACACTGCCCTGTAGGCGGCGGCGACGTCTTCGAGCCGCGCGATCTCCGCCTTGAATGCTTCGGTCCCCATAGCGTTTTCGAGCGAAGTGGGTACCGGTTCGCGCAAGGAAAACGCGTCAGAACAGGAATCTGGAGCCCCGTTCCGATCTCGTCGGAACGGAAATGGCTCCAATGTCTCGACTTTTGCCAGGGAGGCATCGAGGGGGGCCGCCCGGCGGGCCCGCCGCGGGCGGGGCGTGTAGCGGAGTTCGGAGAGATCGACGCTCACGAGCGCCTTGCCGTCCTCCGACCGCGAGCGCGGCAAACGGCGACGTCTCGCCAGGGCACGAGCGGCCTCGCGCGAGATATTGAGCCGGGCACTGAGATCGGCATACGTCAACAACGCAACGCACATCGGCGCTTCTCCTGGAGCAAACCGGGAAGGCATTTCGAGCTAATGATGGCTGGACGATTGCCGCAGGCTAGGCTGCGTTGGTTAACGGACGGTTAACGGGCGAGGGGGTGGTGTTTACGGGTGCCGTCACTGTGCCGACTGGGTTCGGTCGTGTGCTCGTGCTCTACGGTATGCCCATCCCGGCGATGCTGCCGGGGCGAGCATAGGGAAAGTGGAGGTGAGAGTGTCGCGAAATCTCTCTTAATCGCGAAGAGGTATGTTCACACATCTCCTTCGTGAAGTGCAGTATCAAAGAGCAAGTTCATACGCCCCATGCGTTGGCAGAAGCTGAGTCTACAAAAGTGAAGCCCACGTCGGACTCCGAAAGCGCTCGGTAGCGAACAAGTTCTGCATTCAGTTGGGCAAGCTTGGGGGCCGTCGGATTGTGGACGCAAAAGTATAGATGATTCATGCCGGATCGGAAAATCTGCAGGTAGATGTGCTCATCGTTTCTGTCTGCCGAGTGGCCAAAAACAAAAAACGCGCCTTCGCACAATCTGATTTGTTCGTAGCAGTGCCGTAAGTAAGGAGAACCAAATATCTTTGCGAGCTTCTGCGATGAAGTTCCCTCAGCCACGTAGAGCGGCAGTCTCTTACCCTCGACTATGGTTTTGCCAATAGCCTCGACTATTGCTGGTTCTCCAATGCGTTTGCGTACGGCTCCATCTGCATCAGAGAATAAATGAAGTCCACCGTGGACGTTATATACGTTGCACCATGCCTCTTCGCAAAAAGGGCCTCGAAACTCCCCATCATCCTCGCCGAGACCAAATCCATCAGTGAATGAGTCCGTGTCCTGTAGCCGAACCCAATGAAGTAAGAAATCATAGTTCAATGTGAACAAGTTGGAGAAATGGTCTATAAATTCAAAGGCAGGTCCGAGACCTGCCACCTCTGTGTGGAAGTTCGGATGAACAGCGCGTATCGCGTGGACCAAAGCGCGTCGAAGCTTCTGAGCTTCTTTGCGCAATGCATGGGCTCGCGCAGCTTTGTTGTATTTCTCCTCGACTAGCGCGGCGTCTTCTAGGGTTTTTACTACATATTCAAAGTCCACTGTTTTGAGGGCTTCGAATAAGCTCAATAGACATTCATTCGTCTCGAGCCCCGCATTCTTAAGAAGGTTAGCGTAATTGAAATAGGTGTATGAGAAGCCGTTGCCGATCAGCACCGAGCGCTCAATATTGTCGGATAAGGCAAGAGCTTCCGGAAATGAGAGGACTTTGTGTTCATCGTCGCCGGCCATTTTGTTCTGCCTTGCGAAAAATGCCAATCGAGCGTGAATTAGTTGTTTGGTAACTCGAAGAGGATGCCCACAACTTCGAGTGCTTCCATTAACCTCGGGAATGAATGTGATCCATCCAAACTGAGTAATTCAGCGGGTGTCAGTCCATCGGGATTTAGGCTTTCCAAGACCATTAGAGCGCCATGACAGCGCAACCGCTTGAAGTAGCGCGCGCCATCCTCGTCGATGGCGACAATGAGTCTCCCATCTAGCGTCGTTATCTCATTTGCCTTGATCGACTTACTATTCGTCATGAGGAATTGTCCGTCCAGTGCGACGGGCTCAGCGGAGCGACCTTCAACTTTGAAGAGACGCGAATCCTTCAGCGTCCGGCTTAGGATGTCCAGATCCGGGATTTCCAGGAATTCCTTATCGGTGTCGGCGGGCGGGAGCGGCAAAAGATGCGACGTAAATAGGGTGCCTACGATCTTTCGGAAGCCGGTGTCGGGTGGCACGATTATTGGCTCAGGGATAGAATAGGGGTCGACGGCTTGCCCCGTCAGAACAGCAATTTCGGCGTGGTTCTCGGGTCGATTTAGGCGGCGAGCTAACAAGGTGTTTCCGGACGCGGCGGTCACTAGGTTTCGGGCGTTCACCTTTGCGTAGTTACTTACAATAATCAGATCTCCAATGCTTGCGACGGGATCAAGAGTGCCAGCGGCAAGTTGGAATACGTCATGATTGGGTAGCCTGACTTCCTCGCCTGTAGTCCATTCGGTTACAGTGATGATGCCATCTCCCACGCGCCCGTCTGTTTTTGCGGCCGCTGCGACGCCAGTCTGACGCATGACGCATTGTTTGACGCGATCTTTGTAGCCCGGTGGAAAGTCTATGACATTCTTTGCCCAAGGGAACGTTCGGGGCTCGCCGGTGTATCGCTCAAACGTGTCGAACACGCCGAATGCGGTATGTATTCTGTCGAGTAGTGTTTTATCCCAGTACTCTCGAACAATGTCAGCTTCTGCGACGCCGAAACTCTCATCGTCCTTATGATGGGGATCGTTTATGTATTGAATAGCCTTATGGCTCTCAGTGAGGGCATTGATGAGTGCTTCGAACGGCCTTCGATCAAATGGAGCAACGTGATCTTGGCGTAGTCTCTTGAGTTCTTCCTTCAGTTGGCTGAGCGTTAAGTCGGGCACTTGGCTGTTAATGCCTCGAAGCATGAACTTGATTAGGTCCTCACAATAGATGCGTACCTTTCGTATGTAGTCCCGTGCTTTTGCATCGTCATTGTTGGTTTTTGCATCGTCGTAAATTCGACGAAGCTCGCCGCCATTGGCGACGGTAGCCACCCCAGAAACTTTGTTTACAGCTCCAATTAATCCCTGTTGCGCTCTGAATTTTTCATGGTCCACCAGCATTTGATAGAAGCTGCGTTCGGGCGTTGTCACGACAAGCTGCGAGTGGAGCAACTCAGATTCAGCCAAATTCGCGCTGCGCACAAGCTCTTGTGCCCATCTTCGCTTATTGCGCGGGTCGAAAGTTGCCTGTGGATCATCAAGGACTACAATTGGAAGTGGATTCCGTCCTAGCGCCCGAAGTGTTTCCTCTCGTAAGGCGAGAATGAAAGACCACAAAATAGCCCGCAGCCATGACGTGTTCGCAACCAGGGCTGCGTCAATCCGCATGCCAGGACTAAAGCTGCCGCTTACACTTACTTCCTTTCTGCTGATCGTCGTCTCCTGATAGGCTAAGCGCTCCCTCAGAACGACTCGCTCGCATATTGAATTTATTGTCTGAGATAGTGCCGCAATTGAACTCGTGGTCTCAGTTGCAACGAGGGTTCTCAGGTTCTTTAGTGGCTCTAATGCATCGCGGATTGCTTCTCGGGCTTGTTGGACTCTTTGAATGTTTAACCAAGTCCCTGCTGCGTCGGCTGCGCTAGTCAAGTTTTTGGATAGATCATCTAGGGGGCGCGCGTGGTTCAATGCTTGCTCTAATTCATGGAGCTTTCCCTCGACGCTTCCTCTTGGAAACGAGCCGTCCTCCAATTGCTTGCCAATTAGACTGATCCAAGCTTCCAAGAATTTCGGTCGGTTCACTTCCCACCATTGGACAAGTGCGATGAGCCGCTCTAACAGGTGGAGTTCTCGTCTCAATTTAATCGCCGCCTCCGGTTCACCATCGGGGGCTTTGAAGTCCGGGTAGGCGAAGACGGGAAGGCTCTTGCATTGCTCGGAAATCGTCGTGCCGACAGACGTTGTAAGACCCACGAGAACGCTTGAGAACGAGCTGTCGAATGTAAATGCGTCGTGCATAGCCTTTGAATACGAGTCGCTCGGATTCATTTGATCGATGGTGCCGCGCGAAGTGGACAGCTCCGTCGGCAGAAAGGCGGCAGTAGCTTCTTGGATGTTTAGGCATGCATCACCCAACTTGCGCTCGGCCGCGTCAGAATTCGTCTTTAGCTCTTCAAGTTCGCGAGCTAACGCTTTCTTGCTTTCGTCATCGAGCGGAGACTCGCAGAGAGGGCACTCGGCGTCACCCGAGCGCCCAGTTAAAAAGCTCTGGGCTGCTATAGCTTTCAAACGCAGTTTGCCGTCCGCAGCCTGGCGGTCGTGCCAGCCTAGAGCTTGGTCAAGGCTGGCCCTTGCCGCAGGAATAGCATCGACAAATTTAGAGAAATTGGGATCGCTAAGGGCGCTCGTTAGAGCCTTCCATATTCGAAACAAGGGAATTGCTTTGGTCCCCTGGGTGACCAGCCCGCGAGCGTTGGAAACGGCTGTCTTGACGGTGGCGCGTCCTTGAGAGGTGTTGATATCTACCTTCGGTGATATCTCGCTTTTCAACGTCTCAAGATGTTTGCCCGCAGCTTCGGACGCCAATCGCGCCGAATCTTTGAGTAAAACATCTATTCCCTCCTCGAGCGTCAAAGGAGACGGCAACGCAAAATCGAACTCGTCTGCGAGTTGCTTTGCCTTGTCGATGTTTTCATAGAACCGATTTTCGTGCAGATCGATGCGATTATCTTTTGCGTATTTCATAAATTTTCGGTTGGCGGCCCCTAATGCCGCGCAGCCGTCTGCGATGTCAGATAGTCGGTCGAGGCCAGTAAGCTGTTTAACGGCCTCATATAGAGTTAGGCTGCTTTTACCGAAGCCGATTTTGGTGATGCGTGCTGGCATAAGTATGCCGATTTCGGCGAGTCGAAGCGCATCAATAATCGCAGGATCGATTTGTTCTTCTGATGTTGGATCTCCTTGGGGCGGGCTAACGATCCGACGAAAAGCGGTTACGGTGCTGTTGTCGTTGGAAGCGAAGGTTAGGCGAACCGAAACATCGGCAGATTTCTGCAGGTCGGCAACTTTGGTCGGATAAGCCGCTAGAGGAGGCCACGTCCCAATCCGTTTCCCGTCCTCGCCTTCAACGTCTTCGCGCAATCCTTGTTCGAGCACGGGCCCTTCGTGTTCTCGAATGCGATAGCCCGTCAGTGCCCACAGAATTGCGCTAACCAGCGATGTTTTGCCGGATCCATTTTGACCTTCTAGGCACCAATTGTGTCCGCCGACATATAGATCGAAAGGCTTGCCACCAAAAATAGTAAGACCGCCGAAGCCAGAAGCTTCAACGCGTGTGAGACGCCAAGACTTGTGGTCGGATGAGGTTGGCGCCGCCGCCGCCACATTCGCCGGATCGTGCTTTTTGTTCTCCCACACCGTGACCAGGCTGGTGAAAAGACTTTCGTCACCGCTAGCAACCTTGTCAGTGTCGGCGCTTAATAAGAATTCAAGCAGGCGGCGCTGTTCAGGCCTTTCTAGCTTTATACTCCCTGCTTTGTGGTCGCCGAATTTCTGCCAAGCCACGCTTTGGCCGGCCAAGAGTCGTTTGGTCACTTCCGAAAACGAAGCTGACATCGACGCAATCCTCAGCTCATAAAATGAAAAACGAGCAATAAGGACGGATACAACCTTTTCGAGCGAGTTGGTGCGGTATAACTTTTAGAGCGAGACGATTAAACACAGGTTTGTGCAAGCGGAGAGTGCCTAGCGCCCTCCCCAAAGAAAACAAAAACGGCCGGATCTTTCGATCCGGCCGCGACGCAAAACTCTACTGGCTAAGACTACGCCACGCGACGCAACTTAGCCCCCGCCCGATTTCAAAATTGGATTAGCTGGCCTTCTTCGCCGGCGCGGCCGTCGGGCCGACCTTCTTCTGGATGGCGCGCTTCAGCTCGAGGGCGCGCGGCGACAGGACGTCGGCCTTGGCCTTGAGCAGGAAGGGGTCGAGGCCGCCATTGTGGTCGACGCTCTTGACCGCGTTGGTGGAGACGCGCAGGCGCACGTTGCGGCCGAGCGCTTCGCTGATGAACGTCACGTTGACGAGGTTCGGCAGGAAGCGGCGCTTGGTCTTGATATTGGAGTGGCTGACCTTGTGGCCGACGAGGGGGCCCTTGGCCGTCAGTTCGCAGCGGCGAGACATGGTAGAAATCCTCTTCTGTCCCCCAAACGATTTGCGGCCGCCATTCTGGGCGCCACGGGGGCTAATTCTGTGTCCTTGCAGGGAGCGGGCGGACGTATAGGGGGGAAGGGACGGGCAGTCAAGGTTTTGGGCTGGGATTCATGCTCCGCGGCATCCCCCACAACAGGTGTCATCGCCCGGCTTGACCGGGCGATCCAGTACTCCGCGGCGGAGCGGCTGGAGCCGAGGGGCTACGGCGTACTGGATGCCCCGGTCAAGCCGGGGCATGACGGCGGAGTGGGCGGGGCGAGGTGCGCGTCCCTGACACACCCCCGATCACCAAAACGGCAATGATTGAAGTGCCTTACCATCACATAAAGGGCGTATTCACCCCCGAAGTATCAAATAGAGTTCCGCATGCCTCCGCGCCCGGACACATTGTTTGCCGCGGTTTTTGGCTTAAGTAACAACCGTTCGCGCCCCGATTGGATTGTTTCGTGCTCACATCCCCCCGACTTTGGCTCCAAGGCTTGGTCAGTCAGCGCTCAGTCAGTCCGCGCTCTGCCGGCCGGCTGGCCTTCGCGGCCCTTTGCGGGCTCGTGGTGGCGTGGGGGGCGGAGCCCGTCGCGGCACAGGGCAAGCTCGAGGCGCAGTATGAGGCGACGCTGGCGGGCATTCCCGTCGGCAAGGGCGCCTGGAACATCGACATCGGCGACGACGTGTTCGCGGCCGCGGCCTCCGGCGGCACCACGGGGCTGCTGAAATCGTTCGCGGGCGGGTCCGGCACCGGCGCCTCGCAAGGTAGGGTGGTCAACGGCGCGCTGGTCGCGACCGGCTACCAGGCTTCCACCACCACCTCGAAGAAGACCGAAGAGATCCGCATCACGCTCGACAAGGGCAATGTGAAGGAGTTCGGCATCGTGCCGGAGCCGCCGGTCGATGCCGACCGCATCGTCGTCACCGATGCGCATCGCCGCGGCGTCTGGGATCCGATGACGGCCTCGCTGCTGCGCGTGCCCGGCACCGGCGACCCCGTGACGCCGGACGCCTGCCACAACGCAGCACCCGTGTTCGACGGCCGCATGCGCTACGAGCTGAAACTCGATTTCAAGCGCATGGAGAGCGTGAAGGCGGAGAAGGGCTACAGGGGCCCGGTCGTGGTCTGCGCGCTCTATTTCGTGCCCGTGGCGGGCTACATTCCCGACCGTCCCGTGATCAAATACCTCGCCGCCCAGCGCAACATCGAGATCGCCTTCGCCCCCGTCGCGGGCACGCGCATCCTGGTCCCGTTCTGGCTGAAAGTGCCGACGCCGCTCGGCCCGGCCATGCTGGAAGCGACCAGCTTCATCACGTCAGCCCAGCCGCCAAAGGTCGCCAAGACGCAGTAGGCGCGGCTGCGCCCGTCCTCCCACTGCCGTCATTCCGGGGCGCGCCCCTTGGCGCGAGCCCGGAATCCATCAAGCCGCAGAGACTGGCTCACGATGGATTCCGGGCTCGTCGCTGCGCGACGCCCCGGAATGACGAGCGAGGGGAATTCGTAGCGTGACTCCAACACCTTACCCGCCGTCACCCCGCCATTCCCGCGGCACCCGTTTCTACTGTGCATGGGGTTGTTTTCACGAAAATGAGTTTGGGGGTCGTGATCCCGGGAATCCATTTGACTCCTGCCCGATTCTGATTCGACTCCGCGCCGTCCCCAATTTTAAGGAACCGGTCATCGAAACGCCGCTTGTGCGGCAGGGCAAAACTCCATCTAGTGCACAACCAATAAGAGTCCCGCGACATGTGGCGTGAACGGAACAGGCTTCAGCGGGAGTCAGCGATTCGGCCGCGATTCGTTCTAGAGTCGTTCCGAAGCTTAAAGCCAACGGGAAAAGCGTCGCAAAGTGAGACAGTTGCGCGAGGTTTGGGAGGCTTGCCGCATTCTCCGCCGTCATGCCCCGGCTTGACCGGGGCATCCAGTACGCCGCGGCTTCTCGGCATGAGCAGTGCCGTCTCTGGAATACTGGATCGCCCGGTCAGGCCGGGGCATGACAGCGGAATGCTTGGCTGCAGCGTAGCGTTCGGAGACATGGCCGACACCTCCCAGCCCTCAACACACCCCAAAGCAGCACTGACATTCGCCCAAATCGCCACTACCTAATCCCCAGACATGGCCTTCTCCTCCTCCCCCTTCGCCTCCGAGCGCGCACCCGGCGCGGGCGTCACTGCAGTGCTCGGGCCGACCAACACCGGCAAGACCCATCTCGCCATCGAGCGGATGCTCGCGCATCCCTCTGGCGTGATCGGGCTGCCGCTGCGGCTGCTCGCGCGCGAGGTCTATAACAAGATCGCAGCCAGGGTCGGCAGCGAGGCGGTCGCGCTGATCACCGGCGAGGAGAAGATCAAGCCGAAGAACCCGCGCTACTGGGTCTCGACCGTCGAAGCGATGCCGCGCGATCTCGACGTCTCCTTCCTCGCCGTCGACGAGGTCCAGATCGCCTCCGATCTCGAACGCGGCCACGTCTTCACCGACCGCATCCTCAACCGCCGCGGCCGCGACGAGACGCTGCTGCTGGGCGCGGCCACGATGCGCCCGATCATCGAGCGGCTGCTGCCCGGCGTGTCCATGATCACGCGGCCGCGCCTGTCGCAGCTCGAATTCGCCGGCGACCGCAAGATCACGCGCCAGCCGCGGCGCACCGCCATCGTCGCCTTCTCGGCCGACGAGGTCTACGCCATCGCCGAGCTGATCCGCCGCCAGCATGGCGGTGCGGCCGTGGTGCTGGGGTCGCTCTCGCCCCGCACGCGCAATGCGCAGGTGGAGATGTTCCAGAACGGCGACGTCGACTATCTCGTCGCCACCGACGCCGTCGGCATGGGCCTCAATCTCGACGTCGACCACGTCGCCTTTGCCTCCGACCGCAAGTTCGACGGCTACCAGTTCCGCCGCCTGACGCCGGCCGAATTCGCGCAGATCGCCGGCCGCGCCGGGCGCGCCACGCGCAACGGTACTTTTGGCACGACGGGCCGCTGCGGGCCGTTCGAGCCCGAGCTCGTCAACGCGCTGCAGAACCACACCTTCGACAACGTGAAGATGCTGCAATGGCGCAATGCGAAGCTGGATTTCGCCTCCCTCGGCGCGCTCCAGGTGTCCCTGAACCAGTCGCCCGGCCATGAGGCGCTGACGCGCGCGCCGATCGCCGAGGACATGCGCGTGCTCGACCACGCCGCCCGCGACGTCGAGGTGCGCGATATCGCGCATGGCAAGGCGGCCGTGGAACGGCTGTGGGAGGCCTGCCAGGTCCCCGATTACCGAAAACTGTCGCCGGCGGCCCATGCCGAGCTCGTCACCACGCTGTACGGCTTCCTGATGCAGAAGGGCTGCATCCCCGATTCCTGGTTCGCCGCCCAGGTCGACCAGGCCGACCGCATCGACGGCGACATCGACACGCTGTCGGCCCGGATCGCCCAGATCCGCACCTGGACCTTCGTCGCCAACCGCCCGGACTGGCTGAAAGACCCCGAACGCTGGCAGGGGATCGCGCGGGAGGTCGAAAATAAATTATCGGATGCGCTCCATGAACGCTTGACTGAGCGTTTCGTTGATCGCCGGACCAGTGTATTGATGCGCCGCCTGCGGGAGAACACGAGCTTGAATACTGAAATCGGCAAGACCGGCGAAGTCATCGTCGAAGGCCATGTCATCGGCCGCCTCGATGGCTTCACCTTTGCACCGGATGCGGCGGAAGCAGGCTCCGATGCGAAAGCCTTGCAGGCTGCAGCGCAAGCGGTGCTCGCCGGCGAGATCAACGCGCGCGCCGAAAAACTGGGCAATGCGCCGGACGATCAGTTCGTGCTGACCTCGGAAGGCACGATCCGCTGGACCGGCGATGCCGTGGCGCGCCTGTCTGCCGCGGAGGAGGCGCTGCATCCGCGCATCCGCATCATCTCCGACGAGCGCCTGACAGGTAGCCCGCGCGAGAAGGTGCAGGCCCGGCTCGAGCTCTGGCTCAAGACGCATATCGAAAAGCTGCTCGGGCCGATGTTCGAGCTGTCGAAGGCCGAGGACGTCACCGGCATTGCCCGCGGCATCGCCTATCAGCTGGTCGAGGCGCTCGGTGTGCTCGAGCGCCCGAAGATCGCCAACGAGCTGAAGGATCTCGACCAGCCCTCGCGCGCCGTGTTGCGCAAATACGGCGTCCGTTTCGGCGCCTATCACATCTATTTCCCCGGCCTGCTGAAGCCCGCCGGACGCGCGCTGGCCGCACTGCTGTGGGCGCTGAAGCAGGACAATGTCGATCTGTCCTCGCTGTCAGGCGCGCAGCATCTGGCATCTTCGGGCCGCACCTCGTTCCCGGTCGACAAGCAGCTGCCGCGTGATGCCTATCGCGTGCTCGGCTACAAGCAGGCCGGCGAGCGCGCGGTGCGCGTCGACATTCTGGAGCGCCTTGCCGATCTGATCCGCCCGGCGCTGGCCTGGCGCGAGAACTCGCCCGGCGAAAAGCCCGCCGGCGCGTTCGACGGCCGCAGCTTTGTGGTGACGCAGGCGATGACCTCGCTCACCGGCTCGGCCGGCGAGGATTTCGCCTCGGTGCTGCGTGCGCTCGGCTATCGCATGGAGAAGCGTGCGCCGCTGCCGCCGAAGCAGGTGGCTGCCGCTGCGGAGACGCCGGCTGCCGAAGCAAGCGCAGAGGCTCCGACTGAACCGACCGCGACCGATGACGCCGCCGCAAGCGCGGACACCGAGATCGAAGCCGCCGCCGAGCCTGTCACCGTCGAAGACGCGCCCGGCATGGAGCAGCACGACGAGCCCGCGCATGAAGAGCCGGCGCTCGAAGCATCGCCGGATGCCCCCGTCACGCCCGAGGATGCCCCCGGCATCGCGCCGCCGGCGGAAGAGGCTGCTGCTGCGCCCACCGAGGCTGCGGAAACCGCTCCTGCCGAGGCCGCTGCAACGGAAGCCGTCGCATCCGCCGATGCCGCCGCGCCAGTCGAGGCTGCCGCTGCGCCTGGCGAGCCCGAGCTCGTCGAGGTCTGGCGTCCCGGCGGCCGTCACGACGATCGCAAGCCGCGCCACGAGCGGCATCGCCATCAGCGTCACCACAATCAGCGCCCGCAGCAGGCCGGTGCCGAAGCTGGCGCCGCCCCCGCCGAAGGCGAGGCCGCGCAGTCAGCCGACGGCGAGAAGCGCAATGAGCGCCATCGTCACGGCGGCGGTCATCGCAGAGATGGGGCAAAGGATTTCCGCAAGCCGCGCGAAGGTGGCGAAGGCGCGCCGCGCCAAGAGGGGCGCGACGACAAGAACCGCCGCTTCGAAGGCAAGGATCGCGACAACAAGGATCGCGATCGCAACAAGGGCAAGTTCGGCGGAGATCGCGACAAGGGCCGCGACAATCGCGGCCGTGACCGCGACAAGGGCCGCGACCGTCAGGGCGGGCCGTCGCTGCGCCCCTACGCCTCGAGCGCGAACCCGCGCGAGCGCGATCGTCCGGCCGATCCGAACTCGCCCTTTGCAAAGCTTGCTGCGCTGAAAGAGCAGCTGTCCGGTCGCAAGGAGTGATCCCACGACCGAGCGGCAGCGCCTCGACAAATGGCTGTGGCACGCGCGGGTGGTGAAGGCGCGCACCTCCGCGGCCGAGCTCGTTGAGTCCGGCCACGTTCGTATCAACGGCACGCGCGAGAAGTCGCCGGGCCATGCGATCAAGATCGGCGACGTGATCACCATCGCGCTCGATCGCACCGTGCGCGTGCTGAAAGTAACCGCTTTCAACGAGCGCCGCGGCGATGCCGCCTCGGCCCGAGTGCTCTATGAGGAGCTGAGCGAAGCGAAGCGCAATTAATTGCGCTTTGAATTCATTTCTTGGTCGATCAAACGCGTAAAGCCGTCATGATCGGCCGTTCCCGACCTTGCGGCGCCGGGCCATCCGCGCTACGCAAGCCGCGACTTTTAAAAGAGCTTTTCGGAGCGTTGGATGACTTACGTCGTCACTGAAGCCTGCATCAAGTGCAAGTACACCGACTGCGTCGAGGTCTGCCCGGTCGACTGTTTCTACGAGGGCGAGAACATGCTCGTCATCCATCCTGACGAGTGCATCGACTGCGGCGTGTGCGAGCCGGAATGCCCCGCCGACGCGATCAAGCCGGACACGGAACCGGGCCTCGAAAAGTGGCTCCAGGTCAATGCCGACTACGCCAAAAGCTGGCCGAACATCACCCAGAAGAAAGAATCACCCCCCGACGCGAAGGAATTCGACGGCCAGGAAGGAAAGTTCGAGAAATATTTTTCTCCGAACCCGGGCTCGGGAGACTAATTCTCGCCCAAACTTAACCCTAATACCTTCGTCAGCGCCGAAAACCAGCCCTCAAGACCCCTAAATCATTGATTTTTGCGGGAAATGTGCTATATTGAGCACATTAAGCTGAACCCCGTCAGCCCAGTTGGCCCCGTTGGGTTCCCGTGAAACCAAATGTCGAACAGGGGCGTGGCAGTTTCCGCGCGCAGGCTGTGTCACAGAAAACGCGTAAAAAGAGTACTTCAGCGAGGGCTTCCCATAAGGAGGCCAAAAAAGTCGCCGCGGCCAGCCGTAGCGCATCCAAGGGTCGGACCGCGACTAAGGCACCGGCTGCAAAGTCCTCGAAGAACAAAAGAAGCGCAATGCCTCACAAGACTGCCAAACCGGCCGCGAAAGCGACCGTTGCCAAGCCTGCTGCTGCCAAGGCTTCCGCTGCCAAGCCCGTTGCTCCGAAGGCTCCTGTTGCTGCCGCCCCTGCCAAAGCCCCCGTTGCTGCTGCGAAGCCGGCCGTGAAGGCTGCTGCACCCGCGCCGAAGGTCGAGGAAAAGAAGGTCGTGACCCAGCGCCAGGGCTTCAAGGCCAACGAATTCGTCGTCTATCCCGCTCACGGCGTTGGCCAGATCCTGGCCATCGAGGAGCAGGAGATCGCCGGTGCGAAGCTCGAGCTGTTCGTCATCAATTTCATCAAGGACAAGATGACGCTGCGCGTGCCGACCGCCAAGGTTGCGAACGTCGGCATGCGCAAGCTGTCCGACCCCGCGCTGGTGAAGAAGGCGCTGGAGACGTTGAAGGGCCGTGCTCGCGTCAAGCGCACCATGTGGTCGCGCCGCGCCCAAGAATACGAAGCAAAGATCAATTCGGGCGACATCGTCGCGATCGCGGAAGTCGTGCGCGACCTCTACCGTTCCGAGTCGCAGCCCGAGCAGTCGTACTCTGAACGTCAGCTCTATGAAGCGGCGCTCGATCGTCTCTCCCGCGAGATCGCGGTTGTGCAGCACTCGACCGAGACCGAAGCGGTCAAGGAGATCGAGGCCCAGCTCGCCAAGAGCCCGCGCCGCACCAACGCCAAGGCGGAAGCCGCCGACGGCGAGGGCGAGGCGGATGCCGACGGCGATACCGATGGCGACGACACCGCCGTCGCCGACGAGGCCGCGTAAGCGTCTCGCAGCGTCGATCGCAAGCAATCAAAAGCCCGGCCGGTTGGCCGGGCTTTTTTGTTTTGAGTTTCGTACTTCGTAGGGTGGGTTAGCGAAGCGTAACCCACCGCTCTGTCTCCGCGGAAATTAAAGCGGTGGGTTACGCCGAGCGACTACGCTTCGCGCAGCCGCACGGCTAACCCACCCTACGTTTGATCACTTCACCGGCCGCTTCTCGAGCTTTCTTGCCAGTGTGCGCCGGTGCATGCCCAGCCTTCTTGCCGCTTCCGAGATGTTGAAATCGGTCTCGATCAGCGTCTGGTGGATGCGTTCCCATTCCAGCGTCTTGATCGAGGTCGGCCGTGCATCGAGGGCGACTTCGGCGTTGCCTTCGGCCTTGTTGAAGGCGGCTTCGATATCGTCGGTGTTCGACGGCTTTGCCAGGTAGTGGCAGGCGCCGAGCTTGATCGCCTCGACGGCGGTGGAGATGCTGGCAAAGCCGGTCAGCACCACGATCAGCATCTCCGGATCGTGCGTGTGCAGCAGCTCGACGCAGGCGAGGCCCGAGGCGCCGCCGAGCTTGAGATCGACCACCGCGTGTCCAAAGGATCGCTCCTCCAGCACCTTCCGCACCTCTTCGATCGAAGCTGCGAGGACGACGTCGTAGCCGCGGCGCTCGAACGAGCGTTTCAGCGTGCGCGCGAAGCCGGCATCGTCCTCGACGACGATGAGCGAACGGTCAGGCGTCAAAATTTCCTCCGATCGCGAGCGTTGCGAGCGGCAGCGTCAGGCGGACGGTGGCGCCGCGCTTCCTGTGGTTCTCGGCGGTCACGCTGCCGCCGAGCTTGCGCACGACGTTCACCACCAGGAACAGGCCGAGCCCGCCGCCGGCGCGGCCCTTGCTCGAGTGATAGGGTTTTCCCAGCTGCGCCAGCATCTCCGGCGCAAAGCCCGGGCCGCGATCGCTGATCGACAGCACGAGATTGTCGCCCTCGCGCTCGGCCAGCAGCTCCACCCATTCGCGCGAGACCTCATAGGCATTGTCGAGCACGTTGAAGATCACTTGCTTCAGCGCGATGTCGGAGACGATCGCGACGTCCTCGCCGAACGTGTTGACGAAATAGAGCGTGCGGGCCGAGCGTGCGTCGCGCCACTCGTTCACCAGCGCGGTGACGAAGGCCGTCACCGTCGTCGGCGAGGAGCCTTCGCCGCGCGCTTCGCCCGCCGACACCAGGATGCCCGTCACGATGGTCTTGCAGCGTTGCAGAGAGGTTTCCATCTCTGCGAGATCCTCGGCAAGTTCCTGATCGGCAGCGAGATCGGGCATGCGGCGCCAGTCGCTGAGGATGACCGACAGCGAGGCGAGCGGCGTGCCGAGTTCATGCGCGGCGCCGGAGGCGAGCAGGCCCATGCGGACGATGTGGTCCTGCTCGGCCGCATGCTGGCGCAATGCCGCCAGATGCGCATCGCGCTCGCGCAAATTCCTGTTGATCCGGGTGACGAACACGACCAGCAGCACGGCGTTGAGGACGAAGCCCAGCAGCATGCCGGTTACGGTGAGACTGTAGGCCTCGCTGATCGGGTTCGGCGGCAGGTCGAGCGGCCGGTAGGCCATGGTCAGCCAGATGAAACTCGCGCAGGTCAGTGCGACCAGCGACCAGGTCGAACGGGCATTAAGCAGTACCGCGCCCAGCGTCACCTGGAGCAGGAACAGCGAGGTGAAGGGATTGGTGGCGCCGCCGCTGAGGTAGAGCTGCGCCGTCAGCGCGGCGACATCGAGCATCAAGGCGACCAGCAGCTCGTTGTTGGTGATCGCGGCGCGATGGCGCACCCAGACCAGGCTCGAGACATTGAGAAAGACCAGCGCGCCGATCACCGCGCTCATCCGGGTCAGCGGCAGCGGAATGCCGAGCCAGAAATGCACGCCGCCGATGGTCACGATCTGCCCGACCACGGCGGTCCAGCGCAGCTGGATCAGCAGCGCCATGTTCTTGCGGTTGGTCTCGTCGTCGGTCGGCGCCACGCCGATCAGCTCGCTGCGCGCGTCCGCCGGCGATTGCAGCGTGACGGCGTCATGCGTCATTCCGTCGTCAGGTAGATTCGACGATCGTTCCAGCATCTGATCCCGTCCTGCGGGCGGTGGCATCGGAGCAGCCGGCCGGTTCGTGGACGAAGCGCTTGCGGCGGAACAGCCCGCCGCCGAATGTGACGAAAAGTTTACCCGCCAGCATGAAAGCCAGGGCAAACCACGTCAGCGCGTAGATCAGGTGGTTATTGGGAAAGCTGATCACGGTCAATCCGCCGATCGGGCCGCTGGTGGTTTGTGATCCGGCGTCAGCATCGACGAAAAAGGGTGCGACATGGTCGAGGCCGCGCGCTGCCGCAATCGCGGCGACATCCCGCGAGTACCAGCGGTTGTGCTGGGGCACGTTGTTCCGCAAGAATCCGCCGTTCGGCTCCGTCATGCGGAGCAGGCCCGTGATCTCGACCTGCCCGTCCGGATTGCCGCTCTGGCGCGTCGATGCGTCGCGCCGCTCGGACGGCACGAAGCCGCGATTGACCAGGACGAGCGTGCCGTCGCCGCGCTGAAGCGGCGTCAGCACCCAATAGCCGGGGCCTTCCTCGGTGACCGCCTGAACCAGTGCCTCGCGGTCATGCAGGAAGCGGCCGGTGAGGCTGACGTGCCTGTATTCGTCGTTTGCGGTGGAGACGGCCGGCCAGGCCGCGGGCGACGGGATCGGCTGGGCCGGGGCATGGACGCGCTGCTCGACGCGGTCGATCAGCGCCAGCTTCCAGGCGCGCCGCTCGATCTGCCAGACGCCGAGTGCGATCAGAAGTGCAAAGGCCGTAAGCGAGAGGACCGTGAGCCACAGGCGCGGACGCGCAGCCTTGCGGCGCGCGCCCTTGTCCCTGCCTGTCACGGTCCAAGCCTTGCTCACTTCCAAGTCTTGCTCACTTCCAAGTCTTGCTCACTTCGGAGTCTCGCTCACTTCATTCCCGTCATCTGGTGCATCGGCATCATGTTGCTGTTGAGGTGGTTCATCACCCACAGCGAACCGGACAGCGCGATCACCACCATGACGATGGTGAAGATCAGCGCCATCATGCTCCAGCCGTTCTCGGATTTGGTGTTCATGTGCAGGAAGTAGATCATGTGCACGACGATCTGCACGACCGCGAAGGCCATGATGACGAGCGCGGTGATTTGCTTGCTCGGCAGCGCGCCGCTCATCACCAGCCAGAACGGGATCGCGGTCAGCACGACCGAGAGCACGAAGCCGAGCATGTAGGTCGAGAACGTGCCGTGGGCGTGGTCGTCGCCGTGGTGATGGCCGTCCGCGTGGGCGGCGTGGGTATCGGTGTTCATCGCAGAACTCCCAAGAGATAGACGAAGGTGAATACGCCGATCCAGACCACGTCCAGGAAGTGCCAGAACATCGACAGGCACATCAGGCGGCGGCGGTTGGCTTCGATCAGGCCGAACTTCCAGACCTGCACCATCAGGGTCACCAGCCAGATCAGGCCGCAGGAGACGTGCAGGCCGTGGGTGCCGACCAGCGTGAAGAAGGCGGACAGGAAGGCGCTGCGCTGCGGGGTCGCGCCTTCATGGATCATGTGGGCGAACTCGGAGAGCTCGATGCCGATGAAGGCGAGGCCGAACAGGCCGGTGATCGCCAGCCACATCTGGGTCCGGGCGATCTTGTTCTGCTGCATCGTCAGCATGGCAAAGCCATAGGTGATCGACGACAGCAGCAGCATCGAGGTGTTCACCGCGACCAGCGGCAGCTCGAACAGGTCCTTCGGGGCCGGGCCGGCGGCGTAGTTGCCGCCGAGCACGCCGAAGGCGGCGAACAGCATCGCAAAGATGAGGCAGTCGCTCATCAGGTAGATCCAGAAGCCGAGCGGGGTGCTGTAGCCTTCCGGATGAGGGTGTTCGTCGGCGAGATAGAAGACCGGCTCGCCGGTTTGGGTAGGATTGACAGCGACAGTCATTTACTTGGCTCCGGCGAGCAGTTTGGTGCGCGCGTCCTCGGTCCGGATGACGTCGTCGGCCGGGATGTCGAAGTCGCGGTGATAGTTGAAGGTGTGACCGATGCCGACGGCGAGCATCGCGATGAAGCTCACGGCGGCAAGCCACCAGATGTACCAGATCAGGCCGAATCCCATCGCGGTGGCGAGGCCGGCGAGGATGATGCCGGTGCCGGTGCTGCTGGGCATGTGGATCGGCTTGAACCCCAAGAGCGGACGCTGATAGCCGCGCTTCTTCATGTCCCACCACGCGTCATTGTCGTGAACGACGGGGGTGAAGGCGAAGTTGTAGTCCGGCGGGGGCGAGGAGGTCGCCCATTCCAGCGTGCGTGCATCCCAGGGATCGCCAGTGACGTCCTTGAGCTGCTCGCGCTTGAGGAAGCTGACTGCGAACTGCATCAGCATGCAGAGGATGCCGAGGAAGACCAGGCCGGCGCCGATCGCGGCGATGACGAACCAGATCTGCAGGGACGGATCGTCGAACACGCGCAGGCGGCGGGTCACGCCCATCAGGCCGAGCACATAGAGCGGCATGAAGGCCATGTAGAAGCCGGTGACCCAGAACCAGAACGACAGCTTGCCCCAGAACGGATCGAGCTTGAATCCGAATGCCTTCGGGAACCAGTAGTTGATGCCGGCGAACGCGCCGAACACCACGCCGCCGATGATCACGTTGTGAAAGTGCGCGATCAGGAACAGGCTGTTGTGCAGGACGAAGTCGGCCGGCGGCACTGCGAGCAGCACGCCGGTCATGCCGCCGAGCACGAAGGTCAGCATGAAGGCGATCGTCCACAGCATCGGCAGCTCGAAGCGGATGCGGCCGCGATACATCGTGAACAACCAGTTGAACATCTTCGCGCCCGTCGGGATCGAGATGATCATCGTGGTGATGCCGAAGAACGAGTTGACGCTGGCGCCCGAGCCCATCGTGAAGAAGTGGTGCAGCCAGACCAGGTACGACAGGATGGTGATGACCACCGTGGCGTAGACCATCGAGGTGTAGCCGAACAGCCGCTTGCCGGAGAAGGTCGAGGTCACTTCCGAGAAGATGCCGAAGGCGGGGAGAACCAGAATGTAGACCTCGGGATGACCCCAGATCCAGATCAGGTTCACGTACATCATCGGGCTGCCGCCGAAATCGTTCGTGAAGAAGTTGGTGCCGACGTAGCGGTCAAGCGAGAGCAGCGCGAGCACGACGGTCAGGACGGGGAAGGAGGCGACGATCAGGATGTTGGTGCAGAGCGCGGTCCAGGTGAACACCGGCATCTTCATCATGGTCATGCCGGGACAGCGCAGCTTGACGATGGTGCAGATCAGGTTGATGCCGGATAAGGTCGTGCCGACGCCTGCGACCTGCAGCGCCCAGATGTAATAGTCGACGCCGACGTCAGGACTGTAGCCGATGTTCGACAGCGGCGGATAGGCCAGCCAGCCGGTGCGGGCGAATTCGCCGATGAACAGCGAAGCCATCACCAGCACTGCGCCGCCGACCGTCATCCAGAAGCTGAAATTGTTCAGGAACGGGAACGACACGTCGCGCGCGCCGATCTGCAGCGGCACCACGTAGTTCATCAGGCCGGTGACCAGCGGCATCGCCACGAAGAAGATCATGATCACGCCATGGGCAGTGAAGACCTGGTCATAGTGATGGGCTGGGAGGAAGCCTTCGGAGCCGCCGAACGCGAGTGCTTGTTGCGCGCGCATCATCAGCGCGTCTGCGAAGCCGCGCAGCAGCATCACGATGCCGAGGATCATGTACATGATGCCGATGCGCTTGTGGTCCACGGTGGTGAACCACTCGCGCCACAGATAGCCCCAGAGGCGGAAATAGGTGATGCCGGCGAACAGTGCGCCGCCGCCGAGCGCGACCATCACGAAGGTGCCGACCAGGATCGGCTCGTGCAGCGGCAGCGAATCGAGGCCGAGACGGCCGAAGATGAGCTTGAGAAGATCAGGAGACATGCGAGCTCTCTTTAGGAGTCTGACTTCAGGAGTCTGACTTGGGACGTTGTCCGAGGAAGAAGGACGAGGACTTCAGCGGCGTGAAGATCGGCCGCTTCAGGCCGGCACCGAGCAGCGGCGCGGTGTCGGCGGGTGCCGTGATGGAGGCGGTGGTCCTGCCCTGGGGCGCATCCGGCGTGCAGGTGCCGGCGACGAAGGTCGGCTCGGGTCCGAGCGCGGTGCCGCGGCGTGCGTACTTGTCGTAGGCCAGCGGCAGGGTGTTGTTCAGGCCCTCATGGCCGAGACCGCCCTTGGCGTCGATCGCCATCATCTCGCTCTGGCACATCTTGCCGGTCTCGACGCACATGTTGAGGATCAGGCGGTAGAGGTCGGAATCGACGGTGCCCCAGCGGCGCACCGGCTCGTTCTCGCTCGGCTTTTCGAGCTGGAGATATTCGGCGCGGCCGAGCGAGCCGCCGGCCGATTTGGCCTGCGCGATCCAGGCGTCAAAGCCCTTGTCGTCGAGGCCCTGGAAGTTGAAGTGCATGCCAGAGAAGCCGGCGCCGCTGTAGTTCGCCGAAAAACCCTTGTAGGTACCGGCGTGGTTGATCACGGCGTGGAGCGACGTCTCCATGCCCGGCATCGCGTAGATCTGACCGGCGAGTGCGGGGATGTAGAACGAGTTCATCACCGAGGAGGCGGTGATGTGGAAGTTGATCGGGCGGTCGACCGGCGCGGCGAGCTCGTTGACGGTGGCGATGCCGTAATCGGGGTAGATAAAGAGCCACTTCCAGTCGAGCGCGACGACATCGACGACGAGCGGAGCCTTGGACTGGTCCACGGCGCGTTCCGCATGGATGCGGCCGATGTTGCGATAGGGGTCGAGCAGATGCGTGCCCATCCAGGTCAGCGCGCCCAGGCAGATGATGATCAGCAGCGGCGCCGACCAGATCACCAGCTCGAGCTTGGTCGAGTGGTCCCAATCCGGCTCGTAGCGGGCCGAGGTGTTGGACTGGCGGTAGCGCCAGGCAAACAGCACCGTCAGCGCCATCACGGGGACGACGATGAGGAGCATCAGGACGGTGGAGATGATGACGAGGTCGCGCTGTTGCGCTGCGATATCGCCGGCAGGCGCCAGCACGACGTAGTTGCAGCCGCTGAGCGCGGCTGCCAGAGGTAGCAGCGCCAGGATCTTGAGACGGGACACGGGCCGAGCCTTATGAGAATGAGTTTCCTTTGCGGGCCCAAGGGGTAGCTGCGGCGCAGCAATCCGGACATTGGACAATTTGTCCAATGTTGCACTGCGGAATGTTGGGTCAGACAGGGGCAGATTGCCTGGCGCCCCGCCGGGCGGTCGGCTTTGGTTTTCAGGACGTTAAGGGCGCACGAATGGCGACGGCACAGACCCCCGCAATGGCAGACCTCCACTCGGGCGAGCACGGCCACGACCAGGCCAGTCCCGGCGAGATCGCCATCGGCGTCATCATCGGCCGCACCTCGGAATTCTTCGACTTCTTCGTCTACGCGATCGCCTCAGTGATCGTATTCCCGCGCCTGGTGTTCCCGTTCACCAGCGAGCTGACCGGCACCCTCTATTCCTTCATGATCTTCGCGCTGGCCTTCGTGGCCCGGCCGATCGGAACCGTCATTTTCATGACGGTCGATCGCGAGTACGGCAAAACCGCCAAGCTGGTCTCGGCGCTGTTTCTGCTCGGCACCGCCACTGTCGCGCTCGCGTTCCTGCCCGGCTATCACGACATCGGCAGCGCCGCGATCTGGCTGCTGGCGCTGGCGCGTATCGCGCAGGGTCTGGCCTGGGGCGGCGCCTGGGACGGCATGGCTTCGCTGCTGGCGCTGAACGCGCCGCCCTCCAAGCGCGGCTGGTACGCGATGGTGCCGCAGCTCGGCGCCCCGCTCGGCCTGATCGTGGCGAGCGCGCTGTTCGCCTATTTCGCCGGTAACCTCTCGGCCGACGACTTCTTCGACTGGGGCTGGCGCTATCCGTTCTTCGTCGCCTTCGCCATCAACGTCGTGGCGCTGTTCGCGCGCCTGCGCATGGTGACGACGGAAGAATATGCCTCGTTGTTCGAGACCCGCGAATTGCAGCCCGCGCGCATCTCCGAGACCGTCGCGCGCGAAGGCCAGAACATCATGCTCGGTGCATTCGCGCCGCTCGCAAGCTTCGCGCTGTTCCACATGGTCACGGTGTTTCCGCTGTCCTGGGTGTTCCTGTTCACCCGCGAAAGCCCGGTGCGCTTCCTGATCATCGAGATCGTCGCCGCCGTGTTCGGCGTCGCGGCGATCGTGGCCTCCGGCATCATCGCCGACCGCGTCGGCCGCAAATCGCTACTGATGGGATCGGCGATTGCGATCGCGATCTACAGCGGTTTTGCTCCGCAGCTGCTCGATGCCGGCGCGTTCGGTGAGACCATCTACATGGTGATCGGTTTCATCCTGCTGGGTCTCTCCTTCGGCCAGTCCTCGGGCGCGATCGCGTCGAACTTCCGGCAGGCGTACCGCTACACGGCGTCCGCGCTGACCTCGGATATGGCCTGGCTGTTCGGTGCCGGCTTCGCGCCGCTGGTGGCGCTTCTGCTCGCCACCAATCTCGGCGTCATCGCGTCGGGTGCCTATCTGCTGTCAGGCGCGTTCTGGACGCTGCTCGCACTCTGGCTCAGCGGCCAGCGCGAGGCGGGCGACATGGACGCGGGCGCTTAAGCCGCGTCCAGCGGACGGGAATAAAATTCAGGCCGGGCGATCCTGTTTGCGGCGACGCAAGCAGGAGATCTCATGAACGTCCGGTCCAATCCCGTCCACCAGCAAAGTTTTGCAAGCCTAGTCCTCACCGTAAGCCTGGTCCTCACCATCGTCGCGATCGTTTTCTCGACCGGGCTTGCCCACGCCACCGGCAACGCCGCGCGCGGCCAAACGCTCTACAAGGGCTGCGCAGATTGTCACTCCATCAATGAGAACGCTGTCGGCCCGATGCACAAGGGCGTGGTCGGTCGCAAGGCGGGCAGCGTGCCCGGCTATGACTATTCGGCCGATCTGAAGAACTCAGGGATCGTCTGGACCGAGGAAAATCTCGACAAATGGCTGGCCGGACCGCAGGCCATGGTGCCGGAAACCAAGATGTTCTTCGACGTCCCGGACGCGCGGGATCGTGCTGACATCATCGCGTTTCTGAAGGAAAAGGCGCGGTAGGTCGGCAGAGCAGGTCTCGTAGGGTGGGCAAAGCGAAGCGTGCCCACCATCTGTCGCTATCATTGACGGATCGTGGGCACGGCGCTACGCGCCTTTGCCCACCCTACGGCACTGTCTTTGTGGCTCGAGATCCCGGGTTCGCGCTAAGCGCGCCCCGGGATGACGCGCGCTTGGCGCGCGTCAATCCGCCACGACCTTCACGCGATCCCGCACCTTCACCTGCGCGGTGCGATCGAGCCCGTTGAGCACGCGGAAGCGTTCGGCGGGATGATCGACGCCGGCCATGCGGTGGGAGAGCGATTCCACGGTGTCGCCGGGCTGCACGGTGATGACCTTGATGCGCAGGGGCCGCGCGGCCTGGATCTCGTCGAGCGTCAGGCGGCGGAATGAATTGACGGTCTCGCGCGCATTGCGCTCGCTCTCGGTCGATTTCTGCCGTGCCGCGAAGATGAAGCGATAGACGTCGCTGCCGAAGCGCAACGCATAGACCTTGAACTGCCACTGATCGCCCTTGGCGGTGGCGGACGCAGCCGGAAAACCGTTGATGGTGATGTCTTCGGTGGAGGCCTTCTCGACGCCCTCCATCCAGCCGGAATTCAGGTAATCGCCGAGCGACTGCTCGGCCGGCACCCTCACGACGTCGAAGCGCATCGCCTGCGAGCCGCCGTCGCGCACGCCGATCACCGCCTGCGCGGTGTTGTCGAGCGTGAAATTGTCCGGCGCCTGGAAGGTGAAGCCGAGTTTCGGATGCAGGAAACGCCGGCCGCGGACAAAACCTTCGCTGGGATCTTCGCCATAGACGAGGTTGTCGATCGCGGCGAGGTAGGTCTCGCGGTCGCGCTCGGCGCCCTCGGGCGCCGCATATTGCCGTGCGATGGTCTGCGCATTCTGCACGCGCTCGGGGGTGGCCGGATGCGACGAGGTGAAATCCTGCGCGCGCGGATCGAGCGAGGTCTTGCCGACCTTGAGCTCGGCATTGCGCTCCATCGCTGACAGGAAGCGGGCGGCACCATAGGGGTCGAAATGTGCCTTGGCGGAAAGGCCGACGCCGATGCCGTCGGCCTCGAACTCCTGGTTGCGCGAAAAGCTCGCCATGGTGAGCTTGGTCTTGGCCAGTGCAAGCGCGGTGAGATCGGGATCGTTGCTCATGTCGGTGACGACGCGGGTCACGATCGCAGCCTGGCGCGCCTGGTCCTCGCGCATCGCGGCGTGCTTGGACAGCACATGCGCCATCTCGTGGCTGAGCACGGAGGACAATTCCGAGGTGTCGCTGGCGAGCGCGAGCAGGCCGCGGGTGACATAGAGCTGGCCGTTCGGCAGCGCGAACGCGTTCACCGCGCCGGAATTGAGGATGGTGACCTTATAGCCCTGGTCGGGGCGGTCGGACGCCGCGACGAGCCGGTCGACGGTCTTGCTGACGAGTGATTCGAGCCTGGGGTCGTCATAGGTACCGCCATAGCTCGCCAGGATGCGCTCGTGCTCCTTCTCGGTGGCGGGGGTCTGCGCGACGGCCGGTTTCGGCTTGGGCATCGCCACGGTCGGCGGGGCCGCCGCGGTCTGGAACCGGTTCATGTCGCCGCAACCGGCAAGGGCTGAGCCCAGCACGAGGCACAGCGCCGCCGGCGCAGCCCGCAGGCGGCGGCGTTCACTCGATACGTGCCGTTCTAGCACCCCATCCACGTCGCTCAACCCGTGCCTGGCCCTTTTAGGGCCTTACCCCTGTCGGCTCGTTTGCACCCAGCAACTCGACCTGCCCCGCAAGGCGCACATCGATGCGCGGCCCTGAATTCCCCTCGACCCAGCCCCGGACGCGAATCCGTCTATTTTCCAAGGACTTAAGAGTGATCCCGGCGTTTTCGAGCGCGGGTTGCGTACGCTTTGAAATAGTCACGGCAAAGCCGCGTGTCCAGTTTCGTCCGAAGTTGAGGTAGGTCATTGCCCCAGCTTGCCGGACCGACAGGACTTTGCCCTCGACCACCATAAAGCGCCCGATCCCCGCCAAAATATCGTCCGGACTTTCCGCGTTTTTTATGGCCGACGGGTCAGCCCAGTTGCCCTTTTTTTGGCGCCGTGCCTCGGTCTCCGCCGCCATCAGGGCCGCCGCGCAGTCCTTGTCCGCGATCTCGGCGGAGACGAGGGCGTCGCCCTGGGCGAGCAGCACGGCCTGGATGGGGGCCTCGCTTTCGCCGACGAAGATGAGTGCGCCCTGACGGCCGTAGCGGTCGGGCGTGTCGTCGGTGCCGCGCAGCGTGACGTCGCGTCCGGTGAGCAGCGACGTCAGCGCCTGCTTCGTCGTTGCGGTTGGCTCGATCCCGGCGAGGCGCACCTCGCGGCCGTCGTCGAGACGCACGCCACGCGCATCGACGATTGCGGCGACGCGGCCGTCGCCTTGGGACTCGAACTGGCACGGTGCGGCGAACGCGGTGTGACCGGCGACGAGAGGAAGTGCGACGATGAGATGAAGCAGTCGCGTCACGGTGCCCGGAAAGGTTGCGTTGTGCTCTAGTTCTAACGCAAACGTGGCGAACCGCGAAGGCTATCGTAGGGTGGGCAAAGCGAAGCGTGCCCACGTCTTTGATTTGTCGCGCGGGCTCGTGGGCACGGCGCGAAGAGCGCGCCTTTGCCCACCCTACGGCAGTTCGCGTGACGCGTCGCCATTGCCTCACACTCGATCAGCGAATTAATGAACTTGCACAGCAATGACGGTGGAAACATTTCGCCGCAACATGCCATTCCGCTTTGCGGAAAACATGTGCGGCAATCATGCGCCCGCAACGCCCTCGCGCTTGCTGCGCACTTGCGCATGCGGCATGATTGCGGCAACAGCTTCAACCAAGAGCAATAACCAAGCCGCCATCAGAGTACGGCGCGATAAGGGAGGTCTTTTTCGATGAAGCATATTTTGTCGGGCATTTTTGCCGCAGCGTTTGCCCTGAGTGCGAGCGCCGCTGCGCAGGCCCAGGACAAGCCGCCACTGAAGATCGGCGGCATCCTCGACATGTCGAGCCTCTATGCCGACATCACCGGCCCCGGCAGCGAGACCGCGGCCAAGATGGCCGTCGAGGATTTTGGCGGCGAGGTGCTGGGACGCAAGATCCAGGTGCTGGCGGCCGACCATCTCAACAAGGCTGACCTGTCCGCCAACATCGCCCGCGACATGCTCGACAACCAGGGCGTCGAGATGATCTACGACGTCGCGGCCTCGGCCACTGCGCTCGCCGCCGGCGAGATCGCGAAAGCGCGCAACAAGATCATCATGTTCAACGGCCCGGGCTCGATCCGTCTCACCAACGAGGCCTGCGGTCCCTACACCATTCACTACGTGTTCGACACTTACGGCCAGGCCAACGTGACCGGTCTTGCCGCCGTGAAGTCCGGCCTCGACAGCTGGTTCTTCCTCACCGCCGACTACGCCTTCGGCCAGGACCTGGAGAAGGACACCAGCGCCGTCGTGACCAAGACCGGCGGCAAGGTGCTCGGCGCCGTGCGCCATCCGCTCAACACCTCGGATTTCTCGTCCTTCCTGCTCCAGGCTCAAGCGTCCAAAGCCAAGGTGATTGGCCTTGCCAACGCCGGCGGCGACACCGTCAACGCCATCAAGCAGGCGGCCGAGTTCGGCATCACCAAGGGCGGCCAGAAGGTCTCGCCGCTGCTCGCCTTTGTCACCGACATCGACTCGATCGGGCTGGAGACAGCGCAGGGCCTGCTGCTGGCGGAAGCCTTCTACTGGGACCTCAACGATGACACGCGCGCATTTTCGAAGCGATTCGCCGAACGCATGAAGCGGCCGCCGACCTCGGCGCAGGCCGGCGTTTATTCGTCCGTCACGCATTACCTGAAGGCTGTGAAGGCGGCGGGCACGACCGACTCGGCCGCGGTCATCAAGGTGATGAAGGAGACACCGATCAACGACTTCTTCGCCAAGAACGGCAAGATCCGCGAGGACGGCCGTATGATCCACGACATGTACCTGTTTGAGGTCAAGAAGCCGTCGGAGTCCAAGGGCCGCTGGGACGACTACAAGCTGCTCGCCACCGTGTCCGGCAACGAGGCGTTCCAGTCGCTGGAGCAGTCGCGCTGCCCCCTGGTGAAGAAATAGAGATCGTCATTGCGAGCGAAGCGAAGCAATCCAGAGATGTTTCCGCAGAGACGGTCTGGATTGCTTCGTCGCTTCGCTCCTCGCAACGACGGGTGTGGCTGAGGCCCGAGCAAAACAACAACAAGGGAGACGTCCCATGAACGACATGGTCCTGCAAAAGCTCGAAGGCGGGCTGCTCACCATCACGATGAATCGCCCGGAGCGGAAGAACGCGCTCAACCCCGACATGGTCGCAGGGCTGGTCGAGGCCGCGCGGCGCGCGGCCGACGATCCCGAGGTGCGCGCGGTGCTGTTCAAAGGCGCGGGCGGCTCGTTCTGCGTCGGCGGCGACGTCAAGTCGATGGCGGCAGGCCGCGCGCCGCTGCCGTTCGAAGTGAAAATGGCGAACCTGCGCCGCGGCATGGAGGTCTCGCGCATCCTGCACCAGATGCCGAAGCCCGTGGTGGCGCAGCTCGACGGCGCGGCAGCCGGCGCCGGCCTTTCGATGGCGTTGTCCTGCGACCTGCGCATCGCCAGCGAATCCTGCAAGATCACAACCGCCTTCGCCAAGGTCGGCTTCTCCGGCGATTACGGCGGCACCTATTTCCTGACGCAGCTGCTTGGCAGCGCCCGGGCGCGCGAGCTCTATCTGATGTCGCCGGTGCTGACCGCGAAAGAGGCGCATGCGATCGGGATGGTGACGAAAGTCGTTCCCGATGCCGAGATCGATGCCGCCGCGCACGAGCTCGCGCTGTCGCTGGCGCAGGGCCCATCGATCGCGCTCGGCTTCATCAAGCGCAACATCAACAACGCCGAGCATCTGGCGCTGGAAGATTGCTTCGACGGCGAGGCGATCCATCACACCCGTTGCAGCGACACCGAGGATCACAAGGAAGCCGCGAAGGCCTTTGTCGAGAAGCGCAAGCCGACTTTCAAGGGCGCATGACGATGGCGCCCTATATGCGGCTCCGGCAGATCTGCCTCGTCGCGCCGCAGCTCGCGCCTGTGGTCTCCGACATCGCCGGGATCATGGGCCTCGACGTCTGCTACCGCGATGGCAATGTCGCCAAATACGGCCTGGAGAACGCACTGCTCCCGGTCGACACGATCCTGCTGGAGGTGGTCGCGCCGTTCAAGGGCGGCACCACCGCCGGCCGCTTCATCGAGAAGACCGGCGGCCGCGGCGGCTATATGGCGATCTTCTGCTGCAACGATCCGGACGAACGCGGCCGCAACGCCAATGTGATGGGCGTGCGCACCGCCAACGTGATCGACCACGCGCCCTATCACGGCGTGCAGCTCCACCCCCGCGACTGCCGCGCCGCCTTCATCGAATTCAACCATACCAAAGGCAGCGACGATATTCTGGGGCCGTACCCGCCCGCAGGGCCGGACTGGCAAAAGTTCATCCGCAAGGATGTGACGCAGGCGCTGACGGGCGTGGAGATGCAGAGCCCGGATCCTCAGGGGCTCGCGGAACATTGGGGGAAGATCATCGGGGTCGTACCGAGTGGCGGCGCCGAATTGAAACTGCCCAATGCCACCTTCCATTTCGTGAAGGGCGCCAGCGAGATCATGAGCGCGCTGGAGTTTCAGGTCGCGGATGTCGCGAGCGTGCTGCATGCCGCGAAGGCGAAAGGGCTCGCGATTGCGGGGAGCGAGTTTTTGCTCGGCGGGGTGACGTTCCGGCTTGCGGCTTGAGCGGTTGCCTCACACACCGCTGTCGTCCCGGACAAGCGAAGCGCAGATCCGGGACCCATAACCACAGGGAGTGGTTTGGCGAAGACTCGTGTTGACCAGCTTCGCGCCACAACTCCTCCCTGTGGTTATGGGTCCCTGCTTTCGCAGGGACGACAGGGAGGTTGTGGCAACGCCAAAGTAATACGGCGAGACGTCGCCGCAATCACTTTCCCTTAAAATTCGCCGCGCGGCGCTCTTCCGTCGCCTTGACGCCTTCCTTGAAGTCTTCCGTCGCACGCAGCCGTGTTTGCTCGCCAAGTTCGTGGTTGGTCGCAGCCATCACGCGGTCGGCGAGGTTGGCGCGCATCGTGGCGCGGGTGGAGAGGAGGCCGAGCGGGGAGCATTCGGCGATCTCAGCGGCGAGCTTCATCGCGCCTGCCTTCACCTGGTCCTGCGGCACCAGCTCGTTGGCGAGACCCCACTTGACGGCTTCTTCGCCGGTGACGCGGCGGCTGGTGTAGAACATCAGCTCGGCGTTGTTCTTGCCGATCAGCTCGGGCAGCGTCACGGTCAGGCCGAAGCCGGGATGGAAACCGAGCTTCGTGAAATTGGCGGAGAAGCGCGCTTCCGGGCAGGTGACGCGGAAGTCGGCCGACACTGCGAGACCGAGCCCGCCGCCGATGGCTGCGCCCTGGACGGCCGCGACGATCGGCTTCTTGGCGCGGAAGATGCGCACGGCCTGGATGTAGAGATGGTTGATCGGGCCGAGATTGTCGGCCGGGTCGCCCTTCTTCTCGGCCTCGCGCGCTTCCTGCGCCTGCCGCGCCGGATCGCCAAAATTGGCGCCGGCACAGAATGCCTTGCCTTGTGCCGACAGCACGGATGCGCGGATCTCGATGTCGCGATCGAACTCGTCGAGTGCATCCGCAATCTGGTTGATCAGCGAGATATCGAAGAAGTTCAGCGGCGGGCGGCGGATCTCGATGGTGCCGACGTGGCCAACTTTTTCGACGCCGATATCTTTATAGGTGCTCATGACGATCCTCGATTGAATTAGCGCAAACCAAGTCCGCGCGACTAGCGCAGGCCAAGTCCGCGCGCGATGATGCCGCGCAGCACCTCGGTGGTGCCGCCCTGGATGGTGAGTTTCGGTGCGGTCTTGATGGCGAAGTCGAGTTGCCGCTCCAGCGTCTCGCGGTTTGTCGCGGTCTCCTCGACGAAGGCGGCGAGATCGCGCACGCGGTGCGGAAGCTGCTGCTCCCAGACCGTGCCGATGTCCTTGACGATGGACGCTTCCACCACCGGCTCCTTGCCGGCCTGCAGCATGCCCGCAACCGAGACCGACATGCGCCGCATGGTGTGCAGCTGCGCCACGAGACGCCCGATGCCTTCGGCGCTACGCGTGTCCGGGTTGGGGCCGACCGCGCGCACCAGCTCGGTCAGCACGTAATAGGTCTCCAGAAAACGCTCGGGGCCGGAACGCTCATAGGCGAGCTCGCTCGTCGCCTGCTTCCAGGCGCCGTCGACTTCGCCGAGCACGTGATCATCGGGCACGAAGAAATCGGTGAAGACGACCTCGTTGAACTCGTACTGGCCGGTGATCTGGCCGATCGGGTTCACCTGGATGCCCGGCTGCTTCATCTTGACCAGAAACTGCGTCAGGCCGTGACGGCGGTTTTCCTTGGTCGGCTGCGAGGTCCGGAAGATCGCGATCATGTAGTCGGCGATGTGCGCCGACGAGGTCCAGATCTTGGTGCCGTTGATGAGGTAGCCGCCGTCGGTCTTGGTCGCGCGCGTCTTGGCCGCGAACAGGTCGGAGCCGGAGTTCGGCTCGCTCATGCCGATCGCAAAGCAGATCTCGCCGCGGCAGATGCGCGGCAGGATATCCATCTTGATATGCTCGGGCGCGTATTTGATCAGCACCGGCCCGCTCTGGCGGTCGGCGACGAAGAAACGCCGCGTCGGCGCGTTGGCGACGCGCATTTCCTCGGTCACCACGTAGCGTTCGAGGAAGGAGCGCTCCTGGCCGCCATATTTCTTCGGCCAGGTCATGCCCAGCCAGCCCTTGGCGCCGACCCGGCGGGAAAATTCCGGCGCGTCGGTGTCTTCGCGGTTGGGCTTGTGCGGATCGAAGGTGCCGGCGGCGATTTCCTCGGCGAGGAACGCGCGCACTTCCTTGCGCAGTTGCTCGCACTTCTCGGGCAGGCGGATCGGATCGAAACGAAGGGCAGCGGTCATTGTTGTCTCGTCCCCTGATCAGCGCGAAGCCACGAGCGGCCACAATTCGTCGGCGCCGCGGTTTGCCACCAGCTTGCCGAGCTCGACGGCCCAGTGACTCTCAGAACCGAAATCGTCGCGCCAGGCCAGCGCCCGCAGCGAAAAGCGGTGCAGGATGTGCTCGCTGGTGAAGCCGATGGCGCCGTGCACCTGATGCGCGATGGCGCCGCCTTTCTCCGCGGCTTCCGCGCAGCGGATCTTTGCCGAGGCAGCCTCGAGATAGACCTCGTCGTCAAACGATTTTGCGTTCGCGATGGCATCGGCTGCCGACGTCGCGGCCGCAAGCGCCGCGGCGGATTCGCCGGCGAGACGGGCGAGGTTGTGCTGCACGGCCTGAAACTTCGAGATCTTCTTCTCGAACGCGACGCGCTCGTTGGAATAGCGCACGGAGATGTCGAGCATCGCTTCCAGCGCGCCCGCGATCTGAAGGCTGCGCGCGACGCCGCCCATCAGCATGAGCGTGGTCTGGTCAAAGCCCTTCGCGGGCTTGACGGTGACGGGCTGGACCTTGTCGAGCGTCACGGTATCGCTGTGGTCGTAGCCGACATTGAGTCCGGACTCGATCCGGCCCTTGCTCGCATCGACCAAGGCAATCGAGATTCCATCCTTGCCGTGCGCCAGCACCGCAAAGTGCTTCGCCGCCTTGGCAAAGGGCACGCCGCGGGCGCGGCCGGAGAGCGCGCCGTCGGCATCGAGCGTGATGCGGTCCTTCGGCGAGGCCGGCAGCACCGTCATCTCACCTTCCGGTGAGGCGATTTTCGCCTGCGCGAGCAACCAGCCCGCCAGCATGGTCTCGGCCAGGGGAACCGCGACTGCGAAGCGGCCGGCGGCGTTCAGCAGCGCAAAACCGTCGGCAAGGCTGGCGCCGGAGCCGCCGAGATCGTCAGGCACCCAGGACAAGGGCAAGCCGGCTTCGCTCAGCGCCTGCCACAGCGGCGCCTGCCACGAACCCTTCTTGTCGTTGTTGATGGTCTGCGGATCGGCGAGATCGGCGAAGATTTTCTCCGCGGTCTCGACGACGATATTGTCACTCTCCGCCACAGCGTTCCCCGTGTTTTGCCATTGGCGCGTTCCGTCCGATCGGCGCGGCGCGCGGTCTCTTCTTGCGCCCGATGATCCGAAAAAGCCATGGCCCTGACAAGCGTTGACCGCAGGCCCATCTGCGGCTCCGGCATGGGCGCAAGAGCTGCTATGGACTAATTCCGCTTAGCGGAGTTTGCTCGATTTGCAGGGCGCGGCAAACTCGCTAAACAGGGCCAGCTGCTTAAGGCTTGCATTCAATCAAGGGGAAGGAAATCCGGATGGCAAAAGACGGCTTGTGCGCAATCGTGACGGGGTCCGCATCCGGACTTGGTGCTGCGACCGCGGAAATTCTCGCGCGGAGCGGCGCGCGGCTCGTCATCAACTATTCTTCGAGCCAGAAGGAAGCCGAGGCCACGGCCGAACTCTGCCGCAAGGCGGGGGCGGCGGAAGTCCTGGTCGTGCAGGGCGACGTTTCAAAAGATGACGATTGCCGCAAGATCGTTGCGGCAGCCAGCGGCTGGGGCCGGCTCGACGTGCTCGTCAACAATGCCGGCATCACCAAGCATGTTGCGCATGCCGATCTCGATGGATTGTCGGCTGAAGATTTCCAGCGCTTGTACGGCGTCAACACGATCGGCCCGTTCCAGATGGTGCGCGCAGCACGCAGCCTGCTCGAGGCCGGCGCGAAGGCTTCGGAGCGGCCGTCCGCCGTGGTCAACGTGTCCTCGGTTGCCGGCATCAGCGGCGTCGGCTCGTCGATCGCCTATGCCGCGAGCAAGGGCGCGCTCAACACGATGACGTTGTCGCTGTCGCGCGCGCTGGCGCCGCTGATCCGCGTCAACACGGTGTGTCCCGGCTATATCGACACGCCCTGGTTCACCAAGGGCCGCGGCGAGGCCGGCGCCAAGCAGGTGCGCGACAGCGTGGTGGCGAAGGTGCCGCTGAAGGTCGCTTCAACCGCCAATGACATCGCGCAGCTCGTCTGCTTCCTGGCAACGCCGGCGTCGAGCAACATGACCGGCGAGGTCGTGCGGATGGATGCGGGGATGCATTTGATTACTTAATTCGTCATTGCGAGCGAAGCGAAGCAATCCAGAGAGCGTCCGCGCGGACAGTCTGGATTGCTTCGTCGCAAGGGCTCCTCGCAATGACGGAGTGCGAGGGCGGCGTCGTGCCCGACGTCCCGCACCACTACCCTTTGATCACGCCGCTCGCGACCAGCCGGTGCCAGATGAACAGCACCACCACCGCGCCGATCGTGGCCATGATGAAGCCGGCGCCCTGGTCGGGGCTATAGTGCCCGATCGCCTGGCCGATGAAGGTCGCGAGAAACGCACCCGCAATGCCCAGGATGGTGGTGAGGATGAAGCCGCTCGGGTTGTTCGGTCCCGGCGCCAGCCAGCGCGCGATGAGGCCGGCGATGAAGCCGACGACGATGATCCACAACAGGCCGCCCATGCTCATGTCAGTGCTCCCCTTCCCGAGAATGCGTAGATCAAAGTTCGATTAGAGTCTGCCCGAGAGCTCGTTCTCGGTCGGCAGCCGTCCGTCCGGCGTCAGGTGGTCGATCACCTGTGGCAGATACTGGCTGAGGCCGGAGAGCAGCTCGTCGCGCGACAGGCCGCTCTGGGCGGACAGGCTTTGGATCTGGTCGGCGCCGAGGGCGCTGGCGAGATCGCCGGGCGCGATCGCCTTGTTCTCGCCCTTGCCGACCCAGGTGCTCGCGGTCTCGCCGTGGCCGCCCTGCTGGAGCTGGTTGAGGAGATCGCCGAGGCCGCCGCTCAGCACGCTGCCGGCGGCGCCGCCCGCGAGCAGGCCGCCGAGGCCGCCCTTGAGCAGATCGCTGAGGCCGCCGCTACCACCGGGGCCGCCGGGAACAGCGCTGCTGCCCGTATTGACAGGCGTCGGAGGCGGCAGCGGCGAGCGCTGCTGCGGCGCCGGCGCCGCGTCGGGCTGGCCAGCCGTCAGATGCTTGAAGGCCTTCCAGGCGATCAGGCCGAGCAGCGCCATGGTCATTGGCGACATGCCGCCGGAGGATTGCTCAGAGCTGGGCGTGCTCGGGCCGCGGGGGCCGTTCTGCATGCCGTTGAGGACGTCGAGTAGACCCATGGTGCTCTCCTTTGGCGTTCTCGTCGGCGAGTTCTCGCCGGTGACAGCCCCCGGGGCAAAAACATATGAGGCTCTCATGACGGTTACAAGGCGAATGCACCGCAACCAATGGGCAGCCGGCATTGCCTCTGCTATCGAGGGCAGGTCATTCAAGGGAGCAAGGTCAGGTGGTTGCGGATCGACCGATCGTGGTGGCCGGCGCGGGCGCCATCGGCTGTTTCGTCGGAGGCCAGCTGGCGGCCGGAGGGCGCCGCGTCGCGCTGCTGGTGCGGCCGCGGGTCAAAACCGAGATCGAGCGGTTCGGCCTGCGGCTGACCGATTTCGACGGCTCCGAGCAGAAGCTCGGCGCGGGCCAGCTCGCGTTGTCGGAGGATCCCGCGATCTTCCACAACGCCGGCATTGTGCTGGTCACGGTGAAGAGCGCCGACACCGCCGATGTCGCGGACCAGATTGCCCAGCACGCGCCGCAGGACGCCGTCATCGTCTCCTTGCAAAACGGCGTCGGCAATGTCGCGGTTCTGCGCGAGCGGCTCGGCGGCCGGCGCGTGCTCGCCGGCATGGTGCCGTTCAACGTGATCGCGATGGGCGAGGGGCGCTTTCACCGCTCGACGTCCGGCGACATCCATGTCGGCGAGGATGAGGCGAATACGGCCGCAGCGCTGTCGGTGCCCGGCCTCGCCATGCGCGCAAGCCGTGACATCACCGGCGTGCAATGGGGCAAGCTGATCATCAATTTGAACAATGCGCTCAGCGCGCTGTCCGACATGCCGCTCGCCGCGCAACTGGCGAACCGCGACTGGCGAAAACTGTTCGCCGACCAGATGGCCGAAGGCGTGGCTGCGATGAAGGCCGCCGGCATCGCGCCGGTCTCGGCGACGCCGATCCCGCTGAGGTGGACGCCAACCCTGCTGAGGCTGCCCGATGTGATCTTCAATGCGATCCTGGGGCGCACGATGAAGATCGATCCCGAGGCGCGCTCCTCGATGTGGCAGGACCTGAAGCAGGGCCGCAAGACCGAGATCGACTATCTCCAGGGCGCAGTCATCGCGCTCGCCGAGCAGAACAACGTCGACGTGCCGCTGATGCGCCGTATTGTTGCGCTGATCAAGCAGGCCGAGACGGCAGGCAATGGTCCGCCGCGGCTGACGCCGCAGCAGATCCGCGGCGTGGCCTGAGGGCGAGCCGGGCGGCGGGAGGAGCAACGATGCGGCGTTGTCTGATGATTGGGCTCGCGCTGGCCGCGCTGTGCGCCGCGTCGACGCTCGCCTACGCAAGGCCACCAACGGTCGTGAACTCGCCCGGCTATGACAGGCGGTTGCAGGAGAGTCGGTCGCAGTTGGGCAATTCGCCGACGACAACGGCGCCGGGGAGTCCATCGGTGCCCGCATCCAAGCGCGTCAAGAAGAAGCATCCGAATTGAGGATGGGGGCACGAATATCCATCCAACTCGTCATTGCGAGCGCAGCGAAGCAATGGCGGCTGAAGCCGCGACTCACCCCTTCTTCGCCGGCTTGCTTGGCGCCGGGGTGAACAGCTTCTTCAGATCGCTTAAGCTTTCCGATAGCCGCGGCCATTCGCAGGAGAACGAGCCCTTGGTGCAGGGCGCGCCCTTCGGTCGCGGCTGCACCTTCGGCCGCTCGACCGGGACAGGCACGCGCGCGACCGGGACGGACACGCGCTCGACCTCGGTTCGCAGAGCGACCTGCTGTTGCCGCACTTGTTCCTGCTGCTCGCGCTGCTGACGCGCGGCGGCTTGGGCCGCTTCATTGCTGCGGCGCTGATTGGCGAGGTAGGAGGTGTAGGATTCGTCGATCCTCTTCTGCTCCTCCGGCGTCGGATTGGGACCTGCGATGTCGAAGGTGCGGTCCTGGAGGAAATCGTAATAGGAATAGCCGCCGCCTGGCTTGCGGCGGCCGGCGAACTTGGCGTTGCAATCGGCAAGCGCAGCCGTCTTCTCGGTCTTGTTCGCGGCCTTCTCGGCGGCGTCGGCGCATTCCTCGAAATCGACCGGCGCGCGCTTCCACCATTGGGCGTGGGCATGCAACGGCGTCAGCAGAAGAAATCCTGCTGCGGCAACGACTAGCGCCGCACGACGCGATGCAACTACGTCCGACATTCTACGAGAGCATTCCTTGCAAAACTCAACCCGAACTGAGTCGGGTCCGATTTTTGCCCCTTTATCGCCGGCTTGTCACCCGTGGAACTCGGGAATTTCATGACTGCAATGCTGACATTTTTTGCTTGACGTGGCGCGGGAGTCACAGCCGCGCGGCACATGATCGGCTTAGACTTTATTGGTTTGAATTCGAAGGGGAATATCCGTCATGAGAGCGTTGGCCCGTCTCGCCGCAATCACATTGGCGTTCATTTCCAGCTATGCGTTCGCAGCGGACGAGGAGGCGCCCAACCGCAAGCCGGTGAGGGCGATTGCCGACGCGCGGCTCTCGGTCGGCGGCCAGGGAATGCTGCCGCTCTATCTCTCCAGCGACTGGTCGCTGCCGCTGCCGGCGATCTCGCGCGCCATCATCGTGCTGCACGGACGCCTGCGCAATGCCGACGAATATTACATGTCGGCCCATACTGCGCAGGTTGCGGCGGGCGACGACGGCAAGAGCGCGCTGATGATCGTCCCGCAGTTTCTGGCGGAGATCGATATCGACGCGCACAGGCTGCCCGCGGATACGCTGCGCTGGTCGCTGGAGGGATGGGAGGGTGGCGACGCCGCGCTGGCGCCGAATCCGGTCTCATCCTTCGATGCGCTCGATGCGATCCTCGTAAAACTCTCGGACCGGCGCATCTTCCCGAATCTGAAGCAGGTCGTCGTCGCCGGCCATTCCGGCGGTGGCCAGGTCGCGCAACGCTATGCCATCGCCGGCAAAGGCGAGGCGGCGCTGTCGCGCCAGCATATCGATGTCCGCTACGTCGTCGCCAATCCCTCCTCCTACGCTTATTTCAGCAACACGCGGCCCGTGCCGGCGATCGCCGCATCCTGCCCGGGCTACAACAATTGGAAATACGGCATGGACGGGCGTCCGCCCTATCTTGCGAACGCAACGCCGGTAGCGCTGGAGCAGCGCTATGTCGAGCGCGAGGTGATCTATCTGCTCGGCACGCTCGACACCAATCCGAAGCATCCCGCGCTGGACAAGAGCTGCATGGCCGAGGCGCAAGGTCCCACGCGCTACGCCCGCGGCCACGCCTATGCGGATGCGATGGCCAAGCGCGACCGCGGTACGCCCAATCACCGGGTCTGGGACGTCGTAGGCGTCGGCCATGACGGCGACAAGATGCTGACCTCGAAATGCGGCCTCGCGGCGCTGTTCGATGTTCCGGGGTGCGGGGCAGAGCGCTGACATCGACATCTTGAAGGCTTGGCTCCGGCTGTTACACTTCGTCTCGCGACGCCTCATCCTGAGACGACGCCAAGAAGACGAAGTGGAAACACCTGATGCTGCTGCCCCTGTCCGACGTGCCTCGCTGGTACGCTCAACGCAAACCGCAAGGCACGATCGCCGTCCGCCACGGGCAGGATACGCTGACATGGGACGAGCTCGAACGCGGCGCCAATCGGCGCGCGCGGGCGTTCATGGCCAAGGGCGTCAAGCCCGGCGACTTTGTCGCAATCGGTTTGCCAAACGGCAACGCGTTCTTCGAGACCTCGTTTGCGGTCTGGAAGTGCGGAGCGACGCCGACGTCACTGTCGTGGCGGCTGCCGCGCGGCGAGGCCGCCGCGGTGCTCGACATCCTGAAGCCCGCGCTGGTGGTCGGCGGCGAGGCCGACTGGAACGCGCCGAACCGCCTGCCGGCGGATTTCGTGCCGGAAGGTTTTTCGGACGAGCCGCTCGATCCGCCGGTGGCTCGCTACTGGAAGGCCATGACCAGCGGCGGCTCGACCGGCCGGCCAAAAGTGATCCTCGATCATCAGCCGGCGGTGACCGACACCGTCGCCGTACCGCCGCTCAACATCCCGTTCGGCGTCTCGTTGCTCAATCCCGGTCCGCTCTACCACAATGCGCCGTTCATCGTGTCGCACTACGCGCTCTTCACCGGCGGCCAGCTCACCGGCCTCGTCAAGTTCGACGCCGAGGAGACGCTGCGGCAGATCGCGCGCGAGCGCGTGCAATGGGTCAATTTCGTGCCGACCATGATGCACCGGATCTGGGCGCTGCCGGAGAACGTGCGCAACGCCTACGACGTGTCGAGCCTCCAGACCGTGTTCCACATGGCAGCTCCGATGCCGCCTTGGCTGAAGGAAAACTGGATCGCCTGGCTCGGGCCTGAGCGGGTCTGGGAGCTCTATGGCGGCACGGAGCGGCAGGGCTCCTGCATCATATCAGGCACGGAATGGCTGACCCACAAGGGTTCGGTCGGCAAGATCGGTGAGATGGCGCGCTTGCGCATCGTCGGCGAGGACGGCAACGACGTCGCGCCCGGCGAGATCTATTTCCTCAACAATGACGGCAAGGACGCCACCTATCACTATCTCGGCGCCGAGCCGAAGCGCCGCGCGGATGGCTGGGAGTCGCTCGGCGACATCGGCCGGCTGGACGCGGAAGGGTATCTTTATCTCGGCGACCGTCTCGCCGACATGGTGCTGCGCGGCGGAGCCAACATCTATCCAGCGGAGGTCGAGGCTGCGGTCTCTGAGAGCCCTGGCGTGCGCTCCTGCGTCGTCGTGGGATTGCCCGATCCCGAATTGGGCCAGCGCGTGCATGCCATCGTCGAGCCCGAATCTGGCGCGGATGGTCAGGCCATCGCCGACGGCATGGCGGACTTCTTGAAGGACAGGCTCAGCCGCTACAAGCACCCTGAGAGTTTCGAGATCGTCAGCGCGCCACCGCGCGATGATTCCGGAAAAGTTCGCCGCACCCTGTTGCGCGACGAGCGCGCGGCGTGGATGAAGGAAGGGCGCGCCTTCCGGATTCGGCCGGCGAAGGCACCGGCGCACGCCGAATAAGAAAAATACACAAGGATTGAGACATGACGATCACCATCGCAGCGAACAGCGTGCCGAAGCCGCCGGCCGAGATCATCGAGGGTTTTCGCGGCGCGCCGACCTCGGTCATTTCAGACAATCTCGCCCGGTTGCCGGGCGCGGTCGGGCTGAAGCCCTATCATCGCGGCGGCAAGCTGGTGGGGACGGCCTTCACGGTGCGCACGCGTCCCGGCGACAATCTCGCCATCCACCGCGCACTTGAACTGGTCGGTCCCGGCGATGTCATCGTGGTCGACGGCGGTGGCGACGAGACCCGCGCGCTGGTCGGCGAGATCATGAAGAACATCGCGCAGTGGCGCAAAGCCGAAGGCTATGTCATCGATGGCGCGATCCGCGACGTCGCGGCCTTCGCCGCTGACGACTTTCCCTGCTATGCCCGCGCGGTGATCCATCGCGGCCCCTACAAGAACGGCCCCGGCGAGATCAACGTGCCTGTTACGATCGGCGGCAGCGTGATCTCGCCCGGCGACATCGTGGTCGGCGATGAGGACGGCGTGGTGTCGTTCCCCGCCGCCGGCGCCGCGGCGCTGCTGGAAGCCGTCCGCGCCCAGGTCGCGCGCGAGGAGGAGACCATGAAGGCGATCCGCGAGGGCCGCTACCAGGGCTCCTATGGCAAATCCTGATCAGATCAGAATGAAGGGGAGGGCGGCGTGAGCCAGAAGGACGAATTTCACAACATTGACGATCCCAGCGACGGGCTGTTTCGCGAGCTCGCGGCGGGTGTGACCACGCGCATCTTCTCCGGCGAGCAGGCGATGCTGTCGGTGGTGACGCTGGCCCCGCATGCGCAAGGCACGCTGCATCATCATCCCGAGGAGCAATGGGGCGTGCTGCTCGACGGCTCCGCCATCCGCGTCCAGGGCGATGAGGAAATACCCGTAAAGAAGGGCGATTTCTGGCGCACGCCCGGCAATGTGCCGCACACCATGCGCGCCGGCCCCGATGGGGCCCGCGTGCTGGACATTTTCAGTCCACCACGGCCAGAATACAAAAAAGCGGGGTCGGGCTTCGGCACGACCTAAGCGCCAAAGAGCAAAAAGCCAGGCGCAACACCAAAGGGGAGGGGACTATGACGATCACACGACGCACGCTGCTGGCAGCGCCCGCTATTCTCGCAATCGCGCCAGCGGTGGCGCAGGCCGGCAAGATTACTCTGGTCGTGCCGTTTCCGCCGGGCGGATCGACCGATGCGATGGCGCGGCTGTTGCAGGCCAATCTGCAGACAAAGCTCAACCGCATCGTCGTGGTCGAGAACAAGTCGGGCGCGGCGGGCGCGCTCGGCGCGGCGCAGGTTGCCAAGAGCCCGCCGGACGGCTCGACGTTCCTGGTCACCTTCGATTCCCACGCGGTGATCCCGTCCATCCTCGACAAGCCGCCGGTCGATGTCGAGCGCGAGCTGATGCCGGTGCTGCTGGTGGGCACCGCGCCCTACGTGATCGCCGCCGGCGCCGGTCGTCCCTACAAGAGCTTTGCCGACGTGGTCGCCGCCTGCAAGGCGACGCCCGGCGCAGTGAAATATGCCTCCGTCGGCATCGGCACGCTCGGCCATCTCGCCATGACGGTGCTCGGCACCAAGGCCGGCGTCGAGATCATGCACGTGCCCTATCGCGGCGGCGGCCCGGCGATGAACGACGTGCTCGGCGGCCATGTCGATCTGATCGCGGGATCGGCGGCGCTGGTCTCGGCCCAGCTCGGCACCAACATGCTGCGGCCGATCCTGCAACTCGGCCGCGAGCGGCTGCCGGCGTTGCCGGATACGCCGACCGCGATCGAGGCCGGCTTTCCGGATTTCGAGACGCTCGCCTGGTGGGGCATCTTCGCGCCCGCGGGCACGCCTCCGGATGTCGTCGCGGCCATGGCGACGGCGTCCAGGGAGATCCTGAGCGAGCCCGCGACCGCCACCCAGCTCAAGGAGACGCAGCAGATGACGCTGCTGCTCCAGGACGGCGCCGCCTTCAAGACCTTCTTCGACAAGCAGGTCGTCTATTGGGGCAAGGTGGTGCGCGAGAACAATATCAGGGCATGAGAGGCCTATTCCCGGGATTGCCATCCCGGGTCCAGTGCGCTCGCGCGGGCTTGAGCGTCAGAGCATCTTGCCGACGATCTTTGTCATATCTGCCGCCGAAAACGCGCGCAGCGTTTCGGTGCGGACATTGCCGAGTGCGCTGAGACTAAGGCTGAGCGACATCGCGGCAGCCTCATCTGGAGCCTCGAGAACGGTTACAACGTCATATCGTCCCTGCGTCCAGACGATTTCTTTCACGGTCACGCCGAACGTTTTGGCCATCTCCTTGAAGGCGTCGGCCCGCTTCGGCGAGTCCTTGACGTTGCGGACTCCCTGATCAGTGAAGCTTCCCAGCACGACATAGGTTACCATGGTCGTCCTCCCTGGTTAGAACCCAGATCCAATTCTCGCTTGAGGCAACCGCGCCGAGCTTGCCACGGCGGCTGAGACAGCGCTACTGCGCGTTGCGAACGTCAGCGGATGTGACTTATTCGGTCAGGACAACGGCCGCGCGAAACTGAGCTCATGGCCGTCGGGGTCGGTGAGATGGAAGTAGCGCTCACCCCATTCTGCATCGCGCGGCGTGGTCGACGGCTGCCATCCGGCGGCGCGTGCGCGTTCGTAGGTCCCGTCGACATCGGCGACGTAGAAGATGATGCGGCCCCACCAGGACCAGCGCTTGTCGTCCGGCTGCGCCGTCAGGTTGAGATAGCCAGTGCCGGCACGAAAGCTGGTGAATGCAGCGGCTTCGCCGCCATACAGGAGCTCGAACCCCAGCGACCGGTAGAAGTGCACGGAGCGCCTCATGTCATGCGTGCCGAGCGTGATGGCGCTGATGCTTTCGATCATGTGATCTGCTCCGCCGAGAGGGGCCTGGAAGCGATTGTATAGCCGCCCTGTTCAGGTTGACGATGGTCTGGCCCGCCTGACGGCTGGCGAACCGCATTTTGCTCTGCTATGACGGGATCGAACCCGTACCAGCGGGTTCCGCGGTCCCGTAGCTCAGCCGGATAGAGCGGCGGTTTCCTAAACCGTAGGTCGCATGTTCGAGTCATGCCGGGATCGCCATTTGCCGCGCGTCGCCATGGACGTGTAGTGCCAATACCCCACTAATCGCTTTTCTATCGTGACGTGTGCCTGCGTCGGGTAGAATACGGCGGGTGCGGGTGCGGGGGCGTTGGCATGACGGATTTATGGTACTACGCGGACGGCGGGCAGCAGCGCGGCCCGATCGCGATTTCGGAACTCCTTACGCTCCTCGCTCGTATCGCCGATCCTCGGCGTGTGATGGTCCGGCGGCACGGCTTCGAGGATTGGAAGCCGGCCGCGGAGGTGCACCAGATCGCGCAGCAGCTTCTTCAATCGCCGCCGCAAGAGCCGGCATCGCCACCGGCGGCCGCCGTTCGGGAGCCCGCCGTTCTCGCCGAGGACGCTACTGCCTTCAAAGATGTCCAGCGCGAGATGACCGGCATCAGCGGTTGGCTCGCGCTTCTCGCGTTCGGCCAGGTGATGGGCATCCTGCGCCTGATCTTCAACGTCGGACAATATGTGCAATCGATCGACGACAAAGTCTGGACTTACTTTCCCACGGTGATCTGGAGTGAAATGCTGATAAACGCCGCCATGATCGGCTTCGCGATCTGGACAACGGTGCTCCTGTTCAGACACTCCCACAGGTTTCCAGCCTTCTTCATCGCACAAATGATCTGCGCGGTGCTGATGCCGCTCGTCGATCTCCTCTGCGTCGCATCGTTTTTTTCCGCCGCCCTCAATCGCCCGTTCAGCGATTTTTTCATCGTCGAACCTCGACAGGTCGGACAAGCGGTTGTCGGTGCAATCAGTGCCACGATTTGGATAACGTACGTCCTTCGCTCCCGCAGGGTCGCGAATACGTTCACGAAGTAGACCCGCCTTATGACGCGCGTGGCGGAGGGGCTGTTCTCCTGGTTTTCCTGCCCGTCAAGTCCCCAATAAAAAAGAACCAGGCCGCCCAGTTGCGAATTGTTCGGGCCGTGCGTCGTCAGCGATCTCAGGGACTCCCGAAGTGCCGGCGAGCACGGCTCGAAGACATCACCACATCGAGCTATGGGCAGGGGTGTCGCTTGCCATCGTAGCCGAGATACGTTCCCGAAGCCGGGTCGTACGACCGATATTTTTGTTCGCAATAGGACGAGCCATCAGCGGAGTCGTCGTAATCGCCGTAGTAGCCGTCGTCGTAGCCGCCATAGTAAGGCCAGCCCGAATAGGCGCCCAGCGCTAAGGCGCCGCCAAGGCCAAGACCCCCGCCGTAAGCAAATGCGTGGCGGTAGCGATGCCGGAATCCGGCATGATGGAATTGACCGCCATGGAAGCCGGCGCCGGCCGCGACGGGACGTGGCGCATGGAAGCCGCCGGCGGCCCGGAAGTGACCAGCTCCGCCGTGGAAGCCTCCGCCGCCTCCGAAGTGCCCACCACCGTGAAATCCGCCGCCGCCTCCGAAATGTCCGCCACCGCCCCCATGTCCACCGCCCCCATGTCCGCCGCCGCGCGCAGAGGCGGCCGCTCCCGGCGCCAAGGTTGCGCAAAGAGCGATCACGCCAAGCAATTTCAGTCGTTCCATCGTTTTTTCTCCAGCTACATGATGTCGGCCACGTCTCGACCTTTGCCGGACACTCATTGGCCCGAGACCTGCCGACGACTCCATGTTTGCCGGATGCGCGCTCGCCGTCTTTTCAATAGGCCGCGGATGTTTCAGCTTCGCACGTGAAGCCGGAATCCGAGCGAACTGGCCGCTGATATTGTTGACCTGAGAGCGGTTTCGTAAAACATGGGTTGAAAGTTCGAGTCGTCCCGGGATCGCCATTTTGTCATGGGCAATCGTCGCAGTTTGCCACGCTCGTCGGCGCAAAATTTGCTAGAAGCGAAAGACGTCCTTCCTGGCCTTGCCGACGTGCCGGCCACGCCTCGCTACCCCATCCGGAGACAACAATGCCTTTCGACTTGATCCTGCGCGGCGGCCGTGTGGTCGACCCGTCCCAGAAGCTCGATGCCGTGACGGACATCGCCTTTGCCGGCGGCAAGGTCGCCGCCGTCGGGACCGGGCTCAAGGCCGATCCGGGCACCGATGTGCGCGACGTCTCGCGTTACATCGTGACGCCGGGGTTGATCGATCTGCACACCCATGTCTATTGGGGCGGCACCTCGCTCGGCATCGATGCCGAGGAATTCTGCCGCCTCTCCGGCGTCACCACGGCGGTCGATACCGGCAGCGCCGGTCCCGGCAATTTCGCGGGCTTCCGCAAGCATGTGATCGAGCCGAGCCAGGTCCGCATCCTCGCCTATCTGCACGTCTCGCATGCCGGCATCTTCGGCTTCTCGCACCGGATCATGGTCGGCGAGAGCGAGGAACTGCGGCTGATGAATCCGATCGAGGCGGCCAAGGTGGCCGATGCCAATCGCGACCTCATCGTCGGCATCAAGGTGCGCGTGGGGCTGCACTCCTCGGGCACGTCGGGGATCGTGCCGCTCGACATCGCGCTCGAGGTCGCGAACGAGGTCGGCATGCCCCTGATGGCGCATATCGACCATCCGCCGCCGAGCTACGAGGAGGTGCTGGGCCGCCTGCGTCCGGGCGACGTGCTGACCCATGCGTTCCGTCCCTTCCCCAATACGCCGGCGACCGCGCAAGGCACGGTGAAGAAGGCGGTGCTGGATGCGCGCGAGCGCGGCGTGCTGTTCGATATCGGCCACGGCAAGGGCTCGTTCGCCTTCAAGACCGCGCGCGCGATGCTCGCCAACGGCTTCTATCCCGACACCATCTCCTCCGACATCCATCAGCTCTGCATCGACGGCCCGGCCTTCGACCAGGTCACGACCATGTCGAAGTTCCTGTGCATGGGCATGGAGCTGTCGGACGTCATCGCCGCCTCGACGGTGAACGCGGCGATGGCGCTGCGGCGTCCCGAGCTCGGCAGCCTCAAGCCCGGCTGCGTCGGCGACGCCACGCTTGTTACGGTCAGGCAGGGCCAGTTCGACTATGAGGACGTCGTCGGCGAGCACCTGATCGGCGATCGCAAGATCGTCTCCGAGGGCGTCGTGATCGGCGGCCGCTGGTGGCATCCGAATTAGGGCTTTGCCTCTTCCCGTGAGAACGGGGAGAGGAAGCTACTCGTTCTTGTCCACATTCCAGAACATCGGCGTCGCCGGGCCGTCGATCACGCCGGTGAGCGATTTGCGCCAGGCGCTCGGCGCCTGGAACTGGCCGAGCGGGACGTAGATCACCTGGTCGTAGGCTTCCTTCTGCACCTCAAGCGCGATCTTCTTGCGCTCCTCGGGCGAGGTCGCGCGGGCAAAGGAATCGCGCAACTCCTCGAGCTTGGGGTCCTCGGACCAGCCGTACCAGCCGCCACTCGTGCCCTTGCCGACCATCGGGACGTTGACCAGCGGGTTCAAGGAGTCGGCGGCGCCCTGGTAGGTAAAGAACATGTTCCAGCCACCTTCCTTCGGCGGCTTCTGGATTGCCCGGCGGGTGACCACGGTCTGCCAGTCCATCGCCTGCAGATCGACCTTGAAGCCGGCGTCGCGCAACAGCTGTGCGACCACGACCGGCTGCGCCTTCAGCAGGATCTGATCGGTCGGCGCCAGGATCACCACGGGCGTGCCGTCATAACCGGCCTCGGCCAACGCCTTCCTGGCGTCCGCCATGCCGTTGCCCTTGATCAGGGTCTCGCCGCCGGCGTCGCTCGCCAGCGGCGTATCGCAGATGAAGAACGCGCCGCACAGCTTGTAGTATTTGGGATTGCCAATTTGCGCGTCGAGTACGTCCTTCTGGTTGATCGCCAGCATCGCGGCGCGGCGGATCTTCACATTGTCGAATGGCGGATGCAGGAAGTTCATCCGGCCGAACGACTGGAAGCCGAACTTGTTCAGGATGGATACGTTGATGTCCGGATTGGACTCGAGCGCGGGCAGCATGTCGAACGGCGGCGTCTCGACGAAATCGACATCGCCTGACTGCAGCGCGTTGAGCGCGGTCTGCGCGTCCGGCATCGTGATCCACTCGACCCGGTCGACCTTGGCCACCTTGCCGCCCGAGGTCCATTCGGCCGGCTCCTTGCGCGGCACATAGTCGGTGTTCTTTTCGTAGACGGCCTTTACGCCGGGCTGGAATTCGGCCGCGACGAATTTGAACGGGCCGGAGCCGATCTGCTCGGGAATCTGCTTGGTGATCGGGGTCTCAGCAAGCCGCTTGGGCATCATGAAGGCGCAGACCGACGATGGCTTGGCGATCGTCTCCAGCACCAGGCCATAGGGCTCCTTCAGCTTGAAGACGATTGTTTTGGCGTCCGCGGCTTCGATACCGGCCGTGAAGTCCATCAGCTTGCGCGCCATGCCGTCGACGCTCGTACCCCAGCGCTTCAGGGAGGCCACGCAATCCTCCGCCGTCACCGGTGCGCCGTCATGCCACTTCAGGCCGTCGCGCAAGGTGAAGGTGTAGGTCAGCTTGTCCGCGGACACCGTCCAGTCGGCCATCTGCGGCTGCACCTTGAAGCTGGAATCGATGCCGAGCAGCGTATCGTAGACCATGTAGCCATGGTCGCGGGTGATGATGGCTGTCGTGAAGCCAGGGTCGGTGACGCGAAGGTCCGATTGCATCACCGCGCTCAGGGTCTTCTTTCCGGTCGCGGCAGATACAACCGACGTCCAGGCCAGAGGAAGTGCCGATGGCGCAACAGCCGCAAGCTGGAGCAGTTTCCGTCGCGAGACGTGAACCATTCGCAATTCTCCCGATGCAAGCGAGACCAGACGGCGGCTGCCGACGATGGGCAGCGTATGGTTTGCTGCCGCACCTTGCAATGACGGTTGTCTCGCAAATCTGACGTCGTTTGCGGTCGAGCAGGGACCGCCGGAACCGGTGGCGTGGCGGCCGGCTGTCTCGTTCTAGGCTTGTTCGCGATAGAATTTCAGCAGCCGCGCGCCTGCCGGCGAGAGCCACTCGGCCGCGCCGGCGATGTAGCCTTCGACGCGATTGCTTGTTCCGACCAGATAGGTGATGGGCATGCCAATGAGCGTGAAGACCGAGGTGGATGCTTCGGCTGCCGCGCCATACGCGTCGACATAGCAGGTGAGGTTCTGCGCGGCGAGGCCGCCGACGAACGCACGGATTTTTCGCAGGTCCTTGGTGTCGGTGCAGATCGCCACGACATCCAGCTGGTCGCGCTGCGATCCGGCGAGGCTTGCGAGCACGGGCAGATCGAGCCGGCAGGCCGCGCACCACGTCGCCCAGAAATTGATGAGCGTGATGCGTCCCGGCTTCGCCGTCACCAGGGCGTCCTTTCCATGCAGGTCCTGAAGCCGCAGCGGCGGCATCGCGGCGCGGGGCCGCACCAGCGTGAACTGGTTGCGGCCGGTCTCGAACACCGGTGGCCAGGCGGGATTGCCGCCCTGCGCGCGGCTCGCACGCGGAGAAACAAGGATCGCCGGCGCGGCGATCAGGAGCGATCGCCGGGTCAGTGCCGCGCCGACCTCGCGAGGTGTCTCACGCATGGATATAGGCAAAACCCTTGAGTTGCAGATCGACCACGCGTCCGATTCCGAAGGGGACGAGGCTGGCGCCTGATATCAGCGGAATCGAGATCTGCTCCTTGGCTTCCGCGATCGCCTTGGACGAGGCACACATGCTGTAGGTGAGGTTGGGCAGCGACTGCCGCAGCGTCGCGAGTGGCTCGACGAGCGGGGTCTTGTCTGCCCGGAAGACGTCGATGCCCTTGCCGTTCGCGACGACCTCGATCAGCAATCTCGCGCCCCTTTCGGCAAAATGCCTGGAGAGGTTGGCCGAGTAGCTGATCGCATGACCCATGACATAGGGTTCGTTGCTGTCGATCAGGATCACGACGCCGTCGGCGAGACGATCCTCCTTGGCCGCGGCGGTGCCGCCGGCCGTGAGGATCGCGGTGCCCGCAAGCAGGCCCCTGCGGGACCATCCATTGGCTGGGATCATGGCCGCGTTGTCCTGCCGCTCAAAATTGCCGGGCAGTAATCGGCGCCTTGCGGCCGCGTCCCCACAGCACGAACAGGCTGAGCGCGAGCAGAACGACATTGAGAGGCGTAACGGGCGCCTCGCCGCGCGAGAGGTGGAAGACGAGCGCGAACACCTGCAGCACCGAACAGCCGAGCGCGGCCAGCACCGTCAGCCGCGGCAGGATCCGTGTCAGGGCCGGCAGCAGAATGCCAATACCACCGGCGAGATCGACCAGCCCGATGAAGCGAACGAACGTTTCGGAATACTGGCCGGCCCAGGGCATCATCGCGGCAAGCTCGGGAATCGGCGTCAGCAGCTTGACCAGCCCGGCCGAGCCGAAGGCGAGGAAGATCAGGCCCTGCGCGACCCAGAGGCCGATGCGAAGGGCGCGGCCGGGAGTGGCGGTCTCGAAGGTCGTGGTGGACATGCTGGTTCTCCGGAACGTGAGGGTTGCCACCATTTGATGATTTCGCCCTATTTGATCATTATGTGCTCCGGGATGAGTTCCTTTCCTGGATGTTGATGATTTCATGGATTCCCTGGTCGGCATGAGGGTGTTTTGCCTGGTCGCGGAGCTGAAGAGCTTTGCGACCGCGGCGCAGCGCCTGCGCATTTCGCCCGCGATGGCGAGCAAGCATGTGATGCAGCTCGAGAAGCGGCTCGGCACGCGGCTCCTGAACCGGACCAGCCGGCGCGTCAGTCTGAGCGAGAGCGGTGCTCTCTATTTCGAGCAGGCGCGGCAGATGCTCGATTCGCTCGACGAGGTCGAAGCCGCCGTCAGCAACGCGACCGTCGTTCCGCGCGGCACGCTGCGGCTGACCGCGCCGGTATGGATGGCGAACACGATCTTCGCGGGCGTGCTCGCGGACTACCAGGCCCGCTATCCGGAAGTTTGCCTCGATGTCGATCTCAGCGGTCGGCTGGTCAATCTGGTCGAGGAGGGATTTGACCTCGCCCTGCGTGCGACTGGCGCGCCCGACGAGGCGCTGATCGCGCGGCCCATCACCAGGGTCGCATTCTACCTGGTCGCAGCGCCCGCCTTTCTCGATCGCGCCGGACGCCCGACCAGGCCGGCCGACCTCGCCGGCCAGGCGCTCCTGCACTACGCGCTCTATCCAGGCGAAAGCTTCTCCTTGAACAGGAACGGCACGGTCGAGACCGTCAAGCTCACCCCGGTCCTGCGCAGCGGCAACGAGACGCTGCTGCACATGGCCGCGCTGGAAGGCATGGGCTTCGCCTTCCTGCCGAAATGGCTGGTCACCGAGGACATCGCCGCCGGGCGTCTCGAGCACGTCCTGCCCGACGATATCGTCTTCGACGGGCGGCTGTTCGCGGTCTATCCGAGCCGCAAATATCTCTCCGCGAAGGTGCGGACCTTCATCGACTTCGTCGCCGCCGACAAGCGGATGAGGTGACCGGCGACCGCGCGATCAAGCCGCGCAGCTCAGTCGCGCCCCGCCTCCATGATCGCCTTGGCCAGCCGCGCCGGATCGGAGAAGCACAGCTCGTGGCTTCCCGGCACCTGCACCAGACGGAACAGGCCGAGCTTCTCCGAGAGCCGCGGATGCCAGGGATGGCTGTGCGGCATCGCGACGTCCTCGGTGCAGTTGATATAGGATTTTGCCAGCGGCATCTCCGCCGGATTGGTCTTGAGCGCGATCTTGTCGGTGAAAGTCGCGAACGGATGCGGATTGAGCACGTCATAGGCGCGCTGCGCGGTCTCGAGATCGGCATCGTTGATGAAGGCTTCGCGCCAGATCGGGAAGGGCAACACCACAGAGCTGTCGCCGCGTTCGGCCGCGATGGCATCGAACAGCCCGATAAAGTGCGGCGGCACCATGTCGTTGAGGCATTCGCCGTTGTTGGGCACGAAGGCATTCCAATACACCAGGCGGCGAATGCGCTCGGGCGCGAGGTCGGCAACCCCGGTGATGATCATGCCGCCATAGGAATGGCCGAGTAGGACGATGTCCTTCAGATTGTTTTCGGCGAGATAGTCGGCGATCGACTGGATCGCGTCCTTCAGCCCGGTCGTCTTGGCATCGCCGGGGCGATTGCCCTTGATTGTCGGCGTATAGACCTTGTGGCCGGCGGCGCGGATCGGGGCCGCGACGGGTTCGAACTCGGCACCGGTGTGCCAGGCGCCATGGACGAGAACGTAGGTCGACATGTTGTAGCTGCTCCCGAGGGTGTGGTTAGATCGGCATGACGTGGGTCCTTTGCGGCGCTCGCGAGGCGCGGCGGACAATTCTTGTTGTGCGAAGTGTGAACCGGCCGGCCATTTTCCGCTTGGCTGGCGCTGAACCGGATTGGTCTCGGAGCGAACTGATGGAGCAGGTCAATCCCGTAAGCCGGCCGCGGCACGTCATCTGGAACACCGCAGTGACCCCGCCGGACGAGCAGTTTTCCTATTACCGCGAGGCGATCTGCCAGGCATTCATGAACCTGACGCCGGAGTCGGCGACGACGTCACGCTTCCCTGCCAAGGTGGAGACGATCGGGCTCGGCGCCGGCGCAATCAACCGGGTGATGTTTCCCGAGCATACCGTCAATCGCTCGCGCGCCGATATCGCAGCATCGACCGAGAGCTGCTTCTATCTCAATTTCAAGCTCGCCGGGCGCTGCCGCATGCTCCAGGGCGACAGCGAGGTCAGCTTGTCGCGCGGCCAGGTCGGCATCGTCGAAAGCGACCGCGAGGTGACGCTGTTGCACGATCGCGGTCCGATGCTGGAGGTCGCTTCGTTCTGGGTGCCATCGCGCGCCCTGCGCGACCGGCTGCCGCCGTCGTTCGATTTCAGGGCCGAGCGCGTGTCCGACGATCCCCATGTCGGTCATCTCATCGTCGAGACCGCGCGCTCCCTCAATGCCGGCGCATTGCGGATGGCGGAAGAGGACAGCATTCGGCTGTTCGACGTGCTGCTCGATCTCGTTGCGCTCAGCCTGTCGCGCCGCTCGCGGGCGCAGACGGCGGAAGCCGCAAGCTTTGCAGACGCGACCGTGCTGGCGCTGCGCCGCGCCATTCACGAGCGGCTGCGCGAGCCGGGACTGACGGTCGCGGCGGTCGCCGGCTCCGTCGGCATCAGCGAGCGCTATGTCCACAAGCTGTTCGAACGCTCCGGCACGACATTTTCGGACTACGTGATCGATCGCCGCCTCGTGGGCGCGGCGGCCGATCTGAAGGATCCGGCATCGGGCGGCCGCGCGATCGGCGCCATCGCGTTCGACTGGGGCTTCTCCGATCTCTCCCACTTCGCGCGGCGCTTCAAGCAGCGCTTCGGCTGCCGCCCACGCGATTGGCGTGCGCGATAAACAGAGCTACAGCGACCTCGCGATCAGCAGCTTCATGATCTCGTTGGTGCCGCCATAGATCTTCTGGATGCGGGAATCGATGAAGATGCGCGAGATCGGATATTCCTGCATGTAGCCGTAGCCGCCGAACAGCTGGAGGCATTCGTCGGCGGTCTGGACCTGCTTGTCCGAGCACCAGTATTTCGCCATCGACGCCGTGACGGTGTCGAGATCCCCGGCGACGAGGCGCTCGATGCACCAGTCGACGAAGACGCGCGCGATCATCGCTTCGGTCTTGCGCTCGGCGAGCGTGAAGGCGGTGTTCTGGAAGTCCATCAGCGGCTTGCCGAACGCTTTCCGTTCCTTGGTGTACTCGGTGGTGAGCTTGACCGCGCGCTCCATCGAGGCGACCGCGCCAACCGCAAGCGCGAGGCGCTCCTGCGGCAATTGCTGCATCAGCTGGACAAAGCCCTGGCCTTCCTCCTTGCCGAGCAGGTTTTCCGGCGGCACCGTGACATTGTCGAAGAACAACTCCGACGTGTCGGAGGCGTGCAGGCCGATCTTGTCGAGGTTGCGCCCGCGCTTGTAGCCGTCCGCGCCCGCGGTCTCGACCACGATCAGCGAAATGCCCTTGGCGCCGGCTTCACCCGTGCGTGCCACGACGACGACGAGATCGGCGGCCTGGCCGTTGGTAATAAAAGTCTTCTGGCCGTTGATGACGTAGGAATTGCCCTGCTTCTTGGCGGTGGTCTTGACGGCCTGCAGGTCCGAGCCGGTGCCGGGCTCGGTCATGGCGATGGCACCGACCATCTCGCCGGAAGCCATCTTCGGCAGCCAGCGCTTCCTCTGCTCCTCCGAGCCGTAGTTGAGGATGTAGTGCGCGACGATGGCGCTGTGCACGGAGACGCCGGTGGTGAGCTCCGGCACCGTGCTTTCGAGGTCGTCGAGCACGGCGGCGTCATAGGCGAAGGTGGCGCCGAGGCCGCCATATTCCTCCGGCACGCTCGCCAGCAGCGCGCCCATCTCGCCGAGCCCGCGCCAGGCGAAGCGGTCGACCATCTTCTGCTCGCGCCATTTCTCGGCATGCGGCGCCAGATCCTTGGCCAGATATTTCCGGAACTGGTCGCGGAAGATTTCGAGCTCTTCGGTCATCCAGGAGGAGCGGTAGGACATGGTCACCTCGGTCAATGCGGCTCTCCGGCCTTGGTAGGCTGGTCGGCGGCGGCAATTATTGTGTTTTCAGGCTGCGCCGGTGACGCTACCAAGGCGGCCGGAAAACGCGTCTGTCGGGGTGTCTGATCTTGGCTGTCAAAATGCAGGAGCTCAAGCTCGACATCGAGCGCATTGGCACGGTCTCGGCGATCCTGACGCAGCCGGGCAATGCGCGCGCCTGCTACGTCCTTGCGCACGGCGCCGGCGCAGGGATGCGCCATGCATCGATGGACAAGATTGCGGAGGGGCTCGCGGAGCGCGGCATTGCGACGTTCCGCTTCAATTTTCCCTACATGGAAAACAAGCAGGGCCGTCCTGACCAGCCAGCGGTCGCGCATGCCACGATCCGCGCGGCAGTCGAGGACGCAGCGCGGCTCTGCCCCGGCTTGAAGCTCGTTGCCGGTGGGAAGTCGTTTGGCGGGCGCATGACCTCGCAGGCGCAGTCCAAGGCGCCGCTGCCTGACGTCAAAGGGCTCGCCTTCCTCGGCTTTCCCCTGCACGCCGACAAAAAGCCGTCGACGGAGCGCGCTGAGCACCTGGCCCATGTCGAGATCCCGATGCTGTTCCTGCAAGGCACGCGCGACGGGCTTGCCGATCTCGGCCTCCTCAAGCCCGTGATCAATGCACTCGGCCCGAAGGCGACGCTGCACGAGGTCGCCGGCGGCGATCACTCCTTCGCGGTGCTGAAGAAGTCCGGCCGAACGAATGAAGAGGCCCTCACAGAGGTGCTCGATACGCTCGCGGCCTGGATCGATGAGCTCGCTTAAGGCTCAAGCGGAATAAAGCCCCTTGTCGCGCGCCTTCTGGATCGCCAGCGCGGCGATCAGGTCGAGCGTCGGCGTCGACAGGCCGGCGGTGCGGGCGAAGGCGGCGGGCGCCTTCACCAGCACGTCTATCTCCATGGCGCGGCCAAGCTCGTAGTCCTGGAGCAGCGACGGCTTGTGGTTGGGGGCGGGGCCGCTGCGCGTCACGCGCTTGACCTCGGGGATGAAGTGCTGCGCGATGTCGTTGGCCTCGTTCAGCATGCGCGGAATGACCTCGGCAAAGGCCGGGTCGTCACGCACGCCGCGCGCGGTCTGGCCGGTGAGCAGGCACAGTACCGACAGTGACATGTTGGTCAGGAGCTTTGACCAGATCGCCTCGCGGATCTCCGCCACCGGCGGCGATTCCAGCCGTGCGTCGTTGAGAACGCCGCGAAGCCTGGTGATGCGCTCGCAATTGCGGTCGTCGCATTCGCCGATCAGCAGGCGGTTGCGGTCCGGCGTCAGGTTCTGCACCACGCCGGGCGCGGTCACCTCGTTGGAGGAGAAGACGACGCCGCCGACGATCCGCTCTTTCGGGATGCATGCGCGCAAGCGCCCGCCGGGGTCGAGGAAGGAAATGTCGGGCGGCGTCGGATGCCGCGGCGGCAGGCCGATGCCGTACCACCAGGGAATACCGTTCTGCGCAAAGACGATCGCGGTGTCGTCCTGGAGCAGCGGTTTTATGCTGGCGACCAGCCCCGTCAGCGCGGTCGCTTTGAGCGTGCTGATCACGACGTCCTGCGGGCCGAGCTGGGCCGCATCGCCGGAGGCGTTCACCTTGGCGGTGACCTCGGAATCGCCGACGCGCAGCTTCAGGCCATTGGCGCGGACCGCCTCCAGATGCGCGCCGCGCATCACGCACGAGACCTCATGGCCGGCGCGGGCCAGCCTGACCGCGATATGGCTGCCGACGGCGCCCGCGCCGAAAATGCAGATGCGCATGGTGTGATGTCCCGTCCCTGATCCCGTGATGTCGCCCGGCAGCAGCATGACACAACCCGCCATGCGATGGACGCGGCTGCCCTACGCCGGAAAGATATGGATCGGGATGAGTTGCCTCAGCCATAGTGGGCGGCAAACAAGATGCCTGGAGGATCGCCGATGACTGCCAACCCCGTCCTGTGGACCCTCGATGAGCGTGGGGTTGCGACCGTCACGTTGAACCGGCCTGAAGTGAACAATGCCTATGACGGCGCATTGATCGCAGGCGTGCTCGCCGCCATGGACGATCTCGGCAGGAAGTCCAACCTTCGCGTCGTCGTGCTCCGGGGCAATGGCAAGCATTTCCAGGCCGGCGCCGACCTCAAATGGATCAGCGGCGTGCGGCCGCAATCGGCCGAGGCGAACGAGGCAGCGTCGCGGGCGACCTTCGAGGCCGTGCAGCGGCTCAATACCTTGCCAATCCCGACCGTCGCACTGGTGCAGGGCGGCTGTTTTGGCGGCGGCACCGGTGTGATTGCCGCCTGCGACGTCGTGATCGCAGCGGACAATGCGCTGTTCTCGATCACGGAGGTGCGCTGGGGCCTGACCGCCGCCATCATCATCCCGCAGCTTTGCGATGCCATTAGTGTACGGCAAGTCCGCCGTTATGCGCTGACAGGCGAACGCTTCGGCGCCGAAGATGCCCGCCGCATCGGCCTCGTCCACGAGGTCGTCCCGCTCGCCGACCTCGAAGCCGCCGGCGCCAAGGTGGTCGAGCAGCTCCTTGCCAACGGACCAGAGGCGATGGCCGAGACCAAGCGGCTCGCGCTGGAGAGCTCGTTCGGCGGGATGGCGGTGGACGATGCCGCGTACAAGCGGCTCGTGCACCTGCATTCGGTGAAGCGCCAGAGCGCCGAGGCGGCGGAAGGCCTGGCGTCGTTCGCGGAGAAGCGGGCGGCGAATTGGGGTAGCGGCTAGGGGAAAGGGGGCTCGCCTACCGTTTTGATCTCAGCAAGTGGCGAACTTTCATGAGCGCAAAACCCAGCAGATTCAGTCCGCGCCATTTGTGAGGCTCTCTTGCCCGCTTGTCGTCGGCAGCAAGACCGATGCCCCAAATCCTATCGACAGGGCTGGCCTCCACAAGCACCGCATCGCCCGTCGCCAGCAGCCAGTCTTCAAGCTCGGCGTTTTGGCCGAACTTCGCAAAATTGCCGCGTACCGCCGTCTCGAAGCGATGTGCAATCCAATGCTCTTCATCAAAGCCGCGCACGGCCCGGCCAAGGCTCTTCGCCTCAGAGGGGCTGGACGAAGACAGAATGGCGGCGAGAGTCTCTTGATCCCCGAACAGCTCGGCCTTACGGACCATCATGTAGTGTTCGGCGGTCGCGTATGTCCGAGCGTCAACGGAGAACGTTGCCGGCCACCACTGGCTGAGCACGTGCTTATCGATCCTTTGATCCTTCGGGGTATGCCCCCAAAACAGCAGAAATTCGGGAGCCCACCCGGAGTCGATTGCGCTCTTCAGGGCCCCAACGTCCTCAATTTGCATCGACGTTCCCTTCCGTCACTTCGGTCACAAGTCGCACCGTTCAGCAGCCGCGGCAGATGTTGTTGATGCTGCGATAGACGGCATCGTCGTCCTGCCGCATCTGGCGCATCGATTCGAGCGTCTTGCTTTCCGCGCTGGGCTCAGGCTTGCGCTTGGCGGCCAGCGCGGCTTCCTGACGTTGGTAACACGCCTCGCGCTCCGGCTTGGCCTGGATGAACCGGCATTGCGCGACCTCGGCGCGGGCCGGGGCCGTACCGGCCATGATGCCGATCGCGATGACGGCAGCCATTTGTATCCTTGATCCCATCGTCATTCCCTCGAACCACTCATTACCCCAGAGCAACCCGATATCACCTGCATCGGACCTCTGTCCCAAATCTCGTCGGCGGCGGATCGAGGCGAATCTCCGTAATTCCGCGGGGCTTTCCTTAAGGGTTCAATCATTCCCCGCCATTAGGGTTACGACAATTGTCACGCCATGGTGTCGAATGCACAGACAAGTTTTGGGACTTTGGAAAGCCGGATCGATCGTCGCCGCGGCGGCGGGGCTGCTGGTTCTGCAACCGGCTGCCGCTTCACCGCGATTGATCTCTCTGGCATTCAATTCCCAGCTGGGGAGCCCGCAGCAAATCGGAGCCGATGAGTTTCGCCAGAAGCTGGTGGCATCGGCCGGCAAGCGCATCGTGATCGACGAGCGCGCCACCAACGCGCTCGGCAGCGAGAACGCCATCCTGGCGGCGACCCGGGCCGGCTCGGTCGATATGGCGGTGCTGTCGGGGTCTGTGGTCAGTTCGGTCGTCCCCGAACTTGGCGTGTTCGACATTCCCTTCCTGTTCCGCGACACAGCCCACGCGAAGGCCGTGGCGCAAGGTCCGGCCGGCGCGGCGATCGCCACCAGATTCGCCGACAAGGGGCTGACGCTGCTGGCGATCGGCCGACGGGATTTCGCAACGTCACGAACTCAAAACGGCCGGTTCGCTCGCCCGAGGATATCAAAGGTCTAAAGATTCGCGTCATTCCGAACGAGATCTACCAGATGACGTTCAAGGCGCTCGGCGCCGAAGTGGTCCCGATGGAATTTCCGCTGGTCTACACCGCGCTGAAGGACGGCCGGCTCGATGGGCAGGAAAATCCGGTGCCGACCATCGCCGGCTCCCGGCTCTACGAAGTCCAGAAATACCTCACGCTGACCGGTCACTTCTTCGCGCCGATCGCATTCGTCGCCAACCGTGCCATGTTCGAACAGCTTCCGCCGGCCGATCAGGCCATGCTGATCGCGCTGGCGAAGGAGGGAGCGGAGGCGACCTGGCAGGCGAAGCTCGATGCCGCGTCGCTCGAGCAAGTGCGTAGCGGCGGCATGGACGTCATCGAGACATTCGATCGCCAGCCGTTCGTCGACGCGGTCAAGCCGCTCGATCAGGAATTCGAGAAGCGGTTTGGCAAGGATCTGCTCGCCGCCATCCGCTCCACCCGTTGAAGAATTTCGGATTTGCCATGAAATTATCGCACATGATGTCCCGCGTCGGCGTTCGTCCGCGCGTGTTCGGCGGCTTCGCGCTGGTTCTCAGCTTTCTGGTCCTGCTCGCGGGCTTCGCCATGGTCCAGGTCGAGCGGATCGGCGGAACGGTCAATGAGCTCGTGACCAGCGCCGCCGGCGACGCCGGCATGTCACAGGCGCGGGCCGCGCTTCTGGAGGCGAACTCGGCGGTCGAGAAATTCATCCGAACCTGGAATGTCGGCGACAAGGATGCGGCGGCCAAGGCGATCGACGGGGTCGGCAAACTGGCCGATCAGGTCGACCGGCAGTTCGGCAAGCTGCAAGCGATCGCGGAAGGCATCGGCCCGGTCAAGGCCGCGCTGGAAACCTATCGCTCGTCGTTCACCGCGGCAGCGGAGGCGGCGGATCGGCTGCGCGCCGCGACCACGAAAACCGACGCCCAGGGGGCAGCCGCCGGCCTCAATGTCAGCGGCATTCAGGTGGCGCTCGCCAACCGGTCCGAAGACGCGGAACGGCTGGTCAACCCGATGCGCCTGGCCGGCGTCGTTGACGCGCTGCGGATCACCGTGATGCGCTATGGCTCCACTTTGTCGACGGGCGATGCCGACGACGCCAAGCAGGCGTTGTCCTACGCCCAGCTGGCGATCGCAGACACCGAGGCTGAGCTGGCGGGGGCGAACGACGCGAAGCTGAAGGCGCTGGTCGCCGCGCTCAAGACTGCGATCACTGCCGACGCGGCCGCGCTGGACGAGGTCATTAAGGTGGCCGCCGATCTGCGCGCCAGGCAGGCCGAATTGAAGAAGGCCAGTGCGGCAATCGACGACCACGTCAACAAGATCAACGCGAAGCTCGGCACCGTGCGCGCCGAGCAGGGCGACAAGACCGCGGCAGCGGTCGATCAGACCAAGCAGACTGTCATCGCGACCGCGGCCGGCGCGTTGCTGCTGGGAGCGGTGCTGGCGTGGCTGATCGGCGCCAGCGTGTCCGGTCCGATTCGCAGCATGACCGACCGGATGCAATCGCTGGCGGCGGGCGAGCTCGATGAGCCGATCCCCGGCGGCGACTCGCGCGACGAAATCGGCCGCATGGCACGCGCCGTCGAGGTGTTCCGCGAAAACGCGCTGGCGGTTCGCCGCATGGAAGGCGAGGCGACGGCACAGCGCGAAGCCAGCGAGGCCGACCGCGCCCGCATGATGTCGGATCTTGCCGGCCGCTTCGAGCAGGGCATGCAGGGAGTCATTTCCGGTGTCGGCGGCCGTGCCGACGACATGGGGCGCAGCGCCGAGGAGTTGGCAAAGGTCGCCGAACGCGGACGCGGGCTCGCCGAAGCGGTCGCGACCCGCGCCGAGCAGGCATCGATGAATGTGCAGACCGTCGCCTCCGCCACCCAGCAGCTCGCGGCCTCGATCCGTGAAATCTCGAGCCAGGTGCACCGCTCCGTCGCTGTCTCGAACAGGGCGACCGACGAGACCAATCGCACCTCCGAATTGATGCATGGGCTGTCGGATGCGGCTGAGAAGATCGGCACCATCATTCAGCTGATTCAGGCCATCGCCAGCCAGACCAATCTGCTGGCGCTGAACGCGACCATCGAAGCGGCGCGCGCCGGCGACGCCGGCCGGGGCTTCGCGATCGTCGCCAGCGAGGTCAAGAGTCTCGCCACCCAGACGGCGCAGGCGACTGAGCAGATCGCCAGCCAGATCGCGACGATCCAGAGTGCGACCGGCCAATCGGTTCAGGCGATCAAGCAGTTCGGCTCCACCGTCAAGGAAATGGCCGACATCGCCACGGCGATTGCGGCGGCCGTCGAAGAGCAGGGCGCGGCCACTGGCGAAATCGCGCGCAACGTCGAGGAGGCGGCCAACGGCACCACGGCGGTGACGCAGGAAATCGGTCAGGTGCGCGCCGTGGCGGGCGAGACCGACGCCGGTGCCGAAGCCGCCCTGACGGTCGCAGCCGCCCTGAAGCAACAGGCGGATTCGATGAGGTCGAACGTCGACGATTTCCTCCACACCATCCGCTCGGCGGCCTGAACCCGGAGAAGCCGGCGACGCCACGAGGGCGCACGAGGCGGCCTTACAGCACCGGTAGCAGCGCGCTCTTCAATTCGCGCAAGAGAGCCTGCACCGCGGCGGCGTTGCGCCGCCGCTCGGGGATCGCGGCCTTGACCCACAGCTCGGGAATTGGAAAGTCGCGCAGCACCGGCTTGAGCGTACCGTCGCGCAGGGCATCCGCCACGAGATAATGAGAGATCAGCGCGATGCCGTTGCCGGCGATCGCGCTGCGCGCCAGCACATGGCCCTCGTTGGAGGAGAGCAGCGGGCTGACCTGGACGCTGATGCGTCCGCGCGGGCCGTCGAAGATCCACTCCGGTCCCGTCGGCAGGAAGCTGAGGCAGCGATGGTCGACAAGGTCGCGCGGGTGCTTTGGCGCGCCGTGCTTCTTCAAATAGGCCGGTGAGGCGCAGAGCAGCCGTTTCAGCGGACACAGCGGCTCGTCGACCACACCGCCGAAGGAATGAGGGAAGGCGCCGATGGCGATGTCAAAGCCTTCGGTGACGGGATCGACCGGGCGGTCGATCAGCACGATCTCGAGTTTCAATCGCGGGTTCTGCGTCTGGAAGGCGCTGAAGGCGTCGGCAAGGCGCGCCACGGTGAGCGAGGTCGGCGCCTTGATGCGGAGGTGATCGACGAGATCGTGTCCCTTCTCGCCCATGCGCGAGAGCAGGTCGGTGGCATCGGCGACGACACTGCGGGCGCGATGCACAAAGCGCTGGCCGGCCTCCGTCAGGCGCAATTGCCGGGTCGAGCGATGGAACAGCGGCGCGCCGATCCGCGCCTCCAGTTGCGTGACGCGCTTGGCCACGACCGAGGTCGAGACATTGAGTTTGCGTGCGGCGGCAGAGAATCCGGCCGTATCCGCCGTGGCGAGGAAGGCCTGAAGATTTACCAGGATGTCCATGTCGACCTTTCTCGATTCGAGAAAGCTGATCGCGTATTTTGATGGATTGTAGCTCGCCTTGCGTTAATTCATAGTCGGCTTCAAGCAAGAGATTTTGGGAGCGGACGCGCATGCGGGCCATGATGATCGAAGAACCGGCACGCCAAGTGCCGCTCTACGGCGAATATGAAGTCGTCGTTCTCGGCGGCGGCCCTGCCGGCATCGTGGCGGCGGCGTCAGCGGCGCGCGCGGGACGAAAGACGCTGCTGATCGAGCGCTACGGCTTCCTTGGCGGCATGGGCACGGCTGCCGGCGTCACCAATTTCTGCGGCCTGCATGGCAATGTCTACGGCCAGGCCCATCGGCTGGTGCAGGGCATGGCGTCCGATCTGCTGGCGCGGATCGATCATTTGAACGGCCTCAACGCGCCGCATCTGATCCTCGGCAAGGTCTTCGCCCAGGCCTATGACACCGCGGCCTACAAGATCGCGGCCGACGAGCTGCTCGCCAGCCACAAGGTGCACATCCTCTTCCATGCGCTCGGTGCCGGCGTCGTGATGGGCGATAACAGCCGCATCGATGCGCTGATGGTCGAGACCAAGGCCGGACGGCAGGCGGTCCGCGCCGAGATCTTCATCGATTGCTCCGGCGACGGCGACCTCGCGGTCTGGGCCGGGGCGCCCTTCGAGCTCGGCGATGAGCACGGCCATCCGATGTACCCCTCGATGATGCTCCGCCTCAACGGCATCGATCCCGAGAAGGCGGGCGATGCCTGGCGGACCATCCCGCAATTGATGGAGAAGGCGATCGCCGCCGGCACCCACACATTTCCGCGCAAGAGCGCGATCGTGCGGCCGCAGAAGTCAGGCATCGAGTGGCGGGTGAATTTCACGCAAGTGGCGCGTGAGGACGGCCATGCCATCAACGGCATCGAGCCCGACGACCTCACCCGCGGCGAGATCGTGGGCCGCAAGCAGGCGCTGGCCGCATTCGAGTTCCTGCGCAGCACCGTGCCGGGCTTCGAAAAGTCCTACATCGTCGATTTGCCGCCGCAGCTCGGTATCCGCGAGACCCGCCGCATCAAGGGCGGCTACCAGCTCAGCGGCGAGGATGTGCTCGGCTGCGCCTCGTTCGCGGATTCCATCGGCGTCAATGGCTGGCCGATCGAGGCCCATGTTCCCGGTGACGTCGTCTTCACGTTCCCGCCAATCCCGGAATCGCGCGGCTATAACGAGCTGCCTTACCGGATGCTGGTGCCCGAAGGCGTCGACAATCTCCTCGTCGCCGGCCGCTGCGCCTCGATGACCCATGAGGGCCAGTCGGCGGCGCGGGTTTCCGGTGCCTGTTTCGTGATGGGGGAGGCCGCCGGTTCCGCCGCGGCGCTCGCGCTCGCAGGAAACCGCATCCCGCGCGACATCCCCATTGAAAAATTGCAGGAAACGTTGAAACAACAGGGCGCCTTCATTGGGCGGGACCAGCCCGTGCCTGAAGGTTTGTGACGGTTGTAACATTACGACCGAGAGAACGACGACGGAGGACACGGGATGATCGGGATTGCGCGGCTCGCACTGGCTGGCCTGATGGCGATCACAGCGATGGGCACGGCCCGGGCCGAAGACGCGCTGAAGGCCAGGGTCGGCGTGCTCCGCCTGTCGTCGTCCGCGCCCGTCTTCATTGCGCAGGACAAGGGATATTTCCGCGAGGCCGGTCTTGATGTCGAGCTGAAGTTCTTCGATGCGGCGCAGCCGATCGCGGTCGCGACGACCTCGGGCGACATCGATTTTGGCGTCACCGCCTTCACCGCCGGTCTCTACAATCTAGCGGGCAAGGGCACGCTGAAAGTGATCGGCGGTATGAGCCGCGAGAAGGCCGGTTACCCCCTGATCGGCTATTTCGCCAGCAACAACGCCTATGCCGCCGGATTGAAGACGCCGAAGGACCTCGCGGGCAAGCGCGTAGCCGTGACGCAGGTTGGCTCATCCTTTCACTATTCGCTGGGGCTGCTCGCCGACAAATACGGCTTCAAGCTCGCAGACGTGAAGATCGTGCCGCTGCAATCGCTGTCGAACGCGGCGGCCGCCTTGAAGGGCGAGACGGTCGATGCGGCGCTGCTGCCTATTTCTACCGCGCGAAAGCTGATGGACGAAGGCGGCGCGAAGTTTTTGGGATGGGTCGGCGACGAGACGCCGTGGCAGCTCGGCGCAGTGTTCGCTTCGCCCAAGACGCTGACCAACAAGGTGCTGGTGACAAAATTTCTCGGCGTACTCGCGAAAGCCGACCGCGAATATCACGACGTCATCCTCGCAGCCATGAAGGACGGCGTCGCGCCCATCAACGACAAGACAAAGCCGCTGCTGGAGATCATCGCAAAATACACCAATTTGCCAGTCGAGCAGGTGGTCGGCAATTGCGCCTATATCGATCCCGACGGCAAGCTGGACGTCAAGAACGTCGACAACCAGATCAAATGGCTCCAGGAGCAGGGCTTTGCCGACAAGGGCTTTGATGTGAACACGATCATCGCCAAGGATTTTGTGAAGGCGGATTGAGAGTAGAACGCGGCTTATGGACCTGATCGCCAACCACATCAGCCACCGTTTCGGCGACCTCGCCGTGCTCGACGACGTTTCCTTCACCGTCGGTGCCGGCGAAGTGGTGGCGATCGTCGGGCCCTCGGGATGTGGCAAAAGCACGCTGCTGTCGATCCTCGGCGGGCTGTTGCAGCCGATTTCGGGCGCGCCCGAGCTGCGCGGATCGCCGCCGGCGGACAGTCTCAATCCGCTGACCTTCGTGTTTCAGGATTTCGCGCTGCTGCCCTGGGCGACGGTGGAGGAGAATGTCGAATTCCCGTTGCTGCATACCCAGCTCTCGGCCGTGCAGCGCCGCGCGCTGGTCGACGATGCCTTGCGTCGCACCGGCCTGACCGATTTTCGCACAACCTATCCGAAGCAGCTTTCCGGCGGCATGCGCCAGCGCGTCGGCATTTCGCGCGCGCTCGCGGTCAAGCCCGCCATCCTGCTGATGGACGAGCCGCTGTCGGCGCTGGATTCACAAACACGCGAGCTGCTGATGGAAGATTTCGTCCGCCTGCTCGCCGATGGCGGCATGGGCGCGGTCTATGTCACCCATAATCTCGAGGAGGCGGCGCGGCTCGCGGACCGCATCGTGGTGCTGTCGCGGCGGCCGGGCCGTATTCGCGAGGTCGTGACCGTACCGATGACGCGCACCGAGCGCGGCGAGATCGCTGCGCGTGAGAAGCTGCTGGCGCTTCAGAACCAGATCTGGTCGCTGATACGCAATGAGGCGATCGACGCCGAGCGCGAGGTCCAGCATGCTTGATCGCGCGGGGACCTCTGCGAAGGACGACACGACGCGGCGCGTCCGTTTTCGCGGCGCCGGGTTCGTGCCCGCCAGCAGCCGCTTCGGCGGCTGGATCGCGCTCGCCCTCGTCATCGCGATCTGGCAGGCGGCCGGCAGCGCCGGGCTTGTCAATCCGCTGTTCCTGCCGGCGCCGGCTGCGATCGCGCGGGCGATCTACGAGCTCGCGATGTCAGGCGCGCTCTGGCAGCATCTGTCGGCCTCGATCCTGCGCATCGGCATCGGCTGGGTGCTGGGAACAGCGGCCGGCGTCGCGGTCGGCTTTGCCATCGGCTTGTCGCGGCTTGCGCGCAGCGTCGGCATCACCTTCATCTCGGCGCTGTTCCCGATCCCGAAGATCGCACTGCTGCCGTTGCTCATTCTCTGGCTCGGCATCGGCGAAGAGCCGAAGATCGCGACCATTGCGCTCGGCGTGTTCTTCTCGACCGCAATCTCGGTCTATAGCGGCGTCGACGCGGTGCCGCGCAACCTCATCCGCATGGCGCAGAGTTTCAACGTCCCCTTCGCCACCATCGTGCGCAAGGTGATCTGGCCGGGCGCGCTACCCGCCATCCTCGCGGGCTTCCGCATCACGGCGTCCGTCGCGCTGCTGCTCGTCGTCAGTGCCGAGATGATCGGCGCCCAGTACGGCATCGGCGCCTTCGTGCTTCAGGCCGGCAATCTGATGCAGACGGACCAGCTGCTCGCGGGCGTGGTGATCCTGTCGGTGTTCGGGCTTGTGGTGGGGAAGGTGATCGGCTGGCTGGAGATCAAATTATTGCACTGGCGGTGAGGCATACTCTCGTCATTGCGAGGAGCGAAGCGACGAAGCAATCCAGACTGTCTCCGCAGAAAGATTCTGGATTGCTTCGCTTCGCTCGCAATGACGATGTGGCTAGCAGCGTCGCCTACGCGTTCCCGCGATCCTCGCGAAACAGATCCAGCTTCTGCTGCACCGGGCGATCCGAGAAGCTGAACAGCACGGCGTCGTCTTCGGCTTCGTGCGTCACCCACTGCCAGCTCGGCACCACGAACAGATCGCGCGGGCCCCATTCGAAAACGGCATCGCCAATGCGGCTGCGTCCCTTGCCCTCGATCGGACAGAACACGGTCGCATCGGTCGCGCGGTAGCGTGCGGTCTTGAAACCCTTGGGCAGCAACTGGATGAAGGTGCCGATGGTCGGCATTGCGAAATCGCCGGTCTCGGGATTGCTGAATTTCAGCTTCAATCCGTGGCAGGCGTCCCACTCCTGGCTCGCGCGGGCTTTCTCCAGCGCCTCGCGGGTGTAGGCATAGGGATAGCTGAAGATCGGAGAGGTCTTGGACGATCGCTTCACGTCGACCGGTAGCAGATTGTGGCCGTAGCGCGCAAAGCTGTCGCCGGCGGGCTTTGTGATCCTCTGCTGGTCGTCCTTGGAACCTTCCGCAAAAGAACAGTCGAAGAACTGCACCAGCGGGATGTCGAGGCCGTCGAGCCAGAACATCGGCTCATCGGTCTCGTTGGAATGATCGTGCCAGGTCATCGACGGCGTGATGATGAAATCACCGGGCTCCATCGCGGTGCGCTCGCCGTCGACCGCGGTGTGGGCGCCCTTGCCTTCGAGCACGAAGCGCAGCGCCGACTGGCTGTGGCGGTGCGCGGGCGCGACGTCGCCGGGCACCACCATCTGCACGCCGGCATAGAGCGAGGTCGTGATTTTCGACTGGCCGCGCAGGCCGGGGTTCTCCAGCACCAGCACGCGCCGCTCGGCTTCCTTGGCCGTGATTAGTCGGCCCGCTTCCGTCATGTAGTCGCGGATGACGTCGAATTTCCACAGATGCGGGCGGCAGGCGCTCTTCGGCTCCGGCGTGATCAAATCGCTCATCACCGTCCACAGCGCGGTGAGGTTTTCGCCGTCGATCTTCCGGTAGAACGCCTCGCGTTCCGGCGTCTTGGTCACGGCTTCCATGGTGCGGCTCCCGCTCGTTTTGTTGATTGACAGTATACTGACGATCTAGGTAGCGTCAACGTGACGAACGGCCTACAAAGCCGCTGTCATTCCGGGGCGCGCCGAAAGGCGCGAGCCCGGAATCCATACTCCCGATCGTGGTTATGGATTCCGGGCTCGACGCTAGCGCGTCGCCCCGGAATGACGAATAAAATACAGGGAGGGTTCCGATGAAGCTGCACGGCTATTTCCGCTCCAGCGCCGCCTATCGGGTGCGGATCGCGCTGAACCTCAAGGGCCTCGGCGCCCAGCACCTGCCGCATCATCTTCGCAAGGGCGAGCAATGCGCGCCCGCCTATCTCGCCATCAATCCGCAAGGGCTGGTGCCGACGCTGGAGAACGATGCGGGAGCGGTACTGACCCAATCCGTCGCCATCATCGAATGGCTCGACGAGACGCACCCCAATCCGCCGCTGCTGCCGAAGGATCCGCTGCCACGCGCCAAGGTCAGGGCGTTCGCGCTGGCGATCGCCTGCGACACCCACCCGGTGCAGAATTTGAAGGTGCTGGCGCGGCTGCGCGAGCTCGGGCTCGCCGAGGAGAAGGTCCAGGACTGGGCGGCGTGGGTCAACCGCGAGGGGCTGTCGGCCTGCGAGACGCTGGTCAGGGACGAGGCGGGGCCGTTCTGCTTCGGCGATGTGCCGACGCTCGCCGATCTCTGCCTGGTGCCGCAGCTCGCCAATGCGCGCCGTTTCGGCGTCGATGTGTCGGCCTATCCGCGGCTGCTGAAGGCGGAGGCTGCGGCAAAGGCGCTGCCGGCCTTCGCAAGCGCCGCCCCGGAGAAGCAGCCCGATGCCGAGTAAGCCCGCCGCTCCGATCACGATAGACGCGGTCTATGCCGCGCCGGGCTATCTGTTCCGGCGCATGCAGCAGATCGCAGTCTCGATCTTCATGGAGGAGTGCAAGGCGTTCGATCTCACGCCGGTGCAATACGCCGCACTGATCGCGATCCACACCCATCCCGGCATCGACGCGACACGGCTGTCGGCGGTGATCGCTTTCGACCGCTCCACGCTCGGCAGCGTGATCGAGCGGCTGCAGGCCAAGGATTTTATCGAGCGCAAGCCGGCACCCGAAGACAAGCGGATCAAGCTGCTTTATCTGACGAAATCAGGCGCCGCGATCCTGCGCGAGATCATCCCCGCCGTCGAGCGCGCTCAGGCGCGGATGCTGGAGCCGCTGAAACCCGCCGACCGCAAGGCGCTGATGGGGCTTTTGGTGCAGCTCGTCGACCTCAACAACGAGGCCTCGCGCGTGCCGCTGCGCGCGGAGGACGCGCTGGAGCATATGGGGAAGGGTGGGTGAGGGGGACGGTCGGCGGATGCGGTGACGTTGTCGCCTTTATCTCCGCTGTCATTCCCCGCGAAGGCGGGGAATCCAGTACGCCGCGGCTTCTCGGTTCAATCACAACCGCCTCGGAATACTGGATCGCCCGCTTTCGCGGGCGATGACAGCGAGTTTGGGATTGCTACATCCTCAACAACGCCTGCCGGTCAATCTTCCCCGTCCCCGTCTTCGGCAGCTCGTCGATGAAGATCACCTCGCGCGGATATTTGTAGGGAAGCAGCTTGCCCTTGACGTAATCCTGCAGCCGCCGCGTTGCCTCATTCTGATCGGTCGCGCGGTTGTTCATCACCACCACCGCCTTCAGCGTCATGCGCCGGTCCGGCAGCTCGGCGGCGAACACGGCGCATTCGCGGATGTCGGGGTGGTCGGCGAGGCACAGCTCGACCTCGAGCGGATAGACCCACTGGCCTGAGATCTTGATGAGGTCGTCGGCGCGACCGCGGAAGAAGTGGAAGCCGTCGGCATCGCGCACGAAACGGTCGCCGGTGTAGATCCAGCCGCCCTCGCGGATGGTCTCGGCGGATTTGTCCGGCCGGTTCCAGTACAGCGGCGTGTTGGAATCGCCGCGCACCCACAGGATGCCTTCCTCGTCGTCGGCGACCTCGCGGCCGTCCTTGTCGCGCAGCGCGACCTCGTAGCCGGGCACGCGCAGGCCGGCGGCGCCGAGCTTCTTCTGCGCGGGGCGGTTGGAGAGATAGATGTGCAGCACCTCGGTCGAGCCGAGGCCTTCGACGATTTCGAGGCCGGTGAGCGTCTTCCAGCCGTTGAAGACGTCCGCAGACAAGACCTCGGCCGCCGAGAGCGACATGCGCAGCGACGAGAAGTTGGTCTTGTCTGCCCCCTCCGCCTTTGTCAGTGAGGTGTACAGCGTCGGCAGGCCGAAGAAGACCGTCGGCTTGTATTGCTCGATCGCGGCAAATATCGATGCAGGCTTCGGTTGGCCCGGCAGCAGCAGCGTCGTGGCACCCGCGGAGAACGGGAAGGTGACGGAGTTGCCGAAACCGTAGGCGAAGAAGATCTTCGGCACCGAGAAGCAGATGTCGCCGGGCGTCAGCTTCAACACGTTCTGCGCAAAGGCGGCATCGCTGTAGGCCATGTCGTGCTGGAGATGCACGATGCCCTTGGGCCGGCCGGTCGAGCCGGAGGAGTACATCCAGAACGCCATCTCGTCGCGATGGGTGTCCGCTTCCGCGAGCTCGGCCGGGAACTGCGCGAGCCAGCCTGGTGCCGCGATCGCCGCAGGCGCGGCGTGGCCGCGCGCTTCGCCGTTGACTACGATCAGCGTGCGCAGGCAGGTCGCCGCGCAGGCCTCCGCATCGAAGCGCGTCGCGAATTCGGCATCCGCCACCGCGACCGCGGCGCCGGAATCGGCGAGATAGAATTGCAGCAGGTCCGGCGGCGTCAGCGTGTTGATCAGGAGCGGCACGAAGCCGGCGCGCACCGCGCCGAAGAAGGCGGCCGGATAGGCCGGGGTATCGTCGAGGAACAGCAGCACGCGGTCGCCGCGCTTCAGGCCGAGCGATGCGAAACCGTTGCCCCAGCGGCAAGCTTCCGCGCAAAGCTCGGAATAGCTGCGGGTCCCCGCGGGTCCGATCAGCGCAGGCTTGTCGCCGCGGCCCTTGGCGAGCTGGTCGAACAGCACGCGGCTGGCATTGTAGGTTTGCGGAATGGCAAAGCCGATTTCACGGGCGCCCGGGCCGTCAGCGGGCACCTGGTCGCGGATCTCGCTGCTCATGCGGCATCTCCGCCGTTCTTCTCGGCCTCGTAGCGCGTCATGAAGGCGGGCGACATCGCGCGCAGCCGGGGGTCGTCGATACGGCCGGAGCGGGTGATGTAGCTGTAGGCGAAGTCCATCAGGCCGAGCTGCATGTGCTGGGCGAAGTGCTCGTACCAGAAGGCCGAGGTGCGCGCGGCATTGACGAGCTTCTGCACCACCGGTTTTCGCGCGGCCTGATAACGGTGCAGCGCGGTCGACAGATGCGCATCCGATTCCAGCGCCTTGACCAGCGCAATGGCGTCCTCGATCGCGAGCCGCGTCCCCGAGCCGATGGAGAAATGCGCCGAGTGCAGGGCGTCGCCGAGCAGCACCATGTTCTTGAACGACCAGTGCTCGTTCCAGACCCAGGGAAAGTTGCGCCAGACCGACTTGTTGGAGACCAGGCAGTGGCCGCCCAGCGTGTCGGCAAAGACCTCCTCGCAGACGCCCTTGCACTGCTCGGCATCCTTGTAGGCGAAGCCATAGGCCTGCCATGTCGCGTGGTCGCATTCGACCAGGAAGGTGCTCATGGTCGGGGAGTAGCGATAGTGATGGGCATTGAAGGCGCCGCGGTCCGTCTTCACGAAGGTCTGCGACAGCGTGTCGAAGCGTTTCGAGGTCCCGTACCAGACGAACTTGTTGGAGGAGTAGGACAGCGACGTGCCGAAATCGCCCTCATAGGCGCGCCGCACCAGCGAATTCAGCCCGTCGGCCGCGACGATCAGGTCGTGGCCGTTGAGCTGGTCGATGGCGTGGATCTGCGTGTCGAAGCGCGGCGTGACGCCGGCGTCGAGCGCGCGCTGCTGGAGGAACTGCAGGAGCTCCAGCCTGCCGATCGAGGAGAAGCCGACGCCGTCGATGGCGACGCTGTCGCCGTGAAGGTTCAGCGTGATGTTCTCCCAGCTCTCCATATGCGGCGCGATCGCATCGACCGTTTCGGGGTCGTCGGCGCGCAGGAATTCCAGGGCCTGATCGGAGAACACGACGCCAAAGCCCCAGGTCGCGTCGGCCGGGTTCTGTTCGAACAGGTCGACTTGATCCTCGGGGTGACGCTTTTTCCAGAGATAGGCGAAGTAGAGCCCACCGGGCCCCCCGCCAATCACGGCGATCCGCAACGTCTGCCTCCCTGATTGACAGTATACTTACTATCTAGGGGTACACTAATGTGCTCCGGCCGTCCGCGCCAGCGGAATTATCGAAGGCGGGGCGCGTCGAAGCTTACTCCCGGACACGCGCCAGGCGCGTGTCCGGGGCAGTGACGTTGCGAACCATAGCCAAACCGCGCGAGCTTGGCCATCCGGGGTCAGACGCAGCGCTTCACGTAGACGCCGTTCACCAGCACCCTGGTACAGCGGACCGCGGGAACCGGCTTGCGCACCACGACGGCCGCATTCGGCCCGGCACAGCCGGCGCGGTAGACGCCGCGGGCGCACACCACCGCGTTGGCATCGGTAGACTCAAAGGTCATGCTCGCGCCGAAGGCGAGGAGCGCGGCAGCAATAAGCAGAAATGAACGCATGTCTTTCTCCGGTCTTGTCGTGATCGAAATCGGTTACTTGCAAAGGGTTTGTCGCGGCAGGCGCGCGAAAATTCATTCGCGCGCGGCCGGTCGGTGGCGCGCGCTTGGCGCGCAATCACGCGCCGCTTATCGCGCCGCGAATGGCGCCAGCACTTCCTTGCAGGCGGGCGACAGCGACGCGGCATTGCTGGAGATGCATTGCACGATGCGGCCCCCGCCCGGTGCGACGCCGGCGCAGAGCGTGCGGATGTCGGCACCGCAGGCCGAGCGCACGATGAACAGTTCTTCGCGCGGCCGTAGCGGGCGCAGAACGATCACGGCCGGCGCCGCCGTCGGTGCTGCTGCCGCAGGAGCTGCGCCCGCAGGTGCTGCTGTCGCAGCGCCGCCGCCGCCACCGGTTGCGGCGCTCACCGCCTTCTCGCAGGCCGGCGAAACCCTGGCCTTGTTCTTCTCGAGGCATTCGAGGGCGGGGGCGCCGCCCGGCGGCACGCTGGCGCACACCTTGGGATAATCGGCGCGGCACGCGCTCTTGACCGCGGCAATCTGCGTGCTGCTCGGCTGCTTTGACGCCGCCGCTTTCGGAGCGGCTGCGGCGGCGGGGGCCGCTTCGGTCTTTGCCGGTTCAGATTTGGCGGGTGCAGCTTCAGTCTTCGGCGCCGCAGCGGGCTCGACCGCGCGAACCGCGGTCTGGCATCCCGATGACAGGCTGGACATGTTCTTCTGGAGACATTGATACGCCTCCGCGCCACCGGGCGTGACGCTCGCGCAGTGCGCCATGAAGTCCGAGCGGCATGCGGAACGGATGGCGCTCTTCTGAGCCTCGGTCGGCGCTTGCGCGAATGCGCCTGTTGCAGTTGCGAAGAGCGTTGCCGCCAGCAGCGCGCGACGCGTTGATGCATGTTTCAACGTGTTGAACATTTGGGTAAATTCCCTGCCCTGTCGGTGACGCCGACGATTTTTAAATGTAATGCAAGCAATCATTGCGGGTGATGCCGCGTGCAGCATCATTGGCTGCCTCGGCCTCTACCGCAAGTAGATTATACGGGCGCAATTGCGACGTAACTAGAGCATGATCCGGAAAAGTGCGCCGCGGCTTTCCCTCGCGACAAACGCGGAGCGCGTTGGCGCGGAGATCATGCTCAAACAATACGGCGTCAGAGCTTGACCATGCGCTTGCCGCGGTTCTCTCCCGCCAGCAATCCGATCAGCGCCTTCGGCGTATTCTCCAATCCGTCGATGATGTCCTCCTGCACCTTCAGCTTGCTGGATGCGACCCAGCCCTGGAGGTCGGTGAGCGCGCGCTGGCTCTCCTTCATGTAGTCCATCACGATGAAGCCCTGCATGACGAGCCGCTTCACCACGATCAGGCCGGGCACGCCGCGCGGGCCGTGCGCGGCAGGTGCGCCGTCATATTGCGAGATCGCGCCGCAGCAGGCGATGCGGCCGTAATTGTTCATCTGCGGCAGGCAGGCTTCCAGAATGTCGCCGCCGACATTGTCGAAATAGACGTCGATGCCTTTTGGCGCCGCCGCGCGCAGGGCCTTGAACACCGCGCCGTCCTTGTAGTCGACGGCGGCATCGAAGCCGAGCTCGGAGGTCAGCCAGTTGCACTTGTCTGCGCCGCCGGCGATGCCGACCACGCGACATCCCCTGATCTTGGCGATCTGCCCGACGATCGAGCCGACGGAGCCGGCCGCCGCGGACACCACGACGGTCTCGCCCTCTTTGGGCTTGCCGATCTCCAGCAGGCCGAAATAGGCGGTGAGGCCGGCGATGCCGAACACGCTGAGCAGATGCGTCATCGGTTCGAGCTTCGGCATTTTCGTGAGATGCTTTGCCGGCACCGCGGCAAACTCCTGCCAGCCGGTGTCGCCGAACACGATGTCGCCGGCAGCCAGCCCCGGCGCCTTCGAGCTGACGACCTCAGCGATGCCGCCGCCGGCCATCACGCTGTTGGCCTCGACCGCGGAGCGATAGGTCGCGCCATGCATCCAGGCGCGGTTGGCGGCGTCGAGCGAGATGTAACGCACCTGCAGCAAGGCCTCGCCGTCCTTCGGCTCCGGCATCGCACCCTCGACCATCTTGAAGTGCTCGGCACCGAGCTTGCCGCTGGGCTTTTCGACCAGAAGAATCTGGCGATTGATGCTGCTGCTCATGGCGTTTCCTCTTCGTTTGCTTGACGATTATTGATGCAGCCGCCGCAAAGAAAACGTGCAAGCCGCATTCGTTGTGCGCTGCATGAAGGCTAGATCGCGCCGACCCGTTTCGCAACGGGAACATCAGGCCATCGCGCGAGCACGCCAAGCGTGTTGCGTCGTCGTCATATCTGCGACATCATGAAGCGCCGGTGTAGGTGGGGGTAAGCGATGTCGAACAAGTTTACGCAATACATTCTGGCCGCGATGGTGCTGGGCATCGTCATGGGGGCGGCGATCTTCAACTTCCTGCCCGACACCAGAGCCGAATGGGCTTCCTCCATCAACCTGATCGCCATGATGTTCCTGCGCTTGATCAAGATGATCATCGCGCCGCTGGTGTTTGCGACGCTGGTCGGTGGCATCGCGCATATGGGCAGCGGCTCGCGGCTCGGGCGCATCTTCGCCAAGACCATGGGCTGGTTCGTCAGCGCGTCCTTCGTGTCGCTGCTACTCGGCCTCGTCATGGTCAATCTGCTCCAGCCCGGCGCGAACTTCCCCGGCACGCTGCCGCAGGCGGGGCAATCGACCGGCTTGCCGGTCTCGGCCTTCTCGATCGAAAAATTCCTGACCCATCTGATCCCGACCTCGATCGCCGACGCCATGGCGCAGAACGAGATCCTGCAGATCGTGATCTTCGCCGTGTTCTTCTCGGTGGCGATGGGCTCGATGCCCGAACGGTCGAAGCCGATCCTGGCAATGATCGACGACGTCGCTCACATCATGCTCAAGGTGACGAGCTATGTGATGCTGTTCGCCCCGCTCGCGGTATGGGCCGCCATCACGGCCACTGTCGCCAAGAACGGCCTCGGCGTGCTGTGGAAGCTCATCGTCTTTATGGGTGGCTTCTATCTCGCGCTTGGGATCCTGTGGGTCATCCTGATGATCGTCGGCTTTATGGTGATCGGGCCGCGATACAGCCATCTGCTGAAGCTGATCCGCGAACCCCTGATGATCGCGTTCTCCACCGCGAGCTCGGAAGCGGCCTATCCGAAGACGCTGGAGGGGCTGACCAAGTTCGGCGCGTCGTCGCGGATCTCGAGCTTCGTGCTGCCGCTCGGTTACTCCTTCAATCTCGACGGCACGATGATGTACTGCACCTTCGCGAGCATCTTCATCGCGCAGACCTACCACATCGAGATGTCGCTCGCGACGCAGCTGGCGATGCTCGCGACGTTGATGATCACCTCCAAGGGCGTTGCCGGCGTGCCGCGCGCATCCCTCGTGGTGATCGCCTCGACGCTGTCGCAGTTCGGCATCCCCGAGGCAGGCCTGCTGATGATCATGGGCATTGACACGTTCCTCGACATGGGACGCAGCGCCACCAATGTCATCGGCAATTCGCTCGCGACTGCCGTGGTCGCGAAGTGGGAAGGTGAGCTCGGGCCCGAGCACGAGCTCGGACCCGGCGAAGCGACGACGCCGGACATGGTTCCGGGCGAACTGCCCGCGATGGCCGGCCATTGACGGGAGTGCGTCATGCGCCTTTCAACGGCGATATCGGGTGGCCTGTTGCTGGCGGCGTGCCTGCTGGCAACCGGCGCCTCCGCCCAGACCGGCGGCAGCGAAGGGCTTAGCCCGACGCTGTCGGCCATCAAGAACAGGCATACCGTGCGGCTCGGCTATCGCGAGAGCTCGCCGCCGTTCTCCTTCCTCGACCAGTCGGGCCGTCCGATCGGCTACAGCCTCGAACTCTGCGAGGCCATCGTCGAGGAGATCGGCGTCGAGGTCGACGATCCCGATCTGAAGATCGACTACGTCAAGGTCACCTCGGACGACCGCATCGACGCCGTGCTCCAGAACAAGATCGACCTGGAATGCGGTTCGACCACGGCCAATGCCGAGCGTGGCAAGCGCGTCGCGTTCTCGCCTTTGATATTCGTCGCCGGCACCAAGCTGATGGTGCCGAAGGCATCAAAGGTCCAGTCGCTGACCGACCTGAAGGGCAAGACAATCGTGGTGACGAAGGGCACCACCAACGAGCAGGCGATCCAGGCGGCCGACAAGAAGTTCTCGCTCGGCCTCAACATCGTCACCTCGCCGGATCACGAGCAGTCCTACCAGATGCTCGTCGACGGCAAGGCCGATGCGTTCGCGACCGACGACATCCTGCTCTTCGGCCTGATCGCGCGCCACAAGGCGCAGGACAAGTTCCGCGTCACCGGCGATTACCTGTCCTATGACCCCTACGGCATCATGTTCAGGAAGGGTGAGCCTCAGCTGACGGCGGTGGTCGACCGCACCTTCCGCAAGCTCGGCTCCAATCGTGATCTCGTTCCGCTCTACAACAAATGGTTCACCGCGCGGCTGCCCACCGGCGAACGCCTGAACGTGCCGATCTCCCTGCAGCTGGAGGAAGCGTTCAAGGCGATGGACGACTCGGCCAGCGCGAATAATTGAGCCGCAAGCTCGGTGCACCCTCTCCCCTTGCGGGAGAGGGTGGCTTCGCGAGAGCGAAGCCGGGTGAGGGGTATCTCTCCGCGAGTCCAACTCATATTGAATCTGCGGAGAGATACCCCTCATCCGGCGCTTCGCGCCACCTTCTCCCGCAAGGGGAGAAGGGAAGACGGCGAGTGCTGAGCGCTCAGCCTTTATCCCCAAACACCCGATCCAGCGCCGCGTCATACGTTGCCTGCACCAGCTCCGGATGCAGCTTCGCCAGCGCTTCCATCATCACGCCGGAATTGATCTCGAGCACGCGCCAATCACGGTCGACGCGCACCATGTCAATTGACGCAAAGGCGATGCCGATGGCGCTCGCGGCATCGGTCGCGAGCTTGACACAGGCCGTACGATGCTTGTCGTCCTCCAGCAGCACCGGCTTTGCGCCGGCATCGAGATTGTGTCGCCAATCCGACCCACGCTGCTTGCTGTAGACGACGAGTGGCGCATCATCGAGCAGGATCACGCGCACCTCTTGCTCGATCGCGACATAGGGCGAGATCACGAGTCCGGCGCTCATCGAAAAGACCTCGGCGGCCGCGTGGTCGAGTTCGGCCTCTGTCGTCACCTTGAACACCGAGCGCCCCGATGTCCCCTCGTTCGGCTTCACCACCACGCCTTGCGGATGGTCGTGAAGCAGCTCGAGCATTGCGTCTCGCCAATTGGGGCCAACAACGTTCTTGCCCAGCTTCGGGTTGAGGAAGAGGCGATGCGGAACGCATGGCACGCCCTCAAGCGCCAGCACCTCGGCAGTGGCCGATTTGTCGTTGGCGAGGCGGTGCGCGATGGCGCTGTTGAGGCCGATGTCGTAGCCGAACGCGAAGTGGCGCTTCGCGCGGCTGCGCATCGCGAGCAGCCAGCCGCCGGCACGGACATCGAGCGCGATGCCATGGGTCGCGCAATAGCGCCTGATCGCCTGGACGAAGATCCGCTCGCTGCTTGCCATGTGTTCAGTCGTTCCTGTCGCCAAAAGCCGCAAAAATGCGGGAAACGGCGCCAAACCGGGGTGAAAGTCAGAGCTATTCTTAATGAAATTCTCGCGAGCGCGACGGAAATTAAGTGCTGCGATCAGGCCCCGAAGGGAAAAGAAATTGCCCGCCGCGCATGCCCGGCAGCAGATTCATTAATGATGTGGCCATTTCCGCCGCAAATGCCGGTTTGAGCGGCATCAATTGCATCCGGAACGAGGTTGATTATTGGCCTCAATGGCGTAGATCACACACGCGAAATCCTCCGCCATGGCAATGGTGTCCGCCCCGCTTTTAGGGGCCGGGCAACGCTTTTGCCCTAAAACCGCAATTATTCGGAATATCGAAAATCATGAGCGCGTTTTACCGAGAGAAGGTCCTTTCCGTCCAGCACTGGACCGACACGCTGTTCAGCTTCCGCGCCACGCGCGACACCGGCTTCCGCTTCCAGAATGGCCAGTTCGCCATGATCGGCCTCGAGGTCGACGGCCGTCCGCTGCTGCGCGCCTACAGCATGGCGAGCGCCAACCACGAGGAAGAGCTCGAGTTCTTCTCGATTAAGGTTCAGGACGGTCCGCTGACCTCGCGCCTGCAGAAGATCAAGGAAGGCGACACCATCCTGGTCGGCCGCAAGGCGACCGGCACGCTGATCACCGACAACCTCATTCCCGGCAAGCGGCTGATGCTGCTCTCGACCGGCACCGGTCTTGCACCCTTCGCCAGCCTGATCAAGGACCCCGAGGTCTACGACCAGTTCGACAGCATCGTGCTGGTGCATGGCTGCCGCCAGGTCTCCGAGCTTGCCTATGGCGAGAAGCTGGTTGCTTCCTTGCGCGAGGACGAGCTGTTCGGGGAGCTGCTGGCGGACAAGCTGATCTACTATCCGACCGTGACCCGCGAGCCGTTCAAGAACCGTGGCCGCATCACCGACCTCATCAACTCCGAGCAGATCTTCAACGATATCGGACAGGGCCCGCTCGACATCGAAACCGACCGCATCATGATGTGCGGCAGCCCGGCGATGCTGGAAGAGCTGAAGGTGATGTTCGAAGGCCGCGATTTCATCGAGGGCTCCGGCAATAAGCCCGGCCATTTCGTGATCGAGAAGGCGTTCGTCGAGCGGTAAGCGCCGTTCGGCTTTTGATTGACGCTCCGTAGCCAAAACATCGGTGTCGTCACGGGGCGCGCGACTTGTCCGCCGTAGCTCGAAGAGCGAAGGCGGAAGTGCGAGCCCGGGACCCATAACCACAGGACGTGGTTTGGCGACGGCTAGTGGCTATCAGCTCGCGCCATAACCTCTCCCTGTGGTTATGGGTCCCCGCGTGCGCGGGGACGACAGTTGAGAGTTTGGCTGGCATCTCGCCTCACACTCGCTAGGCCATCCACGTCCCTCACCATCCTCCCCCGACTTTGTTATTGGCGCGTCTCGCGCGCCCCTTGTTATAAGCTCGCGCCAAAATCTCGCCGCGATGTTGCAATGCGAGAGCTGGGGAGCTGCGCAAATCTTGTCCGTGATCGACCATGGTCCGCCGAAACCGACCGCCTTCGTGCTCGCGGGCGGCGGCAGTTTTGGAGCGATTCAGGTCGGCATGATGCATTCACTGGCGCGGCACGGGGTCGTCGCCGATCTCGTCGTCGGCTCCAGCGTCGGCGCGATCAACGGCGCCTATTATGCCGGCGATCCCTCGCTCAAGGGCGTGCTCGGGCTTGAGGCCGTCTGGCGCGGCCTGAAGCGTCATGATGTCTTCCCGGTTACCTGGAAGAGCCTCGCCGGATTCATGTGGCGGCGCGATTTCCTGATTCCCCATGACGGCATCCGCAAGCTGGTCGAGGACCACATCCCCTATCGCAACCTCGAGGATGCCGCGCTTCCGGTGCACATCGTCACCACCGATTTCGTCTCCGGAGAGAGCGTGGTGTTGTCGGAGGGGGCGACGGTGGACGCGATCCTGGCGTCCACTGCGATCCCCGGCGCGTTCTCGCCGGTCTACTACCGCAATCGTTTCCTGGCCGACGGTGCGCTCTCCTCGAACACGCCGGTCCGGGTCGCCATCCAGAAAGGCGCAAAGCGGCTGGTCGTGCTGCCGACCGGACACGCCTGCGCGGTGAAGGACCCGCCGGTGGGCGCGGTTGCCAATGCCCTGCATGCGCTGACGCTGCTGATCGCCCGGCAATTGGTGGCGGAGCTCGAGGGGGTGGCGTCCGACATCGAATATGTCGTGGTGCCGCCGCTCTGTCCGCTGGTGGGATCGCCCTACGATTTTTCGCGGACCGACGACCATATCGAGCGTGCGGTCGCGAGCACCGATGCCTGGCTGGCGCGAGGCGGCCTCGAGCAGCACGGCGTCATTCCGCACGAGGCGCAGCCTCATGGTCACTGATTTGTCATTTCATTTGAATCTATTGCACTGCGAAGCCCGCCGCGGGATGGATTGATTTGCGGCATCCGGATTCGGTAGCCTCAAGGCGGGGTCCGCGTCATAACCATGGACGTGGCGCGGGCGTATCATGCCCTGTCAGACTGACGAGAGGGATGTGGTCGTGGCCAACGATAACAAGACGCAAGCTTCGCCCGAAGGGCTGATGGAAACCCTGCTGCTGCCGTTCTCGCCGCGTTTCATCGTGCTGACCATCTGCGCGGTCGTCACCGCGCTGCTGATCGGCATCGGCCTAGCCGATGGCAAGATCTTCGACATCCTGCTGATCCCGATCGCGATCTTCGGCGCTCTCACGCTGCTCGGCGTCCGCGATCTCATGCAGAAGAGTCACGCGGTGCTGCGCAACTATCCGATCTCGGCGCATATCCGTTTTCTGCTCGAAGAGATACGCCCCGAGATGCGGCAGTATTTCTTCGAGAGCGAGAAGGACGGCATGCCGTTCTCGCGCGATACCCGCTCGCTGGTCTATCAGCGCGCCAAGATGGAGCTCGACAAGCGCCCGTTCGGCACCCAGGAGGACGTCTACCGCGAGGGCTACGAGTGGATGCATCACTCGGTCTCGCCGAAGACGCACGCCGAGGAGAAGTTTCGCGTCACCATCGGCGGCCCCGATTGCGCAAAGCCCTATTCGGCATCGGTGTTCAACATCTCCGCGATGAGCTTCGGCGCGCTCAGCCCGAATGCCGTGCGCGCGCTCAATGCCGGCGCCAGGAAGGGCGGCTTCGCGCATGACACGGGCGAGGGCGGCTTCAGCCCCTACCATCGCGAGATGGGCGGCGACATCATCTGGGAGATCGGCTCCGGCTATTTCGGTTGCCGTCATCTCGACGGCACGTTCGATCCGGAGGCATTCGCCCGCGTCGCGAGCCAGGACCAGATCAAGATGGTCGAGCTCAAGATCAGCCAGGGCGCCAAGCCCGGCCATGGCGGCGTGCTGCCGGCTGCGAAGGTGTCGGAGGAGATCTCAAAAATCCGCGGCGTCACGATGGGCGAGGACTGCATTTCGCCGGCCTCGCACCGCGCCTTCTCCACGCCTGTTGGCATGATGCAGTTCATCGCCGAGATGCGGCGCTTGTCCGGCGGCAAGCCGGCCGGCTTCAAGCTGTGCATCGGTCATCCCTGGGAATTCCTGGCGATCTGCAAGGCGATGCTGGAGACCGGCATCTATCCTGATTTCATCGTCGTCGACGGCAACGAAGGCGGCACCGGCGCGGCGCCGCTGGAGTTCATGGACCATCTGGGCATGCCGATGCGCGAGGGCGTCAATTTCGTCCACAACGCGCTGGTCGGCATCAATGCGCGCGACCGCATCAGGATCGGCGCATCCGGCAAGATCGCGACCGCCTTCGACATGGCGCGGGCGATGGCGATCGGCGCCGACTATTGCAACTCGGCGCGCGGCTTCATGTTCTCGCTGGGCTGCATCCAGTCGCTGAGCTGCCACACCGACCGCTGCCCGACCGGGGTTGCGACGCAGGACCCGACGCGTGCGCGTGCGCTCTACGTGCCGCTCAAGATCGACCGCGTGCATAATTATCACCACGCCACGCTGCACTCGCTCACCGAGCTGATCGCCGCGGCCGGCCTCGAACACCCGCAGCAGCTGCGCCCGATCCACTTCAGCCAGCGGACATCGACCACCCAGGTCCGATCCTTTGCGCAGCTCTATCCGTCGCTGCGTCCGGGCGAGCTGATCGAGGGCACCGAAGATCCGCGCTTCCGTGAAGCCTGGCAAATGGCGCGGGCGGAGACGTTCCAGCCGGCGCCGTAGGGGCCACCGCATGATCCGCCGCATCCCGCGGCGGTAAAAATTCATCGGGGACTGTGGTTGTGTTTTAACGTCTGTGTCAGCTTGGGGTGTAAATTGGCCCCATGGACGAGCGACGCGACAAAGCCAGGCACCGCGTGCTGAAAGCCGGAACCATCGAGTTCGGCGGCGGCGCGATCGACTGCACCGTCCGTAATTTCTCCGACACCGGCGCCGCGCTCGATGTCACCAGTCCGGTCGGTATCCCCGAGCGGTTCACCCTGGTCATCCAGGCCGACGGAACGCATCTCGCCTGCACGGTCGTCTGGCGCAAGGAGAAGCGGATCGGGGTGCGGTTCGGGTGAGCGGTCTGTGTTTGACGCGAGCGCGCACCACAAACTCCGCTGTCGTCCCGGGGCCCGGATCGGCGCGCGCTTAGGGCGCGCTTGTCCGGGACGACGGGTGGAGGGTTGGATGCGCAATCACCCCGTCTCGACCTCACTCAACCGGCCCGCCAGAATCTTGTCGATCCTCCGACCGTCGAGATCGACCACCTCGATATGCCAGCCGGCGAAGTCGAAGGCATCGCCGACATTAGGCAGCACGTTGAACTGTTGCAGCACCAGGCCCGCCACCGTGTTGTAGCGGTGCGGCGGCAGCTCGACGCCGAGCAACTCGCCGAACTCGTCGACCGGCATCCAGCCGGAGACCAGCAGCGAGCCGTCATCGCGCCTGACATAGGCGGGCTCCGGCGGTCCCTCCTCGGAATGGAAGGCGCCGACGATCGATTCCAGAATGTCAGCCGTCGTCACGATACCCTCGAAGGCGCCGTATTCGTCGTAGACCAGGCCGACATGAACCGGAGCGGCTTTCAGGATCGCCAGCACGTCGCGGGCGTCGGCTGATGCCGGAATGCCGGGCGCCTCGCGCACCAGCGCTCGCAGGTCCGGCGTGCGCTCGTTCATGTAGGCAACCAGCAGGTCCTTGGCCTGGAGCACGCCGATCGGCTTGTCGCGATCGCCGTCCGAGACAGGAAAGCGCGAATGCGGGCTCTTCGCGATGGTCGCTTGAATGGCCTCCGGCGCATCGTTCAGATCGATCTCGTTGACCTCCGTGCGCGGCGTCATGATCGCGCCGACCGGCCGGTCGCCGAGCCGCATGACGCCCGCGATCATCTCCTTTTCGCCTGACTCCAGCACGCCCGCGTTCTCGGCTTCGCTGACGAGGTGATGGATCTCGTCCTCCGAGACCTTCTCCTCGGCCTTGCCGCCGCGGCCGAGCAGCGTGAGGATCAGCTTGCCGGAGAGATCGAGCAGGAAGACGAGCGGCAGCGAGATCCGCGCCAGAACGTGCATCGCGGGCGCGACCTTGACCGCAATGCTCTCGGGGTCGCGCAGCGCCACCTGCTTCGGCACCAGCTCGCCGACGATCAGGGTGGCGTAGGTGATGAGCGTGACGACGATGCCGACGCCGACGATGTCGGCGATCCCTGAGGACAGGCCGAGCTCGACCAGCCATTGCGTCAGCCGCTGTCCGAGCGTCGCGCCGGAGAACGCGCCGGAGAGCACGCCGACCAGCGTGATGCCGATCTGCACCGTCGAGAGGAACTTTCCGGGATCGGCCGCCAGCGTCAGCGCCCGCTCGGCGCCGCGCACCCCCTTGGCCGCGAGCAGCGACAGCCGGGCCGGGCGGGACGAGACCACGGCCAGCTCGGACATGGACAACAGGCCGTTAATGACGATCAGGACGACGACGATGATGAGTTCGACGGACAACATTGCGCGCAAGGAAAAGGGATACTTGACCCGGCGAACGCCGGACCAAGCCCCTTATATATGAACTCGATGCACAATTTGTCCGGTTCCAGCCAAATTGCCGCAGGCGGGATCAAGCGCTCTCGCCCGGGTTTTCGAGGCTGAACGTCTCCGACTGCTCGTCATATGCGAACAGCTCGCCATAACGTCCCCAGGACACCACGGTCCTGAGCGTCTCGTCCGCATAGTCCTCGGACATGTAGTCCTCGAGCTCGTTGCGGAACCGTGCCGCGGGGGCGGTATGGGAGGGACGTTCGTCGAGCACGCGGCGAATCAATCCCATCACCGGCACGTAAGTGACGAGATGTTCGGCGAACAGCTTCTTGCGTGCGTCGGTTTCGAGATGGGCAAAACGCTTGCCCGTGTCGGTGAGCATCAGGTCGCCTTCGCTCAGCTGGGCGAAGCGCAGCAGTTGCAGGGACTCACCGAGGTGGAGGATCTCGTCGGCCTCGAGCTGGAGCTGGCTTGCGAGCACGGGCAGGTCGGCGTGTCCGTGATAGGGCGGCCCCGCCAGCGTCTCGATCAGGCCCGACAGCACGTTGGACGATACGTGGTGCAGGGTCATGCCGACACCGGAGCCCAGGATGCCTTCGACGGGGGGCGCCTTCGGTTCGGCGCGTTGGGTCATGCGCGCGTAGATGCTGTCGACGAGCTGCCGGAAATGGGGGTCGAGCCGGTTGCGCGGATGCGGCATGTCGACCTTGATCTCGGCGGCGACACGCCCTGGATTGGATGAGAACACCAGGATGCGATCGCACATCAGGACAGCCTCCTCGATATTGTGCGTCACCATCAGGATCGATTTGATCGGCAACCGGCCCTCGATCCAGAGGTCGATCAGGTCCGTGCGCAGCGTCTCGGCCGTGAGGACGTCGAGTGCCGAGAACGGCTCGTCCATCAGCAGGAGGTCGGGATGCACCACCAGCGCGCGGGCGAAGCCGACGCGCTGGCGCATGCCACCCGACAGTTCCTTCGGGAAGGCGGACTCAAACCCGTCAAGGCCGATCAGGTCGATCGCAGCAAGAGCGCGCTTGTGGCGCTCGGTGGCATCGACGCCCAGCGCTTCGAGCCCGAGCTCGACGTTCTGGAGCACGGTCAACCAGGGAAACAACGCGAATGACTGGAACACCATGGCGACGCCGTTCGGTGGCCCGACGATGATCTCGCCGCGACAGGTCGCCTGTCCCGCAGACGGGCTGACCAGACCGGCGATGATCCGCAGCAAGGTGGACTTGCCGGAGCCGGAGCGGCCGAGCAGGCCGACGATCTCGCCCGAGCGGATCGTCAGGTCGACCTTGTCCAGCACCAGGAGCTGTTCGCCGCTGCCTTTCGGGAAGGATCGGCAGACACCGCGGATGTCGATGAGCGGAGAGGGTTGATCGAGCATGAGGGTCTCCTCGTCAGCCGAGCCGCAGGCGACGCTCGCCGAAGGCATAGAGCGGCCGCCAGACCAGACGATTGAACAACGTCACCAGAATGCACATCGTTGCAATTCCGAGCACGACGCGCGGGAAGTCACCGGCTTCCGTGGCGGAAGCAATATAGGCACCGAGCCCGGTGGCCTTCAGATGCGTGTCGCCCCAGCTTGCGACCTCCGCGACGATCGACGCATTCCAGGAGCCGCCGGACGCCGTGATCGCGCCGGTGATGTAATAAGGAAAGACGCCGGGCAGTATCACCTTGAACCACCATCGCCATCCCCGGAGATGGAAGCTGCCGGCGGCTTCGCGCAGATCCGTCGGAAAGGCGCTCGCGCCCGCGATCACGTTGAACAGGATGTACCACTGCGTGCCCAGGATCATCAGCGGGCTCAGCCAGATGTCTGGATTGAGCTTGAAGCTGACAATGGCGACGACAAAGACGGGGAAGGCGAGATTGGCCGGGAAGGCCGCCAGAAACTGGGCCAGCGGCTGGATTCGTTCGGCGAGCTTCGGGCGTAGCCCGATCCACACGCCAACCGGCACCCAGATCAGCGTGGCGAGGGTGATCAGGATGGCGACGCGCAACAACGTGATGAGCCCGTCCCTGATGACGACGAGAACGTCGGACATTCCGAGACTGGCCGAGAGATAGCGATAGGTCAGCCAGGCGGCATAGGCCGTGCCGGCGAGGATCAATGCGATCCAGACCGTATCGACGAGGCGTGACGTCTGGTCTTTACCTGGTGCCGCGGGCGGCAGCTTCGGCAGCGGAATGCGCAAGTTCGAGACCGCGCGGTTCAGCGCCGCGAAAGGAAGGGTCAGCGCACGCAGCGCCCGGGTCCGGCGGAACAGGTCGAGCATCCAGGAGGCCGGCGCCTCGCCTGAGGCGGTCTGCTCGAAGCGGAATTTGTCGGCCCAGGCGACGATGGGGCGGAACAGCAGCTGATCATAGGCGATGATCACGAGCAGCATCGCCAGCATGGCGTAGAGGATCGCCGGCAAATCCTGCTGCTGAATTGCCATCGCGACATAGGAGCCGATGCCCGGCAGCGTCACCGTGGTGTTGCCGACCGTGATCGCCTCCGAGGCCACCACGAAGAACCAGCCGCCCGACATCGACATCATCGCGTTCCAGATCAGGCCGGGCATCGCGAAGGGGACGTCGAGGCGCCAGAAGCGCTGCCAGCCGGACAAATGGAAGCTTTGCGTGGCCTCTTCCAGATCCTTCGGAACGTTGCGGATCGACTGGTACAGGCTGAACGTCATGTTCCAGGCCTGGCTGGTGAAGATCGCGAACACCGAGGCGAGCTCGGCGCCGAGCACCTGCCCCGGAAACAAATTCATGAAGAACACGACGGTGAAGGTGAGGAAGCCCAGGATCGGGACGGATTGCAAAATATCCAGCAGCGGGATCATCACCAATTCGGCTCGCCGGCTCTTGGCTGCGATCGCCGCGTAGATGAAGGTGAAGACCGTCGAACAGACGATGGCTAGAAGCATCCGTAAGACGGTACGCAAGGCGTAAAGCGGAAGGTTTGCCGGATCGAGCGTGACCGGTGCGCGCTCGAGCTCGGACAGCGGCACCGTGGTCTGCTCGCCGCCATAGACGATCAGGACCATGGCGCCGATCACGAGGATCAGCGCCGCGACGTCCCAGACATTGGGGAGTAGCGCCCGGCCGATCGCGGCCGTGCGGATATCTCTCGGCTTCATAGGCCCGCCCTTGGGCTGGAATTTTGGGCTAGAACTCTGCGTGCAGGCGGCCCGAGAAGATCGAGACCGGCCCGCGGTCGGCGTTATAGGCCGGGTTTGTGATCAATTGATAGTCCGCGGTCAGCGTGACGTTCTTGATCACCGAATAGGCATAGTAGGCCTCGAGAATCCGCTCGTTGTTGTAGTTGAGACGGCCGTCGCCGATCAGGAGGCCGATGCCGCCGGCGGCAAGGAAGTCGCGATGCCCGGCCGACAAGCCGTTGATGGCGCCGCCGATGCCGACCGTGTCGTCCGGCCGTCCCCAGCGGCTGCCCTTGATCGACAGGCCGCCGGAGAGACTGCGGTCAATGTCGGTGAATGACAGAATCTGGTTCTGGCCGTCGTTCCAGCTCGCGCGGGCGAATAGCCCGACGTCGTTGACGATCTGTTGCTCGAGATTGACGTAGAAGCCGTATTTGGAGCGGATGCGCTGGGTTGCGGTGGCGATGTCGTTGATGTTGAGCGCAGGGTTGGCGGCCGCCAGTGTCAGGACTTCGCGATAGTTCGCGGTGTTGCCGCCATTGGCAAAGACGCCGACACGCAATTTGCCCGGCTGCTCGAAGATCGAATGGCGCTCTTCGAATTCGACGACCGCGCCGCCCATCTTGTAGACCAGTGTATCGCTGTTGGGCGCATCGGGGACCTGGAACAGTCCGCCGCGCACCGCCCAGTCCTTGCGATTGAGCTCGACCACGGCGCCGCGTGTATAGCCGGGCAGGTCGGCGGGGAAATCGTACGCCCCCGACGACCACATCGCCCAGTTCATGAAGTCGGCGCGCGGGTCTTTTGCATATGAGTTGCCGTCGAAGAAGTCGCCGACGGCAAAGCGGCCGACGATCACGGTCACGCGGTCGATGTCGCGCTTGCCGGCGAGCTGGTTCGGCGCGTCGGCCACCTCTTCCTGCTCGCCGCCGAGGCCGAAGGTCTGCTTGAAGTAGTAGCGCTGCGGACGGATTTTCGGGAACGGTGCGCCGGCCTTCTGGGCTTCGCCGTTGGAGAAGCCGGCAAGTCCGAGCGTGCCATTGAGACCAAAGCCCTGCGCCAGCTCGGGATTGAAGTAGAATTCGCCGCCGTCCCACAGCCGCGCGCCGAGGAACGCGGTCGTCGTCCACGTCGCCTGAAACTGGCCGCTGCCGGGAAGGCTCTGCGGGCTCGCATAGGGCGAGTGGATCGGCCCGTAGCCCTGCGGCAGCACGGTCGTCTGCGCGTGGACATTCCAGTCGCCGGACTCCGGCAGTTTCGTCTTGCCGTTGATCGGCGCCATCCAGGGCGTATCGCCGAAGTGGTAGTTGAGGCCGAGCTTGAACAGGTGGACGCGTGGTTCGACATCGACATTGGCGAGGCCAAAGCCGCTGAGGTCGTAGGTTCGTCGCGACAGCGCGACGTAGTCGTATTCGGCCTTTGCGGTCCAATTGCCGCTGACGGCGAATTCAAGGCCGAGGCCCGCCGTCCACCCGGTTTGATACTTTCCGACCGGAAACAGCTCCGAGACACCGTCGGCATCGTTGATGTTGATATGCGTATGGCCCCAGGCGAAACCGCCGGTGACGAAAGGCATGAAGCGGTCGAAGGCATAGCCGATGCGGCCGCGCACGGTGCCGACATAGTCGATCGTGGTGTTGAAGGGGGTCGGTGACCGTTCATGCGCGACGACGTCGCGCGGACCGGTGAAGGTGGAGTCCGCCTCGATGCCCACCACGACACGGTTTGCGAGCTGGCGATTGTAGCCAAGCTGGTAGCCGCCGGAGAGGCCGGTCGCGCTGGACGGCAGGATCATTCCCTGCTCGGGCAGCGGGTAGGTGCCGGGCCCAAAGCTCGCATCGCCGTAGCCGAAATGGCCGCCGACATAGAAGCCGGTCCAGTCGTAGAGGGTCTTCGCCGTTCGTGCCTTCAACGGCAGATCGGCGGCAAAGCCTGCATCGGGAAGAATCAGCACGCCCGAGGCAATCGCCGCGGCCGTTCGCAAATACCGGTGTCGGTGACCTCTCAACTTCAAAACGCACGCCCCCAAACGCGAATGTGTCCCATTCGCCGCGATATCCCTGCAGATTCGCGGCGACCCTGTCACGAAGTCTTGGTTGTTCACGCGATCGGACCAGACGATCCCGATTCGACGCGATTTCTTCCCAAGCCCCTGTGCTTGTTACAAACCTTATTGCGATTAATTCGCAATAGCAACTGGCACGGATTGCCGCAGCGGATGGTTCGCACTCTTGTGTGACGGAGCTGCAACAAATTCTCAGGTGCAAAATGAATGACCCGCCCGGGGGGACAGCCGGGCGGGTCGGGGGCACGACACGGGGTGGATGAGGCGCCCGTGTCGAACGCGGGATCCACGTGAGATCGGCCTCAGGTACTCAAATCAGTAGCAAGTACGAACGCGGCCAACGTACTGGCCGAAGGCGTTGTACTGGGCGACCCAGCCGCAGCGGTGATAGCCGTAGTAATAGGGGTCGTTGCTGGCGGCGATCGCGGAGCCGACGACGGCGGCGGTGGCGATGCCGGCACCCACACCCCAGACCCAGCCGGGCTGCTTGGCTTCGGCCGAGGAGGTGGTGGACACGATGCTGCCGGTGACGGCGAGGGCAGCGAGCGCGACGGCGGCAATCCTGGTCTTGATCGACATGTGAAACTCCATCCGGGTTGAGGCGGTCCGTTGTGGTCCGCGTGCCCAGTTGGACGGAGGCTTGTCGCGTCCGGTTCGAATCCCGCAAAAGCGGGCGTGCAGCCAGGATGTTTCCTGAATGATTCCAGTCGGATGCGAGCTAGCCGAGAGGCCCTTTGGCGAGCCTGTTCACGTCGAAGTTATCGACCTCGGCCAGCAGCTCGCAGAAAGCCGCCGCGCCCTGATCGAGCAGCTGCGCGCCCTTCTCGGGGACGGCCAGCGTCGCGTTGCCGATCGCGCCGCTCGTGTGGAGATCCTGCGCCTGCCAGGCGAACGGCGCGGGCCGCTGTGTCGACAGCCAGCGATACTGCTTTTCCATGGCGATGCTGCTCGCGGGAAAATCCGCGATCGCATCCTTGCGCACCTGATCGGGATAGCGTGCCAGCATGATCGACGTCTCGACGGCGCCGCCGTGAATGCCGTGGCGCACCTCATCGGCCGGGAACAGTTTCTCCGCGCCCGACAGCCGCGACCACGACGTCGTCACCACAAAGAGCTTGTGATGCGCGCGAAGATCCTGCGCGACCAGCATCATTGCCGCGCTGTTGCCGCCATGGCTGGTGATGATGACGAGCTTCTTCACGCCGCGCCGCGCGATGTCCTCGCCGATTGCGGTCCATCGCTTCAGCGCCACCTCGGTCGGCAGCGTCTGCGTGCCCGGATAGTCGATATGCTCGGTGGAAATCCCGACCGGTTCAACGGGCAGGAACGTCGCCGGAACATTTGCGGGCAACAGCTCGCGCACGCGCGCGAGATACGCGTCCGCGATCAGCACGTCGGTCTCGAGCGGCAGATGCGGGCCGTGCTGCTCGGTCGCCGCCAGCGGCAGCACCGCGATCCAGCGCGACACGTCCGCAAGGCTCCCATCGGCCCAGTTGATGTCGATCCAGTCGCGAGACGGCGTCATCGTGGTTTCTTTGCCCGAATTTGTCGCGTATTTTGGGGTTATCAGGGGACGCGGGCCTGGCCGGCTCGCGTCCCCGAACTTCATGCGGTTCTATCGCGTTGCCTTCACATCGGCCAGCCACGATCGACGGAGTGCCATCATGACCCCCTCTCATCTGCGGCGAGCGTTAACGGCGGGCTTGATGGCCGCTTTCGTCTCTCTCGCGCCGGTGCGCGCCGAGACGCTGGACAAGGTCACCTTCGGCACCAACTGGGTCGCCGAGGCCGAGCATGGCGGTTTCTTCCAGGCGGTCGCCGACGGCACCTACAAGAAATACGGGCTCGACGTCACCATTGTTCCCGGCGGTCCGAACGAGAACAACCGGATGCTGCTGATCGCCGGCAAGATCGATTTCTTCATGGCCGCGAACACGCTGATGTCGTTCGACGCGGTGGCGAATAACGTCCCCGTCGTCACCATCGCAGCGGTCTTCCAGAAGGATCCGCAGGTGATGCTGACGCAGCCGGACGCCAAGGTCGCCAAGATCGAGGATCTCAAGCCGCTGACCTTGTTCGTCTCCAAGGAGGGTATGACCAGCTACTTCCAGTGGCTGAAGTCCGAATACGGCTTCAACGAGAAGAACGTCCGTCCCTACAATTTCAATCCGCAGCCCTTCATCGCCAACCCCAAGAGCGCGATGCAGGGCTACGTCACCTCCGAGCCCTTCGCGGTCGAGAAGGCCGCCGGCTTCAAGCCGAATGTGCTGCTGCTTGCCGATTACGGCTTCAACACCTATTCGACCCTGATCGAGACGCGCCGCGACATGGTCGAGAAGAAGCCGGACCTGGTGCAGCGCTTCGTCGATGCCTCCATGGTCGGCTGGTACAATTACATCTACCGCGACAATTCCGCCGGCAATGCCATGATCAAGAAGCTCAACCCGGAGATGACTGACGAGCTGCTCGCCTATTCCGTCGCCAAGATGAAGGAATACGGCATCGTCGATTCCGGCGAGTCCTTGAAGAACGGCATCGGCGCGATGAGCGACGAGCGCTACACGTCCTTCTTCAACAAGATGGTGAAGGCCGGCGTCGTGAAGGCGGATCTCGACTTCCGCAAGTCCTATACGCTGCGCTTCGTCAACAAGGGCGTCGGCGTCGAGCTGCGCCCGAGCAAGCCGTAGCGCAAGGTCCATGTCATCCGCCAAAAGCTCGTCCGGGGTCGAGGCCGGCCTGACGGCTCTCGCCGTCAGCCTGCGCGGCGTGACGAAGGCGTATGACAATAGCGTCATGGCGCTCGGCCCGCTCGACCTTGCTGTTCGCAAGGGCGAGTTCATCTCGCTGCTGGGCCCGTCCGGTTGCGGCAAGTCCACTGCGCTGCGCCTGATCGCAGAGCTCAGCGCGCCATCGTCCGGCATCGTGCGGGTGGCGCGCCACGAGGGCGATGTGCTGCCGGGTCATGGCATCGGCTTCGTGTTCCAGGAGCCGACGCTGATGCCCTGGACCAGCGTGCGCGAGAATGTGCGGCTGCCCTTGAGGCTCGCAGGCGTTCCGAAGGCGGAGGCGCGCGCGCGGGCCGATGAGGCGTTGGCCAGCGTGGGTCTTGCCGATTTCGCCGATGCTTTCCCGCGCGAGCTCTCCGGCGGCATGAAGATGCGGGTGTCGCTGGCGCGTGCGCTCGTCACCGACCCTGATATCCTCCTGATGGATGAGCCGTTCGCCGCGCTCGACGAGATCACGCGCTTTCGCCTCAACAACGACCTGCTTGCGCTGTGGCGAGCCCTGGGCAAGACCGTCATCTTCGTCACCCATTCGGTGTTCGAATCCGTCTATCTGTCGCAGCGGGTCGTGGTCATGACCGCGCGGCCCGGCCGCATCCAGGCCGATATCCGCATCGAGACGGTCGAGCCGCGCGGTGAGGAGTTTCGGACCTCGGCCGCCTATTCCAATTATTGCCGGAAAGTGTCGGCCGCGCTGGCGCCGTCCTATTCGGGGCAATCGATGCTATGAACGCGCAAGCTACCGTCACCGCAAAACCATCCGGCGCGCAACGCGCGATGCGCTTCGTGCTTCCCGTCATCGTGTTCGCAGCCGGACTCGCGGCCTGGGAACTGGTCGTCCGCATCAAGGACATCCCGCCTTACGTTCTGCCGGCGCCCTCCGTCATCTTCCTGACGCTGATCAAGGACTGGGCGGTGCTGTCACAATCGCTCGCGACCACGCTGCTGACCACGCTCGAAGGTTTTGTCGCTGCCAGCATCGGCGGCATCGCGCTGGCGCTGCTGTTCAACCAGTCGAAATGGGTGGAATATTCGCTATTCCCCTATGCAATCGTCCTCCAGGTGACTCCTGTCATCGCGATTGCACCGCTGCTTCTGATCTATCTGGAGCAGCAGACCGCGGTCGTGGTCTGCGCCTTCATCGTTGCCTTTTTTCCGGTGCTGTCCAACACCACGCTCGGGCTGAATTCGGTCGATCGCAACCTTGCCGGCCTGTTCCAGCTCTATGGCGCCTCGCCGCCGCAAACCCTGCGCTTCCTGAAGCTGCCGGCGGCGCTGCCCTATATCCTCGGGGGCCTGCGCATTGCCGGCGGCCTGTCGCTGATCGGCGCGGTTGTGGCCGAAATCGCGGCCGGCACCGCCGGCGCGGGCTCCGGGCTCGCCTACAGGATCGCCGAATCCGGCTATCGATTGAACATACCCCGCATGTTCGCAGCGCTGCTGCTGTTGTCGCTGGCCGGGATTGTCATCTATGGGGTGCTGGCGCTAGTTTCCCACCTCGTTTTACGGCGCTGGCACGAGAGCGCGCTTGGAAAGGAAAACTGATGACTACCGGTTCGATTTCGTCCGAAAAGATCGACCTTCTGATCTATGGGCCGGTGCGGCCAATTCTCGACAACGGTTTTTCCGATCATTTCGTCGTGCACAAGGCGGAGACCCGGGGCGATCTCGAGCGGCTGACACCGGCGATCCGCGAAAAAATCCGTGGCGTGGCGGTGACCTATCACACGGTGCGCGCCGACAGGGACTCGCTGTCGCAATTGCCCAAGATCGAGATGGTGGCGAGCTTCGGCGTCGGCTACGACCATATCGACGCCAAATACGCGGCTGAGCACAACATCATCGTCACCAACACGCCCGACGTGCTGACCGAGGAGGTCGCCGACGTCGCGATGGGCCTTCTGATCTCCACCGTGCGTGAGTTCATCAAGGCCGACCGCTACGTCCGCTCCGGCCTCTGGCAGACGCAGAACTATCCGCTCAGCGTCGGCTCGCTGCGCGACCGCAAGGTCGGCATCGTCGGCATGGGCCGGATCGGCCAGGCGATCGCGCGCCGGCTCGATGCCTCGCTGGTGCCGGTGGTCTACCACTCCCGCAATCCGTCGAAGGATGTCTCCTACAAGCACTATCCCGATCTGATCGAGATGGCGAAGGCAGTGGACACGCTGATGGTGATCGTGCCCGGCGGCGCCTCGACCAACAAGATGATCAATGCCGAGGTGCTGAAGGCGCTCGGTCCGCGCGGCGTGCTGGTCAACGTGGCCCGCGGTTCGGTGGTCGACGAGGCGGCGCTGGTCCAGGCGCTGAAATCAGGCACCATCCTCGCCGCCGGTCTCGACGTGTTCGCGGCCGAGCCGAGCGTGCCGGACGAGCTCAAGACCATGCAGAACGTCGTGCTGCTGCCGCATATCGGCTCGGCGTCGGTGGTGACGCGCAACGCGATGGATCAGCTCGTGGTCGACAACCTCAAGTCCTGGTTCGCCGGCAAGGCGCCGTTGACGCCGGTTGCGGAAACGCCGTTCAAGGGGCGCTGATGAGAGGTCTTCGGGTCGTTGCATTCGCCGTCGCGGCCGGCGTGGCCGCGATCGGCATCGCGCATGCGCAGGATGCGACGACCCTGAAGAAGACGATGCCCGGGCAGTGGGAGCTCTCGACCACCGAGCGCAGCAAGACCTGCGTCGTCACGATGAAAGGCGATGCCGCGGGGCAGGGCTTCAAGCTGGAGCTGGAGCCGGCCTGCAAGACCACGCTGCCCTTTACGAAGGACATCGTCGCCTGGAGCGTCAGGGGCCTCGACATCGTTCGTTTGCAGGACGCGACCGGTGAAGCCGTGATCGACTTCACCGAGGTCGAGGCCGGCTTCTTCGAAGGCCTGCGGCAGGGCGAGGGCGTCTACATCCTCCAGGACCTCGCCGCCGCCCGCTCGATGGCCAAGTCGATGGACCAGATGATCGGCGACTGGTCGATGGTGCGCGGCAACGGCCAGCCGGTGTGCGGGCTGACGCTGACCAACACGGAAGCCGGCCCGGACAATTTCCAGGTCTTCGTCAAGCCGAAATGCGATCCGGCGATTGCTCAGTTCAATCCGGCGCAATGGCGGCTCGAGCGCGGCCAGATCGTCCTGATGTCGAAATCAGGCGAGGCCTGGCAGTTCGAGGCCGACGACAACGCGCAATGGCGGCGCGTCCCCGATACCGCCGATCCCCTGATCATGCTGCGGCAATAATTCTTCCGGTCGATGTCGATTTAGCCAAGGCTCAATCGTCACATCCATAGCGAGCCGGTTTGCAGCCGGAGCGGCTGCTGCTCGCCAAGGGAGTTTTTCATGCGCTTCATGTACATCGTCACCTCCAGCCAGCCGATGGCTGCCCCGAGCCCGGCGCTGATGGAGGCTATGCAGAACATATCCGAGCGGGAGATCAAGGCCGGTCGAATGATCGACAATGGCGGCCTGATGCCGCTTGCGACCGGCGCACGGGTGCGAATCGTCGACGGCGAGCTCAGCGTCATCGACGGCCCCTTCGTCGAGGCCAAGGAAGTGATCGGCGGCTATGCCATTTTCGAGCTGCGCGACAAGGCGGAAGCCGTGGCCATGGCGAAGGAATTCATGCAGCTGCACCTCGATCACATGCCGGGCTGGGAGGGGACCTGCGAATTACGGGCATTCGCCACGCCGGGCGTGGAGATCGCCTGCCAGGTCGACGCGCAGTCCAGGGTGGCTGCCCACGCCTGATGGACACCACCGCTCGTCCTGGAGCGTTTTCGAGCGAAGTGGATACCGGTTCGCGCAAAGAAAACGCGTCAAAACAAGAATCTAGAGCCCCGTTCCGATTCCATCGGAACGGAAAGGGCTCTGGTCGGCGGCGATGACGACCGCCGACATCGATCGCGAGATCCGCGCCGCGATTCACGCAACCTGGCGCGTCGCGCAGCCACGGCTGATCGCCACGCTGTCGCGTATGCTGCGGGACGTGCCGCTGGCGGAGGAATTGACCCAGGACGCACTGGTCGCAGCGCTGGAAGCCTGGCCGCACAGCGGGGTGCCGGACAATCCCGGCGCCTGGCTGGTTGCGACGGCCAAGCGCCGCGGGCTCGATCATCTGCGCCGGGCAAAAATGCTCACCCGCAAGCAGGACCTGCTGACGCACGAGCTGATGCAGGAGCAGGACGCGATGCCGGATTTCGACGCCGCCCTCGACGACGACATCGGTGACGAATGGTTGCGGCTGATCTTCACGGCCTGTCACCCGCTGCTGCCGCGGCAGGCGCGCGCGGCGCTGGCCTTGCGTATGATCTGCGGCCTGACCACCGACGAGATCGCGCGCGCCTTCCTGGTCACGGAGGCAACCATCGCGCAGCGCATCGTCCGCGCCAAGCGCACGCTGTCGCGGTCGGGCCTGAGCTACGAGATCCCGAGCGGCGAGGCGCTTTCGGAGCGTCTCGCCTCGGTGCTCGAGGTCGTCTATCTCATCTTCAACGAGGGCTATTCGGCCTCGGGCGGCGAGGAGTGGCTGCGGCCGCAGCTGTGCGACGAGGCTCTGCGCATGGGGCGGGTGCTGGTCGGGCTCGCGCCTCTCGAGCCCGAGGTCCACGGTCTCATGGCACTGATGGAGCTGAGCGCCGCGAGGAAGCAGGCGCGCACGGGCATCGATGGCGAGCCCATCCTGCTCATGGACCAGGACCGCAGGCTGTGGGACCGGCGCCAGATTGGCGGCGGTCTTCGCGCGCTCGATCGCGCGCGCGAGCTCGGTGGTGCCGGCCGGTTCTATACGCTGCAGGCCGCGATCGTCGCGTGCCACGCGACGGCGGAGACGGCCGTTGCCACCGACTGGCGCCGCATCGCGGAGCTCTATGGCCAGCTCGCGGCGCTGGTGCGCTCGCCGGTGATCGAGCTCAACCGGGCGGTCGCGCTTGGCATGGCCGAAGGGCCGCAGGCCGGTCTCGATCTCGTGGACATGATCGCGGACGAACCGGCGCTCGGGACTTACCACCATCTCCATTCTGTCCGCGGCGACCTCCTGGAGAAGCTCGGTCGCTTCGCCGAGGCGCGACGATCGTTCGAGACCGCAGCGCGTCTCACGAACAATGCGCGCGAGCGCGTGTTGATGGAGCGGCGAGCGGCAGCCATTGCCGATGCCGACGGCTGAAGACGCAAACGGCTTTACGTCGTCGGCTTCGGCGGCGGCGCGGTGCCTTGCGCCCACTTCTCGAACTTGCCGAGCACGCCCCAGGCCGTGAGCGCCAGCGAGATCGGCATCGCGAACTGGCCGAGGCCCGGCACCGCCGATACGATCGTTCCGAGCAGTCCGGCAATACCGCCTGCATTCGGGCTCGCGGTCACCGAAGAGAGCAGCGCAGTGAGCACCGAGCCGCCGATGCCGAGTGCCGTCTTCTTGCCGTCGAGCAGCTTGCCGATGGTCTCGCCGAGCGCGCCGTTGACCTGGCCGAGCACCGGCTTGCCGTCCTTGTTGAGCAGCGTGCTGAGCAGGTCGACGACCTGCTTCAACTGATCGACGGGGGTTGGATTGGTCGGGCTGACCGGTCCTGGCACGGGCGCCGTCTTGTTGATGAGGGAGAAGAGCCGTTCGAACAGGCTGATCGGATCGTTGGTGGCGGGCAGCGTGTTGCCCGGTGTCGTCGTTCCCGGTGTTACGCCGCCGGCTGACGGTCGCAGCAAGTGTGCGAGGTCCTCCAGCCGCTTCAGGATCTTGGACAGATCGCCGCTCTGCACGGAACCTCCCGCCTGCGTTGCACGCGTGAGCGCCGCGACCGTGGCCCCGTCGAGAAGCCCGGTATCCCTCAGGCCGTTCTGCTGCTGAAACTGCGAAACCGCGGCCCCGGTCTTCGGTCCGCTGATGCCGTCCTCGGCGAGCGGCGGATTGGCGCCGAGCTTGTTGAGCGCCTGCTGCATCAGAACAATCGTCGACGCCGCATCGTCCTCGGGCTCAGTGCGGCCGGCGAATTGCGGGCTGCCGTCGAGGGTGATCGAGGAATCGAGCGACATCATCGCATGCAGGATCACCGCCGTGCCGAGCTGGGAATCGACGTGGTTCGAGTCGAACACGTGGTCGCGGACGAATTTGCCGGCCCTCGCCTCGGGCGGGCCGTACAGTGTCGAACCGCCATAGAGGTAAGGCGAATTGCAGCCCTTCGAGTGATAGCCGAAGCCGTTGAACGCCTCGAGCCGGAACAGCATCCGCGCGATGCCCCAGTCGTGGGCGCCGATGAAATTCTCGATTCTGAACGCGTCCACGGCGCCGTCCACGAACGTGGTAAAGGGGCCGCGCCCCTTCGGAACGATGGTCGTCACGCGATGAAGCGTTTCGCCGTTGCCGAGATAGGTGTCGAAATCGAAGTTGGATTCGCGGTAGTGGCAGAGCGCGGCAAAATACCAGGGGACTCCGGTCAACCGCTCGATCTGCTGATAGGTCGCCTTGCCGTTGATCGCCTTGCGCGCGACGCCATTCGCGTCGCCGAGGCGGGAAGGCCGGATCTCGAGATCGGCCCAATTCCGCTCGTACTCGCTTTTCAGACTCTCGAATGAGACCATCTTCCGCTCCCGAAAATTGATGAATTATCGAAATTTCGTGCAAGTCAGATATGGACCAGGTGCCGTGATCGGGTGTGACTCCAACGTGATCAACGGCAAATGTGGCAGGTTGCCGGCCCGGCGCATGTGAAATGGCTTACAGCCTGGGCGGGAAAATGTGCCGCAGGGCCGGACCCGCGCCGTCGCCGGCAGCGCGAACCGCCAGTGGGGGAACCGGCGTGTTCGTTCGTCCGTTAGCATTTTAGACGATGCGGTAGGGAGCCCTGCATGGCCAAGCGTGTCCTCGCGATCGGCATCGAACCCGGCAGTGCGGATTACAACGCATTTCCGCAGCTCACGCCGGAGCTCGTGCGCCATTACATCGAAGCGCAATTGCTGCGCCTGCGTGATCTCGGCTACGAGGTCACGAGCTGCCTGATCGATCTCGACGCGACCGCGGAAGCCGGCGTCACGGCCGCGCTGCGCGACGAGCGCTTCGACTGCATCGTGATCGGCGCGGGGCTGCGCGAGCCGAAAGAGCGCCTGCTGCTGTTCGAGAAGGTGCTCAACCTCGTCCACCGCGTGGCGCCTGACGCTGCGATCTGCTTCAACTCCACGCCGGCCGACACCGCCGAGGCCGTGCAGCGCTGGATCGATCCCTGACGTCCGATCGGCCGGCCTGTGCATCGCTCGCGGCATGGTTTGAGCCGTCTTCGCGCTGCGCCTCCGGCGCCATCGCGTAGGCGTCGCGAGCCGCGCCGCCGGCTATTTGTCTGGTCCGAATCCGCTTCCGGCGCTATGACTGGCTCATCACAGGGAGGGCGAGCATGCTTCGAGGTCTTCGCATTGGAAGTTTTGGAATCGCGGCATGTCTGACGGTCGCGATGGCGATGCCGGCGCATGAGGCTGCGGCCCAGGATGCCATCGGCGGCGCGATCATCGGCGGTGTCGGCGGGGCGATCCTCGGCGGCGCGATCGGCGGCGGACGCGGCGCTGCAATCGGCGCGGTCGTCGGTGCCGGCACGGGCGCTGCGATCGCCTCCGAGGGCGAGCGTCGCCGCTCCGGCTACTACGCCTATCAGCGCGGCTGCTACATGCAGCGTCCCGACGGCTATTACGTCCAGGTCAGCCAACGCTATTGCTATTGATCGATCAGCCGCCGGCGTCGCAGGATCGATGGCGGCCGGCAGTAGATTGGACGCGGAGGGGTGAGTATCGGCCGGCGAGCCGCTCTCCCGAGCCGGTGGTTCGCATGAGCATCCGATCTCGCATATGCCGGTGGCTGATCGCCGCGGTCGTGGCCAGCGATCTGGTCGGGGCCGGGACTGCCCGGGCGCAACAGATTCCAGCCGACGAACCGGCGTTTACGGCTTTCGTGGCCGAGCGCATCCGCGCCGAGATGCGTGACACCCCGGTCGTGATCAAGGGACCGCTGACGCTGTCGGTCGGCCCTCTGCAAACCAACCTCGACCGCATCTACGCCTTCTGCAAGGCCAACACCGGCGGCTGCGCCAGGGAGATCGGCGCCTATGTCAGCGGCGTCAAGGCAACGGCGAGCAGCCGGAACGATCCGCCGACCCGAGCAGCCCTTCGCGTGGTCGTACGCTCGGCTGACTACATGCGGCAGGCGCTTCGGGAGGTCGATGCGCGCGGCCCGGCGCTGACGCGGCCCCTGGCGGAGGGGCTGGTGATCGTCCCGGTGCTGGACTCGCCGCGGGCGGTCAAGGTGTTCAACGACAAGGATCGTGCCGCGCTCGGCTTGACGCAGGACCAGGTCTTCGACATCGCCATCGCCAATCTGCGCAGCAGCGTGAAGCCGCTCACGACGGTCGCAAAAGCGGTCCCATCAGGACAATTCGGCACGTTGACGGGGGACTATTATCAGACCAGTCGGCTCGCGCTGGTCGACAGCTGGGCGCCGCTCGCGCAGGCTCAGGGCGGTGTCCTGATCGTCGCGGCGCCGTCGGCCGATCTCTTGCTCTATGCAAGCGAAGACAGCAGTGCCGCGATCGACGCGCTGCGGACGCTGGCCAGGAACATGATGGCGCGCGCGCCGAAGCCGTTGTCCGGTAGCTTGCTGCGCTGGACGCCGAAGGGCTGGCAGTCCGTTCGGTGAGATGCTCTCTCGCGGGGCCGGCCGCTCTGCTCAACTCTTGCCGGGGTCTGCCGGCATGATCTGGAGCAGCGGCTCCGGTTGGATCGAGATCTGGCCGGCGAACGGCCGGTCGTGCGCAGCGATGAGCAGGACGGAGGTGGCGACGCCGGTGGCGAACAGGCCCATCGCGATCGCCGATCCCAGCCGGTTGTCGCAATGAACAAGGCCGATCACCAATAGCGCGCAGGCCGCCTGGAGATACAGGCACCACCATTTGACCGGGTTCACCGCGGCGAGGCTGACGATGATCCGCTGCCGCCGCGCATCCAGGGCCTGCTCCAGCGCGGCGATGAGCTCGCGCTGCACATTCGCCTGCCCGGGGCCTTGCGGCGTCATCGCAACGACGAACTGCAGGGCTTCGGCGAGCGCCGGCGGCGTGACCTTCAGCGACACCTCCTGATGCGCCATCATCGGCCATTCCACCGCGACGGCCTGCCCGACATAGTCGCGCACCAGGCCGCGCAGCTTCGTCTCCTGCTCCGCCGGCAGGCCGGCGGCCAGCAGCACGGCGCTGCGTAGCGCACTGGCCTCGCGGCTCACCGCGGCGCTGGCGCGGTCGCTGTCGCCCCAGACCTGCGCGGCGATGAAGGCGACGAACAGGCCGAAGATGATGCCGAGCACCGGCAGCATGCCCGGCGAGATCGCCTTCAGCGACTTCGCGCGCTCCTCCGTTGCAGCCCTCGCGATGCCTGCGAAGATGGCCGCGGCGAGCAGGTACGTGAATCCAAAGATCACCAGCGCCATTGCAGGCACCGGCAGATTGTGCAGCCAGTCGCTCATGCTGCTGTTGTCACTTGATTCGAAGCCCTAGATCAACCGCATCCGCGCAGGCCGGCGTGGCCGCTCGTGCCGACGACGAACCACGATGCAGCCCGGAATTGTCGTCATTTGAGCTGCGCGCAACAATTAGCACGGCGCGGCTGCGGCGCGATCAAGGGAGACGGAATGAGGACCCTTCGAGAATTTCTCGCTCCGGTCTACGGCTGGTTTACCGAGGGCTTCGACACCCGTGACCTGAGTTGAGCAAAGGCGTTGTTGGAGGAGTTCGCGACGCCGTAAGTGGAAATAGCGCCCGCTTGCTCATTTCGTAAACGGGCGCTGTCTTCCATTACAAAGATGTTAGTTCTTTGCTTCTTTGGGTGCTGGCGGATTCTGCGGAATAAAGGTGTGGGCCTTGGTCTTCCAGTTCCCGTCAGCTTGTTTAAGCAGAACGCGCAACGTGTGCCCGCTCATCGCCCGTACCTCGCCCCCGCCCTTGACTTGATTCACAGTCCAACTCGACAGGAGGTACGCGAGATTTCCATCGGCGCGGGTCTCAATTATCTCGAAGGTGTGATCCTTGAAGCCCGCTTTGATGGCACCCTCCCAAAATTGCTTGATTGCCTCAGGCCCAACTGCGACCGGGGAGCCTCCTGGTACCAAGATAGCATCGTCAGTGTACATGGCTGGAAATGCCGCGGTATTTGGAGTGTTAAATGCGTTCAGCCATTGTTGGTTGGAAACTTCCATCGCTGTACGAAGATCATCCGCCCTTGCAGATGAGCCCCACATCAGAAGCGGGAGAAGCAATGCGAAGACCAATGATTTCGCACTCATTTTCCTCTCCTATTGTCTGCCATTGAGAAAATGAAGTCAGGAAAACAGACAGAGGTTATCCCATGCCGTTGGTTCGCGAAATGCCAGAAATGTGCGGGAGACTCACCCGGTGAAGCTAGTTTATCCGGTGGCAATATAGCCGCGCGCGCCTCGTCGAGATGCAGGAACAGCTATTTCTGATCCAGACGAACAGCGCCGAAATCCCGGAAGCGGATAGCAACGTCAGCAGTTCTGACGGAGCTAGTGATCGGGTTAGTGCTTAGGCGACTGGCAGCACGAAGACCGCCGCCCGAGGCCAAGCTGAACGGTCTCAGAGAGCCGCTCCAAAGAGAGCCCCGACCGTACCAGTCGGGGCTCCAGGCCAGATCCGCGCGGCCGGGAGAGCAAGCCGCGCAATTTCGGAGTATGCCTGAGTCCATGCTGTCTCCTGTGATGGAAGTGCGGCGGTCCACAGGAAAGGCTCCTCAAAGCAATCCGCTCGCCACGAACCTGCAACGAGTGGCCGCCACCGCGTAACAAGTGAGGTGAACTCCAGAACGCCACTGCCGCGCCACCAAATCGCCTAACGACTCAACGACGCATGTTGCATCGGGCCGGGGCGATGCGCATGGGTGGTGTAGTGATGCGCAATTGGTCCAATGTTTATGTGACTGCGTCCGTGAGCGGGCTGATGGTCACGATGCTTTTGCTTGGCGCGATCCTCGCTCGAAATGTCGGACTGGCGGAGAAGAAAGGCGACCGGGTCATCGCTGTGTCAGCGCACAGCGAGGCCCGCACCCAGACGACTTCTGAGAACGGTGGCGGAGCCACGGTAGATTTTGGTGTCGCGGACCTTAGAGGGTCGCTGCCGTAAGGAAGCGATCATCGCCCTGCCGAGCCCGCTGAGAGACCTTCCGGCTGGTCAGTCATCTTGCCTAAAGCGCGATGAGATTGGGATGAATCGTCATCGCGCTTTAGGTTGTTGTTTGAGCATGATCTCCGCGCAAACGCGCTCCGCGTTTGTCGCGAGGGAAAGCCGCTGCGCACTTTTCCGGATCATGCTTTGGCCGAGACGATCGGCGCGTTGTAGGCTGCCAATCCGGGTCATTCGTGACCAAGCGAAGACGGCCGCATGGAAGCGGCCTGCCTTGTGCGCTGGCCACTTCCGGTCTTCCTCGGTTCGCGGACATTCTCAAGGTCGGTCGGCATGTCTCAAACAGGGCCGCATCCGGACATGCACATAGTGTATACGGCAGGCCGCGGAATGCGGGCCTCGCTGCGCGTAGAGATCGCAAGCAGCTTGATGGAACCCAATTCACCAGCTGTAGCGTATGCCCGCGGTGCCTTTGGCGCCTTGCGGGCCCGCGTTGACCGTGCTGCCGACCTCGAATTGATAACCGAATTGAGCATAGACGCTGTAGCTCTTGTCGAGCTTGCCGGTGAAGCCGACGAAAGTTTCGACCGTCTGCATCTTCTGCAGCAGCAGCACTTGATCGATGCCAAAAGTGGTGTCCGCTCCCGCGCCCCAGCTGCGCCAGTAATTGACGCCTGCATAAGGCTGCAAGAGCATCCCGTTGCTGCTGGCAATGTTCCACTGCCCGCGCAGGCCGAGCCGTCCGATCGGACCCGACGTCGTGCCCAGCCCGACCGGGCCCAGACCGTCATTGGCTTCGTCGAACGATACCCGTTGCCAGATGATCTGGGCCTGCGGCTCGAGCACGAAGCCTGGGCCAAGCGGCAGCGGGATTGGATAGCCCGTCTCCAGCGAGGCAACGAAGCCGGCGCCCTTGAGCGGCAATTGCGTGAATTGCGTCGTCGCGTTGCCGCGATAGAGCGTCCCCTGCAGGATCGCGTCGAGGTACCAGCCGGTCGGACCGTAGTGCGTCCAGTAGCCGCCGGCCGAGTAAGCCTGGATGTCGTTGGTCCCGGTGTGGGTGAGCATGTAGCCAGTGGCCGCCGGGTTTGTGACCAGCCCGGTCACGTCGGCCCGCGCCTGGGTATAGGCGAAGTAAAGTCCAGCAGAGTCGCGGTGACCGGGGATGGTGCTGCCGCGCCAGAGATCGATTCCGCCTTGGAAGCCCGCCAGCCAGCCATCGGTGCGCGGGTCGGCGAAGGCCTGGTAGTGGCCGTTGATCTGCTGACCGAAAACGCGCGCCCAGTCTGACCGGCCCCAGCCATCAGGGTCGGTACCCGCATTCAACAATGTCATCGTGTCGCCGACTCGCTGGTTGAGCGTACCAAGCGTGGCGAGGCCGATTTGCCGGGCCATAGGTTGAACGGACCCGTAGGTTGCAAGTCCAGGCCCGATGATTGGGTAGGAGCCGGGCGGCAGCCCGTCCGGAGGCGGATCGGGCGGCAGGATCGGCGGCGGGATAATCGGCGGGTCCGGGGGTGTCGGCCCCGAATCGAAAGTCGAGCGCAAGAACCAATCCTGGGGCGCATTGCCGTTAATGCCGCCGCGAAACAGGAAGTAATCATAAGCGCCGCCGCGCACCTCGCCGGCGAGCGAGAAAGCGCCGGGCGCCGTGGTGGCGTTGTTGACGGTCTGCACCAAAAGGATGCCGTTCGCAACGGTCTGATCGCCGGGACCGGTCGTGTTCAATACTCTTAGCGTTGTCGAGCCCGTCGCTGCGCCGCCGTTAATAACCAGCCTGTCGGATGGCGAAGTGTCGTTGCCGAGAAATGTATTGAGCGTGATCAAGCCGCCTGCGCCCCCATAGTTATTCGCAATCAGCGTCTTGTAGCTCGACAGTTGTGTGGGGTCCGCGGTCGGCGGGGTGAAGATGATCTCACCGCTGTTGTTGGTCAGGTTGGTTGCGTTCGAATTGCCCGTCATCGTCCAGACGGTATTCTGCGCAAGGGTGACTGTGCTGATGCCGCCGGCCGCCGTCGTGATCACCCCTCGCAAGGTCGATGCCTGTGCGTTGAACGTCGTACTGGCTCCAGACACCGTTTCGAGCAGGGTGTTGTTATTTGTTACTGCGACGGTATTACTAAGACTGATGTTGGCCGCGGCGCCCTGCACCGAGAAGGAGGCGGCGCTGGCCACGATGGTGGCGTTGCTGTACTGCAACGTGTTTCCGCTACCGTTGAACAGAAAGCCGAAGCCGCCATTTCCTGACGCGGTCGCGTCGGTTCCGGTCATGGTTACGTTGCCGCCGTTCTGCAGCAGCCCGCCCGCGCCGTTGACGACGGACACCGAGCCACCACTCGTCGTAACGGTGCCGCCAGTCGTCGCATTCACTCCAGCGTTTCCACCGCCTCCCGTCACGCTGACGACCACATCGTTTGCGGTAACCAGGCTGTTCGCCCCCGTCGCCCGAAGTCCTATCTCCCCGCCGCCAATGCCCGGAACGGTAACGGAGCCGCGCGTCAACGTCACCTGCCCCCCGGACGCGGCGTTCACACCGACATCACCACCGCCATTACCTACCGACAAGCTCAGATCGGTCGCCGTGATCGAACTGTTGGCCCCTGTTGCCGATAGGCCGGTATTCCCGCCGCCTCCGGCGAACGTGATGCTGCTGCCGCTCGCAAGCTGGATACTCCCCCTGTTCTGCGCCGTAGCCGCGGTCATGCCGCCCGAAGCACCCATGTTCACGGAAAGACCATTGGCGATGATTTGGCTTGTCGCACCGTCGGCGGTCATCAACTTGCCGAAGCCACCGCTGAGATTGATCGACGAGCCAGGTGTGAATTGAATCAGACCTCCCGCCGTGGCCTGCACTACCCCGCCCACCCCGACCGCGGCGCCGCCGTTCCAACTCACGGTCGTGCTATTCGCGATGATCGTGCCGGTGGTGGCGATCATGGCCGCGCCGCCGCCGCCAGAATTCGCCAGGGTGATCGCATTAATGATGATCGTGCCGCCGGTGTTCGCAATCAGGCCAGTGCTGGCGGCGGTTACATTTGCGTTTGCGGTGACCGTGGCGTTGGTGGTGGCCTGGATTCCTGTTCCACCACCATTGGCCGTCACCGTGCCATTGGTCGTCACGTTTGCGCCGTTCAACGCGCTGACCGCGATGTTGAAACCGGTGCTCACCGGATTATTGGCTACGCAGGTTCCGCCGTTCTGAAGGATGCCGCCGTTGACAGGATCAGTTGTACATTGAGCGCGGGCCGCTTGCGGTGCGCCGATGATAATCACGCAAGGCAGAACAACGGAAAGCACCCGTGCTCGCAGAGGGTGCCGACGCGGCGCCTGACCGGCAAGTAATCGCAAAGGCTTGCGCAGTTCCATTTTGTTGCGCCCGATCACACGCGATCACGAAAGGCAACGAGCACCAGAATTGTTGTGCGAAGACGCCGCATCTGTGGCGATCGCGGCAGCAATCCATTATCCCGACCGCTGTCGCTTACGAGTCACGCATGGGACAACAATGCTGATCCAACGGATCCACGCCGTGCTCTCTGGACAACCTCGAGTTGCCAGCGGGATTGATGACTGCTCTGGGGCAATCGCGTCGTTTTGCGAGGTTCGCGGTAAGGTCCGCTTTAGCCCCCAAGAGGCGACGTCGTTTAGATCAGCTTCAGTCCCTTCAGACTCGCATGGCCATGCTTGCCCACGATGATGTGGTCATGCACGGCAATGCCGAGCGGCTTGGCGATGTCGATGATCGCCTTGGTCATCTGGATGTCGGCCTGCGAGGGCGAGGGATCGCCTGAGGGGTGGTTGTGCACCAGGATCAGCGCGGTCGCCGACAGCTCCAGCGCGCGCTTGATCACCTCGCGCGGATAGACCGGGGTGTGGTCGACGGTGCCGGTCTGCTGCACCTCGTCGGCGATGAGCTGGTTGCGCTTGTCGAGGAAGAGCAGGCGGAATTGCTCCTTGTCGGCAAAGGCCATGCTGGAGCGGCAATAATCGATCACTTCGTTCCAGGACGACAGCGCGTTGCGGCTGTTGACCTCGCCCTTGGCGACGCGGTGCGTCGCCGCGGCGATCAGCTTAAGCTGGTGGATCGCGGCTTCGCCGATGCCGTCGACCTCGCGTAGGCGTGCCACCGGCGCGTGCACAACCTCGGCGAACGAGCCAAAGGTCTTGATCAGCATTTTCGCCAGCGGTTTGGTGTCGCGCCGCGGCAGCGCCGGAAACAGCGCCATCTCCAGCAGCTCGTAGTCGCTGAGCGCATCCGCGCCGGCGCTGTAGAAGCGCTCGCGCAGCCGCTCGCGATGGCCGTGATAGTGCGGCGCGTCCTCGGGCTTGCTCTTGTCGTGGTCGGTCTTGGCGGGCATCAGGCCTAACCATGCCGTACGGAGCGCGTTTTGCAACCGGGAAGTGTCCGGCCCCGGCGGCTCGCTCATTGGCGCGACCGTCGGGGCTCTCGTCGTCTGCCTACGGCGAAAACCCTCCCGGCGGGGTGCAGACCTCAACCAGGACATGGCCCGGCGCGGTGACATAGAAGTGCGAGACGCGGTCGCCGCCGCCACGATCCATGGAGGCGATCCTGCTCGGGTTGAGGCCCGCGGCCTTTAGCTCGGCGTGCTTGGCTTCCACCTCGGCGGTCTCGTCGTAGTAGAAGCCGATATGGAAATTGGCGGGATAGTCGGCCGGCTCGCCCGTCCTGCCGCGCATCACGGTCAGGACGAAATCCTCCTTGTTGCGCAGGACGACGAGGGCTTCGCCGCGCGAGGCATAGGGTGCAAAGCCGAAGAAGCGCTCGAAGAAGGCGGCAAGCGCGGTGACGTCCGAGGTCACGAGGTTGAGATGTTGCAGTCGCATAGGTGGTCTCCGTTCAGGTGAAGGAACGGACGGAACGAGATTCCACACTGAGCGGCGGCCGAGTTGACACGACGACATGACCCGCCGAGCATCGTGACGATCGCGTCACTCTGTCCGGCCGTGGGTCCTACCGTGGAGACGGTGGCAGAATTCCTGGCAAGTCAGGAACAGGCCGGGCTTACCAATCCGGCCATGCCTTTTTCGGCGCGCTCCGGGGTAGCAGAGTTCGCGCGCATCGGCAACGCCGGGAGCCGGTCAGGATGTTGCCGGCCCGGATTTACGGTCGGGGCGAATGAGCCGTTGGAAAAAAATTTCACACCAGCTGTCTTCGTTCTCCTGCCTCGTTCGTCTCAGCGCTGTTGGCCGGTCGAGTGGCCAGCCGATCTTCCGCAACAGGAGAACATCAATGTCCCGGACCAGACCTGAGCCGTCGCGTCGTGCCTTCGTTACCACCGGCCTCGGAGCCGGCGTCTTGCTCGTCGCGCAATCGGCGCCGTCCCACAGCCAGAACAGGAGCTCGAAGATGGAGGCGACCATTCGCACCGGTAGCGACGTCACGACCCTCGTCAACGTCTTCACGGTCGAGCCGGACAACCAGCAAAAGCTGGTTCAGTTGCTGAAGGAGGGCACCGAGACCTTCTTCAGCAAGCAGCCCGGGTTCATCTCGTCCAGCGTCCACGCCAGCAAGGAGGGCCGGCGCGCGATCAATTACTCGCAATGGGCAAGCGCGGGGGACATCGAGAATTTTCGCCGGGATCCGCGATTTGCGCCGTACATCCGGAGCCTTGCGGCGCTGTCGAAGGCCGAGACGATCCTGTGCGAGGTCGTCGAGGTCAATCATGCCTGATCGGTAACGGCGGCTCGGGGCGGTCCAAAAGACCGCCCCGCGGGCGCCGTCACTGTTCGAGACCACGGCGCCGCGCCGGCGGGGGTATCGTGATGGCGATGACCCCGGCGAGAATGAGCGTCATGCCTGTAAGGGCCGACCAGGTGAAGCGTTCGCCGAGCCATGCCGTGCCGAGCGCCACCGCAAAGCCCGCGCGCAGATAGCTGCCGCTGGTCGTGCCGAGTGGGCCGAGCGTGCGGATCAAGCGGAAATAGATCACCATCGCGAGCGCCGTGCAGATCACCGCGAGGCTGACGACGGCCGCGACCGCGTGCGAAGTCGGTGCCAGCGTCCAAGGTTGCTCGAGGACGAGTGCGGCAGGGACCATGAGGATCGCGGCACAGCTCATGGCGCCGGCCGCCGTGACGGTGGCGGGAAAGCCGGAGAACCGCTGCCCCCATATCGGTGCGAGCGCGTAGCAGAGGCTTGCGCCGAGCACGGCGGCCTGCGCCAGCGGGGCCGTCGTGCCCAAGGCGGACAGCGCATCGATGCCGATCGTCACCGCGACGCCCGCAAGACCGAGCGCGACGCCGATGATCTTCCGGCTGCTGATCGCCTGTCGCCCGCGTCCGGTCATCATCGCGATCGCGAGCACGAACATCGGCGGGGTCGCATTGAGCACGCCGGCGAGACCGCTTGCGATATGCAGCTCGCCCCAGCTGATCAGGGTAAACGGCAGCGCGCTCTGTAGCAGCCCCTGCACGAAGAAAGCCGCCCACACCGGTCCCCGGGCGGGAAGAGCGTGCCCCTGAGCGCGAGCGATCGCGATCAGGAGAATGGCCGCGATCGTCACGCGCGCGGCGACCATCGTGAACGGCGGGATCGTCGGGATTGCGACCTTGATCAGCGTGAACGAGCTGCCCCAGATCAGTGAGAGGAGGAGCAGGAGCCCGATCTCGAATGTGAGCGTGGTTTGTCCTGACGTTGTTTGTTGCGCCTGCGTGTGCATTGCGAATCTGCTCCGGGATGGACCGGGACCATGATCCGGCGCGGTGGCGCAGGCTGGCTGAATTCGGACCTCATCGCCCGATCGAGTCCGATTCCAGCTACTCGGCGAGCTGCATTGAAACTATTCTTCCGCCATGGCAACAGGCTCGGCACATCGGCAGACGCTGCCACCGCATCTCGACTGGGACACCTGCGATCGGGCGCGGCTGGCGCGGGCACGCGCGTTCGACGGGCTGTTTTTCTCCGGCGTTCGCTCGACGCGCATCTATTGCCGGCCGGTCTGTCCGGTTCGCCCCGCTCGCTCCGAGAACGTCACCTTTTATGCGACCGCCGCTGCCGCCGAGCGCGCCGGCTTTCGCCCATGCCTGCGCTGCCGGCCGGAAACCGCGCCGGGATCGCCGGCCTGGATGGGAACGGCTACCACCGTCGCGCGCGGGATGCGCCTGATCAATGACGGATTCCTGGATCGCGCGTCGATGATGGACCTTGCGGAAGTCCTGGGCGTCGGGCCGCGCCATCTGCTCCGCCTGTTCATGCGCCACGCCGGTGCGAGCCCGAGCGAGATCGCCGCGACCCGCCGTGTGCAGGAAGCCAAGCGTCTGATCGACCAGACCAGCATGACATTGGCGGAGATCGCCTTCGCCGCCGGTTTCGGCAGCGTTCGCCGCTTCAACGATGCCTTTGCTGCAACCTACAAGCGGCCGCCGTCGTCATTCCGGCGTCGCCACTAGGCCGCCGAGCCAGGCATCACCCGATCTGCTGCCCGCCATGTCGCGGGCAATGCCGCCGCATTTGATAATTGACTATTCGTTCCATAATAACTATTGTCGTGTCATGGCAAGGACCAAGGAATTCGATCAGGACGAGGCGCTCGATGCCGCGATCGGTGCGTTTCGCGAGCACGGTTTCGAGGGAACCTCGACGCCGATGCTTGTTGACGCCATGGGGATCGGCCGCCAGAGCATCTACGATACGTTTGGCGACAAATGGCAACTCTATTGCGCCGCGGTGCGCCGCTACGCGGCCAGCGAGGTCGAAGCCCATCTTGCCGCGCTGCGGGCGCCGCCGCGCGCGATTGACGGCCTCAGGGCGATGATCGACCGCGTCGTTCGCGACGCGAATAAGGCTTGCCTGGGCATCGGCTCGATCAGCGAGTTCGGCCGCTCGCGGGATGACCTCACCAGCATCCATGCGGCGTCAGGCCGTGCGCTCCAGGGCGCCGTTTCGAAACGCTTGCGCGAAGCGCAGGCCGACGGCGACGTGGCGCGGGATCTCGACGCCGACGACGCAGCCGAGTTTCTGCTGGCGAATGTTGCCGGTATTCGAATCGCCGCGCGCGGTGGCGCCAGGCCGCGCCAATTACGGGCGCTCGGCGCCATCGCATTGCGCGCCCTCGGGTAATTTTTTTTGGTCAAATTTGGAACGATCGTTCAAAATAAGGAGAGAGAAAATGAGCAGCAAAGTCGCGTTGGTGTTTGGTGGAGCGCGCGGCATTGGCGCCGCGCTCGCGGTCCGTCTCGCACGGGACGGGTTCGATATCGCGCTAACCTACGTGTCGCGACCGGACAGTGCCGCCGAAATCGTGGCCGCGATCGAGAACGCTGGCCGCAAGGCCGTCGCGATCAAGGCCGATAGCGCCGATCCCGCCGCGATCCGCGCGGCCGTCGCCGAGACCGTGAGCCGGCTTGGGGTGCTTGATGCGGTCGTCGTCAACGCGGGCATTCTCCGCCTCGGTCCCGTCGAGCAGTTCAGCCTGGAAGACCTCGACCTCATTCTCGATGTGAATATCCGCGGCGTCTTTCTGGCCATCCAGGCGGCAGCCGGGCAGATGCGTGACGGCGGCCGCATCATCACGATCGGGAGCAACACGGCGATCCGGACAGGGACGCCGGGAGGCAGCGTCTATGCCATGACCAAGGCCGCCGTTGCCTCATTGGTCCGCGGCGTTGCGCTCGACCTGGCGCCTCGCCGGATCACGGTCAACAACGTCCAGCCGGGCCCGACCGAGACCGACATGACGGCCACGATGGTGTCGCGGCTGAAAGAGATCGTTCCGTTGAAGCGCGTCGGTGAGCCCGGCGAGATCGCCGCGCTGGTGTCATATGTGGCGGGCCCGGAATCCGGCTATATGACCGGCGCCAGCCTCACCATCGATGGTGGCTACGTGCTGTAAGAGGTCCGCCTCTGACGACGGATCATCGCCGGCGAACAGGATGGCAGGATCGCATCGCGGTCCTGCCGGCCCATCACCCGATCTGCGTCTCGCCGTGCCGCTTCGACAGCGTGAAGATCTCGACGCCCGTCGCGGTCACCCCGACGGAGTGTTCGAACTGCGCCGACAGCGAGCGGTCGCGGGTCACTGCGGTCCAGCCGTCGGAGAGGATCTTCACGTGCGGCTTGCCGAGATTGATCATCGGCTCGATGGTGAAGAACATGCCGGGTTTGAGTTGAACGCCTTCGCCGGGCCGGCCGATATGGATGATGTTCGGCTCGTCGTGGAACATGCGCCCCAGGCCATGGCCGCAGAAATCGCGCACCACGCTCATGCCTTGCGGCTCGACGAAGCTCTGGATGGCGTGGCCGATGTCGCCGGTGGTGGCGCCCGGCTTGACCGCGGCGATGCCGCGCATCATCGCCTCATACGTCACCTCGATCAGCCGCTCGGCCTTGCGGGCGATCGGGCCGACCGCATACATCCGGCTGGAATCGCCGTACCAGCCGTCGACGATGAAGGTGACGTCGATGTTGACGATGTCGCCTTCCTTCAACGGACGATCGCCGGGCATGCCGTGGCAGACCACGTGGTTGAGCGAGGTGCAGGTCGAGTAGCGGTAGCCGCGATACATCAGCGTCGCCGGATAGGCGCCGTGGCTGAAGGCGAAGTCGCGGACGAACTGGTCGATGCGCTCGGTCGGCACGCCGGGCCCGACGATATCGGTGAGCTCGTCAAGGCACTTCGCCACCAGCGCGCCCGCCTTGTGCATGCCGGCGAAGGCGCTCGGCCCGTGCAGCTTGATCTGTCCGGTCTTGCGCAGGGAGGTATCGGAGGCTTCGACGTAGCTCATGCGGGGCTGGTCTCGATGTCGGCGGAAGGGCTTGATTTCAGGGCCATAATCTAATGATCACGGGCCTTCATGCAAGTCAGGCGTCGCTCTTGCGCCCGAAACAGGGCCTAATTCGGGACTTCTACGGTGGTTTCCACCGGCAGGGCGCCGCCCCGGACGCGAATCTCGCGGACGGGATAGGGAACCCGGATGCCCTCGCGCTTGAAGGCCTCCCATAGCGCCAGCATCACGTCGCTCTTGACGCCATCCATGCCGTCGGGGTCCGCGATCCAGAAGGTCAGCGAGAACTTCATCCCGGCTTCCGCGAACTCGGTCAGGATGCTGTTCGGCGGCTTGCCCTTCTGCGCGCGGGGATGGGCGGCCGCGGTCTCCGCGGCGAGCTTGCAAACCAGCCGCGGGTCGGCGTCGTAATTGGTGCCGAAGGCGATCTTCACCAGCGTGTTCTTGTCGGTATAGGTCCAGTTGACGACCTTCTGCGTCACCAGGTCCTCGTTCGGCACCAGGAATTCGCGGCCATCGCCGGCGGCGACGGAAATATAGCGCGTCTTCATCGCGCTGATGCGCCCGGTATTGTCGCCGATGGTGACGAGGTCGCCCGGCTTCACCGACTTGTCCGCAAGCAGGATGATGCCCGAGATGAAGTTGGCGACGATCTTCTGTAGGCCGATACCGATGCCGACGCCGACTGCGCCGGAGAACACCGCGAGCGCCGAGAGATCGATACCGACCGCGCCGAGCGCGATGACGATTGCGATGGCCAGCAGCCCGATCCGGATGATCTTGACCAGCAGCACCTGCACCGACGGGGTCAGATCGGTGGTCGAGTTGATCCGGCTCTCGGCGAAATTGCTGGCGATGTTGGTGGCCCAGAGCGCGATGAGCAGGAGCGCGCCGGCCTTGATCACCAGCAGCGGCGTCAGCCGCAGGCCGCCGAGCACGATCGCAAAGGAATCGAGCAGGTCGACCGTCGTGTCGAGCTGTCCGATGATGGACAGCGCCGCGACGAACCACGCCGAGATCGACACCAGCTTGACGATGAAGGCGTTGCGCAGCACCGAGGTCACGAGCCGGATCGCAAGCCAGGCCAGTCCCAGCTTGGCGGCGACCATCAGGAGATAGCTGCGGCTCGGCCAGGTCGCGTGATACATCACCACGCGGGAGAGGATCACCATCAGGGTGAACACCGCCGTCGAGGCGCTCGAGACCATCACCCGGGCGAAGTGCCGGAGCGGCAGCGGCCAGTGTATCGCCAGCGATGTCATGTCGATGCGGTTGCGAACCCCGGCTTCCGCGGCATAGGCGATGCCGGCCGCGGCCAGGATCAGGCCGAATTGCAGGTAGAACCAGGGCGAGGAGATTTCCGCCCCGACGCTGCGCGCGGTGGTCTGCACGAACTCCATGAAGTCTTTGAGGTCCATGTCCATCAGTCTCGTCGGGAAGCGGGCGGCAGGGATTGATTCGAGGGCGCCGCAGATTCCCACAAAGGGAGCGGCCCGGCCATCGATACACCGCTAAGTGAAGTGCGTTAAGGCCGCAAAATACGGGCAGATTGCCGCGAGCGGGAGAAAATGGGTTGGCGCGGGAGTCTGCCGACGATAAGGATGCAATTCCAGTGATTTGTACCCGGAAGGTGGATGGCTTCCCTCGACTCTGTCAGCCTCGCCATATTGCTCGGCGCCGTCCTCGTCATGGCCGGTATCCTGTCGAGCCTGCTTGCTCTGCGCTTCGGCGCGCCCTTGCTGCTCGTCTTCCTTGCCATCGGCATGCTCGCGGGCGATTCTGGCCCCGGGCAGCTTCAGTTCGACGACGTCCGCACCACCTATCTGGTCGGCTCGGTGGCGCTGGCCCTGATCCTGTTCGACGGCGGCCTGAAGACGCGCTTTGCCAGCATCCGCACCGTGCTCGCGCCGTCCGTTGTGCTCGCGACCGTCGGGGTGCTTCTGACCGCGCTGATCACGGCGCCGTTCGCCAAATACGCGCTCGATCTCAACTGGACGGAATCGCTGCTGGTCGGTGCCGTCGTGGCCTCGACCGACGCGGCCGCGGTGTTCCTGCTGGTGCACACCCAGGGCCTGCGCCTGCGCCCGCGCGTCGGTGCGACGCTGGAGGCCGAATCCGGCACCAACGATCCCTTCGCGATCTTCCTCACCCTGATGCTGGTCGAATACATCTCGCTGGGATCGAGCTCGGCGGGCCATGTGGCGATGGAGTTCATCCAGGAGGCGGTGCTGGGCGCCGTCGTCGGCTTCCTCGGGGGACGTCTCGTCGTCGTCGCGCTCAACCGGGTTGCGCTGCCGCAGGGCCTGCATGCGCCGTTTGTCACGACCGCGGCGCTCGTGATCTTCGGCGGCTCGCAGATCATGCACGCCTCCGGATTTCTCGCGGTCTATCTCGCCGGCATCATCATCGGCAACCGCCCGACCCGCGCGCATAATTCCGTGGTGGCATTCCTGGATGCCGCGACGTGGCTGGCGCAGATCGTGATGTTCGTGCTGCTGGGCCTGTTGGTTTCGCCGAGCCGGCTCGGCACGAGCGTGCTGCCGGCGGTCGGGGTTGCGTTCGTCCTGATGCTGGTCGCGCGGCCGATCGCGGTGTTCGTGTGCCTGGCGCCGTTCCGCTTCAACTGGCGCGAAAAGATCTTCATCGCCTGGACCGGCCTGCGCGGTGCCGTCGCGATCTTCCTGGCGTCGATCCCGATGCTGGTCGGCCTGTCGAAGGCCTATCTTTATTTCGACGTCGCCTTCGTCGTCGTCATCATCTCGCTGCTGCTGCAAGGTTGGACGCTGGCGCCGGCAGCGCGCAAGCTGCACGTGGCGCTGCCGCGCGCCGAGCGTGGTCCGCGCCGTGTCGAGCTGGATCTGCCCGGTCAGCTCGAGCAGCAGCTCGTCGGCTATCCGGTGCGGCCCAAGAGCCTGTATTTCCGCCGCGGTCTGATCCCGTCCTGGTCCAAGCCGACGCTGGTCATCCGCAATGAGAACATTTTGACCCCGACAGAAGCCGATCCGATCGCGCCCGGCGACTACATCTATCTGCTGGCCCCGCCGGAAAAGGCCGAGTCGCTCGACCGCTTCTTCGTCGACATGCAGCCGAGTTCGGCGCCGGATCCGCATTTGCTCGGCGACTTCATGGTCTCCGGCGAGCACACGCTGGCCGAGCTTGCCGAGATTTACGGCGTGAAGGTCGGCGAGGATGACGGCAAGCTGACCCTCGCCGACTATTTCGACGTCCATCTCGACCGCGCGCCGAAGGAGGGCGCCGAGCTGCCGCTGGACGAGATCGTGCTGGTTGCGCGCAGCATCTCCGGCGGCCGCGTCAACGTCGTCGGCCTGCGTTTGCCGGAGGACGAGGAAACGCCAGCGCCGCTGACGCGCCGGCAAGCGCTGCGGCGCAAGCTCGCGGATTTGTGGACGTCGGTGGCGGGGGTTTAGCCACGGGCTCTCCGTTTTCAGTTTGGCGGAACGGAGCGGCCGCAAGCTCGTCATTGCGAGCGTAGCGAAGCAATCCAGTCTGCCTCCGCGGAAAGATTCTGGATTGCTTCGCTACGCTCGCAATGACTGGGATGGACCACGGTCCTGCTACGTCAGCACCTTCACCCCGCCGAACGATGTCACCCGCCCCTGCTTCAGCATCACGATCTGCGTCGCGAGCTGGCGCAGTTCGGCGACGTCGTGGCTGACATAGACCATGGGGACATTGGCTTCATCGCGCAGCCGCACCAGGTAGGGCAGGATCTCCAGCTTGCGGCCCTCGTCGAGCGCGCCGAGCGGTTCGTCGAGCAGCAGCAGGCGCGGCCTCGACAGCAGCGCGCGCCCGAGCGCGACGCGCTGGCGTTCGCCGCCGGAGAGTTTTCCCGGGCGGCGGTCGAGCAGGGCGCCGATGTCGAGCAGCTCGATGATGCGCTTGTGCTGGGCAGGATCGGGCGTGAGGCCGTTCATCCGCCTGCCGTAGTCGAGATTCTGCGCGACGTTGAGATGCGGAAACAACCGCGCGTCCTGGAATACATAGCCGATGCGGCGGCGATAGGTCGGCACATGGATGCCGGCCGCGGTGTCGTCGACGGTCTCGCCGTCGATCACGATGGTGCCGCGGTCGGGCCGCAGCAGGCCTGCGATCATGTTGACCAGCGAGCTCTTGCCGGCGCCCGACGCGCCGAACAGGCCGATGACGCGGCCTTCGCTGGTGAAGGTTGCGGAGAGCGAGAATTCGCCGAGTTGTTTTTCGATGTCGACGCGCAGCATGGTCAGTTCCCGTGCAAACGCTGTGTGGCGCGGCGGGCGAACCATTCGGCGGCGATCAGCGCGCCGAGCGCGAGCACGATCGAGATGATCACGAGTCGTCCCGCGGCCGCGTCGCCATCGGGCGTCTGGATCAGCGAGTAGATCGCCGAGGAAATCGTCTGGGTTTCGCCGGGAATGTTGGAGACGAAGGTGATGGTCGCGCCGAACTCGCCGATCGCCTTGGCAAAGCCCAGCACCATGCCGGCGAGCACGCCGGGCAGCGCCAGGGGCAGCGTCACCGTGAAGAACACTTTCCAGGGCGCCGCTCCCAGCGTCTCAGCCGCCTGCTCGAGCCGGCGATCGATCGCCTCGATCGACAGCCGCATCGGGCGCACCAGCAGCGGAAACGACATCAGGCCGCAGGCGAGCGCCGCCCCGGTCCAGCGAAACGCGAAGACGATACCGAGATAGTCGGCCAGAAATCCGCCCACGAGTCCCTTGCGACCAAAGGTGAGGAGCAGGAGATAGCCCGTAACGACAGGCGGCAGCACCAGCGGCAGATGCACGAGCGCATCGAGCACCGATTTGCCCCAGAAGTCATGGCGGGCAAGCAGCCATGCCAGCGCAATGCCGAACGGCGTTGCGACCAGCGTGGCGATGACGGCGACCCTGAGCGAGAGCAGGATCGCCGTCCATTCGGCGGGAGAGATGTCGAGCATCAAGTCGTGGATATCAGGTCGTGGGGCTAACCAGGAACTTGAAGCCGTATTTTTCCAGGATGGTCTTGGCGGCGGTCGAGCGCAGGAAGGCGAGATAGTCGTTGGTCTCGGCCTTTGCGGTGGTGGTCGCTGCGACGGGATAGATGATCGCGGGATGCGAATCCGCCGGGAAGGTGCCGACGACCTTCACGCCCGGTTCGACCTTGGCATCGGTCGAATAGACGATGCCGAGATTGGCCTCACCACGCGCCACCAGCGTCAGCGCGGCGCGCACGCTCTCGGCCATGGCGAATTTGGGCTCCGCAGCCTGCCAGGCGCCCAGCTTCTCCAGCGCCGCCTTGGCATATTTGCCGACCGGCACGGACTTGACGTCGCCGGTCGCGATCTTGCCGTCGCCCGCGAGCTTGGCGAGGTCGAAGCCTTGCGCGATCGTGACGTTGTCGATCTTGGAGTCCTTCGGCGCGATCAGCACGATGCTGTTGCCGAGCAAATTGACGCGGGTCGGCTCGTTGATGGTCTTCTTGGAGATGGCGTAGTCCATCCAGTCGGTGTCGGCGGAGACGAACACGTCGGCCGGCGCGCCCTGCTCGATCTGCCTGGCGAGCACCGAGCTTGCGGCATAGCTGACGCTGAACTTGACGCCGGTCTTGGCGGTGTAGGCGGCGTCGATCTCGTCGAGCGCGTTCTTCATCGAAGCGGCGGCGAATACGGTGATGGTCTTGTCCTCAGCGGCGGCAGGCGAAAGGCTCGCGCTCGCGAGGAGGACGAAAGCGGTGAAAAGTCCGGCAATACGAATCATGGAATGCGCTCCGTGCGAGTTCGCGCGCGCGAATGCACGCGCAAATCTGGCGTTGGGTGGGTTGGCGTGCGACGGGCGGAAAGCGCTGTTCCACGGGACCTTGCGACGGCTTACGGCCGGCAGGGATATCGCAGCTGCGAAGATAGCAGGCCGGAGCCCGAGGTCAAAGGCGACCGTTTGGCCTATTGTGCCGGCAGGATCGCGATCGACAGCGAATTGTCCTTGGCGCCGCTGACCTGGAGCACGAAAGGCTGCGCCGACAGCTCGTATTTCATGGTCTTGCGGATGCCGTCGCAATCGGTCGCGCCGCTGAAGGCCACGGGCTTGAGGAAATGCCCGTCCTGGACCACGTCCACCCAGGCCCCGCTGGACAGGCTGACGGTGTAGAGCCCGGCCTTCGGCGCCTTGATGCTGGTGAAGCCCGCGAAGGTGCCGTCCTTCGGCGCCCTTTCGGGCGACGTCGGCAGCTTTGCGTCCGCGGGGGCCACCAGCCCCAACGTGATGGCCGACGACGGCAACGCCGCCTGCTCGCTCCCCGAGACGAGCTTCGCGCGGTCCGGCGCGGTGAGCGCGGCGCGCTCACGCTCGATCGGCCATTTGAACTTGTCGCAGCCGCTGGCCTCTTCGGCAGCCAGAGCGGAGGTCGCACTGAGCGAAAGCGCAGCGAGGAAGGTGAGGACGCGCATGTCAAATCTCATCGTTGGCCACGCGAACGAGGCGGGGCTTGCGGTCATTGCTGAAAGGCGGGATGCGCGTCCCGACAGGGCCGCTCGGCTTACGGCAGAGCGGCAAGGCGATCCTAGCGCATTTCAGAGGATGGGAGCCAGTCATGACTCTGTCATCCCGGACAAGCGCAGCGAAGCGGAGCGCAGATCCGGGATCCATAGCCCCAGGGAGGAATTTGACGAAGACTCGGAGTTACCGCTTCGCTCAACCACCGCTCCCTGTGGTTATGGATCCCGGGCTCGCGCTTCGCGCGCCCCGGGACGACAGCGGTGGGTGAGGCGGCAGCTTGCCCAGCCAGCCGCCTATTGCTTCGCATCCACCGCGTGCAGCACCGCTTTGCAGGCCGCCGGCATCTGCGCCAGCGTCATCGGCGGCTTTGGCTTCGGCGGCTCCGGCGGAGGCTTCGGATGCAGCACGGCGTCGCTGAACCAGTAGGCGAGGTCGGACGGCTTGCAGCCTTCGTCCTCGGATTGCGACGACTGGCCTTCGCATTCGCTCGAGCCCGCAGGGCAGCGCATGCGGATGTGGAAGTGATAGTCGTGGCCCCACCACGGCCGGATTTTCGACAGCCACGAGCGGTCGCCCTTGGCCTCCCGGCACAGCGCCTTCTTGATCGCGGGATTGACGAAGATGCGCTGCACTGCCGGCTCCTGCGCTGCGTCGCGCAGCACCAGCACATGAGCAGGCGTGAACACCTTGGGGTCGATGTCTAGCCGGTCCTGGCGCACCATCATCACCGCCGACATGTCCTCGCGCTCCTCGCGTGACAAACGACGGTCCGGCATCGGCGTCAGCCAGATGTCGGCATCCAGGCCAATTTGATGGCTGGCATGGCCTGACAGTGCCGGCCCGCCGCGCGGCTGGGCGATGTCGCCGACCAGAATGCCCGGCCATCCCGCGTCCTTATGCGCCCTGGCCGCGAGCCGCTTGATCAGCGCGATCATGTCGGGATGACCGTAATTGCGTTTACGCGACAGCCGCATCACCTGCCAATTGTCGCCGTTGAGCGGCATCTGCATGGCGCCGCCGATACAGCCCTTGGTGTAGGAGCCGATGACATGAGCCGTTCCCTTCGACGGCAGCAGCTTTCGCGCGAACAGCTCCTTGGCGCCGATGCCGGGATCGTTTGGGTTGGCGAGCGGCGGTAGCGGTTTTGGGTTAACGCTGCCCTTGTCCTGGGCCAGCGCGGCGCCGGCGGTCAGGAACGTCATGACAAGCAGGAGAGGAGCGAGGCGGCGGGGACTCATGCTGTCATCCTTATAACGCAACGCGGCGTCAGGGTTAAGAAACAGTCCTTCGGCCGAAATATTGTCCGAAAGTCGCAGTTCCCTACGCGCGGCCGGCCGATTTTTAACGACACGATAACCCTCTCGTGCATTGACCAAAATTCGTGCGTGGGAGGCGTGCTCCCAGCCCTCTGTATGCATTCGCGCGCGATCTCGGAAATGATTCAAGGCAGCGCGCAATTTTGCGCCATCGCGTTCTCCGATGACGACGATGTGATGGGCTTGGCGCGCCCGGCGGCGCTGTCGCGCCGCGCAAAGCGGCAATAACGGCTGCTTTCCTGAGGCCACCAGACTGTGCGATCGATCGACAAGCCACCCAAGATTACTTTTTTTTCAGACACTTGCCCCAAAACTTGCGGCCACTGGGCGCGACTGGGACGCATAGAGTTGAGTTTGGGGTCTCGAAAAACAGCAAAGCGAAAGGGAGGCGTGCTCGCCCGGGCTCGCCGACAGCCGCGCAAGCCGCGCTTCGCGCGCGCGCCTCAACCCGTTTCCGAACGCGACGAACTCCTGCGCCGCCGCGCCGAGGCGGAAGCCGCGATCGCCGAGGCCCGCAAATCCCATGAGCGCCTGCGCCAGGCCATCGACCTCCTGCCGCAAGGCATCGTGTTTCTCGATGCCGAAGGCCGCTACGTCCTCTGGAACAGGAAATACGCCGAGATCTACAGCAAGACCGCCGATCTGTTCGAGGAAGGCGCGCGCCTCGAGGACACGCTGCGCATCGGCGTCGCGCGTGGCGACTATCCCGAGGCTGCCGGCCATGAGGACGAGTGGATCGCCGAGCGGCTGCAGAAACTCTATCAGCCCGGCGCGCGCCACGAGCAGATGCTCGCGGACGGCCGCGTCATCCTGATCGACGAACGGCTGACCGACGACGGCGGCGTGGTCGGCCTGCGCGTCGACATCACCGAGCTGAAGCAGCGCGAGGCCTCGTTCCGCCTGCTGTTCGACGGCAATCCCGTCCCCATGATCGTCTGTGCGCTCGACGACGAGCGCATCCTCGGCGTCAACGATGCCGCGATTTCCCATTACGGCTATAGCCGCGCCGAGTTCGAGAAGCTGAAGATCCGCTCGTTGCAGGCTTTCGACAGCGAGCCGCCCTGGACCACCGATCGGTCCAGCGAGGAGCAGGCCGCGCGCACCTGGAAGCACGTCAAGGCCAACGGCGCGCTGATCGACCTTGCGATCTATTCGCGCGAACTGACCTATGCCGATCGGCCCGCGGTGCTGCTCGCGCTGATGGACATCACCGAACGCAAGCGCGCCGAGGCGCGGCTCGCCTTCATGGCCCAGCATGACGGGCTGACCGGCTTGCCGAACCGCAACCTGCTGCGCCAGCAGGTGGACGAGATGCTGCTGCATATGCGGCGCAGCTCCGACAAGGTCGCGCTGCTGATGCTGGGGCTGGACAATTTCAAGGCGGTCAACGACACGCTGGGACACGCGGTCGGCGACAAGCTGCTGCGCGGCGTCGCCAAGCGGCTGCGCTCGACCTTGCGCGAGGAGGACGCGCTGGCGCGGCTGAACTCCGACGAGTTCGCGATCGTGCAGAGCGGGCTGACGCGTCCCGAGGATGCGGTGATGCTGGCCAAGCGCTTGCTGGAAGCCATCGCCGATCCCTACCTGCTCGACGGCCATTCCGTGGTGATCGGCGCCTCCATCGGCATCGCGATGGCGCCCGGCGACGGCGATGATTCCGAAAAACTGCTCAAGAGCGCCGACATGGCACTGTCGCGCGCCAAGGCCGATGCCCGCGGCACCTTTGCGTTCTTCGAGGCCGCGCTCGACGCCAAGGCGCAGAGCCGCCGCAAGATCGAGGTCGAGCTGCGCGACGCGATCCAGAACGACGTGCTGCGCCCTTATTACCAGCCGCTGATCGACCTCCAGAGCGGCCGCATCACCGGCTTCGAGGCGCTGGTGCGCTGGCCGCATGCCGAGCGCGGCATGGTCTCGCCGGCCGAGTTCATTCCGGTCGCGGAAGAAACCGGGCTGATCAATCCGCTCGGCGGCCTGATGCTGCGCCGGGCGTGCCTGGACGCCGCGACCTGGCCGGACGATGTCCGCGTCGCCGTCAACCTGTCGCCGCTCCAGTTCCGCAGCGGCAATCTGCTCTCGGTGGTGACGGACGCGCTGAAACATTCCGGCCTGCCGGCGCGGCGGCTGGAGCTCGAGATCACCGAGACGTTGCTGCTCGAAAAGAGCGCGCAGGTGCTGGCGACGCTGCATGCGCTGCGCGCGCTCGGCGTGCGCATCTCGATGGACGATTTCGGCACCGGCTATTCCAGCCTCAGCTATTTGCGCAGCTTCCCGTTCGACAAGATCAAGATCGACCAGTCCTTCGTGCGTGATCTCGGCGCCAACCGCGAGGCCCAGGCGATCATCCGCTCCATCGTCAGCCTCGGCAAAGGCCTAGGTGTCACCATCACCGCCGAGGGCGTCGAGACCGAAGCCGAGCTGAGCTGCCTCCGCGCTGAGGGCTGCGACGAGGGCCAGGGCTTTCTGTTCAGCAAGGCCCGGCCGAATGCCGAGATCATCAGCCTGCTCGCCGCCCAGCGCGGCATCGATGGTGGCGAGAAGGCTGCGATGGTGGCGTAAGGCGGGCTGCCCCTTACCTCGCCCCGCTTGCGGGGAGAGGTCGGAATGCGCGCGTAGCGCGGATTCCGGGTGAGGGGGTACAGGCCCTTCAACGATCGCCCGTGTGGAGAGATGCCCCTCACCCCAACCCTCTCAGCGCGAGCGAAGCTCGTCGCGGCCCCGTAAGAACGGGGCGAGGGAGCGCAGCGTCATTGCGGCTGTAGTTCAGCGTCCCTCCGCCAAGATCGCCTTCCCCACATCCTCATAATGCGTATCCCGTGCCTGGATCTGCTGCGCGATCGCGTGCATGTCGCGAAAGCGCCGCTCGAAGGGATTGCTGCGGAACACCGCGGTCGCGCCGGCCATGTGATAGGCGGCGTCGACTACCTTGGCCGATTGATGGATGGTCCAGGTCGCGGCGAGGCGAACGGCGCTGCGATGCGCCGGGCTGAATTGGCCGGTCGCGCAGAGGTCGTGCCACATCGCATTCGCCGTCGCATAGAGATAGGTGCGCGCAGCGCGTAAGTCGCCCTCGGTGCGGCCAATCAGGCCCTGGACCGCCTGGTTGTCGCGCATGGCGCTCGCTGCCAGCGACTGGTGCTTTGCCCGCGACAAAGCGATGGCCGCATCCAGCGTCGCGCGCGCGACGCCCAGCGAGACCGCGGCAAAGCCGAGGCTGAAGGTCGATCCGGTGCCGATCCTGTAGAGCGGACCCGTCTCACGCAGCGCGGACGGCACGTCACGGAACGCCGTGAAACGCTCGGGGATGAAGAGGTCGCTCACTTCATAGGAATCCGTGCCGGTGCCGGCGAGCCCGATCGCCTGCCAGACGTCGTGCAGCACCGCGCTCGCAACCGGAAACAGGATGGTACGAACCTCTGGCGAGCCGTCGGCATTTTTGCGCGGCGTCCCGTCGGCTCCGACGATGCGGACATGCGCCCCCAGCCAGCTCGCCTGCCGCGAGCCCGAGGCAAAATCCCAGCGCGCTGTGACGCGATAGCCGCCCTCGACGCTGCGCGCCTCATGCGCGATCGCGCCCCAGGCAAGGATGCCGGGCGGCGTGTCGAAGATCTCGTGCGCGGTGCCGGGATCGAGCGAAGCCGCGATCATCGCGCAGACGCTGCATTGGCCGAGACACCATGCGGTCGAGGCATCCGCCTTCGCGATCTCCTCCTGCATCTGCATGAAGATCTCGATGGGGGCCTCGGCACCGCCGAGACTTTGCGGCAGCAGCGCGCGATAGAGCCCGTTCTCGATCAAAGCCGAGACGACGGCGGGCGTTAGCCGACGGGAGCGCTCGATCTCGTCCGCTTCACGCGCAATCAGTGGCGCGATTGCCCGGGCACGTTCAGCGAGATCGAAGCCTTGCGGCCTGTTCATGCGTCACCTCGTCAGGCCGCGGCGCGGCTGAGGTCGAGTGCTTGCTTGCGTCTGGTCGGAAAACTCAGCGCCACTGCTACGGCGGCAAGCCCGATCGCGAAGGAGCCGGCATGCAGCCATGTGTAGCGCTGGAAATTGTCGAACACGAGCCCGCCGGCCCATGGACCCAGCGCCATGCCGAGGCTGGCAAAGGCCGATACCGCGCCGAACACGGTGCCCATGATGCGCGCGCCGAAGTACTCGCGGACCAGCACCGCATAGAGCGGCATCACGCCGCCATAGGCGAGGCCGAACACGACCGAGAGCGCGTAGAATTCGCCGAGCTGCGCCACCGCGAGAAAGGTCGCGATGCAGATCGCCTGCACGAACAGGCCGCCGACCAGCACGGGCTTGGCGCCGATGCGATCGGCTGCCGCGCCGAGCAGCAGGCGTCCGCCGAGCCCGGAGACGCCGGCGACGCTGTAGACCGTCACCGCCGTGAGCGGGGCGATGCCGCACACCATCGCATAGGACACCATGTGAAAGATCGGACCGGAATGCGCCGCGCAGCAGGCGAAATGCGCGGCTGCGAGCGCGATGAATTGCGGCGTGCGCAGCGCTTGTGCTGCGGTCAGCTCGATCTCCGGTGCGGCGTCGGTGCTTGCCGGGCCAGCCGCCTGCGGCGCCGGCCGCACCAGGAAGCAGGCCGGGATCAGCAGCGCCCACGCCGCACAGCCGATCACCAGCATCGCGGTGCGCCAGTCATAGGCCGTGATCAGCCAGCTTGCGGTCGGCGCGATCGTCACCGGCGACACGCCCATGCCGGCGGAGACCAGCGCCACCGCGAGGCTGCGGTTCTTTTCGATCCAGGCGCTCGCGAGCGCCATCATCGGCGCGTAGAAGCTGCCGGCAGCGACGCCGATCAGCACGCCGAAGAACAGCTGGAATTGCCACAGGCTCGTTGCCTGGCTCGCAGTCACGAGACCGAGGCCCAGCAGCAGGCTTCCGGCAAGCACCACGATGCGGGTGCCAAACCGGTCCGACAGCGTGCCCCAGAAGAACGCGGCAACGCCCATGCAGAGGAAATCCAGCGTCGCCGCCGCCGACACGCCCGCGCGCGACCAGCCCATCGCTTCGGAGATCGGCTGCAGGAAGACCGCAAGCGACAGCATCGTGCCGAAGCCGACACAGGTCATCAGCGCTCCCGCGGCGACCACGACCCAGCCATAGTCAAACCCTGACGGCTTGCTCATGCGTTTCCTCTGCGCTTTTGCTCTTGTTGATGGTGCGCGCGGGGATGGTGGCCCATCTGTCGGCGGAGGGCAAGGTTACGCGCAATGCGCGGGTACAGAGCGCGTTACCTTGCAGCTGCCTTGAGCATCGTCACCCGCCATGGGCCGTCGCAACGTCGGCTTAGGATGTGTTTTGTGCCGCAGTTTCGCTGCCCCCGCGTGCCCGTTCCATTTGCCCCGGCCACCCGTACGCCGAGATCAGGCTCATATAGGCCTCAAAATCCGTGCCGGTCATATTGAGGGAACGGCTGCACTGTTGAAGGGCTTCGTCATATTGACGGAGGTGCAAGTGTGCGACGCAGAGAAGCCGCGCTGCGATGGTGTCCTGCAAGACGGCCAGGTTTGCGAGGTCGCCGTCGAACCGATCCGACCAGATGTCGCGGGCGGTCTGAAGGTCAGTTAGAGATACGTTGACCCGCACCTGGTCTCCGTTGCGTCTCACCGCGCCCCGCACGGCCCAGCGGACGCGGAGATCCGTCCCGAGCTGCTGCAAATCGATTACCTTCTTCTTGTAGGTCAAGGCGGTGTCGCGTCCAACAACGAGAGTGGCGGGCGTTCGCGCGAGATCGGTGGTCAAGCCTGTCGAGATCAAGTCGGCAAAGGAGTCCTGCGCCGGACCGTCGTTGAGGCTGGCGAAGGGCAACACGACGAGAGAGAGGCGAGGCGCGATCTCGGGCCTGACTGTCGGCTGTGGCTGGATATTTTGAGCTTCCCGTTGTGCGTCGGTACGGACGGTCTTCCAGGCATTCCAGTATCCGGCAACGCCACCGGCAATTGCGCCGATGGCGGCGACCGACGCCAGCACGCTGCCGACGAGCTTCAAACGGCCCCTGAGGTCCTCCAGCCAGCCTGCGGATCGCCGTTCGCCAACAGCGTTTGCAGAGGCCACCGGGATCGTAACCGCTGCCGTGGTTCCTGGTTGCCGATCCTCATCGTGCACGGCGCCCACGAAACGAAAGCCCTTGCGTGGAAATGTCTTGATAAGACGTTGTTGCTGACCGGAGTCACCGATCGCGCGCCGGACGGCGTTCAGCCGGGTCGTCAGCGCCGCATCGGATACGATCCGGCCATTCCAAATCGCGTTGACGAGATCGTCCTTGCTGACGACGCGATCCCTGCTGCGGATCAGATGTTCGAGCAGATCGAGAACCTGGGGTGTCGTGGGCACCACATCGAGCCCGCGCCGCAATTCGCGCCGCTCGGTGTCCAACGCACAGTCCTCGAAGAAATAGCGCATGGCACCATTCTCCAAGCCTGCCCTCTATTCTCCGAGGGCGCGGGAGCAATAACCCGTGGAGAATAGGCCTTCGCTAGCAAAAATGTAAGCCGCGAACATTGGTCCACCCCGTCAGGGGGTGCCAAGGTCGTGCTTTTCCGGAAGGCCCGCTTCGCAGAGACCCTTCTCGAAGATCGCGAAGTCATCTGCCCGGCGAAACGGTGCCAGATTCTCGAGATTGGCACGAAGATCTGGATTGCATTCAAGGGCTTTCAGGAGGGATCGTTGCGCTTGTTCACGCCGCCCGGCGAATGCGTTGCTGGCTGCGGCAATGCAGGTCACGAGCAGGAAACTCGTCTGACCACGCAATGCGGTCTCGGCGCATGATACTGCCGCGTCATAGCGGCCCGCCAGAAAATGCGCATACGCCATGGCTCCCTGCGCGTCGTAGTACATGGGCGGATCGAGCGGGCTAAGTCTCACGGCATGTGCGGAGTGCTCGAGGGCGAGATCCGGCTCTCCCCTCCAAACTCTCAGCCAGGCACTGGTGGCCCAGGCTTGCGCGAAGTTAGGGTTGTCAGCCAAAGCTCGATCCACGAAAGCAGCCGCGTCGTCGAACTCGTGGGCTATGAAGGCGAGCGCATATCCACCGACGGACAGTGCAACCGGATCATTTGCCCCCAGTTCTGCGGCCTTCCGGGCCAGCCGGGTGGCTTCCGCAATTTCCTTCGCGGGATCGCTGATCCAGCCGTTCGCCTTGCGCCGGGTATAGCACCAGGCGGCCATGGCATAGCCACAAGCCAGTCGAGGGTCGAGTTCGGTCGCCTTGCAAAAGAGCTGCAACGCCTCGGTGTTTGCGTTGTTGGACCAACGGGATTTCGCCAGCCCGCGCAGATAATGATCATACGCATCCAGATTTTCGGGTGGCTTCCGCCTTGCCCGCTTGATTTCCTCACGCTGCAGCCTCGGGGCGATTGCGCCTATGACACTGGACGTCAGATTGTCCTGCAGATCGAACATGTCCTCGATCGGGCCCTCAAAGCGGTCTGCCCAGAGATGCGTTCCAGTTTCGGCATCGATCAGCTGCCCCGCGATTCGAATGCGATTTCCGGCTTTGCGCACGCTACCTTCGAGGACATAGCGGACACCAAGCTCGCGGCCGACCTGCTTTACGTCGACGACCCGGCCCTTATACGCAAAGCTCGAATTGCGTGCGATCACGAACAGCCAGCGAAAATGAGCCAGGGCCATCGTGATTTCCTCCACGATGCCGTCTGCGAAATACTCCTGTTCGGGATCGGAGCTGAGGCTGACGAAAGGGAGTACGGCAATCGAGGGCTTATCCGGTAGCGGGAGGGGCGCCGTTTTCGCTTCTGACAGGTGAGGGACGGTTGAAGGACCCGGCTCCCGTACTTCCCGAACGGCTCCGACGAAACGGAAGCCCTTGCGCGGGATCGTCTTGATCAGGCGCTGCGCTTCCCCGCAATCGCCGACTGCCGTACGGACGCCATTGATGCGGGTCGCAAGCGCTGCCTCCGATACGATGCGCCCCTTCCAGATGGCGTTCATGAGGTCGTCCTTGCTGACGACACGCTCCCTGTTGCCGATCAAGTAGTCGAGAATGTCGAAGACCTGTGGCGCAACGGAAACAGCGTCGGCCCCGCGATGCAGCTCGCGCCGATCCGTGTCGAGCACGTATTCATCGAAGAGATAGCGCAAGTTGCCACTCCCGTCGTTGGATGAAGCCGCCTCTGCACCTGCTGGGGCGTAAAGTAAGGCGCCGGTCAGGAAAATGTAAGCTGCACGTCAAGCGTGCCCGGCGAAGTCCTGACATCCTGCCCTCGGTAAAGGTATCGCCAAGGGATATCGCCGATGAGTACCATCAACGGCGTTGCGCAGGTGCGACGGACTGCCACACCCGTGCAGCAAGTGACCAGCCTTTTCCTGCGGGTCTGGAGCGCATGGCAGAAGCGCCGAAGACGACTGAAGGTACAAACCGCTCTCTGTGCCCTCAGCGATCGGGAGCTGATTGATCTCGGCGCGACGCGCGCCGAGATTGACTACATTGCCTTGCAGCAAGGCCGCGCAAGGCCCGATCGTCCGGCATCCTGGCGCATTGGTAGTGCGCTTGCGATCCTGTCGCTCTTCAACTTGCTCGGCTTGATTCCCGTGGATCGCGCCGAGGCTCAATGCACGGCGCAGGATGTCCTGCGGAGGCAGCTGGCGGTCAAGGTCGACCCGCCGGCTCGCAGATCGGAGATTCCGATCAGCTCGGCTGCAGATGTCCTGGCTTGGAAGACGATCCGGATAGGAACATTCACGGATACTTTCGCTCTTCGCAGCGCGATGAGTGCAATGGGCTGCGGCGTCGGAAACGCGGCCGATGAGATACTCGCTCGACCGGCCTTTACCCTAAGTCGCAAGAAGGCGGAGGTTGAGCTTGTTGCCGTGTCGGTTGCCGAGCTCGGGTTTCAAGGCGAGGCTTCGCTGCGGGAAATCTATGCGCGTGCACAACAGCTCGGTCTTGCTCTGGCGCCCGCCGAAATCGCGCCGCAGCTGAGACTCCAGTATTTGGACCAGCCGATCGGTGAGTTTCTCACCATCGGGATGGAGCCTATCGGGACGTGGGCGGGCGAAGCGGTCGTCCTGACGGTGGCGAATGGCGGAGCAGGCCTCATTTTGATCGGCCAGGACGGCCGTGAGGACGCGCAGATATCTGCGATATCCCGTTTTGTGTTCGTGCGACCCGGCTCATCCATGGCTCCAGAGACCGCAGCGATGGCCAGGTAGCATGCGGCGATCTCATTTGGTCTGGGCTCGATCAGGGAAACGGGTGATGATCACGCGTCGTGATGTGTTGTCAGCGGCAGCTGCCGCGTTCGCCGCTGCGCATATTTCACCGCGGGCGCTTGCACAGCCGATCGCGAAAACCGTGCATATCCTGACGGGCTTCACGCCGGGGCTGCAGGATGGGTTGGCGAGGCTCGTGGCCGGCCAGATGAGCGGCTATGCGGAAACCATCGTGGTCGAGACCCGTCCGGGCGCGGCCGGTCGCATCGCGGTGGAGGCGGTGAAGAGCGCCGACGCCGACGGATCGGTCATGCTGTTCGCGCCGCTCGGCTTCATGATGTTCTTTCCGCACGTCTACAAGACACTGAGATACCATCCGCGGGATTTCACACCTGTGTCGACTGTCGCCTCGACCCCGACATTGCTGACGGTCGGTCCCAGCGTACCGGCCAACGTCAAGACGCTGGCGGACTTCGTGGCCTGGTGCCGCGCCAATCCGAAGCACGCCACCTTTGGTTCGCCGGGCGCCGGAACCTCGCTCCATTTTCTTGGTACGACGCTGGGCCGCACCGCCGGCTTCGATTTTCTTCACGTGCCCTATCAGGGCGGTGGCGCGATTCAGGATCTGGTCAAGGGCGTGATTGCCGCGACCGTCATGCCGATCGGCAGCTCGCTCGGACTCGTCCAATCCGGAGATCTTCGCGCGCTGGCGACCACCGGACCGCGCCGCAGCCTGTTTGTTCCGGCGGTACCGACGATGCGGGAGGCCGGATATCCGTCGCTCGAGGACCTCACATGGTTTGCGTTCTTCGTTCCGGCCAAGACGCCGGCGCCGATCGTCGATAAGCTCAACACCGCGATCCAGGCGGCCTTGCGCACCGACGAGGTCAAGGCCGGCATGGCAAAGCTGGCCGTCGAGCCCGACGCGATCGCCATGGAAGACTTCGCCCGGCTGATCGCATCCGAATCCGACCGGTGGAAGGCGATCGTGCAGGCAACGGGGTTCGTCCCGACCGATTGAACCGGCATTGACAGGAGGCAACACATGAGCGGGCCGGCATCCGTGCATGATCTCGTGCAGTCGCATCGCATCACCGCGGTGATCTATGCGGCGGCGAAGCTCAATCTCGCCGAGGCCATCGGCGATGAGGCGAAATCGGTGACCGAGCTCGCCCGGCTGGTGTCCGCCGATGAAAGTGCGCTGCGCAGGCTGCTCGTTGGCCTGACGACACTTGGCCTGTGCAGGCAGGCCGACCGCGACCGGTTTGCCATGACCGAGCTCGGCCGGCAGCTCGACGAGACCGCCGACCCCTCCTTCAAGGACTGGGTTCTCTTCGAGGGCAAGATGCTCGCGCAATCCTGGATCGGACTGGTCGAATCCGTTCGCTCCGGGAAGAGCGCGGGCGAGCTGCGCGGCGATGGCGACGATCGCTATGCCGCGACGAGCAACGCGCCGGAATTCACCCGCCGCTTCAACGCCGCGATGGTCAGCCTGACGCGGAGCATCGTTCCAAGGATCGTTGCGGCCCACGACTTCGCGACCGCGCGCATTGTCATGGATCTCGGTGGCGGCACCGGCGAATTGATCGGCGGCGTGCTCCAGCACAACCCGCATCTTGAGGGCATCGCCTTCGATCTCGCGCGCTGCGAGGCGGGAGCGCGGGCGCATTTTGACCGGCTTGGCATCGCCAATCGCTGCCGGTTCGTCGCCGGCAGCTTCTTCGAGAAGGTCCTGGGCGGCGCCGACACGATCCTGATGAAGAGCATCCTGCACAATTGGCGAGACGATCGTTGCGAGATCATTCTGCGCAACTGCCGGGACGCGCTGCCGGCCAGCGGAACGTTGATCGTGATCGAACGGATCATGCCGGAGCCTGCGACGACCGAGATCCAGGACCGCTCCTGCGCCATGAGCGACCTCAATATGCTGCGGGGACCTGGCGGCCGCGAGCGGACGGAAGCCGAGTATCGCAGGCTCGGCGTGCTGGCCGGCTTCGCCTTCGTCGGCACCAGCGGTGTCGGCTCGTTCAGCCTGGTCCAATTCCGAAAGGTCGGGCACTGACTGCCGTCCGTTGGGACGCCAGTCGAGTCTCATCCCATCAGGACTTGGCGCTGGTTCGATCAGCAGCCCCGGCAGACGCCGGAGATCTTGCGATCGACGCTGGCATCCTCTTGGTCGAGCAAATCCAGCGATCCCAAACTTGCCGAGGGCACGTCGGAGGCGTGGGGCTGGCGGTGACCGACCGGTGCCGTCCACGGCCTAGTGGTCGTTTCCTTTCCGGGCAGCGACGGGTGGAAAGGTTGCGCCGAAGCTGCGCCCATCGTCGATACGATCGTGACCACAATCAGCATCTTTGAGGTAATCATAGGTGTCTCCAAATGCATCCCGCCCTGCATGTGCGGTTCAGACATTCAGATTTGCATCGAAGACCCGCTATTCCCTGTCATCGCGTAGGCGTGATACCGCCGTGGTCCGGCCTTCCGGAACGACGTTTGTCAGGCCGGCGCTTTCCTGCCGATCAGACCGAAGACGATCATGATGAGGCTGATGCCGCCGACAGCGCCCGAGACCTCTCCGACCGTGCGCATCAGGGCGGCAGGATCATTGGACCACGGCGTCATGTCCCGCATCGAGAGGAAGAACAGGACGGCGAGCACCAGCAGCACTGAGCCTACGGCAATCAATCGCCAGTTTCGCTTTCGCATGACAGACATTCCCCCGTATCGCCCACGGATGGGCGGGGCGTTTAGGACGCAGGGAGATAGTGTCGTCGAGCCCGGGTCGGGTTCAATGGCCGCGAGCCGGATCGAACAAATGTGACCCTCATCCCCAATTTGTTCGCGGTCGCTGGTGGGTGGCCAACAGACGTTTTGACTTTTTTGTGTTTTCAACGCTTTGACGGCTCGACCTTGTCGGCATGGACCAGTCTCGATCGTCCTTGGATGGACCCCGCACACGTCAGTGATGCCGTCACCTAGAAAATCGAACCAGGAGCTTATGTTCATGAGGATTACCGTCGAAACCACCGTAGCAGCCCCCATCGATCAGGTCTGGCGTGCCTATACGACACCTGCCGACATCATGGCGTGGAACGCCGCGTCCGACGACTGGCATACGACCAAGGCTACGGTCGACCTGCGGGAAGGCGGGGTCTTCTCTTCGCGCATGGAAGCCAAGGACGGCAGCATGGGCTTTGACTTCGCCGGGACTTACACGACGATCGTCGAACACAAGCTGATCGAATATTCATTCGGCGATCGCAAGGCCGAAGTCGAGTTCGTGCCCGGGGCGAAGGGCGTCGTCGTCCGCGTCGTCTTCGATAGCGAACCGACACACTCGGTTGAGCAGCAGCAGGGCGGCTGGCAGGCCATCCTCGACAACTTCGCACGACACGTGCAGGCGAAGCAGAAGACGTCGTGAAGCCGTGCGGGGGCAGGAGATGTCCCTGACGGGCGCCGTCGGCTTTCTGCGCGGAGCACCTGACGGAAACTGACAGTCGAGGAATAGCCGGCTTCGGGGGCAGCCGCGTCGGTTGACCCCTCAGCCGGCGACCTCAGGTTTGCGCCGGGCTCACCGACGCGATGGGCCAACAGGTGACGTCAAGCTGCTACGACGGCTCCACGCCCCCCGCGCGCGTCTCCGGGGGCGCGCCACGCCTCAGGGGAAGCGGCTGGTCGCCAAGCAACACCTTCACCACCACGTCACGCGCATTGCCGGGATCAAGCGAGTGCTTTGCGATCAGGTCGCTACAGTCGGCGACGATCTGGTCGGCGTCCTGCATGATCTTGAGCTCTTTGTAGCGATCGTGCCGATGCAGGCCCATGCTTTCGCCAACCACTTCAAGGATATTTACGATACGGAATGGCCAGTCGCGCTCGTGCGCGCACAGTTCGCGATGATCGGAATGATAGACCGCGACCAGTGCATCGACACCTGCATCGCGCGCCGCCTCAAGCACCATGAGTTGCAATTCGCGCTTGTACTTTGGAAGCACGCCGACATCCACGCTTTGCAAACCCACCGCCGGCTGGTTCAGATCGACGAGTTCGATACCGGGTACCGCCGTCAAGATCTCAGCGGCGGCTTCCACGACGCCGGCCACGCCGGGATGCCTGTGCAGCGCGACCCGCATTTCGACCCTGCGCTGAAGGTGCGGCTTTAGCTGCGCCAGCCGGTCGCCGAGAAAGCGCATGAACGGGCTCATCTCGAACGGGCGCGACCCGTGCTGTCGCTCCACCGTTGGCAGGATGGTCTCCGTGTACTGGACGTAGCACGACGGGCACCAGGAGATCACCTGCCCCGAGTTCGAGTGCGACAGCTTTTCCATCGTACTCGATCCCATACGACCGGCCATCTCTGCGTCGCCGGACTTGAGTTGGAGAATGCCGCAGCAATGGCTCGGCCCACCCATCACCTGGTAACTGACGCCGAGCGCGTCCATGATATCGAGCGCAAGCAAGGCGATGTGCGGCGTCTTGAGCACATTGCAGCCGGTGTAAAACACGAAATCCGGCGCCTCAACGGGCGTGGCGACCGACGCCGATCTCTGACCCAGTCGTTCGAGCACGTCCGCATCGAGTTGCAGGCGCGAAAGCATGTTCACGCCACGACTGCCGTCGCGGTACCTCTCGACACCCCGCCGGCGCCGTTCGGCAAGCTCATTGTCCGACTTCGCGATGCCAAGCCGCGCCATGCTCAGCAGGAAACGCGGATTGACGCCATAGCTGCACGCCTTGATGCATGCCCCGCTCCGCATGCAGGACTGCGCCCATTTGCGCGACGCTTCCGGGCCGTTGCCGGTACGCACCAGCTCGAGAATGCCGCCGATGATGTCTTCGGACTTTGTCGTCCGCGAGATGCCGGCCGGCTCGACACTCGGACAGGCCTCGACGCATTTCCCGCATCGCGTACAGGCGTCGAGCATGTCTTCGGCATATTCAGCCAGGGACGTCTCGAAGGGGACCTCGTTCATCGGCTGCATGACCAACTCCCAGGCCTGTTGGAGGATCAGCTACGTGCGGCATACGACAGCGCCGGAACCTAACCCACAATTGGCGAGCTGTACACGAGCAGGCCGCAATGGGGATTTGTCGCCTTCGGGTCACGAGCAGCAATACTTGCAGTGAGCAAATCAAGTCGGCTCCGCCCCTGACAGGGGACCTCGGCAAGCCTCCCACAATTGTCGCGATGGGCCAGAAGCAGACAATCACCACCTTGAGCGGCTTACATTTTGCTTACCGGCGGCATAGCTTATGCGTGGTTGACATCCCTCAGCGAGCTAGGCCACGAGGGGAATGGCTGTGCGCTATCTCTTCGAGAACTACACATTTGACACAGACCGGCGTGAGCTGTGTCGCGGCGCCAAGATGATCCCTCTCGCGCCACAGGTCTTCGACCTGCTCGACTACCTGATCCGCAACAGGGAGCGCGTCGTCAGCAAGGACGACCTGATCCGCGCCATCTGGGACAACCGCTCCGTCTCTGATGCTGCATTGACGACCCGTCTCAATGCCGTCCGAGGCGCGATCGGCGACACCGGTGAGAAGCAGCTTCTGATCAAGACGCTGCCGCGCAAAGGCTTCCGTTTCGTTGGGGCCGTGCAGGAAGAAACACAGGGGAGCCCGGCCGAGCAGGCTGGTTCGGCGGCGTGTGGTGGCGTGACTGCAGAGACGTCGTCTTCAGCACATCGCCTTTCCATTGTTGTGCTGCCGTTCGCTAATCTCAGCGGAGATCCCGAGCAAGGCTATTTCGTTGATGGCGTGACCGAGAGTTTGACCACGGATTTGTCGCGCATCTCCGGTTCATTCGTGATCGGCCGACACACCGCCTTCACGTACAAGGATAAAGCAGTCGACCTCAGGAAGATCGGGCGCGAGTTGAACGTCCGTTACGTGCTCGAAGGCTCCGTACAGCGCAGTGGGAACTGGCTTCGGGTGAACGTGCAGCTTGTCGATGCCGAAAGTGGCAACCACCTATGGGCCGAGCGTTTCGACAAGCCTATCGCTGATCTGTTCGACATGCAGGACGAAATTGTGTCGCGGTTAGCCAACACGCTGGATGCCCAGCTTGTTGAAATTGAGGCCCGACGGGCAGAACACTCTGTACGTCCCGACGCGATGGATTTGTATTTCCAGGGCATCGCTCACTTAAACAAGGGAGTGACCCTCGAGCACCTGACGCAAGCGCGTGGCTTTTTCGAACGCGTCTTGGCGCTTGATCCCGGCAGTATCGAAGCACTGGTTGGCACGGCCATAGTTGACTACTCTATGGGCGTTAACTTCTTTACCGAAGACCGAGCCGCGTCCCTGGCGGCGGCAGAGACGGCCCTAAACAAGGCTCTGTCAATGGCTCCACAGCACGCGCAGGCTCACATGTATCTGGGCGTGGTGTATATTTTCACATTCCGCGCAGCCCAAGGGATTGCCGAATGCGCGCGGGCGTTGGTGTTGGATCGAAATCTGGCTAACGCTCATGGCTGGATCGGTCGTGGCAAGTTTCATCTTGGTCGCGCTGAGGAAACCGAGGCCCACATCCATGACGCGCTCCGCCTCTCACCTCGCGACACCTTTGCTTACCGGTGGATGATGGTCATGGGCCTCGCCAAGTTCTGGCTCGGTGCCGATGCCGATGCGGTCGCATGGTTGCGGCGCAGCATTGAGGCCAACCGGAATTTTCCCTTCACGCATTTTTTTCTCGCTGCGGCCCTAGCGCTTGTCGGGCAGCTGGATGAGGCGCGCGCTGTAGCGCAAGCCGGATTGACGCTCCAGCCAAATTTCACCATTCGTCGCTTCCGCGCTAACCCATACAGCGACAATCCGAGTTACCTCGCCAGGCGTGAGCGCGTCTATGAGGGCATGCGGTTGGCCGGGGTGCCCGAGTGCTGATGTCCGACTTGGGTCAAAATGCGAAGAACTCAGAGTGAGCAAAGTCAGCCCGCTCTACTCCGCCAAGCGGACCTCAATGAAAGGTGTCGCCACTTCGCTGATCGGCCAGCAGCAGACATTGATCAGAGACGAAAACCCAACTTCACCAACGTCGTTGGGGGGCGGATTTCAGTATGCCGGAGCGCAAGCGTGAACTAGCCCACATTGGGTAGACCCGTGCGCGTGCTAAACTGCACTGTGCGCGCCAACTAACTTCGGTTCGGCAAGAACTGGACGTTTTCGCGGAGCAGGCCATGGACAAGGATCGTCGAAACGCACTTTCCACGGAATACGGCGAGGTCTGCAGCAACTTTCGGACGCTGACCGACATCCGGTTCAAGTTGCTGGGTCTGCTGCCGATCGCGACCGCCGTAGCCATTGCGCTCAAAGTCGACCACATTGATGGCCGGAGCTTTGTGTTCTCGTTGTTTGGCCTGATCGCAACGATCGGGCTCGTGACCTACAATACGAGAAATGACGAGCTGTATGATGAACTCGTGAGACGTGCCGCATACATTGAACGAAGTCTTGGTCTCGCGGATGGAGCATTTGCCAACCGCCCGCGCGCGTCGCTCAAGTTTCGTCTTTTCGGCATCCCATGGAAAGTCGACCACCGAGTAGGTATCGGCACGATTTACCTTGCGTCCATCGCTGTTTGGCTTTTCCTGGTCTTGGCGTCGTTGTCGGCTTGGCTGGCTCCGGAGGCCTCGGTATTGGCTACGCTGGCTGCTTTTGGGCTCGCAGTCATTGCGACCTGGTGGGCGAGGACGTGGATCAAGCGTAAGAAGAAAGAGGTCGATGAGGAAAAGAGATCCTTGGCCATCGAGGCCGTTCAAAAGGCGTTCTCAACCGATTTGTCGCGAGGCACGGCGGACGGGGGGCTGATAGATTTGTGCTTCAAGCTCGCGGACGAGAAGACGCGCGAAATCATCGCCAAACGGGCTCAGTTCTATGCCGAAATCGATCGCGACTCCTCAATCTACTACCCGCCGGGCGTCTCAAAGGAACAGGCTGCATGTCACTTGGTGGCGCTACTCACGGATTTGCCACCGCGGTGGCTGTTCGATTGCGCCACAAATCGAAGAGGAGACATGCCGGAGAACAGTCCCGTATTGTTCCCGCCCCGCGCTGACGAGGTAAGGTGATAGCGCATTGATTTTCCGCTTTGGGTCAGAAGCACCAGCCTGGACCTTTAGCCGACGACTTCCGGTCTGGCACCAGCTTCGGAAGTTCTCTCGCGGCGCGGAAAGTGGCGCGATGAGCCAAGGGCGACATTGTTCGCGGGCGGCTGGCGCCAGAACAAATGTGAGATAGTTCATATCGGGCGCGTCGCCGACGTGTTGCCATTCCGATGTTGCCGGCGAAACTTCATTTCTTTCGCCGCCGTGGCCGGTGCGTATCGCGCTGCGGTTCGGACTGCGCGGAGGCGTTGAATGGTCAATATCAAAGTTCCTCTTAATCCAGTGCAGAAACGCGGCTTGTGGCCGCCCAAAGGCGGGCGCGAATATCCGGTCTTGGATACGGACGACTGGTGGAAAATTGCGGCGCGCGAGCACATAGATGCGTGGGCGTTAATCGAGTTCAATTTCCAAACGCACGTTCCTGAGGAGGTGAATTGGTATTTGCGAGAGCTCGTGGGTTGCCGCCACAGCCGTGACGGGGGGCGCAATTACGCGTTCATCGGGGCTGACCCGAAGCTGCGCAAAATCTATCTTCCCGCTGTGCCGCCTCCGCCCCCACCTGCACCCATACCCTGGCCCGACAAACTCAAGAAGCTCCAGTACGAGGTGGAGCATTCGAACGACCCACAGAAGGAACGGTTCCTCTGCATGCTCAAGGCGATGGAGAACCGCCGTGATGATCGCGTGATCTTTTGGTCCACCATAGCCCCGGGCCCCGAGTGGGTTGCTCCGCTTGGCGTTGAGGGAAGAGGGATTGGGAAAGCGTTGATCGATTCGCAGTGGCTCTATAAAAATATAAAGACTGTGCGGGATGTGGACCTTCTTCCGTATGGCAACGGGTTACCGAGAAGCGATACTTTCGTGATCAGCTTCCACAAGTATCTGTTTGAAACGGCTTCGTCTTCCATCGGTATCCTGCGCGCGGCGAACGCAGAAATTGTCAAGACGCATGTCATGTTGGATCGTTGGGCGAACCAAAGCATGGGTGGAAGTGCGTCAATGCCGACGTGTTATCGCGCAATCAAGGAATTTATTCGCTTACAGGAGCAAAGTGATTACCCGTCTGTGATCAACTGCATCGTGACGACTGGCGCGTAACCAGTTCCCTGGGCGGATGACTGCACCAATCCCCACCGCTTCAGCGATTGCGGAGTCATCTGCTTCGGCGGCGTTAAGTCCACCGACACGCACCTCGCACTCGCAATTCACCACGTCAACAAAGAGATCATCGGCTGGCTGGAACCGGCGGCAAACAGCATCTCTCATTTAGTTTGATCACCTCGTCGGTGGGCCGCTGGCGATGCAACGACACGTCGAGGTCGAGCGCTTCTTGGCGGTCTTGAAGTTGATCACCAGTCAAATTTGGTCGGGGCCTGAATCGGCGGGTTGTAGCCCTTCATATTGGGTACGCTGGAACGCGACCGGTGTCTCAATTGGGTCAAAATGCGAAGAACGCAGAGTGAGCAAAGTCAGTCCGCTCCACCCCAACCAAGCGGGCCTCAATGAAAGGTTTCGCCACTTCGCTGATGGGCCAGAAGCGGACATTCCCGTTTGGAGCCTGAGTGTGCTAGCCTGAGGCACCATGCCCACACCTGCCGAAGCAGTAAGAACCTACATCTTGGCCAAGGACGGCAACCGACCGTTCTTGATGAGGCAGGCGTTCTCTGAAGAGATTGCACTCGAAATGGTCGTCAAGACCGACGCTATTTCGTTCCCCAACACGGCTTCCGGCTTGAACGCTGTGGAAGAAATTTTGGTGCGTCGTTTTGGTGTCGAATACGAGAACATCTACACGTTCTGCCTATCCCAGCCTTCCGAGACTGACCGAGCGCGCTTTCAGTGCCATTGGTTGGTGGGGATGTCCGCTAAGGCCAGCGGGCAACCGCTGCGAGTTGGATGCGGACGTTACGACTGGCATTTCAATGAGCACGGAAAAGTGGTGAGGCTGGTGATCACCATTGAAGTCATGAAAGTCTTATCGGGCGCCGAACTCGATGGCGTGATGCGCTGGCTATCTTCGCTTCCCTATCCGTGGTGCAGTCCGTCTCAGGCTCTTCTGTCATTTCCTCCGCAGAATGACCTGCGCGAGGTTGAAGCCTACTTGAAGCAGGCTCAATAATCTCGAACTATGATTGGCCAATAGGGTTGACGTCCCGAAGTTGAAGCTCGCCGTGTGTCGCCTTCGGATCAATCGCGTCACGATGGCCGCGTGCTGCTCCCTTCCGGTCTGCCGCTGTGAACGGAAATCGTCGGACTGCGCGGGCATGTCACCTGCGGGCCATAACCGGACCTGTTCACTCGATGACCTTGTCGGCACTGGCCGAGAGTGCAGGAGAGACGGAAAGGCCCAGCTGCCTGGCCGTCTTCAAGTTGATGGACAGATCGAATTTGGTCACTTGGTAGAATGGAATATCGCCAGCTTTTGCTCCGCGGAAAATTGCGTCGATGTTGTTGGCCGCGCGCATATACAATTCGACTAGATCAAAGGAGTAGGCCATTAGGCCCCCGGCTTCGACGGATTCGGTGAACGCGAAAATCGCCGGAAGTCTCGCGTCGGTCAGCAACTTGGCGATCAAAGCGCTGTTTTGAAAAGTTTCAGGGGAGTCGACCACCATGACTGCATTTGCGCCTTCGCCGGAAAGGCTCTCTACCGCCGCCCGCCAGTCATTTTCTTGAGCACCAACATCCAGTAGCGACACCGCGATAGGTAGGCCAGCCTCCTGGGCCGCTGCGGGGATAGGCGAACCCTTGACGAGCCCGCTGTATTGGATGTGAAGAGCGAGCAAGCCAAGTTTTGATATTGAAGGAAAGATTTCGCGCAGCAGTGCAATCCGCTTTCCATGAATTGATGGACCGGCGTCGATGCTGGCTCCCGTAAAATTTCCGCCCGGGCGAGCCAGACTTTCGGCAATCCCCAGTCGAACGGGGTCGGCAGTTATCGTTACGATTGGAATACGCGATGTCAGTTTTTTGAAGATGAGTGCGCCAGGACCACCGAGGAGAATGACGTCCGGGTTGCTGCTAACGATTTCCGTCGCCAAGGCCTCGAGGCCGGACGTGTTTTGCTCTCGTCCATAACTTTCGACTTTGAGGTTTTGTCCCTCGATCTGTCCCAACCGTCGCAGCTCGGCGAAGAGGGCTCGAGGATATTTTTTCCCGCTAAGCTCGTGCCAGTCCGCGCTCGGCTCTGACGGGACGAAAATAGCAAGACGTTTCTTCTTGGCGCTCTCCGCCGCCGCAGCCAGCCGCGGCAATGCGACCGCACCACAAACGGCACCGAGAAAAGCACGCCGCCTCATGTTCGCCCCCTAGCTAGAGTCTAGGTCAACGCATCTTAGCGTCTAAAAGGCGATACTGAAAATCAAAGGTGGCTCTGCGATGTCCGGGTTGGGTCAAAAGCGTCGGTTTGGCGCTCAGGGGCAAACTTCCGCTCTGCCGCCATCACCCGACACAGCTGCACCGCGTCAACGGAAGCGATGGGGCACGAGCGGAAGTGCCTAGCCGCTCCATATCGGCCGCCGTCGGTCATCCCTGAACGAACAGCTTACTTTTCTCTCGTCTCCGGCCTATTCTTGGTGTCCTTCTGCGATGAGCGCGTTTGGGAAGAAATGTGGTCTATCGGGCGGAGAAGACGGCCTTGCGCTATCTCTTCGAAGACTACGTATTGGACACGGACCAGCGCGAGCTGCGCTGCGGAGCCGTGCTGATTGCGACTGCGCCACAAACGTTTGACTTGCTCCTTTACCTCATTCGCAACAGGGAGCGGGTTGTTAGCAAGGACGACCTCCTCGGTGCTGTTTGGAGTGGTCGCATCGTCTCGGATGCCGCGCTCACGACGCGCATGAATGCTGCTCGCGGCGCAATTGGCGACACGGGCGAGAGACAGCGTCTGATAAGGACGATGCCCCGCAAGGGTTTCCGCTTTGTTGGCACAGTGCAGGAGGCGCAAAGGCCCACAACCGTCCCCCTTGGCCATGTGGCGCAGAACGATGATGCAGCGCAGAGGTCGCTTTCACCACCTCGCCTTTCCATCGTTGTGTTGCCCTTCGTCAATCTCAGCAGCGCCCCAGAGCAGGACTACTTTGTCGATGGCGTGACCGGGAGCCTCACCACGGATTTATCACGTATCAGTGGCTCATTCGTCATCGGCCAACACACCGCGTTCACCTACAAAGGCAAATCGGTCGATGTCAGGCAGATAGGTCGCGAGTTGAATGTTCGCTACGCGCTCGAAGGCTCGGTGCAGCGTTGCGACGATCGTCTCCGGGTGAATGTTCAATTGATCGACGCGACGACGGGCAATCATCTGTGGGCCGACCGCTTCGACAAGCCCTTCGCCGATCTGCTCGATATGCAGGACGAAATCGTAGCCAGGATTGCGCGGACTTTAGACAACCAGCTCATCGTGGCTGAGGCGCGTCGCGCGGCAAGAACGTTGAATCCCGATGCCATGGATCTCTATTTCCAGGGCCGCCATTCTTGCAATAGGGGAGCGACACTCGAGAATTTGACAGAAGCTCGTAGTTCTTTTGAACGGGCTCTGGCGACTGATCCGCAAAATGTCGACGCCATGAGCTGGAGCGCGTTGGTCGAGACAGCGCTTGTCGCGGCATTCCTGACCGACAATGGGCCTTCGTATCTGGCAGCGGCAGAGACCATGGTGCTAAAGGCGCTCCGCCTCGCTCCGGACCATGCCTGGGCTCATTTCACCTTGGCCATGGTGCTGATCTATACGAACCGGACGGCGCAAGGCGTGGCTGAGTGCGAGCGAGCCTTGGCCCTGGATCGCAATCTGGCTGACGCTCACGAGATGATGGGCCAGGCTAAGTTCTATATGGGTTGCGGTGCAGATACCGAGTTCCACGTCAACGAAGCACTGCGCCTTTCCCCTCGCGATATCTCCGCCTTCCGATGGATGAATACAGCGGGCTTTGCCAAGCTGCAGATCGCAGCAGACGCTGAAGCGGCCGCTTGGTGTGCGCGAGGAATCGAGGCCAACCGAAACTATCCGCTGCTGCATTTCGGGTATGCTGCAGCGCTCGCGCTTCTTGGGAGGCTGAACGAGGCGCAAGTGGCCGCCAAAACCGGACTTGCACTTGATCCGACATTTACAATCCGTCGCCTCAGAAACGTTCCAGTGCGCGGCGGCGGCGCGAATTTCGTTGTAGGAGCCAGGCGCTTGGTTAGGGGATTGTACATCGCCGGAGTACCGGAGGGGTGATGCCGGCGATCGGTCTATCGCGTCACTATGGCCGCGTGCCGCTCTCTTCCGGTTTACCCCTGTGAACGGAAATCGTCGGAATGCACCGCCATGTCTCACACGGGCCAAAAGGCGACATTGGATGCATCGTGACCCAATCCGGCCCGGCAAGGGCCCAACCTGCGGCACTATCAGTGCGAGGCGGCGCGCGCCGGGCCGCGGCCGCCCGGAAGCGCTCGATCGTCCGGCCGAGCTCCCGGAAAACGGCATCAACGATCTTGAACGAGATGCAACAGTTCAGTGCTTTGCAATGAATGCAAGCACCGTATCATTGAAGGCTTGGGGGTTCTCAACCTCCATCTGATGAGATGCCGCCGGAATCGTTGCACGTTCGACGCTCGGCAGGCAGTGCTCCAGCATGTCGTCGACGACATGGAACACCTTAGGGCTGAGCTCCCCGTCGACGAGCAATGTTGGCGCCTTCACCTTCTGCACGTCCTCGCATGTGGTGGGCGGGAAGAGGTCTCGCGATGCGGCTTCGCCTTTCAGTTCTCGGACATTGTCCATGACGCGCTTCAGAACGGGAGGTGGGAGTTTCTCGTACGAACCATCGCCCAACACGCCGTTCACAAATCGACGCACTCCTTCTTCGTCATTCCCCTGCTTGAATGCTTCGCTCGTAGCGATTGATCTCGTGATAACGGCGCTAAGAAGAGCATCTCCTTCAGGAGTCGTTTTCAGTAGCGGCATTATAGGCGGTTCGCCCAGCGTCAGACTGCGAATGACCTCCGGGTGATCTCGTGCGACCAGGAACGCAATGAACGCCCCATACGAATGACCAACGAGATGAACCGGGGGTAGATTAAGTGCCTTGATGAATGCAGCCAGGTCTCTTGCATGTAGGGTGACGGAAAAATCCGTTGCATCTTTGGGCCATTCATTTGGATAGTGGTACCGACGACTGTACGAGATCAGTCGATATCCCTTCGAGAACGCCTCAAGCTGTCCATCCCACGTGCGGTAATCCTCCAATGTGCCGTGCACCAACACCACTGGAGTTCCTTGCCCGAGTTCAATGTAATGCAGTGTGAGGCCATCAACTCCCACCTCTTTTGTTTTTATCTCCGAAGAGGACGCGCCTTTCTGCTGCGCGAACGACGGACTCGCGACGAAGAACATGGCTGCTACCGATATGAGGACGATGTGTTTCAAGAGGAGCGTTCTCGGTTGCGTATGACTCTCCTGGTGTTGTGAGACCTTTCTGCTTCGGCTTCACTTACTAAGCTGTAGTCTAATCCGCGATTCTCGGCGGTAAGGTGGGACTCTAGGAGTCGGATTACGCCCTATGAATCCGGTGGTTCGGGGTTCGAGTCCCCGTGGCCTATACGCGCGATGCGGCCAGGGTGGCCGATCCGGCGGGTCTGGTGGGCAGGGCGCCGCATCGGCAAGGGGCAATGAGGTGAGCCCGCCGCTACCTATACTACCAGTTCAAACACACGCAGGGGGTGCACAAAACGTCACACCGCTCCCCAGGATCGCCTCGCGAGCGATTGCGCAGCTGATGGCTGGTCGACGTCTGCTTCGGGTCAAAAGCGGTCTTCGAGGAGCGTGCTTGGCAGGCCAGAAGCCGACGCAAGCCGTCATCGACGTGGCGCCTGGATATCGAATTCAGAGGTTGCCAATCGGTCGGCGGCGGAGATGGTGCGTTCTGATGGACGCCTGCTGGACACCCGCTGCCATGATGACATCATGCCCCTGTTTTGCCCGACGGGTCAAATCGATTTCGTAAAATCGAAAAAGCCCAATGCCGACAAGGGCCCGGCTACTGTGCATGGGGTTGTTTTCGCGAATTTTGCTTGTCGGCCCCCGCTGTGTCGGGCCGGGCCCCGATCTCGTCGGGTCCGGAGTGGCCTGAGCGTTCGCCTCAGCTATCCACCTTCAACGCGGCAATGAAGGCTTCCTGCGGGATGTCGACCTTGCCGAACTGCCGCATCTTCTTCTTGCCTTCCTTCTGCTTCTCCAGAAGTTTCCGCTTACGCGTGATGTCGCCGCCGTAGCACTTTGCGGTGACGTCCTTGCGCAGCGCGCGCACCGTCTCGCGCGCGATCACCTTGCCGCCGATCGCCGCCTGGATCGGGATCTGGAACATGTGCGGCGGGATCAGCTCCTTCATCTTCTCGACCATGGCGCGGCCGCGCCCCTCCGCGCGGGTGCGATGCACCAGCATCGACAGCGCGTCGACCGGCTCGTTGTTGACCAGGATCTGCATCTTGACGAGATCGGCCACCTTGTAGTCGGTGAGGTGATAGTCGAACGAGGCGTAGCCCTTCGAGACCGATTTCAGGCGGTCGTAGAAATCGAACACGACTTCGTTGAGCGGCAGATCGTACTTCACCATGGCGCGGGAGCCGACATAGGTCAGCTCCTTCTGCGCGCCGCGGCGGTCCTGGCACAGCTTCAACACGCTGCCGAGATATTCGTCGGGAGTGAGGATGGTGGCCTCGATCCAGGGCTCCTCGATATCTGCGATCTTGACCACGTCGGGCATGTCGACCGGATTGTGGATCGAGATCTCCTGGCCGTCGGTCAGGTGCATCTTGTAGATCACGCTTGGCGCGGTCGCGATCAAATTGAGGTCGAACTCGCGCGACAGCCGCTCCTGGATGATCTCGAGGTGCAACAGCCCGAGGAAGCCGCAGCGGAAGCCGAAGCCCAGCGCAGCCGAGGTTTCCATCTCGTAGGAGAAGCTCGCGTCGTTGAGGCGCAACTTGCCCATCGCCCCGCGCAGCGTTTCGAAGTCATTGGCGTCGGCCGGGAACAGGCCGCAGAACACCACCGGGATCGCCGGCTTGAAGCCCGGCAGCATTTCGGTGACCGGCTTCCTGTCGTCGGTGATGGTGTCGCCGACGCGGGTGTCGGCGACTTCCTTGATCGCCGCGGTGATGAAGCCGATCTCGCCGGGGCCGAGCTCGTCGACCTGCTCCATCTTCGGGGTGAAGAAGCCGACGCGCTCGACGTCATACGCCGCGCCTGTGCCCATCATGCGGATGCGCTGGTTCTTCTTCATGACGCCGTCGACCACGCGGATCAGCACGACCACGCCGAGATAGACGTCGTACCAGCTGTCGACCAAGAGCGCCTTCAAGGTCGCGTCGCGGTCGCCCTTCGGCGGCGGCAGGCGGGTGACGATGGCTTCCAGCACGTCGGGGACGCCGAGGCCGGTCTTGGCCGAGATCATCACGGCGTCGGAGGCATCGATGCCGATGACGTCCTCGATCTGCTGCTTGATCTTCTCGGGTTCGGCCGCGGGAAGGTCGACCTTGTTCAGGACCGGGACGATCTCGTGATTGTTGTCGAGCGCCTGGTAGACGTTGGCGAGCGTCTGCGCTTCGACGCCCTGGCTGGCGTCGACCACCAGCAGGGAACCCTCGCAGGCCGCCAGCGACCGCGAGACTTCGTAGGCGAAGTCGACATGGCCGGGCGTGTCCATCAGGTTGAAGATGTAATCCTTGCCGTCCTTGGCGTGGTAGGCAAGGCGGACCGTCTGCGCCTTGATGGTGATGCCGCGCTCGCGCTCGATGTCCATGGAATCGAGCACCTGCTCCTTGCCCGCCATTTCGCGGTCGGTGAGGCCGCCGGTCATCTGGATCAGGCGGTCGGCCAGCGTCGACTTGCCATGGTCGATATGGGCGACGATGGAGAAGTTGCGGATGTTCGAAATGGGGACGGTCGTCATGGGCGCGGGATACCACTCACATCCCCGTGCGGCAACCATATTGCTGTATTTTCAGGGCCTTTCTTCACGCCAAGCTGATTCCACGAGGGCCCAAAACGCGCTACGCAACGGCCCATGTCCAGGCTCATGTCCACGACCTCGATCCCCTCCGCCCGAACACGCGTAAAAGCCCGGGTGAGCTTTAACCGCTTCCGGGCCTGGCTGGTCGCCTGCGCGATCCGGCCCGAGGCGCGGCTCTGGCTGGTGATCCAGCTCGCCATCCTGCATGCGGTGCTCTGGACCTTCATCCTGATCAATCTCAAGGCAGCGCAGGACGTTCACATGGACGTCGCAGAAGCCTATGGCTGGGGCCAGGAGTTCCTGTGGGGCTACGGCAAGCACCCGCCGCTGTCGGGCTGGGTCGCCGGCCTCTGGTTCAAGGTGTTCCCGGCGGCGGACTGGGCGACCTATGCGCTGGCGATGGCGACCGTCGGCGTCGGCATGGTGATCTGCTGGCTGCTGAGCTTGCGCGTCGTGGACGCGCGGCGTGCGTTCCTGGTCGTGGTGATGGTCGCGCTCTACCCGATCTTCAATTTCAAGGGTTTCAAGTACAACCCCGACCTGCTCCAGCTCGTCACGCTGCCGCTGCTCGTGCTCGCCTATCTCAACGCCTTCGAGAAGCGGACCTGGCAGTCCGGTATCTGGTTCGGGCTCGCCGGCGCGCTGGCGCTGATGACGAAATACTGGGTGCTGACCATGATCGGCGCCATCGGCCTTGCCGCGCTGATTCATCCCGATCGGCTGCGATTCCTGCTGTCGCCGGCGCCGTGGGTGGCGATCGTGACGATGGTGGTGGCGATGATCCCGCACCTCGTCTGGCTTGCGGGCGTGCATTTCGTGCCGCTGACCTATGCCGGCGATACCTACAGTCTCGATGACAGCCGGCAGGTCCATCAGCTCGTGGCGGGCTATGCCCTGCATAATTTGGCGCTGCTGGCGCTGCCGGTGGCGCTGGCCGCGCTCGCAATGGCACTGGTGCCACATTGGTTCACGCTGCTGCTGCGCGCACCGTTACGCATCGTCACGCGCGCGTGGGGGCGCGGCGCCAATCCCGGCGTCAATGTTGCGCAGGCGTTGAACGTCTGGATCATCCAGGTCATCGTCGCGGTCGGCCCGCCGCTCGGCGCGCTGGCCTTCAGCATCTACATGAAGACCGATTGGGGCATCTCGCTGTTCTTCCTGGTGCCCTTGGCGCTGGTCGCGATCCCGGCGCTGCGGGTGCAGAGTGCGGCCCTGTTCAACATCGCCGCGATCTGGCTCGTTCTCAGCGTCGCCACGCTCGCCGCCTCGCCCTGGATCGCCGCGCGCGAGATGGCGGCCAATGCCAGCAATACGGCGACCTACGGCGCGCGCTCGGAGTTGGCGCATGAATTGACGCAGGCCTGGCACACGCGTTTCGGCTCGCGCTGGGCGGTCGTCGCCGGCACCATGGAGTCGATCCAGCCGATGGTGTTCTACAGCCCCGATCATCCGGCCGCGTTGATGCCGCTCGAAGCCTGGGATTCCGGGCTGACGTCGCGCGAGGATGCCAGGAAGTATGGCTTCATCGGCGTGTTCGATCCGACCGATGGCCGCCTCCCGGCGTTCGAGAAATGGGTCTCGGAGATCGCGCCGAACGCCGAGCGCATCGTGATGACGACGCGCCGCTTCACCCACGGCAAGGCCGGCCCGTCGATGAGCTGGAACATCTACATCGCGCCGCCGGCGAAGTGATTTCGGCGTTGTAGGTCTCGTAGGGTGGGCAAAGCGACTTGTCCGCCATAGCTCGAAGAGCGACGGCGGAAGCGTGCCCACCACTTCTATGGCGATTGTCGCGAGATGGTGGGCACGGCGCTACGCGCCTTTGCCCACCCTACGGCACCGAGCGCGTGGCTCAGATCCCTTCCTCGTTGAACTTGCTTTCAACGAGCTCGGTAATCGCCGCAAGCGCAGCCTGGGCATCGTCACCGGCGGCGGCGACCGTGATCGTCGTGCCCGGTCCCGCGGCCAGCATCATCAGGCCCATGATCGAGGTGCCGCCGACGGTCTCGCCGCCGCGCGTCACCCACACCTGCGCGTTGAAGCGCTCCACCGCCTGGACGAATTTCGCCGAGGCGCGGGCGTGCAGGCCGCGCTTGTTGATGATCAGGAGGTCTTTGGAAATGGCTCCCGCCGGCACGCCTGTCCCGGCCTGGTTTCCGAGCGGCGCGTCGTCGCTCATTTGCCGGCGAGCACGCGGCTGGCAATGGTGACGTATTTGCGACCCGCTTCCTGGGCCATCGCGATCGCGTCGGGCAGCGGACGCTCCTCGCGCACCTTGGCAAGCTTCACCAGCATGGGAAGGTTGATGCCCGCGAGCACCTCGACCTTCGGCCGGCTCATGCAGGATATTGCAAGGTTCGACGGCGTGCCGCCGAACATGTCGGTGAGGATCGCGACGCCGTCGCCGGAATCGACGCGGTTGACCGCCTCGATGATGTCGCTTCGGCAGAGATCGGAATCATCTTCGGCACCGATCGTGATCGCTTCGATTTGCTTTTGTGGGCCCATGACATGCTCAAGCGCTGCCTTGAATTCGTCGGCAAGGCGCCCGTGGGTCACAAGTACTAGACCAATCATCGGAAAACTCCTCGCGGGCGCTTTTGGTGCACCGCACGAACGCGCCACTTTGACCATCCAGAGCCCCCGCGCAAGAGGGGATGTTGCGTATCTCCCTGAAACTAGACGGATGGATGAGGGGAGCTGCGCCGGTCTATTCGGTCGCGATAGTGGGGTTCATATGGTTACCATTTCCCTTCAAACAATCGCCTGAAGGGTTAACCGAAGATGAACTCTTGGTAGTGGTCAAGGCCGCAACAACCAAAGGGAGGGGCGAATAGTCGCGCCCGACGGGGATTCGCGGTATTTTGACACCGAAAATGCTTGTTTTCAGTGATTCCGCCGCAGGCAGGCGTTCCGCGTCGGCGGCGTCCAGATCGACCACGAGGCCGACGGTCGCATGCTCCACGAAGTCGCAGCGGCGGATTCCCAGTCCCCGAATCTCGATCAGGCCGGCCAGCAGCGGCGCGGGGCGGACTTCAATTTCATCGCCGACTGTCGCCAGATGGACACGGTCATCGCCGACCAGAACGGCCCTTTCGACCACGCCGGCGCGTCCCGCCATGATCAAATCGAAGGCAAGGCGCGACTTGCCGGAGCCTGAGGGCCCGCGGATCAGCACCGCCAGAGTCCCGACCTTGACCGCCGAGGCATGAACGCTGGGGCCACCGTCGCTCATAGCGCCGGCAGCCTCACCACGAAACGCGCGCCGACAACCGTAGGCGCTCCGTCCTCGTCCACAGGGCCCGGGCGGTTCTCGGCCCAGATGCGTCCGCCATGGGCATCGACGATCTGCTTGGAGATCGACAGGCCGAGGCCGGAGTTCTGGCCAAAGCCCTGGTGCGGACGGTCGGTGTAGAAGCGCTCGAAGATGCGCTCCAGCGCGTCGTCGCGGATGCCGGGCCCGTCGTCGTCGACCACGATCTCGATCTCGGAGCGGACGCGGCGGCAGGTGAGGCGCACCTTGCTGCCGGGCTCGGAGAATGACTGCGCGTTGGAGAGCAGGTTGGAGACCACCTGCCCGAGCCGCGAATCGTGCCCGGTCACGGAGAACGCGTCGGTCGCGCCGCGGCCTTCGAAGCGCGTTTCGACCGCGACGTCATGGCCGAGCTTGGTTTCATTGGCGACGGACACGAGCGTCGTCAGCAGGCGGCGCAGGTCGACCCGGACCGCATCCTGGCGCTGCAATTCGGCGTCGAGGCGGCTGGCGTCGGAGATGTCGGAGATGAGGCGGTCGAGCCGCTTGACGTCATGCTCGATCACCTCGAGCAGGCGCGCGCGGCTGGTCTCGTTGCGCGCCAGCGGCAGCGTCTCGACCGCGGAGCGCAGCGAGGTCAGCGGGTTCTTCAGTTCATGCGCGACATCGGCGGCGAACATCTCGATCGCCTCGATGCGGCTGTAGAGCGCGCTGGTCATGTCGCGCAGCGCGCCGGACAGGTGACCGATTTCGTCGCGGCGCCGGGTGAAGTCGGGAATCTCGATGCGCGCCTTGATGCGGCGGCGGACGCGCTCGGCGCTGTCGGCGAGCCGGCGCACCGGACCTGCGATCGTGCTGGCGAGCAGCAGCGACAGCATGATCATGACCGCGGCAGCGACGCCGCCGACCTTCAGGATCGCCAGGCGCTCGGCGGTGACCATCTGGTCGATGTCGTCGCCCTGCGTCGACAGCATCAGGGCGCCGTGGATGGCGCGCGAGCGCAGCACGGGGACTGCGACCGAAACGATCACCTCGCCGCGCGAATTGACCCGCACCATCGAACGCTTCTGGCCCTGGAGCGCGTCGCTTACTTCCGAATAGCCATTGCCGTTCTCGCGCCCGAGCTCGCGATACAGCGGCAGGTCACCGCGGTTGATCCAGAGGCGCACCGAGGTCAGGCCGCGCTCGATCACGCCGGGCTTCTGCGATGGCGGCGGCAACGGGAAGATCAGCACGTTCTCGAGGTCGCGGCTGTCGAGCAGCACCGTCCCGTTGGGGTCGAATATCCGCGCCCGCGTCTTGGTCGGCGAGATCAGTGTGCGCAGCACGGGTGCCACGCGCTCCGGGCTGATCGGGAAGTTCAGCGCCGAATAATCGTCGGATTCGCCGTAGCTGTCGCCGAGCTTCAGATCGAGCAGGCGGTCAGGATCGACCGTGATCGCGTTGGTCTGCACGGTCGCCGACGCTCCGATGGCACCGGCGATGATCTCGGCCTGCACCAGCAGGCTCTGCGCACGCGCGTCGATCAGGCCGGCGCGGAACTGCGAGAGATAGAGAATGCTCGCGACCAGCGCGACGAGGCCGGCGAGGTTGAGCGAGACGATGCGGCGGGTCAGGCTCGAGAAGGAGAGCGCGAAGAAATACTGACCGGCACGCGTCAGCCAGGAGAACGGCCGCCAACCTTGCGCGGCCGGCTTGTCGTCGGCGACGTGCTCCGGTACGCCGTCGGATGCGATATCCCCGGCATTCTGGTTCTCGTCAGGCTGCGTTCGGTCAAGCAATGCTTACGCCCGCGTTAGGACATCTCGTGCGAAGGGTCCCCGCATCCTAGAGCCATCCCGGTCCCGATGGAACGAGAACCGGCGATGCTCTCAGTCTTTCGTGAAGGCGCGTGAGCCTTAGGCTTCCTTGAAGCGGTAGCCGACGCCGTAGAGCGTCTCGATCATCTCGAACTCGTTGTCGGTCACCTTGAACTTCTTGCGCAGCCGCTTGATGTGGCTGTCGATGGTGCGGTCGTCGACATAGACCTGGTCGTCATAGGCGGCGTCCATCAGCGCGTTGCGGCTCTTCACCACGCCGGGCCGGGTTGCCAGCGCCTGGAGGATCAGGAATTCGGTGACGGTCAGCGTCACCGGCTCGTTCTTCCAGGTGCAGGTGTGCCGCTCGGGGTCCATGCGCAGCAGGCCGCGGTCGAGCGCCTTGGCATCGTTCTCCTTCGGCGCGACGGTCGGGTCCTTCGGCGCAGAGCGGCGCAGCACAGCCTTGACGCGCTCGACCAGCAGGCGCTGCGAGAAGGGTTTGCGGATGAAGTCGTCGGCGCCCATCTTGAGGCCGAACAGTTCGTCGATCTCTTCGTCCTTGGAGGTCAGGAAGATCACCGGCAGGTCGGATTTCTGCCGCAGCCGGCGCAGCGTTTCCATGCCGTCCATGCGCGGCATCTTGATGTCGAGGATGGCAAGATCGGGCTGGGTGGTGCGGAAGCCGTCGAGCGCGGAGGCGCCGTCGGTGTAGGTCATGATGCGATAGCCTTCGGCCTCCAGCGCGATCGAGACGGATGTGAGAATGTTGCGGTCGTCGTCGACCAAAGCGATTGTGGGCATGAGCCTCTGCTTTCTGCTTTCCGTTTGGGTCGTGGCTTGAAACGGCGAGCAATTCACTGATGCGCCGCATACACGGGTGCCGAATTCGGCGGTCGAACCTTGTCACCGAGCAATGCAAGCTGGGCTGAAGTGTGACCAAGTTCCACGAAGCGCAGCAGATTCGCCGCGTTTCGACCCTTAACCTGACCCCCGTTTACCCGAAAAAAGACCTCCCTTGCAACCACCTGACCCGAGAAAGCCGATGCACCCGACCCCTGATTTCGACCCCGGAAAGCTCGCCAAATCGCTGCTCAGGCGCTCGCGCCAGGGGGCGCTTGCAACGCTGATGGCCGGCAGCGGCGATCCCTATTGCTCCCTCGTCAATCTGGCGAGCCACCCCGACGGCTCGCCGATCCTGCTGATCTCGGGCCTGGCCGTGCACACCAGGAACATCCTGGCGGATCACCGGGTCTCCCTGATGCTGGACGAACGCGCGGCCGGCGATCCACTGGAGGGTGCCCGGATCATGCTGTCCGGCCGGGCGGAACAGGCCGATGCCGACAAGGATCTGCTCCAGCGGCGGTATCTCAATGCCCATCCATCGGCCGAAGCGTTTGTTTCGTTTAAGGATTTCTCGTTCTTCAGAATTCGGCCCACGGGAACCCATCTGGTCGCCGGCTTCGGCCGCATCGTCGATCTCAAGCCCGAGCAGTTCCTGACGGACCTTGCCGGCGCCGAGGATCTGCTGGCGGCGGAGGAGGGGGCGGTCGCGCACATGAATGCCGACCACCGCGACGCCATGGGCCTCTATGCAACAAAACTCCTCGGCGCGGCGGAGGGCGACTGGCGCTGCATCGGCTGCGACCCCGAAGGCCTCGACATGCAGGATGGCCAGACTGCGCTGCGGCTGGACTTCCCGGAGCGGGTGACTGACGGCACGGCGCTGCGCAAGATGCTGGTCCGCCTTGCTGGCGAAGCGCGCGCGAAGGTGGACTAGCGCGCAACAATTTGAACGCTGCCCCCCATCGCTGCGACCCAAGACCGCAATGGTTCGAAGTCGGCAGCGAGAGGGTTCATGATACGCCGTCGTTTGACGCTGGTTGCGGGTTTGGCGCTCGCGATCACCGCATCGCTTGCCACGCCCGGCTTTGCCCAGAAAGGTCTCGCCGCGGAGAGCGCGCGGATCAACGCACTCCGAAGCGCCGGCAAATATTCGGAGGCGCTGCCGCTGGCGCAGGCCATGGTGGCGTCTCTCGAGAAGACCGCCAACAATCGTGATCTCGCGGGCGCGCTCAACAACCTCGCGCAGATCTACGCCGACCAGGGTCACGACGAGCAGGCCGAGCCGCTCTACAAGCGCGCCATTGCGCTGATGGAGAAGGGGACCGGTCTCGACAGTGTCGAGATCGCACCGGTGCTGAACAACCTCGCCGCGCTCTATCAGAGGCAGAGCCGCTTTGCAGAGGCAGAGCCGCTGTTCAAGCGTGCGCTCGCCGTGCGCGAGAAGGCGCTGTCGCGCGAGCATCCCGACGTCGGTCAGTCCCTCAACAATCTCGCCACATACTATGTCAAGCAGCAGCGTCAGGCCGAAGCCGAGCCGTTGTTTCAGCGCGCGCTCGCGATCTACCAGAAGGCCGGTGGCCCCGAGCATCCGGCGGTCGCGACGCTCCTGAACAATCTCGGCCAGCTCGATCGCGACCTCAACCGCGATGCGGATGCCGAGGCGCCGATCAGGCGCTCGCTCGCGATCCGCGAAAAAGTGCTGGGACCGGACCATCCCGACGTCGCGCGCTCGCTGAACAATCTCGCCGGTCTCTACGAGCACCAGCGGCGCTATGCCGATGCGGAGCTGCTCTATCGCCGTGCGCTGTCGATCCGCGAACGTGCGCTCGGTCCCGATCATCCGGACGTCACGACCTCGACCAGCAATCTCGCTTATTTCCTCTACGTCTCCGGCCGGAACGCCGACGCGCTGCCGCTCGCGGAAAAGACGCTTGCGACCAATCGCGCGCAGTTGCGCGTCGTGCTGCCGGTCCTGTTCGCCGCGCGACAGCAATATCTGCTGCCTGACGACAGGGCGCTGGACGAGGCGCTTGCCGCGATTCAGCGCGGCACGCAATCCTCCGCTGCCTCCGCCGTGAACAAGCTGGCCGTGCGCCTTGCTGCCGGTAGCGACCGGCTCGCCGAGCTCGTGCGCCGGGACCAGGATCTTGCGGCCGAGTCCGAGGCGCTCGACAAGGCGATCATCGCCGCGGTGTCGAAGCAACCGGCCCAGCGCGACGTCGCGGCCGAGCAGCGCAGCCGGGCGCGGATCGCGGCGATAGCGAACGAGCGCACGGGCTTGCAGAAGACGCTCGCGGTCGAGTTTCCCGATTATGCGTCGCTCTCCAACCCCCTGCCGCTGGCGGTCAAGGATATCCAGCCCTTGCTGTCGCCCGACGAGGCGATGGTGCTCTACTCCGTCGTCGACAAGCAGAGCTATGTCGTCGCGATCACGCGCGAAGGCGTCGACTGGAAGGAGATTCCGCTCGGCGCGGACGCGCTGACGCAGAAGGTGACTGCCTTCCGCAAGGGGCTCGATGTCGGCAAGGCGCGCGATGCCTCCGGCAAATCAGGACTGTTCGACCTCGGGCTCGCCAACGAGCTTTATGTCGCGCTGCTCGGCCCGCTCGAAGCGCTGACGAAGGACAAGCGCAACCTGCTGGTGGTGCCGTCGGCCGCGCTGACGGCGTTGCCGTTTCATCTGCTCGTCACGGAGACGCCGCAAGCTGCGATCCCGGACACGCTCGAAGGCTATCGTAGCGCCGCTTGGCTATTGCGGCGTCAGGCGGTGTCGGTGCTGCCCTCGGTGGTCAGCCTGAAATCGCTGCGTGCCGTCGCGCGCCGGGAGCAGGGCGTGAAGCCGATGACCGGCTTTGGCGATCCCGTGTTCAATCCCGCGCTGGAAGGGCCGGCCGATCGCCGCGCTGCAAGCGGCAAGGTCGCTGCACGCAACATTGCAACAATTGCCTATAGCGATTTTTGGCGCGGGGCCGGCGTCGATCGCGCGCGGCTTGCGCAGGCGCTGCCGCAACTGCCGGATACCGCGGACGAGTTGAACGCGGTAGCAAAGGATGTCGGCGCGGCCGAGGCCGACATCCATCTCGGCCGCGATGCCAGCGAAACGACGCTGAAGCGTGCAGCGCTTGCTCAATACAGCATCATCTACTTTGCCACCCACGGTCTCGTGGCCGGCGATATCAAGGGATTGGGCGAGCCCTCGCTTGCGCTCTCCATTCCCGATCGGCCGACGGAGCTGGATGACGGCTTGCTCACGGCAAGTGAAGTCGCTCAGCTCAAGCTCAACGCGGATTGGGTTGTGCTGTCGGCCTGCAACACCATCGCCGGCGACAAGCCCGGCGCCGAGGCCCTGTCGGGGCTGGCGCGCTCGTTCTTCTACGCGGGTGCACGTGCGCTGCTGGTCTCGCATTGGGCAGTGGATTCGGAAGCTGCCACCCGCTTGACCACGTCGACTTTCGAACTGCTCAAGAACGAACCAAAAATCGGCCGTGCCGAAGCCTTGCGCCGCGCGATGTTGACGTACGTTGATGACACCTCGTCACCGCGCAACGCCTATCCCGCGATGTGGGGGCCGTTCGCGCTCATCGGCGAAGGCGAGGTACGATAGGACGGTCCTGCGATTGTGCGTCGCAATAACCACAGGAAACGCGGAATCGCGCATTTGGTTGCGCGATCATTCGTATTTTTTTGATACGCTCGCTCAGAGCTGACATGCGCGGCATTTGGCGCGGTCCTTGAATAAACCAAATCCTGCGAGATCGGCTTGGCAACGCCAGCGTTCACCATTATTACGTCGCTCAACCGAGGCCGGACGGCCTATAATTCACGGTGACTGCGATGGCGCCAAAGCTTGGTCGCGCTGAGTGTCGCGGGTTCTAGGAGGATTTTTCGTGCAAGAGACGGGCGTGCGCAACGGTGCCTTCGGTGCCGACAAATTCGGCTTAAAGAATCTCAAACGGGTTCACTGGAACCTCGGCGCGCCGCAACTCTATCAATACTCGCTTTCCGCGGGCGAGGCGGTGCTGTCGGCAGACGGTTCGCTTTGCGCCGACACCGGTGAGTTCACCGGTCGCAGCCCGAAGGACAAGTTCACGGTGCGTGACGCCACCACCGACAAGAAGATGTGGTGGGCCGGCAACCAGTCGATCACCGCAGAGCAGTTCGAGACGCTCTACCAGGACTTCCTCAAGCACGCCGAAGGCAAGAGCCTGTTCGCGCAGGACCTCTATGGCGGCGCCGATCCGGCCTACCGGATCAAGACCCGCGTGTTCACCGAGCTCGCCTGGCACTCGCTGTTCATCCGTACGCTGTTGATCCGCCCCGAGGCGGTCGAGCTGCCGAGCTTCACGCCGGAGCTCACCATCATCGACATGCCGAGCTTCCGCGCCGATCCGAAACGCCACGGCTGCAAGTCGGAGAATGTCGTCGCGATCGATTTCGCCCGCAAGATCGTCCTGATCGGCGGGTCTTATTATGCCGGCGAGATGAAGAAGTCGGTCTTCACCACGCTGAACTACTATCTGCCCGAGCGCGGCGTGATGCCGATGCACTGCTCGGCCAATGTCGGCGCCAATGGCGACACCGCGATCTTCTTCGGGCTATCAGGCACCGGCAAGACCACGTTGTCGGCCGATCCGAACCGCACGCTGATCGGCGACGATGAGCACGGCTGGGGCCCGAACGGCGTGTTCAACTTCGAAGGCGGCTGCTACGCCAAGTGCATCAAGCTGTCGCAGGAGGCCGAGCCTCAGATCTACGCCGCCTCGACCCGCTTCGGCGCGGTGCTCGAAAACTGCGTGCTCGACGAAGACACCCGCGTTGTCGATTTCGACGACGGCTCCAAGACCGAGAACACGCGCTCGGCCTATCCGCTCGACTTCATCCCGAACGCTTCGCGCACCGGCCGCGCGCCGCAGCCGAAGAACGTGGTGATGCTCGCCGCCGACGCCTTCGGCGTGCTGCCGCCGATCGCAAAGCTTTCGCCGGCGCAGGCGATGTATCACTTCCTGTCCGGCTACACCGCCAAGGTTGCCGGTACCGAGCGCGGTCTCGGCAACGAGCCGCAGCCGGAATTCTCCACCTGCTTCGGCTCGCCCTTCCTGCCGCTCGACCCCAGCGTCTACGGCAACATGCTGCGCGACCTCATCGCCCAGCACAATGTCGATTGCTGGCTGGTCAACACCGGCTGGACCGGCGGCAAGTATGGCACCGGCTCGCGCATGCCGATCAAGGTGACGCGCGCGCTGCTCACCGCCGCGCTCGACGGCTCGCTTCGCAACGTCGAATTCCGCACCGACAAATATTTCGGCTTCGCGGTCCCGACCGCGCTGCCGGGCGTGCCGGCCGAGATCCTGAATCCGGTGAACACCTGGAAGGACAAGGACGAGTTCGACAAGACCGCCCGCGCGCTGGTCGGCATGTTCCAGAAGAACTTTGCCAAGTTCGAAGCCCAGGTCGACGCCGAAGTGCGCGCGGCCGCGCCGGACGTGAAGCTCGCGGCGGAGTAATCTCTCGCTCTGTCTTCAATGCAAAAGGGCGGCCGCGAGGCCGCCCTTTTTGTTTGTAGCCACTTGCGTGAACCACACATTCGATGTCGTCCCCGCGAACGCGGGGACCCATACCGCGTGATCTATCGAGGGAGTGCAGTACAAGTACCGGTGAAGAAGAAAGGGTCACTACGAGTCTTCGCCAAATTACTCCCTGTGGTTATGGGTCCCCGCGTTCGCGGGGACGACACCGGTGCGAGACCTCACGCCTTGAAATACGCGATCTGCGTCGTGGTCGCGAGCAGCCTGCCGTTCGGCGACCACAGCTCGGCGTTCTGATCGGCGTAGCTCTTGTGCATGATCTTCGAATCGGCCGTCGCGAGCACGCGCGTGATGTCCTCGGCGGCGAGCTCCTCGCTGCCGGTGTGAAAATACGTCGTCAGCGACACCGTGCCGAACGGCACCAGCTCGCGCCTGGCGTGGAAGATGCGGCCGAAGAAGGCGTCCGACATCGACATCAGCGACAGCATGTCGAGCTTGCGCGGCGTGCGGTCGCCGATCCAGAGCTTGGAATAGGTGCCAGCGAGCTCGGTCTGCGGGGGGCCGATCCGCATCTCGCCCTCGACGAAGCGGAATTCATACTGGTTGGCCCAGGACGCCGAGATCTTTGGGAATGGCAGCGTTGCCTCGAACGCCGTGGCGTCCGGATATTGCGCCACCCTGTGCTCCCAGGAGGGCCGGCGCTCGGCGAACACGGCGGTGGCGAGCGTTGCGACCTCGCCGCCGCCCTGCGACAGTTCGACGCTCCAATGCTGGCTGGAGCGATTGGCCTTCACCAGCCGCGCGTCCAGATCGAACGGCCCCTTGGCGATCGGCGCGCAGTAATTGACGGTGAGGGCCAGCGGATCGCCGGCGCGCTGCGGATGGTCGATCAGTGCGCGCAGGATGGTCGCGGCCGTGGCGCCGCCGAACGGGCCGACAAAGGCCCAGTAGTCGTCGCTGGTGTGTCCCTGCCAGCTGCTGTCACCGGCGGTGATGCGGGTGGCGTCGTCGAACGGGTGCGGGAGCTTGGCGTGCATGGGATTAGACCTCTACTGAGCTTCCGTCCCAACGACGAAACTCCATCGTCTCATCACCAGGGCCATATTGCTGCGAACTCAAAACATCGTCTGCCGGATCATCTGTGACCCAGGCATCCGCGACGGAGCCTCCTATGCGCTTCAGCGCAATGATACTCTTGCCGCTGATCAGATCGGCGACGAAGTCGCCGATGGCAGCTTCCTCGTCCTTGCCTGAAAGACTGGCAAGGATGCTGCCGTGCGTGTGCCAGGAGAATCCGTCCAACCCCAGCGTCCAGTCCCCGTCGGGACATATGACCAGCAATCGAAGCTGCCCATCCGGGCTCGTATACTCGCCGACGGGCACGATCGACTCCGGCCAGAAAAAGCTCAAGCCGTAATATGATGCTTATCCTGCCAAATCAATAACCTCGCAGGTAACGCCGATTTCACGTTGCGGAAAATCAGCCCGCGACGTCGCGCAGATCCGGCAGCAATGGCGTGGTCGGATTGACCGGCACGTTCCAGATCTCCTCGGCATATTCGCGGATGGTGCGGTCCGAGGAGAACCAGGCCATGCGCGCGACATTGAGGATGGAGGCGCGCGTCCAGGCCGGCGCCACCTGCCAGCGTGCGTCGACGCTGCGCTGGGCTTCGTAATAGGAATCGAAATCGGCGCTGACCATGTAATGGTCGAGATAGCGCAGCGCGTGCGCGATTGATTCGAAGCGGCCGGGATCGCCGGGTGAGAACTCGCCGGTGCCGATTGCATTGATGGCGCGCTGGAGCTTTGGCGAATTGCGGATCACGTCGGACGCATCCAGCCCCTGCTTGCGGCGGATCATCACGTCGCCGGCCTCCATGCCGAAGATCGCGATATTCTCCGCGCCGACATGGTCGCGGATCTCGATGTTGGCGCCGTCGAGCGTGCCGATGGTGAGCGCGCCGTTCAGCGACAGCTTCATGTTGCCGGTGCCGGAGGCCTCCATGCCGGCGGTCGAGATCTGCTCGGACAAATCGGCCGCGGGAATGATCACCTCCGCAAGGCTGACATTGTAGTCGGGCAGGAAGACGACCTTGAGCTTGCCGCCGATCGCGGGATCGTTGTTGACGACGTCCGCGACGTCGTTGACCAGCTTGATGATCAATTTTGCGTAGCGGTAGCTCGCCGCCGCCTTGCCGGCGAAGATTTTCACCCGCGGCACCCAGTTGCCGTTGGGATCGTCCTTCATCGCCTGGTACAGCGCCACCGTCTCGATGATGTTGAGGAGCTGGCGCTTGTATTCGTGAATGCGCTTGATCTGCACGTCGAACAGCGCGGTTGGATCGACCTTGATGCCGAGCCGCTCGCCGATCAGGCGCGCCAGCGCGGTCTTGTTGTGCAGCTTGACGCTGCGGAACTTCTTCTGGAATTCGACGTCGCTGGCGCGGGCTTCGATCAGGCTGAGCTGGGTCGGATCGTCGAGCACGGCTTCGCCGCAGATCTCGCGCAGCAGGTCGGTCAGCTTCGGATTCGCCAGCATCAGCCAGCGGCGGAAGGTGATGCCGTTGGTCTTGTTGGTGATGCGGCCGGGATAGAGATGGTTGAGATCGTGGAACACGGTCTCGCGCATCAGGTCCGAATGCATCGCCGAGACGCCGTTGATGCGGTGCGAGCCGACGAAGGCGAGCTGGCCCATGCGCACGCGGCGTCCGCTCCTCTCGTCGATCAGCGAAACCGAGGCACGGAAATCGATGTCGCCGGGCGCGCGCGCTTCGGCGAGCGCGAGATGCTGCACGTTGATGCGGTAGATGATCTCGAGATGGCGCGGCAACAACTGCTCGAACAGTTCGACCGGCCAGGTCTCCAGCGCCTCGGGCAACAGCGTGTGGTTGGTGTAGGACAGCGTTGCGACCGTGATCTTCCAGGCCTCGTCCCAGCGGAAATTGTGCAGGTCGACCAGGATGCGCATCAGCTCGGTGACGGCGAGGCTCGGATGCGTGTCGTTGAGCTGGACCGCGACCTTCATCGCGAGGCTGCGAAGCTGGCCGTCGGAGGTCAGGTGGCGATTGACCAGGTCCTGCAGCGAGGCGGAGACGAAGAAATACTCCTGGCGCAGCCGCAGCTCGCGGCCCGCCGGGCTTTCGTCGTTCGGATAGAGGAATTTGCAGATCGCTTCCGCGCGCGACTGCTCGGCGCTGGCGCTGACATAGTCGCCCTTGTTGAAGGCGTCGAGCTTCAACGGATCGGGCGAGCGTGCCGACCAAAGGCGGAGCGCGTTGACGTGCTGGCCGCGCCAGCCGACGATCGGCGTGTCATAGGCGATCGCCTGCACCGTCTCGGCCGGATGCCAGATCGCGCGGTCGCGGCCCTTGTCGTCGACATGCTCGACGCCACCGCCGAAATGGACGTGATAGATCACCTCGGGCCGCTGCAATTCCCAGGGATTGCCGAAGCTCAGCCATTCGTCCGGATATTCCTGCTGCCAGCCCTGATTGATGATCTGGCGGAACAGGCCGTAATCGTAGCGGATGCCGTAGCCGATCGCGGGGATCGAGAGCGTAGCCATGCTCTCCATGAAGCAGGCGGCGAGCCGCCCCAGGCCGCCATTGCCGAGCGCGGCATCCGGCTCGCATTTGCGGAGCTCAGGCAGCGACACGCCGAGATCGCCGAGCGCGACCTCGAAGATCTTGAGCAGCCCCATGTTGTTCAGCGCGTCGGTGAAGAGGCGGCCGATCAGGAATTCGAGCGAGAGATAATAGACGCGCTTGCGTCCCGCATCGTAGCTGTGCTTCTCGGCCGTGAGCCAGCGATGCACGATGCGGTCGCGCAACGCGAGCGCTGCGGCCTGGTACCAGTCGTGCTTGGTGGCCATGCCCGCATCCTTGCCGATGGCAAGGCGCAGCTTCGCCAGGATCGCGCCCTTGACGTCAGCCAGCGCGAGCTCGTCGATGGGCTGGCCGGAGGCCGGCAAACTTGGCTGGAACGATTGATCTTGCAAGGCCGTCACTTCCTGGTCGCGAGAACACCACTAACTCTACGCGTCTTGCCCCTGCACCGGAACCATCCCTGGCGCGGCCGTGCACTGCGCTGGCGTAAATTTATGCAAGGAACGGGCCGATTTGGGAACCCGGAAGCGTACGGAGAGATGCAGATTCGGTGCTAGATTGAGGGCCGATTCAGCCATCAGTGTGGAGGAAACGTCCATGAGACTGCTGATCGAAATCGCCGCCGCAGCCTTCCTCGTCGTCTGCATCACCGCCTCCAGCGCCGCCTTTGCCGCCGGCAAGACGGGCCGCAGTGCCGATGGCCTGAGCTGCGGCTTCAGCGTTCCGGAAAATGCGTCTCCCGCGGTGCGCTGCGCCGCCATCAAGCGCCAATGCGGCGGCAAGTTCTACGCGAATGCGTGTGGGGACAGGCTGGTGTCGGCGGCGAATTGAGGAGCGGGTCGCTGGATTCGCCGCGCGTGAAGGCGCTGCGCGCTATCTGACCACGCCCGACGTGAAGCCCGCCTTGCGGCGCGGCGGCTTGATTTCCTTTTTCAGGAAGCAGCGCGCTTCACGCCCGGTGTAGCCGGGACGGGAATAGGTGAAGGCGCGGCACTTGTTGTCCGCGATGCAGGCGGCCTTGCAGGCCTCTTCGCCTTCGCCGTCCTTGATCTCGAAATTGCGCAAGTCGCCGCCGGGGCGGTCGATCGACGTTTCAACGCCTTCGATCCGCGGCTCGATCACGCCGGCGCCACGCACACCGGAGATGCAGCAGCTGCCCGGGACACGCGGCGGCACCGTGTTCTTGAGCCAGCACACTGCCGAGCCGCCTTCGACGTCGGGATAGTTGAAGCTCCAGGAGCGGCAGCGGCGGTCACGCTCACACTGCAGCGCGCAATCCTCGGGGTCACCTGACGTCACCGGCGAGCTGAAATAGTCGCCGCCGGGACGGTCGAACGCCGTCTGGGCGCGCGCAGGCGCGCTCGCAAACACGAGCGCAAGCAACGTGGCGCAGGCCACGACGCTTGCCATGACGGCCCCACGCAGGCGGCCCTTCCCCATTGGAACAGCTTTCGAGTTATTGACGGCGCTCAGGTTTTTTCAGCCGGTCATTTGATCGCCGCAAACCTGTATGGGCGATGAACGGCTCAGGTCCTGGTCGTCGGCCTCTGGCCTAGAACGCGTATTCCGCGTAGGCCGGTTCCACGGAGCCGTTCCAGGCGCCGTTGAACTTCTCCAGCATCTCCTCGGCCGGGGTCCGGCCGGAATCGATGATGCGATCGAGCGGCTCCAGATGCCGGGTTTCGTCGCGGCCGAGCTGGTCGATCCGGCCGCGGCGGCGCAGGCCGGCATGGGCCAGAACGAGGCATTCCTTGGCGATCTCGAACAGATAGCGGTCCTTGATCCGCGCCTTGAAGCCGAACCGCGGCACGTCGTCGCGCAGAGCCTGGCGCTCATGCGCGGTCCAGTGCTTCACGAGGTCCCACGCGGCATCGAGCGACACATCGTCGTAGAGCAGCCCGGCCCAGAACGCCGATAGCGCCGGCAGGCGGCCCCACGGGCCACCATCGGAGCCGCGCATCTCGAGATAGCGCTTGAGGCGCACTTCCGGGAAGATCGTCGAAAGATGGTTGGCCCAGTCCGACAGCGTCGGGCGTTCGCCGGGCAGATTGTTGTTGCGGCCGTCGAAGAAGGCGCGGAACGAGGAGCCCGAGACGTCGATGTAATCCTCGTCGCGCTTGACGAAATACATGGGTACGTCGAGCGCGTAGTCGACATAGCGCTCGAAACCCATGCCGTCCTCGAATGCCCACGGCATCATGCCCGAACGCGCATTGTCGGTGTCGCGCCAGATCTCGGAGCGGAACGACAGGAAGCCGTTCGGCTTGCCCTCGGTGAACGGCGAATTGGCAAACAGCGCGGTCGCGACCGGCTGCAGCGCGAGCGAGACGCGCAGCTTCTTGACCATGTCGGCTTCGGAGGAGAAGTCGAGATTGGTCTGCACCGTGCAGGTCCGGTACATCATGTCGAGGCCGTATTGGCCGACCTTCGGCATGTAATTGGTCATGATCTTGTAGCGGCCCTTGGGCATCACCGGGATGTCGGCGCGTGACCAGGACGGCGTCATGCCGAGCCCGAGGAAGCCGATGCCGAGCGGGGTCGCGATCTCGCGCACCTGCGCCAGATGCGCCATCAGCTCGCTCTGGGTCTGATGCACGTTCTCGACCGGCGCGCCGGAGAGCTCGAACTGTCCGCCGGGCTCGAGCGAGATCGCGCCGCCGCCGGTGACGTCGTAGAGGCCGATGATGTTGCCCTTCTCCATGATCGGCTCCCAGCCGAGCAGGAGCTTCATGCCTTCGAGCAGCGCGCCGATGCCCCGTGCGCCCTCGTAAGGCACCGGACGGTGGCCTTCGAGCGTGAACGGCGTCTTCTCGTGCTCGGTGCCCATGCGGAATTCGGACGGGTCCTTGCAGCCGGCCTCGAACCACGCGACGAGCTCGTCGCGCGACTGCAGCGGCGTCATATCGATCTGGTCTCGCGCCATATCAAACTCTAATCAAAAAGGGCGCTTCGATCGAAGGCGCGCGGGTGACGGGGTGGTCCGCGAACCCAGGGGGTGCACGGACGAGCTGGTGTGCCGCACGATCATCGCGACGGCGTGGTTTCGTTGACGTGGACGGGCGGCAGTTTCATCTCGCCGCACGAGCAGCCGAGACGGTCGAGCAGACCGCTGAGCTTGACGGCATCCGCATCGGACAGTTTCGAGCCGACATACTTTTCGATCGCGGCCGAATAGGCGCCCCACATCCGCTTCTGCAACTCGCGGCCAGCTTCCGTGATCTCCACGAACTGGCCGCGCTTGTCGATCTTGCATTCGCGCCGGGAGGCGAGTCCCTCGTCGACCAAGCGGTCGATCAGGCGCGAGGTGGAGTATTGCGGGATCAGCATTTGCCGCTCGAGTTCCACCGGCCGCAGCTCACCCGAGGGCGCCCGCGACAATTCGAGCAGCGCGTCGTACCAGGCCAGCGGCGGGAACCCCGCCTTCTTCAAGTCCTGCTCGACGCAATCGAGCACGCGGCTCTGCACCCGCATCAGGCGGATCCAGGCCGAAGTTGCCTCGGTCGATGGTTTGCGTTTCATGGTCCCGCTCAAGCTCGTCGTTCCGTCTCTTACCTCACTCAATGCACCTGCATCAATCTTGACTATTGGATGCAAATGCATGTAGGCGTTCCTTCGCCCCAACCAAGCGTCAAGAGAAAGAAATTCCATGAAACTCTATTACTCGCCCGGCGCCTGCTCCCTGTCCCCCCACATCGCACTCCTGGAAGCCGGCCTGCCCTATGAGCTGGTCAAGGTCGATATCCGGGCCAAGAAGCTCGAAAATGGTGAGGATTATCTGAAGCTGAACCCGAAGGGCCAGGTCCCTGCGCTGGGCCTCGACAGCGGCGAGATCGTGACCGAAGGCCCGGTCATTGTCCAGATGATCGCCGACCAGGCTTCAGCAAAGGCGCTGGCGCCAGCTCACGGCAGCTCCGAGCGCTACAAGCTGCTCGAATGGCTGAACTTCCTCACCTCGGAGGTGCACAAGAGCTTCGGACCGCTGTTCGCGCCGGCGCTGAACGACGAGGCCAAGGCCTTCTTTAGGGACCGCGTCATGGGCAAGCTGACATACATCGACAGCCAGCTCGCCGGCCGCGACTACCTCATGGGAAAGCAGTTCACGGTGGCCGACGGCTATCTCTTCACGATGCTGACCTGGGGCGATCGGATGAAGTTCGACCTCTCGGCCATGCCGAACCTGACCGCCTACAAGGCTCGCGTCGCGGCGCGGCCGCAGGTGCAGGAGGCGCTGAAGAAGGAAGGCCTTGCGCAGGCGAAGTAAGCGCATCGCAAGATGCAACAATCGAAAGGCCGGATCGACGATCCGGCCTTTTTTTCATTGTGAACCATTCGATCGGCGGCCACGTCGAAATCGCGGAGCACCTCCATGGGACAGCCGCCGCGATGAACATGATCGTCCTTATGACCGCCGCGGGCGCGCCGCTCGCGATGCTTGGCTTGTCGACGCCGGACCTGCCGCAGCGCAATTGCATCTTCATGATCCATCCGCAGGTCACCTCGGCCGTGTTCGAGAGCAAGGAAGGAAAAATCGTCTTTCCCGATCGGCCGACCGAATATCCGTGCAGCTATGCCAGGAAGAAGGGCGGAACGGACATCGCCTTCACCAACCAGAATGGCTGGCGCTTCGAGGTGCGCATTGGCCGTGGCGATGAAGGCAGCTGGAGAGCGAGTCTTGCCGACGATGCGGTCTCGGGCCGGGCGTTCGCGCCGCTCGGAGACCGCAAATAAAACGGGCCGGATCGTCGATCCGGCCCGTTTTATTTGCCCTCGGGCGGGCTGGGCGCGAACCCATCTCGCCGGATCATCGTACCTATCATTAGACTTATGAACTACTGTTCGCCGAATGTAAGTAGTGCTGTCTTGTCAGTACCCGTAAAGCGCGCGAGCTTGGCGGAATTGTTAGAGGATTATTTCATCGGAGTTGAACTTGACGATTGCCTTGGTCCTGATCGTCGCAAGTGCATTGGTGGGAATAGCGACAGGTTATGCTTTCAGGATCTGGGCGCTGATATTGATTGCGCCGGCGATCGCAGTTTTCTCGGCAATCATTCTTCGCGCTTACGAATTCGGCATGATGGCGGGTGTGACCGTCATCGCCATCTGTCTTGCCGCCTGCCAACTCGCCTACTTCGCGGCGGCCTACCTGCTGCACGCGCGGGCGGTCTCAGCCCATGACGAAGTCGACGGCGAGCCAGGCGAGGGAAGCCAGCATAAAATCCGCCGCCAGCACAAGTAACGCCAAAGCGGCCCAAAGCATCGGCCCCTTGCGGCGCAGGCGCGCCGGCTTCTGTTGCGGCGAGAGGCGGGGAGTGGCGGGTCCAACAGCATATTTCGCGGTGAGATCGCGACCGAGCGCGGTCTTCCGCAGCACCAAAGAGTTCATCAAGGATACTTTCTTATTTTGTCTTCAACCTGCCGATGGCTCGGCAAGTGTCCCAACCGGATTCGGAACCCTGACCCGGAGCAAGACTAGTGCCAGGGCCGAGCAAAAGAACGGCGCCGCTTCGATACGCCTATGACAATTGCGCGACACCACGGCAGCGGGGGACTCTGACACGGGTCCTACGCGAATTCTGTGACTGGTTCCACAAGCCGGGAACAAATCTGACGCAACCGTGATGACGTCTCCCCAAACAAAAAGGCCGGATCGACGATCCGGCCTTCTTTCTCAAATGATCTTGGGTGATCAGGCCGCGGCCTTCTTCGGCGCGAAGCGGCCGTAGAAGGTTTCTCCCTTCGCGGCCATCTCCTCGAGAAGCTTCGGCGGGGTGAAGCGCGAGCCGTACTTCGCCTCCAGCTTGTGGCAGAGCTCGACGAATTTCTTCGTTCCCATGAAGTCGATGTAGGACAGCGTGCCGCCGGTGAACGGCGCGAAGCCGAAGCCGAGGATCGAGCCGACATCCGCCTCGCGCGGGTCGGTGATGACGTGGTCCTCGACCGTGCGCGCGGCTTCCACCGCCTGCACCACCAGGAAACGCTGCTTCAGCTCCTCGATGTCGAGCGTGTCAGGGTCGAGCTGCTTCGGCTGCAGCGCCGAGAGGCCCGGCCACAGGCTCTTCTGACCCTTGCCCTTCTCGGGGTAGTCGTAGAAGCCCTTGCTGTTCTTGCGGCCGAGACGGCCCTGTTTCTCGACCATCTCCACCATCAGCTTCTTCTGATCGGGGTTGATGGCGTTCGGGCCGAGATCGGCTTCCGTCGCCTTCATGATCTTGAGCCCGAGGTCGAGTGCGACTTCGTCCGAGAGCGAGAGGGGACCGACCGGCATGCCGGCCATCTTGGCGCAGTTCTCGATCATCGCCGGCGGCACGCCTTCGAGGAACATCTCGTTGCCTTCGGCGACATAGCGGCCGACGCAGCGATTGGCGAAGAAGCCGCGGCTGTCGTTGACGACGATCGGCGTCTTGCCGATCTGCCGGACGTAGTCGAGCGCGGTCGCCAGAGCGAGATCGCCGGTGTTCTTACCCTTGATGATCTCGACCAGCATCATCTTCTCGACCGGCGAGAAGAAGTGGATGCCGACGAACTTGCCCTGGTCCTTGAAGCCCTCGGCCAGCGAGGTGATCGGCAGCGTCGAGGTGTTCGACGCGAAGATCACGTCCGGCTTCATATGCTCCTGCGCCTTCGCGAAGGTATCAGCCTTGACCTTGCGATCCTCGAACACGGCCTCGATGACGAGGTCGACGTCCTTGAGTGCAGCATAATCGGCAGTCGGCGCAATGCGCGCGAGCAGCGCGTCGGCGTCACCGGGCTTGGCGCGGCCCTTCTTGATCTGCTCCTCGATCACCTTCTGCGCATGCGCCTTGCCCTTGTCGGCGCTCTCCTGGTCGCGGTCGATCAGGACGACGTCGAGGCCGGCGCGGGCCGAGACGTAGCCGACGCTCGCACCCATGAAGCCGGCGCCGATCACGGCGATCTTCTTCACCTTGGTCGGGGCTACGTCCTTCGGACGGCGCGCGCCCTTGTTCAACTCCTGCATCGACAGGAACAGGCTGCGGATCATCGCGGCTGCTTCTTTCGAACGCAGCACCGAGGTGAAGTAGCGCGACTCCACGCGCAGCGCCGCGTCGATCGGCAGCTGCAGGCCTTCATAGACGCAGCTCATGATCGCGCGCGCGGCCGGATAATTGTCGTAGGTCTCGCGGCGATAGATCGCGTTGCCGGCCGGGAACATCATCATGCCGGCCTTGGAGAACACCGGACCGCCGGGCAGCTTGAAGCCCTTCTCGTCCCAGGGCGCGACGGCCTTGCCGCCGCCCTTGATCCAGTCCTTCGCCGCCTTGATGAGGTCGGCTGCGGGAACGATCGCGTGAATCAGATTGAGCTGCTTGGCCTTCTCGACGGTGACCGGATCGCCCTTGAGCAAAATCGTCATCGCGTCCTGCGGCGGCACCAGGCGCGGCACGCGCTGCGTGCCGCCGGCGCCGGGGAACAGGCCGACCTTGACTTCGGGCAGGCCGAGGCGCGTCTTGGGATTTTCCGCCGCGACGCGATAGTGGCAGCACAGCGTGATCTCGAAACCGCCGCCGAGCGCGAGGCCGTTGATTGCGGCCGCCCACGGCTTGCCGGAGGTCTCGATCGAACGCAGCACCTGCGAGAAGCGCCGGCTCTGGTCGAACAGCATCTGGTTTGCGGCGGTCTCGTCCTGCTCCTTCAAGACCTTGGCGTAGGCCTGGTTCATGCCCTCGAGCATCGACAGATCGGCGCCGGCGCAGAACGCCTCCTTGGCGGAGGTGATGACGACGCCCTTCACGGCGGCGTCGGCCGTGGTTTCCTTGACGATCGCATCGAGCTCGCTGGTCGAGGTCTCGTCGAGCACGTTCATCGAACGGCCCGGGATGTCCCAGGTGACGAGCGCGATGCCGTCGGCGTCGGTTTCAACCTTGAAGTTCTTGTAAGCCATGTTGGTTGCTCCTCGGTGCCGCAGCCGATTTCAGGCGCGGCGGTTGACTTAAGATCTCGTAGGGTGGGCAAAGGCGCTCTTGCGCCGTGCCCACCATCATTTGCTGAGACGTCAGTGGTGGGCACGCTTCGCTTTGCCCACCCTACGAAGTCAGACGCGCTCGATGATGGTCGCGGTGCCCATGCCGCCGCCGATGCACAGCGTCACCAAGGCGGTCGCCTTGTTGGTGCGTTCGAGCTCGTCGAGCACGGTGCCGAGGATCATCGCGCCGGTCGCGCCAAGCGGATGGCCGAGCGCGATGGCGCCGCCATTGACGTTGATCTTGGCGTTGTCGATGTCGAAGGCCTGGATGTAGCGCAGCACGACCGAGGCAAAGGCCTCGTTGAGTTCGAACAGGTCGATGTCCGACTTCTTCATGCCCGAGCGCGCGAACAGCTTTTCGGTGACGTCGACCGGACCGGTCAGCATCATCGCCGGCTCGGAGCCGACATTGGCAAACGCGCGGATCTTGGCGCGCGGCTTCAGGCCGTACTTGCTACCCGCTTCCTTGCTGCCGAGCAGCACGGCGCCGGCGCCGTCGACGATGCCAGACGAGTTGCCAGCGTGGTGCACGTAGTTGACGCGCTCGATTTCCGGGTGCGACTGCACCGCGACGCCGTCAAAGCCGCCCATCTGTGCCATCATCGTGAACGACGGCTGGAGCTGTGCCAGCGACTGCATCGTCGTCGAGGGACGCATGTGCTCGTCCTTGGCGAGGATGGTGAGGCCGTTGATGTCCTTCACGGGCACGATGGACCTGTTGAACCGGCCCTCGTCCCAGGCCTTGGCGGCGCGCTGCTGGCTCTGCACGGCATAGGCGTCGACGTCGTCGCGCGAGAAGCCGTATTTCGTGGCGATCAGATCGGCCGAGACGCCCTGCGGCATGAAGTAGGCCGGCACCGCCATCGACGGGTCCATCGGCCAGGCGCCACCGGAGGCGCCGATGCCGACGCGGCTCATGGATTCGGCGCCGCCACCGATCACCAACTCATGCTGGCCGCTCATCACCTGGGCTGCGGCAAAATTCACGGCGTCGAGGCCGGAAGCACAGAAGCGGCTGATCTGCACGCCGGGCACGGCTTCGCCGAGGCCGGCCTTGAGCGCGGCGAAGCGCGCGATGTCGCTGCCGGCTTCGCCGACGGGGTCGACCACGCCGAGCACGACGTCGTCGACGGAATCTTCCGGCAGATTGTTGCGGTCCTTCAGCGCCTTCAGCGGCACGGTGGCGAGCGCGAGCGCGGTCACCTCGTGCAGCGCGCCGTCCGCCTTGCCGCGGCCGCGCGGGGTTCGGACGTGGTCGTAAATATAGGCATCTGCCATGGGAGCCTCCTGATTGCAGTTATTGGTTACGACCGCGGCGCGGTCGGATCATTGGCGAAGCGGGAAGCCTCAGAAAGCTTCCGCCGGCAGTTCCATGATGGTGGCGCAGCCGGCCTGGATGCGCGCGAGATTGGCGGCGGTCTCCGGCAGCATGCGTTCCATGAAGAAACGGCCGGTGACGAGCTTGGTCGAGAGATAGGGCGTCGCTCCGCTCGCGGCAATCTTCGCCTGCGTCACCTTCGCCATCTTCGCCCACATGTAGCCGAGCGCGACGAAGCCAAAGAGATGCAGGTAATCGGTTGCGGCAGCGCCCGCATTGTCCGGCTTCGCCATCGCGTTCTGCATTAGCCAGGTCGTAGCCTGCTGGAGATGGCCGAGCGAGGCCGAGAGCGGGGTGATGAACGGCTTGAGCGCCTCGTCGCCGCCGTTCTCCTTGGCGAAGGCCATGACCTCGCCGAAGAAGGCCATGATGGCGCGGCCGCCGTCGCGCGGCAGCTTGCGGCCGACGAGGTCGAGCGCCTGGATGCCGTTGGCGCCTTCATAGATCATGGCGATGCGGGCATCGCGCACGAACTGCTCCATGCCCTGCTCGGCAATGTAGCCGTGGCCGCCATACATCTGCTGCGCCTGCACCGCGTTGGCAAAGCCGTAATCGGTGAGGAAGCCCTTCAGCACGGGCGTCATCAGGCCCATGTGGTCGTCGGCGGCCTGGCGGTCCTTGGGGTCTTCGGAGCGATGGGCGACGTCACTCTTCAGCGCGGTCCACATCACGAAGGCGCGCGCGGCCTCGTTGAAGGCGCGGATCGAGAGCAGCGTGCGGCGCACGTCGGGATGCACGATGATCGGGTCGGCCTGCTTGTCGGGCGCCTTGACGCCGGTCAGCGAGCGGCCCTGGATGCGCTCGCGGGCATAGGCGACCGCGTTCTGATAGGCGACCTCGGACTGCGCGAGACCTTGAACGGCGACGCCGAGGCGGGCCTCGTTCATCATCACGAACATGCCCTGCATGCCCTTGTTCTCTTCGCCGATCAGCCAGCCGGTGGCGCTGTCGTAGTTCATCACGCAGGTGGAATTGCCGTGAATGCCCATCTTGTGCTCGATCGAACCGCACACGACGCCGTTGCGTGCGCCGACCGAACCATCGGCATTGACCAGGAATTTCGGCACCACGAACAGCGACACGCCCTTGATGCCGGCGGGTGCGCCCTCGATGCGGGCGAGCACGAGGTGGATGATGTTGGGGGCGAGGTCATGCTCACCGGCCGAGATGAAGATCTTCGTGCCCGTGATCTTGAAGCTGCCGTCAGGCTGGCGGACCGCCTTGGTGCGGAGCATGCCGAGATCGGTGCCGCAATGCGGCTCGGTCAGGTTCATGGTGCCGGTCCACTCACCCGCCACCATCTTCGGCACGTAGGTCTGCTTCTGTTCGGGCGAGCCGTGCACGATCAGCGCCGCGGTCGCGCCCATGGTGAGGCCGCCATACATCGAGAACGCCATATTGGCGGAGATCTGGAATTCGTTGACCGCCTGGCTCAGCGTCACCGGCAGGCCCTGGCCGCCGAACTCGGTCGGCGCCGACAGGCCAAGCCAACCGCCCTCTGCCACTTGCTTGAAAGCGTCCTTGAAGCCCTTCGGCGTGGTGACGCTGCCGTCATCGGCGCGCTTGCAGCCTTCGAGATCGCCGACACGGTTGAGCGGCTGCAGCACTTCTTCCGCAAGCTTCGCGGCTTCGCCGAGAATGGCTTCGCGCACGTCGCTCGACGCATCGGAGAAGCCGGCCAGATTGTCGTAGCGATCGATCTGGAAGACGTCGTTGAGCAGGAAGTTCACGTCTTCGACGGGGGCTTTATAGATCGGCATGATGGTCTCCCGGCAGGCGGTCTGAAGTGATGATGTTGGCTTATGACTGGGCGGCGGCCAACTGCTCCGCCATCAGGCGGTGCAGCATGTTGATCGCCTTGAGCGGACGCACCATCACCTTGAAATGGGTGATGCGTCCCTCGGCATCGAAGGTGATGATGTCGACACCGTTGATCTCGATGCCGTCGATGACATTCTTGAATTCGAGCACCGCGCCATTGGCGCTTTTCCACTCACCGACATAGGTGAAGCCGGGACCGCCGAGCACCTTCTCGGCACTGGCGAGATATTTGAAGGTGATGTCGCGGCCGCGCTGTGGCGAATGCACCACGGGGCTTTCGAACACGGCGTCAGGATGGAGCAGGTCCCAGAGCGCGGCGCGGTCGTGGGACTTCATAAAGGCGTACCAGGAATCGAGGCCGGTCATTCTCAGGTGCCTCCCTTAGTCAAAGGCCTTCTTGATCAAAGGCCTTGGCAAAAACGCGAAAACAACCCCATGCACAGTAGCGCGATGGCCGATAAGGGCGGGTCTGAAGCCCGCCTCATATGCACATTGACGCATATGCACCGATGCGCATAAAGTCAAGTCAATTGGTCGGGACCTCGAAAGGGAGCTGGTGCCATGGCGCTCGGCGACGCAATCCTCGCATGCCTGACGGAACGTCCGATGACGGGCTACGAGCTCGCCAAAACATTCGATTCCTCGATCGGCTTCTTCTGGAAAGCCGACCACCAGCAAATCTACCGCGAACTCTCCAAGCTGCGCGACCGTGGTTACATCCAGGGCCGCGAGGTCGTGCAGTCAGGAAAGCCCAACAAACTGATTTATACGCTGACTCCCGAGGGCCGAACAGCGCTGCGGCACTGGGCCGCGCGGCCGAGCACGCCGCCCTCGATCAAGGACGACCTGCTGGTGCGGCTGCACGCGCTCGACAGCATCGACATCGAGCCCATGCGCACCGATCTGATGGCCCGGCTGGAGCACCACCGTGACCGGCACGAGAATTACGAGCGGATCCTCAAGAAGCGATTTCCGGAGGGCTCGGCGTCGGGCGTGCTCGACCTCGGCAATCTGCTGCTGCTTCAGCTCGGTGCGCGCCACGAGCAGATGGTGGCCGATTTCTGCGAGGAGGCGCTCCAGGCGCTATCGGCGATGAGCGGCAAGGGCACGGTCGTGCCGCTGGAGGACGGCAAGCGCGAGGGGAAGGGCTGAGCCTGCGCAGCCCTAGTACTTCGTGACGACCGGCCTATCCCAGTTGAACCGGACATTGACGCCGGCGCGGACGATGTCGTCCGTCAGCCTGACGTCGCGCGTGACGGCGCCGCTGATCGGCGGATCGACATATCGTTTGCTGCCAAAATCGACGTGCACATATTCGAGCTTGAGAGTCACGGCGCCCCAGGTATCGACATAGGCCGCCCATTCACCACCGAGCCCGGCCGCCAGGCCCGTGCGGGTCTGGGAGCTGGTGACCTGCACCACCTGGTTGGACACGGTGACCTCGGTGCCCGCGAAGGCGATACCGGCCGTGCCATAGATCAGGAACTGATCGAGCGCATAACCGACACGGCCGCGGAACATATCGATCCATTTTTCCCGCGTGCCGCTCGTCACCCCGACGTTGAAGGGCGGCAGATCCTGCACCTTGCCGTGCTGGTTGGTCCATGACGCGTCGTTCTCGAAGCCGAGCACGGTCTTTTCGATCTGGAAATCGCAGCCGAAGACACCGCCCGCGACGGCAGCACCGCTGAGATTGAAAGTCCCTGTGATCGTTGGCCCGGAGTCGTCGCCGGCGCGCCGGACATGCTCGCTCTTGCCCCAGTTGCCGCCGCCCTGGATGCCGACATAGCAGCTGGTCCAATTGTATCCCGCGGGCGCCGGTGCCTTCACCGCAGGCGCTGCCGCCGGGGCATCGGCGGCAACGGCATGCGATGCCAGTCCGGCCGCCATCGCGGCCACGAGCAACCTTTTCATGTCAGCCAACAATCCAGTCAGGCAAGAACCCGCCCGTGGATCGGGCCGCTCTCTATCCATTGAGACGTGCGGATCGGGCGCGTGGCGAAATCTTTGTCGGGACGCAGCTTTGGGGCGGGGCCAACGGCGGCAATCGGGTTCCCGGCGCCCAACTTTAAGACACCGGCAACGCGTTCCTTAACCCGTTATTTACCGTAACAGGAAAAAGTCGGTTTTCGAGGCAGACGACCCGCGCCAAATCCGATTGTCTTCACAACCGGCACGCGTGGGGAGGCTGGAGGCGCCGGGTGGGGCGCCGGAGTCGGAACCGGACAGAGTCATGAATTCGCGCGTATCGTGGAGTGTTGACGGCATCGATCCATCCGTCAGGGAGCGGGCCGAAGCTGCTGCGCGTCGTGCCGGCATGTCACTCAACGATTGGCTGAACTCCACGCTCGGCGAGACGGCCCCGCCGAATTTTCGCGGACCTTACGATCAACGCCAAGAACAACGTCAAGACCAGCGTCAAGAGCAGCGCCAGGATCAGCGCCCGCAACAGATGCCGAGCCAGGAGAGCCGCGACGTCGCCGACATCCACCAGCGGCTCGACGCGATCACCCAGCAGATCGAACGGATTTCAAAGCCCGCGCCGCGCCAGGATGCTTCACGACAGGACGCGTCGCGACCAGACGTCTCGCGCGAGCAGGGCGTCGCGCGCCAGCTCAACGACGCGATCTCGCGGCTCGATGCGCGGCTGTCGCAAATCTCAAAGCCGCAGCAGCCTCAGCGGCCGGCACCGGCTCCGGCACCCGTCGAGACGCGCCAGCGCCAGGCCGATATGGTCGAGCGCGCGGCCGCACAGGTCTATCGCAATTCACCTCCCTTGAGCCCCGCGTCGTTCGACGTTGCCGTCGCCGAGATCACGGCCCGGCAGAGCGAGCTCGACGGCTTTACGCCGCGGCAGATACCGCCACGCGCAGCGCCCTCGATTGCACCGACGGCAGCTCCTTTCGCGCCCCCGATGGCGCCGCCCGCGCCTGCCTATGCACCGCCGCCCCCGCAGCCGGGGCCGGATTTCTCGTCGCTCGAGCGCCATTTGCTCAAGATCACGAGCCAGATCGAGTCGCTCCAGCGCCCTGACAACACCGAGCAGGCGATCAACGCCTTCCGCGGCGAGCTTGCCGAGATCCGCCACGCCATCACCGAGGCGATGCCGCGCCGCGCGATCGAATCGATCGAGAACGAGATCCGCTCGCTGCATCGTCGCATCGACGAGACCCGCTCGTCCGGGACGGACGGCCAGGTCCTGTCGGGCATCGAGCACGCGCTGTCCGAGATCAAGCAGGTGCTGCGCACGCTGACGCCGGCCGAGCAGCTCACCGGCTATGACGAGGCGATCCGCAACCTCGGCGCCAAGCTCGATCTGATCCTGCGCGCCAATGACGACCCGTCGACGGTGCGCCAGCTCGAAGGCGCGATCTCGGCGCTGCGCGGCATCGTCTCCAACGTCGCCTCCAACGAAGCGCTGGCGCGTCTTTCCGAAGACGTGCAGCTGCTGTCGTCCAAGGTCGACCAGGTCACCCGCTCGTCCGGCCCTAGCGACAGCTTTGCGGTACTGGAGCAGCGCATCGCGGCGCTCACCGCCGCGCTGGAAACGCGCGAGCGGCCGCAGCCCACCGAGAGCAGCGAGCATCTCGAAGCCGCGATCCGCGCGCTGTCGGACCGTTTCGACCGCATGCAGGTCGGCAACGATTCCGCGTCGACCTTTGCGCATCTCGAACAGCGGGTCTCGTATCTGCTGGAGCGGATCGAAGCCGCCTCCGATCCGCGCAACGGCAATCTAAGCCGCGTCGAGGACGGGCTGCACGACATCCTGCGGCATCTGGAGCGGCAGCAGGCGACCTATTCCGCCCTCGCCGAGAGCCGCAATTCGGCGCCGTCTGCCGATTCCGGCATGGTCGATCTGGTCAAGCGCGAGCTCTCCGACATCCGCTTCAGCCAGGCCGAGACCAACCGCAGCACCCAGGATTCGCTCGAGGCCGTGCACAGCGCGCTCGGCCATGTCGTCGATCGCCTCTCGATGATCGAGGGTGATCTGCGCGCGGTGCGCACGGCGCCGCCGGCACCCGCGCCGCAGCCGATGCCCAGTTCGACGTCGATATCGATGCCAATGGCCGCGCCCATGGAGCCCCCGCCTGTCGCGCGCGAGCCGTGGCAGCAGCCGAAATACGATCCGAAGCCGGAGCTGCAGAACCCGGCCGCCGCGCAACAGCCGCCACAGGGCGCTTTCGTTGCCGCGCCGCGCGAATTCCATGCCGCCGCGCCGCCGCCGGTGCCAACCGCACCGCCCGTTCCGCCGCGTGCGATCAGCGAGATCCTCGAGCCGCACACGGCGCCCGCGCGCGCCGCGCTCGCACCGGAATTGCCGCCGGACCATCCGCTCGAGCCGGGCACACGGCCGGGCGGCCGCGTCGCCACGCCCTCGGAGCGCATTGCCGCGTCCGAAAGCGCGATCAGCGAAATCCCCGCCGCGCCGAAAGAGCCGGTGTCGTCGTCGAGCTTTATCGCGGCCGCACGCCGCGCCGCGCAGGCCGCCGCCGCGCAGCCGGAAAAGCCGGCTCGCGGTGCCAAGGCAAGTGCGAAGGCAGCTGCCAAGGCGGCCATCGCAGGCCGCACCAAGGACAAGAGCCAGGAAGGCGGCTCGACCATCACCTCGAAGATCCGCTCGCTGCTGGTCGGTGCCAGCGTGGTCGTGATCGTGCTCGGCACCTTCAAGATGGCGATGAACCTGCTCGATGGCGGCAGCCCGCCGCCGTCACCGCAGGCGATGGAGAATTCGTCGAGCGCGCCCGCGCCGCAGGCTCCTCCGCCGCCGGTCGAGACCAGGCCCGCCACGCCCGAGCAGGTCACGCCGTCCATGACCTCGCCGACGCCGATCGGGAAGCAGTCGCTGAATAATCCCGCGCCGGCTCCCATGGCAGGAGCGGGCAGCTCGGCTTCGGTCGAAATCCCGCCGGTCCCCGCGACGCCACCACCGCCTGCGGCGAGCAACGACGTCACCGGCGCGCTGTCGGGCGCGAGCCGCGCGAGGCTCGGTATGATCCAGGTGCCGCCGAGCGAGAAGCTCCCTGACGGCATCGGCGGTCCGGTGCTGCGCACCGCGGCGATGAAGGGCGATGCGACTGCGGCCTACGAGATCGGCGTGCGCTTTGCTGAGGGCAAGGGCGTCGCTGCGAATTACGATGAAGCCGCCAAATGGTATGACCGCGCGGCGCAGGCCGGCGTGGTGCCCGCGACCTTCCGCCTCGGCACGCTCTACGAGAAGGGCCTCGGGGTGAAGAAGGACGCCGACATCGCCCGCCGCTACTACACCCAGGCCGCCGAGCGCGGCAACGCCAAGGCGATGCACAATCTCGCTGTGCTCGACGCCGACGGCGGCGGACGCGGCGCCAATTACAAGAGCGCGGCGCAGTGGTTCCGCAAGGCCGCCGATCGCGGCGTCGCCGACAGCCAGTTCAACCTCGGCATCCTCTATGCCCGCGGCATCGGCGTGGAGCAGAACCTCGCCGAATCCTACAAATGGTTCACTCTCGCAGCCGCCCAGGGTGACGCGGATGCGTCCGGCAAGCGCGACGACGTCGCCAAGCGGCTCGATCCGCAGTCGCTCGCCGCCGCCAAGCTCGCGATCCAGACTTTCAGCGCCGAGCCGCAGCCTGACGATGCCGTCAATGTTCCCGCCCCGAACGGCGGCTGGGACAGTGCGCCGCAGGCGAACGCAAAGCCTGCGCCGAAGCCGGTCGCAACCAAGCGCTCGGCCTCGGCGGCGCACTAGAGCGCACTCTCACTCCTCATGGTGAGGAGCGCGCCCTGGCGCGCGTCTCGAACCATGCAGGCCCCCACCACCGATCCGGGCCTCGCCCTTCGAGACGCCTGCTGCGCAGGCTCCTCAGGGTGAGGGGAGACAGCTCGCGCGCCGTATTCACCACGCCCCAAATTCATGGTCCCGCCCGACAACGAATTCCGCTATTGAAAGGCGCGGCAATCGTTCCGACCGTCCGGCGAGCATTCCCGCGCAATCGATCCATTTCGCCGGAGTGTGGTCCTTCGATGCAGCTCTATCTCCCGATCGCCGATCTGCCGGTCAACATCTTCCTGGTGCTGGCGATGGGCGCGGCGGTCGGCTTCGTCTCCGGCATGTTCGGGATCGGCGGCGGCTTCCTGATGACGCCGCTGCTGATCTTCATCGGGATCACGCCGGCGGTCGCGGTCGCCTCCGTTGCGAGCCACATCGCGGCCTCCTCTTTTTCCGGTGCGCTGTCCTACTGGCGGCGGCGTGCGATCGACCCGGCGCTGGCGAGTGTGCTGTTATGTGGCGGTGTCACCGGCACGGCGCTCGGGGTGTGGACCTTCACGCAGCTTCGCGCGCTCGGCCAGCTCGATCTGATGATCGCGTTGTCCTACGTGGTGCTGCTCACCACCGTCGGCAGCCTGATGTTCTCCGAGGGCCTGCGCGCCCTGATGCGGACCCGTCGCGGCGCGGTGCCGCCACGGCGCACGCACAACTGGATCCACGGCCTGCCGCTGAAAATGCGGTTCAAGCGCTCGAAGATCTACCTCTCGGTCATTCCGGTCGTGGTCGTCGGCATCGTGATCGGCTTCATCGGCGCCATCATGGGCATCGGCGGCGGCTTCATCCTGGTGCCGATCATGATCTATCTGCTGCGGGTGCCGACCTCGACCGTGATCGGGACCTCGATGGTCCTGACGCTGGTCACGATGCTGTTCGCGACCTTGCTGCACGCGGTGACCAATCACCTCGTCGACGCGGTGCTGGCGCTGATCCTGATGGTCGGCGGCGTCACCGGCGCGCAGTTCGGCGCCCGCGCCGGCCAGAAGATCCGGGGCGAGCAGCTGCGGCTGTTGCTGGGCCTGTTGATCCTTTCGGTCGGCGTCCGCTTCGCCATCGAGCTGGTGATCCGGCCCGAGGATCTCTTCACCATCCGTGAATTGGGAGTGAGCGGATGATGCGCGCAGCTCTCGCAGTCCTTCTCGTCCTGCTGCTGGGCTCAGCCGCGCGTGCCGAGCGACTGATCGTGTCGGTCTCCAACCATCGCGTCACGGTGACGCCGAACTATTCCGGCGAGGAACTGGTGCTGTTCGGCTCGGTCGAGAAGGACGCCTCCACGCCCGCGGATCGAAAGAGCTACGATCTCGTCGTCACCGTGATGGGCCCGCGCGCCGACATGGTCACGCGGCGCAAGGAGCGTACCTTCGGCATCTGGATCAACACCGACTACCGGCAGTTCCTGGCGGTGCCGAGCTATCTCGCGCTGTTCGCCAACCGCCCCTTCGATGTCATCACCTCGCCCGAGATCGCGCGGCGGCAGCAGATCGGGCTCAACAACGTGCTGCTGACCCAACGGGTCAGCGGCGACTATGCCGACGTGGTGCCGAACGATGCGTTCCGCTCGGCCTTCATCCGCCTGCGAACCCAGAAAGGTCTCTATCGCGAGGACCCGAGCGCGGTGACGTTCCTGACACCGACGCTGTTTCGTACCGGCATTCCACTGCCGGAGGAGGTGCCGATCGGCACCTATGAGGTGGAAATCAAGCTGTTCGCGAACGGCGCGTTGGTCACCAAGACCGAGACCGCGTTCGAGATCGTCAAGGTCGGCTTCGAGCAGTTCGTCGCGACCAGCGCGCGGCAGCACGGCCTGATCTACGGCCTCGCGACGGCCGCGATGGCGCTGATGACGGGGTGGATGGCGTCGATCGTGTTTCGGAAGGATTAGCGTCCGTCATTGCGAGGAGCACCACTCTCTCCTCCCGTCATCGCCCGGCTCGACCGGGCGATCCAGTATTCCAGAGGCCTTCGTCGAATAGCTCGCTCTCGCAACGACCGCCGCGGCGTACTGGATGCCCCGGTCAAGCCGGGGCATGACAGCTGAGCCTCACGGCGCCTCAACCACCGTCGGCAGGCCCGGCTCCAGCAATCGCAACCGGGTCCCGAAGCCGAGCACATCAAAGGTCTTGCGCAGATCCTCGCCGTCCTGGCGGAAATGCGCCCAGCCCTCGGTATGCAAGGGCACGATCATCGCATCCGGAAAGGCGCGCGCCGTCTCGATGGTGTCGTTGGTGTCCATGGTGAGATGGAACGGCCCACGCGTTTGCGCCGCGCCCGCGAACGGCAGCACCACGCCGCATTTGAAGCGGCGCGCGACCTCGGCGACGCCGTCGAACCAGGTGGTGTCGCCGCTGATGTAGACGTCGCTCGTGTCCGTCCGGCTCGAGGACACCACGAAGCCGATGACGTCGCCCGACAGCGGCTCGATGCCGGCCGGGCCGTGGCGCGCCGGCGTCGCGGTGATCGTCAGGGTGTTGCCGTCACGGTCCTTCAGATGCGAGGTCGCCCAGGGCGCGAGGCCCTCGACATGGCCGCCCAGGCGTTTTGCGCCGGCCTCGGTCGTCAGCACGCGCTTTGCGTGTTTGAGAAACGCGCGGCCGGAATTGTCGAGATTGTCGGAGTGCTGGTCGTGGCTGAGCAGGACCGCATCGATCGGGCCGATCGCATCGGCCTTCATCGCGGGACCGATGGTCTTCTCCAGCGTCACATGCGGCAGCTGGTAGGCGCCGGGCGCATCGAAGGTCGGATCGGTGAGCAGGCGGAAGCCGTCGATCTCGATCAGCGCGGTAGGGCCGCCGATCAGGGTGATGGAAATGGGCATCAGAAAGCTCCTCTTACGCAACGGGCTTTGCGGGGCGCGTCACCAGGTAAATTCCGAGCGCGACCGGGATGATGCCGAGCAGGTCGCGGGCCTCGACATGCTCGCCGAGCACGATGTAGGCGAACAGCATGCCGAGCGGCGGCATCAGGAAATGATAGGCGCTCGCAGCCGTTGCGCCACACACTTTCAGGAGATGAAACCAGAGCCAGTAGGCGAGGATCGAGCCGCCGAGCACGAGGAAGGTGAAGGCGCCGACCAGGCCCGGGGTGAAATCGATTGCGTGGACGTCGGCGAAGGTGAACGCGACCGGCGTCAGCACGATGCCGGCGGCGAGGTTCTGCACGCCGTTGCCGATCCACAGGCTTCCCTTCGGCGCGAGCAGCTTGAACAGAATCGTGCCGGCGACGATGGAGGCGAGCGAGGCCAGGGTGAAGACGATGCCGTGCAGGGAGTCTGTGCCGACCGACAGGCGATGCCAGACGATCAGGGTGACGCCGATGATGCCGAGCAGGAGACCGCCCGCCTTGCGCCAGGTCATGCCTTCGCCAAGCAGCAACGCAGCGAGCGCCGCCGTGAAGACCGGATTGGCCGAGACGATCAGGCCGCCGAGGCCGGCGGAGATCGATTGCAGGCCGGTGTAGCCGAGCCCGAGATAGAGTGCATTGTTGGCGATGCCGAGCACGGCGAAGATCGCGGCATCGCGCCAGGACAAGGACCAGCCATCACCGCGGATCAGCGTCGCGCCGAGGATCAAAATGCCGGCGAGCGAGAAGCGCGCGGCGAGCAGGATCAGCGGCGGGCAGTGGGTGACGCCGATCTTTCCGGCGACGAAGGCATAGCTCCAGAGCAGGCAAAACAGTCCGATGGCGAGCGGTAGCGTGTTGAACCGGCTGGGGGCTGCGGGAAGCGAGGTGGCGAGCGACATGAGGGCATTCTCCTGAACCCTCGATCTAGGGAGACGGCTTGTCATTTGGAAATTAAATGATTAACTTCCGATCAGTGGATTTTCGAATGGAGAGCAGCCATGCTCGACCTGGAGCTCCTGCGCAGCTTCGTCTCGGTGGTCGAGGCCGGCGGCTTCACCCGCGCCGGCGAGCGCGTCCACCGCACGCAATCGACCGTCAGCCAGCAGATCAAGCGGCTGGAGGAGGACGTCGGACAGGTGCTGTTGCACCGCGACGGCAAGGACGTGCGCCCCACCGAGGCCGGCGAGCGGTTGTTGTCCTACGCCCGGCGGCTGCTCACGCTCGCCGAGGAGGCGCGCGACGTGCTGCGCGAGCCCGACAGCGAGGGCGCGATCCGGCTCGGCATCCCCGAGGATTTTGCGGCGTACCGGCTGGCAAAACTGCTCGGCGCCTTTTCGCGCTCACATCCGGGTCTGCGAATGGATGTGCGCGCCGACCAGAGCAAGAACCTGTCCCGCGACCTCGAACGCGGCGAGCTCGACCTGGCGCTGTTCAAGCGCGAGGCCGGGGCGAAGGGCGCCATCGCGGTGTGGCCGGAGCGGGTGCACTGGGTCACCAGCAAGAGCCATCCGGTCGACGTCAACGCCTCGTCCGTGCCGCTGATCGGATTTCCGCTCGGCTGTCTCTATCGCGCCGGCGCCATCCACGCGCTGGAAAGCGCGGGCCGCGCCTGGCACATGTCTTACTCGTCATCGAGTCTCGCGGGCATCCAGGCTGCGGTCGCCGCCGGCATGGGCTTAAGCATCCTGTCGGAGATGTCGATCCAGTCCGACCATCGCGTGCTGACGGCGAAGGACGGATTTGAGCCGATCAACCGGACCGAAGTGGCGCTGATGGCTTCGCCCGACGCCAGCCCCGCAACGCTGCGGCTTGCGGATCGGCTCGCGGAGTTCTGCGACAATGTACAGGCCAAGGCGGCGTGATCACTCCGCGGCAATCACCGTGAGTTCCGGCCACACCGCCTTCCATCGCGCGGCCTTCACCGCGTAACTCGCCGCAGAGAAGTTCGGGCCCGGATTGGGCCGCGCGATCAATCCGGTTATGTCGTCGAAGCCGTGCGGCGCGTAGACCTCAAAGCTGTCGCCTGCGTGCCTCACACCGACTTGCGTGTTCTGGGTGAGGAAACGGTCGATGCCGTCGGTCGAGCAGGTTAGGGGCGGATAGGGCAGGCCGTGCTTGCCGGGATACCAAAGGTGCACACGCGCCTGGTTGCGGGTCTCGATCTTGACGCCGAGATGCGCGAGCCGCGCGTGCAGCGTGCGGATCACCGTGTCCTCCGCCTCCCATGAGGTGTCAGGATCGAAATAGAACACGTCGTAATCGGCGATGCCATGATCGACCGCGCGGTCCGTGAGTACGTTCCACGCCGTCTGCACCAGGCACCCCGACACGAGCCACGCATCGGGAAGCGCGAGCGAGGCGAGCTCGCCGATGATTGCAACATTGACCGGGTTCTTCAGCGCCAGCGTGAGGAAGCGGTCGCGATCCATCGCGGCCACGATTCACGCGCTGGCATCGAACGCGGCGCGCGCGGTCTTCGAGGCGAGGCCCCGCCAGCGCCGCCGCAGGAACGGCTCGACGATCGTGCGCTTGGCCTTGGACAGGCGGATCAGCACGATCGGATAGTCGGCGTAGTGATCGGTGAAATAGAAGATTTTTGGCTGGCTCTCGACCAGCATGGCGCGCTCGTCGATGGGGACGTCGGGCACGACGAGACTGTCGCCGTCCTCCTTCAGCCGCACCAGCATCTTCTTGCGCACTTTCAGCGCCGGCGTGCCGTAGGAGGTGCCGTCCTCGACCTCCGGCCACGTCAGCGCAAATTTTCTGACGTCGTCGAAGGTCATTTGATCAAGACCTTGGGATCAGCTCAGTGCACGGCGGTGAAGAACCGCGCGAGCCGGAAGCCGGAGAGCCAGGTCCACACCGGCTGGCCGCGCATGCCGAGATCCCAGGAGCCGAGCACGGCATCCGCGCGTCCGACCAGATTGTCGATCGGCAACAGGCCGACGCCGCCGGAGCGCAGGGGCACGCGGCTGTCGGCGGAATTGTCGCGGTTATCGCCGAGCACGAAGAGGTGGCCGGGCGGCACCGTCACTTCAGGCGTGTTGTCGAGCGGACCGTTGTCGCGCATCTTGAAGATCAGATGCGAGACGCCGTTCGGCAGCGTCTCGATGTAGCGGTAGGCCGGCTCGCTGCCGCCATTGTCGTCTTCGGCAGCTCCGACACCATCCGGCTTCAGCTCGGCCGGACGGTCGTTGATGAAGAGCTGGCCCTGCCGCATCTGGATGCGGTCGCCGGGCAGACCCACGACGCGCTTGACCCAAGCCTGCGAGCGATCGCCGGGCCAGCGGAACACGACGACGTCGCCTTGCTTCGGCGTCTCCGCGAAGACGCGGCCGCTTTCGGGCAGGTTGATCTGGATCGGCAGCGACGAGGTGCCGTAGCCATAGGGGAATTTCGAGGCGAGCAGCGCATCGCCGATCAGGAGCGTCGGCTCCATCGAACCCGACGGCACATAGAACGGCTCGGCGAGCGCGCCCTTGGCGATGAACACGGCGGCGACGATGCCGGCGAGTTGCATCAGCTGACCAGCCCAGCCGCTGCTCTTCCGCTTGGCGGTGACAGTTACCTTCTCAACGCTCATGCGCCCGTTCCACCTACAGTAATACGTTCCATCAGAAGCGACGGCTGGCCGACGCCGACGGGCACGCCCTGACCGTTCTTGCCGCAAGTGCCGATGCCGGTATCCAGCGCGAGATCGTTGCCGATCATGCGGATGCGATGCAAATCGGTCGGCCCGTTGCCGATCAGCATGGCGCCCTTCAGCGGCGCGCCAATCTTGCCGTTCTCAATCTTGTAGGCCTCGGTGCACTGGAACACGTATTTGCCCGAGGTGATGTCGACCTGGCCGCCGCCGAAATTCGCGGCGAAGACGCCGTTCTTCACGGACGCCAGGATCTCGGCCGGATCGCGGTCCCCGGCGAGCATGTAGGTGTTGGTCATGCGCGGCATCGGCACGTGGGCGTAGCCTTGGCGGCGGCCGTTGCCGGTCGGCTTCATGTTCATCAGGCGCGCGTTCTGGCGGTCCTGCATGTAGCCGACCAGAATGCCGTCCTCGATCAGCACGGTGCGGTTGGTCGGCGTGCCCTCGTCGTCGATCGACAGCGAGCCGCGGCGCGAGGCAATGGTGCCGTCGTCGACCACGGTGACGCCCTTGGCCGCGACCTGCTGGCCCATCAGGCCGGCGAACGCGGACGTCTTCTTGCGGTTGAAATCGCCTTCGAGGCCATGGCCGACCGCCTCATGCAGCATTACGCCGGGCCAGCCGGCACCAAGCACGACGTCCATTTCGCCGGCGGGGGCGGGGATCGATTCCAGATTGACCAGGGCCTCGCGCAGCGCGCCGTCGGCGGCATCGCGCCAGTTCTTGCTCTCGATGAATTCGGCATAGCCGGCGCGGCCGCCATAGCCCTTGCTGCCGCTCTCCTGGCGGTCGCCCTGACCGGCAACGACGGAGACGTTGACGCGCACCAGCGGACGGATGTCGCGATAGCTCTCGCCATCGGGCCGCAGAATCTCGACGACCTGCCAGGTCGCGCCCAGGCTGACGCTGACCTGCCTTACCCGCGGATCCTTGTCGCGTAAGTAGGCGTCGATCTCGGCGAGCAGCTTGACCTTGGTCTCGAAGCCCGGCGCATCCAGCGGATTGTCGTCACTATAAAGCCGCACGTTGGTATGCGCCGGCGGGGCCGCGAAGCTGCCCGAATAGCCGCCGCGCACGGCAGCGACCGCGTCGGCGGCGCGAATCAGTGCCGGCAGCGACACGTCGGAGGAATGGGCATAGCCGACCGCGTCGTCCTTGACGGCGCGCAGGCCAAAGCCCTGCGAGGTGTCATAGGTCGCCTGCTTCAGCCGCCCATTGTCGAACATCAGCGCTTCGGTCTGGCTGTATTCCAGGAACAATTCGCCGTCGTCGGCACCGGCAAGCCCGCGTGCGACCTCGTTGCGGACCTGATCACGGTCGAGATTGGCGCGGTCGAGCAGGGAGGTTGTGGCTGGATTGGTCATGCGTCCGTCCATTATCGGAAGATGTAGGGCAAGATAATGGTTTCCCGGCGGTTCCGCGAGGGTGCCAGGTGCCACATTACGAAACGATAGGATTCGCCGCGCGCGGACGCGCCTGCCGCCCCTACGGCAGCTTGTCGTAGCCCTCGCCGAGCCCATTCAAGCTGAGCGGGAAGCCGATGCCTTCTTCCGGGGTCTCGAAGATGATGAAGGTCGCGGTCTTGGCGGTGCGGAGTTGTCCGAGCAGCTTGTCGTCCATGACGACCTCGGCGACGCAGCCATTGGGCAGGCAGCGGACGAAGCCGGCGCGGCCGACGTCCTGGTTGTCGAGCTTCAGCCCGAGGCCGGAGGGCAGCAGCACGCCGAGCGGGGCGACCACGCGCATCAGCCGGCTCTTCTGGTCGGCGGTCTTGAGCACGATCACGGTGAGGCCGGCATTGGAGCGGTCTTCGGCCACCACGCTCTGGATCAGGGCGCATTGCTCGGTCTGGGCGCCGGGCGGGGTGTCGCAGCGGATCTGCCAGTCGCCATGGACGGAGCGCACCGCGCCCTGCGCATGGGCGAGGCCCGGCAGCGCCATGACAACGACCGCCGCCAGCATCGTGAGGCCGCTCGCCTGCCTTGCCATGCTTCTCGAAAACCCCATCGGGTCGGTCCCTCTGCTCGCCTGGGTCGCTCGTGCCTGGCGGACTGATACGGGAATGACGGCGTCTTGAAGGCGATTCGCAAGCAAATTCCGCGCCGCCCACACCGCCATCGCCCGCACGAATCAGGTTCCTGCGCGGCTGTCTGCCAGTGCCTACCGCGGGCAATGCCGCTGTCAAGCCGCGGCATCCCGGGAAACGGTATTTTTCTCTGATGTTACTAGGAAATATCTTGCGGGTGATGGCTGACAGACGGGGCTCAAGACTGCATTGCGATAGATCAAGAATTATGGTTTGAGAGGCTTGATTTCGGCGTTCTAGCGATCTGGCCCCAATTCCTCTTAGAGGTATTCTTGCGCGGCGGTTTGTCAGACGGGCGGATCGAATAAGCGTTTCCCGGAAATAGGGGGATGCACTTGGGGTGATTTCGTTAGGGGAGCGCGAACGGCATGAGGATGTCGATGGGCCATGTGGGCCGGCACTTGCTGGGATTGGCCGTGGCGGGTCTGACGCTGGCGACGGGCGGTGCGGCATACGCCGAACTCGGGCAGCCGGCGCCGTGGGAATGGACGCTCCAGCAATCCGCCTCGCCGGTGATGGACAATATCGTCTGGTTCCACAACTTTCTGTTCGTGCTGATCACGCTGATCACGCTGTTCGTTCTGGCGTTGCTGGTGATCGTGGTCATGAAGTTCAACGCGAAGGCCAATCCGGTGCCGTCGCGGACCACGCACAACACGCTGATCGAGGTGGCCTGGACGCTCGTTCCGGTGCTGATCCTGGTCGGTATCTCGGTGCCGTCGTTCCGCCTGCTGTTCCTCGAACTCGACGTGCCGAAGGCGGATTTGACCATCAAGGCCACCGGCAAGCAGTGGTACTGGTCCTATGCCTATCCTGATAACGGCAAGTTCGAGTTCGACTCGCTGATGGCCCAGGACAAGCAGCCCCGCCTGCTCGGCGTCGACAACGAGATGGTGGTGCCGGTCAACAAGGTGATTCGTGTCCAGGTCACCGGCGCGGACGTCATCCACGCCTTTGCGCTGCCGGCTTTCGGCGTCAAGATCGACGCCATTCCGGGGCGGCTGAACGAGACCTGGTTCAAGGCCACCAAGACCGGCATGTTCTACGGCCAGTGCTCGGAGCTCTGCGGCAAGGACCACGCCTTCATGCCGATCGCGATTCGCGTCGTAGAGGACAAGGAGTTCGCCTCCTGGGTCGAAACGGCGAAGAAGAAATATGCGAGCGGCGGCACCAGCACTTTCGCCTCCGCGGCCGGCCCGACGCAGTAAGCGCCGGGCGACGGCTCGAGGGGACTGAAAGCGACATAAAGGGTGGGACCGCACAAGGTCCGAACGGGACGCAAGGCAGGATTTGAAAATGGCAACGAGCGCAGCGACACACGGCGATCACGCGCAAGACCACGGACATGACGAGCACGCCCATCCGACCGGATGGCGGCGCTACGTCTATTCGACCAACCACAAGGACATCGGTACGATGTACCTGATCTTCGCGGTCATCGCCGGCGTCATCGGTGCCGCGATGTCGATCGCGATCCGTGCCGAGCTGATGTATCCGGGCGTGCAGATCTTCCACGAGACGCACACCTATAATGTGTTCGTGACCTCTCACGGCCTGATCATGATCTTCTTCATGGTCATGCCCGCGATGATCGGCGGCTTCGGCAACTGGTTCGTGCCGCTGATGATCGGCGCGCCCGATATGGCGTTCCCGCGCATGAACAACATCTCGTTCTGGCTGCTGCCGGCCTCTTTCGCGCTGCTGCTGATGTCGACCTTCGTCGAGGGCGAGCCGGGTGCCAACGGCGTCGGCGCCGGCTGGACCATGTATGTGCCGCTGTCGAGCTCGGGCCATCCGGGCCCGGCCGTCGACTTCGCGATCCTGTCGCTGCATCTGGCGGGCGCCTCGTCGATTCTCGGCGCCATCAACTTCATCACCACGATCTTCAACATGCGCGCGCCGGGCATGACCCTGCACAAGATGCCGCTGTTCGTGTGGTCGATCCTGGTGACGGTGTTCCTGCTGCTGTTGTCGCTGCCGGTGCTCGCCGGTGCGATCACCATGCTGCTCACCGACCGCAATTTCGGCACGACGTTCTTCGCGCCCGACGGCGGCGGCGACCCCGTGCTGTTCCAGCATCTGTTCTGGTTCTTCGGTCACCCCGAGGTGTACATCCTGATCCTGCCCGCCTTCGGCATGGTCAGCCAGATCGTCTCGACCTTCTCGCGCAAGCCCGTGTTCGGCTATCTCGGCATGGCCTACGCCATGGTGGCGATCGGCGGCATCGGCTTCGTGGTGTGGGCGCACCACATGTACACGGTCGGCATGTCCTCGGCGACGCAGGCCTATTTCGTCGCCGCGACCATGGTCATCGCGGTTCCGACCGGCGTGAAGATCTTCTCGTGGATCGCCACGATGTGGGGCGGCTCGATCGAGTTCCGTGCCCCGATGATCTGGGCGGTCGGCTTCATCTTCCTGTTCACTGTCGGCGGTGTCACCGGCGTCGTGCTGGCGAATGCCGGCGTCGACCGCGTGCTCCAGGAGACCTACTACGTCGTCGCGCACTTCCATTACGTGCTGTCGCTCGGTGCGGTGTTCGGGATCTTTGCCGGCTGGTACTACTGGTTCCCGAAGATGTCGGGCTACATGTACAATGAGACGCTGGCCAAGGCGCACTTCTGGGTCACCTTCATCGGTGTGAACCTTGTGTTCTTCCCGCAGCACTTCCTCGGCCTGTCGGGCATGCCGCGCCGCTACGTCGACTATCCCGACGCGTTCGCCGGCTGGAACCTGGTCTCCTCGGTCGGCTCCTACATCTCCGGCTTCGGCGTGCTGATCTTCCTCTACTGCGTGTTCGACGCCTTCGCGAAAAAGGTGCCGGCTGGCGACAATCCGTGGGGTGCGGGCGCGACCACGCTGGAATGGACGCTGCCTTCGCCGCCGCCCTTCCATCAGTTCGAAGTGCTGCCCCGCGTGCAGTAAGCCAACGCTCGCGGCGCCCGTGACGGGCGCCGCGGCTCTGTAACGAAGCGAGTCAAAACTAGTGTCCGTCCTCGACCACAACGCCATCGACATCGATCCCCGCATCTCCGAAGCGGAGGTGGGCGACTACATTGCGCTGCTCAAGCCGCGGGTGATGTCGCTGGTGATCTTCACCGCGCTGGTCGGACTGGCGATGGCGCCCGGGCATTTCCACCCGGTGCTGGCCATCACCTCGCTGCTCTGCATCGCGGTCGGTGCCGGCGCTTCCGGGGCGCTCAACATGGCGCTCGAAGGCGATATCGACGCCAAGATGTCGCGCACGGCAAACCGGCCGATTCCGCGCGGCCGCATCACCCGTCCCGAGGCGATGGCGTTCGGCATGACGCTCGCCTTCTTCTCGGTGATGACGCTCGGCATCCTCGTCAACTGGATCGCGGGCGCGCTGCTCGCCTTCACCATCTTCTTCTACGTCGTGATCTACACGATGATCCTGAAGCGCCGGACCGCACAGAACATCGTGATCGGCGGCGCCGCTGGTGCACTGCCGCCGGTGGTGGCGTGGGCCGCGGTCACGGGCACCGTCGACGTCGAGCCGCTGCTGCTGTTCGCCATCATCTTCTTCTGGACGCCGCCGCACTTCTGGGCGCTGGCGCTGTTCCGCTCCGACGACTATGCGCGTGCCGGCATTCCGATGCTGCCCAACGTCGCCGGTCCCGACGCGACGCGGCTTCAGATCCTGCTCTACACCATCGTGCTGATCGCGGTCGCCGCCGCCCCGTGGGCGCTCGGCTATTTCGACGCCATCTACGGCATCGTCTCGCTGATCCTCGGCGCCGGCATGCTTGTGCTCGCGATCAACGTCTATGTGCGCCGCGAGCGCAGCCAATCGCTGCGCGCGACCCGCAAGCTGTTCGCCTTCTCCATCCTTTATCTGTTCGCGCTGTTTGCGACCCTGCTGGCCGAAGTCGTGTTCCGGGCGCTTGCTCCGATGGTAGGGGGCGCATGATCGCTGGAATGGCCGACAAACCTGAGATGAATGGAATCGTCCTCACGGAGGCGCAGAAGAAGAGCCGCCGCCAGCGCTCGATCGCGATCGCGCTCGCGCTCGGCGTGCTCGTGGTGCTGTTCTTCGCCGTCACCATCGTCAAGGGACCGGCAGTACTCGTCCGGCCGATGTAGGAAACATGGATCGAGAGCCCACCATATCGCGGGATCAGAGCCGGACGGCCAAGCAGGGGCGGGGGCCTTCCAAGGGTCTTGGCCGCGACGTGCTGGTCGCCTCGATCTGCGGCGGCGTGGTGGCGCTGATGGTCGGTGCCTCCTACGCGGCGGTGCCGTTCTACAACTGGTTCTGCCGCGCCACCGGCTTCAACGGCACGACGCAGGTTGCGACCTCGGCGCCGGCCACCGGGCCGATCGCACGGAAGATCGCGGTGCGCTTCGATTCCAACGTCGCGCCCGGCCTGCCCTGGAAGTTCGAGCCGGAGCAGAGCGAGATCGAGGTCAATATCGGCCAGGTCGTGACGGTGTTTTACACCGTGACCAACCAGGCCGCGCGCACCACCGCGGGCCAGGCGGCCTACAACGTCGCGCCCCTGACGGTCGGCTCCTACTTCCAGAAGATCAACTGCTTCTGCTTCACCGAACAGACCATGGCGCCCGGCGAGAAGCGCGAGATGCCGGTCGTGTTTTACGTCGATCCGTCGATCGCCGACGATCACGAGAACGACGGGCTGAACACGATCACGTTGTCCTACACGTTCTATCCGGTGCGCGATCCCGTGGTGAAGCCGCTGGCGTCGGGCGAGGACGATAAACGCAAGGGAAATCTCTGACCGCCGGGCTCATGCCGCGGGGGTCGGACACAAGGGGATAAGTGCCGGACAGGCACGGGATTGAGGAGAGAGACCGCAAATGGCAACGGCGCACACCAAGCATCACGACTACCACCTGGTGGATCCCTCCCCGTGGCCCGTCGTCGGCTCCATCTCGGCCTTCGTCATGGCGGTCGGTGCGATCACCTGGATGCACCACATGTTCTCGGCCGCGCCGATCATCTTCGGTGCCGGCACCATCGGCGTGATCTACACCATGGCGAGCTGGTGGGCCGATGTGATCAAGGAAGCCCAGTACAAGGGCGATCACACCCGCGTCGTGCAGCTGCATCACCGCTACGGCATGATCCTGTTCATCGCTTCCGAGGTGATGTTCTTCGTCGCCTGGTTCTGGGCCTATTTCAACGCAGCGCTGTTCCCGGCCGACGCCGTCCACGCCACGCGCGACGCCGTGTTCGGCTGCGGTCTCGGCACCGCGGCCGGCGCCTGCGCCGTGCCCGGCACCTGGCCGCCGCATGGCATCGAGACCTTCGATCCCTGGCATCTGCCGCTCCTGAACACGCTGATACTGCTCACCTCCGGCACCACGGTGACCTGGGCGCACCACGCGCTGCTGGAAGGCGACCGCAAGGGTCTGAAGTACGGGCTGATCCTCACGGTCATCCTGGGCGCGCTCTTCACCTGCGTGCAGGCCTATGAGTACAGCCACGCGGCGTTCTCGTTCGGCGGCAACGTCTATGGCGCGACCTTCTTCATGGCGACCGGCTTCCATGGTTTCCATGTGCTGGTCGGCACCATCTTCCTGCTGGTCTGCCTGTTCCGCGCCTATGCCGGCCACTTCACCCCGACACAGCACCTCGGCTTCGAGTTCGCCGCCTGGTACTGGCACTTCGTCGACGTGGTCTGGCTGTTCCTGTTCCTCTGCATCTATGTGTGGGGACACGGCGCCGAGACCATGGCCCACGGCGCGCACTGAGCCGCATTGGATCGATCAGAAAGGGCGGCCGCAGGGCCGCCCTTTCGCTTTTGGGCCGCCGGAAGCTTCGGCGGAAACTGTGATTGAGCGTTTTCGAGCGAAGCGGATACCGGTTCGCGTGAAGAAAACGCGTCAAAACAAGAATCTAGAGCTTCGGTTCTGATTCAATCAGAACCGATAATGTTCTAGAGTCCGTGATCATGAACGATACCGCCGGCCCATCCGAGCCCGAGACGACCGTCCTGCAAAGCGCGCTGCGCGGGCTTGCCTGCAAGTGCCCGCGCTGCGGCCAGGGCAAGCTCTATGCGGGCTTCCTGACGCTCGCGCCCAGCTGCGACCGCTGTGGCCTCGACTATGCCTTCATCGACTCCGGCGACGGTCCTGCGATCTTCATCATCATGCTGGCCGGCGGGATCGTCGTTGCGTGCGCGCTGATCGTCGAGGTCAAATACCAGCCGCCGTACTGGCTGCATGCCGCGCTTTGGCTGCCGCTCATCCTCGCGACCACGCTCCTGCCGCTGCGCGCGATGAAGTCGCTGCTGATCGCGCTGCAATTCCACCACAAGGCGGCGCCGGGCCGGCTGGTCGACCGCGCGAAATGAACGAGACCGCGCGCAAGCCCCGCGTGGCCGGCTTCGCGCTGTTCACGCTTTTCCTGGCCGCCGTCTTGGTCGCGCTCGGCGTCTGGCAATTGCAGCGCCGCGTCGCGAAACATCAGTTGATCGCCGCATTGACCGAGCGTCTCGCGGCGGCACCTGTTGCGTTGCCGCCGCCGTCGCAATGGAGCACGCTGACGCCGGAGCGGGACGAATTCCGTCGGGTCACATTTGCGGCGACCTACGAGTCCCGTCTGGATGCGATGGTCTACAGTTCCGGCTCCGCCATCCGCTCCGACATTTCCGGCCCCGGCACCTGGGCTTTCCTTCCCGCACGGCTGCCTGGCGGCGATATGGTCGCGGTCAACGCGGGCTTCGTGCCGAACACCCAACAGGACCGCGCCCTGCAGGATCGGGCGGTCGCGCGACTCATTACCAATAAGCCGGCGATGTTGACCGGCTACGTCCGTTTCCCCGAAACAGCCAGCGTGCTGATGCCTGACGCTGAGCGTGACAAACGGCTGTGGTTCACCCGCGATCATCTCGCCATGTCCCGGGCGCTCGGCTGGGGCACGGTCGCGCCGTTCTACATCGACCTGGAGCGGCCGGTGCCGGAGAACGGCATTCCGCGTCCCGGCCCGCTCGACGTGCATCTGAAGGACGATCATCTGCAATACGCCATCACCTGGTTCGCGCTCGCCGGCGCGGTGCTGATCGCATTCGGCGTCTGGGCGAGGGGACGGCGGCACCCGACCTGAAATTTTCCGTAGGTTCCTGGAGGGATCCCGGTATCGCCCGGGGTTTATTATTCAGGACATATTCACGAGGGTGGTCCTAAGCCGCACGCAAATTTTTCGCGGCAGACAGGATTTTGGTGTGAGCGATTTCGACCAGATGGGAATTGTCGTCGACTGGGTGGACGCCTGCCGGAAGGGCGACCTCGCGACGCTCCTCGATCTCTATGCGGACGACGCCCGGGTCGAATGCATGTGCAACGGCAAGCGACATTATCGCGGGCGGCGCGAGCTCGAAACCTATTGGGGACCGCGGCTCAGCACCTTCTCGTCGGCAGGCTTCGGTCTTGAGGAGATCAATCCAGTGCCGCATGGCATCGATCTTGAATATTCCGTCGCGGGCTCGCTGCGTATCCACGCCTCGTTTCGCTTCAGTCCCGAAGGCAAGATCTACAGCACCCTGTGCGAGCCGGCGCGGCAGTCCCCGCATGCCGATGGTGTGTGCTAGCCGGCCGCCGGCGCGTCTCGCGCCGTCTCGACCGGCAGGCGACAGCGCACATAGGTTCGCTCGTCGGCGCGCAGCAGTGACAGCGATCCGCTGAGCGCGCGCACGCGCTCGTGCATGCCCGTCAGGCCGCGGCCGAAGACGTTGTCGGCGGGAAAGCCGCCGCCGTCGTCGGAGATCTCAATCGTGAGCACCTCGCCGGCAATGGTCGCCAGCACATGGGCGTTGTTCGCCCCGGCGTGGCGCAGCACGTTCGTCAGCGCCTCCTGGATCAAGCGATAGACGGTTTGGGCCAGCGGTCGGTCGATCTCGTTCAGACCAGGATCGATCGTGGCCGTCAGGCTGATATGCGGCGCCTGTCTGCGAAAGTTCTGGAGCAGCGTCTGCACGCTGGTCTCGAGCCCCAATTCCTCGATGTAGAGCGGCCGCAGCCGGTCGAGGATGCGGCGGTTGGTCTGCTGGAGCGCCTCGACAGAGCGCATCACCTCCTGCGCCGGGTTGCCGAGATTTCCCGAGGTCTCGCTCAGCGCGATCGTGCTGGCGCGGATGCCGAACAATAGCGGTCCGAGCTCGTCGTGCAGCTCGCGCGCGAGATCGCGCCGCTCGTCGTCCTGGAGCGACACCAGGCGGTGCAGCAGGTCGCGATTATCCTGACTCAATTGCGCGAGCGTCATCGCCAGCGCATTGGCTTCCTCGCAGCTCTGCCGGATCTCCTGCGGTCCTGCGATCGGGATAGGCGTTGCATAATCGCCGCGCCGGATTCGCGTGAGGCCTGCGCCGAGATCTTGCAGGGGACGCAGCACCGATCCCGCAAAGAGATAGGCAATGGTCCCAGTCAGCATCATCAGCACGGCGATGAGGCTCGTCAGCGCCAGGAAGCCGATCCATTTCTCGAACAGATCGGCTGACAGGTCCGGCATGAACACGATGTCGCCGACACGCCTGCCGTCGATGATGACGGGAGATGCGGCGTCCATCTCCGGGATGGCGATCAGGTCCACGAACCAATGCGGCACGCCATGCAGATCACGCAGGCTGTCCTTTGGAGAGGGGGCTGGACCTGCTTCCACTGAACGGAATTGAATATCCGAGGAGTTGTCCAAAGAATGGACAAATGCGTCGAGTATCTTCCGCGGGTCGTCCGAGGCCTTCAGGCTGTTGTTGAGTGCCTCGGCGACCGTCCGGGTCGAGCGTCGGCCCGGCTCATTCTCGTCGGCAAGCTGCCCCGTCGCGAAGCCCTGGAGCAGCACGCCGCCCATGACCAAAGCGGCAAGGAAGCTCAAGCCGAGCGGAAGAAACAATTGTGTTCTGAACGAGAGCCGCTGCCACATTAGGTCAATTCTAACGCGCATTGGCGGGATTTTCTCTTTCCATTTGTTCCCGCCGGTCTATGAGTCGAAAAACAAGAGAGTGCGCGATGCAAGATACCGCCAAGCCGGCAACCCGAGTTCTGATCGTCGACGACCATCCCGTGGTGCTGTCAGGATGCCGCACCCTTTTCGCGTCCGACCACTCGATCCGTATCGACGAGGCGACCGACGCCAAATCCGGGCATCGCGCCTATATCAGCAAGCGGCCCGACGTCACCGTCATCGACATCAGCCTGCCCGACGTCTCCGGCTTCGAGCTGATGCGGCGAATCCGCAAGGACGACCCTGATGCCAAGATCATCATGTTCAGCATGAACGACGATCCGGCCTTCGTGGTGCGGGCGGTCGAGCTTGGCGCGCAGGGGTATGTCTCCAAGGGCGACGATCCCCGGATTCTGCTCAAGGCGGTGCGCAAGGTGGTCGCCGGCGACAATTTCATCTCGCCGCAGCTCGCGGAGGCGGTCACGTTCTCCGGTGCAGCGATCAAGGCCAATCCGGCCTCGCAGATGACGCCGCGGGAGCTCGAGATTCTCCGCCTGCTCGGCCGTGGCGACAAGATCGTCGAGGTCGCCGAGGCGCTCGGCATCTCCTACAAGACGGTCGCCAACACCACGTCCCTGCTCAAGCAGAAGCTCGGCGCCAAGAACCATTCCGATTTGATCAGGATCGCGGTGGAAATCGGGATGAGCTGACGCCCGGGGCACTGGCGGCCCGGCACCGAACCGGCTGCTCCAGGATGCAGCCGGTCCGGCCGGGCGGATAGGGTCTCGGCGCGTAGCCGGGCAATGCATGGACAGCGCCGACACCATCCGCCGACACAATGGGCCGGCGTGATATTCGTTCCTGAACCACCCGAAATTACGGGAAAAAGAAGCAATGGCGCGCGGGCGCTCGCAGGAATGCCTTTGCGAAACGCGAACCGCGCCGGGAAAAATAGGAACATTTTCTTGCCCCCGCCGTTTTGGCTCTTGACGATTTCGTGACGGGCGCCGAGAACTTGGCCGACAGTTTTGGCGGGCCGGCAACCCGCACGAGGCAAACCGGGTCTGCACATATCAACGACAGACCTTCCAAGAGAGGGCTGCGGCATCGCCGCAGCTCTTTTTCGTTGAGCGGGGCACAGGCGGGAAGCGGTTTCCCGATGCCGCAAAACACTTTATGGTGGCCCAACGCCTCTGGCCGTTAACAAGTAGTTTCATGAAATCAAAGGCTTATGGATCTGGCTCAAGGCCGGCCGGCCTTTGGAGGGCAGTTTGACTCGCTATATCTCGACCCGGGGCGAGGCCCCAGAACTCGGCTTCTGCGACGTGATGCTGACTGGGCTTGCCCGTGACGGCGGCCTGTATGTGCCGGTGACCTGGCCGCAGCTCTCGACCGAGGTCATCGCTGGCTTCTTCGGCCGCCCCTATTGGGAGGTCGCAGTCGACGTGATCCGTCCGTTCGCCGGCGGCGAGATTTCGGATGCCGAACTCGGCCGCATGGCGAACGAGGCCTATGCTACTTTCCGCCATCCGGCGGTGGTGCCGCTGCGCCAGATGACGCCGCATCAATTCGTGCTGGAGCTGTTCCACGGCCCGACGCTCGCCTTCAAGGACGTGGCGATGCAGCTGATCTCGCGGCTGATGGACCACGTGCTCGCCAAGCGCGGCCAGCGCACCACCATCGTGGTCGCGACCTCCGGCGACACCGGTGGCGCCGCGGTCGACGCGTTCGCGGGCCTGGAGAATGTCGATCTCATCGTGCTGTTCCCGCACGGGCGCATCTCCGAAGTGCAGCAGCGGATGATGACGACCACGGGCGCGGCCAACGTCCATGCACTCGCCATCGAGGGCAATTTCGACGACTGCCAGGCGCTCGTGAAGGGGATGTTCAACAACCATCGCTTCCGCGATGCGACCTCGCTCTCCGGCGTCAACTCCATCAACTGGGCGCGCATCGTCGCCCAGGTGGTCTACTACTTCACCTCCGCCGTCGCCGCCGGTGCGCCGGCGCGCACGGTGGATTTCGTCGTGCCGACCGGAAATTTCGGCGACATCTTTGCCGGTTATGTCGCCAAGCGGATGGGGCTGCCGGTGCGCACGCTGCGCATCGCCGCCAACGTCAACGACATCCTGGCGCGCACGCTCAAGACCGGGATCTACGAGGTGCGCGAGGTGCACGCCACCGCGTCGCCATCGATGGACATCCAGATCTCCTCGAATTTCGAGCGGCTGCTGTTCGAGGCCGGCCGGCGCGATGCGGCCGGCGTGCGCCGTCTGATGGACTCGCTAAAGCAGTCGGGGCGCTTCGTATTGCCTGACGCGATGCTGGCCGCAATCCGTGAAGAATTCGACGCCGGCCGGGCCGACGAGACCGAAACCGCAGCCGCGATCCGCGCCGCCTGGCGCGAGGCGGGCGAACTGGTCGATCCCCATACTGCGGTCGCGCTTGCTGTCGCTGACCGCGACACCACCGATACGACGGTGCCCAGCATCGTGCTCTCCACCGCCCATCCGGCCAAATTCCCCGATGCGGTCGAGGCAGCCTGCGGCCAGCGGCCGCAATTGCCGGCCTGGCTCGACGGTCTCATGACCAAATCCGAACACATGAAGGTGATGAAGAACGATCAGGCCGAGGTCGAGCGGTTCGTGCTGTCGGTCAGCCGGGCCGCAAAACAGGGAGTTGCCGGATGAGTGTCGAGATGTCCAAGCTTGCCTCCGGCCTGACCGTCGTCACCGACGAGATGCCCCATCTCGAGACCGCGGCGCTCGGCGTCTGGGCCGGCGTTGGCGGGCGCGACGAGAAGCCGAACGAGCACGGCATCTCGCATCTGCTCGAGCACATGGCGTTCAAGGGCACGACCAAGCGCTCCTCGCGCGAGATCGTCGAGGAGATCGAGGCGGTCGGCGGCGACCTCAATGCCGGCACCTCGACCGAGACCACGTCCTATTATGCGCGGGTGCTGAAGGCCGACGTGCCGCTCGCGCTCGACGTGCTCGCCGACATCCTTGCCAATCCCGCATTCGAGCCCGACGAGCTCGAGCGCGAGAAGAACGTCATCGTGCAGGAAATCGGTGCCGCGCAGGACACGCCCGACGACGTCGTGTTCGAGCATCTCAACGAGCTCTGCTATCCCGACCAGCCGATGGGCCGCTCGCTGCTCGGCACCGCCAAGACCTTGCGCGCCTTCAACCGCGACATGCTGCGCAGTTATCTGTCGACGCATTATCGCGGCCCCGACATGGTGGTGGCGGCAGCCGGCGCGGTCAATCACAAGCAGGTCGTCGCCGAGGTCGAGAAGCGCTTTGCGAGCTTCGAAGGGACGCCGGGTCCGAAGCCGCAAGCCGCCCAGTTCGGCAAAGGCGGCGCCAAGGTGGTGCATCGCGAGCTCGAGCAGGCGCATCTGACGCTGGCGCTGGAAGGCGTGCCGCAGAGCGATCTGTCGTTGTTCTCGCTCCAGGTCTTCACCAACATCCTCGGCGGCGGGATGTCGTCGCGGCTGTTCCAGGAGGTGCGCGAGAAGCGCGGCCTCTGCTACTCCATCTACTCGTTCCACGCGCCCTACACCGACACGGGCTTCTTCGGCCTCTACACCGGCACCGATCCGGCCGACGCGCCGGAGATGATGGAGGTCGTGGTCGATATCATGAATGATTCGGTGGAGACGCTGACCGAGGCCGAGATCGCGCGGGCCAAGGCGCAGATGAAGGCGGGCCTCCTGATGGCGCTGGAGAGCTGCTCGTCCCGCGCCGAGCAGCTGGCCCGGCATGTGCTGGCCTATGGCCGGCCGCAGACGGTCGAGGAACTGGTGGCCCGGATCGACGCCGTCAGCGTCGAATCAACCCGGGATGCCGCGCGTGCGCTGCTTTCGCGGAGCCGCCCTGCAGTTGTCGCATTGGGCAGTGGCAGGGGTCTGGACACGGCGGTATCTTTTGCGGAAGGATTGACCCGGGCACGTGCCAAGGCGCGGCTGCATTAGGAGCCGCGCACGGGCTGATCTGCCCCGGGAAGCATCACCATGGCCCTGTTTCGCCTGCCATCCAGTGGACCCGCCGCCCTCGCGCCGCGCGGCAACGGCCTGTTGCTGCGCGCGCCGCAGATGTCGGACTTCATACAGTGGGCGCATTTGCGGGAGTCCAGCCGCGACTACCTCACGCCCTGGGAGCCGATCTGGCCGTCGGACGACCTGACCCGGTCCGGCTTCCGCCGCCGCCTGCGGCGCTATTCCGAGGACATCGCCGCGGACCGGTCCTATCCCTTTCTGATCTTCCGTGAGCTCGATGGCGCCATGGTCGGCGGCATCACGCTCGCCAATGTCCGCCGCGGCATCGTCCAGGCCGGCACCATCGGCTATTGGGTCGGCAAGCCTCATGCCCATCGCGGTTACATGACGGCGGCGCTCCGGGTGCTGCTGCCGACGCTGTTCGGCGAGCTCAATCTGCACCGGGTCGAGGCCGCCTGTATCCCAACCAATGCGCCGTCGATCCGGGTGCTGGAGAAGTGTGGCTTCTCCCGCGAGGGCCTGGCGCGCCGCTATCTCTGCATCAACGGGGTCTGGCAGGACCACCTGCTGTTCGGCCTGCTGCACGAGGATTTCCGCGGCTGAGCTGCCGCTCGTGCTGCCAAAGTCTCCTTGTTTGCTGCCTTGGGTTCGCCGATTTTGGCGATATAAACCGCTGGCCTGCCGGCGATCGGCTGGAGGATGGTCATGGAGTATGGGCGTTGATGGTGAAGAAGCTTCGGTCATCGCGGAATGCGTTGCGGCGGGGGACGGGGATCGCGCTGGCGTTGTCGGTTGCGCTCGCCTCCGTCTCGCCAGTGGCGGCCCAGTCGCTCACCGACCGCTTCAAGAGCCTGTTCGGCGGCAAGTCCGACGAGCCGGCCCAGCCCGCGCCGGCGCCGGCACCCGGCCAGCCGGCGGCTGACGACGTCGATTGTCCGCAGGTCACGGTGCGCGCCGGGGCCTCGACCTACGCGGTCGGCGCCGCCGGCAAGCCGGCCGTCGGCAATGAGATCCGCTTCCAGGCCACGATCACCAAGATGGCGCGTGAATGTACCCGGAATGGCGGCGATATCACGGCCCGGATCGGCATCCAGGGCCGTGTCATCGCCGGTCCCGCCGGTGCGCCTGCGACCGTCGAGGTGCCCTTGCGCATTGCCGTGGTGCAGGGCGGCGTCGGCGAGAAGGTGATCGCCTCGAAGGCGTACCGGACCACGGTCGAGATGTCGGAGGGCGGCAGCGTGCCCTTCACCTTCATCGCCGAGGATCTGGCCTATCCGGTGCCCTCGGCCAAGATCGCCGATTCCTACATCTTTTATGTCGGCTTCGACCCGCAGGCGCTCTCGCCCGAGCCGAAGGCAAGGCCGAAGAAGAAATAGGTAACCACAAGCTTCGCTGTCATGCCCCGCGAAGGCGGGGCATCCAGTACGCCGCGGCTTCTCCGTATCCCATTGCTGTCTCTGGAATACTGGATCACCCGCCTTCGCGGGTGACGACACCTGATTTGCGGCTACAGGCCTGCCCAACAAAAAAGCCGGCGCTCGCGCGCCGGCTTTTTGATTGATGAAGGCAAAACCCTCAGTTCAGCTTCTGCCGAACCTCGTTGATGCCCTTGGCGAGCAGGTCGTCGGCGACCTGGCCCTTGACCGACTGCGACAGGATCGTGGAGGCGGCCTGGACGGCGGCTTCCGCGGCTGCGGCGCGGACATCGGCCACCGCCTGGGCCTCGGCGAGCGCGATCTTGCTCTCCGCGGTCTTGGTGCGGCGGGCGACGAAGTCTTCCATCTTCGCCTTGGCCTCGGTCGCGATGCGCTCGGCTTCGGACTTGGCGTTGGCGATGATGTCGGCAGCCTCGCGCTCGGCCGTGGCACTGCGCGCCTTGTAGTCGGCGAGCACCTTGGCCGCTTCCTGCTTGAGGCGCGTCGCGTCGTCGAGCTCGGCCTTGATGCGGTCGGCGCGGTGGTCGAGCGCAGTCGTCACCTTCTTGAAGACCCCGAGATAGCCGAACAGGACCATCAGGATCACGAAGGCGATGGCGACCCAGGTTTCAGGATCGAAGAACATATCGACTAACCCTTCAAGGACGCGTCAACGGCAGTGCTGACTGAGGCTGCGTCCGGAACGATACCGGTGAGCTGCTGCACGATCTGGCCTGCCGCATCGGCCGCGATGCCGCGGACGTTGCTCATGGCCGTCGTGCGGGTCGAGGCGATGGTCTTTTCCGCCTCGGCGAGCTTGACCGCCAGTTGCTCTTCAAGCGCCTTGCGCTCGGCTTCCGCCTGCGCATTCGCCTTGTCGCGGGATTCGTTGCCGATCGCCTGCGCGCGCGAACGTGCCGAAGCAAGCTCACCCTCGTAGGCCTTCAGCGCCGCGTCGGACTGGTCCTTCAGCTTCTGCGCTTCGGCGAGGTCACCCTCGATCTTGTTTTGACGTGCCTCGATCGCACCGCCGACGCGCGGCAGAGCGAGCTTGGACACGATCACGTAAAGCGCGACGAAGAAGATCGCGAGTGACACCAGCTGCGAAGCATAGGTGCCGCTCTCGAAAGGCGGAAAACCGCCACCGTGACCGCCTTCGGACTCGGTGTGGGCGCCCGCCGCCAGACTTTTCGCCCCGCCATGACTCTCAGCCATGGATTACTCCTGTTGCCGTCATGCGCGCCGCTTCGGTCGAAGCGGCGCGAAACATCGTCCTCAGAGCGGAACGAACAGCAGCAGCAGCGCGATCAGCAGCGAGAAAATGCCAAGCGCTTCGGTCACGGCGAAGCCGAAGATCAGGTTGCCGAACTGGCCCTGAGCGGCCGACGGATTGCGAACGGCTGCGGCAAGGTAGTTGCCGAAGATCACGCCCACGCCGACGCCCGCGCCGCCCATGCCGATGCATGCGATGCCCGCGCCGATAAGTTTTGCTGCTGCCGGATCCATTTTAGACTCCTTGGAAGAAAGATTGGGTTGTGGGTGGAAATTCCCCGGACCGCTCAGTGTCCCGGATGAATGGCGTCGTTCAGGTAGATGCAGGTCAGGATCGCAAACACATAGGCCTGCAGGAACGCGACCAGAATCTCGAGAGCGTACAGCGCGACCGTGAGCGCCAGCGGCAGCACGCCGCCGACCCAGCCCAGCGCGCCGAGCGAGAAGCCGAGCATGGCGACGAAGCCCGCGAAAACCTTGAGCGCGATGTGGCCGGCCAGCATGTTGGCGAACAGACGGACGCTGTGGGAGACCGGCCGCAGGAAGAACGACAGGATCTCGATGAACATCACGAGCGGCAGGATGTAGCCGGGGACGCCGTGAGGCACGAAGATCGAGAAGAATTTCAGGCCGTTCTTGGCGACGCCGTAGATCAGCACGGTGAAGAAGACCAAAAGCGCGAGCGCGGCCGTCACGATCAGATGGCTCGAGATCGTGAAGGTATAGGGGATGATGCCGACCAGGTTCGAGACGCAGATGAACATGAACAGCGAGAAGATCAGCGGGAAGAACTTCATGCCTTCCGCGCCGGCAGTCGAACGGATGGTCGAGGCGACGAATTCGTAGGAGATCTCGGCGACCGACTGAAGGCGCCCGGGAACCAGCTGCGTGCCACTGGCAAGCATCAGGAACGAGATGATCGCCACCGCCACCAGCATGTAGAGCGACGAATTGGTGAAGGCGATCGTGTGATTGCCGATATGGCCCAGGGTGAAGAGAGGCTCGATGTTGAACTGGTGGATCGGGTCGATTTTCATCAGCGCGGCATCTCTTGGTCTGCCGGGCAATGCCGGCGGGTCTCGGTCTGCCGGCCGGGCCGGCCCGTACCGGCATGGCCGGCACGATCATTCCTCTGTTGGTGCGGATCGCTTAAGAATCACCGCGCCTGTTTTGACCCGCGCCTGCCGTTCTCACCACATTCACCACGCCGGCCACGAAGCCCAGCAGCAGGAACACGATAAATCCGAAAGGCGACGTCGACAGCAAGCGGTCGAAACCCCAGCCAATCCCCGCTCCGACAACGACCCCGGCGACCAACTCGGAGGATAACCGGAAACCAAGCGCCATCGCCGAAGCTCTGGCCGCTCTGTCTTCACCGTCACCTGCGGGTTGCTCGGTCTTGATTCGTCGGTCCCGGAATTCGGACAACCGCTGATCAAGATTTCCGAGCCGTTCGGAAAGCGCAGCTTCCTCGGACGATCTATCGCGATCCCCATTCTCGCCGTGTCCCGTGCCCTGTGTCATGCAACGAAGACCCGAAACGCCGCGGCTGAATGGAAATTACGCCCGCCACCCTCAAAAGCCGCGCGGACCATACTGATGGCCCATAATCAAGTCAAGCCAAGTCACGATTGCGTCGCGTTCTATTATGTATCTGATTTACTTGATGATATTGGCACGCACGGCAACGCTGCACACAGCGTGACGCCGCACCGCAGCAGCTCTCTTCATGATCGGCGAATGCGACCACCATTTCGTCCTGCTGGCGGGATCAAAGGGATTGCCGCGATCGTTGATATCGGTGGCGCGTTTTGGGCGGCAGATCGCCTCGCCGGGGTGTAGAATTGAAGAGAAGCCACAGAAGCGCCATGGCGGAGAGCGCGATGAGACCAGCAAATTCAACCACAGCATCATGGCTTGTAGCGGCAGTATTCGCCGCGATGATGACCATCGGCGGCGGCCTCGTTGCTGCACAGTCCGCGCCCGACAGCGAAAACGGCCGCTACAGCATGACGCCCATCCCCGAAGGCGTGCTGCGGCTCGACACCCGCACCGGCACGGTATCGACCTGCACCAAGAACGGCGCCGGCTGGGCCTGCTACGCGGTGCCCGACGAACGCACCGCGCTCGACGCCGAGATCGGCCGGCTCCAGGCCGAAGTCGAGAAGCTGAAGGGGCAGATCGCGGCGGGGCCGACCGTGTCAGGCAAGATCGACGAGGCGATGCCGAAATCCGATCCGCTCAAGAAGGACCCGAAGGTCGCCGAGGGGGACCGCAAGATCGAGATTCCGCTGCCCAGCGACCAGGATGTCGATCGGGTGATGTCGTTCCTGGAAAAGGCCTGGCGCCGGCTGATCGACATGGCCAACCGCGTGCAGAAGGACGTCTCGGGGAAGATTTGAGGACCCCTTCGCGTTATCCATGCGTTGAGCTGCCGTAGGGTGGGCAAAGGCGTTCTTGCGCCGTGCCCACCATGTTTCCACCGTGACGTAAGAAGACATGGGCACGTCGCTACGCGCCTTTGCCCACCCTACGGCGGCATTCCGAGTTGAGAGATCTTTCATGACATCAGGCAAATCCGTCACGCGCTCGGCGCCATCGTCGGTGCAAGCCACCACCGTCGCATCGTCACTGCTGACCGTGCAGACGCCCGGCCGCGGCTTCACGGATCTCACCAGCGAAGCCGCGAAGTTCATCAATGAGGTTCAGGCGCGCGATGGCGCGCTGACGCTGTTCATCCGGCACACCTCGGCTTCGCTGACGATCCAGGAGAACGCCGATCCGTCCGTGCTCGTCGATCTCACCACGTCGCTGTCCAGGCTCGCGCCTGAAAACGGCGGCTGGATGCACGACACCGAGGGACCGGACGACATGCCGGCGCATATCAAGACGATGCTAACCGGGGCCTCGCTTCAGGTCCCGATCCTGAACGGCAAGCTCGCGCTCGGTACGTGGCAGGCGATCTACCTGATCGAGCACCGCAAGCGCCCGCACCGGCGCGAGGTGGTGCTGCAATTCATCGGCAGCAATCACTGATCCCAAAACAAAACCGGCCGCGGAGACCGCGGCCGGTTCGTGTGTCGATCGGTGCTGTCGATCAGGTCGCCTTGATGTCGACGTCCTTGGTCTCGGGCAGGAAGAAGAAGCCGATCACGACGGTAATCGATGCGAAGATGACCGGATACCAGAGACCCGCATAGATATCGCCTGTGGAAGCCACGATGGCGAAGGCGGTCGCGGGCAGCAGGCCGCCGAACCAGCCGTTACCAATGTGGTAGGGCAGCGACATCGAGGTGTAGCGGATGCGGGTCGGGAACAGTTCGACCAGCATCGCGGCGATCGGGCCGTACACCATGGTGACGAAGATCACCAGGATGAACAGCAGCCCGACGGTCGCGGCCACCTGCGGACGGAAGATGTCGAACGGATGCGACATCTTCACGATGCCCGCATCGCCCGGCTTCGGATAGCCGGCTGCCTGCACTGCGGCGAGCAGCGCGGGATTGCCGTCCTTGGCGTTGGCGTAGGCGATGTCCTTGCCGTTGACCACCACCTTCACGCCGGAGCCGGCCGGGCCGGAAGAGGTCGAGTACTTGACCGACGCGCCCGACAGGTAGGCGCGTGCGGTGTCGCAGGGCGCGCTGAAGACGCGGGTGCCGACCGGGTTGAACAGGTCGCCGCAACCCGCGGGATCCGCCACCACGTCGACCTTGACCGACTCGATCGCCTTTTCCAGCGCCGGGTTGGCGTTGGTGGTGATCATCTTGAAGATCGGGAAGAAGGTCAGCGCCGCGATCAGACAGCCGCCGAGGATAATCGGCTTGCGGCCGATCTTGTCGGAGAGCACGCCGAACACGATGAAGAAGCCGGTGCCGAGCAGCAGCGACCAGGCGATCAGGAGGTTGGCGGTATAGCCGTCGACCTTCAGGATCGATTGCAGGAAGAACAGCGCGTAGAACTGGCCGGTGTACCAGACCACGCCCTGGCCCATCACGCCGCCGAGCAGCGCGAGCAGAACGAGCTTGCCGTTCTGCCAGTTGCCGAAGGCTTCCGTCAGCGGCGCCTTCGAGCTCTTCCCCTCGTCCTTCATCTTCTGGAAGATCGGGGATTCGCTGAGGCGGAGCCGGATCCAGACCGAGATGCCGAGCAGCAGCACCGAGACCAGGAACGGGATGCGCCAGCCCCAGGCCGCGAAATCGGCCTCGCCGATCGCGCTGCGGGTGAACAGGATCACCAGCAGGGACAGGAACAGGCCGAGCGTGGCCGTCGTCTGAATGAACGAGGTGTAATAGCCGCGCTTGCCGTTCGGCGCGTGCTCCGCGACATAGGTCGCCGCACCGCCATATTCACCGCCGAGCGCCAGGCCCTGGGCGAGGCGCAGCGCGATCAGGATGATCGGGGCCGCGATGCCGATGGTCGCCGCATTGGGCAGCAGGCCGACGATGAAGGTCGACAGACCCATGATCAGGATGGTGACGAGGAAGGTGTATTTGCGGCCGACGATGTCGCCGACGCGTCCGAACACGATGGCGCCGAACGGACGGACGAGGAAGCCCGCGGCGAAGGCCAGCAGCGCGAAGATGTCGCGGGTTGCCGGCGGATAGGCCGAGAAGAACTGCGCGCCGATGATGCCGGCCAGCGAACCGTAGAGGTAGAAGTCGTACCACTCGAAGACGGTACCGAGCGAGGAGGCGAGAATGACGAACCGTTCGTCCTTCGTCATCCCTCCCGCGCCCGCTTGAGACACAGCCATTGTCGACATGTTGAGTCGCTCCCCGAAATGCGTTTCCTCGCGCCCCGGATATCCGGTCATGCCGGATCAACCCAGGTCTTGGCTCCAAGGTAACATCGGCGTGAAACCCGCCCCAATACGACTTTCGGCCTTGCGCACTGACGCGCACCTGACGCCGCGGACCTTTCAATCCGGCACGATCGCGCTCGACCACGGGTTAACCCCGTTCCCGCAAAGGGATAATGCCCACTTGCATGCCACGGCCGGTCGGGAAAGAATTGACCAAGGCCCCGGGCCGGCCTACTGGCCCGGTGTGAATGCCAGCAAGAGAACGATGAGCGCTCCTTCGACCCATCTTGTCATTGCCGATGACCATCCCCTGTTCCGCGACGCGTTGCGGCAAGCGGTGGCGGGCGTCCTGACCTCGGCCAGGATCGACGAGGCGGGATCGTTCGAGGATCTCACCAAGCTGCTGGAACAGACATCCGACGTCGATCTGGTCCTGCTCGACCTCTCGATGCCCGGGATCTCCGGCTTTTCCGGGCTGATCTATCTGCGCGCGCAGTACCCGGCCATCCCGGTGGTGATCGTCTCGGCCTCCGACGACAGCGCCACGATTCGCCGCTCGCTCGATTTCGGCGCCTCCGGCTTCATCCCGAAGCGATTCGGCGTCGAGACCTTGCGCGACGCGATCCTCAAGGTGATGGAGGGGGACGTCTGGGTTCCCACCGACACCGATCTATCGGCCGCCGCCGATCCCGACATGACGCGCCTGCGCGACCGCCTGGTGACGCTGACGCCGCAACAGGTCCGGGTCTTGATGATGCTGTCGGAAGGGCTGCTCAACAAGCAGATCGCCTACGAGCTCGGCGTCTCCGAAGCCACCATCAAGGCGCATGTCTCGGCGATCCTGCAAAAGCTCGGCGTCGAGAGCCGCACGCAGGCGGTGATTGCCGCGGCCAAGATCGCCGGGGGCCAGTGGAAGCAGGGCACCCCGACGGGGTAAGCCGTCGTCGGTGCGCACTGCCGACCTGGGTCACCCCAGGAGCCTCTTGGCGGCCCCGATATCCGCAGTCTCGGAGCCCTCGGCAAAGCCCTCGAGCGCCGACTGCAGCAACCGCTTCGCTTCCTCACACCGGCCACGTTCAGCAAGGACCTCGGCGAGATCGATCGCAGCCCGCAGCTCCCAGGCTTTTGCGCCGTTGCGACGGCCCAGCTCCAACGACTGCATTAGGTGGCTTTCGGCATCTCCACGGTTCGGCTCCGGCAGTGACAGCAACACATTGCCCTTCATGCGCAGCAGCTCGGGCATGTAGAGATGATCGCCGCCCTGCTCGACGAGGCCGATCGCGTCGTCGATCAGGCGCGCACTCCGCTCGATCTGCCCGAGCGCCAGCAAGCCATGCACGAGCGCGATGTTGAACGTCGTGGTGAGCAGCTCGTAGCCGGCGTCGTGGAGCTCGCGCAGACAGGCCCGTATCGTCTCGACGCCGCCAGCGGCGTTGCCGCGCCGGATCGCCAGCTCGCCTTTGACGCCGCGGCCGACCGCGAGATAAGGGCCCATCGAGCGCGTTTCGGCATGTGCGATGAAGCGGTCGAGGTTCTCTTCCGCGCCGTCGAGATCCCCGCTCCAGAGATCGATCGAGACCGCCCAGATCAGCGCGATGCAGAGCGTGATCGGATGGTCCATCTGCGCGGCCTCGGTGACCGTCTGCCGCGCCAGTTGCCGCGCATCCGCCGGCCGGCCCTGCAACCAAAGCTCGCGCGCGAGCGAGATGCCGGCCCGGTTGCGGTGATCGAAGCCGTGGACCGTGCTGATCCGCTCCGTGCCCGGCCCGTGCCAGGCGGCCTCCAGCATGCTCAGTGCGTCGCGATGCTCGCCGGCCAAATGCAAGGAGACACCCAGCAGCGAATGGGCGAGGGCGATGGCGGCGGCATCGCCGAGCGTCTCGGCGACCGTGAGGCTCTGCTGCGCATAACCGAGCGCGGCGTCGAACTGTCCCATCCGCTCGTGGAAGATGTGCATGCGGCCGAGCAGCTGGAGCTGGTTCGGCGCGTCGCCGCGCGCCTCGGCGATCGCCAGGCTCCTGCTCAGGGCGGCACGCGCAGCTTCGCTGCCGCCACGCGTGAACATCAAGGTCAATCCGAGGGCGGCCTGGATGTGCATTTCCTCGGCGCTGCCGCGCGAGGGCGGATCGATCGCAAGCAGCGCCCGTTCCGACCAGCGTCGGCATTCGATCAGCAGCGACATCGCGAGAAAGATCGGAGCCGCCGCGGCGGCGAGCGCAATGCCGATGCCGACATCGCCGCCCGTTCCGAAGCACCAGTCGAGAGCGGCGCGCACGTTGTGAAGCGCGGAGAAATGGATCGCGCGTTCGTCGGCGCTCGGCACTGTCGCCCATGTCGTGCCGGCCTGCTCCAGCCATCGCCGGTAGTAGGTTGCGTGGCGGGCGGCGAGCGCGGTCTCGTCCGGCTCGATCTCGAGCAGATAGGCGCGCGTCGTGTCGAGCAGACGGTAGCGCATCATGGCGCCGACCGGTCGCGGCGCGACCATCGACTTGGCGACCAGGCTGTCGATCGCGTCGAACAGGCGCGAGCGGTCGACGCGCTCGTCCGGCACGATTTCGAGCGCGGCGTCGATGGTGAAGTGACCGGCGAAGACGGCAAGCCGGCGCAGCACGAGACGCTCGGTGTCGGACAGGAGCCCGTAGCTCCAGTCCAGCGTCGCTTGCAACGTCTTCTGCCGCGGCAGCGCGGTGCGCTGGCCCTGCCAGAGCAGATTGAGGCGTTCGTCGAGCAGTGCGGCCGTCTGTTCCAGTCCGTAGGCCTCGACCCGGCCGGCGGCGAGCTCGATCGCCAGCGCCATGCCGTCGAGCTTGCGGCAGATCCGGGCGACGATCGCGGCATTGGCATCGTCGAGCGCGATCTGCGCGCCGCCGGCCATGGCACGTTCGAGGAAGAGCTGAAGCGCGGGATAGGTCTGCGCGGCAGCCGCGGTCAGCCCGGGATTGTCAGGCGGAACGGCGAGCGGCGCCAATCGATAAACCTGCTCGCCCTCGACGCGCAGGGCCTCGCGGCTCGTGGCGAGGATATGGACATGCGGTGCGGCGTGAAAGATTTCGGCTGCCAGCGGCGCCGCGGCGGCGATGACATGCTCGCAATTGTCCAGGATCAGCAGCATCCGCTTGTCGCCGAGATGCGCGAGCAATGCCGGCAGGGGATCGTCGGTCTGCGCCGGCAAGCCCAGCATCAGCAGGATCGAGGTGATCACGAGATCGGGATCGCTGAGCGCGGCAAGATCGACGAAATGCGCGGCGTCGGAGAAAGTCTCGAGCAGGTCGTGCGCGATCGCCACCGCAACGGCGGTCTTGCCGACGCCGCCCGGGCCGACGATCGTGACGAAGCGCGAGCCGATGAGCTTGTCGGAGACGGCGGCGACCGCATCGTCGCGCCCGACCATCCGTTGCAGCCGGTTCGGCAGCTTGACGGGCGGTAATTCCGTTCGCTGCGCGGGACGCCGCTCTGCCGCGATTTCCGCCTTGGAGATCGGCGCCACGAAGCAATAGCCGCGGCCGGAGAGCGTGGTGATGTAGCGGGCGCCGTCCTTGCCGTCGCCGAGCGCCTTGCGCAGGGCTGCGACGTGAAAGCGCAGATTGGCTTCCTCGACGGTCAGGCCGGGCCACACCAGCGCCATCAGATCCCATTTGCTGACGACCTCGTTCGGCCGCGACATCAGTGCGATCAGCGTGTCGAAGGCCTTCGCGCCGAGCGGCAGCGCGACGCCGTCGCGCATCACGAGCCTTTCATGCGATGTCACGGTGAATGGCCCGAACGATAGGGTTCCCGTTGCGGTGCCGGCCGGCTCGGTCATGGCGAAATCTTGGTCCTTTCAAACCGACCGGATAGCCAGATGATCGCAATCCGGCAAGGCCGCACCTGCATCGGCATCAGACCGCTGATGCAGGCCTCGTGGCGGGGCTGCGCGCCGGGGCCTCACAACTTCTCACAAGTCCAAACGGGTGTCCTGCCGCCGCCGCTGCTAGTCAGTTGCGCGACGGCAAGGAGACCTTCATGACGCAAGCGGCAAAACTGCTCTACACGGCCAGGACCCATACCAGCGGCGGACGACACGACGGCATATCGCGCAGCTCCGACGGTCGCCTCGACGTCAAGCTGTCGCCGCCGGGCGGCACAGGCATCGGCACCAATCCTGAGCAATTGTTCGCAGCCGGCTGGTCGGCCTGCTTCGAAGGCGCGATGGAGATCGCGGCCCGCAAGCGCAAGATCGAGCTTCCTCGGAAATGCGCGATCGATGCGGAGATCGATCTCGTGCTCGACGAGGGCGCCTATTCGCTCAGCGCGCGCCTCAACGTCAGCCTGCCGGGCCTCGATCGCGAGATCGCGCGCGGCATCGTCGATGAGGCGCACCAGACCTGCCCCTATTCAAAGGCCGTCCGCGGCAACATCGACGTCACGGTCGCGCTGATCTGACGGACATCACCAACCATCAACAAGGTAGCACCACCATGAAACAGATCATCGACCAGCACCGCCGCAAATTTTTCGGCGTCGCCGCGGGAACCGTCGCCGTCGGTCTCGGCGTGATCGACCTCGCCCGTGCCGAAACGGACGCGCCGAAGCCGTCCGCATCGAATGCGTCGTTCGGTCCGATCAAGCAGATCGACGCCGGCGTCCTCAATGTCGGTTATGCGGAGGCAGGTCCCTCGAACGGTCCCGTGGCGATCCTGCTGCACGGCTGGCCTTACGACATTCACGCCTTCGTCGATGTCGCGCCGATCCTGGCAAAGGCCGGCTATCGCGTGATCATACCGTACCTGCGCGGCTACGGCTCGACGCATTTCCTTTCCAGCGAGACGCCGCGCAACGGCGAGCCCGCGGCCATGGCCGTCGACATCATCGCGCTGATGGACAAGCTCGACATCAAGAAGGCTGTTATCGCCGGCTTCGACTGGGGCGCGCGCACCGCCGATATCATCGCTGCGTTGTGGCCGGATCGCTGCCGCGCGCTGGTGTCGGTCAGCGGCTATCTGATCTCCAGCCAGGCCGCAGGCAACGCGCCGCTGCCGCCGTCGGCCGAGCTGCAATGGTGGTACCAGTTCTATTTCGCGACCGAGCGCGGCCGCGCCGGATACGAGAAGTACACGCATGATTTCGCAAAACTGATCTGGAAGCTCGCCTCGCCGCAATGGAAGTTCGACGACGCGACCTTTAGCCGGAGCGCGGCGTCGCTGGACAACAAGGATCATGTCGCCATCACGATCCACAATTACCGCTGGCGGCTCGGGCTCGCCCAGGGCGAAGCCAAATACGAGGAGCTCGAAAAGAAGCTCGCTGCAGCTCCGGTGATCAGCATCCCGACGATCACGATGGAGGGCGACGCCAACGGCGCGCCGCATCCCGACCCCAGCGCCTATGCCAAGAGGTTCTCAGGCCGGTACGACTTCCGCCTGATCACCGGCGGCATCGGCCACAATCTGCCGCAGGAGGCACCGCAAGCCTTCGCCAAGGCCGTCATCGACGCCGACGGCGCCTGAGCGTTCATTCGATGCCTCGGTCCAGCGCGGCTGGACCGAGGCTATGCCGCGCTCCCAGCATGAAGGAACGTCATGACGTCCATCGAATCTGAAAAGAAGAAGCGCTTCCATGCCACGGCTATCACGCTTGCCGCGCTCCTTCTCGTCGTTCTCCTGACTTGCGTGCCCTACCTGGTCTCGATCGCTCTCGCCGAGGGGCCGGCACAAGGCAATACGGCAGACGCCTCGCCGATCTTCGGCGTCACGATTCCTGCGGGTTACAAGCAGTGGGAGCTGATCGCGCCCGCCGAAGAGGCGGCACCGCTCGATGAGCTTCGAGCCGTTGTCGGCAACCAGACCGCGATCGATGCTTATCAGGCCGGAAAACTTCCGTTCCCCGATGGCACCATTCTGGTCAAGCGCGCCTGGAAACGGAAACAGTCACCGGAATTCGCATCCGCGACGATCCCCGGCGCGGCCACTACGGTTCAGGTGATGGTCAAGGATTCCAGGAAATATGCATCCACCGGTGGCTGGGGGTTCGGCCGCTTCATCAACGGCAAGCCGGTCGACGAGGCCCAGCACCGCACCTGCTTCGCCTGTCACGACGCCCGCGCGAAGAGCCACGATTACGTCTTCACCCGGCTTGCGCCTTGAGCGGTCAGGAGCCCGCCGTGTCAAAGATCTGGTTCATCAGCGGCAGCTCGCGCGGGCTCGGACGCGCCATCACGGAAGCCGCGCTTGCGGCGGGCCACCGGGTGGTTGCCACTGCCCGGAATCTCGGTCCGCTCGAATCGCTGCGGGAACGCTTTGGGGAAAGACTGCGGCTCGCAACGCTCGACGTGACCGACGAGGCGGCCGCGCAAGCGGCCATCGGCCTCGCCGTGGAGGCATTCGGCGGCGTCGATGTGGTCGTGAACAATGCCGGCTATGGCGATCTCGGATCGGTCGAGGACACGAGCCTGGCCTCGTTCCGTCAGCAGATCGAGGTCAATCTGCTCGGCACCATCATCGTCACCAAGGCGGCGATCCCCGTGCTGCGCCGGCAGCGCCGCGGGCATATCGTGCAATTCTCATCCGTCGGCGGACGGATCGGAGCTCCCGCACGCGCGGCCTACTCGGCCGCGAAATGGGGCATCGAGGGCTTTTCGGAATCGCTGGCACGCGAGATGGCGTTGATCGGCGTGCACGTGACGATCGTCGAACCCGGCGGCTTCCGCACGGGCTTTGCGCAGGCCGCGCATGCGACCGGCGAAGGGCGGGCGGAGTACGATGCCGTCGTTGGTGCGGCCGTCAGGATGCAGCGCGATTACGACGGCCGCCAGCCGGGCGATCCGGCGAAGGCCGCCGCCGTCGTGCTGGAGCTGGTCGACATGGACAGCCCGCCGCTGCGGATCGCGTTCGGCAGCGACGCCGTGAACGCCATCGCGGCGACGGACCGGCAACGCCTCGAAGAGCTCGAGAGGTGGCGCGCGCTCAGCGTCTCGACCGACTACTGACCGCGTCTCACTCCGCCGCCACCATCTGCTGCGTGCGCCACTGTCCCAGCAGGGCGCGCAGCGAGGCCGGCTTCACCGGCTTGTTGAGCACCGCGACATTTTCCTCGCGCGCGGCGACCTGCACCGCGGGGCTGCGGTCGGCGGTGATCAGGATCGCGGGGATGCCGTCGCCGAAGCGGCGGCGGATGTCGCGGATGGCGGCAATGCCGTTGCCGCGATCGAGGTGATAATCGACCAGCAGGCCGGTGACGCGGCGGCCCGCGCCTTCGATCGCGGCGATCGCGCCCTCGGGGTCGGCGACTGCGATGACCTCGGCGTCCCAGGCCTTCAGCAGCGTGCGCATGCCGTCGAGGATCGCTGCGTCGTTCTCGATGCAGACGATGAGGGCGCCCGAGATCGGCCTACGCGCCAGCGGTGTCGCGCTGGTGACGGCCGCGGTGTGGGTGATCGCCTTGGCTGTCGGCACTGTCACGGAGAAGACCGAGCCGCCGCTCTTGTTGCCGTCGATGGCGATGCCGTGCTTGAGCACGCGTGCAAGACGCTCGACGATCGAGAGGCCGAGTCCAAGGCCGCGGGCGATCCGCGCGCCCTGTTCGAGGCGGTGGAATTCCTTGAAGATCTCGCCGCGCTTGACCGGGGGGATGCCGACGCCGGTGTCGTAGACGCAGATTTTCAGCGAAGGGCCCTGGCGGCGGCAGCCGACCAGCACGCGTCCGCGCGGGGTGTATTTGATCGCGTTGGAGATCAGGTTCTGGAGCAGGCGCCGCAGCAACAGCCGATCGGACTCGACCGGCAGCGAGCAGGGCACGAAGGCGAGCTCGAGGTTCTTGGCGCGCGCGATCGGCGCAAACTCGATCTCGAGCGAGCGCATCAAATCGGCCATCTTGAAGCTCGAAATCGAGGTCGTCATCGCGCCGGCGTCCAGCCGCGATATGTCGAGCAGTGCGCCGAGGATCTCCTCGATCGCCTGGAGCGATTCGTCGATGTTCTCGACCAGCCGCGTCTCCTCGCCGCTGTGCTGGCGCTCGACCAGGCTGGTGACATAGAGCCGCGCCGCGTTCAGGGGCTGGAGGATGTCGTGGCTGGCCGCCGCTAGGAAGCGCGTCTTGGAGATGCTGGCGTCCTCGGCCGCGCTCTTGGCCAGCGCCAGCTCGGAATTCAGCCGGGTCAGCTCCTCGGTGCGGTCGCGCACCCGCTTTTCGAGCGTCGCGTTGGCGCGCTCCAGCGCTTCGGCGGCCTCGAACGTGGGGGTGACATCGGTGAAGGTGATGACGAAGCCGCCGCCGGGCATGCGGTTGGTCAAGATCTCGATCACCATGTGGCGGTCGGGCAGGCGCTCGAGATAAGGCTCGCCGTCGGTGGTGTAAGCCGCGAGCCGCCGCTCCAGCATGGCTTCGCGCTCGACCGGATTGTCCGGCTCGCTCACACCCATGAATTCCAGGATTTCACGCAATGGCGTGCCGAACTGGATGAAATGCGGCGGCACGTTCAGGAGATCGCCGAACTGCCGGTTGGAGCAGATCAACTGCAGGTCGGCGTCGAACACGGCGATGCCCTGGCGGACATGGTTGAGCGCGGTCTGGAGGATCTCGCGATTGAAATGCAGCGCCGCGTGGGAATCGTCGAGCAGTTTCAGCGCCGCTTTCGCCGAGACCGTCCGCTTGCGCAGCAGCAGCGACATCACGAGCCGCGAGGAGGCTGCGCCGATCGAAGAGGCGATCAGGTGCTCGGCGTGCTGCAGCAGCTCGAAATCGGCGGGCGCCCCGGATTCCAGGCGAACATTGCGCCGTACCGAAAATGCCTCGAACGAATGCCGGGCGCGGTCGGGCCCGAGATATTGCGCGACCGTGGTCTGGATGTCCTGCACCGTGACGGTGGTGCGCCAGCGGCGGAAGTTCGGGGAGATCGGCGCGAGCGTGTTGGGTACGAACAGATCGGCTTGCACCAGCTCGATCGAAGATGGCCGCCGCGCCAGCGACAGTAGCACATAGGTCAGGATGTTGAGCGACAGCGACCAGATCACGCCGTGCATCAGCGGCGGCAGGTCGGCGCCGAACAGCGCCTGCGGGCGCAGCGCCTCGATCCCGAACGGGCCGTGCTGGAGCAGCAGGATGCCCGCCGTCGAGGAATCCATGAAGCTCGGGATGAACAGCGTGTAGAGCCACACCGCGAAGCCGACCAGCATGCCGCCGATGGCGCCGCGCGCGGTGGCGCGCCGCCACAGCAGCCCGCCGAAGAAGCTTGGCGCGAGCTGGGCGATGGCGGCAAAGGAGAGCAGGCCGATCGCCGCAAGCTGGGTGTTGCCGAGCGCGCGGTAGTAGAAATAGGCCATCACCATGATGGCGAAGATCGCAAGCCGCCGCGAGCGCAGCAGGAAGTCGCTGAAATCGGCGCCGCCGGTGCGCCCCTCCGGCCGCCGCTGCAGCACCAATGGCACCACGAGGTCGTTCGAGACCATGATGGAGAGTGCGACGCATTCGACGATCACCATCGCGGTCGCCGCCGACAGCCCCCCGACGAAGACCGCGACGCTGAGAAGTCCCGCGCCGCCCTCCATCGGCAGCGCCAGCACATACATGTCCGGTTCGACCGCGCCGAACGGAAAGGTGACGAGGCCAGCAAGCGCGATCGGGATCACGAACAAATTGATGGCGACGAGATAGAACGGGAACAGCCAGCGCGCGCGGCTGACCTCGGCATCCGAGGAGTTTTCGACCACGCTGACGTGGAACTGGCGGGGCAGCAGCATGATCGCGCAGAGCGACAGCAGCGTCATGGTGAGGAAGTTGCCGATCGACGGCGAATAGTTGATGGCGCGCACCGCCTCCGGCGTCCTCATCGCGCGCTCGATCAATTCGTGTGGCGAGAACATCCAGAAGGTGACGAAGATGCCGGCGGCAAGGAAGGCGATCAGCTTGATGATGGATTCGGTTGCGACCGCCAGCATCAGTCCGTGCTGGTGCTCGGTGGCGTCGGTCTGCCGCGTGCCGAACAGCACGGCGAAGGCGGCCATCGCCAGCGTCACCATCAGCGCCATGTCGCCGAGGATCGGGATGTGGGAGAACGCCTGGTCCTCGCTCAGGATCGTTTCGAGCGAGGAGGCGACCGCCTTGAGCTGGAGTGCGATGTAGGGCACCGAGCCGATGATCGCGATCAGCGCCACCGTTGCCGCCACCGCCTGGCTCTTGCCGTAGCGCGCGCCGATGAAGTCGGCGATCGAGGTGATGTTGTGCGCTTTCGCGAGCTGGATCACGCGGCGCAGGACGCCGGCGCCGAGCCCGATCATCAGGATCGGGCCGACATAGATGGCGAGGAAGTCGGTCGAGGCGCGGGTGGCGAAGCCGACCGAGCCGAAGAAGGTCCAGGAGGTGCAATAGATCGCGAGCGAGAGCGGATAGATCAGCCCGGACGCGCGGCCGCGCCCGGCCGGCGAGCGGCGGTCGCCGTGGCTCGCCACCAGGAACAGGAAGCCGATATAGCCGAAGGCGGCAGCGATCACGCCCCAGTCGTGCAGCATGGCGAGCGCGCTTCTCCCTGGGCGCGAGGGCGCCCGAACTCATTTTCCTTGCAAATCTAGCGCGTTGGGCGGGCGCAAGCGACAGCGAAATGCCCTACCGGGGCGGGAATTGGGGTTGTCGTTAAGGTGCGGGCGGACGCGGATCCCGCTTACCTTCCCCTGGAGGGGGAGGGTCGATCGCGCGAAGCGCGAGCAGGGTGGGGTGATCTTTCCACACGAGCAGCGTCAGAGGTGGAGACACCGTCACCCCACCCCGTCTCCCATTTTCGCTGCGCTCAATGTGAGCCGACCCTCCCCCTCCAGGGGAGGGTGGAGAAACGCCTACTCCGCCGCCAGCGACTTTTGCTTGAGCGGCAGACCGAGGCGGTCCCACACCTGCAGGAGCGCTTCGGCTAGCTGATCGATCAAGCCGTCGTCGTGATAGGGCGAGGGCGTGATGCGCAGGCGTTCGGTGCCCTTGGCCACCGTCGGATAGTTGATCGGCTGAATGTAGATGCCGTGCTGTTCCAGCAGCAGGTCGGACGCCTGCTTGCACTTCTCGGCATCGCCGATGAACAGCGGCACGATATGGGTGTCGCTCGACATCACAGGCAGGCCGGCGGCATTGAGGATCGCCTTGACGCGGGCGGCGCGGTCCTGGTGGCGCTCGCGCTCCCAGTTCGAGGTCTTCAGATGCTTGATCGCGGCGGTCGCGGCCGAGCAGATCGCCGGCGGCAGCGCGGTGGTGAAGATGAAGCCCGGCGCGTAGGAGCGCACGGCGTCGATGATCTGGCCGTTGGCGGCGATGTAGCCGCCGAGGCAGCCGAACGCCTTGGCCAGCGTGCCTTCGAGAATGTCGATGCGATGCATGACGCCGTCACGCTCGGCGATGCCGCCGCCGCGCGGGCCGTACATGCCGACGGCATGGACCTCGTCGACATAGGTCATCGCGCCATATTTCTCGGCGAGATCGCAGATCTTGGCGAGCGGGGCGACGTCGCCGTCCATCGAATAGAGGCTTTCGCAGGCGATCAGCTTCGGCCGGTTCGGACCTGCGGCCTTCAACTTCTCTTCGAGGTCGGCGAGGTCGTTGTGGCGGAACACGACGCGCTCGCAGGCGGACTGGCGGATGCCCTCGATCATCGAATTGTGGTTGAGCTCGTCCGACAGGATCAGGCAGTTCGGAATGAGCTTCGCGATGGTCGCGATGCCGGTCTGGTTCGAGACATAGCCCGAGGTGAACAGCAGCGACGCTTCCTTGCCGTGGAGATCGGCGAGTTCGGCCTCGAGCTGCACCAGCGGATGATGCGTGCCGGCGATGTTGCGGGTGCCGCCTGCGCCGGTGCCGACGCGGGTCGCGGTTTCGACCATGGCGCCGACCACTTTCGGGTGCTGGCCCATGCCGAGATAATCGTTGGAGCACCAGATCACGACGTCGCGTTTGCCCTTCGGCGAGTGCCACAGCGCATGCGGGAACCGGCCGGCGATGCGTTCGAGATCGGCGAACACGCGGTAGCGCCGCTCGGTGTGGAGACGATCGAGGGCGGTATTGAAGAACTGGGCGTAATCCATCGGCAAAACCTAAGACGGAACTGACCAAAAAGGGCGCATCTTCTTAGAGCTTTTCCAGCTCTAGAGTCTATGCGCTATCCCACATTTGGGCATGGGGAGCATTTGGGCAAAATGCCCTATCGTGCGATTTGAAACTTGATCCCGATCAAGTTCGCGCGAGAGGCAATGTTGCTTTGCACCATTGGCGGCGGTGCGGATCTACCCGGCCTTGGCCTTCTTGCGCGGCTCGCTCCGCGCCTCCTTCACGGCGGCCACCGGCCTTAACCAATCCGAATTGCGCAAGGCATGCACCACGCAATCATGGATGTGGGTGTGCAGCACCTTGTTCGCGCCCTTGGCGTCGCGCTTCAGCGCCAGCTCTTTCAGCTCGCGATGCTCGGCCGCCGCCATCTCGCCGCGGAACACCACGGCGATCATCTGGTAGCGCAGATAGCGGTCATAGACCGCGGCATGCGCATCGAGCAGCACCTTCGAGCCGCAGGCCGCGACGAGCGCGCGGTGAAACTGGAAATCGCACTGTTTCCAGCTCTCCGCATCGGATCGCTCGCCTGACAGCAGCATGCGCTCCATCGCCGCGAGCTTGTGATGCGCCGAGACGATGTGCGCTTCCCAGTCGAGATCGCCGGCCGCGAACGACTTCTCGATCATGTGGCTCTCGAGCAGCTCGCGCAGCTCAGCGATCTCCTGGAATTCGGTCGCCGAGATCGGCGCGACCTCGAAGCCGCGCTGGCCTTCGGCGACGACAAAACCTTCCGAGCACAGCCGGTTCAGCGTCTCGCGCAGCGTCGAGATGCTGGTGCCGTAGGCGCCGCTCATCCGCTCGAGCTTCAGCTTCTGCCCCGGCGTCAGCTTGCCGAAGATCAGGTCGGTGCGGATGCGGCGATAGGCGCTGTCGCCCACCGTCTCGGCGGTCGTGTCGGGAAGGGTGTCCATGCCTCATCCTAGCGCTTTGGACGTGCGTTTTGCCAAATTTCGTAACTTTATCAAGCGTTTCTTGTAATATCAGACAAAATTAAAAATATAGGTTGATTTATAATTCGTCATATAAGACGTTCCACCCCCAAGAACGAGATCAACAGGGGAGGCGGCGATGCCCGTTCGATTCAAAGGTCTGGCTTTGGTGGCGGCGATCGGCGCGGTCGCCTTGGGCGCGATGGCGCCGGCCTCGGCGCAGGCCATTCAAGAGCGCACCATCCGCTGGGGGCACCTCAACAACACCGACCATCCCGTCAGCAAAGGCGTGCAGAAATTCGCTGAGATCGTCGCGGCCAAGAGCGGCGGCAAGCTCAAGGTGCGCGAATATCCGGCCAACCAGCTGGGCAGCGAGATGCAGCAGCAATCGGCGCTGCGCGCCGGCACCCAGGAGATGCAGTCGCCGGCGACGACGTCGCTGGTCGGCATCGTCAAGGATTACGGCCTGATCGATTTCCCCTTCATCGTCTCGACGCCGCAGCAGGCCGACGCCCTGCTCGATGGTCCGCTCGGCGCAGCGCTGCTGGCAAAGCTGCCTGAGAAGGGGCTCGTTGGTCTCGCTTATTGGGATCTCGGCTTCCGCAACGTCACCAACAGCAAGCGTGCCATCACCAGGGGCGAGGACCTCGGCGGCATCAAGATCCGTGTGATCCCGAACCCGGTCTATCTGGAGACCTTCAAGGCCTTCAACGCCAACCCGGTGCCGATGAGTTTCTCGGAGCTCTATAGCGCGCTGGAGACGGGCACCGTCGACGGCCAGGAGAACCCGTTCTCCGTGATCCTGTCGAACAAGTTCTTCGAGGTGCAAAAGTATCTCAGCGTCACCAACCACACCTATTCGACCAACATCATCCTGATCAGCAAGAAATTCTGGGACGGGCTTTCGCCTGACGAGCAGAAGATTTTGCAAGACGCCGCGATCGAGGCGCGCGACTACCAGCGCAAGGTCAGCCGCGAGCAGGCCGCTGCCGCGATCGACGAGCTCAAGGCCAAGGGCATGGCCGTCAACGAGATCGCACCCGCCGAGCTCGATCGCATGCGCGAGAAGACAAAGCCGATCGCGGAAAAATTCTCGGCCGACTACGACCCCGCCATCGTCAAGCTGTTCAACAGTGAGCTCGACCGCGTGCACGCGCTGAAGCCGTAAGCCGACGCGCAGCAGGACGGACATGATGAAAACGATGGTCGACGCCTATTTCTGGCTGCTCCGCGCGGTGATCGCGGTGCTGCTCGCCGCCATGGTGGTGCTGGTGTTCGGCAACGTCGTGCTGCGCTACGGCTTTAATTCCGGGATTGCGATTTCGGAAGAGCTGTCGCGCTGGTTGTTCGTGTGGATGGTGTTTCTGGGCGCGATCATCGGCCTGAAGGAGCATGCCCATCTCGGCGTCGACAGCCTCGTCAAGGTGCTGTCGCCGTTCGGCCGCAAGGTCTGCTACGGCCTCAGCCACGCGCTGATGCTCTATGCCTCCGTGCTGCTGACGGAAGGCTCCTGGAAGCAGACGGTGTTGAACTGGGACACGGTGGCGCCCGCCTCCGGACTCTCGGTCGGCCTGTTCTACGCCGCCGGGATCGTGTTCGGCGCCTCCTCCTGCGTGATCATCGTGCACGAGCTCTATCGGCTCGTGACCGGGCAGGTCGCCGATGCCGATCTGATCGCCATCAGCGAGTCCGAGGAGCTCCCGCATTCTCCCGGCACCGCGAGCGGAAAGCAGCAGGCATGACTGTCGCCGTCTTCACCTTCTCGCTGCTGGGCGCCATGGCGATCGGCATGCCGATCGCGTTTGCGCTGATCATCTGCGGCATCGCGCTGATGACCTATCTGGCGATGTTCGATTCCCAGATCATCGCGCAGAACGTTATCAACGGCGTCGATTCCTTCCCGCTGATGGCGGTGCCGTTCTTCATCCTCGCCGGCGAGGTCATGAACACCGGTGGCCTTGCGCGCCGCATCCTCAACTTCGCGATCGCGCTGGTCGGCCATTTCCGCGGCGGGCTCGGCTATGTCGCGATCCTGACGTCATGCATCCTGGCCTCGCTCTCGGGCTCGGCGGTCGCGGACGCCGCGGCGCTCGGTGCGCTCCTGGTGCCGATGATGGCCGCCGCCGGCCACAATCGCGCCAGTGCGGCCGGCCTCGTCGCTGCCGGCGGGATCATCGCGCCCGTCATTCCTCCGTCGATCGGTTTCGTCATCTTCGGCGTCGCCGCCAATGTCTCGATCTCGAAGCTGTTCCTGGCCGGCATCGTGCCGGGCCTGCTGCTTGGCGTCGGCCTGTGCTTTGCCTGGTGGTGGGTGGTGCGCAAGGAGAATCCGGCGCGCCTGCCGCGCAAGAGCATCGCAGAGATCTGGCGCGCGCTGATCGACGGCTTCTGGGCCCTGATGCTGCCGATGATCATCATTTTCGGCCTGCGCTTCGGCATCTTCACGCCGACGGAAGCGGCCGTCGTCGTCGCCGTCTACTCGCTGGTGGTGGCGATGGGCGTCTATCGCGAGCTCAGGCCGGCACAACTGCCGGCACTGCTGGTCTCGACCGCGCAGACCACGGCTGTCGTGATGTTCCTCGTCGCCGCGGCGCTGGTATCGTCCTGGCTGATCACGGTTGCCGAGATCTCCGACCAGATCGTGGCGCTCGTGCAACCGTTCGCGGGCAACAAGACCCTCCTCACCTTCGTTCTGATGATTATCGTCGTCATCGTCGGCACCGCGCTGGACATGACGCCGACGATCCTGATCCTGACGCCGATCCTGATGCCGATCGTCAAGCAGGCCGGCATCGACCCCGTCTATTTCGGCGTGCTCTTCATCATCAACAATGCGATCGGGCTGATCACGCCGCCGGTCGGCGTCGTGCTCAACGTCGTCTGTGGCGTTGCCCGCGTCTCGATGGATGATCTGATCCGCGGCGTCTGGCCCTTCATGATCGCGCAGCTCGTCGTGCTAGCCTTGCTGACGCTGTTTCCCGTTCTCGTCACCGGCCCGGCCAAGTGGTTCGGTGGCTAACTTCTAGAAGGACCTGTCCATGAAGCGCGTGATGATCCTCAACGGTCCCAACCTCAACATGCTCGGCATCCGCGAGCCGCACATCTACGGCACGACCACGCTCGACCAGGTCAACGCAAGGTGCGAGGAAGCGGCCGCCAAGCTCGGGCTCAAGTTGGCCTTCCACCAGTCCAACCATGAAGGCGTGCTGGTCGATCTGATCCAGTCGGCGCGGCAGGATGCCGATGCGATCGTCATCAATCCGGCCGGCTTTTCCTTCACCTCGGTCTCGATCATGGATGCGATCAAGACCTTCGAAGGCCCGGTGCTGGAGGTCCACATCTCCAACATCCACGCCCGCGACGAATATCACCGCCACTCCAAGATTTCGTTCGTGGCCACCGGTGTGATCTGCGGGCTGGGCCCGTTCGGCTACGTCGCGGCGCTGCACGCGATCGCGAATATGAAGTGAGCCGCTTCCACAAACTCGTCATGCCCGGGCTTGTCCCGGGCATCCACGAACTCGTTTCGACCTGAAAGAACGTGGATGGCCGGGACAAGCCCGGCCATGACGCCGTGGCTCACGTCGTCCGGAACTGGAGCACGCCGTCTTTCGTCTCCGCCGTCAGACGGCCCTCGACGATCATGTAATTGACGTGGGCAACGAGCTCGCCGGCGGCAAAGCCCATCTGGTGCTCGTCCAGCACGTGCTTGTTGAACACGACGGGGACCAGGGCGCGCGAGGTCTGCGGCACCTCGCTGCAGGCTTCCGCGATCAGGCGGCAGCGCTCCTCGTGGTGATCGGCGAGCTGCTTGATGCGGGTCTTCAGACCATAGAACGGCACGCCGTGGCCGGGCAGCACCAGCAGATCGTAGGGCAGGGTGGTGGTCAGGCTCGCGAGCGAGGCCAGATATTCGCCGAGCGAGTTCTGGTCGGGTTCGACCGCCCAGACGCTGACATTGGGCGAGATCTTGCTCAGCACCTGGTCGGCGGAGAGGAACAGCTTGTCGTCGGCGCAATACAGCATCACCTGGTCGAGCGCGTGCCCGCCGCCGGTGATCACCTTGAAGCGGCGCGTGCCGATCACGACCTCGTCGCCATGCGAGATGCGGCGGTAGGACGGCGGCAGCACCGAGACGCGCTTGAGATAATCCTGGCCGCGGCCGAGCAGCTTTTCGGTGAGCGACTCGTCCATGCCGTGGCGGCGGAAGAACAGCCGCTGGGCTTCGCGCCGCTCCTCGGTGCCGCGGTTCTGGTGGTAGACAGATTGCAGATATTCGACCTGCGTCATCACCAGCGGGCAGTTGAACCGCTCGACGATCCAGCCCGCGAGGCCGACGTGATCGGGGTGCGAATGCGTGACGATCAGGCGCGTGATGTTGACGCCCTTCAGCGGCCCCTCGAACAGTCTGGTCCAGGCCTCGATCGTCTCCTCGTTGCCGAAGCCGGCATCGACCATGGTATAGCCGTCGCCGTCGGCGAGCAGGTAGATGTTCACGTGGTTGAGGCGGAACGGCAGTTTCAGCCGCGCCCACAACACGCCGGGACGCACCTCGACGATCTCTTCGGGGCCGGGATGCTGTTCCCAGGGATAGCGCAGGGCCTCGGCCGAGGACTGCACGGTGTCGGTTTTCGGGTTCATGCTACCGGCTTAAACCCGCCGGGCGCGGGGCGCCAGCCGAAAAAGGACAGGCCGTGATCTCCGCATGGCGGTCATACCCGCAGTTTTCCGTAGCCCGGATTACGCGGTGCGCCATCTGGGCTACGGACCGGCGGCTTACGCCGCCCGCATATTGTTGAGGAATGCGTCAATCTCTCCGCGCAGCATGTCGGCTTCGCGGCGGAGCGCGTCGGAGGCGCCCAGCACTTCGCTCGCCGCCGCGCCGGCTTCCGCGGACGCCGTGGAGACGCCGATGATGTTGCTGGAGACCTCGCTGGTGCCGCCGGCGGCATGCTGGATGTTGCGGGCGATTTCGCGGGTGGCCGCGCCCTGTTCCTCGACCGCGGCGGCGATCGTCGTCGTCACGTCGTTGATCTCGCCGATGATCCGGCCGATGCCCTGGATGGCGCCCACCGCCGAGGTGGTGACTTGCTGCATGCTGGCGATCTGGGTGCGGATCTCTTCCGTCGCCTTGGCGGTCTGGCTCGCGAGGCTCTTCACCTCGGAGGCGACCACTGCGAAGCCGCGGCCGGCTTCGCCCGCGCGCGCTGCCTCGATGGTGGCGTTGAGCGCGAGCAGGTTGGTTTGCGAGGCGATGGTCTGGATCAGGTCGACCACGACGCTGATGCGGCTCGCACTGTCGGCAAGGCTCTGCACCGTGGTGTCGGTGGCGCCGGCCTCGTCGACCGCCTTCCTGGCGATCGCGGCCGAGGTGACGACCTGCTTGCTGATCTCCTCGATCGAGGACGACAGCTGCTCGGTGCCTGATGACACGGTCTGCACGTTGACCGAGGTCTCCTCCGCGGCGGAGGCAACCGCGTTCACCAGCGCGTTGGACTGGTCGGCGGTGTTCGACATGCTCTGCGCGGTGGACTGCATCGAATTGGCCGACTGCGCGAGATTGTCGAGCGCGTTGCGTACCGCGCCCTCGAACTCGGCGATCTTCGCTTCCATGCGCGCGGCACGCTCGGCCTTGGCGACACGGTCCTTGTCCTGCTCGCTCGACATCGCGCGGGCCTCGATCATGCTCTCGCGGAACACCTGCAGCGTGTTCGCCATCACCGAGATTTCGTCGTTGTGGTGCTTCGAGCGGTAGATCTCGGTCTCGAGGTCGCCGTTCGCGAGCAGCTGCATCGACTGATGCAGCGCGCCGATCCGCCGCAGGATGTTGCGGCCGACATAGAGCCAGACGAACAGCGCCGAGCCGACCAGCATCAGCGCGCCCAGCGCCAGCATCGCGGTGGTGGCGAGCGAGATCTCCTGGCGCGCCTGGAAGGTCGACGCGTTGGTCTCCTTCTGCACGCCGTCGACGAGCTGCTGCACGCTGATGCCGAGACCGACATTGAGCTTGCGGGTCTCGTCCAGAATGGTCTGGCCGTAGTCGATGGCGTCGAGCTCCTTCTGGCGGATCTTGAACACGCCGGTCTTGCCCTCGCCGAAGGCGAACAGCTTCTGCACGGCGTCGCGCACCGTCTGCATCGAGGGCATGTTCGGGAGATCCTCGAGGTTCGACTTGACGCGGTCGCGCGTCGCCTTGAACTCCTTCTCGATCGCCTCCAGCGTGTCGCTGTTGTTGGCCGACAGCGCCGCCATCATGTCGGCGGCCATCAGATTGCCGTTGGCGGAGATTGTCGCGACCTGGGAGACGGTGCGGGCAGCCTCAGTCGCATCATCGGCGGAAACTTCCGCCGCGCCGAGGATCGCGTTCAGGCGTGTCTGTGCGTCCAGCATCGCAGGACCGGCCGCGCCGACGAAGGTGAGCTGCGCCTTGCGCAGCGCCTCATACTGCTTGTCATGCAGCGCGCCGGTCTCGAGCCGCTCGCGCGCGGCCGACACCAGGCTCTGGGTCGCCTCGTCGATGCTCTTGGCGGTGTCGCGCAGCGCGGTTGCGATCTGCTTGTCGGCGCCGAGCTCGATGATCTCGCCGAGCTTGGCCATGGCGAGCTGCTGGATGTCCTTCACGCTCTTGGTGCGTTCCTTCAGCGCCTCGTCGGAGGGCGATGCAAGCAGGCCCGGGCCTTGCGCGGCGAGCGTCGCGCTCTGCGAGGCAAGCTGCAGGCTGGCGGAGAGGCGCGGGATGTCGCGGCCGCTCAGATCCATCATGGTCGCGCCGAGATGATTGAACACGAAGCCGGCGCCGGCTGCGATCACGAGGCCCATGCCCGCGATCAATGCGAAGGCGGCGAACAGGCTGCCGCGCACGCCCCACCTTGGCATCTTGAAACGAGGCTTGAGACGGCCAAGGACATGGCCAGCACCCAGACGGATCGCCATCGAAATTCCCCCACGCGTGATCTTTATATTTTCGCCGCGGAGTATCCCTGGGTCGGGTTAAAAAATCGCAAGTTGCACAATCGGTTGCGCCTGTTCCGCACAGCGAAAAAAGAAAGGGCCGGCAGAATTGCCGGCCCCTGTTGGCGAGGAGATTTTTGGAGGCGCGATCAGTAGCGCGCGACCGCCGAATTGGCCCAGTTGAAGCGGTAGTTGACGCCCGCCTTGAAGGTGTGGTCGTCGGTCGTGAAGTTGCCGGTGCCCACCAGCGGGCCCGCGGTGAAGTGTGCGTCGCCGAAATTATAGTACTGATACTCGGCCTTGGCCGACCAGTTCGGGGCGAACATGTATTCGAGGCCGGCGCCGACGGTGTAGCCGTTGCGGTGATCGCCATCGATGATGAAGCCCGTCGGCACGCCGCCAATCGTCACCTTCTCGTTGTTGTCCGAATAGGCGTAGCCGCCCTTCACGTAGAGCAGGCCCGGACCCCAGGTGTAGCCGACGCGGCCGGTGATCGAGCCGAGGCCACGCTGGTCGTTGCTGTAGGCGACGCCGCCCGGGAACGCCGCGCCGACGCTGCCGGAGAGCCAGGAATACTGGCCTTCGACGCCGACCAAGAAGTTCGGGTTGAACTGCCAGTCAGCACCGACCTGCACGCCGCCGAGGAAACGGCCGTTGCCGTTGTTGCCGGTGGAGAGGCCGTTGAAATTGTTGTCGCTGGAGAACGCGCCGCCGACATGGCCGCCGACATAGAAGCCCGTCCAGTTGTAGATCGGCGCGGCATAGGCCGGCGCAGGCGCCTTGTAATAGTTGCGGTTGCCGAGATCGGCGCCGACGGCCGGCGCGGCAGCGCCCACCACGAGCAGCCCAACGGTCGCAAACAAAATCTTCTTCATCGTCTTGAACTCCAGCACTTTGGTCCCCGGCAGGCGCGCTGTCCGCGCCGTCGTTGGTTTTGCAGATAGCTCGCTTTTGACGAAAATGCTGTCACATCCGTGGCACAGCGACAGCCAACCTAACTTATTGGGCTGTAAATGATTTTCGTGCTTAATGGCGGCTTAAGAAGTGGTGAAGGAAGGCTTAACGTCGCACGTCTCGGGTAACTTGCGCGCGTCTCTCGTTAACCAAGCCGCCGCCGCACCTCATCGCGCATCTGCTCGCGGAAGGCCGCGCGCCTTGCGGGCCGGTCTTCCTCGCGGACGTCGTGGCGATCGAAGACGTCGAACTTCTCCATGATCGGATAGCGCTCGCTCGCCATCGCGAGCACGCGCAGCACCTTGGTCGCGGACGGCGTCGGGCCACGGACCTCCCAGCGCCGGATGGTATCGGCGCCGCCCTTCTCCGGCAGTCCGCAAAGCTTGGCCATGTCGGCCGCGGTGAGCTTGCGCTCGAGGGCATCGGAAAGGTCGTTGCGGAGCTGCTTCAGTTCGGGGCCGGTCATGCTGCTTGCGTCCAGGGAAGTCACTGAAGGCGATGCACTAGCGCTGATTCGGGTCCATCCGAAGGCGGGTGGTCGTGATAGTGTGTCCATGCCGGTCGAGCATCAGCGAGGCGAAATCGCATGCCTGTGTTCAAGCTGCCCCTGTCGGGGGATGTCGTCCAGTCCATTTATCCGTCGTTCTTCAGTCCCACCGGCGGCCAGTTCGGTCTCGTCAACATCACGGTGGGGCAATCCTCGGCGCCAGATGTCGAGAAGGACGTGCTGTCGGATGTCGCCGGTTACGGCAAGCAGATCGGACAGATCGCGGACGCGCTGCTGGCCGTGGTCGAGCATCTGGAGTCGCGGCCCGACCACGCGCTCGCTGACGATCCGGCGATCGTCGCCTTCAAGGCGCTGATGCACTCCGTCGCGACAGTCAAGGAGCGACATGGCCGCAAGGCATGTCGTCCGAAGCGACGATGACCACGGCGGCGGCCTGGGTCAGGCACATTCGGGCGTGCACGAAGTTATGAACGGATGCCTATGGAAATCTTGCGTTGAATGAACACATCCCACACTGGGCTCGCAGCCAATGAAGGGAACCGCCATGACAAGCATCAAACCCGCCATTGCCGCACTCATCACTGTCGGACTGCTTGCCGCGCCCTTCGCAGCCGAAGCGAAGAAGGCCCGGCCGAGCCGGCATCACTACAGCACGGGCGTGGTCGCCCCGACCTATGGCGCCGCCGCATTGCCGGTCGCGCAGCCCAGGACCTCTTACGGGTCGTCCGGACAGACGGTCGGGACGGTCACGGCGCCCTCGATCGGATCGTACAATTGGCCGTCGGTCGGCGTGACCAATTCGGTGCCGACCTGGAGCAACACCACGAGATAGAGAACCCGTCGCCAGGCGCGCCGGTGACCGTCAACGCGTGCCGGGCGCGAGGCCGGAGAGCAGGTAGAGCGCGACCAGCAATGTCGCGACCGACAGCATCGTCGTGACCGAGACGGTGGCCGCGACCAGCTTCTCCTCGACCTTGTGCTCGTGCGCCAACACATAGACGGTCTTCGCCGTCGGCACGGCCGCGCATATGACGGCGGCAACCGTGTAGAGCGGATTGAGGCCGGTGACCACGCAAAGTCCGTAGACGATCAGCGGCATCACCACCAGCTTCACGGTCGCGAGCGCGAACGATGCCTTCAGGTTGGATCGCAGACCGTCGACCGACAGGCCAAGCCCGATGGCAAACAGCGCGCAGGGCGTGAGCGCGGCGGCAATGATGTTCAGATAGGCCGCGACCGGCGCCGGAATCGGCAAGCCCGTGATCGCCCAGACGAGACCGATCAGCGTCGACAGCACCATCGGATTGAGCAGGATCTGCTTCACCAGTCCGCTGGAATGCGAAGGGCCGCGCACGTCCCTTTCCAGCAGGATGACCGTGAGCGGAAACATCACGCCGGCGACGAACACCGTCGCCACCGCGGCGGGCAAGACGGCGGGCTGGCCGTAGATCGCGTGCAGGATCGGGAGCGCCACGAAGCCGGTATTGGTCATCGCCGCCGCCATGCCATGGATCGTGCTGCTGGCGAGGTCATGCTTGCCGTCCGCACGGACCGCCAGGAAGACCAGCGCGAAGCAGAGGAGGGAGCCGCCGCCGAACGCGAGCAGGAAGCGCCATTCCAGCAGATTGCGCGCCGGCTCCTGGGCGATCGTGACGATCAGCAGCGCCGGCATCGCCACGTTGTAGGCAAAATGCACCAGCGCGTCCGCAAGCGAGCGGGAGAGATAACCGAGTTCGCCGGCAAACCAGCCGGTGACGATGATTGCGAACACGGGAAGAACGAGGCTGGCGACCTCCATCCGGCGTCCCCCTCTGCCAAGCAGCGTCGCCATTCTAGCCTGGCGATGCATGCTCGTCACGGTTCAACTGGATGGCGCCGTCCTCGACCAGACGTCCCGTGGCCTCAGGCGCCCCTGCCGGTCTGTTGACCGAACACGCAGCGCCATCCAGCCAGGCGTTCGGCCGGATGCTGGTTCATCCATTCGGCGAGCTGCGGCGCGCCCATCAGGCAGGATTGCATCGAGACGTTGGCGAAGTCCGAGGTGGTGACGATCTGCTCGTGACAATTTGCCGGAGAGGAGAGGCTGCACAGCACCGCGATGATCTTGATCACGCCAGATTTCCTGCGTCGCCGTTGGCCGCGCGGCCGATCGTCGCCTTGCCCTGCGGCTCGCCGCTCGGATCAGCCGGCGGAAAAATGCTGTCGTAGATCGCGCGTGCCTCCTGAATGAGGCGAACGCGCTCGCGCTCGGATTTCGAGATAAACTGAATAACCTGGCCCATGTCGGCTCCAATGGATCGGAAATCCATCATCAGATGATGGAAATCATTCCATGCGAATCTGGGGTGCCGGCCTCTGTTTCGCATCTGTGCGGACGGTCACGAGGGATAAAAAGCCCGTGACTGTTCCGTCGCCCGAAGAGGAGCGGAATACCTTAGCCATGAGCTGGCCTGACGTTGCCGGCGCGCGCTCCTCGTGTCCCGGGATCGCCGCAAGCAAGGCACAACATGCAAGCATCCTCCGGTGCGGCGGCGAGCCAAGGGGCTGGGAGTGCGCCCCGGTTCGGTTGGAGCTGCTCGTCGCGCCATCGTGATGGAGCGTCAGGCCCTGCAGTGTGATCGTGTTGCGGCACATTTTCGCGCGCGTGGAGTTGTAAGATTGCTCAGTGCACGAGTGGTTCGACGAGCGAACGGCCGACGCGACTGAGACACCGCGCCCGAAAGGATTAGCCATGACAAGAACCAGACGCTCGATTGCGGTACTTATCGCGGTCGGATTTGCGGCATCGCCATTCGCTGCAGGCGCGCAGACGTCTGCGGCGGGCACCCAAAGCAACACGGGCGGTCTTTCCGGAGCGCCAGCAACGCAAGGCACAACTTATGGAAGCTCCGGACAGACCGTCGGGACCGTCACTGCGCCGTCGGTCGGAACGTCTAATCAACCATCGGTCGGCGTGACCAACTCAGTCCCCACCTGGAAGAACACCAACCCTCCGGCCAGGTAGAACCCGCAAGCGGTTGGCTCACGCCGCCGGCGCGCGCTCCTTGCGTCCTGGGACCGCCGCAAGCAGCTCGCGCGTATAGGCGTGCTCTGGCGCGGCGAACAGTTGCGCGGTCGGCTTCAACTCGACGATGGCGCCGCGCTGCATCACCGCGATGCGGTCGCAGATTTGCGCCGCGACGCGCAGATCGTGGGTGATGAACAGCATCGAGAGGCCGAGGCGCGCCTTGAGGTCTTCGAGCAGTCGCAACACCTGCGCCTGCACGGAGACGTCGAGCGCGGAGACGGCTTCGTCGGCGACGATGATTTCCGGTTCGAGCGCGAGCGCGCGCGCAATGCCGATGCGCTGACGCTGGCCGCCGGAGAATTCATGCGGGTAGCGGTCGAGCGCTCCGGCGTCCAGCCCGACCATCCTGAGGAGATCGCGGGCGCGGTCGAACGCCAGTTTCGGATCGATGCCGGCTGCGATCGGACCGTCGGCGATGATGTGCCCGACCTTGCGGCGCGGATTGAGCGAGGCGAACGGGTCCTGAAAGATCATCTGGATGCGATGGCGCTCGGCGCGGAGCGCCTTGCCCGAGAGCTGCGTGAGATCGGTCTCGCCGATCCGCACCGTGCCGCGGTCGGCTTCGATCAGTCGCATCACCAGCCGCGCCACCGACGATTTGCCGGAGCCGGATTCGCCGACGAGGCCGAGCGTCTCGCCCTTGAGAATGTTGAAGTTGACCTCGCGCGCGGCATCGACGCGGCGGTCCTCGCGAAACCAGCCGCCTGATGTGACATAGGTCTTGTCCAGCCCAACCACCTCGACGGCCCTGGCCTGGTCATCGAGCGGCTCGCGCGCCGGCGGATCCATCGACGGCACGGCGGCGAGCAGCGCCTTGGTATAGTCGTGCTGCGGATTGTTGAAGACGGAGCTAGCGGGGCCCTCCTCGACGACCTTGCCATGCCTGAGCACCACGACCTGGTCGGCGATGTCGGCGACCACGCCGAAATCATGGGTGATGAACATCACCGCCATGTTGCGGTTGCGCTGGAGGTTGCGGATCAGTTTCAGGATCTGCGCCTGCGTGGTGACGTCGAGCGCGGTGGTCGGTTCGTCCGCGACCAGCACTGCGGGCTCGAGCGCGAGCGCCATCGCGATCATGGCGCGCTGGCGCTGGCCGCCGGAGAGCTGGTGCGGATAGGCGCGGACAATGCGCTCGGGGTCGGGCAGGCCGACCTCGCGCGCCAGCGACAGCGCCTTCGCGCGCCGCTCCTTCGGCGTCAGCAGACCGTGGGCCTCGAACGTCTCCGCCATCTGGTCGCCGATCCGCATCAACGGATTGAGCGCGGTCATCGGCTCCTGAAAAATCATCGCGAGGCGGCGGCCGCGCAAATCGCGCCAGCCGTCGTCGTCGAGCTTGAGCAGGTCGCGGCCTTCGAACTGGATCTCGCCGGAGGTGACGGTGACCGTATCAGGCAGAAGCCCCATCAGCGCATGCGCGCACATCGACTTGCCGGAGCCGGATTCGCCGACGACGCAGACGATCTTGCCGGGCCGAAGATCCAGCGAGACGCCGTCGGCCGCGAACGGACGCTCGGCGCCCTTGGGCAGCGCGATCCGCAGATTCTTGATGGAGACGGCGGGCGGGGCGGTCATCATCAGCGGCCCTCCCGCGACAGGCGCGGATTGAGCGCGTCGTTGAGGCCTTCGCCGATCAGGTTCAGCCCCAGCACCGAGATCAGAATGGCGACGCCGGGAAACACCGTGATCCACCAGGCCTGGCGGATCACCGTGCGGCCGGCGCCGACCATGTAGCCCCAGGAGATCAGATTGGGATCGCCGAGCCCAAGGAACGCCAGGGAGGATTCCAGCAGGATCGCGGTCGCCACCATCAGCGAGGCCAGCACGATCACCGGCGACAGCGCGTTGGGCAGGATCTCGCGCAGGATGATCCAGGTGTTGCTTTGGCCGGTGACGACGGCGGCCTGGACATATTCGCGCGTGCGCAGCGACAGCACCTCGCCGCGCACGAGGCGGGCGACCGGCGGCCAGCTCACCACCGCGATCGAGGCCACGATCGAGTAGATCGAGGGCTGCAGGATCGCGACCAGCACGATCGCAAGCGCGAAGCTCGGAATGGTCTGGAAGAACTCGGTGAAGCGCATCAGGGCGTCGTCGACCTTGCCGCCGAAATAGCCGGCCATGGCGCCAATGGGAACGCCGACGACCAGCGCGACCAGCGTGGAGACGAGACCCACCAGCAGCGAGACGCGCGCGCCAAAGATCATGCCGGCGAACACGTCGCGGCCGAGCGCGTCGGTGCCGAGTGGCACGGTCGAGAGCGTGAAGGGCGGCAGGAACGGCCGCTGCACCATGCGCCAGGGTGAATTCGGGAACAGCATCGGCCCGAACACCGCGACCGAGATCGCAAGGACAAGGATGACGAGCCCGACGACGCCGCTCGGGCTCTTCAGCATCGATTTCCAGAACTGTTTCATGAGGCGAATTCGATGCGCGGGTCGACCAGGCGGTAGACGAGGTCGGTGATGAGGTTGAAGATCAGCACCATGGCGGAGCAGATCACGAAGACGCCGAGCAGGAGGTTGTAGTCGCGCTGGAGCAGCGCGTCGTACATCAGACGCCCGATGCCGGGCCACGCGAACACGGTCTCGGTGATGACGGCGCCGCCGATCAGCGTGCCGGAATGCACGCCGGCCAGCGTCACGACCGGCAGCAGCGCGTTGCGCAGCACGTGGCGGCGCTGGATCACGGCATCGGAGAGGCCCTTGGCGCGCGCGGTCTTGACGAAGTCGAGCCGCTTCACCTCCAGCATCGAAGCGCGCGTCATGCGGGTGTAGGTCGCCATGAAGAACAGGCCGAGCGTCATCGCCGGCATGATCAGGTGCTTTGCGACGTCGACTGCATGGGCAAGGCCGGTGAGGTTGGCGCCGACCGTCTCGTAACCGAAGCTCGGCAGCCAATCCATGGTGACCGAGAACAGGAGGATTCCCATCAGTGCCACCCAGAAGATCGGCATGGCGTAGAAGATCAGCGCGAACACGGTGATGGCCGTGTCGAGGAAGGTTCCGGCGAAGCGCGCGGCGAAGGTGCCGAAGAGAACGCCGAGCATCAGCGAGATCGCGAATGCGGTCAGTGTCAGCAGCAGCGTCGCCGGCAGCCGCTCGCCGATCAGCTTCACGACCGGCGCCTGCTGGCGGAAGGAGAAGCCGAGGTCGAGCGTGACGACGCCCTTGACGTAGATGAAGAGCTGCTCGGGCAGCGGCTTGTCGAGGCCGAACTTTTCCCGGAGCTGCTTGACGAAGACCTGGTCACTGGCGCCGGCCTCGCCCGCCATCACGACCGCGGGGTCGCCGGGCGCAAGCCGGATCAGGAAGAAATTGAGGACGACGATTGCGAGCAGGACGATCACGCCCTTCAGGACACGCTGAGCGACGAAGGAGAGCATATTAGAGAGTCATCTCTTGTAGCGTGACCTGGAGCCACGGAGACAGTGGGCTCCCTCGCCCCGCTCTTGTCCGCCGAAGCCTCGGCGAAGGCGGGGAGAGGGTTGGGGTGAGGGGGACTCTCCGCGGGGACGGTGATAGTTGGGCTCGCGGAGACTCCCCCTCACCCGAATGTGCGCTATGCGCACATTCGACCTCTCCCCGCGAGCGGGGAGAGGTGAAGAGGGCAGCCATCATTTGTCCAGCCATGCGTCCTTGAAGCCGTCATTGACCCCGATGCCCGTGGTGATCAGGTTCTTGACCTTGCAGCGGGTGATGGTCGGGAATTGCAATTCCAGCATCCAGGCCACCGGCACGTCCTCGACCAGGATTTTTTGCGCCTTCTCGTAGATCTCCTTGCGCTTCGAGTCCGGCGTCGCGGTCGCGCCGTCGGCGAAGAGCTTGTCGATCTCCGGGTTGGAGTAGCCCTCGACGTTGTTGAAGACCTGCCCCTTGGCGATGTTGCTGGAGATATAATTGCGGCCGACGCCGAGCGCGGGATCGCCATACTGGTAGAGATAGGTGAAGGCGATGTCGTAGTCCCAGTCGCCGATCTTCTGGTTGCCGCCGGCAACGTCGGTGGCGATCGTCTCGATGTTCATGCCGACGTCCTGGAGGTTCTGCTTCACGGCTTCACCCCAGCGCTGCCAGGTCTCGCCATAGGCGAGCGGCAGCAGGCGGATCTTCTCGCCCTTGTAGCCGGCTTCCTTCAGCAGCGCCTTGGCCTTGGCCGGATCGTAAGGGTATTTCGGCACGTCGTCGGTGTAGAACCTTATGGTCGAGGCGGACGGGCCTGTCGCCACCTTGCCGAGCCCGTTCCAGATCACGTCCTTGGCGAAATCGCGGTCGATCGCGTACATGATCGCCTGCCGCACCCGCTTGTCGGCGAGTGGCCCCTGGCGGTTGTTCAGCCATAGCCAGGCGAGCGGCGAGAAGAACTCCCAGCCGGCGCCGGTGACGCAGGTGTCCTTCAGCTTGGACAGCCGCGGCACGTCGAAGTTCTCGACCGAGCCGCCGGGCAGCACGTCGACCTTGCCGGTCTCATACGCCACCGAGCGCGCGGCGGCGTCGGGAATGATCTGCCAGTAGATCTCGTCGAGATAGGGCTTGCCCTTTTCGTGGTAGTTCGGGTTCTTGACCAGGCGGATGAACGAGCCCTTCTGCCACTCCTTGAACATGAAGGGGCCGGTGCCGACAGGCGCGTTGTTGTAGGGGTTGGTCTTCCAGTCGGTGCCTTCATAGAGATGCTTCGGCACCATCGGCATCGAGCCGACCTCGAAGATGCCGAGGAACGGTCCGAATGGCTGCTTCAGCGTGAACACCACCGTATATTCGTCCGGCGTCTCGATCTTGTCGACCTGCGCCAGATTGGTGCGGGCACGCGCATGCGTCTGCTTCAGCATCTCCATCGAGAACAGGACGTCGGCGGCGGTGAAGGGCTTGCCGTCATGCCAGGTCACGCCCTTCTTGAGCTTGAAGGTGTAGGTCTTGGCGTCCTCGCTGACGCTCCAGCTTTCGGCAAGCTCCGGCAGTGGCTCGAGCTTGGGGCTGTAGCGCAGCAGGCCCTCGAAGATGTTGCCCGAGACCATTTGAGTCGGGCCGTTCTGGACCTGCGCAAGCATCAGGCCGGGCGGCTCGGGCTGGATCACGGCGTTGATCACGCCCCCCGTCCTCGGCTCTTGCGCCAGCGCCGAGGCCGTGAGGCCGCAAGCCAGGAGGGCACCAAGCAACACTCGTTTTGGCATGTCGTATCTTTCTCAAGCGAGACCGGCCGAGAACGCTTCGCACGTCATGGCGCGCAAAGCTCCGGCCGGCCCATCCCAGTCCCCATCCGGTATCGAGGCTCACACAGTCTCATTCGGGGCCGCAAGATGAAAGTCTCGACAGTGTTCGCACAAAAAATGTACAGCGCGTCCTGTTTTCACTTGATTCATTGTCTTGTCACGGAGACAAGTCGGCCATGGACAATGCCAGCCGCTCCGAACGATCCCGTAACGCCGCACTCGAAGCGGCCATCGCGATCATCGCGCGCGACGGGCCGGGCCGGCTGACGCTGGATGCGATCGCGCGCGAGAGCGGACTCAGCAAGGGCGGCGTGATGCATCAGTTCCGCACCAAGGAAGCGGTGCTGAAGGCGTTGCTCGACCGGCAGATGGCGCATTTCGAGGAGTTCGCCACCAGCACCATGGCAAAGGTGAGCGCGACCTCCGCGAATCCCAATCTGGCGACCCAGCTCGCGACCGTGCGCGAAGCGGCCACCTCGCCGAATTCTGCCGCGCTGGCGCTGGTTGCGGCCATGGTCGAGAATCCCAGCCTGATGGCGCTGCCGCGCGAGCGCGAGATGGAGAGGATGGCGGCGATCAGGGAAGAGGCCACTGATCCTGATCTCGCGATGCTGCGCTGGGCCGGCGCGATGGGACTGCTGCTGAGCTCGTTGTTCGGCATGTCACCGCTCAGCAAGGACGAGCACCAGCGGCTGTTCGCGCGTCTGCTCGACGACGCGCAGTGGACCGGCCTCGAGCGGCCGGCCGCCAAGCGCACCGCCAAATCCGGCGGGCACTCGGCGGCGAAAGCCGCAACGCCGCGCAAGCGCGCCTGATTCCTCGTTAACGATTTCCCGCCGATCGCTGCCCAAAGCCGCGCCTGCGGCCAAATGTGCCAGGCCTGTGTTTTTGAACTTTACAAACCGTCTAGTCGGTTTTATAAATGGACACACTGAGACGGCCCAAGGCTTCCGAGATGGCCCCGGACGAAGCCTCGGGTTGGCACTGGTGAGCGCCGCAGCCGCGTCTGGTCCCGTACGCGGCTGCGGTCGCCGCTGCCTGGGCAGCAAGCCGCTAGAGGAGTCTGGAATGAATAGCTCGATCGCCCTGCGCGGTCTGGGAACGCTGCTGCTCGGCGCAGCCGTCGCGGGCTGCGCCACCGTCGCGCCCGTGCCGTATTCCGGGATGGCGTCCTCAGCCTACATGGCGCCGGACAAGTCGGACGCCTCCGGCCGCGTGCCCTACCGCTATTCCACGCCGGTCGACTGGCGCGCTTATAACAAAGTCATCCTCGAACCGGTCGTGGTCTATCGCGGCAGGGATCACCAGTTCGGCGACATGTCCGACAAAGACAAGGCGACGCTTGCCGCCTACATGCAGACCCGTTTCGCCGAGGGTCTGCGCGGCCGCTTCGCGCTGGTACGCGAGCGTGGGCCGGAGACGCTGCGGATCAGGCTGACACTCACCGGCGCCGTCGCCAACACGCCGGTGCTCGGCACGCTCTCCCGCTTCGACGTCGCCGGTGCGGTTTATAATGGCGTGCAGGCCGCCCGCGACGGCGAGGGCACGATGACCGGCTCGGTCATCTACGGCGTCGAGATATTCGACGCCGCCACTGCGCGCCTGCTCTCCGCCTACGTCACCAAGCAATACCCGGCTGCCTACGACATCAAGGCCACCGCCGGCGCGCTCGCCGCCGCCACCGCCGGCCTCGACAAGGGCGCCGACGCCTTGATGGCGCAATTGAACTGACGCCGCGACCCATCCAACGAAAGGTGCTGCTGATGAACATTGTCCTTCGCTTCGTGCTGCGCGTTGCGATCACGATCCTGATGATGGTGTTTGGCGGCCGCGCCGGCGCCGCGGCGCCGCCCGATCCCAGCGGCACCTGGCTCGTCCAGGACGGCCGCGCGCGCATCAGGCTCGAGCGTTGCGGGCCGTCGCGCGACCGCATCTGCGGCTTCATCATCTGGATGAAGGAGCCGGCCGACAAGCGCGGCCAGCCCTATCGCGACAAGGAGAATCCCGATCCCGACAAGCGCGCCCGCGCGCTGCTCGGCCATCAGCTCATCATGGGTTTGCAGGCGACGCCGGAGGGACAGTTCGCCGGCGAGATCTACAATGCCGAGGACGGCAAATCCTATTCGGTCTCGCTGTGGCGCGACTCCGCCGATCGCCTCAAGCTCAGGGGTTGCCTGATCAAGTTCCTGTGCCAGACCCAGACCTGGCAACAGACCCTCGACGTGCTGCCCGGCCAGCTCGTTGGCCTCACCGGCGATCTCAACGGCCCCCGCGCCGACAAGGAATGGGCCGCCGTGCCGGCACCGAAGCCGATGCAGGCGAAAGCCAAGTAGCGGATTGCTCCTCTAACCACTCACTTGGTTTCCGGTGCGCCGACGGCTGCGCTCGCAATGACGACGTGATGACGGTCGCATATTGCGCGCCTTCGAGATTTGACCGGTTGTTCGCCAAAAGCTATCCTTCCGTCCCGCTGGGTCGTCCAATCTGAATTTGCACGCGCGAATTCCTCGTTCCGGGGGCGCACCTATGGAATGGTCAGCCAAGCCATCTCGCGCCGATCAGCCCTTCGGCAGTTGGGCCGACGATCTCGCTGCGGCCTTTGTCCGGCTCGAGCCGCGTAAAATCGCCGACCGTCCCTTTGAAGGTTCGATCGCGCGTACCGACGCTGCGTCGGTCCAGATTTCGCTGGTGAAAGCCACGGGGCACTGCGTTCTCCGGCTGCGGCCCCATATTGCGCGAAGCACGGACGATCTCTGCTTCGTCAATCTCCAGCTCGAGGGTCTGGGCCGCACGACGCAGCGGGGCCACGAGCAGGTCTGTGCGCCCGGCGACCTCGCGGTCGCCGATACGACCGAGCCGTTCGAGATTGCCAACGGCCGCGACTTCCGCCTCTTTTGCTTTGCCGTGTCGCGGCGGCACCTGCCAAAGAGCTTTGCGGATTCTCCGCGGCTTGCGTTGTCGAGGACGGAAAATGGCCGCGCGTTGTCGCGCACGCTCGCAGGCTATGCCGAGCTTTGCCTGGCAGCACCCGCCGTTGCGGCAAGCAGCGGCACGCATGTGGTCGAGCTGATCGCGCATGCACCGGAGATGCTGGGTGAAATGCCGGTTGCGCGCGTGAATGCGCCCGTGCTGCTGTCGATGATGCTCGACCATATCGACCGCCACAGCGACGATCCCGGTCTCGATGCCGAATTGCTTGCCCGGAAGTTCCGCTGCTCGGAGCGCTACGTGCACCGGTTGTTCGTCGCGACCGGCCGCTCCGTCGGCGAGCATGTCAGCGATCGGCGGATCCTGATCTGCGCCCGCGACCTGCTCGACGCGCAGCATCGTCACAAGACCATCTCCACGATCGCGTATGAGGCCGGCTTTTCCGACATCTCGCACTTCAACCGCCTCTTCAAGCGCAGCCACGGCCTCGCCCCGCGCGAATTTCGCAGGACGAAGGGGAAGGGCGAGTAGTTCGCCTCCAGCCAAGAATTAGGTCGCTGCCGACCAAGATTTTCCGCCCTCGCTCGGCTCACCCTGGTGACCTGCCGGAGCGAGGGAGATGTTCGATGGCGATTGATTTCACGCTTTCACCTGCGCAGCGCGCGTTGCAGCTTCAATCGCGAAAATTCGCGGCGGAGGTCTTGGCCGGCGCCGGCAAGGCCGAGTTGCTGGCGACGCCGGAAGAGCGCTTCCTCGCGACGAAGCCGACCTATGAGGCGATGGTCGCTGCCGGTTATCTGCGCAAATGCATTCCGGCGCCGGCGGGCGGCGACAATGCCGGACTCATCGACATGGCGATCCTGGCGGAAGAATTCTACGCCGTGAATCCGAGCGTGACGCTGACCATGCTCGGCACGGTGCTCGGTCTGCTGCCAATTCTGCTTGGTGGCACCGCGGAGCAATGCGCCCGCCTGCTTGCACCGTTCCTGAAGACGAGCGGCGCTCCGCTTGCGGGCTTCTGCTCCTCGGAACCCGGCGGCAGCGCCAATGCTGCCGCGCCGCCGCCGGGCGAGGGCGTGCGCACCACCGCAAAACGCGAGCTCGGCAATTGGATCATCAACGGCCGCAAGAAATGGGTGTCGTCCGCCACCGGGTGGGATCGCAATGGCGCCGACGTGCTGTGCGTGGTGTGCCGGACCAATCCCACCGCGCCACGGGAGCAGGGTGTCTCCATCATTGCGGTCGAAGGCCCGGTGCATGGCATCGTGTTCGAACGCGCCATTGATTCGATCGGCCACCGCGCTCACCTCGTGCCGGAATTCAGCCTGCGTGCCGTCACCGCGCCGCACGGCAATCTGCTCGGGCAGGAGGGGGGCGGCTTGATGCTGGCGTCCGCCGCCTTCACCGGCACGGCGGCGCTGGTCGGCATCTTCGGTGTCGCCCTGATGCGGGCCGCCTTCGACTTCGCATTGTATTTTGCCCGCACCGAGAAACGCGGCGGGGTACAGGCGATCATCGAGCATCAGGCGGTCGGCTATGCACTCGCCGATGCCAAGACCACTATCGAAGCCGCGCGCTACCTGAGCTGGCGGGCCTGCCATGCGCTCGATACGCAATCACCGGGCGCCGACGAGCTCGCGGTCCAGGCCAAGATCTTCGGCTCCGAAGCCGCGGTGCGGGTCATCACCGACCTGATGCGCGTGGTCGGCATCGACAGCTATGATCACGCGGCACCGTTCGGCCGCTTGTTGCAGGACGCGTTGGCGCTGCCGATCTTCGACGGTGGCAACATGGGCATTCGGCGGCGCCAGCTCCACGCGATGCTGATGCGGCCCGATTACGATCCACTGACCGCGTGCGGAGGAGCCTGAGACGGCGCGTCGTATCTGCATCCGCCCTTTGCGCATTTGCGGGGAGAGGGAGTTCTCTACCCCAACCCCGCGCGCCGGAACCCTTCCAGATAGTGCTCGCGATCGGCGTCACTGGCCCAGGGCAGCTGCGTCGCGATCCAGTGCAGCGAGATGTTGGGCTGGGTACGACGGAGTTCGCCCAGCGCCATCTCGGCCAGCGCGCCGTCGCCGGTCATGCCGGCGGACACCGCGAGCACGCGGTAGGCGCCGGTGAGGTCGCCGCGATGGCGGATCGCCTCGCGCGCCAGCGCGATCGCTTCGTCGTAATGCCGTTCGGTGAAGCGCGCATAGCCGGCAATGCCGTAATAGATCGCCAGCGACGGATCGCGCGGCGAGAGCCGGATCGCCCTCTGCGCCGCATCGAACGATTCCCCGGAGCGGCCGGCGTAGGACAGCGCCAGGGCGTAGTAGCCCTGCGCCAGCGAGAAATTCGGGTTGAGCGCGAGCGCCTGCTCGAACTCGGACAGCGCGTCGGAAAGCCTGCGCGTCGAGAAGAAGACGCTGCCGAGCGCGGCATGCGCCCATGCATCCTCGTGGTCATGGCGTACCGCGGCGAGCGCGGCGGCCTCCGCGATCGGCACCGTCGTGGCAAGCTCCGCCCAGCCGAGATGGACGCCGAACATGTGGCTTGCCGCGAGCACCGACAGCGCCTGACCGTAGTTCGAGTCGATGGAAATGGCGCGTTCGAGCAATGCCTGCGCAGCCTTGTGGTCCTGCTGCGTCACCCGCCAGTAATGCGACAGCGCGCGCATCAGCAGGTCCCAGGCATCAAGGCTCGCGGGCGGCTTGCGGTCGGCGCGAAAATTCTCGGCCGCGTGGATCTGCGGCTCGATCGCCGCGACGATCGCGTTGGTGATGTCGTCCTGCACGCCGAAGACGTCGACAAGCTCGCGGTCATAGCGCTCGGCCCAGAGATGGCTGCCGGTGGTGGCGTCGTTGAGCTGCGCGGTGATGCGCACACCGTTGTCGACCTTGCGCACGCTGCCTTCGACGATGTAGCGGACGCCGAGCTCCTCGGCGATCTGCCTGATATGAACCGAGCGCCCCTTGTAGGTGAAGGACGAATTGCGGGCGATCACCATGAACCAGCGCTGCTTCGACAGCGCGGTGAGAATGTCCTCGCTGATCCCGTCGCCGAAATATTCCTGCGCGGGATCGCCGCTCATGTTCTCGAAGGCGAGCACCGCGATCGCCGGGCGGTCCGTCACGGCGCGCACCGGGGCAGGGCCGGGTTCCACCGGCGCAAGCGTCGCTGCCACATCTTCCCGGACGTCGCCGACGAAGCGAAAGCCCTTGCGCGGGATCGTCTTGATCAGCCGCTGCGTCGCGCCGTCGTCGCCAAGCGCCTTGCGCGCGGCATTGATTCGGCTGTTCAGGGCGGAATCCGAGACGATCCGGTCGCTCCAGATATGGCTGATCAGGTCATCCTTGCTGACCACACGGGCGCGTTGAGCGACCAGATAGAGCAGCAGATCGAACACCTGCGGCTGCAGCGGCACGGCTGCGCCGCTGCACGTCAGTTCCCGCAGGTCGCCGTCGAGCACGTTGTTTTCAAAGAGAAATCGCACGTTTCTGTCGTCTCAAGCAAAAATCAAAGTGGTCTCAGGCGAAAATCAACCGTCCGTGAAAGTCAGGGGGTGTCCGATCCGGCATGGTGCGAACACTAAACAGTGCCGATGCCTCGGCACAACGGAGCGTTCTATGACCCAACTTGATCACCAACTTCATTCCATCGGCCCGGAGGTTGCGGGCTCACGCATTTTCAAATTCATCGGCTTTCTGTACGGAATTGCGGCATATCTCGTGTTTTTCGTCACCATTCTCTATGCCATCGGCTTCGTCATGGGGCTGGTGGTGCCGAAGACCATCGACACCGGAACCGACACGCCGACGGCCGAAGCCGTCATCATCAATCTACTGCTGATGACGCTGTTCGCCCTTCAGCACAGCGTGATGGCGCGCAAGCAGTTCAAGGCGTGGTGGACGCAGTTCGTCCCCAAGCCGGTCGAGCGCTCGACCTACGTGCTGTTCGCGAGCCTGTCATTGCTGCTCCTGTTCTGGCAGTGGCGTCCGATGCCTACGGTCGTATGGGATGTCGGAAACCCGGATCTCGCCGTGACGCTGGTCACGCTGTCCCTCGCGGGCTGGGTGCTGGTGTTCGCCTCGACCTTCATCATCAATCACTTCGAATTGTTCGGGTTGCACCAGGTGACCAACCATCTCGTGGGCAATGAGGCGGCGCCGCCGCGCTTCAAGACGCCGTTGTTCTACAAGTTCGTTCGTCATCCGATCTATCTCGGCTTCATCATCGCGTTCTGGGCGGCGCCGGTCATGACGGCGGGCCATCTGCTGTTCGCGGCCGTGACCACGCTCTACATCTTCGTCGGCATCGCGCTGGAGGAGCACGACCTCGTCGATCTCTTCGGCGACGAATACCGGCAGTACAAACAACGGGTGTCGATGCTTATTCCCTGGCGCAGATCGGTATAGCCGTAGCATCTTTCCGCCGCGTCCACCGAAAGGAGGACGCGCGGCGGAACCGAAGCGCGTAACGGACGTTGCCGGCCTCCAGCCCTCAACGTCCCTCGGGGTGATTCCCTCCGCTCCGACGCCTCTCCCCGCATCCGCCTTTGCCGGTTTATCGGCGAGCCGGAGCGGGGAGAGGAATTTCAACCTTCATCCAACGGAGACGACCCAATGAAACATGTCGGAAACTGCTTCTGTGGCGCGGTCACAATCGAGGTCACGGGCGAGCCGGCGGCGATGGGCTATTGTCATTGCCGCTCCTGCCGCTCGTGGTCGGGCGGACCGGTGAATGCCTTCAGCCTGTGGAAGCCGGAAGCCGTGCGCATCACCGAAGGCGCCCAGAACGTCGAGACCTTTGCCAAGACGCCGCTCAGCCAGCGCAAATATTGCAAGAAGTGCGGCGGTCATCTCATGACCAACCACCCGCCGCTCGACCTGATCGACGTCTTCACCGCCACCATCCCCACGCTCGCATTCACACCCGGTGTTCACGTCAACTACGCCGAGACGGTGCTGCCGATGCGCGATGGCCTGCCGAAACTGAAGGACTTTCCGGCCGAGTTCGGCGGCAGCGGCGAGATGATGCAGGAGTAGGGTGCACTTACCCTCCCCTGGAGGGGGAGGGTCGATCGCGCGAAGCGCGAGCGGGGTGAGGTGATCTCTCCACACAGGCAGTCTTCGTTGTGGAGAGACCGTCACCCCACCCCGTCTCTCATCTTCGCTGCGCTCAGATACGAGCCGACCCACGGGCGAGCTACGCTCGTCCCGGACCCTCCAGGGGAGGGTGAGCAGGGTCTACCTCATCCCCGCGCGCTGAAACCCCTGCAGATAGTGCTCGCGATCCTCTGCCCGCCGCATCGGCAGCTCGCGCGTGAGCCAGGCCAGCGAGATGCCGGGCTGGGTGCGTTGCAGGCCCCGCAGCGCGTACGCCGCGAGTTGAGGATCGCCCAACATGCCGGCGGCGGCCGTCAGCACGCGATGGGCGCCGACGAAATCGGCGCGCTGCCGCATCGATTCCCGCGCCATCTGCACGGCGCCCTCATAGTTGCGGCCGATGAACTGGGCATAGGCGGCTACGCCGCAATAGATCGCCGCGAGCGGATCGCGCGGGCTCAGCCGCAGCGCGCGGCGTGCGGCGGCATCGCCGTCTCGCCATCTCCCCGCGTAGCACAGCGTCACGCCGTAGAAAGCGTGCGCCATCGCAAAATTCGGATTGAGTTGCAGCGTCAGCTCGAACTCAGCCAGCGCGTCGTCGAAGCGGCGGCGGAACAAATAAGTGTAAGCCAGACCGTGATGGGCCCAGGCGTCCTCGCGATCGGCTTCCACCGCCGCGAGCGCCGCGCGTTCGGCGACCGGCACGGTCATGGCCATGTCGGCCCAGCCCATATGCGCGCCGAAGATATGGCTGGTCGCGAGCAGGCCCAGCGCCTTGCCATAGGCGGGATCGATCGCGGTCGCCTGTTCCAGCAGTCCTTGCGCGGCGGCGTTGTCCTCGCGCGTGATGCGCCAGTAATGCGACAGCGCACGCATCACGAGGTCCCAGGCGTCGAGGCTGCCCGGTGGCTTCTGCTGGGCACGAAAGCTTTCGGCGGTATAGAGCTGCGGCTCGATCGCGGCGACGATCGCCTCGGTGATCTCGTCCTGCACGGCGAAGATGTCGGCAAGCTCGCGGTCGTAACGCTCGGCCCAGAGATGGCTGCCGGTCGAGACGTCGTTGAGCTGCGCCGAGATGCGCAGGCGATCGCCGCTGCGCCGCACGCTGCCTTCGAGCACATAGCGTACGCCGAGCTCGCGCGCGACTTCGTGCATGTGAACGGCGCGGCCCTTGTAGACGAAGGAAGAGTTGCGGGCGACGACGAAGAACCAGCGCAGCTTCGACAGCGCCGTGATGATGTCCTCGCTGATGCCGTCGGAGAAATAGTCCTGCTCGCGGTCGCCGCTCATATTGGTGAAGGGCAGCACGGCGATCGCGGGACGGTCGGGCAGCGCGAGCGCCGCCTGCGGCGCCTGGGCGACACGGCCCGGCTCCGGCAAGGCCGCGCCGCGCTGCGTCTGGACAGCGCCGACGAAACGAAAGCCCTTGCGCGCGATGGTGCGGATCAGCGCCTGGTTGGCGCCGCTGTCGCCGATCGCCTTGCGCGCCGCGTTGATCCGGCTGGTCAGGGTGGATTCGGAGACGCTGCGCCCGTGCCAGATCTTGTCGATCAGCTCATCCTTGCTGACCACCCGGTCGCGGTTCTCCATGAGGTGGACGACGAGGTCGAAGACCTGCGGCTCCACGGCCACGGGAACCTGCTCGCGGCTCAGCTCGCGCCGGTCGGTGTCGAGAAGGTGGTCCCGGAACATAAACTGCACGTCGAAAACTCAACCCTCGCAATGACATCAGGCAATGATGAAATCAGAATGGATTTCGACTCTAAGACTGTGAGTCCGCTGAGCGGCCTGCCGGGTTCACCACGATCGCGTGATGGCTGCTATGCCGTTTTCGGATAGGAATGCAACTTGAATGAGAATGTGGCGGGTCTGGTGGACTGTCGCGGGCTGCGCACTTAGCCCGATCTTGCTGCGCGCACAATTTATCCCCGTCCCCCTGAAGTGGCCGCCTTGTCACGGCCCTCGAAGGGCGACAACCCGGCTGCATCGCGGCCGCTCATCACTTCGAGGTCCTTCGTGCGCCGCTGCGCGTCGCACGCTTCGCATCTCAGGATGACGGGGGGATAGAGCGATGCGCCGTCGTAATATCGTCGTACGACATCGAATGTGTGGCGAGCCATGAATGTCCATTGCCGAACAGCGCGGCCCGCGTAAGCTGCTCTCCACACAAACACCAACCATAAAGAAACGCCCATGCCCGCTTTTCCCGCCGCGACAACCGTGCTCGATTCCATGCTGTTCCGCGACGCCTTCGGCACGCCCGAGATCCGCGAGGTGTTTTCCGATGTCGCGCTGGTGGCGCGCTATGCCGAAGTCGAGGTGGCGCTGGCGAAGGCGGAGGCGAAGTGCGGCGTGATCCCGCAGGAAGCCGCCGACCAGATCGCGGCGCGGACCGACGTCGCCGCATTCGATTTCGATCTGCTGCGACAGGAGACCGACATCGTCGGCTATCCGATTCTGCCGCTGGTGCATCAGATGGTGAAGCAGTGCGGCGAGGCTGGCCGCTACGTGCATTGGGGCGCGACCACGCAGGACATCATGGATACCGCGGTGGTGCTGCAATTGCGCGCCGCGCTCGGGATCGTCGAGCGCGACATCGCCGAGCTGCGAAACATTCTCGCGGACCTCTCGAAGCGCTACCGCGACACGCCGATGGCCGGGCGCACCCATCTCCAGCAGGCGCTGCCGGTGACGTTCGGCTACAAGACCGCGATCTGGCTCGCGATGTTCGACCGCCACGCCGAGCGGCTCGTGCAACTGAAGCCGCGCGTGCTGGTCGGACAGTTCGCCGGCGCCGCCGGAACGCTGGCCTCGCTCGGCGGCAAGGGGTTCGAGGTGCAGGAGGCGCTCTGCGCCGAGCTCGAGCTCGGCGTTCCCGCCTCGACCTGGCACGTCGCGCGCGACGGCTTTGCCGAGGCCGTGAACTTCCTCGCGCTCGTCACAGGCTCGCTCGGCAAGATCGCGCTCGACATCATGATCATGGCCTCGACCGAGTTCGCCGAGGTTTACGAGCCCTTCGTCAAGGGCCGCGGCGCCTCCTCGACCATGCCGCAGAAGCGCAACCCGATTTCCTCGGAGCTGATGCTCGCGGCGTCCAAGGCGGTGCGCCAGCATGCCGGTCTGATGCTGGATGCGATGGTGCAGGATTTCGAGCGCGCCACCGGGCCCTGGCATGCCGAATGGATGGCGATCCCGGAAAGCTTCGTGCTGACCGCCGGCGCGCTGCACCAGGCGAAGTTTGCGCTCGCAGGCCTCATCGTCGATGAAAGGAAGATGAACGACAATCTCGCCATCAGCCGCGGCCTGATCGTGGCCGAAGCGGTCATGATGGGGCTGGCGCCGCAGATCGGGCGGCAGGAGGCGCATGACGTGGTCTATGATGCCTGCCGGCTCGCCAATGAGAAGGGTCTGACATTGGCGGACGCGCTCTCGTCCGACGCCCGCGTCTCCGTCAGGATCGACCGTGCCACGATCGAAGCGCTGACTTCACCGAAAAATTACCTCGGCCTTGCGCCTGCCATGGTCGACCGGGTGCTGAAATCGGCAACGCGTTGAAAACCAAAATGCGCGAAACTCCGTATCTCTCCGTGTCGCAAGGCGCTCGCGCACTTGCGCCTTGCGATGCTAGACTTAGATTGAACGAGAGAGCTTCGGCAGAGGACCCCGCATGATTGATCACCGCAATTCCGCCGTTCCCATCGATCCCGTGAAACTCGACCGGCTGGCCGAGGTGGCGGTGAAGGTGGGCCTGGGCTTGCGGCCGGGACAGGATCTGCTCTTGACGGCGCCCGCGATCGCGCTGCCGCTGGTGCGGCGGATCGCCGTGCACGCCTACAAGGCCGGCGCCGGTATCGTGACGCCGATCCTGTCGGATGAGGAGATGACGCTGGCGCGCTACCGCCACGGCCAGGACAACAGCTTCGATCGTGCCGCCAACTGGCTCTATGAGGGCATGGCCAAGGCGTTCTCCGACAACACCGCGCGGCTCGCCATCGTCGGCGACAATCCGATGCTGCTGTCCGGCGAAGATCCTTCCAAGGTGGCGCGCGCCAGCAAGGCCAATTCGATAGCCTATCAGCCGGCGCTGGAAAAAATCGTCAATTTCGACACCAACTGGAACATCATCGCCTATCCGAGCCCGTCATGGGCCAAGCAGGTCTTCCCTGATGATCCCGAGGACGTTGCGATCGGCAAGCTGGCAGACGCGATCTTCGCGGCCTCCCGCGTCGACCGCGAGGATGCGATGGGCAATTGGGCGAGCCACAACGCGGTGCTGCGCGAGCGTACCAACTGGCTCAACGGCCAGCGTTTTCGCGCGCTGCAATATTCAGGTCCCGGGATCGACCTCTCCATCGGGCTTGCCGACGGACATGAATGGGAGGGCGGCGCCTCGCTGTCCAAGAACGGCATCAGTTGCAACGCCAATATCCCGACCGAAGAGGTTTTCACCACGCCGCACTGCCGGCGCGTCTTTGGCCATGTCGTGAGCTCGAAGCCGCTGTCCTACCAGGGCACGCTGATCGACAACATCGCGGTGCGCTTCGAGGACGGCAGGATCGTCGACGCAAAGGCCTCGCGCGGCGCGGAGGTGCTGAACAAGGTGCTCGACACCGACGAAGGCGCGCGGCGTCTCGGCGAGGTGGCACTGGTGCCGCATTCCTCGCCGATCTCGCAGAGCGGGCTGTTGTTCTACAACACGCTGTTCGACGAGAACGCGGCCTCGCACATCGCGCTCGGCCAGTGCTATTCGAAATGCTTCGTCAACGGCGCGCAGCTGACGCCGCAGCAGATCGCCGCGCAAGGCGGCAACCAGAGCCTGATCCATATCGACTGGATGATCGGCTCTGCCGAGACCGACATCGACGGCATTCTCGCCGACGGCAGCAAGGTGCCGGTGTTCCGCAAGGGCGAGTGGGCGAAGTAGTCCGCTGCTGCTCGTTATGCCCGGGCTTGTCCCGGGCATCCACGTTCTTTGTGCCGCTAGGCGTGGATGGCCGGGACAAGCCCGGCCATGACGATGATGGTGGAAGGTTCAAGCCCCAGCGCTGGCGTCACGTGCTCTCACGCCGCCGCGTTGCGCAGCATCCGGTTGTTGTCGATGCTGAAGCGGTTGAACAGCGTCGTGAACGGGCTGCCGTCGGTGGCCCGCACGATGGCGTCGGACGTGGCGACCGCCTCGTAAAGCGCACCGATGGGATCGTCCGCCTCGGGCAGGTCGAGGCTGCCGCGAATTTCCTCGCGGGCCGCGTTGACGTCATCCTCCTCGTCGAGTGTCGCCTCCAGCGCATCCGCCGCGCGCCGCATCTCTGCGAGATCGCCGCCGGCGGAGAATTTGAGGATGTCCAGCCAGTAGGGGCGGGCGACAACGAGCTGGATGAAGGCCTCGAACGTGCCGGCGATAATTCCAGCGCGGCCCTCCGATGAGACGTAGAGCACATTCCGCGATGGCAGCAGCACGAAGGTGCCCCCGCAGCCGTCGCTGCCGATCTGCCGGGGGTTTTCGACGCCGTCGATGGTGAACCAGGGCTCCTCTTCGGCTGCGAAGGAAACATCGAGGCTGCCGAGCCAAGCGACGACCTCGCCTTGGGCTGTCAGAACCTCCGGGGTGAGGGGCATCGGTGCGGACTCCTTCGCTGGTCACTTTCGCGCACTTTGTCGCACCCCGGAAAAGATGGGTTCATGTGCGCGAATTTGCAGGCAAATCCCGACGTTAACCTCTTCGCACTGCAACTTGCGGCTGATTGTCGGCGCCTGCGTAAGAAAGAATTAAAAACCGGCTACTAGCGTTCCAACATCTTTGGAAACAATCCGGGCCCAGACCCGGCCATACATATTTTATTCCCTGGGGAAGCAGATGTCGCCGTCATTGATTGAAATCAGTAGTTGCAACGTGGATCTCGAGCTGCGGCCGATCGAGCCGTCCTGGATTATCGAAGGCAATCCGGTGTCGCGCTCGCACATCCTGTCCACCAGCGCGGATGGCACCGCCTCGACCATCATCTGGCAGTGCACCGAAGGCCGCTTCAACTGGTACTACGACATCGACGAGACGATCATGATCATGGAAGGATCGATCGTGCTCGAAAGCGACGGTATGCCGCCGAAGCGCTATGGCCCCGGCGACGTCATTTTCTTCCGCGACGGCGCGCATGCCAAATGGCATGTCGAAGGCCACGTCAAGAAGATCGCCTTCTGCCGCAAGACCAATCCCGTGATGATCGGATTCCTGATCCGCGTCGTCAACAAGCTCAAGCGGATGTTCGTCTCCGCCGGCGAGCGCCGCCCCGCCTCGCTGTTGGGGGCTGGCTAGAGTTCAAACATATCCAAGGACGCTTCCCAGCGGCCACGACGGAAGAGGGGCCGGGACCAACATCCCGGCCCCTCTTCTCGTCATGACGGCAGTTCGAGCCGGTAGACATCGCTCGCAGTCCGCGAGAACAGCGCGGTCTTCTCGGCCTCGCTCAAGGGGGCGGCGATACGCTTGAACGCGTTGAAGATCACCTGGTAGCTGCACTGGCCCTTGTCCGGCGGGAAATTGCTCTCGAACATCGCGCGCTTGGGGCCGAACGCCTCGATGCAAGTCTCGACATAAGGCCGCCAGGCCGCGGCAAGCTCCTCCGATGACGGCGGCTTCGCGCGCAGATGGAAGTCATAGCCGAGCAGGCACATCGCGAGCCCACCGAGTTTCACCGAGACATTCTCGCACTTCGCGATCTCTTGGATCGAGGCGCGCCATTGCGGAAACACCTCTTCGCGCCGTCCGGCAAAGCGACCGACGCCGGCCGGGCCGCCGCAATGGTCGAGCACGATTTTGGTGTCAGGAAAGGCGCGCGCGAGCTCAGTCAGCTCGCCGATCTGCGGGTGAAACAGCCAGGCATCGAAGCTCAGGTTCAGCGGTGCGAGGCAGGCAAAGCCCTTGCGGAAGATCGGATCCTGCAACAACCCCTTCGGCCGGTTGACATACATGCCGGCGACGACAGGGTCTTCGTCCCAGGCCGAGGAATGCCTGATGCCGCGGAAGCGGCCGTTGCCCGCCGCGATCTCGGCTTCCAGCACCGGCTTGGCGGCATCGCCCAGCAGCAGGTTCACGTGGCTGACGATGCCGGCGCAGATCGCGGCCGTGCCGTAGCCGCCGCTTGCGCTCATGGCGGCGACGCCGTTGGCGAACTCGACTTCGCCGACCGGCCGGAATGCCTCGGGCCCGTGCGCGCGATACATCGAACGGCAGTCGACATAGACGGTGGCGATGATGTTGTGCCCGGAGGCAATATCGGCCGCCATCTCGTCGATCAGATAGCGCTGCCCGCGATTCCAGAGATGGTGATGAGGATCGACGATCGGCCGCAAGGGATCGATGATCTCCTCCTGATATTGCGCGAGCCAGTCCTCGCGCGGCTCGACGAATAGCCCGCTCGTGTTGGCGGGCACACCGCTTGCAGCCATCGGCATTCGCTCCCTCATGTTTTTTGTGGGGGGAGCCTAGCACCTCGTCTTCGCATCCAGCTGCGCGTGCTGCGCAACCGCACCCGTCATCGCGAGCACAGCGGCGCCGTCGTTAGCCCTTGCGCCGCTTCGCCCTCACATCGACCACAAGCCGCCAATCGGCGGCGGCTGCCGGCTTCACTTCGCCGAGCCAATGGAAGGAATCATCGGTAATCTCTGTGAAACTCCAGCGTGTCAGGTCGCCCGCATCGGTCGCGCCTTCCTGCACGATGTCCGCGCCGCGCGGGCGGCCGATCTGCTGGCGGAACACGCTACGACCGGGATCGAACCAGGAAATCCGCCACGCGGACATGGAGGGGTCGTAGACCCGCAGCGTCGTGCCGTACCAATTGCCGGCGATCGGAAACGCCGGCGCAGCCGCGGGGCGGGGAATGATCCAGACATCCTGAACGGCGCGGCCTTCCAGCACCCAGCCGAAATGGATTTCGCCGGGCGCGGTGTGCTTGGTTCCATCGGGGCCATGAGCGGTGATCCCGGCATCCCAGTCGCCGACGAAGCGGCCGTAGAGCTGGAGCGCCGCCGCGTGCTCGGGGTTCGGTCCGTCCGCGTGCAAAAGTCTGGCAAAGTCGGTCATGTCGATCTCCTGTCGTCAGGAGATCAGCACGACCGACCGGCAATCGACTTGGAGAAAATTGCGCGTCAGACGCCGTCGAGGATGATGACCGTCGGCGTCGTCGGCAGCGCGTCCCGCGACATCCGGAAGGAACGCTCGCTGCGCCGGTCGATCTCGAACTGCCGGCCGATGAGGTGCATGAACTCGTCGAGCGGGGTGGCGAAGCGGTGCATCGGCAACACCACCGAGGCGCGCAGCCGCTTGGTGATCTCGGAGACGCCGTCGAGCGACATGGTGTAGGTGCCGTCGATCGGCACCATCACGATGTCGAGCCGCCCGATCTGGGCGAAATGGGTTTCGTCGAGCTTGTGGTGGAGATGGCCGAGATGGCCGATGCAGAGGCCGGCGACCTCGAAGATGAAGATCGAGTTGCCGTCGCGGATCATGTCGGTGCCGGAATCGTCACCGAAATAGCGGCGGATATCGGTCGTGACGTTGCGGATGAAGGTGTCGCCGATGCGCTCCGACACGACGGCCGGCTTGCCGTCCTCGCCCCAGCCATGCAGCACATGGGGAATGCGCTTGTCGGGAAATAAAGAGTAGTGGGTGCTGTGCGCCCGGTTCATGGTGACGACATCGGGCAGACGTCCGACCTGGTAGGCGCCGCTGTAGTCGGTCGCGATGCGCAGGCCGCCGGGCGTGTCGATGAAATAGGTGGAATGGCCGGCATAGGTGATCTGGACTTCAGCCGAGCCTGCGGCCTGCCGGAAGGCGGCCGGCATTGCGCGGGGCGCGCCGTTTGCCATCGCCAGGCATTCGCTCCGCTGAGGTTGCTGCTGGGCGAGAGCAGGAGAGAGGAATGCGCCGAACAGCGCCAGAGCCGCTGAGACCAGTCGCCGCATGAATCCGTCCCCGATGACTTCGGAAGAATTGTAGCGTGCAATGCAGCGCGTGGCCAATAGGCCGCGATCAACAGCGCGTCAGTGTCGCAGCCTTACTCCCGGCTTTCTAGTTGCGCCTTGGGCTGAACTTCCAGGTGATGGCGATGAGGCTGGCGGTGATCAGGCCGCTGATGAGGCCGGCGATGGGGAGGGCGAGCAGCAGCGCTGCGCTGGCGGCCCAGCCGATCGAGGAGAAGGCTTCAGCGAAGGTCGCGAGCCGCGACGAAGTCTGGCGGCGGCGGAATTGGCTGCGCCGGGCCTGCACCCGGAACCAGAGCTGGATCGCAGTCGCGGACGCCGCGCTGATGATGACAGCGCCGGCACTGACCGCGGCCTGGAACGGCGAGGCGAAAGCGAGTGCTGCGACCAGCGGGCAGAAGATGGCGGCGATGGCGATCAGCACCACCTCGATCTTGGCGCGGATGACGCTGGACGGCGTCAGCGGCGCGGTCGCGACCAGGTCGGGGGCGTCCTCGCCCGAGATCGTCAGCCAGGCGAGTCCGCCCGCGAGCTGTCCCGCCGCCATCACGATGACGGGTGTGATCAGCGTCAGCGCCGCGGAGCTGTCGGCAAAGTTGCGCCAGAGCAGCAGCGCCGGCGGCACCAGATAGAGCAGCTGCATCAGCGTCTGCGAGATCAGCCAGGGATCGCGCCAGAGCAGCGAAAATTCCTTGCGCCGCAGCGCCTGTTGCCGCGATCCGCCGCGGAACGGGCGCTGCTTCGCGGCCTTGCTGCCGGAGGCGCCGTAAGCGGCGGCATCGATTGCGGTATCGGCAAAGCGGTGCGAGAAGACCGCCATCACGCTGCCGAGCAGCACGAGCCCGAGCGCGAGGAGCAGCAGCAGCGCCTCGCTGTCGCCCATGGCCGCCCGCGCCGGCCACCACCAGATGCTGTCGACGTCGGGCGCGTAGGCGGCGAAGCTCCCCGAGGTCAGGATGGTGAAGCGCGACAGCGTGCCATAGGACATGATCGCGGCGACCTGGAGCGCGATCACGAAGCCGGCGCCGATCATCGCGGCGAGGACCTGGGCGACGAAGCGCGTGCGCGCCGGGCCGATCAGGCGGAACAGCAGGATGGTGATGGCGATCGCGATCGCCGCGGCCGAGAGGCCCATGGCGACGACGACGCCGAACGCCGCGAGCCAGCGCGCGCCGCCGCCGATCACCAGCACGTCGATGAACGGCGTCGAGAACAGCAGCGCCATCACGGTGACGGCCAGTGCGATCGCGGCGATGCGCACCGAGAACAGATTGGCCAGCATCGCGGGCGAGGACATGATCAGGTCGAGATCGGCGCGGGCGTAAAACACCCGCGTCACCGATTCGATCGCCTGCGACAGCATCAGCGTCCAGGCGAGAAAGATCGTCGCCGAGATCACGATCAGCGAGGATTTGTCGAGCGGCAGCTGCAGGTCGGCGAAGCGGCCGATCACAGCCCAGGCCGGTACGTGTAGGAGGGCCGCGAAGAACAGCAGGCCGATCATTGCGGCGCGCGCCCGCTTGCGCCGCCCGCCGGTCATCATGGCGAACCATTCGCGCCAGGCGAGCCGGAGCTCGTGGCGGGCAAACCAGGACAGCGCGGTTGCCGAGCTCATGCGGCTTCCGGAAGCGTCACCAGCGCGATGAAGAGATCTTCCAGGCTGGTGTCGGCATGGCCGTTCTGCTGGCGCAACTCGGTCAGCGTACCCTCGGCGACCAGACGGCCCGAGGCGATCACGCCGATGCGATCGGCCATGCGTTCGGCAACCTCGAGAATATGCGTGGTCATGATGACAGTGCAGCCGGCGCGGACGCGCTCGCTCAGCAGTCCCTTCACGTGGCGGGCGGAAACGGCATCGAGGCCGGTCAGCGGTTCGTCGAGGATGATGAGGCGGGGATCGTGCACCAGCGCGCCGGCGAGAGCGACCTTCTGGCGCATACCCTTGGAAAAGCCTTCGCAGCGTTCGTGCCGGTGCGGCTCGAGCCCGAGCGAGGTCAGGAGGTCCTGCGCGACCGGTTCCGAGACCGACGGCGCGATGCCCCAGAGCCCGGCGACGAATTCGAGGTACTCAAGCGGCGTCAGCTTGTCGTAGATCATGGGCTCGTCGGAGACCCACGCCATCACCTGCTTGGCGGCGACGGGATTTGCGAGCGCATCGATGCCGAAGATCGAGACCGCGCCGGCGTCGGGCCGCAACAGGCCCGCGACCATGCGCAAAGTGGTGGTCTTGCCGGCGCCGTTGGGGCCGACCAGCGCATAGAATTCGCCGGCGTGAATGGTGAGATCGAGGCTATCGACCGCCAGACGGTCAAAACGCTTCGTTAACCCCAGGACTTCCAGCGCCGATCTGTCCGGCTTCATGACGGCCACACCATCCGGTTTTGCATCGCTCGCGACCATGATCCCAAGATGTTTCGGCACCGTGAATCTACGGCCCACAAATTCCGCCATCCGGTTGCTACTAATGGCAAGTCACCGTTTGTTGACAGCGCTGGACGGTTCAGGCTGAATTGCCGCCGGGACAAATGGCGCTAACGCGGCGAAACGACCGCGTAGCGACTGGACACAAGATGCAGCAAGGCGGTCGCGAAGAGCCGCCGGTTGTATCGGGAGGAAGCGCGGCGATGCTGGATTTCGTTCAGCAGCTGGTCAGCGGTGTTGCGCTCGGCTGCGTCTACGGCCTGATCGCGCTCGGCTTCGTGCTCGTCTACAAGGCCACCGAGGTCGTCAATTTCGCCCAGGGCGATTTGATGATGCTGGGCGGCTTCTTCGCCTTCACCTTCATCGGCATGATGGGACTGAACTACTGGATCGGCTTTGCCGGTGCGGTGGCTGCCATGGCGTTGTTCGGCATGCTGGCAGAGCGCGTGGTGGTGCGGCCGATCCTCGGCTATCCGCAATTCTCCATCATCATGGCCACCATCGGCCTCGGCTATTTCCTGCGCTCGGTCGCCGGGATGATCTGGGGCACCGACGATCTGAAGATCGAGACGCCGTTCAGCCACGGCGTGCTACGCGTCGGCTCGCTGGTGTTGGCCTATGACAAGCTCTCGGTGATCGCCGCGACGATGATCCTCTGCGCGCTGCTCTGGCTGTTCTTCAACAAGACCACGCTCGGCACCGCGATGCGCGCCAGTTCCGAGAACATGCTGGCGGCCTATTACATGGGCATCCCGGTCAAGCGGGTGGTGTCGGTCGTCTGGGCGATCAGCGCGGCGGTCGCGACCTGCGCCGGCGTGCTGCTCGCGCCGATCACGTTCATCCACTCCAATGTCGGCCTCGTGCTCGGCCTCAAGGCGTTTCCCGCCGCAGTCCTCGGCGGCTTCGGCTCGATCCCGGGCGCAGTCGTCGGCGGCGTGCTGATCGGCGTGATCGAAAGCATGGCCGGCTTCTATCTGGCGGAGGGCTGGAAGGACGTCGCGCCCTATCTCGTGCTGCTTGCCGTACTACTCTTGAAGCCTGAAGGCCTGTTCGGCCTTCACGTCCGCAAGAAGGTCTGAACGCCATGCGCTTCCTGTTCAAGACCGACTATGAGGACGACATCAAGCTGTTCCCGCATTCGGGCTACGTCGTCTCCTACGGCATCCTGCTCGCGCTGCTGCTGATCGCGCCCTATGTGCTCTCCAGCTATTTGATGAGCCAGCTCGTCTTCGTCTGCATCTACGCGACGGTTGGCGTCGGCCTTCTGATCCTGACCGGTTTTACCGGGCAAGCCTCGCTCGGTCACGCCGCGTTCCTCGCGATCGGCGCTTACACGGCGGCATACTTGCAGAAATACAACGTGCCGTTCCCGGTCTATTTCCTCGCTGCCGGTGCCCTGACCGGGTTGATCGGCGCGATGGTCGGCTTTCCCGCCCTGCGCCTGACCGGCATCTACCTCGTCATCGCCACCATCTCCTTTGCCCTGATCGTCGAGGAGATCCTGGCGCGCTGGGAGAGCGTCACCAACGGCAACGAGGGCATGCGGGTCAAGACCCTGTCACTGCTCGGCGTCACGGTCCCGCGCGACAGCCCGACTTTCTATTTCCTCTGCCTCGCCGTGCTGGTCTTGACCATCGTCGGCACGCTCAATCTCTTGCGCTCGCCGACGGGGCGCGCCTTCGTCGCGATCCGCGACAGCGAGACCGCGGCGCGCAGCATGGGCGTCAATGTCGCGCTGTATAAGGTGAAGTCCTTTGCGATCTCGGCGGCGATCACCGGCTTTGCCGGCGTGCTGTTCGCGCACAAGCTCTCCTTCATCTCGCCGGAGATGTTCACGCTCCAGCTCTCGATCGAGTTCATCATCGTGATCCTGATCGGCGGCACCTTCAGCCTGCACGGCGCGGTGCTGGGCGCGATCTTCATCGTGATGATCGACCCGTTCCTGACCTATCTGAAGGACGACTTGCCCGGCATCATCGCCGGCATCGCCGCAACGTTCGGGGCGGGCTCGGCGACTGCGGGCAATATCCAGTCCAAGGTCGCGGCCTTCGCCTCGCTCAACGGATTGAAGGGTGCGATCTACGGCATCATCATCGTGCTGTTTGTGCTGTTCGAGCCGCTCGGGCTCTACGGCCGCTGGCTCAAGATCAAGCTCTTCTTCCAGCTGTTTCCGCTCTACAAGCGCGCCACCTTCAAGCGTCAGAAGATCTACGTGAAGTCGGAGCGCAACCGATGAGCTATTTTCGCGCGGAGAACCTGTCGCTGCATTTCGGAGGGCTGAAGGCGGTCGATGCGGTATCCTTCGCGGTCGAGAAGGGCGAGATCCTCTCGATCATCGGACCGAACGGTGCCGGCAAGAGCTCGATCTTCAACCTGATCTCGCGGATCTACCGGCCGACCACGGGCCGCATCTTCTTCGAAGACCATGACATCACGGAGCAGCCGCCCTACGACATCGCAAGGCTCGGCATCGCGCGAACCTTCCAGAACATCGAGCTGTTCGAGAACGCGACCGTGCTCTCCAACCTTCTGGTCGGCCGCCACCGGCACTCGACCACCCGGCTCTGGCAGGAACTGCTGTTCCTGCCGAGCGTGCGGGCGAACGAGAAGGTGCATCGCCGCAGGGTCGAGCAGGTGATCGAGTTCCTCGATCTCGAACCCTATCGCGACAAGCTGATCTCCGGCCTGCCCTACGGCGTGCGCAAGGTGATCGAGCTGGCGCGCGCACTGTGCTCGGAGCCGAAACTGATCCTGCTCGACGAGCCGTCCTCCGGCCTCAACGTCGAGGAGACCGGCGACATGTCTTTCTGGATCCGCGACATGAAGAACGAGCTCGGCGTCACCGTGCTGATGGTCGAACACGACATGTCGCTGGTCAACCGCGTCTCCGATCGCGTCATCGCGCTGAACTATGGCCGGGTGCTGGCGATGGGCTCGCCCGCCGAGGTGCAGCAGCATCCCGATGTCGTCGCCGCGTATCTGGGAGCCTGACGCATGGATGCCGCCGTCACGCCCGACATCATCTTAAAACTCTCCAACATCGAAAGCTATTACGGGCCGATCATGGCGATCCGCGGCATCTCGCTGGAGGTGCCGCGCGGCCGCATCGTCACCCTGCTTGGCGCCAACGGCGCCGGCAAGACCACGGTGCTGAAGACGATCTCGGGCATTCTGGATCCGCAGAAGGGCACGATCGAATTCATGGGCAAGTCGATCCAGCGCATGGAGGCGGACCGGATCGTGCGGCTCGGCCTCAGCCATGTGCCGGAGGGGCGCGAGGTGTTCCCGTTCCTCTCGGTGCGCGAGAACCTGATGATGGGGGCGTATCCGCGCCGGGATCGTGATGGCGTCGCGGAGGATCTGGAGCGCGTCTACGGCTATTTCCCGCGTCTGAAGGAGCGCATCAACCAGCCGGCCGGCCAGCTTTCCGGCGGCGAGCAGCAGATGCTCGCGATCGGGCGTGCGCTGATGAATCGGCCGACCTTGCTGCTGCTCGACGAGCCCTCGCTCGGCCTGTCGCCGCTGCTGGTGAAGGAGATTTTCACCATCATCCGCCGCGTCAACGAGGAGCAGGGCATGTCGATCCTGCTGGTCGAGCAGAATGCCAAGGTGGCGCTGGAGACGGCGCATTACGGCTACGTGCTGGAGATCGGCCGCGTCGTGATGAACGACACCTGCGACCGCTTGATGCATTCCCAGGACATCCAGGAATTCTACCTCGGCGCCAAGGAAGCGGGCGCGCGAGGCGAGCGGCGCTGGAAAAAGAAGAAGACTTGGCGCTAGGGGAAGGCGTTAAATGGATTGGCCCATCCGCAACGACAGACCGCCGGCAAGGCAGGCAGCGGAGGGGAGAGCGACAAGGAGGAGACGCGCATGGCCCGACCGGCGGTGCTGACGGTCGCTGATACGATCGCGAAGAGCTTCTTGCGCGCCGCCGAGACGCGGGGCGACAGGCCGGCTATCCGCGAGAAGAAATTCGGCATCTGGCAGCCGACCAGCTGGCGCGAGTGGCTTGAGATCTCGAAGGAGATCGCCTACGCGCTTCGCGCCTCCGGCTTTCTGCCCGGCGACGTCGCCTCCGTCATCGCCAATGCCGTGCCGGAATGGGTTCATGCCGACATGGGGATTTTGTGCGCCGGCGGTGTTTCCTCTGGAATCTATCCGACCGATGCATCGTCCCAGGTCGAATATCTGGTCAACGATTCCGGGACCAGGGTGATCTTTGCAGAGGACGAGGAGCAGCTCGACAAGGTGCTCGCCTGCCGCGCGCGCTGTCCGTCCCTGCAAAAGATCATCGTGTTCGACATGGAGGGCCTCAGCTGCTTCTCCGACGACATGGTGATGTCGCTCGACGAGTTCCGTGCGCTCGGCCGCAACCACATGGTCGGCCGTGAGGCGCTGTGGCAGGAGATGATCGACAGCCGCAGCGCGGACGACCTTGTCATCCTCGTCTACACCTCGGGCACCACCGGTCCGCCCAAGGGCGCGATGCACGCCAACCGCAGCGTCACGCACCAGATGCGGCATGCCAACGATTTCATCTCGGCGCGGGAGGACGAAGACCGGCTGATCTTCCTTCCGCTCTGCCACGTCGCCGAGCGGGTCGCCGGCTACTACATCTCGGTTGCACTCGGCTCGGTGATGAATTTCGCCGAGAGCCCGGAGACGGTGCCGGACAATCTGCGCGAGGTGCAGCCGACCGTCTTCTTTGCGGTGCCTCGCATCTGGGAGAAGTTCTATTCCGCGATCACCATCGCGCTGAAGGACGCGACGCCGCTGCAGCAATGGGTCTATCGCCGCGCCATCAAGGTCGGCTATCGCATGGTCGATTGCCGGATCGAGGACAGGGCGCCGCCGCTCTCGCTGCGCATCGCCAACGGCATCGCCTACCGGCTCGCGTTCCGCAACATCCGCCGCATGATGGGGCTCGACCGCTGCCGCATCGCGTTCACCGGCGCTGCGCCGATCGCGCCGGAGCTGATCCGCTGGTATCTCGCGCTCGGCATCGACATGCACGAGGTCTATGGCCAGACCGAGAATTGCGGCGTCGCGACCATGATGCCGGCGGTTCGCATCAAGCTCGGCTCGGTCGGCACCGCCGTGTCCTGGGGAGAGGTCGCGCTGTCGCCCGATGGCGAGATCCTGATCAAGGGCGACTTCCTGTTCATGGGCTATCTGAATCAGCCCGAGAAGACCGCCGAGACCATCGACCATCGCGGCTGGCTGCACACCGGCGACGTCGGCACCATCGACAACGAAGGTTTTGTCCGCATCACCGACCGGATGAAGGACCTCATCATCACCTCCGGCGGAAAGAACGTCACGCCGTCCGAGATCGAGAACCAGCTCAAATTCTCGCCCTACATCTCGGATGCCGTGGTGATCGGCGACAAGCGGCCTTATCTCACCTGCCTCGTGATGATCGACCAGGAGAATGTCGAGAAGTTCGCCCAGGACCACGACATCCCCTTTACCAATTATGCGAGCCTGTGCCGCGCGGCGGAGATCCAGGACCTGATCTGGCGCGAGATCGAAGGCGTCAACGGAAATTTCGCCCGCGTCGAGACCATCAAGAGATTTTACCTGATCGAGCGCCAGTTGACCCCGGAGGACGAGGAGCTGACGCCGACCATGAAGCTGAAGCGCGGCTTCGTGAACAAGCGCTACGCTGCCGAGATCGAGGCGATGTATCGCCAGCGCGCGGTGGCGTGACGAGCCTGCCAGTTCGAGAAAGCGAAGGAGCTGTGGCCCCCGCCCTTCGCACCATACGGGCCCAAAGGAGAGGAGACGTCAATGTCGAAATCGTTCAGCACGTTCGGCCTTGCTGTGAGTGCCGTGGTGCTCACCTGTCTGCCGGCCGCGGCACAAACCAAGGTCACCAACGAAGGCATCTCGGCATCCGAGATCGTCATCGGCACCCATCAGGACCTGTCGGGGCCGATCAAGGGCTGGGGCGTGCCGGTCTCGAACGGCATGAAGATGGCGGTCGAGGAGATCAACGCGGCGGGCGGTGTCCAGGGCCGCAAGATCAAGCTGGTCGTCGAGGACTCGGGCTACGATCCGAAGAAAGCGGTGCTGGCTTCGCAAAAGCTGATCGAGCGCGACAAGATTTTCGCGATGGTGGGACCAATGGGATCGCCGACCGTGCTCGCTGCGCAGGATATCTTGCTCGACGCCGGCGTGCTTCAGCTCTTCCCGCTGACGGCGGCCGAGTTCACCTTCAAGTTCGATCCGGCCAAGCCGCAGGAGCGGCTGAAGTTCAACAACCTCCTGCCCTATGTCGAGAGCACGCGCGCAGCGCTCAAATACATGATAGAGGCAAAGAATTTCAAGAAGCCGTGCATCCTGCATCAGGACGACGAGTACGGCAAAAACGTGCTCGACGGCTTCAACCAGCAGCTCACCGCCATGAAGCTGCAGCCGGCCTCGATCACGAGCTACAAGCGCGGCGCCTCCGATTTCAGCGCGCAGGTCGCCAAGATGAAGTCCGACGGTTGCGACCTCGTCGTGCTCGGCGCGGTCCTCCGTGAGCCGATCGGCACGATGGGTGAAGCGAAGAAGCTCGGATGGGACGTCACCTTCCTCGGCGCCACGCCCGTTAACGTGCTCGAAGTGCCGGCGCTCGGCAAGGAAGTGGTGGAAGGCTTGTATTCCGCCTCGAACTTCGAAATTCCCTACGAAGACACTGCGAAGGGAAAGGTGAAGGACTGGCTCGTCAATTACAAGAAGATGTTCAACGCCGACGCCAACACCCAGGCGATCATCGGCTACAATGCGGTGATGACGTTCGCGCATTATGCCAACAAGGCTGGCAAGGATCTCACTGGCCAGAAGATGCTCGACGCGCTGGAGTCCGGCGACAAGTTCCAGGATATCTTTAGTTCTCCGCCGACGGTGTTCTCGAAGACCAACCATCTCGCCACCACCGTCACCCAGGTGCAGCAGGTGAAGAACGGCCGCTGGGTGCTGGTGAAGGACAATCTGATGTTTTGATGGCTTCGCTCTTGCGGCGCTGACGGTGCACCCTCTCCCCTTGTGGGAGAGGGTGGCTTCGCGTGAGCGAAGCCGGGTGAGGGGTCTCTATCCTCATGAATGGTCGTGCGAGCGGAGAGAACCCCTCATCCGGCGCGCACGATGTGCGCGCCACCTTCTCCCACAAGGGGAGAAGGAAGAAAGCACGCCACGGGGAGAACCTACGATCCCCCGCCCGCAGTGCCCGAATTCACCGGCGCCAGCTCGTCTTCCCGGCAGCGCCAGCCGTCGGCGGCTTTCACGAAGGCGAAGGTCCGCTGGATTCTCAGGCGGCGCGTGACGTTGAAGGCCTCGCCGGATCGCTCCTTGCTGCCGACGCCGGGCTGTGGGCGGCCCGCCCTGGGGTCCCAGCAGGTGCCGGTGCAGGTGGAAGCGACCTTGCTGCACATGGTGAAGGGCGCCAGCACGACCATCTCGATCTCGCCCGTGACCTGCGCCTCCTGGTCGGTCACCTGGCTGTCGAGCGCGTAGACGCGGTTGATGCGGAGGAAATTGCCGCACGAATTGGCGGCGTGAATCCGCGCGGCGCAGAAATCGACGGCATCGGTGTCGGGCGAGCGGGCCGCGACCTGCCGGCCGAAGACTTTCTTCGGATCGCCCTTGGCGGCGGCGATCTCCTCGGTCTTGCGCTTCAGATGCTCGGCGAGACAATCTTCCGCGGACGAAAGCTCGGCAAGCGGCACGTTCTCCTTGCCGACGAGATTGCACTTGCGATCGCGCTCCCTCGTCCATCGGCCGTATTCGGCGAAGGCAAAGCGGGCCGCGGTCGGGTCCAGCCTGCCGATCAGGCCCAGCACCTGGCTGTTGAGCTCGGTTTCGGTGAGCGCCAGCGACGGGTCCGCGCAGATCAGTGCGCCCGCGGCCGTGTTGGCCGCGAGACAGTCGAAATCGGGATCACGCACGATTGCGGCGCGCTCTTCGGTGACCTTGAGAAGGCACGCCTTCACGCGGTCGAAATCGTCGGCGCGGATCGCGGTCTGGCCGACGATGCCGCAGCCGAGGTTGCGCTGTCGGATCCAGATCGCATTCTCCTCGATCGCGGGCAGGCGATCGGGCAGGCGGGCGAGCCGCGCCTCGATCGCCGTGCCGAGCTTCTCGGCGGCGGCGGCCAGCTCGGCGTCACCGCAGATCAATTGATTGCCGGGATCGCGGATCTGCTGGCAGTTGTTTCGGGCAAACAGCGGCAGCCTGTCGGCGATGGAGCGGTCGGACGGGCCCGATTGCGCGGAGCCTGGTGCCGCCGGCAATACCAGCAGCGCAAGCACAGACAGCACGATGAACCGCATTCCAGTCGCCCCCGCAAAGGCGCCATGCTAGCGCCCCGGATCGCGCGGCGAAACGGCTTTGTGGCGTGACGGTTTACGCGAGATCCGTAGCCCGGATGGAGCCAACGGGTCGGCGCAAAGCGCCGCCCGATGACAGGCTCCGCGTAATCCGGGGCCGGTGCTAGTGGTTAGGGTGCGTACTCATGAAGTCGGTTGCTGCGAGTCGGCCACCTGATGTCTGCTTCTCTCCCAACGGCGGCGCGGGAGCGGACATCGCGGCACTTCGCCTTCGGGCCAAAAGCGGAAGAACATAAACCAGCTGGTCATTGGCCGAGCTGCCGCGGAACCTGCGAAACCTTGCCCTGCGGCACCATGGTCCCGCACTATCCGAGAATGCAGGTCGATCTGAACGCGCGTTTCGTCTAAACTTGCAGCAGGGTCACTTTGGGAAGAGACCCCAGATCCGTATTCCTGAGAACGCCTCGAACGCTCAAACCAGACCCTCTCAACGGCGAGAACAGGTCCATGAGCAAACCTCGCTTGCGAGATATTTCGCAGAATCCAGACACTTCCCAGTTGCCGATCGGCGAGTGTCCCGATGCGGAAATGACGCGCGTACTCAAGACGAAGCCCGTTCAAATGGCATCATCGTCCTGCGGCGCGATCACATTTTGGAAGCATGATCCGCTGCACGACGTCGTCAAGCCCATGGACGATCACGTCATCATGACGTTCCCCGCCGGGTCGGTGCGGTTCGAGCGCCGTAACGGGAAAGCATTTGTGAATGGAATGACGCGTCCCGGGACCGTGACAGTCATTCCGGCCGGTTCGAGCTCACGATGGGACATTTACCAACCTCTGAATGTCGTTCAGCTCTACCTGCCGCACGCAACGCTCCAGCGCGTTGCCCACGAAGCCGACGTGGCCGCTCCTGGTGATCTCGTGGAGCGAACGGTCCATCCCGACCCCGTTACATCCCGATTGCTCCTGAGTGCTGCGGATGTGCTGGAAGGCAGCGCGGCCTTGGATGCCCTGTTCAGGCATCAGATGACTGATCTTCTGGCGACGCGCCTGCTGGTTGCCCACGCAGGTTCGCCTGTAACGGTCCAACCGGTCACCGGCGGGTTGTCGCCCAAGGTGCTGTGTCGCGCCATCGAACGCTTGCGTTCGGACAGCAATGCGGACGTCTCGCTCGCGGCGCTGGCATCCGATGCCGGCCTTTCGCGCTTCCATTTCTGCCGCGCCTTCAAGGGAAGCACCGGGCTGTCGCCGTATGCCTGGCTACGCCAGCACCAGCTCGAGCAGGCCATGAACATGCTGCGCGACACCGACGACTCGATCGTGTCGATCGCAGCCGCGCTTGGTTATTCCTCGCAGACCGCCTTCGCTGCGGCATTCAGGAAGCTGACCGGCGAGACCCCGAGCGGTTGGCGGCGACGCACGCGGTGAACATCTTCTTCGTCAGTGCGCCTCGGGTGCGGCCATCGACAACCGCACGGGTTCGTCGACATATTTCATCACGGCGGACTGGTAGAGCACGAACAGCGGCTGGTAGGTCTGCGCAGCGTCGTCCTCGACCATCGCCATGCGGCGGTTGTCGAGCATCAGCCAGTGGCCGTCGAGCCTTGCTGCGGCGACCGCATGCTCTTCGCCGGCCCTGACATCACGCACCACGACGATGCGGAGGTCCTCATTGGCAACGCCGGCGAGCCGCAGCGCGGCCAGCTTGGCGATGGCATAGTCTTCACAATCGCCAGCGCCCCGCGCGAAGGTCGCGAGCGGCGAGCTCCAGACGTCGTCGGCGCCGTCATTGGCGGCCCGGATGGCAAGATTGATGGCGCGATTGGTCTCGCCCAGCTTCGCGCGGCCGTCACGGCTGCGGGCCTGGTCGACGATGGTGATCAGTTTGAGCGCCGCCGGCGACGCGCAATTGTCCCGGTCGCCGTCGCACAGCGCGAGCTGCACCATGTCGTCGTCGAGCTTCTGCTTCAGCGCGAACCATTTCTGCTGGAGGCTGCCGGACGAGATGGCGAAGGCGAACACGCCGAACGGCTCGGCGGATTTGCGCACGAGGACGCCGGCTCCAGGCGACAGCAGCGTGCCGGCGCGGAGCTCGGCGGCCGATCCGAGCAGGATCAATCCGCACAGCACAAGGACAGCGCGCCAGGCGCGCGAGCGAGCAGCGGTCTCCATCTGACATCCCCTTCCGGCTTCGCCAGGTCCCCCTCGACCTGTACGTGCCGGGCTTTGTTGCTTTCGCGGAGATAGTGCGAGACGGGCCGTTCTGTTCTGCTTAACGCGCCCGGCAGGGGTCCCAAAACCGTGGGACAGGCTGAAACGGGCCTGTGCAAATTGCGTAAAATTTTACGATTCGCCGGCTAGGAGGGCTCCGTCGCCGCGAAATGGAACCAATTGCAGGGAGAAGTTGCGGGAGGGCTGATTCTACCGCTTATGGCTAACAGCCCGCTATTTCACGGGTTCTGTTAGTTGGGTCACAGATTCTGCCCCGTATTTGCCGCAGGATGCTGCGGGGAACTACGAACAAAAGATGACACAAGTATCCGTCGTTCGATATGGGTGGCTGATTACTTTGGATGACTGGGAATGCGTGAAAATAAGCCGAAAACCGACCTCGGAATATTTAAAGAATTACTTCGGCTTCTCTGTGAAGGCGCCGCTATTGGAGACTCCTCCAGCCAAGTGATGGGAATCACACAAGCAATAGATGGTTTCGCTAAGGACTTGGTAATGCTATTCAAGCTTAGGCGGTCGTTACTTACTTAGATTTTAACTCTTTTTGCGGTGCCCCCCGGTTGAATTACGCTGGCAAATTTGACGCCACGATTCCCCTTGATGGCGAGGGTTCCCGCTCGGCCGCGGACGTTCATGTCGATTCCTTTACGGCCAAGACTTTTATCGCCAAGCCTTTTGTCGCGACGGCGCACGGTCACGTGCCCGACGGCACGTTCGTTGTTCCCGATGCTAACCTGATCTTCAATGGCGAGTTCAAGCGCGCAGGTTTCGACCTCGTGCTGTCCCACGAGGGGCACGAGTTCGTCGTTCACGATTATTTCAAGGGCGACAAGCGCGCAGCGATCGCCTCGCCCGATGGCGCCCATCTCACCGGCGACGTCGTCAACGCGCTCACGGGCCATGTGCAATATGCGCAGGCCGCGCCCGGCATCGCCGCCGCGCAGGTCATCGGCCACGTCACAAAACTCTCCGGCAGCGCGACCGCGGTCCGCAACGGCGTCTCGGTCACGCTGAACAACGGCGACAACGTCGAGAAGGGCGATGTGGTCTCGACCGGCGCGGATTCGACGCTCGGCATCACCTTCATCGACGGCACCGTGTTCGGCCTGTCCTCCAATGCGCGGATGGTGCTGAACGAGATGGTCTACGACCCCAACGGATCGAGCAATTCCTCGCTGCTGAGCCTGGTTGCGGGCACCATCACCTTCGTCGCCGGCGAGACCGCCAAGCACGGCGACATGAAGATCGACACGCCGGTTGCCACCATGGGCATCCGCGGCACGGCGGTGCTGACCCAGATCAACTTCGTCGTTCCCGCCGGCGGCGGCGATCCGCAGCCGCAGGCGAGCTTCCAGGTGCTGGTCGAGCCTAACGGCACGACCGGCTCCTACATCCTGTTCGACAAGGTCACGCTGCTGCCGATCGCGACGGTCAACCAGGCCGGCCAGATGATCCAGATCAGCGGCGGCAACGTCTCGATCACCAACGGGCTGCTGTCGCCGGACGTCCAGAAGCTGATCACGGACGTGTTCACGCTGAAGTTCACCGACAACAACACCAACACCAAGCTGACCACGAACTTCACCGACACGATCACGCAGACCAGCGACGGCCTGGTGATCAAGACGCCGGCCGGCTACATCGCGACCGCGCTCTTCACCAACCTCGGTCAGCAGGGACCGCAGGGGCCCAGCGATCACACGACGCCTTTCAACCGTTACCCCGGCAAGCCTCTGTCTCAAAGCCTTGATCTCAACGGCAATGTGAAGACGGCGTTCGCGCTGACCGAGCGCGCGGACACGACCGGCGACACGATGCATTCCGACACGATCTCCGGCCGGATCACCTTCGTCGACCAGAACCTGGGCGATCGGCCGACGGTGAGCGTGAGTCTCGCCGATGCGCCGAACTACGTCTACAAGAGTGCCGGCCAGGACGTCACCGGCTCGCTCACCGCGCTCCAGAAGCAGGACATCGCGGCGACGCAGATCCAGATCAACGTCGTCGCCGACGGCGGCAACAACAACAACGGCTCGGCGGTCTGGACCTACACGATCCCCGACCACGTCTTCGACTTCCTCGCGGCCGGCGAAACGTTGACGCTGACCTACATGGTCCGCGTCGACAACAATTTCTCGGTCAGCCCCGAGACCGCTTTCATCCCCATCACGATCACGATCACCGGCACCAACGACAAGCCGGTGATCACCACCAGCGTTCCGGTCATCATCTTTGAAGGCGGCACCAGCGTGCCGGGTGGCCCGCTCACCAGCGATGTGCCGACGACGGGCACGCTGAACTTCGGCGACGTCGATCTCACCGACAAGCATACGGTGTCGGTGGCGCTGACCAGCGCGACCCTGCCTGATGGCACCGTTCCGCCGGGCCCGCTCGCGGCGTTCCAGAGCGCGATGTCGGTCGCGATCGCGGCGGGCGCCGACAGCACCGGAGACGGCACCGGCACCATCAACTGGTCGCTGGCCGATCTGCCGGTCTATCTCGCCGACTTCATCCCGAAAGGTGAGGTCCTGACGCTGGTCTACACCGTGACGCTGACGGATTCGCAAGGCGCGACCTCGAAGCAGACCATCACCGTCACGATCACCGGCACCGATGCGCCCGCGGTGGTGTGGATCGCGACCGACAAGGCCGGCGCTCCCTCCGGCGGCTTCTGGAAGGACGCGGCGAACTGGGCAACCGGCACGGTCCCGACCATCAATGACGATGTCATCGTCATCACCGATCAGCTGCACGGCCTGACGCCGTCCTATCCGGTGACGATCGACACTGCGGCCTACGCCAAGTCACTGACGATGAACGATTTCGGTGGCCCGCCGCCGAAGGTGATCGTCCAGAGCTCGCTGACGATATCAGGCGCGCTCAACATGGGCGCTGATTCGATCCTCACGACCGCCGCGACCGGAACGATGTCGGTCGGCGGCAAGGCCGAGATTCTGGGCACGAGCGTGCTCACCAACGCCGGCTATCTGACGCTCGCGGGCGGCGGCGATTTCGCCAGCGGCACGAAGATCACCAATTCCGGGACGATCGAGCTGTCCGGCGGCACGCTGAAGACGCTCGCCACGATCCACAATGCCGGCGGCTTGCTGAGGGCCGATGCCGGCTCGACGCTGATCGTCGACACCGCGACGGTCGATGGCGGCACCGTCAGCATTTTGGGCACGCTGGAGCTCGACGGCACCAGCCTGATCGAGAGCGGCACGCTGAACAATTCCGGCACAGTCAACGTCAAGGGCACGGTCGAGTTCGCCCACGAGACCGTGTCCAACACCGCGACCGGTGTGATCGAGGTGCTGGCCAACGGCTGGCTGACGATCCATCAGGGCTCCAGGGTTACCAATGCCGGCCAGATCACGGTCGACGCCAGCGGCAAGCTGATCGTCAGCAATGCGACCATCGGCGGAGCTGGTGCGGTGATCGACACTGGTGGCGGTGATGACGAGGGGGGCCCCGTCCTCAACGCCGGCATTCGCGGCGCCGGCACGATTACCAACAACGGTGAGATTGATCTGACCGGCGATGCCGTCCTGAGCAGCGGCATTCTGAAAAACAATACCGTCTTCAAGGTGAGCGGTGCGCGCAATGCGCTCAGCGATGAGACCGTCACCAATGCCGGCATCATCGAAGTGCTCGCCAACGGCGCGCTCGCGATCGATCAGGGCTCGACCGTCGACAATTCGAGCGGCAATGTCATCGTCGACGGCAATGCGGTGCTGACGCTGGACGACGCCACGATCAGCGGCGGCGCCATCAAGGGCGCCGGCACGATCGACGTCACCGGCGCCAGCAAGGTCGACAGCGCCGCCACGCTCAGCATCAGCGCGGTGACGGTCGAGAGCGGCGTCACGCTGACGCTGGACGACGCGACCGTTTCGGGCACCGCGATCGTCAATCACGGCACCGTTAATGTCGATGCGAGCAAGACGCTGACGTTGAACGGTGCGAGCCTGGCCGGGGGCACGCTCACCATCGCCGGCACGCTGGAATCGACCGGCGCGAGCGCCGTCGACAACGCCGACGTCGGCAACACCGGCACGATCTCGGTCACCAGCGGCACGCTGACGATCGATCCCGGCATCCTTCACGCCATCATCAATCACGGTCTGATCGAGGCAGTGATTGGCGGCACGCTGAAGCTCACGACCGCCACCATCGCCAACGCCGGCGGCATGATCTCGGTCGACGGCACCTCGAAGCTCTATCTGACCGACGTCTCGATCAACGGCGGCAGCGTGACCAATGCCGGCAATCTCTACGGCGTCGCCGGCACCAACACGATCACGGGCGGCGTCACCAACACCGGCACCATCGAGATCCAGAGCGGCACGCTCAACCTGTCCGGCGGCATCACCGGCGCGGGCACGCTGATCATCGACGATAACACGACGCTGGAGCTCGGTGGTGCGGACGCGCAGACCGTCACCTTCGCCGGCGGCACCAATACGCTCGAGATCGACAAGACGAGCCATGCCTTTACCGGCACCATCACCGGTCAGGCGACGACCGGCGGTACTTTCACGGTCACCGGCGGTGCCGACATCAATTCGGGCAAGGGCGACGCGCTCGACTTCACCGCTTCGGGGGGGACGATCGGCCATCGTGGCAACATCGTACTGACCCCGAGCGGTACGCTGACCGGCGCGACCAACGGCATCGTCGTCACTCAGAACGGCATCGGCGACATCTCGCTGACGACGGCCGGTGATGTCACGGGCCAGACCGGCAACGGCATCGTGCTGCATGACGGTGCGAACGGCGCGGGCGATATCACGGCGACGATCGGCGGCGGCGTTTCCGGCGCGGTCGGTCTCGACATCGTCTCCCATGGCAACGGCGCAGTCACCGTCACCAACAACGGGCACATCACCGGCACGACCTCGTTCGGCATCAATGTCGACCAGGACGATGCGGGCGCGACCGGCTCGACGCACATCACCAACACCGGCTCCGTGGTCGGCGCCGATGGCGTCGCTGCGATCTCCATCCAGGAGAACGGCACCGGCACTGCGACGATCATCAACTCCGGCACCATCGGGCCAGCCGATGCCGGCAGTGTGACCTCATCGACCTATGCGATCGTCGAGACTGGCGGCGAGATCACGATCAACAACGCCGGCCACATCAACGGCAACATCTCGGTCGCCACCGCCACGTTCAATAACAACGCAGGCGGCACCTGGACGGTCGCCGGCAGCGGCGTGTTCGGCGACGCGTCGTCGATCGTCAACCACGGCGACATCGATCTGCACGGGGCCTCGATTTCCGGGGCCGGGCTGACCATCGAAAATTATGGCGACATCGACAGCTGGGGCACTGCGTCGATCACGGGCGACATCACCAACACCGGCACCGGCTCGATCGAGGTTCACACCGGGACGCTGACACTGTTTGGCTCGCTGTCGGGCTCGGCCACGGGCGCGGTCGTCGTCGATGCCGGCGCGACGCTCGAGGTCAAGGGTGCGGTATCGCAAACGATCACGCTTGCCGGTGACGGCGCCGAGCTGGAGATTGATACGAAGGATTTCGGCGGCTCGATCGCGGAGCTGTCCGCGAACGACAAGATCGACCTGACGATGATCAAGTGGGGCCTCGGCACCAGCGCGGTCTATGTCCCCGATGCCGACCACCCCGCGAGCGGCGGCGTGCTGACGGTCACCGGCGACGATGGCAAGAGCATCAGCCTGACCCTGGTCGGAGACTATCGCGACGCGCACTTCGCGGGCAGTGATGAGGGTGGCCACACGCTGATCACGATCCATGCGGACGACGATGCGCCGACATTCACCACCACGGATGTGGCGCAGCTGACCGCAAGCTTCTCCGAGCAGCCTGATACCACCGGTTCGTCCTCGACGATCGACCCGTCGCCGGCCGCGACCGGCTCGATCGACTTCAAGGACATCGACCTGACCGACCGGCCGACGGTGACGAAGGTCGACCAGGACGTGACCTGGCTCGACGGCGCCACCGACCTCACCGCGTCGCTCACGCCCGACGAGACCGCCGCGTTGAAGAACGCGCTGACGTATCAGCTGACCGGCAAGAACAACGGTACCGTCACCTGGCACTATTCGATCGCCGACAACGCGCTCGATTTCCTCGGCCAGGACCAGACGGCGAAGGTCGTGTCCACCATCACGCTCGATGATGGCCGGGGCGAGACCACCACGACCGACGTCACCATCACGATCACCGGCAAGAACGACGCGCCGACGCTCGACAGCGCGACGCTGGCCGCCGTCGCCGGCAACGACAGCGATCCGGCTGGCAGCAAGATCCGCGATCTCTTCACGAACAAGTTCCATGACGCCGACGCTGGCGCGACCTTCAAGGCCATCGCGGTGACGTCGGACGCCGCGACCGCCGACCAGGGCGTCTGGCAGTACAAGGTTGGCGGCTGCTGGGTCGATGTCGACTCGGTCGGTGATGCGAATGCGCTCGTGCTGAGCTCCGCTACGTTGATCCGGTTTGTGCCTGCCGACGGATTCAGCGGCGAGCCTGGCGCGCTGGGCGTCCACGCTCTCGACGACACCTATACAGGCGCCATCACCACCGCTGGTTCGACGGCGACGATCGATCTCACGGCGACGGGCACCGGCGGCACTACGCCGATCTCGCACGACATCACCACCATCGGCACGAGCGTGACGCCTGCTATCGGCCCAGTCATCAATACCGAGAGCTTCCACGTCGAGCACATCCGCGAGAACAGCAACGATATCATCACCGATCTGGTGGTCACCGATACCGATTCTGGCGCGGCGACGGACATTTTCACCGTCACGGTGTCGACCTCGCATCCGGATACCAGCAGCGTCAGTGTTTATCCGACGACGGGCTCGCTCGAGCAGATCAACACCGGCCTCGCAGAAGGTGCCGGCATCACCTACGACCCGACAGGCGCCAGCACCGAGCAGTATCCGCAGCCGCCCGCAACGGACAAGATCACGGTGACCGTTGCCGACTCGACCGGCCATTCCGACACCGTGAACTTCATCTTCGTCGAGGGCGCCAACAGCCAGGGCGTCCGCCTGGAGGGCACCGACGGCAAGGACGTGATCTTCGCCACCGAGTCGAGCGACACGCTCATCGGCGGCGGCGCCAAGGACCAGTTCGTGTTCGCGCCGACGTCGTCGCAGTCCACGGTCCAGCACAGCGTCGACGATTTCGAGATTGGCCTCGACAAGATCGACCTGCGGCAGTTCGGCAGCATCAGCTCGCTGGACGACGTCAATATCGCTCCGCAATCGGGCGGCGCCCAGATCACGCTGGACAACCACGAGACGATCCTGCTGAAGAACGTGATCGCGGCAAATCTGAAGGCCAGCGATTTCATCTTCCACATCACCTGATCGCCGCCCGGGCCTCCTGGCGGCCGGCTCGCAGCTTGACCGCGGCAAAAAATCCATAATCCTCAACCGCCGGGGAATAGCCAATCGCTCGCGGACGCTCCATGATCGGTGCGCCGAGCGCGATACAGGTCAGGAAGTCCGACTGAAATGAAGCGTCTCAAGATCCTGCGGCGGTGGTTTGCGCGGAAGCTCGGCTTCGCGCGGCTGATGTGCCTTGCGCTGCTGGTCGTCTTTGCCGGCGCTCGTGTCTGGGATCCGCCGCCGATCCAGGAATTGCGGCTGCGTACCTTCGACATGTTTCAGTTGATCGATCCGCGCCACAAGGCGGCGCGGCCGGTCACCATCGTCGACATCGACGACAAGAGCCTCGCCAAGCTCGGCCAGTGGCCATGGCCGCGCACGCGGATCGCGGACCTGATCCAGAACCTCACCAGTAACGGCGCGGTGACGATCGGCTTCGACATGGTGTTCTCCGAAGCCGACCGGCTCAACCCGGATCTGGTCGCGAGCCAGATGCGCGATCTCGACGACGCCACCCGCGCCAGGCTGCGCGAGCTCCCGACCAACGACCAGATCCTCGCCGACGCGATCAAGCGCTCGCACGTGGTGCTGGGCGAAACCGGGCAGCCGGCGATCTCGTCCGAGATCGACAAGTCGTTGCCCTTCACCGGCGTCGCGACGGTCGGCGAAGCGGATGCCGAACGTTTCCTGTTCGAATTCCCCGGCCTGTTGCGTAACGTGTCCGTCATCGAGAAGGTCGCGGCCGGCCGCGGCCTGTTCTCGATCAAGACCGAGCGCGACGGCCTGATCCGCCGCGTGCCGTTGATCATGCGCGCCCAGGGCAACATCATGCCCTCACTCAGCCTCGAGATTTTGCGCGTCGTCACGGCAACGCCGACGCTGTTGGTCCGGACCGACAAGACCGGTGTGCGGGCCGTGCGCCTCAAGGGCGTGGAGATTCCGACCGACAAGAACGGCCAGCTCTGGGTGCATTATGCCCGCCAGGATCCCTCGATCTACGTCTCCGCCGCTGATGTGCTCGACAACACCGTGCCGCCGAACAAGATCGCCGGCAAGCTGGTGCTGGTCGGCACCTCGGCGGTCGGGCTGAACGACATCAAGACCACGCCGGTGTCATCGACCATGCCGGGTGTCGAGATCCATGCCCAGGTGCTGGAGAGTGTGCTCAGCGGCGCGGTGATCTCCCAGCCGAACTATGCGCTCGGCGTCGAGCTGATCGCCGCGCTCGTGATCGGCTTGCTCGTCATCATCTTCACGCCGAATCTCGGCCCGGTGCGCCTCGGGCTCGCGGGTGCCATGTTCGCCGCCATCCTGGTCGGCGTATCCTGGTTCTTCTACGCGCAGTACCGCTACCTCATCGACTTCACCTATCCGCTGCTCTCGACCACCGCGATCTATCTGACACTGATCTTCGCCAGCTTCGTGCGCGAGCAGCGTCAGCGCGTGCAGATTCGCGGCATGTTCGCGCAATACATGTCGCCCGTCCTGGTCGAGCAGCTCGCGCAGTCGCCCGAAAAGCTGGTGCTCGGCGGCGAGGAGCGCGAGATGACGATCATGTTCTCCGACGTGCGCGGCTTCACCACGATCTCGGAGAGCTACAAGCAGGATCCGCAAGGCCTGATCGCGCTGATGAACCGCTTCCTGACGCCGCTGACGGACGTCATCATCGATCAGAAGGGCTACATCGACAAGTACATGGGCGACGCCATCATGGCGTTCTGGAACGCGCCGCTCGACGATGCCGAGCACGAGGTCAACGCCTGCGAGGCCGCGATCCAGATGCTGGAGCAGATCGACGCGGTCAACAAGGAGCGCGAGCAGGAGGCCGCCGATGGCGGTCATGTCTACATCCCGCTCAATGTCGGCATCGGCCTCAACACCGGCATCGGCGTCGTCGGCAACATGGGCTCCGACCTGAAGAAGAACTATTCGGTGCTCGGCGACAGCGTGAACCTCGCCTCGCGCCTGGAAGGCCAGTCGAAGGAATACGGCTTTCCCATCATCGTCGGCTCCAGGACCGCGCTCGCCGCCAAGGACAAGTTCGCGATCCTCGAGCTCGACTTCATCATGGTCAAGGGCAAGACCGAGCCCGAGGTGATCTACGCCATCGCCGGCCGCGAGGACGTGATGCATTCGGGCGCCTTCCAGCGCCTGCGCAACGTCACCATAGAGATGCTCGGCTGCTACCGCGGCCGCGACTGGCAGGGCGCGCTGGATGCGATCGAGCGCGGCCGCCGCAGTGAGGACGCCGACACGCTGGATAAGCTGTTCAAGCTGTACGAGGCGCGGATCAAGGAATTCCAGATCAATCCGCCGGCGGAGGGATGGACCGGGGCGTATGCGCTGCTGACGAAGTAGCGGTGTGAGTGTGAGAGCATCGCTGGTGCTGCACGCGCGCAAGCCGGCAACTCCGAGTCTTCGCCAAACCACTCCCTGTGGTTATGGGTCCCGGGCTCGCGACTACGTCGCGCCCCGGGACGACAGCAGTGTTTGGCGCGCGAGCGTCCGTCTCCTCTTCGCCACCAGCATCAACTCCCGTAGGGTGGGCAAAGGCGCGCAAGCGCGGTGCCCACCATCTTACTCCGCGTGTAGAAGTGGTGGGCACGCTTCCGCTTTGCCCACCCTACGGCATCTGCGTTTGCCGCCTTCACTCCGTCCCGATCGTCGTCAGATCCTGGAACCAGTGCTGCGCCTGCACGAACTGCTTGATCTTCGGCGACAGCGCGTGCGGGTTGGTGTCGTGGACGACCCAGACCAGCACGGCATCGTCGACGATCAGCGCGTGCGCCTGCGCGATCAGATCGTCCTGCTTGGCGGTGTCGAACGTCTGCTTGGCCTTGTTGATCAGAGCATCGACCTCAGGGTTCTTGTAGCCGCCCCAGTTCACGCCGACCGGCGCGATCTGGTCGGAGGCAAAGAAGCGGACTATGGCGTAGAGCGGGTCCGAGGTGACATAGGCGATATTGTTGGCGGTGATGCCGGCGTTCATCTCGTCGGCCGCGCCCTTGCGCCAATGCGTATATAATGTCTCGAGCTCGACCACTTTGAAGTCGATGTCGATGCCGATCTCCTTGAAACTCTGCTGCAGGAATTCGTTCATCGGCAGCGACAGCATCTGGCCGGTGCCGCCCTGCGCGATGATGAAGGTGGCCTTCAGCGGCTTCGCCTTGGAGTAGCCGGCCTCTTCGACCAGCTTCTTGGCCGCGGCCAGATCATATTTCAGCTCGAAGGTCGGTTTGCCGAACCACGGGCTCGACGGGTCGACCTGGCCCTTGGCGGGTTTTGCAAGCCCATTCATCAGGCCGACGACTTCGTCACGATTGATCGCGAGGTTCAGCGCCTTGCGCAGGCGGATGTCGGTCCAGGGCGAGCCCGGCAGCACGCTGAGGTGATAGTTCCAGACATGCGGCGTGACATTGTCGACGATCTTCATGCCGGCGGCTTTCAGCTGCGGCACGGCGTCCGGCGCCGGCGTCTCGATCAGGTCCACTTGCCCTGCGAGCAGCGCATTGGTGCGCGTCAGCGCTTCCGGCATCGGCACCAGCACGATCTTGTCGGCCTTTGGAATGCGCTTCTTGTTCCAGTAGTCCGGATTCTTCGTGAGCTCCGCAAGCTCGCGCGGCACGAGCTTGGTCAATTTGAACGGACCGGTGCCGGAGGGCTGGCTCGCGAACTTGTCCCAATCCTTGCCGAGCTTCTCGTACTGCGCCGGGCTCGAGACCAGGAACCACAGCATCTGATAGGGAAAGAAGGAATCGACCGTCTTGGTCGTGATCTCCACCGTGAAATCGTCGATCTTGGCGTAGCTCGCGACCGAAGGCAGGCGCGTCTTCACCTGCGCGCTCTGCCGCTTGTCGAATTGCGGCGCCTTGTCGTTGAGCACCTTGTCCAGATTCCAGATCACCGCATCGGCGTTGAACTCGCTGCCGTCGTGAAACTTCACGCCCTTGCGCAAAGCAAACCGCCATTTGGTCTTGTCGGCATCATCCACCTTCCATTCGGTGGCGAGCCCGGGCACCAGCTTGCCGGGGCGGTCGGCGACGTCCATCTCCCAGGCGACCAGCGGATCGTAGATGGTGTACGCCGTGAACTGATAGGCGCCGGCGCCCCGATCGGGCTGGCCCGTCGTCAGCGGGATGTCCGCCATCGAGATGCCGTAGCGCACCACCGTTTCGGCGCGCGCCGTGATCGCGGATAACGCCAGCGCAAGCACGGCGAGGCAGGTCGATAGTCGGATACGCATGGCCCAAGGCTCCCAGGAGATTTCAGGGCCAAACGTGCAATCTTGATGCCAGAATAGGCAGGACGGTGCCTTTGCCGACACGTGATCACACAGACTTGTCGTCGCAGGGGCAATTTGCAGAAAAAGTTTCCCCATTGGCATAGCCATTGCATACGTTTGCATCAAAATTAGTCATTGAAAGCCGGAAGAGGACTGAGACGATGCTTATGAAGACAACCACCCGCGCGGCGCTGATTGCTGCGCTGGCTCTGACGACTGCGGCCGCGTGGCCGAGCGTGGCAAGCGCCGAAACCGTGCTGCGCATCGGCATGACCGCTGCCGATATTCCGCGCACATTGGGCCAGCCCGATCAGGGTTTTGAAGGCAACCGCTTCACCGGCCTCACCATGTACGACGCGCTCACCGGCTGGGACCTGTCCTCGGCCGACAAGGCGAGCGTGGTAATCCCGGGCCTTGCGACCGAGTGGAAGGTCGACGATGCCGACAAGACCAAGTGGATCTTCAAGCTCCGCCCCGGCGTCACCTTCCATGACGGCTCGCCGTTCAATGCCGATGCCGTGGTCTGGAACGTCGAGAAGGTACTGAAGCAGGATGCGCCGCAGTTCGACGCCAGCCAGGTCGGCGTCACCGCGTCGCGCATGCCGACGCTGGCCTCCGCGAAGAAGATCGACGACATGACGGTCGAGCTCACCACCAAGGAGCCCGACAGCTTCCTGCCGATCAACCTCACCAACCTGTTCATGGCGAGCCCGGCGAAATGGCAGCATTTCTACGACAAGGCGGAAGGCGCCGACGCCAAGGCGAAGTCGCAGGCTGCGTGGACTGCGTTCGCCAAGGACGCCGCGGGCACCGGCCCGTGGAAGATGGCGAGCTTCACGCCGCGCGAGCGGCTCGAGCTGGTGAAGAATGCGGCTTATTGGGACAAGGCGCGCGTGCCCAAGGTCGACAAGATGGTGCTCCTGCCGATGCCGGAAGCAAACGCGCGCACCGCGGCGCTGCTCTCGGGGCAGGTCGATTGGGTCGAGGCGCCGGCGCCCGACGCGTTGCCCGAGCTCAAGCAGCGCGGTTTCAAGCTCTACGCCAACGAGCAGCCGCATGTCTGGCCGTGGCAGTTCTCGCGCGTCGAGGGCTCGCCCTGGAACGACATCCGCGTCCGCAAGGCCGCCAATCTCTGCGTCGATCGCGAGGGTCTCAAGGACGGCCTGCTCGCGGGCCTGATGGTGCCGGCGACCGGCACCTTCGAGCCCGGCCATCCCTGGCGCGGCAAGCCGAGCTTCGAGATCAAGTATGACAAGGCCGCTGCGCAAAAGCTGATGCAGGAGGCCGGCTTCGGTCCGTCAAAGAAGCTGACGGTGAAGATCCAGACCTCGGCGTCGGGCTCCGGCCAGATGCAGCCGCTGCCGATGAACGAATATCTCCAGCAGGCGCTCGCCGAATGCTATTTCGACGTGAAGCTCGACGTCATCGAGTGGAACACGCTGTTCACCAACTGGCGCCGCGGCGCCAAGGATCCCAGCGCCAACGGCTCGAACGCGACCAACGTCACCTATGCGGCGATGGACCCGTTCTTCGCGCTGGTGCGCTTCCTCCAGTCGGGTATGGCGCCGCCGGTCTCGAACAATTGGGGCTTCATCCACGAGCCCAAGTTCGACGAGCTGGTGAAGAAGGCACGGCAGACGTTTGATCCAGCCGCGCGCGACGCTGCGCTCGCCGAGCTGCACGCGGCCTCCGTCGACGATGCAGCCTTCCTCTACGTCGCCCACGACGTTGGCCCCCGCGCCATCAGCCCGAAGGTGACGGGCGTCGTGCAGCCGAAGAGCTGGTTCATCGACTTCTCACTGGTGTCGATGCAGTAGTTCGCGCCGCACGCTCGGTGCACCCTCTCCCCTTGTGGGAGAGGGTGGCTTCGCGGCAGCGAAGCCGGGTGAGGGGTCTCTCTCCGCGAGCGACCCTCTCTCTCATTCGATAACGCTGTATCTGCGGATAGATACCCCTCATCCGGCGCGCTGATCGCGCGCCACCTTCTCCCGCAAAGGGGAGAAGGAAGAAAGAAGACCAGTGCTCGCCTATATCGCTCGCCGCATCGTCTATGTCATTCCGATCGTCATCAGCGTGGCGCTGGTGTGCTTTCTGCTCGTGCACATCACGCCGGGCGATCCGCTGGTTGCCGTGCTGCCGGCCGACGCCTCGCAGGAGCTCGCGGCGCAGCTCCGCGCCGCCTACGGCTTCGACCGCCCGCTGCCGGTGCAGTTCGGGCTGTGGCTGCTGCGTGCCCTTCACGGCGATCTCGGCAATTCCATCGCGACGGGGCGTCCGGTGCTCGCCGAGGTCATGCGCGCGGTCAGCAACACCGTCACGCTCGCGATCGCGGCCGCCATCATCGGCTTTACGATGGGCATCCTGCTCGGCCTGATCGCCGGCTATTTCCGCGAGACCTGGATCGACAAGGTCGCGACCTCCTTCGCTATCGCCGGCGTCTCCGTGCCGCATTACTGGCTCGGCATGGTGCTCGTCATCATCTTCTCGGTGCAGCTGAACTGGCTGCCCGCGGTCGGCGCCGGACCGAACGGCTCCAACTCCTGGGCCTGGGACTGGGCGCATCTGAAATATCTCGTGCTGCCGGCGATCACGACCTCGGTGATCCCGATGGGCATCGTCACCCGCACCGTGCGCGCACTGACCGGTGACATCCTCAGTCAGGACTTCGTCGAGGCGCTGCGTGCAAAAGGCCTGCACGAAACCGGCGTGTTTCGCCACGTCATCAAGAATGCCGCGCCCACCGCGCTCGCGGTGATGGGGCTTCAACTGGGATACATGCTCGGCGGCTCGATCCTGATCGAGACCGTGTTCTCCTGGCCGGGCTCGGGCTTCCTGCTCAACTCCGCGATCTTCCAGCGTGACCTGCCGCTGCTGCAGGGCACGATCCTGATCCTCGCGCTGTTCTTCGTCTTCCTCAATCTGCTGGTCGATATCGCGCAAGCCGCGATCGACCCGCGCATCAAGCGGGGCTAGCCGATGAGCGAGCTTCCGTTGTCCGCCACCGTCGACGCCGCGCTCCAGGCCGCGCCCGCGACCAAGGCGCGCGGCTATTGGGCGACCGTCGGCCGCCGCATCGCCCGCGACAAGGTCAGCATGGCCTGCGCGCTGGTGCTGTTGCTGATCTTCCTGTCCGCGGTGCTCGCGCCGTGGCTCGGGCTTGAAGATCCCTACAAGGGTTCGATGATCCGCCGCCTCCGCCACATCGGCACGGCAGGCTACCCGCTCGGAACCGACGAGCTCGGCCGCGACATGCTGGCGCGGCTGATCTATGGCGGGCGGCTGTCGCTGGTCATCGGCATTTTGCCTGTCATCCTTGCGTTCTGCATCGGCACGTCGCTCGGTCTCGTCGCCGGCTATGTCGGCGGCAAGCTCAACACCGCGATCATGCGCACGATCGACGTGTTCTACGCCTTCCCCTCCGTGTTGCTGGCGATTGCGATCTCCGGCGCGCTCGGGGCCGGCATCCTCAATTCCATCGTGTCCCTGACCGTTGTGTTCGTGCCGCAGATCACACGTGTTGCCGAAAGCGTGACCACCGGCGTGCGCAACATGGATTTCGTCGAAGCGGCGCGCGCCTCCGGCGCGGGGCCCTTCACCATCATGCGCGTGCACATCCTCGGCAACGTCTTGGGCGCGATCTTCGTCTATGCGACCAGTCTCATTTCGGTTTCGATGATTTTGGCCGCCGGTCTTTCCTTCCTCGGCCTCGGTACAAAACCGCCGGAGCCGGAATGGGGACTGATGCTGAACACCTTGCGCACCGCGATCTACGTCAATCCCTGGGTCGCGGCATTGCCGGGCGCGATGATCTTCGCGGTCTCGATCTGCTTCAACCTGCTCTCGGACGGCCTGCGCAGCGCCATGGACATCAGGAACTAGGCCATGAGCGAGAGCAACACATCCGTCGAAATGCTGGAGCCGGTCGAGGACGTTGGCGGCGTCGCGCAGCCGCTGCTCCAGGTCAACGGCCTGACCAAGCATTTCCCGGTTCGTGGCGGATTGTTCGCCGCGAAACGCACCGTGCGCGCGGTCGACAACGTCTCCTTCTCGGTCGCGAAGGGTGAGACTGTTGGCATCGTCGGCGAATCCGGCTGCGGCAAGTCGACCACTGCGCGGCTGCTGATGCATCTGATGCCGCGCGATACCGGGGACATCATCTATGACGGCATGACCGTCGGCCAGGCGCTGTCGTTACGCGAGCTGCGCCGCGGCATGCAGATGGTGTTCCAGGATTCCTATGCCTCGCTCAATCCGCGCCTGACGATCGAGGAATCGATCGCGTTCGGCCCGAAAGTGCACGGCATGGCCGATGGAACGGCCCGTGCGCTCGCGCGCGAGCTGCTCGGCAAGGTCGGCTTGCGGCCGGAAAACTTCGCCAACCGCTATCCGCACGAGATCTCCGGCGGCCAGCGCCAGCGCGTCAACATCGCGCGTGCGCTGGCGCTGTCGCCGCGACTGGTGATTTTGGACGAAGCCGTTTCGGCGCTCGACAAGTCCGTCGAGGCGCAGGTGCTCAATTTGCTCGCCGATCTCAAGCGCGAGTTCGGCCTGACCTATCTCTTCATCAGCCACGACCTCAACGTGGTCCGCTACATCAGCGATCGCGTGCTGGTGATGTATCTCGGCGAGGTCGTCGAACTCGGCCCGGTCGACCAGGTCTGGGATAACCCTGCGCATCCCTATACGCGCGCACTGCTTGCCGCGATGCCGTCCTCGGACCCGGATCGTCGCACCGAAAAACCGCCGATCACCGGCGATCCGCCCAATCCGATCGACCCGCCGCCGGGTTGCCGCTTCCACACCCGCTGCGCGTTTGCGGAGCCGCTCTGCGCAAATGCAGCACCAAAGCTCACCGCGCTCGATAGAATGGGCCACGAGGCCGCGTGCTACATGGCGATTCCGGGTTCAGGCCATAGCCGCGCGCCCGCAGAGGAAACAGCATGACAAGACCGACACCCAAAGAGATCAAGCCGATCGCGCAAGTCGCGGGCGTTCCTGTCGATGACGAGATCGCGACGCGTATCTCCAATTCCATCGGACCGGCCTTCGAAGGCTTTGCGGTCATCGCCGGCACGCTGCCGTTCGATCTCGAGCCCGCGCTCTATCCGATCGCGCAGACGCAGAAGGTGTCGAAATGAGCCGTGAGCCTGCATTGATGACGCTCACCGAGGTCGCGCGCGCGATCGCGATGAAGCAGGTGTCCTCGCATGAGGTGACGCGCGCGCTGCTGCACCGCATCGCACAGTGGCAGCCGCATCTCAACGCCTTCATGTCGGTTGAAGCCGAGTCCGCGTTGAAGGCTGCCGATGCCGCCGATGCCGCGCTCGCCAAGGGCAGTGTCCGCGGTCCGCTGCACGGCGTGCCGCTCGCGCACAAGGACATGTATTACGACGCAGGCCACGTCTCGACCTGCGGCTCGCTGATCCGCCGTGATTTCGTACCGACCGTCACGTCGACTGCCTTGCAGCGGTTGAAGGATGCCGGCCAGGTCCGCCTCGGCACACTGCATCTGGCCGAATTCGCCTATGGACCGACCGGCCACAACGCCCATTATGGCCCGGTCCGCAATCCCTGGAACGTCGCGCACATCACCGGTGGCTCGTCCTCCGGCTCCGGCTCGTCGGTCGCGGCGCGCCTGACTTTTGCGGCGCTCGGCTCGGACACCGGCGGTTCGATCCGCATGCCCGCGCATTTCTGCGGCGTCACCGGTCTGAAGACCACCGTCGGCCGCGTCAGCCGGGCCGGTGCGATGCCGCTGTCGCAATCGCTCGATACCGTCGGACCGCTCGCCCGCACCGCGGAAGATTGCGCGCTGCTGCTGGCGCTGATGGCCGGTCCCGATCCAGCGGATTCGACCTGTAGCCACGAGCCGCTGTCCGACTATGTCGGCGCCACCAAGGGTTCGCTCAAGGGCCTGAAAATCGGCGTGCCCGCGTCCTTCTATGTCGACGATCTCGACGGCGAGGTCGCGCGCGTGCTGGACGAGACCATCGCGGTGCTCAAGCGGGAGGGCGCCGACGTCGTCACGGTCGAGCTGCCGGACCAGCGGCAATTGTCTGCGGCAAGCCAGCTCGTGCTCGCGGCCGAAGCGGCCGCCTTCCACAAGCGCTGGATGATCGAGCGTCCGCAGGACTATGGCCCGCAGGTCCTGATGCGGCTTCAGAACGGTCTCGCCGTTCCCGCCATCACTTATCTCGAAGCCATGCGCTGGCGTGGTCCGGCGCTCGCTGCGCACAATGCGGCCACCGCTGGCGTGGATGCGATCATCGCGCCGGCATCGCCCGTGCCCGCGCCGACGATCGAGGAGAGCGATGTCGGCGGGGGCCCGAACGCGCCGGCCATGGTGCAGCGGCTGACGCTGTTCACCCGCCCGGTGAATTTTCTCGGCCTGCCGTCGCTCACCGTTCCCTCCGGCTTCACCAAAAGCGGCCTGCCGGTCGGCATGCAGCTGATCGGCCGCTCCTTCGATGAAGCGACCCTGCTCACCATCGGCGCCGCCTTCCAGCGCGTCACCGACTATCACGATGGGTTGCCGAAACTGCCGTCATGACAAAGCTCGTCGAGATCTCAGGCCTCAACATCCGCTTCACCGGGGAGCGCACGGTCTATGCCGTGAACGATCTCAGTCTCTCGCTCGGTGACGGCGAGGTGCTGGGCCTGCTCGGCGAGTCCGGTTCCGGCAAGAGCGTGACCCTGCGTGCGCTGATGCGGCTGCTGCCGAAGAAGCGCACGCAGATCACGGGCAAGGTCAACGTCATGGGCCGCGACGTGCTCGCCATGAACGACGAGGAGCTGTCGTCGTTCCGCGGCCAGACCGTGTCGATGATCTTTCAGGAGCCCGCGCTCGCGCTCGATCCGGTCTACACCATCGGCGCGCAGATCGCCGAAAGCGTCGTGCGTCACGAAGGCAAGAGTTTTGCGGAAGGGCGGGCGAGGGCGCTCGAAATGCTCGAGGTCGTGCGCATTCCCTCCGCAAAGCGCAGGCTCGATGCCTATCCGCACGAGATGTCCGGCGGCATGCGCCAGCGCGCGATGATTGCCCTTGCGCTCGCCTGCCGTCCCAAGATTTTGCTGGCGGACGAGCCGACCACCGCGCTCGATGCCACCGTGCAGATCCAGATCCTGCTGTTGCTGCGCGAGCTTCAGCGCGAGTTCGGCATGTCCGTCATCTTCGTCACCCACGACATTGGTGTTGCGATCGAGATCTGCGACCGGGTCGCGGTGATGTATGCCGGCCAGATCGTGGAGCAGGGGACGCTCCGCGACATCGTCCGCACGCCGGTGCACCCCTACGCCAAGGGCCTGCTCGCCTCCACCATCCACGGCGCCAAGCGCGGCGCCCGGCTGGAGACGATCCCCGGCACCCCGCCCTCGCTGGCCGAAAAGCCGAACAACTGCTCCTTTGCCTCCCGTTGTGCGGTCGCTCAGCCGCGGTGTCTGGAGCAATTGCCTGCGAATGTGGATGTGGGGCCGAGCCGGGCGGCGAGATGCGTGCTGGCGGAGCCGGTGGGAGCGACGTAGCACCAACGGTTCTCTTCGAAGCGAGCGTGGTGTCGATTTAACCCTGCCGATGCGAGCTGAGGTGTGGCCCCGCGCGCAACTTCGCTCCCTCCCCCCTTGCGGGGGAGGGCGGGCGAGAGGGGTAGCCACAAACTCAGACCTCGCCCGTGGCTACCCCTCTCCCTGCCCCTCCCCCGCAAGGGGGGAGGGAATGAGAGAGCGGCGCCTCCCTCACTTCGCTGGGTGGAAAGTGAGTGCCGCGCGCCCCCACCTCCAATCGCGCACTTCTTCAGAATCCCTCTACGACAACACCGACTTGTCACAGTTCACCTCGCACCACCGGCCAACTGCACTCCTACTGTGCATGGGGTTGTTTTCGACATTTTTATCCGAACCGACCATTCAGACCCCATTCATCCCGGTTCCGGTTCCATGCCCCCGTTCATGGAGAGGGACTTCAACTTATGTACATTTCTGGCCAAGGCCTCATCGTCATCCTGTTCGTCGGCCTCGTCGCCGGCTGGCTCGCCGGCAAGGTGGTGCGCGGCAGCGGGTTTGGCATCATTGGCGACATCGTGATCGGCATCGCCGGCGCGTTTGTCGCAAGCTTCCTGTTCCCGAAGCTCGGCATCCATCTCGGCACCGGCCTCGTGTCCGAGATCATCTATTCCGCCATCGGCGCCATCATCCTGCTCCTGGTGGTGCGGCTGGTGCGCGGCGGCGGCCGGCTCTAGCGTCACATTGGCTCGGTGAGCCAGAACTTTCGCCTCTCCCCCGCTGGGGAGAGGCCGCGATGTCTGCTATAAAAAGCCGCAAAGACTGTGAAATACCGGACTTGCGTGCGAGGCCGTCAGGGGTAGAGGTGGCCTATCAGGGACCTGGATTAATTCGACCGCGTTCGTCGCGGGGGAATACGATGTTAATCCGGGTCGCGTACCCCTGAACGACCTAGGAAATCAGGGGCGTTGCCCCTTACCCGAAAGAGATCAGACTGATGGCAGCCGTACCCGGCGTCCGCCGTTCAGAGCTCGGTGACGCCTTGCGTGCTTGTCGCACGGCGTTCGTCGGCGTCGGCTTGATGAGCTGCATGATCAACCTGCTCTATCTGACTGGGTCGATCTTCATGCTGGAGGTCTACGACCGGGTTCTGCCGAGCCGCAGCGTTCCGACTCTCGTCGGCCTGATCATCATCGCCAGCTTCCTCTATATGGCGCAGGGCATGCTCGACATGATCCGAAACCGGATCCTGGGGCGGGTCGGCACGGCGCTCGATGAAGCCCTCAACAAGCGCGTGTTCGACACCGTCGTGCGCCTGCCGCTCCTGGTCGGCAGCCGCAACGAGGGCCTGCAGCCGCTGCGCGACCTCGACAATGTCCGCTCCTTCCTCGGCGGCATGGGCCCGAGCGCGTTCTTCGACCTGCCCTGGCTGCCGCTCTATCTCGCCATCTGCTTCGCCTTCCACGTCATGATCGGCCTCACCGCTCTGGTCGGCGCCATCATCCTGGTCGGGCTGACGCTGGTCACCGAATTCATGTCCCGCCAGCCGGCGAAGGACGCGATGGGCCTCGCCGCCCAGCGCAACGATCTCGCCGCCTCCAGCCGGCGCAACGCCGAAGTCATGGTCTCGATGGGCATGACCGGCCGGATGAACCAGCGCTGGGGCGAGGCCAACGAAAAATACCTCGACGGCAATCAGCGTGCGAGCGACGTCGCCGGCGGTCTCGGCGCGGTCGCAAAGGTGCTGCGCATGATGCTGCAATCGGCCGTGCTCGCGGTCGGCGCCTATCTCGTCATCCACCAGGAAGCGACCGCCGGCATCATCATCGCCGGCTCGATCCTCTCCGCCCGCGCGCTCGCGCCGGTCGATCTCGCCATCGCGCACTGGAAATCCTTTGTCGCGGCACGTCAGAGCTGGCAGCGCCTCACGCGCCTGCTGGAGCAGATGCCGCCGCAGACGATGCCGACCCAGTTGCAGGCGCCCACCAGTCGTCTGTCGGTCGAGGGCATCGCCATGGTGCCGCCGGGCGATCAGCGCCTCATCGTGCAGGACGTCAGCTTCGCGCTCACCGCCGGCAATGGCCTCGGCGTGATCGGGCCGAGCGGCTCCGGCAAATCGTCGCTGATCCGCGCGCTGGTCGGCGTCTGGCATCCGGTCCGTGGCAAGGTGCGGCTCGACGGCGCGGCGCTCGACCAGTGGGCCTCCGACATGCTCGGCCGCCACATCGGCTATCTGCCGCAGGACGTCGAATTGTTCGGCGGCACCATCGCGCAGAACATCAGCCGTTTCGATCCCGAGGCCACCTCTGACGGCATCATTTCCGCGGCGAAGGAAGCCGGCGTGCACGAGATGATCATCAAGATGCGCGAGGGCTACAACACGCAGGTCGGCGAGCAGGGCACCGCGCTCTCCGCGGGCCAGGCGCAGCGCGTGGCGCTGGCGCGTGCGCTCTACGGCAGCCCGTTCCTGATCGTGCTCGACGAGCCCAATTCCAATCTCGACACCGAAGGCGACGAGGCGCTGACCCGCGCGATCCGCAGCGCGCGCGAGCGCGGCGCCATCGTCATCGTGGTGGCGCATCGCCCGATCGGCGTCGAGGCGGTCGACCAGATCCTGGTGCTGCGCGACGGCCGTATGCAGGCGTTCGGGCCGAAGGAGCAGGTGCTTGCCCAGGTGCTTCAGCCGCGCGTGACGCCGCCGGCACCGATCAAGATCGTCAGCGAAGGCGGAGTGCCCAAGTCATGAGCACGATGGCTATCGGCGGCGGAAAGCCCGCCGCGAAGAGGACCGTGCGGGATTCCATCAGGTTTCACCTGATGCTCGGGCTCGCCATCGTGGTGGCCCTCGTCGTCGGCCTCGGCGGCTGGGCCTCGACGGTGCAGATCTCGGGGGCCCTTATCGCGCCGGGCCAGGTCGTGGTCGAATCCAACGTCAAGAAGGTGCAGCATCCGACCGGCGGCGTGGTCGGCGAGCTGCGCGCCCGCGACGGCGACGTGGTCAAGGCCGGCGATATCGTGGTGCGGCTCGACGACACCGTCACCAAGGCGAACCTCGCCATCGTCACCAAGAATCTCGACGCCGCGCTGGCGCGCGCGTCGCGGCTCCAGGCCGAGCAGCGCGCGCTCGACAAGATCGAGTTTCCGCAACCGCTGCTCGATCGCACCAACGAGTCCGACGTCAAGACGCTGCTCTCCGCCGAAACCAAGCTGTTCGACGTCCGCGTCAATGGCCGCGCCGGCCAGAAGGCGCAGCTCCGCGAGCGTGTCCAGCAGCTCAATGAGGAGATCGAAGGACTGTCCGCCCAGGAAAAGGCCAAGGACAGGGAGATCGTCCTGGTGCAGCAGGAGCTGGTCGGTGTCCGCGATCTCTATGAGAAGCACCTGGTGCAGATCTCTCGCCTGACCACGCTGGAACGCGACAGCGCCCGCCTCAACGGCGAGCGCGCGCAATACATCGCCTCGCGCGCGCAGGCCAAGGGCAAGATCACCGAGACCGAGCTCCAGATCATCCAGGTCGACAAGGACATGGTGAGCGAGGTCTCCAAGGATCTGCGCGAGACCAACGACAAGATCGGTGAAATGATCGAGCGCAAGGTCGCCGCCGAAGACCAGCTTCGCCGTGTCGACATCCGCGCGCCGCAGGACGGCATGGTGCTGCAATCGACCGTGCATACCGTCGGCGGCGTCGTCACCGCCGGCGATGCCCTCATGCTGATCGTGCCGCAGGCGGACGATCTCCAGGTCGAGGCCAAGGTCAACCCTGTCGATATCGACAAGCTCCAGATCGGCCAGAAGACGCTGCTGCGCCTGTCCGCGTTCAACCAGCGCACCACGCCCGAGCTCAACGGCGTCGTCAGCCGCGTATCGCCCGACGTCACCACCGACCAGCGCACCGGCCAGAGCTACTACACCATCCGCGTGTCGATGTCCCCGGAAGAGGTCGCCAAGCTCGGCGACTCCAAGCTGATCCCCGGCATGCCGGCGGAAGCCTTCGTCCAGACCGGCGACCGCACCATGCTGTCCTATCTGATGAAGCCGCTGCACGACCAGCTGATGCGGGCCTTCCGCGAGAAGTGACGCACGAAAGCGCGTCATCCCGGAGCGCGCCGCACACTCGCTGTCATCGCCCGGCTTGACCGGGCGATCCAGTATTCCAGAGGCGGCTGTGATCGAACCGGGACGCCGCGGCGTACTGGATGCCCCGGTCAAGCCGGGGCATGACAGTGGAGCGTGTGGTCCGCAAACCGCCCTTCGCTGACGATTGCCATCGTTCTTTGCTATAGTTCGACTCAAGCCCAGCAACCCGGCGGTCGAACAATGCAGTCCCCACCCTCCATCGCCACCAAATCCTTCACCGACGCCGTCCTCGCCGTCGCCCGCCTCGAGGAAATCTACGAGCGCAACACGAAATTCCTGCGCGACCGGTTCGAGGCCTATGTCAACGGCGAGGCGATCACGACGCGGGTGCGGGCCTATTATCCCTTCGTCCGCGTCACCACCGCGACGTATGCGCGGCTGGACTCGCGTCTTGCCTACGGCTTCGTCGCCGGGCCCGGCGTGCACGAGACCAGCGTCACGCGGCCGGATCTGTTCCGCGCCTATCTCACCGAGCAGATCGGATTGTTGATCCAGAACCACGGCGTTCCCGTCGAGATCGGCGAATCCGCCGAGTCGATCCCGATCCACTTCGCCTATCGCCGCGACATCAATATCGAAGCCGCAATCACCACCAGCGAGAATTCCCTTGTGACGCGATCGCTGCGCGACGCGTTCGACGTGCCTGATCTCGCCACCATGGACGATTCGATCGCCGACGGCACCTTCGAGCTTCAGCCGGGCGCGCCCGAGCCGCTGTCCCTGTTCCGGGCTGCCCGTGTCGATTATTCGCTGCGGCGGCTCTATCACTACACCGGCACTGATCCGGAGCATTTCCAGAATTTCGTGATCTTCACCAACTACCAGTTCTATGTGGATGCCTTCGCGCAGCTATGCCAGCAGCGGCTGCAGTCCGGCGAAGCTGGCCTCGAAGCCTTCGTCGCGCCCGGCAATGTGATCACGGGCAGCGGCGGCGCAACGAGCGGGGTGGCGCCTGCCCGCGCGCCGCAGATGCCGGCTTTCCATCTGGTTGCGCCTGGCTATCGCGGCATCACCCTGATCAACATCGGCACCGGCCCGTCGAACGCGCGCAACGTCACCGACCACGTTGCAGTGCTGCGCCCGCATGCCTGGCTGATGCTCGGCCATTGCGCAGGCCTGCGCAACACGCAGCGGCTCGGCGACTACGTGCTCGCCCACGGCTATGTGCGCGAGGACCATGTGCTCGACCGCGAGCTGCCGCTCTGGGTGCCGATCCCGGCACTGGCCGAGATGCAGGTCGCGCTCGAACAAGCGGTCGAGGACGTCACCGGGCTCGAGGGTTTCGAGCTGAAGCGCCTGATGCGCACGGGCACCGTCGCGAGCGTCGACAACCGCAACTGGGAGATCTCGGGGCCCGAGGTGATCCGCCGCATGTCGCAGTCGCGCGCGGTCGCGCTCGACATGGAATCGGCCGCGATCGCCGCCAACGGCTACCGCTTCCGCGTTCCCTACGGCACGCTGCTGTGCGTCTCCGACAAGCCGCTGCATGGCGAGATCAAGCTCGCGGGCATGGCCAGCGAATTCTACCGCCGCCGCGTCGGCCAGCATCTCGAGATCGGCCTGAAGGCGCTGGAGCGGCTCAAGCAGCAGGAATCGGAACGGCTGCATTCGCGAAAGCTGCGAAGCTTCGCCGAGGTCGCGTTCCAGTAAAGGACAACGTGACTGTCGTACGAACGCTGACGTCTCTGTGAGCACAGTGTCCCGGAATATCGCGGCCGACGCAGGGTTATCACGTCGTCCGGGGCCGCTTGAACAGGACAGGAGGCAGACATGATCACAGCGATGATCAGGCTCGTCACGCTCGGTACATTTGCGGCGATACTGTTGAGCTCGCCGGCCTTTGCCGCCGGCGGCGGCGGTGGTGGTGGCGGGGGCGGCATCAGCTCCACTGATCCCTATGCAGGAGCCTACGCGGATCAGAGGCTGCAGCCGCAGCCCGTCTACCCGAAGCGCTGGGGCACCAAGGCAACACACAAAGGCCGGAAGCCGAACAACCAGTCCAGTATCGGCGATCCCGCCTTCGCGGCCGGCTACCGCGTGGCTTATGACACCATCTACGAGCGAAACGACTATGCGACCGCGATCGAGCAACTAAAATCGCTCGGCCATGACGACCATCCGAACGTCGCCAACCTCATCGGCTATTCCTACCGCAAGCTCGGCGACTACGAGCAGTCGCAGGTCTGGTACGAGCGCGCGTTGAAGGCAGATCCGAACCACGTATTGACGTGGCAGTATTACGGATTGTGGCAGCTCGAGCGGGGTAACCGCGAGCAGGCGCTCTATCATCTCAGCCGGATCGCTGCCATCTGCGGGACGGATTGTGAGGAGTATCGATCGCTGGCCGCGGCACTCGACAAGCCGACCGGCACGGCGCTCGCCTACTGACGTTGGAGCCGGGCCGACCGACGGAAGCTCGCTGTTGATGAACATCGCATGACAGCGATGCCTCCTGGCGCGGATGGTGACAAAGCGCCAGATTTTCAGCATTGTCCCGTTCGGGGGCGCGAACGGGACAATTGGATGCCGCTGTCGCGCGACAGGATCATCGGCCACGACCTCGAACGGTTGGCCTTTCGCTTCACGATGATGCGTGAGGATGAGGTCGTGCATTGCCAGATCAGCGATGCCGCGATGGACGAGCTCGCGGGCATGCAGGGCACCGAGAGCAGCGCGCGCCAGGCGCAGTTCCTATCCCTGCGTGAGACCATCGAGCGGCTCGCGTCGGATATCTATGACGAGGCGCCGCGGGTCCAGGGATATGTGGTGCGGATCTTCATGCGGCATCTGGCAAGATAGCAGGGCATGCCTGCAACTCGCCACGGCTGCGAAAGGATTCATTAAGGGCAGCCTGTAGTTGCAATGGATGGCGGTGACCCGGCGTGAGATGATCTCTCGCGGTAACCCACACCAAAACTCTCACATGACCAGAAGATCAATCCTGCTGCTCGTCGTCGTCGCCCTGCTGGCCGGAAACCTGGCATATGCGAGCCTCTCCGGGCCGAGCGCGTTTGCGCGCGATTTCGATCAGAACATCGCGCGCTTCCCTTTGGCCGCGTCGATTGCCCGCAGCGATCCCGCGCTCAGGGCGGTCTTCCTTCGGGAGACCGAAGAGGCCTTCAACGAGGGCGGATGGCCCGCCGCCAATGGTGCACTCAACATGATCCTGGCGAGCGAGATGGAAGTCTATGCCGACGACGAGCACATCAATGCCCTGGACCGGGCGGAGCTGGCGACCCTCCTGAAGCTCGCGAGCAACCCGTTGGCTTGCAAGTCCTATCTGTTGGCCGGTTCCCAGCGCGGTGAGTTTACGGACGCAGCGCAAGAGGTTGCGGATCTTGGTGCGGCACATGGGGCGGCGATCGCAAACGGCTTCGAGCGCAGGATGAAGGGTGTTGCCCGGACGCAGGCGAGCGACGCTGAAATCGCAACGGTCGAAACGCAATTGCGTCTGGGGCCATTCGCGGAGCTCACCCGGCAGGAGCTTGGCGCCCAGTCGAGATACCTCGGCGGCAACGCTGCTCTGATGTGCAGCGGGGCGACCAAGAAGCAGCTCAATCTGCTTTCAATGGACAGTGCCGACTCGGCCTCCGCCTCGCGCAAGCGGAGAGCCGGGAAGTACGATATCGATATCGTAGAGGTTCGCGCGAAGCTCTGCCGCGAGCCCGGCAACGGCTTGTCCTGCTCTTAGGCCGGCGCGGCGCCGGGCCGAGGGCCGCGTCACGGCTTGGCGCTTTCGGCGAAATGCTTGCGAAAGAACGCAACGACATCTGCGTGAAGCCGTCGGTGGAAATCGACGCGATCGAAATCCGGCGCATCGGTGCAGACGGCGGGGGCCTCCCGGGCGTCCTTTGGGGTGCAGGTCGCGAGGAAGGAAAAATGCCGGGCATTGTCCACGAAATGGTAGTCCGGCTTGATCGGAAGCCTTTGATTGATGGCTGCCGCACAGCATCCGGATAGACCATCGGCATTCTGTGCGGGGTCAGAACTCCACAATTGAACCGGCACTGTTATTGCTTTCAGATTCTCCTCCGGGAAGACGAACACCGGATAAGGATCGATGATGACCGCGGCCTTGACGCGCTTATCATGGGTCGTCGGCTGATCAGGAAGCTCGCCGCTTTCGAGTTGTTTGCACGCCTTCAGGCTGGACGTCTCGCAATTCGGCAATCCCTTGCGCAGATCGGGATCGCCGCCGATGACGACAAGGCCGGTGTAGCCGCCAAACGAAAACCCGTAGAGCCCGATGCGCTGAGGATCGATGCGGGATGTGTCCGGCCACCCGTCGAGCATATAGTCGATCAGCCGGCTCATGTCCGTGGGGCGCTCGACGAGAACCGAAAGACTGTCGGTGCGGCTGGTGTCACGCATGGTGTCGCCGGGATGATTGAGCGCCGCCACGACGAACCCGGCATCGGCCAAAGCCGCGGCCGTGTCATGGTGACCGCCGAACCATCCTCGGCGGCCGTGCGACATCACGATGAGTGGAAGCTTTTCTCCGGTGACCGGACATGCGGGCACGGCGAAGAAGGTGGCGCCACGCGCATCCATCTCGCGAGGTGGCTCTGCACACGGAGTCCAGACCAGCAATCGGATTGCCGGTCCGGCCGGACCGGCAGGAATGTCGAAGTTTCTGACCCCGGCGGCTTGCGCCGGCGTTATCCCAAGGACGAGCAGGGTAGCGAAGACGAACGCAGGCAATTGCATCATTGCTCCTATCGCGCCTGGGCGGTGACGCGCTCGTTCATGCGCCTGCACGACGGTCAGTCCGGCTGGAGATCGGGAACGCGTGCGGTTCCCATGTGAGGGCGTTCACCCCTCCAGCTTCCTCAGCAACAGCTTCAGCGCCGTCGTAGCAAACACCTGCATGTTCGCAAACCGGTCGTTGTTGCCCGTCTCCAGCGTGATCACCTCTGCCGCGGGGCCGGCGACGGCCATGCAACTGTGCCCGGCGGCGTCGCCGTAGCGGTTGCCGGTGGGGCCAGCGGCGCCGGTCTCGGACAGGCCCCAGTCGCAGCCGAAGCGGCTGCGCATCTGTTCGGCCAGCAGCTTTGCATAAGGCTCCGACGAGGAGCGAAAGCCCTTCATTCCTTCGTCCGAAATATCCATCAGCACACGCCTGGCATCGCGGGTGTAGACCACGGCGCCGCCGAGGAAATAGGCGGAGGCGCCGGGCACCGCGAGCAGGCTGGCCGAGATCAGGCCGCCGGTCGAGGATTCAGCCACTGCAATGGTCTGTTTGCGCGCGATTAGTCGGGCCGCAACCTGTTCCGCAATGCCGACGAGCTCTTTCATCCCTTTAACCTCTCAGTCCTCGCAACGGAGCTGTGCCTTCCTAGCATATGACAGCGGCCTTGGCCGAGTTGCGGGCGACGGGCAGGCCTGCTTGAATGGTGGACAAGACAAAACGTGACGAGGAAACGTGAAGGAGACGTGATGGCGTCCCTGATCGCCGGCGGGGTGGATTGCGACGTGCATCCGGCCGTGCCGCATCTGACCAGCCTGCTGCCGTACCTGAATGACTATTGGCGCGATCAGGTGACGACGCGCGGCATGGTCGACCTTGTCTCGCAATCCTATCCGCAGAACTCGCCGATCGTTGCGCGTCCCGATTGGCGGCCGGAAACCGGCAAGCCCGGCGCAAGCCTGGAGGACATGCAGCGCCATCTGCTCGACCCCTTCCAGCTTAAGCACGCCATCTGCAATCCACTCTACGGTGTGCAGATGGTGTTTTCGGAAGATTTGCAGGCCGCCTTCTGCCGCGCGTTGAACGAGTGGCTGGTGAAGGAATGGCTCGATCGCGATTCACGGCTGCGTGGTTCGATCGTGATCCCCACGCAAAGTGTCGAGAAAGCCGTCGCCGAGATCGAGCGCTGCGCACAGGACCGCCGCTTCGTGCAGGTGCTGATGCTGGTCATGGGCGACACGCCGCTCGGCAAGCGCGCGCTGTGGCCGATCTACGAGGTGGCGGAACGGCTCCAGCTGCCCGTCGGGATTCACGCCGGTTCCGCCTATCACAATCCGCCGACTGCCGTGGGCTGGGGTTCCTATCACATCGAGGATTATGTCGGTCAGGCCCAGGCGTTCCAGACCCAGCTCACCAGTCTGATCGTCGAGGGCGTGTTCGCCAAATATCCGCGGCTGAAAATGGTCATGCTCGAATCCGGCGTCTCCTGGATCTCCCCTTTTCTCTGGCGCCTGCACAAGTTCTGGCGCGGGGTGCGAATGGAGACGCCATGGGTCGATCGCGCGCCGCTCGACATTGTGCGCAGCAACATCCGGTTCTCTTTACAGCCATTTGATGCGCCGCCGGAACCTGAGACATTAATTCGCCTGTTTGATCATATGCAGTCCGACGAATTGGTTCTATTCTCCACGGACTATCCGCACTGGCAATTCGACGGCCAGGACGCGCTGCCCGAGGGCCTCACCCCCGATCTCGTGCGCAAAATCATGATCGAAAATCCGCATGCGACCTATCCCCGCCTGACTTAGCCCGCTGCCAAAGGAGGCAAGGCGATGAACGTCCAATTCCGCGAGAGCACCGAAGCCGCTTCCCCACTGACCGTCAAAACCGCAATCGCGGACTGCGACATCCATCCGGCACGCGCCACCCGCACCGAGTTCTATCCTTATCTGGCGAAACGCTGGCAGCATCATCTCGAAGTCTACGGCGTCCATGCCTATCAGGGCATGATGGAAGGCCCGCCCTATCCGAAGGCCCAGCCCAACGCATCGCGCCGCGATGCCTATCCGCCGGAAGGCGGACCGCAGGGCTCTTCGTTGCCCTTCATGCAGAAGCAGCTGCTCGATCCCAACAACGTGGAACTCGGCGTGCTCAATCCGCTCAACACCGGGCAGGGCATCCGCAATCACGAGCTCTCGGCGGCGCTGTGCTCGGCGATCAACGACTGGCAGATCGACAAATGGACCAGCAAGGACAAGCGTCTGAAGGCGTCCATTGTCGTCGGCAATGAGGACGGCCTGTCGGCCGCCGCCGAAATCCGCGAGCGCGCCGGCGACAAGAATTTCGTGCAGGTGCTGCTGCTCAGCCGCAATGTCGAGCCGCTCGGTCAACGCCGTTACTGGCCGATCTATCAGGCCGCGGAAGAGGCGGGGCTTCCCGTCGGCGTGCACGCTTTCGGCTTCGGCGGCAATCCGATCACGCCGTCCGGCTGGCCTTCCTACTACATCGAGGAGATGGTGGGCCACTCGCAGTGCCAGCAATCGGCGCTGGCGAGCCTTGTCTTGGAAGGTGTGTTCGAGCGCTTTCCGAAGCTGAAGATGGTGATGATCGAGGCCGGCTTCGGCTGGGCCCCGTCGCTCGCCTGGCGGCTCGACAAGGTCTGGCACCGGCTGCGCAGCGAAGTGCCGCATGTGAAGCGGCCGCCGTCGGAATATATCCGCGAGCAGGTGTGGTGGACCACGCAGCCGATGGAGGACCCGGAGCGGCGCGAGGATCTGTTCGACGTCATCAAATGGATCGGCTGGGACCGACTGCTGTTCGCGACCGACTATCCGCATTGGGACTATGACGAGCCGTCGCGCGTGCTGCCGGCGGGCGTCAGCGACGCCAACCGCGAAGCGTTCTATCTCGGCAATGCGCGCAAGCTCTATGGGATTGCTTGATGGCGCGGCACGTGATTGCGGCGGTGGATGAGCTTCCGCCGGGCACGCGAAAATTTCTGGAGATCGACGGACGGCCGATCGCGGTCTTCAACATCAAGGGCGAGTATTTCGGCCTGATGAACCGCTGCCCGCATCAGGGCGCGGCGCTGTGCGAGGGCCCGCTGATCGGGCTCGCGCAATCAAAGGATCCCGGCGAGATCGAATACACCAAGCTCGGCGAGATCATCCGCTGCCCCTGGCACGGTTGGGAGTTCGACATCCGCACCGGCCAGTCCTATTGCGACCCCCGTCGCTTCCGCGTGAAGGCCTATCCGGCGCATGTCGAGCCGGGTGCGAGCGTGGTGAAGGGCCCGTATGTCGCCGAGACCATCCCGGTGAAGGTCGAGAGCGATTACGTGGTGGTGGAGCTTTAGGTTACTGTCATTCCGGGGCGATGCGAAGCATCGAGCCCGGAATCCATCGTGCCGCAAGAATGTTGGGAGAAATGGATTCCGGGTTCGCCTCTTCGAGGCGCCCCGGAATGACCATCAGTGGCTCACCGCCGGCGCCGCTTCATCGGTCGCATCGTACGTCGTCACCGCTTGGCGGCCACCGCGATAGACGATCGATGCGGCAATGATGCCAAGCGCAGCGGCGAACATCAGCCAGAAGCCGGGTGAGGCTTTGTTGCCGGTGTAGTCGATCAGCAAGGTCGAGGCGAATGGCGTGAACGTGCCGAACAGCGCAGCGGCGAGCGCGAAGGCCAGCGAGAAGCAGGTGGTGCGGACATGCGCCGGCACGATCTCGACGAGAGCACCGAGCATGGTGCCGCTGTACATGCCGAAATAGAACGAGAACAACATCTCGACCGCGAGCAGTTTGCCGAAAGTCGGCGCGGCGACCAGCCAGGACAGTGCCGGGTAGGCGGTGACGAGCGCCAGGCCGGCGATGGCGAGCAGTACCGGCTTGCGGCCGATGCGATCGGACAGCGCGCCGCCGACGGGATTCCAGAAGAAGTTGGTCACGGCGACGAGCAGCGTCACGAGCAGTGCGTCCTGCGTCGAGAGCTTCAGCACCGTCTTGCCGAAGGTCGGCGTATACACGGTGACGAAGTAGAATGTCGTCGTGGTCAGGACCGCGATCATCATGCCGAGGATGACGATGCGCCAGTTGGCGAGCGCGGAGGCGAACACCTCGTTTGCCGTCGGGTGCTTCTTCATGGCGAGGAAGGCCGGCGTTTCCTCGAGCGTCCGCCGCAGCATGAAGATCAGGGGAATGATGAGGCAACCGACGAAGAAGGGAATGCGCCAGCCCCAGGCGGTCACGACGTCCGCCGGCATCACCTCGGACAGGATGAAGCCGAGGATCGAGGCCACGAAGATCGCGACCTGCTGGCTCGACGACTGGAACGAGGTGTAGAAGCCGCGATTGCCGGGCGTGGAGATTTCCGCGAGATAGACCGAGACGCCGCCGAGCTCGACGCCGGCGGAGAAGCCCTGCAGCAAACGGCCGATCAGCACGACGACGGGCGCCGCGATGCCGATGGTCGCATAGCTCGGGCAGAACGCGATCACGACGGTGCCGATGGCCATGATGCCGAGCGTGACGATCAGGCCCTGGCGGCGGCCGATGCGGTCGATGTAGGCGCCGAGCACGATCGCGCCGACTGGGCGCATCAGCGCGCCGAGCCAGAACACGCCAAAAGTGTTGAGCAGCGACGCCGTCTCGTTGGTGGAGGGGAAGAACGCCTTGCCGATCGCGGTGGCATAGAAGCCGAACAGGAAGAAATCGAACTGCTCGAGAAAATTGCCGGAGGTGGCGCGCAGGATTGCGCCGATGCGCGACTTGATCTCGGGCGGATTGGTTGCTGGTCCAGCCATGACGTTACTCCCCTGGAAGGCGCGGCCGGACCGGAACTCATTCCACGGCAAGGCAGCAGATTGTCCGCTGCGACAATCTGTCCTACCCCTCTCGCGCGGGGCGCGGCGAGTCAATCGATTTCACCGGGGAAGCTGATGATTTGTCACGCTTTATTCTGCGTTGCAGCGATCATCCACTCGCGGAACGCGGCCAGCTTCGGCGCCTCGCGCCGGCCCTCCGGCGCGACCAGGTAGAAGCCGGCATCGGCCGGCAGCGCGATCTTGAAGGGCACCACGAGCCGGCCCTTGGCGATGTCGTCCTGGACGTAGGAGGTCCGGCCCATTGCCACGCCGATGCCGTCGATTGCGGCCTGGATGGTCATGAAGATCATGTCGAAGGTGATGCCGGGCTGCCTGGCGATGTCGCCCGGAAGGCCGGCCGCCGTCAGCCATAGCCGCCAGTCATCGCTGTTGGCATTGGAGGTGTGCAGCAGCGGATAGCCCTTGAGATCCTCAGGCTGGCGCAGCGGCTTGTCGCCGCGCAGCAGCGACGGACTGCACACCGGAAACAGCTCGTCCGCCATCAGCCAGTCGGCGCGCAGGCCCGGCCATTGACCGCGGCCATAGCGAATCGCGGCATCGACATTGTCGCGCTGGAAATCGACGAGGCTGGTCGAGGTGGTGATGCGGACGTCGATGCCGGGGTGCTGCTCCTGGAAATCGGTCAGCCGCGGCAGCAGCCATTTCGCGGCGAGCGATGCCAGCGTCGAGACGGTCAGCACCTTGTCGTCGTCCTTGCGCAGCAGCCGGTCGGTCGCAAGGCGGAGGTCGTTGAAGGCGGCGCGGACGCCCGGCAAATAGTCGCGCGCTTCCGGCGTCAGCGCCAGCGCGCGGTTCTGCCGGACGAACAGGCGGATGCCGAGCTCCTCCTCGAGCCGCCGGATCTGATGGCTGATCGCGGTCTGGGTCACGTTCAGCTCGGACGCGGCCAGCGTGAAGCTGAGATGGCGCGCGGCGGCCTCAAAGGCCCGCAATCCGTTCAGGGAGGGCAATCTGGCAGTCATCTGGCAGCAGGATGCATGACGTTATTTCATGCGAAGGGGTACAAATTGTCGTTTGTCGCAGCGCGGTAGCAAGCAGATATTAGCGTTCAAGTTAGCTCAAGGAGCTGAAAATGTCTACTTTGACCCACAATTCGATGACAAATCATCATGCACCCGGCCTGATCCAGCAGATCGGCGAGACGCTTCACGTCTGGCACGAGCGCTACCGGACCCGCCGCGAACTGACCCACTGGACGGCCCGCGATCTCCACGACGTCGGCCTGTCCTGGACCGACATCGCCTACGAGGCTGACAAACCCTTCTGGCGGGCCTGATTGGCCGCCAGGCCGGCGCCGCCTGATCACAGGGGCGCCGGCGGTCCCTCTTTCCGCAGGGCTCGTGTCATGAGCACTCTTCGCCTGGAAGATCTGAAGCAATATTCGGACGTGCTGCGCACCCGGCAGGGTGAGGCGATCAACGTTCGCTTCGTCGAGCCGCGCGACACCGAGGAGCTTCAGCACTATTTCCGCTCGCTCTCGACCCGCTCCCGCTACAACCGCTTCTTCGGAGCGATCAGCGAATTGCCGAAGGGCCTGCTGAGCGAATTCCTCGATGTCGGAGCGCGCGAGCGCTTTACCGTTGTGGCGACCAAGATGGTCGACGGCTTCGAGACCATCGTCGCCGAGGCGCGCTACGCCTTCCATGCCGAAACCTCGACACTCGAGTTCGGCCTGTCGGTCGACGACCGCTGGCAGGGCCACGGCATCGCCACCGCGCTGATGAAGAATCTCGAATGCCGCGCGGCAGCCCTTGGTGCCGAGCACATGTTCGGCGACACGCTGCGCTCCAACGAGACCATGATCTCGCTCGCCCGCAAATCCGGCTTCGCTTTCGTCAATCATCCCGACGACTGGAAGCTGGTGCGCTTCGACAAGGAGATCGCCGTCGCACCGAAAGACATTCCTTGCGCGAGCTGGCGGCTCGCCGCTCTTTCCCGTCAGGCCGACAGCCCCTCAGCCTCGGCCTGACACCACTCCGAGCCCGGCCTGGTCATCCAGAGCCGGGCCTTTTTTTGCCTTCGCTCAAGCGCCGTGATTGGTGAAGTCGGTCGAGGTCGCGACTGATCGCCATCCCGCCAGCTCCCGCGCAACGAATGCGTTCTTCGCCTCGATCCGCTCGACCGTGTCGCTGCCGAGCGGCAGGCGCAGCGGCGGGTTCTTGGCATCGACCAGCGTCAGGAAGGCCTGCGCCAGCTTGTGCGGATCGCCGCGCTGGCCGTGGTTGAATTCGGCGGCGTGAGCGCGGGTCTTGCCGACACTCTCGTGATAGTCGTCGATCACCTGCGCGGTGCGCGACAGCGAGGTGTCGTCGAGGAAATCGGTGCGGAAGAAGCCCGGCTCGACCACGGTGACCTTAATGCCGAGCGGCGCCACTTCGCCGGCCAGCGCTTCGCTGATTCCCTCGACCGCGAACTTGGTCGCGCCATAGACGCCCCAGCCGGGATAACCGGTGTAACCGCCGACCGACGAGATGTTGATGACGTGGCCGGAACGCTGGCGACGCATATGCGGCAGCACCGCGCGGGTGACACCGAGCAGGCCGAACACATTCGTGCCGAACAGCTTTTGCGTCTCCGCGTCGCTGGCCTCCTCGATCGCGCCGAGCAGGCCGTAGCCGGCATTGTTGACCAGGATGTCGATGCGGCCGAACTTTTTAACGGCCTGACCTGCGGCCTCATGCGCCTCGGCCTCGCTGGTGACGTCGAGCCGGGTGGCCAGCAGGCGCTCGTGCGTGCCGAGGCGCGTGGTGACCGTGGACGGATCGCGCGCGGTCGCGACCACGGCATCGCCCGACTTCAAGGCGGCCTCGGCGATCAACGCGCCAAATCCGCGGGATGCTCCTGTGATGAACCAGACACGCATGATGTTGCCCTTTCCATTTTGGCCCGGCGGTGTGCGGAGCCGATGGGCAAGGTGTAGCGGCTCGCCATAGCTGAGATAATCCGCTATATGCTTTGCAAGCTGCTGAGAATAATTCATCAATGCGGATCGACCCGTCCGACCTCGCGACCTTCCTGGCCATTGCCCGCCACCGCAGTTTCGCGCGGCGGCGACCGAGCTTGGCGTCACGCCATCGGCGCTGTCCCACGCTTTGCGCAATGTCGAAGAGCGGCTCGGCCTGCGCCTCGTCAACCGCACCACCCGCAGCGTCGCGCTCACCGAGGCTGGCGAGCGGCTGTTTGCCCGCATCACGCCGGCCTTTCGCGACATCGACGACGCGCTCGAGGACCTCAACAATTTCCGCGGCAAGCCCGCCGGGACGCTGCGCCTCACCGCCGCGCGCCAGTCCGCGCAGCTGGTGCTGCTTCCGATCGTGACGCGCTTTCTGAAAGCGTTCCCCGACGTCAGCGTCGAGATCGTCATCAACGACGCCCTGATCGACATGGTTGCGGCCGGCTTCGATGCCGGCGTCCGCTTCGGCGAAACCATCGCCGCTGACATGATCGCGGTGCCGATCGGCCCGCGGCACCGCTTTGCCGTGGTCGGCACGCCCGCGTTCTTCAAATCGCACAAGCCGCCCACCACGCCGCGCGACCTGAAAGGCCTGCCCTGCATCCGCTATCGCTTCACCTCAGGCGCGCTCTATCATTGGGAATTCGAGCGCGGCGGCATCGAGCTCGCGATCGACGTCACCGGACCGCTGACGATGAACGACCAGGACCTGATGGTCGATGCAGCACTCGACGGCATCGGGCTCGCCTACGTGTTTGAGGCGCAGGTCGAAGCGCTGCTGGCCAAGCGCAAGCTGGTGCGCGTGCTCGCCGACTGGTGCCCGGCCTATCCCGGCTTCTTCCTGTACTACCCAAGCCGCCGCCAATTGCCGGCAGCGCTGCGCGCGTTCGTGGATTTTGCGAGGGCGCCCGCCAAGTAGTGAGCTGCGTAGCCCGGATGGAGCGGAGCGCAATCCGGGATTCGTGCCACGTGCGCCAGCGGCCCCGGATTACGCTCCGCTCCATCCGGGCTACGGACCTACTACGGGGACGGAGGAGCGAACCTTACTCCTCGGCAATCCAGATACCCCGCTCGCTCAAAGCAGCCAGTATGGCCTCGATGTCTTCCGGTTCCGCCTCGGTGGACGGTATCAACTCGTTCAGTTGTTCGAATGTGACATCGCCCGTCTTCTCCGCAAGGAGCACGGCTTTCCGCACCACTTCAGACCAATCCATTCAGCCCCCCTGAAAATGGGGTACCTACTCTATGGAATGATCTGATGGTCTTGGCTGCGTAGCCCTACTTCCCCGTGAACACCGCTTTCCGCTTCTCGATGAAGGCCTGCACGGCTTCCTTGTGATCAGCGGTCGTGGTCAGGCGGATCAGCCGTCCAGCTTCGTGGTCGCGGGCGGTCTCGAAATCGAACAGCAGGGCCTCGTCGAGATTGTCCTTCATGTAGCGCAGCGCGAGGCGCGGGCCTTCGGCGAGCGACTTGGCCAGCGCAAAGGCCTCGTCTTGCAGCCTGTCGTCGGGCACGACGCGGTTGACGAGGCCGATTGTCTCGGCGCGCGCGGCGTCGACGCGATCGCCGGTGAACAGCAGCTCGCGGGCCCGCGCGGTGCCGACCAGCCGGGTGAGCAGCCAGGCGATGCCGTAGTCGCCGGAGAGCGCGATGCGGGCGTAGCCGGTGGCGACGAAGGCCGATTGCGCGGCGATGCGGATGTCGCAGGCCATGGCGATGGCGAGTCCGGCGCCGACCGCGGGGCCGGGCAGGGCGGCGATGGTTGGCTTGCGTACCGACACCAGCGCGCCGGTGAGCAGCCGCTGCCGCTCCTGGAGGTCGGCGACCTTGTCGTCAAACGACATCTCGAGCTTCTTGGGATCGCGATGCGCGCCCATGCCCTTGACGTTGCCGCCGGCACAGAAGGCCGCGCCCGCGCCGGTGATCAGAAGCGCGCCGACTTCGGGGCTCTCGCCGCAGGTGCGGATCATCGTCCGCAGCGCCGGCGTCAAGGTGTCCGACAGCGCGTTGCGCGCCTCCGGCCGGTTCAGCGTGATCACCGCGACGCGGTCGCGGATGACGCAGAGGAGTTCATTGGTGCCGGTATCGATGGTAGTTTCCGTGGTCATGTCGCTCCCTACCCTTGTAGGGTGGGCAAAGCGCAGCGTGCCCACCATTTGTTGTTTCGTCGTGATGGTGGGCACGGCGCTGCGCGCCTTTGCCCACCCTACGGCAGCGCGTCTAAAACTTCTCCACCCACGGCCGCAGCTCCAGCTCCCAGCTCCAGGCGCTGCGCGGCTGTTGCAACACGTTCCAATAGCTCTGCGCGATCGCGTCGGGATCGAGCATCGAATCCGGCTTGTCGGCCGGCTCCGCGCGCGCCGCGCTGCGGATGCCGCCGTCGATGACGAAATGCGCGATGTGGATGCCCTGCGGCGAGAGCTCGCGCGCCAGGCTCTGCGCCAGCCCGCGCAGCGCGAACTTGCCCATCGCGAACGAGGCCGACTGCGCATAGCCCTTGACGCTGGCGGACGCGCCGGTGAATAGGATCGCGCCGTGCTTGTTCGGCAGCATGCGCTTGGCCGCCTGCTGCGCCACCAGGAAGCCGCCATAGGCGCTGATCGCGATCGCCTGCGCGACATCGGCCGGAACGAGATCGACGAACGGCCCGCGCGTGCGGCCGCTGGCGTTGTAGACGACGAGGTCGGGCGTGCCGAGCTCGCGTTCGACCAGGCCGAACAGCCGCTCGACCTCCTCAGGTTCGGTGGCGTTGCAGGCATAGGCCTTGGCGCCGGTCTCGCTACAGAGCGCGCCTAATTTCTCGATCTTGCGCGCGGCCAGCGCGACGCGGATGCCTTGCGCAGACAGCAGCCGAGCAAGCGAGGCGCTCAGGCCTTCGCCCGCGCCAACGATGAGGGCGATCTTGTATTTCGGATGTTCCATGGCGTGATCTCTCGGAGACGGGAAGCCGCTGATCTATGCATCCGCCGCGCGGACAACCAGCCGGGTCGATCATAATTCCGCAGAGCGAATTGCTCCTTCACGGCGATCATGCCTCCCTGACAATTTGCGGCTTTATCCGCCTTTGCGACTGGAGCATGATCGACATCATCCCAAGCGGCAAGCGATAAGAATTGCCGTCGGGCGGGAACGAAGAGGACGATCATGCACAAGCCGGTCACAGGTGAGCCAAAAAGTGTCGCGGCCGCACCATCCGGTCTGCTGGCGCCCGATACGTCAGGCATGAATTTCTATCGCGCCGATCCGGCGCTGACTGATCTGTTGCGTATCCATCTGCCGGACCCGCTGTTCCGCCACATCGAGCCGCATCTCGATCGCCTCGGCGAACTCGCCGGTGGCCATCTCGACGATTGCGCGCGGCTCGCCGACCGGCACACGCCGGTGCTGCACCAGCGCGACAAGTTCGGCCGCGACGTGCAGTGGATCGAATATCACCCGGCCTATCGCGAATTGGAGAACGCCGCGTTCGGCGAGTTCGGCATCCACGCGCTTTCGATCCGCAAGGGCATCATGGGATGGCCGGACAAATATCCCGTCGTGGCCAAGCACGCCTTCACCTTCCTGTTCAACCAGACCGAATTCGGCATGGGCTGCCCGATCAACGTCACCGACGGCTGCGCAAAGCTCCTGGCGAATTTCGGCAGCGAGGCGCTGAAGGCGAAATATCTGGACGGCCTGACCCAGACCGACATGAGCAAGCTGACCCAGGGCGGCCAGTTCATGACCGAGAAGGAGGGCGGCTCCGATGTCGGTACGCTGACCACGTGCGCCGTGCGGGAGGGCGACCATTGGCGCCTCCATGGCGAAAAATGGTTCTGCTCGAACGCCGATGCCAAGGTCGTGATGCTGCTGGCGCGCCCCGAAGGCGCCGGCCCCGGCACGCGCGGCGTCGGCCTGTTCCTGATGCCGCGCTTCCTCGACGACGGTTCGCAGAACCACTACCGGATCGTGCGCCTGAAGGACAAGCTCGGCACGCGCTCGATGGCCTCGGGCGAGATCAAGCTTGAAGGCGCGATCGCCTATGCGGTCGGCAAGCTCGACCGCGGCTTCGTGCAGATGGCCGAGATGGTCAATTCGTCGCGGCTCTCCAACGGCGTCAAATCCACCGCGCTGATGCGCCGCGCCTATCATGATGCGATGATGGTCGCCAGGAACCGCGTGGTGTTCGGCAAGCGCATCATCGACCTGCCGCTGGGACGGCGGCAGATGTTGAAGATCATGCTGCCGGTCGAGCAGGCGCTGTCGATGAGTTTTCTGACCGCCGACGCGCTCGACCGCGCCGAGGCCGGAAGCCAGGATGCAGCCGCGCTCCTGCGCATCCTGACGCCGACGCTGAAATTCCGTGCGACGCGCGATGCGCGAAAGGTCTGCGGCGATGCGCTCGAGATGCGCGGCGGCATCGGCTATATCGAGGAATTTGCCACGCCCCGCCTGCTGCGTGACGCGCATCTCGGCTCGGTCTGGGAGGGCACCGGCAACATCGTCGCGATCGATGCGCTCCGGCGCGCGGTCGGCCGCCACGGCGCCGAATCCGCGCTATCAGCCGATCTGCATGCGCGGCTCGATGATAGCGTGTCGGTCCCGCAGGCCTGGCGCGACAATTTGCGCGGTCTCGTCGATCGCGCCGTCGGCTTCGCGCGCGAGGTCGCGGGCAATTCCGAGAACGAGGCCGATGCGCGCCGCGCGACCAGCCTGCTCTATCACGTCGCAAGCGCGGTCGCGCTCGCCTGGGAAGCGCATCGCATCAACGAGATGCGCGGCGATGCGCGCCGGCTGCTGCTGTCGCGGCTGGTGATCGACCATCGCGTGGCGCCGAGCGATCCGTTCCGGCTGACGGAAAATGCCGCGCAAGCGAAGATCGCGGAGCTACTGCTCGGCGATCGCGACGCCGGCATGAGCGAGGTTGGCGAACTGGTTCTGGCAGCGTAGGCTGCACTCCACGCTCAAACCAAAAGAAGCGATAGGGAGTGCTCGATGAAGGCCGCCGTCCTCTATGAAGTCAATCAGCCGCTGGTCATCGAGGATGTCAGCCTGCCGAAGCCGGGCCCGCGCGAGGTTTTGATCCGCACGGCGGTTGCGGGCCTCTGCCACTCCGACCTGCACTTCATGGAAGGCCTGTATCCACATCCGTTGCCCGCGGTGCTCGGGCACGAGTCCGCCGGCATCGTCGAGCAGGTCGGCTCCGATGTCACCTATGTGAAGCCGGGCGATCACGTCGTCACCTGCCTGTCGGTGTTTTGCGGCACCTGCGACAATTGCACCACCGGCCGCACCGTGCTTTGCACCGACACCACAGTGAAGCTGCTGCCGGGCGCCTCGAACCGGATGCAATGGTCGAAGCCTGAAAAACTGCACCAGTTCCTCAACCTCTCGTCCTTTGCCGAGCAGATGCTGGTGCACGAGAATGCGATCGTCAAAATCCGCAAGGAGATGCCGCTCGATCTCGCCGCGCTGATCGGCTGCGGCGTCATCACCGGCTACGGCGCGGTCGTGAACACGGCGAAGGTGACGGCGGGCGAGACCGTGGCCGTGATCGGCTGTGGCGGTGTCGGCATGGCCGCGATCAACGGCGCGCAGATCGCAGGCGCCGGACGCATCATCGCCATCGACACCAATCCGGCAAAGCTCCAGCTCGCGACCAAGCTGGGCGCGACCGACATCATCAATCCCGCCGACGGCGACGTCGTGAAGCAGGTGCGCGACCTCACCAATGGCGGCGTGCATCATTCCTTCGAGGTGCTCGGCCGCAAGGAAACCGCCGAACAGGCCTTCGGCATGCTCGCGTCCGGCGGCACGGCCACCATCGTCGGCATGATCCCGTTCGGCCAGAAGATCGAGCTGCACGGCTTCGACTTCCTGCGCGAGCGCAGGATCCAGGGCTCATCGATGGGCTCGAACCATTTTCGCGTGGACATGCCGAGGCTGGTCGATTTCTACCTGCGCGGCCGGCTGCACCTCGAGGACTGGATCTCGGCCAAGCTGAAACTGTCGGAGATCAACGAGGGTTTTGCCAACATGAAGGCCGGCAAGACGCTGCGTAGCGTGATTGTGTTTGACAGCTAGCAACCGCAATGACGGTGTCATCGCCCGCGAAAGCGGGCGATCCAGTACTCCGCGGCGGAAGCTGTGTGAACCGACTATTGCCGCGGCGTACTGGATGCCCCGGTCAGGCCGGGGCATGACAGCGGAGTGTGAGGATGGCTGACCTCAACTCACCGCGACACGTGGGCTGATACCGCGAGCCACTTCCCGTTCTTCTTCGTCCAGCAATCGGTGTACCGCCCCGTCGCCTGCTGGCCATCGGCGGTGGTGTAGCTGGTTGCGGCGTGGATGATGGCAAAATCGCCCATGATGCGGATGATCACATCATGCGCATGCAGATTGCGGATCGCGATCGGCCGTGCCGTCTGCTCCAGGAAGGCGGTGCGGTCGACCAATGTCTTGTCGGGATTGGAGCAATAGAACTCCGGCGCCAGGATTTCGTCGAAGCGTTTGACGTCGCAGTTTTGCACGGAGGCGACATAGTCGTGGTTGAGCGCGGTGAGCTGGTCGAGGTCTTGGCTCATGACGTTTCTCTCCCTCTATGTTATTTTACTCCGTCATTGCGAGCGTAGCGAAGCAATCCAGAAATGTCTCCGCGGATGCAGTCTGGATTGCTTCGTCGCAAGGGCTCCTCGCAATGACGGGAGGCACTAGTCATTGAACAAAGGGGGCGGCACGAACCCGCCGAATTCGCGCTCGATCAGCTCGGCGAGCTTGAGCGGCGTGCGGTCTTCCAGCCACGGGCCGACGATCTGCACGCCGATGGGCAGTCCGTCAGGCGCAAAGCCCGTCGGGATCGCGGTCGAGGGCAGACCAGGGAGCGTTGCGATGCCGGGCCAGGCGAGCTGGTCAGGATAGACGTGCTCCTTGCCGTCGATCTTGATGCGGCGGGTTTCCTGGTCCGGCGAATGGTCGTGCGGATAGGCTGCTGTGGGCATGACGGGGCAGATCACCGCGTCGTACGTTTTGAACAGCTCCCGCCATTGCGCCCTTAGCCGCGTGCGTCCGGCATTTGCCGCCACCCAGTCGCGGTGGCTCAGCGCGATGCCGCGTAGCCGCTCGGCAGCGAGGCTGTTGTCGCCTTCGGGCAACGACGCTGCGGCCGCTTTCGCGCCGGCATAGACATCCAGCGCGAAGGTCGAGCCGAGGAACGACATCAGCATGCGCATATAGAGCCGCGAGGAGGCCGCGAAATCCGGCAGCAGCGGGCTGCTGCGCTCGATCTTGACGCCAGCCTTGGCGAGATTGTCGGCCAGCCGGTTGATGGTGCCGCGCACCGCCGTGTCGGTCGGCATCACCGGATCGGTGTCGATCACCAGCACGCGGAAATCCCTGAATGCCGTGTGCCGCGCCGCCGGCAGCTCGAGCCGGTAGGCCAGGCCAGCGTCGATCGGATCGGGCCCGGCCATCACGTCGAGCACCAGCGAAAGGTCGGCGGCGCTGCGCGCCATCGGGCCGATCACCGAGAGATCGCGCTCGAACGGCAAAGGCTGCAACGGCGGCGGCGTATGGCCGCGCATCGCGACGAGGTTAAAGGTCGGCTTGTGCGCATAGATGCCGCAATGGAACGCCGGCACGCGCAGCGAGCCGCCGATGTCGGAGCCGATCGACAGCGGGCCATAACCCGCGGCGAGCGCGGCCGAGGAGCCGCCGGACGAGCCGCCCGGCGTGCGGCCGACATCGTAGGGATTGTTGGTAGCGCCGTAGATGTCGTTGTAGCTCTGCCAGTCGCCGAGCCCGAGCGGCACGTTGGTCTTGCCGACGATGACGGTGCCGGCGTCCTTCACCCGCGTGACTGGCAGTGCGTCTTCCTTTGCGACAAAATCCTTCTGCGCGGGAATGCCCCAGGTCGTGGGCAGGCCGGCGACGTTGTAGGATTCCTTCACGGTGATTGGGAGGCCGAGCAGCGGCTTCCGCTCGCCGCGCGCCCGCGCCGCGTCCGCGTCCCGCGCGGCGCTAAGCGCGCGGTCGAAATCCCGGACGCAGATCGCGTTGACCTTGCCGTCGTGACGTTCGATGCGATCGATCGCATCCTGCGTGAGCTCGACCGCGGAGACCTTCTTTGCGGTCAACGCGGCCGACAGCTCGACCGCGCTCTTGTAACTCCATTCCGATTTCGCCACGACATGCTCCTGCGCTTCCCTGATGGGATGATGCGCAGTTTGACCGAATGCCGCAACCGCCGTTTGATCGCGATTGATATGCGGCTGGCTGTCATCGCCCGGCTTGACCGGGCGATCCAGTATTCCAGAGGCCCGCGTTGGAGAATTTGCTCTCGCCATATCCGCCGCGGCGTACTGGATGCCCCGGTCAAGCCGGGGCATGACAGAGAGTGTGAGGTCGCTACGCCGCCCCGATCAAGATCCCGACCGCCAGCACGATCGCGCCGCCGAGCACGATCTGGAACACGGCCTGGAGGAATGGGGTGTCCATGTAGCGCGCGCGGATGAAGGCGATTGCCCACAATTCGAAGAACACGACGACGCCGGCGATTCCCGTCGCGATCCAGAATGCGTTCGGCCAGCTGTCTGGGACGAGATAAGGCAGGGTGTGGCCGAGCCCGCCGAGCGTCGTCATCGCGCCGCAGGTGATGCCGCGCAGCCAGGGCGAGCCGCGCCCCGTGAGCGATCCGTCGTCGGACAGCGCCTCCGCAAAGCCCATGCTGATGCCGGCGCCGATCGAGGCGGCGAGCCCGACCAGAAAGGTCTGCCAATTTTGGTGCGTGGCGAAAGCTGCCGCGAACAGCGGCGCCAGCGTCGAGACCGATCCGTCCATCAGGCCGGCGAGGCCCGGCTGCACATATTGCAGCACGAACATTCGCCGCCGCGTGCGGTCTTCCTCGGCACGTACGTCCGGCTTCAGGATCTCGTCGGTCAGCGCGACGGCGCGGTTCTCGTGATGCTTTTCCTCCTCGGCGAGATCGCCGAGCAGGCGGCGCACGCCGACATCCTCGGCCTGCTCGGCGGCCCGCGCGTAGAAGCGCTCGGCCTCGAGCTCCATGGTCTCGACCTCTTTCCGGATGGTGTCGAGCGGCAGGTTTTTCGTCAGCCAGATCGGCCGCCGGCGCAGAAAGCCTTTGACGTTCTCGCGGCGGATCGGCGGCAGGTGCTGGCCGAAGCGTTCCTCATAAAGTTTCAGCAGCCGATGCCGGTGGCCGCGTTCCTCCTCGGCCATCTCCTCGAAAATCTTCGACGTGTCCGGGTAACGCTCGCGCAAGTCCTCGGCGAAGGTCATGTAAATGCGGCTATCCTCCTCCTCGGAGGAGATCGCGACCGCAAGCACCTCGCGCTCGGTCAGTTCGGCAAAACTCTTCACGGCGGCCCTGTTTGATAGTTTAGAATTATTCTAAACTATATAAGGCGCCAGGGTTCCCGGGTCAAATCAGGCCGCTTTTGCGAGGAACTCGAGCAGCAGGCGGCTCACCTCGGCCGGCTGCTCCTGCTGCACCCAATGGCCGGCGCCGTCGACGAGGTGACAGCCGAGCATCTTCGTGCATCCGCGCCCCTGCATCGCCTCGAACACGCCGGGGCGCTGATAGGTGCCCCAATCCTGCTTGCCCGAGATGAAGCACGAGGGCACGTCGATGCTGCGGCCCGCAAACAGCTGCATCTCGCTGTTGAGCATGCCCGAGGTGCCGTAGCGGTACCATTGCAAGCCCCCCTGGAATCCAGTGCGGCCGTATTCGGCGCTGTAATAGGCGAGGTCGCTGTCCGGCAGCCATTGGTTGGCGGCGATCGCGGCCGGCGAGGGCATCTCCTTCGCAACCGTCTCCGCCATGGTCTCGCCGGCGTCCATCACGTAGTAGGTCGGCAGTTTTGCGAGTTCGCCCGCGGACCACGACTTCAGCGGATATGGCTTGTTGTCGGTCCAGTCCGCACTCTTCTGGTGATAGTAAGCGCGCAGGAAATCGTGCACGCCCTGCGGCGCGTGCTGCATGTCGGCGTTGGCCGGGCGCGTCGCGTAATACCATTGATAGTGTTTGCGCGGGCGTGGCAGCGCGGCGAGCTCGCGATGCACGGGGTCTTCGACTGCAGGCTTTGCCGGCACATCGACCGTACCAAACGGCATCGGTGGCGCTCCGCCGAAGGGCGCGCTCATCAGCGTCACCGAGCGAAACACGTCGGGCCGGATCATGGCGCACCAGGCCGCGACCGGGCTGCCGAAATCATGCCCGGCGAGATCGACCTGCCGGTAGCCGAACGCCGACACCAGGGCGAGCGCGTCGCGCACGAGGTTGAGCAGCGAGAACGGCGTGAGATCGCCGTCGTAATCCGCGGTCCATCCCGTGGTGCGGCCATAGCCGCGCTGGTCCGGCGCGATCACGTGATAACCGGCCGCGGCCAGCGCCGGCATCACCTTGCGCCAGGAGAAGGCGAGCTCGGGAAAGCCGTGCAGCAAGAGGATGCTGGGCCGCCCCTTGGTCTCGAAGCCGGCTTCGAGCACGTGCATGCGCAAGCCGTTGATGCCGTCGACATAGCGCGAGCGGATGCCGGCGGGGAGAGGGACGTCGGGGAGTGTTGTCATTGCTTTCTCCACACGGGTGGGATCGTAGGGTGGGCAAAGCGGAGCGTGCCCACCATGCCAAACGCGCTAAGAATGGTGGGCACGGCGCGCGAAGCGCGCGCCTTTGCCCACCTTACGGCATCTCGCTCGCTACACCGCCGCACACACGAACGCGCTGCCCTTGCGCCTGATCTTCCCCACCGACGGTGAGGGAAAATGCGCGGTGCAGCACAGCGTGTCGGTGTCGCAATAGCGCTCCAGAAAGCTGCGGCGCGTTTTCGCCGCCGCGGCCGGGTCGACGTCGAACTTGATCGACAGCTCCGGATAAAGCGTCTGCAGCGGCGAATGCATGAGGTCGCCGGAGAACACGGCGTCGTCCTTGCCGCGGCCCATCGTGATGGCGATATGGCCGGGCGTATGTCCCGGCGTCGGCAGGATGCGGACGTGATCGCCGATCTGATGATCGTTGCCGACCAGCTCGTGGCGCCTGGCCTCGACCACCGGCAGCACGCTGTCGGCGAAGGGCGGGATCTCCGCCTTCGCGTTCTGCTCGGACCAGTGATCGAATTCCTGCTTGGCGAAGACGTAGCGCGCCTTGGGGAAGGTCGGCACCCAGCGGCCGTTATCAAGTCGCGTATTCCAGCCGACGTGGTCGACATGCAGATGCGTGCACATCACGAAATCGATGTCGTCGACCGCGAACCCGGCGGCGTTGAGTCCGCGCAAGTACGTATCGTCGGTCTTCATGTTCCATTTCGGCCGCTGCGGGCGCGGCTTGTCGTTGCCGATGCAGCTGTCGATCAAAATGGTGTGGTGCGGTGTCTTCACCACATAGGACTGGAAGCACAGGAGCAGTACGTCCTGCTCGTCCAGCGCCTTGGCCTGCCGCATCCATGCCCGGTTCTCGGCTAGGACCTCAGGCGTCAGTCCCGGCAGCATCTCCAGCGCCGGCACGAACGAGGTTTCCTGCTCGATGACGCGATGGATGGTGAGATCGCCGACGGTGAATTTCAGGCTCATGCTCGCTTCCCTTGCACTCACCGTGCGTCGCGCACGGATGGAATGACGATGTTGGAGAGGATGTCGATCGCGGCCAGCCCTTCCTTCGGCTGGCCGTATTGGGCAGCGGTGGTCATCATGACGAGATCAAGCTCGGGCACGATGAAGATGCGCTGGCCGCCCCAGCCGAAGGCAGCAACCCATTTGATTTCCTTGTCGCCGGCGAGCGAGCGGCCCATCCACCATTGATAGCCGTAGAACATCGTGCTGCCGAAATAGCCGATCGCCTGGAAGCGCGGCGTGATCGATTGTGCGATCCAGTCGGCCGAGACGATCTGCCGGCCGTTCCATTGGCCGCGATTGAGCACGAGCTGGCCGATCTTCGCCGCATCGCGCGGCCGCAAGCGAAGGCCCGCGGCCGCTGCGATCTTGCCGTTCTTATAGGCCTTCCACTCGACATCGTTGATCCCGAGCGGCTGGAACAGCACCTCGCGAGCAAATGCCTCCAGCGGCTTGCCCGAGACGCGTTCGAGGATGCTGCCGAGCAGTTCAGTCCCGCCGCCATTATAGGTCCAGAGCGCATCCGGCGGCGCAGCGACTGGCTTTGAGAGCACATAGCCGATCGGATCGGCTTCGAAGGTGAGATGCGGCTCGTCATTCTTCGGATCGGCCCAGGCCCGCGCCTCGTCCCATTTCATCCCCGAGGACATCGTCAGCAGATGGCGCAGCGTGATGGCCTCCCAGCCCGCCTGCTTCGCCGCCTGATGGTCGGGGAAGAATTTGAGCGCGGGCTCGTCGACGCCTTCGATCAGCTTGCGATCGATCGCGATGCCGACGAGCAGCGAAGCGACGCTCTTCGATGCCGAACGCATGTCATGCTTCGTCGTCGCGGTGAATTCGTGCTGGCCGTCCGGCTGTCCCCAGGGTTGGTCGTAGCCGGGAAAATACTGCTCGAAGACGAGCTTGCCGTGGCGCGCGACGACAACCGAATGGACCGAGGTCCCGCGTTGCTGGAGTCGTGCTGCGATGCCGCAGAGTCGCGCGCCGTCCATGCCGACGCTGTCGGGCGACGCAGTCGTCCAGCCGTCATCGATTGACGATGGCGATTCGCAGGCGAGGTTTTGTTGTCCAGGCGCCATGCCGTCGGCCTGCACAGGAGTGGCTGAGACGGTCAACGCGAGCACGAGGCTCGCGCCGAGAATGCTGAGGCGGGGGAAGCGATCGCGCATCGTCCTTCTCCCCGCAGCCTAGTTTACGCCGCTGGAGGCACCGAGATCTTGACCGAGGGGCGCTCCAGCATCTTCTGGTGGAAGGCGTCGAGCTTCGGATAGGCCTTGCGCCAGCCGCAATCGGCGAAGCGGAAGTCGGCATAGCCGAGCACGCAGACGAGGCCGATCTGCGAGATGTCGAACGGGCCGTTCAAAACTTCGGGCATGTTCTCGAAGCGCGCCATGCCGGTCCAGGCCCGGTTCCAGTGGTCGTCCGACCATGCCTGCCATTGCAGGCCCTGCGGCCGCACCATCTTCTCGTAGCGGCACAGCAGCATGGAATCGAGCATGCCGTTGATCAGGGAGTGATCGGTCTTGGCCTTCCAGCGCCGCGGGCCGTAATCGGGGATCAGGCTGCCGCCGGCCATCTCGTTGAGATATTCGACGATCACATAGGAATCCAGAATGACGTCGCCGTCATTGGTGATCAGCACCGGCAGCTTCTTCAGCGGCGTGATGCGCGAATAATCCTCATTGACCGTGCCCGGCGCGACGGTCGCGGGCGTCAGCTCGATCTTGTCGATCAGCCCGAGCTCGATCGCGGCGATGCGCACCTTGCGGGCGAAGGGCGAGGCGGCAGAGAAGGAGAGTTTCATGGGGAAATAACCTCTATCCAGACAGACGGTCCTCATCCTGAGGAGCGCGCAGCCTGGCGCGCGTCTCGAAGGATGGACAACGGGAGGTGTTCTTGGGTCACCCGGCGCGAACGTCGGGTGACTGTATTCTTGGCGCATCCTTCGAGGCGCGCGCGTTGCGCGCTCCTCAGGATGAGGGCGGAAGCTTACGCCGCCACGATCTCCTGGCGCTGCTCGCCGAGGCCTTCGATGCCGAGCGTGACGACGTCGCCGACATTGAGGAAGGTCGGCGGCTTCATGCCGAGACCGACGCCGGGCGGGGTGCCGGTGGTGATGATGTCGCCCGGCAGCAAGGTCATGAACTGCGAGACGTAGGAGACGCATTTGGCCATGGAGAAGATCATGGTCTGGGTCGAGCCGGTCTGGCGACGCTGGCCGTTGACGTCGAGCCACATCGACAGGTTCTGCACGTCCTTGATCTCGTCCTTGGTGGCGAGCCACGGGCCGACCGGGCCGAAGGTGTCGTGTGACTTGCCCTTGGTCCACTGACCCAGGCGCTCGGTCTGGAAGGCGCGCTCGGAGACGTCGTTGCAGACGCAATAGCCGGCGACGTAGTTCAGCGCATCGGCTTCAGAGACATACTTTGCGCGGGTGCCGATGATGGCGGCGATCTCGACTTCCCAGTCGAGCTTGGTCGAGCCGCGCGGCTTTTCGACCGCGTCGTTCGGGCCGGACAGCGAGGTGTTGGCCTTCATGAAGATGATCGGCTCGGTCGGGATCGCGGCGCCGGTTTCCTTGGCGTGGTCGCTGTAGTTGAGGCCGATGGCGACGAATTTCGAGATGCCGGTGACAGGCGCGCCGAAGCGCGGCTTGCCGGAGACGGCGGGCAGGGAGGCCGGGTCAAGGCCCGCCAGCTTCTTCAGGGATTCCGGCGAATAGGCCTCCCCGGTCAGGTCCTTCATATGCGCCGACAGGTCGCGCAATTGGCCGGATTTGTCGATCAGGCCGGGCTTTTCCGCACCCTTTTCGCCATAACGAACAAGCTTCATTCTCGTTTCTCCCTGGAGATGGACCGATCGGTTAAATAGCTTCATGGAACAGGGCGGCGGGAAATTCAACCGCTCAAAGTGGGGCGCATTGCAGCCCTTCCTTTGTAGGGTGGGCAAAGGCGCGGAGCGCCGTGCCCACCAATTCTTTTTGATGGCCCGGTATGGTGGGCACGCGGAGCCTGTCATCGGGCGCGCATTCGCGCGACCCGGTGGCTTTGCCCACCCTACGATTGCAGCGCCACAAATTTAAACGCATCCCCGTCCCGCTTGATGTGGCCGGCCGAGAAATGGCCGCCGATCACCAGCGTCGGGGTATCGGCAAAGCGCGAGAACACCTTGTGCCGCGACGCGGCCGATTGGGCGGTATCGGTGTCGACGACCGAGCACCAGTCGAGATGCGCCATCTGGCAGGGGTGATGGGCGACGTCGCCGCTGAGCAACCCTTGTTCGCCGCCGGACTCGATCAGGACGCTCATGTGCCCGGGGCTGTGGCCGGGGGTCGGGATCACGCTGATCTCCTCGCAGAGCCGGTGATCGCTCGGGATCAACTCGGCCAGGCCCGCATCGACGACCGGCTTCACGGAATCGTTGAACACCGCGACCTTGTCCGGCTCGGCCGTATAGTCGCGCCAATATTCATACTCGGTCTTGCCGAACAGGTAGCGCGCCCTGGGGAAAGTCGGCACCCATTTGCCATCGACGAGCTTTGTATTCCAGCCGACATGGTCGACATGAAGATGCGTGCACAGCACGGTGTCGATGCTGTCAGGGGGAAAGCCCGCCGCCGTCATGGTCTCCAGAAACGGCGTGCTGCGGTTATTCCAGACCGGGACACCGCGGCCCTGCTTGTCGTTGCCAAGGCCAGTGTCGACCACGATGCGGCGCGTCGGCGTCTCCACCACCAGCGAGTGGATCGACATTTTCAGCCGGCCCTCCTCGGTGGCGAAATGCGGGATCAGCCAGGGCAGCTTCTGGATCTCGTCATTGGTCGCGGCCGGCAGGATGAAGCGGGTCGAGCCGACCGTCTCCATTTCCACGATCTTGGTGATTTTGACCTTGCCCACGGTCCACGGCATGCGGCGATCCCAATTTTCTTGCTTTCGCGAAAGATGCGGCCTTCCGCCGTCGAACGCAATGGATCATCTGTCGCGATGTTGCGTAATCGGGGGAACCCAGAAACAGCCAGAGAGAGCGACGATGCCAGAGCTTGCCATTTCCGCCGAGAAGGTCGCCTTCATCATCGAGAAGGCCCGCGAATTCGACGTCAAGGAGGCGGCGTCCGACCCTGACTCGGGCTCCAATCCCTCTGATGATGACGAGATCGACGTGCTCGAGGACACCAATTCCGACCCGGTCGCAGCCGAGCTCTCCGGTTTCATCCGCGCGCTGAACGAGGACGAGCAGCTCGATCTCGTCACGATGATGTGGCTCGGCCGCGGCGATGGCGAAGTGGAGGAATGGGACGATCTGCGTGCCCGCGCCGCCGAGGCGCGCGCTGAATACAAGAACCCGCGTCGCGAAACGGTGCAATATCTGCTGGGCGAGCCGATGCTGGGCGATCTGCTTGCCGACGGCATGGATGAGCTCGGCATCGACTGGACCGACGAGCGGACCACGCCGGTATCCTAAGTCGTCATCGCGCGCAATCCACGATCACGGTGCCGAGCTTGTCACCCTTCTCGACCGCGAGATGCGCCTGCGCAGTATCCGATAGCGCGAACTGCGCCGCGACGTTGTGAATGCGCGGCCCTGCCGCCAGCCATTTCGTGATATCGGCCTGGGCCTCCGCAAGCAGCGCGGGCGGTAGCGCGAACAAGACGAGCGAGCGGAGCGTAATGCACTTCTCCATGAGTTCGCGCATCGGCACCGTGGGTGTGCGGTTGCCGTTGGTGGCGTAGACGGCGATCGTCGAATTGAGCGCCATCAGCTTCAACGTCGTCGCGATGTTGCCGCCGAAATCGACATCGACCACGCGATCGACACCACGTCCGCCGGTGAACGCCATCGCCTTGGCAACGACGTCCTCGTCCCTGTAGTTGACCACGAGATCGGCGCCCGCGCGCCGGGCCTGCTCGCCCTTCATCGCCGAGCTGACGGTCGCGATCACCTGCGCGCCGCCCCATTTGGCGAGCTGCACGGCATAATGGCCAACCGCGCCGGCGCCGCCGGTGACAAGTACGGTCTTGCCGACGATCGGCCCATCCGCAAACAGGCTGCACCATGCGGTCATCGCGGGGATGCCGAGCGTTGCGCCTTCCGCAAAGGAAAGATGATCCGGCAGCGGCGTCACCAGCTGCTCGGCGAGCGCGATATATTCGGCCGCCGTGCCGAAGGCGCGGCCGTTGCGCTGGCCGTTGAACAGCCAGACCCGGTCGCCGACCCTGAAGCGCGTTACGCCGTCGCCGATCTGGTCGACGAAACCCGCGCCGTCGCTGTTCGGAATGACGCGCGAAAATTCCATCGCGCGATAGCTGCCGCCGCGCCGGCCGACATCGGCCGGATTGACGCCGGAGGCCTCCAGGCGAATGCGAACCTCGCCTGGACCCGCGACCGGCGTCGCCATCTCACCATAGGTGAGGACGTCGACGGCCGGTCCTGTTTGCTCGTACCAGACCGCTCTCACAGCGTTCCGGGGAAGGCGCCGCCGTCGAGCAAGATGTTCTGGCCCGTGATGAAGCCGGCCTTGGCGCCGCAGAGGAAGGCGCAGGCATAGCCGAACTCGTCGGGCTGGCCGAAGCGGCCGGCCGGGTTGAGTTTTGCTCGCTCGGCCAGGATCTGCTCTGGCGTCGTGCCGCGCTTGTCGGCCTCGGCCTTCGCGGTGCCGGTCAGGCGGTCGGTCTCGAACGGACCCGGCAACAGGCCGTTGATGGTGACGTTGTTGATCACGGTCTTGCGCGACAGGCCGGCGATGAAGCCGGTGAGGCCGGCGCGCGCGCCGTTGGAGAGTCCGAGGATGTCGATCGGCGCCTTCACCGCCGCCGAGGTGATGTTGACGATGCGGCCGAACTTGCGCGCCATCATGCCGTCGACGGTCGACTTGATCAGCTCGATGGGCGTGAGCATGTTGGCGTCGATCGCCTTGATCCAGTCGTCGCGGGTCCAGTTGCGGAAATCGCCGGGCGGCGGGCCGCCGGCATTGTTGATGAGGATATCCGGCTCGGGGCAGGCCTTCAGCACGGCCTCGCGGCCCGCAGGCGTCGTGATGTCACCGACGATCTCGGTGACCTTCACGCTCGGATAGGCCTTGCGGATGTCGTCGGCCGTCTTCTTCAGGGCTTCGGCGCCACGCGCGGTCAGCGTGACGTCAACGCCGGCTTCCGCCAGCGAGATGGCGCAGGCGCGGCCGAGGCCCTTGCTGGATGCGCAGACGATGGCGCGGCGACCTTTGATCCCAAGATCCACTGTTTCACTCCCGTAATGTCAGGCAGGTTTTAGACGGGCCGCACTCTAGCCAATCGTGGCGCCGCTGATAAGGGAGGGGGCCACGTCAAAATGCATGGCGCGGTCGCGCGGCGATGCAAATGTGCGGGCATGATCCGGAAAAGTGTGCAGCGGTTTTCCGAAAAGATCATGCCCAGACAATAAGCTAGATGCGCCGTTCCTGCTTGAGGCGGTCGATCGCGGCGGCGGCCTCCGGCGGCAATGTCTTGAAGCCCATCTTGCCGGCCGCCGAGAACAGCGGCCGCAGATGCGAACCGGCGAGGAACGGCGGCTGGCGGTTGGCCGGCACGATCTGGTCGAACACCAGCACCAGGGTGGTGGCGACGAGGCCGACCCTGACGGCGCCGAGTGCGGCGCCGGCGAGCCGGTCGCCGATCCCGGCTTCGCGTATCGTGTCGTTCAGCGCGAGGCGGCCGATATAACCAAGGAGCATGCCGACGACCACGAAGATGCCGAAGAACCAGATCCAGTTTTGCAGCAGCGGCGCGTTCGGATTGCTCGCGACCTGCGGCACGATCAGCGGCATCAGTCCGACGGCGATGGGAGCGGCCAGGAGATAGGCGAGGATGGTCATGGCGCTGCCGAGCAGGCCAGTCCTGAAACCGAAGCCGATCGCGACGACGAGTGCCGCATAGACCGCGAGATCGAAACTGTTCATGAGCGTCAGGCCTGCCTCGATGGAACGCTTGCGTCGATGGAACGAATGAACGCCGGACCGATCATTCCGGTTTCAGATCGTTAAAATCGTCTGTATTGGTGGCTCCAAAGCTCAGGGAAAACACTCAAGGCAAGCGTCATGTCAGACTTATTCGACGTCAGTCAAGAAACCATCCTAGTGACGGGCGCGAGCCAGGGGCTGGGGCGGCAATTTGCCCGGGTTCTGGCGGACCATGGCGCGGCCGTCGCGCTCGCCGCGCGGCAGACCGACAAGCTGAAGAGCCTGGAGGAGGAGATCCGCGGCAAGGGCGGCCGCGCTGCCGCGGTCGCGCTCGACGTCACTGACATGTCATCGATCGCCAAGGCCGTGGATGCCACGGAAGCCGCGCTCGGTCCGATCACGGTGCTGATCAACAATGCCGGCATCGCCATCGAGAAGCTCGCGACCGAGCAGACCGAGTCCGATTGGGACGCCGTGATCGGCGCCAATTTGAAAGGCGCTTATTTCCTCGCGACCGAAGTCGCGCGCCGTATGATCGCGCGCAAGCAGGAAGGCAACATCGTCAACATCGCTTCCGTGCTCGGCACCGGCGTGCTGAAGGCGGTGTCGCCCTATGCGATCTCCAAGGCCGGCATCCTCCAGGCGACCAGGGCGATGGCGCTGGAGCTCGCGGGCCAGAACATCCGCATCAACGCGCTGGCGCCCGGCTATATCGACACGGAAATGAATCACGCCTTCTGGTCCACCCCGCCGGGCGAACGCCTGACCAAGCGCATCCCGCAGCGCCGCGTCGGCGCCGAGTCCGATCTCGATGGCGCGATCCTGCTGCTGGCCTCGAAGGCGTCGCGGTACATGACGGGGAGTGTCATCACCGTCGATGGTGGTTTCCTGCTGAATTGAGCCCGACTTCGCCTCTCCCCGCAAGCGGGGAGAGGCCGGAGTTTGCGAGAGCAAATTCCGGGTGAGAGGGAGTCTCCGCGAGTCCAGCTATCACCGTTTTTGCCGAGATAGCCCTTCACCCCAACCCTCTCCCCGTAAGAACGGGGAGAGGGAGAAGAGCTACCGCATTATCTTGTTTCAGCGTTCCTAGCCGAGGGCGTCAGCAGGATAGCCACGATCTCGACGATCAGCAGCCCGCCGGTGATACCGGCAAGGCGCTCGATGCCGGGAATGATGCTGGACGGCGGCCCTGATCCCTGCACCATCGTCATGATGAAGACGACCGCGCCTTGTGTGCCGACATAGCCGATATCGCGCGCGCTCGCCTGGACATGCGCACCGACCCAGACCCCGATGGCAAGCGCGGCAAGCCAGGGCAGGAAGTTTTCGAACGAGGCGATCAGCACCGCGAGGCCGGCGAGGCCGCCGATCAGGCAGCCGAGGATGCGATGCGTGCCACGGGCCGCGATCTTCTCGCGATTCGCAGCATCGTCGTCGGATATTGCCGGCACGGCCATCACGGCCGCGACCGTGATTGCGGCCTGCGAGAAGCTCGGCAATTGCAGCCAGCTCCATGCCAGCGGCACCAGCATCACACCAAGGCCCGCGCGCATTGCGTGCTGGGTCGAGGCCCATTGCGCGCCGAGAAGGTCGGACCAGCCCGGCGCCCGCGGACGTGGCGGCGCATGATCCTCGCGCGGCGACAGCAGGTGCGAGACCAGAATGGCGGCGAGAGTGCCGATCGTCACCTCGGCAGTACGGTTGCAGGCGACTGACAGCGCCGAGGTCGGATCGTCGAGCGTTGCGAGCAGCACCATGTCGGCCGTGACGGCGCCGAGCAGCCAGGCATAGCCGTGGCGACTGACTTGCAGGCCGAGCACGCCGATGCTGCTTGCGATGAACAGTGCGAGGCTCAGTGCAACCTGGTCCTCGATCAGCCACGGGCTCAAGAGCAGGCCGGCAGCGGCACCGATCGCGGTGCCGACGATGCGCAGGGCGCCGCGACGCAAGGAAGAGGGCGCCGTCACCTGCGTCGAGACGAAGGCACTGATCGCCGCCCACCATGGTGCGTCCACCCGCAGCACAAGCGCCACGATCACGGCCAGCGTGACGGCCAGTGCAACGCGGCTGCAATGATGGCCGCGTGGACCGGCCAGATCGATCTCCAGCAACTCCCGCCGCAATGCAGAGATCGCTCTCGTCGCGGCCCCGCTCATGGCAGCACGACCACCCTAGCGTCGGCACCCATATAGAGTCTCAGGTCGGGTGGTGGATCGACCAGCGTCAGCGTCACCGGAAAGCGGCGCTTGAGGCGGATCCAGTCAGTGGTCGGCGCCACGTAGTTGAGGAGGCGATTGGGCACGGGTTCGCGGCTGATGCCACGAGCAACGCCGGTCACCTTGGCACGGCGTAGATGCCAGGGATTTGAGTCCAGCGACACCCAGGCCGTGCTGCCGACGGCAAAGCCGCGGATGTAGCTTTCCTTGAAGTTGGCGACGATGCGCCAGGCGCGGGCATCGACGATGCCGATCAGCGGCACATCGGCCTGTGCAGTGTCGCCCACGCGCAGGCTGAGCGACGTGACCGTGCCGCTGGTTGGTGCGACCAGCTTGGTGCGGGCGAGCTGCCATTCTGCGAGCGCCAGCGCCGAATTGGCGCGGGCGTGGCTCGCTTGATGCATGGATAGCGTGGCCTCCGTCGCCGCGACCGACTCCTTTGCGGCGTCGCGTGCCGCATTCGCGCGTCGCAGCGTATCGCTCGCCTGGTCGAGCGCGACGCGGGAGACATCCTGGGCCGAGGCGAGCGTCGTCAGGCGCTTTTCGTTTTCGCTCGCAAAATCCGCGGCCGAGCTCGCCGCCGCCAACGCGTCCCGTGCCGATGCGATCCGGTGCTGGTCGGAGGCGATCTGCGCGCGGGCCTCGGCAAGATCGGCACGCCGCTGATCCAGGGCCAACTGGAAAGGTACGGGATCGATGCTGGCAAGCAGGTCGCCCTCGGCCACATCCTGATTGTCGGCGACATGTACGGCAATGATGCGCCCAGTCACCTGAGGCGCGAGCGCGACCAGATCGGACTGAACATAGGCGTCGTCGGTGAAGGCGACGAACGACGATATCACCTCATAGGCAACGAAAAGCGCCAGCGCGATCGCTGCCGCAAGTCCGACCCGTCGTCCACGCGTCATGTCAGGCAAAACTCCGAGGCAGCGGCGGGCATCAACTTCTCCGGGCTAGATGAGCACTCTATCCTGGCCGGTTGCAGCTCGAAAAGTCCCGTTCGTGCCGCACCGCTAGTTTGTCCGCAGCTCCCCCCTGATCATATCCGCCGCCTTCTCCCCGATCATGATGGTCGGCGCGTTGGTGTTGCCACCGATCAGCGTCGGCATGATCGAGGCGTCGACGATGCGCAAGCCCTCGATGCCGTGCACCTTCAGCTTCGGATCGACCACCGACATCGCATCGGTGCCCATCTTGCAGGTGCCGACGGGGTGATAGACGGTGTCGACGCGATTGCGCAGGATGGCGCGGATGTCGTCGTCCGTTCTCACATCCGACGTGAACATGTCCTTCTTCTGCAACGCGCGCAGCGCGGGCGTCTCCATCAGCCGCCGCGTGGTCTTGAAGCCCGCGACCATCGACTCGAGATCTTCCGCCTCGCCTAGAAAGTTCGGATCGATCATGGGTGCAGCGAGCGGATCGGCGCTCTTCAGCCAGACGCTGCCGCGGCTCTTCGGTCTGAGCAGGCAGACATGGCACGAGAAGCCCGCCTCTTTGTGCTTCTTGCGGCCGTGGTCGTCGAGCATCGCGATGACGAAGTGCAGCTGGATGTCTGGCACCGCGAGGTCGGGCCTGGTCTTCAGGAAGCCGCCACACTCGGCGAAATTGGTGGTCATCAGGCCGCGTCGCTCCCGGCGATACCGCTGGATGGCGCGGAGCAGGGATGGCAACCGGCCGAGCGACGAATGAACGAAGTACGGATAGTCGGAGGCGTAGACGAACACGAAATCCGGATGGTCCTGCAGATTGCGCCCGACGCCCGGCAAGTGATGCATGACGCCAATGCCGTGTGCGCGAAGCGCATCGCCATCGCCGATGCCCGACAGCATCAATAGCTGCGGCGACTGGAAGGCGCCGCCGGCGAGGATCACCTCGCGGCGGGCGCGCAGCTGCTTGGTCTGCTTGCCCTGCATATATTCGATGCCGACCGCCCGCCCGCTATCGAACAGGATTTTCGTGGCCTGCGCCTGGGTCTCGACGTGCAGATTCGCGCGCTTGTCCATGTGGGGATGCAGATAGGCGCGTGCCGCGCTCCAGCGCTCGCCATGGTGCTGCGTCACCTGGTAGCTGCCGAGCCCTTCATGGTCCTCGGCGTTGAAGTCCTCGCGGATGCGGAACTGCGCTTCGCGCGCCGCCTGGTGGAAGACGTCATGGATCGGATTGTCCGAGCGCAGTCTGTTGACATGCAGCGGGCCGCCCTTGCCGTGATACTCGCCGTCGAAATCGGAATTGTTCTCCGAGCGCTTGAAATAGGGCAGCACGTCGGCGTACGACCAGCCGGCATTGCCGAGCGAGGCCCAGTGGTCGTAGTCCGATTTGTGGCCGCGGATGTAGACCATGGCGTTGATCGCCGAGGAGCCGCCGAGGCCTTTGCCGCGCGGTTGATAGCCGATGCGGCCGTTCAATCCCTTCTGCGGCACGGTATCGAAGGCCCAGTTGGCCGCGCTGTATGGCAAAGCGAGCCCGAATGGCGTGGTGATCCGCCAATTGTCGTTCCGTCCGCCGGCATCGAGCAGCGCCACGGATGTCGCCGCATCCTCCGACAGCCGCCCCGCCACCGCGCAGCCGCCGGAGCCTGCGCCCACGACGACGAAGTCGAATGTGTCAGTCACTGATATTTCCCCCCTCTGCATTTTCTTCTCGTCATTGCGAGCGAAGCGAAGCAATCCAGAATCCCGCCGCGGAGACAGTCTGGATTGCTTCGCTTCGCTCGCAATAACTGAAAGCTACGACATGAACCGCATCAACTTCTCCAGCCGCGCGATCTTGCCGCCATAGGGCGGGTAGAGGTCGGCGAGGCGGTTGAACTTGGAGCGATAAAACACCGGCTTCAGTTTGCTGAACGTGCGAAAGCCCCATTCGCCGTGATAGGCGCCGGTGCCGGATGCGCCGACGCCGCCCATCGGCTGGTTGGCTTGCGCGAAGTGGAACAGGCAGTCGTTGATGGTGACGCCGCCGGAGATCGTGCGCGACAGCACCTCGTCGCGGGCGGCGCGATCCTTGCCGAACCAGTAGAGCGCCAGCGGCCGGTCGCGGGCGTTGACGAAGGCGATCGCCTCCGCCGGATCGCGATAGCCCAGCACCGGCAGAACGGGGCCGAAAATCTCCTCCTGCATCACCGCCATCGCCTCGGTCGCGCCGACGATCAGTGTCGGCGGGAATTTGCGGTGTGCTTTCCAGTTCGGATCGTCCGCTTTCGCCGGTTGCAGGATTTTTGCGCCGCGCTGGGCGGCATCCGCGACGAGATTTTCCAGCCGCGCATAGTGCCGGTCGGAGATGACGGAGGTGTAGTCCTTGTTGGCGGGATCGGTGCCGAACATGCGCCGCATCTGCGCGCGTACTTTTTCGGCGAAGGCCTGCAACGAGCGCTCGGGCACCAGCACATAGTCCGGCGCGATGCAGGTCTGCCCGGCATTGAGCAGCTTTCCGTAGGCGATGCGCTCGGCCGCCTCCTCGAGATCGGCGGAGGCGTCGAGGATCGCCGGCGACTTGCCGCCAAGCTCGAGCGTCACGGGCGTGAGATTGCGCCCGGCGGCCTCCGCGACCAGCCGGCCGACCCGGGTCGAGCCGGTGAAGACGAGATGGTCGAAGGGGAGGTGTGCGAAGGCTTTTGCGATTTCGTCCTCGACGCCTGTCACCAATAGCTCGGTGGCATCGAATTTCGCGGCCACCGTCTCCTTCAGCAGCACTGAGAAGTGCGGCGAGAGTTCGCTCGGCTTGATCATGACACGGTTGCCGGCGGCGATGGCGCCGATCGCGGGCGCAAGCGTGAGCTGGAGCGGATAATTCCAGGGCGCGATGATGCCGACGACGCCGAGCGGCTGCGGGATCAGCCGGTTGCGCGCGGGCAGGAATTGCAGCGCGGTGGCCACGCGCTGCGGCGCCATCCAGCTCTTCAAATGCTTGGTCGCATGCCGGATCTCGGAGAACACCAGCATCGTCTCGGCGATGGTGGTCTCGACGGCCGAGCGGTGGCCGAAATCGGCCGAGATCGCCTGCCGGAAACGCTCCTCGTTGTCGGCGACAACAGTGCGCAGCCGCGCCAGCCGGTCGAGCCGCTCGGCCAGGTCGGGCGCCGGCTCGGCCCGCGCCCGCGCAACCATGGCGTGGAAGGCCTCGTTGAGGGCCCGAAGCGGGGCGCCCGCCGGGGACTTATCCAGAGGCTGGTCCATGGCGTTCCTCCCGAAAATGGCGTTTGCCCCCGGTTTTATTGCCCGCAAGCTGGGCCTTTGTGGAACTTCTGGCAAGAGCGCACCAAACGGGCCGGAAATCGGCCCAACTCACTGTCATAAAGTCGAAAAAAACGTCTCTGCGGCCCTTTCCAAAGGCAGCCCGGGTTGGTACATACGCCTCGCACCCGAGGGGCTTTGCCCCGGGGTTGCCTTCCAAGGAAGCCTTTGGGACGGACGAAGCAAGCCACGCGAACAGCGCCGGCCACTTCATCCACCGTCCCCGGCATCTTGGCCAAGGCAAAGCGACGGTTTAACGCGGGGTGGAGCAGCCCGGTAGCTCGTCAGGCTCATAACCTGAAGGTCATAGGTTCAAATCCTATCCCCGCAACCAAGTTCGGACTTTTACCGGTTCCGATACGAAAATGGCCCGCATCACGCGGGCCATTTTTGTTTTGGCGGGTCGGGCACCTACCGTCTCAGGTCACGACGAGTCCCTCGGTCAGTGCGGCCTTCCTCAGATAGGTAAGCGAACCACGCCGAACTTCGCTGGTTGGGCCGGGCGCCGCGGCAATTGCGATCTCTATTCACCACTCAATTGAGTGCGCCATCACCAGAATTCTCATCAGTGCCTTCCAGGGGACCGGCCGCGAACGGAATGAGCAACAGTCCGAGCAGCGCCACGCAAGCGAGGAGGGCCCAGGCTTCGTTGGCGCTGAGCGCGAACGCGGCCTTTTCGACCATGGGACGCAGATAGGCTTCAACCGTGGCATCGGAGACCTGCGGAGGGCGGTGGGTAAACAGCGTCAGGTCAAGCCCGATCGCCTGAGCCGCAGTCACATCGCCCGCAATCAGGCGCTCGCGCAAAGCGTCGGCATGCCCGCCGGTGCGTCCGTAAAGGATCGTATCGATCAGCGCGATGCCGATTGCGCCCCCGAGGTTTCGCATCAGGTTGAACAGGCCGCTTGCGTCGGGTACCCGTGATGCGGTCAGCGAACCCAACGCCAGCCGGGTCGGAGGCAGCAGGCAAAACATGATCGCAACGCCGCGCAAGACTTGCGGCCAGAACATTTCCTGGAAGTCGGCGACACGGCTCTCGAATGCACTGCAACCCAGCCCGATCGCGAACAGACCAAACCCCGCCGCCGACAACCAGCGGGGATCAAACCTGCTTTCCAGCAGGCCCGCAATCGGCGCGGTGGCAAGCTGCGCAACGCCGGTGACGAGCATGATCGTGCCGATTTCAAATGCGTCATGATGTCGAACATAGGCGAGGAAGACCGGCATGAGATAGACCGAGCCGAACAATCCAACTCCGAGGAAGAAGCTCAATGCGCAACCGATTGCAAACGAGCGCGATCTAAAGGTCGACAGTTCGACCACCGGATGCGCGGCCCTGAGTGTTCGGATGGCGAAGACGGTTGCCGCGGCAGCACTCAAGACGATCAGGATGGAGCAGAATGGAGAAAGCCACCCGCGTTGCGGGCCTTCCTTCAGACCGATCTCCAGGCATGCAAGCGAAACCGCAAGAAGTCCGAGAGACGGCACGTCGAGTGTAGCCAGATCAGAAAGCCGGGGTCGTTCGCGCGGCAGCAGCATTGGCGTGGCGAGTGCGGCGACCACCCCAGGAGCGACATTGATCAGAAACAGCCAATGCCAGGACCAGGTGTCGGTGATCCAGCCACCGACCACCGGCCCGACCGTGGGCGCCAGCACGGCCATAATGCCGGCCATGGTGGTGGCAACGGGATGCAAACGGATCGGAAACAGCAGAAAGACAGCGGAAAAAACCGCCGGAATCAGCACGCCGCCAGCGAACCCCTGAAGCACGCGGAAGCTGACAAGCATCGTAAAACTGCTGCTGAACGCGCAGCCGATGGAGGCAAGGGTAAAGAGGCTGATCGCAATAACGAACAGCCATCGCAGCGTCAGAACGCGCGTAAGCCACCCGGTCAGTGGAATGGCGATGATCTCGGCGATCAGATACGCGGTTTGAATCCAGCTCATCGCCTCTCGCGATATGGCGAGTGTACTCTGGATCGTGGGTAGCGAAGTGGCGACGACCTGAATGTCGAGGATCGCCATGAACATGCCGAGGCACATCAGGACGAAGCCAAGCCACGTAGCTGCACTCGGCTCGGTAACCCGTTCAGTCATTATGCGCCACGCACAATGTCTCACGGGATGCGGCGAGGGCGAGGTTTTCGGCCCGTATGCGGATCGCGAGAACCGCGGCGTTGAGGATGGTGAAGACGATGGCCAGCAGCGGCAGACCCAGAACCAAAGGGAGCACGGCGATCTCGCCCGCAACCACGGCATAGTTGGGATGCGACAGAAATCGATAGGGTCCCGCTGACACGAGCGGCTGTTCGGGCAGAACAATAATCCGCGTCGTCCATCGTGAGCCGAGCGTCCAGATGACCCAGAAGCGAAGGCACTGAAGGATAAGATAGCTGGCCAGGGCAACGACATTCACCGGTTGGTCGCGGCCGAACACCCACAGCGACAACAGCCAGGTGGCATGAACCGTGATGATCAACGGATAATGCCGGGGTGCCACCTCGACGGCGCCGCGGGCCAGGAGCTTTCGAGTGTTAGCGCGCGAAATGACGAGCTCGCCGACGCGCTGCAGCGTGATGGCGCCGAGAATGAGTTCAGCAAACGTCACGCAGTGTGCCGTAGCGAGACACAGCTCGCGGTGAAGCCGGGTCCGAGCGCCGTCAACAGTGAGCGCGCCGGCAGCCCCTTCGCGCGAGCCTGCTCAAGCACGAACAATACAGTGGGTGACGACATGTTACCAAAGTCGGCGATAATCTGTCGTTCATGGGAAAGCGTTCCTTGGTCGAGCGCGAGCGCGCCTTCCAATGCACAGATAACCTTCGCGCCGCCGGGATGGCAGATGAACCGGTCAATGTCTTCCACCGAAAGACGCATTCTGGAGAGAATTTCGGCCACGGCGGAGTTGAAATGCCTCGTGACGAAGTCAGGTATGGTGCGGCGAAAGATGACGCCGAATCCTTCCGGATCGACACTCCATCCCATGATGCCAAGCGTATCCGGCCAAAGGTGTTCGCCGGCAGCCTCGATCTGCGTCGCACCGCCATCGCCCGCGCGCAACACGATTGCAGCAGCACCGTCGCCAAACAGGCTGACGGCGACGATGTTGGCTTTGGTAAGTTCGTCCAGGCGAAGTGCGAGTGAGCAGAGCTCGATCGTGACCAGCAGCACGTTGGTGCCAGGGCGCGCTTGGGCGAGGCGCGACGCAATCGATAGACCAGAAACCCCGCCCGCACAGCCAAGACCAAACACCGGTACACGCATCGTATCGGACCGGAAGCCCATCCGGCGAGCAACGCGCGCCTCGAGACTTGGTGTCGCGATTCCCGTGGAAGAGACGGTCACGACAGTGTCGACATCGCCGCCAGCAAGTTGTGCGCTCGCCAGCGCCTTCTCGGCGACATCGACAAATAGCGCTTCAGCTCCCTCGAGAAAGGCCTCGGTGCGTTCGGGCCAGCCTCGTCGTTCGAGATACCAGTCGAACGGCTTGACGCCGTGACGCTTGACTATGCCGGTATTCGAGAAAATGCTTGAGAACCGTTCGAATTCGGGAAAGCGGGCGCCGAAGACATCCCATGCCGCCGTTAGCACGTCCTCTTGCAAAAACACGTGGGGAGGCACCGACGTCGCCAGGGAGACCAGCGCAGCCGGGGGCATCGGGGATCCTGGTGTTGCTGTCATCAGCATAAGAAACATCGGCGCGGTGCAAATATTTCGACGCTTGTAAGAAATGATCTAGCCGGACATGTCACTAAAACTTGAATAGCGTTACGACTTCCCGGGTTTGGATTCGACATGCAGAGGTTGTCACTTCCGCCCAGCGAGGCATTCGAGCGCCATCCGAATCTGACCATGGTCCATCAAACTGTTGCCAACGCGATCGTTGACACCGTCGCGCACTCCATGAAGTGAGCTGTCCAATGACCGAGATCGACCTTGTCAACGTGTTCACCCACATGGGGCGCGGTGGCAACCCTTGTCCAATCGTCGTCGACGCGTCGAACCTTCCTGCTGCGGGGATGCAGTCGGTGGCCCGGCGCTTCGGGCATGAGTCGGGCTTCGTCCTGCCGGCTCCCAGCGGCGACGCCGACTATGCCTTCCGGTTCTGGGTTCCGCGACACGAGATGGAGATGTGCGGTCACGCGACCATCGGCGCGCTCTGGGTCCTCGCGACCAAGGGGCGCTTGCCGGGCGAACAGGTCCGCATCGAGACACGCAGCGGATCGGTGACGGGCTATGTCGATCGTATGGACTCGGGCGAACCGTCCGTCGAGATCAGCCAGCCTGTCGGCAAGGTCGTCGATCTCTCGCGTGCCGAAGAGGAGGACGTTCTGTCGACGCTCAAGCTGTCGCGCCGCGATCTGCTTGATATGCCGGTGCAGAACGCCGTCACGTCGCGCGTGAAGACGCTCATCCCGATCAAGGGCGTCCGCGAGCTCAATGAGCTGGTGCCGGACCCGGCGCAGATCGAGGCGTGCTGCGGGCGGATCGGGTCCACCGGACTTTACCCCTACGCCATCGAACATCAGGGCGAACGGCGCTTCGAGGCGCGACAGTTTCCGAAGTCATCAGGCTACCCGGAAGATGCTGCCACCGGCATTGCCGCCGCGGCGCTCGCGTTCGGACTGCTCAAGAACGGCCTGGTCGAGCGCAACAGCGCGCGGATCACCATCATGCAGGGCCGGGCGATGGGGTCGTTGTCCGAGATTCGGGTGCGGCTCGGCTTCGCTGACAGCCGGCCCGTAGGTTGCCTGCTTGGAGGCTCCGTCACGCGCGCGGAGCAACATGTCTCGCAGCCCTAGCAGGTCGGCGCAGAGACGGCGCGCTAGACCTGGGCCTTTAGCGCTGTAGCCAGAAGATCGATCATGGCGCGAACGCCGGGCAACACGCCGCGCCGGGACGGAAGCTCGGGCCATTTTTGTTTTGGGATACGCCCGGTGGCAACATCAGCCGATCCCTTGCGCGCTCCACAAATCTGTCGTGCGCGAATGCCCTCAGTCCGGAAAGCTCAGGATCATTTTCAGCAGCTTTGGAAACCGCGCGTTGATGTCCTCTTCGCGCAAAACGTTGCGGTGCTGGACGCCTTGCTTTGACGTCCGGATCAGGCCGGCCTCCCGCAGGATCCGAAAATGGTTCGAGAGGGTCGACTTCGCCATGTCAGGGCAAGGCGCCGCCTCGGTGCACGACATGCAATCGTTTTGCGCGGCCAGGCTTTTGACGATGCGCAGCCGCATTGGATCCGCGAGAGCTCCAAGCACCCCGGCGAGTGTAATCTCGTCCCGCGATGGGTGAACGAACTGCACCATGCTCAAAATATAGCACGTCCCTTGAACTCATTCAATAGTTCACTAGTATTGAACTATTGAATATCGGCATCCCGCCGAACAACGGAAGACATGCGATGACCAAGAGACTCGAAGGCAAAGTTGCGCTCGTGACCGGCGCATCCAAAGGCATTGGTGCCGAAATCTCCGCCCGGCTTGCGGCCGAGGGTGCGGCGGTTGCCGTCAACTACAGCGCCAGCAAAGAGGCCGCCGACCGCGTGGTCGCCGCCATCATCGCCAAGGGTGGCAAAGCCGTCGCCGTGCACGGCAACCTGGCCGATGCCAAAAACGTGAAAAGCGTCGTCGCGGAGACCGTGAAGGCGTTCGGTGCGATCGATATCCTCGTCAACAACGCGGGCATTTACGAGTTCGCGGCGCTCGAGGCCATCACGCCTGAGCATTTCCACAAGCATTTCGACCTCAATGTGCTCGGGCTTCTCTTGATCTCGGGGGAAGCGGTGCAGCACTTCAATCCCAATGGGGGCAGCATCATCAACATCAGCTCCGGCGTATCGACCATCGCGCCGGCGAACACCGCCGTCTACACCGCGACGAAGGCATCGGTGGATGCGATCTCCTCCGTGCTGTCGAAGGAGCTCGCGCCGCGCAAGATCCGCGTCAACGCCGTCAATCCGGGCATGATCGCCACCGAAGGCGTCGTGTCCGCCGGCCTGCACGAGGGCGATATGCGCAACTGGATCGAATCCACCACCCCGCTTGGCCGCATCGGCAAGGTTGAGGAGATCGCTGCCGCGGTGGCCTTCTTCGCTTCGGACGAAGCGTCCTACGTCACGGGCGAGACACTTCACGTTACCGGCGGCCTTCGCTGACGCGCGACGTGCCCTGGCGGCCCGAAATCGCTGAACGGCGTCGTCCCGGCATGGTCGCGGTAGTGTATCCCGCAGCCACGTTCGGACTTCGCCGGTCCCGATGAGAAAATGGCTCGCATCAAGCGAGCCATTTTTATTCTGCGGGTGAGAGTCCTGATGTCACCGCGAGCCTCGCAGTGAGGCAGCGGCACCGTCGGATCCGAGCTTTACGGTTTGTCGTCGGCCTCTTCGCTTTCCGAAAGCGCGCGATAGCGCACGAGATCGGGATCACCATCCATGTAGAGCCCAATGAAGCCCCGATAGCCGAAGTCGTCGCGGAGAAGCACGAGCAGCCGGTCCAGATCCTTGTAGGTACGATCTTCCTTGTCGCCCCAGGTTCGCAGCGGCAGGAATTCGCGTCGCCAGCTCGGCCGAACATAGGCCAGGTGTTCGGCCATACCCTCAATCGTCTTGGTGATGATGAGGACATTGCGCAGGTGCCCGCCATTTTGCAGCTCCTGCTTGATTTCCCCTTCCTGTAACCCTTTCGCCAAGGGTTGCTCCCGCAAATTGATCGCCCAAGGGGCGAAGACCACAACGGGGGCAGACTTCCTTGCACCGACCAATCCGCAGTCGCTTTCCGACGTGCGGTCCGGAAGATTCGGAGCGAGTCGAACCGCTCCATGGCGAAAGCTGCCTCCGACCCTGTGTCTATCAGCGAAAGCGGTTGCCTTGCGAGCCGACAATGAGGTGACTTGCACAGCAAGCGCTTCGATCGCTGCTGCGTTCACACTTCGGCGGGACCGACGTTCTCCCGGCGATGCAAGGGAGAAATCGACGTAATATCAGCTACATCGATAGGGTTGCGAACGCGACCAGATGCTTCAGGCTCGCGGTCGACTCCGATGCGTGTTCCCCTAGGCCAATCCGCCGTCCGGCTCTTGCAGGTGGCGGAAGGCGGCGGGCACGTTGACGGAGTTGTGCGCCCAATCGAACAGGCTGTACTCGCCGTAATGCGCCATGGCGACCGCCTCGAGCGTGGCCTCGATCGATCGACCTTCTGCGATCGCCGTGCGCACGGCGCTGTCGAGCTCGCGAAGATAGCGAAGCGGGAATTCAATGTCCGCGGGACGCATCGGCCGGCCGTGGCCTGGAATGATGGTCGCGTCTTCCGGCAGGAAGTCGCGCACGCGGGCAAGGGTCGTAATCGTCTCCTTGTGCCGCCCTTCGAGGAGCCATGGAAGCGCCGGAGACGGTGCTTGGATCATGTTACCGACCCAAAGCACCTTCGCGTCTGGCGCCCATATGACCAAATCGCCTGGCGTCTGCGCGAACCCAAAGTGACGGACCTCGACGATGCGACTGCCAAGATCGACGCTGATCATGTCGGGGACAGTGATGTCAGCGGCGCGTGCCTGCACGCGTTCAATGCCCTTCCCCTTACCCATGAGGCTGATCATGAAACGGCGATCGTCCTCGAAGCTTTCTTCCATGTAACGCTTGGTCGCCGGATGCTGAATCACGACAGTACTGTCGGGGAACAGGTAATTCCCGTAGGCATGGTCACCGTGATAGCTGGTGTTGACGAGGAAGCGGATCGGCTTCGACGTCACTTGACGTACGAGCCCGATAAGCTGCGAGGCGAGCTCGCCATTCAGCATTGACTCGACGACGAGTACGCTGCGTTCGCCGATCACGAAACCGGCCGTGGTGGCGACGTGGTCTTTCTCGAACACGTCGTCAGGCATGACCGCGAAAACGCCGGGAGCCAGTTCGTTCGATGTGAGGTTGACCCGAGCCGCATCCCAGGGCGGCGTTGCTTCTTGTTCACCGTCCTGCGTCATCGGATGGGTCCTCCCTGTTTGAATGATGCCAAGCGACCGCGCTTTGCGGACGCCGTTACTTCGCTGCTGCGCGGGCGGCCTGTTCGATCACGTCGGCCACGACTTCAGGGTTGGAGACGGGGACGGCGTGCGAAGCGTTCACCTCGATGACGGTGGCGTGGGCGCGATCGGCTTCGAACTTGTATTCGTCGACCGGAATGGCGCGATCCTGCAGGGGCCTGACTTGCCAGCTCGGCTTGCTCGTCCAAGCCGCGGATGTCAGCGGTTCGGTCAGGGCCGCCAGGTTCATGGGGCGTTGGCCGGCGAGCATCAGGGCGGCCACGCTCGCGGGCACGTCGGCGGCAACGTTGCTGTGGAACTTGTCGGGCTGGTAGAGGAGATACGTGCCTTTGGTACCGTCGGGCAGGGTGTACGTGGTCGGCTCGACGGACGTGGGAAATGTGCTGCCGGGGTACCGTTCGAGCAAATGGGTTGCGGCCTCTCCGACCGCGGGCATGATGGAGGCCGCGTAGACAAGGCCCTTGACCTTGGGGTCGTCCCCGGCCTGCGTGATGACGGCCCCGCCGTAGGAGTGGGCCGCCAGGATCACGGGCCCCTGGATCTTGTCCAACAGGCTGCGCAGGTACGCGGTGTCGATTGCCGGGCCCAGCAGCGGATTGCCGAAGGCGACGACCGGGTAGCCGTCGCGCTGGAGCCTCTCAATCACTCCATTCCAGATCGACGCGTCTTCGAAGGCCCCGTGCACGAGGACGACAGTGGGCTTGGGCGATTCCTGGTTCATCGTGAATCCTTTTCGGAAAAATTAGGGAGGAGGTCGCTTCGCTGAAGTGTTCGTTAAGTCGCGCCGCCCAAGCTCATCATCTGCCTTGCAACGAAGAGCCTCGGTAAGACGCTCTATTTCTGGGCGATGACGTGAAGCCGGTGCACCTTGGGAGCTTCGGAAAACAGCTCGCCTGCCCTCGCGAACAGCGCCTTCGCAAGTTCGCCGTTCAAATGCGCGTCTCGTCCGACTTCGTCATTGAACGTGTCGATGATTCCGTAACGTCCCGGCTCCTCTTCCTTGAGCCCGTACCACGCCGCTATTCCGGCCTCTGCCTTCGCCATCGCGGCGCCCTGCTTCAGGAAGGCTTCGACTTCCGCTTCCTTGCCCCGATTGGCTTTCAACTCGACGAAGAAGGCGAACTTGGCCATGCCATTGATCCTTTCGATTACATCCGACTGTTAGACATCTCTATATAAAATGCGTTTTTATAAAAACACATCAGATAACCAGTGGAGCTGGTTCGCTTTGTCGTGATCGAAGAAAATAATATGACTCTGTATTTTCAGATACTTAGTGCAAGTCGTATCTTCGATAGCGAGTCGTCATCCAGAATGAATTTGAAAATTCATGAGCGTCATATCAGAGGTCTTTTTATAAAATCACGGGTGGCCTCGACCATCATGGCCTTGCCGTCTTCACGGGTCGTGCGGCGAGATGAGCGGTGCCGAAACGATGAATGAGGTCGTCGCGGTTACACGCCCGATGACGACTTAGGACCTGCTCGGAGCCTCACCGAAAGGTGGAAGCAACTGTTGCGCGGTGTGAGGCGATAGCTGCTTGATGGCCGCTCGAAGGTGGGCCGCAGCCTTCGAATGCTCGGGCCCATCGAGCATGCGCAATGCTTCCAGCATGAGCGACAACGCCACCGAGGCATCGGAGATCGCGCCCGTCATGATCGTTCCTTTCGATGCGTGCACGATCTTCAGAGCGTCGGCCTTCGGCGTCGACGTCGCGGGACGCGCTCACATCATCAGTTCGGTGTCCTTGATGTCGGCGATGGGCCCGAGGATCGCAGGGTCAAATTCATCCAGAGAGCTGCGGTCCAACAGACGCTTGGGCAGGTCGGGGTTCGCCAAGGCCCCGCGGCCTATCGTGACGACATCGGCGCCATCGTCGAGCGCAGCCACCGCCTGCTCGATGTTGTGCAGGCTGCCATTGGCGAAAATCGTCGCTTTGGGGGCGTAGCGCTTGGCGAGGCGCATCAATGACGGGCCGTCCTTGGCGAAAGCGGGCTTCCACGCCTCAAACTCGGTCACATGGACGAAGTCGGCGCCGGCATCGCCGAGGCTGCCGAAGATGATTTCGGCGTCACGCTCCGCACCCGCCCATTTGTGATGATAGTCGTTCACCTTGCCTTGCGAGATGCGGACGCCGACCGGCACCGCGCTCCCGACCTTCGCGCGCACCGCCTTGAAGGTTTCCACGATTAGCCGCACGCGGTTCTCCGTGGCGCCGCCCCAGCGATCGGTTCTGCGGTTGGCGTAGTCGGTCAGGAACTGGTCGAGCAAGTAGCCGTTGGCGCCGTGAATCTCGATGGCGTCGAATCCGGCGACGTGGATCGCACGCACAGCCGAGCCCGCGAAGCCGGCAATGGCGTCGGCGATCTGCTCCTCCGTGATGGCTGCCGGCAGTAGGTAGCGGTCCTTTCCGTGATAGAATGTCATCTGCTCGCCCTTGGGCTGAATGGCAGACGGCCCCACGGTGCTGTCGCGAAAGCGATTGCCTTGGCTGATCGCTCCGGCATGCATCATCTGGGCGATGGCTACCGCTCCGTGCGCCTTGATGCCGTTGACGACCGGCTTCCAGGCCTTGGCCTGCACGTCGTCGGTCATGCCGGGCTGATGGACGTAGCCCTGCGAGAACGCTTGGTCTGTATAGATGCCTTCGGTGATGACCGTTCCAAACCCGCCTCGCGCGAACCGCTCGTAGTATCGCGTCATGGTTTCGGTAGCCCGGCCGTCCTTGGTCGCCGTGATGCGCGTCATTGGCGCAACAGCAAGACGGTTCTTCGCGGTACGGCCGTTTATATCGATCGGCGTGAAAAGCGCCTTCGCTTCGTTGTCCATAATCTGAATCTCCAGGGCCTTTACCTTCGGGAGTAGCCTCCCTTGCCGGAAGTCGATTTAAAGCTTGCCGTGAGCCGACAGAAGTCCGGCTGGAAGCTAAGCACTTTATCGATTATCGTTATAAAATGGATTTCGCGGATGTAGCCCTGTTTCGCAGCATCGTGACCGCCGGCAGCCTGTCCGCTGCGGCGCGAGAGATGGGCACAACGCCAATGTTGGTCAGTCGAAGGCTCGCAGCGCTTGAAGCTGAGCTCGGCGCGCGCCTGTTTCATCGGACCACGCGCTCACTGTCGCTCACCCCTGAGGGCGAGGCCTTCTTGCCTCACGCCGCCGCCCTGATAGCCGCCCGCGATTCAGCATTCGAGTCCGTGTCGTCCGCCGGCTCGGGGCTCTCAGGTGTGCTCAAGGTCACCGCGCCGAACGTCATCGGCCATGCGGTCATCGTACCCGTCGTGGCCAAGCTGATCGCGGACAACCCGGCGCTTCGGGTCAATCTTGTCCTGAGCGACGATCGCGTCGACATCGCATCGGTGGGTCTCGACGTTGCGATCCGCGTGGCGCCGATGAAGCCTTCCGACATGATCGCGACAAGGCTCGCCGACAATCCCTACATCCTCTGCGCATCGCCAGCCTATATCGCTCGCTTCGGAGAACCGGCAACGCTGGGCGATCTGGTGAGCCACCCCTGCATCAAGCTTCATGCGATGGAGACCTGGCCGTTCGTACGTGGAGGTGAATTGGAGCAGATCCGGATCGCCGGCCCGCTGTCGGCCAGCACGGTCGACGCTATTCGAGCGGCTTGTCTTGCGGGCGTGGGGGTCGCCATGATGACCTATTGGGATGTGTACGAGCAGATTGAACGCGGAGAGTTGAAGCGGATCGTTCTGGCGGATGCCGCGCCGGTTGAGCTTGGGATATGGGCGGTTTTCCTGACTCGCGCGCAAATGCCCGTCCGGGTAAGAGCGTTCATTGATGCTCTGCGAAAACGGCTGCTTGCGGGCACACTGCCGTGATCGTCGCGACGTGCCATCGCCGGCGAGCGGGAAAGCTCGCCGGCGACACGTCGCTGGGCAGAGTGCCACCCGTCACCGCGTCAGGCGAACCAGATCCTGCCTTAGCAGATAGAAGGAGACTGCGAGCAGCACGACGTCCTTCATCAGGAAGGGCACGTTGCCCGTCATCGCGGGGAAGCCTCCAGCGGCGAGGTCCCAGCCTTCCGGCATGAAGGGAATGATCGTGACGGTCGCGATGAAGGTGCCGGTCGAGCCGAGGGCGCCGAGCACGCCAAGCCGGTGGCTCCAGAAGCCCGCGAGCAGCAGCGTGCCGAAGGTCCATTCGGAAACGCCGAGGAAATAGCTGGCGCCGGCATGGCCGAACACGGGATAGAGCCACCAGATCAATGGGCCGTTGCTGATGAACGGGACCAGCCGTTCGAACTCGTACGGAAACCACTTCTGGTAACCGAAGAAGAAGAACATGATCACCATCGAGGCGCGGACGACATGGTAGTCGAGATCTTCCGCGAGCAGGCCGGATCCCTGCAGGGCGCGGACGAGAGGATTTTGGGCGGTGTGGGTGTTGGCAAGCATGGTCATGGTCGTGATCCCTGATGTGAGATGAGCGACGTGGCGGCCGTCGCGTTAGGCGACCGCCGGGAAGTCGATCTCGGTATCGTTGATGCGGTTGAAGACGTTGGTGAACACGGTGGTGGCAAAGGCGAGGCTGATGTCGACGAGCTGCGCGTCGCTGTAGCCGGCGGCCTTGATCGCGACGAAATCCTTGTGGCTGACGGTGCCGCTGGTGCGCGCAAGCTTGTCGACGAAAGCGACCAGCGCATCGCGTTGGGCATCACCGGTGGGCCGGCCATCGCGGATCTGCTTCACAATCTCCGGCGCCAGGCCGACGAGCTTTGCGAGATGGCTGTGGGCGGCGACACAATAGTCACAGCCGGCGGCTTCGCTGATGACGAGCTTGATGATCTCCTTGTCGGACTTGGTCAGTCCGCCGGAGGCGAGCACGTTGTCGGCAGCGAGCACGGCCTTGAGCGCAGCGGGGCCATGGGCGGCGATGGCCGCAAAGGTGTTCGGCACGCTGCCGATGGCCTTCTTGATCTGGGCATAGACCTGGCCGGAGGGGCCGGCGTCAGTTTCGAGGTTCGGGACGGAAAGGCGGGACATGATGGCACTCCGTGTTGGGGTGGTGAACGATTGCGGAGTGACAGTATGGTCGCGACATGAGATGTTGAATGCTTGATCGGCTTGTATATATGCTCAATCGTCTCAGGCGACGTGCCGAGAGAGGAATACGATGGATTGGCTGAGCCGGCTGTTCGAGATGATGCCGGTGCGCGGCCGTCTGGACCTGCGCTGCTCCTACGGCGCGCCCTGGCGGATCGAGCAGGGGCCGGGCGAGGCCAACGAAATCCCGTACCACGCGGTGCTCGCCGGCTCGGCGGTGCTGGACGATCCGGCGGGAGGCCGGCCGTTGCTACTGGAGGCCGGCGACATTCTGCTGCTGCCGCGCAACCCCCGGCACGTCATGCACGACGGCAGCGGAGCCGCGCCGCTGAAGGCCCGCAACCGCGCGTCACTCAACTTCACGATCAGCGAGAATCCCGGCTCGGACGCCCGGCTCGATCTGCTGTGCGGGCATTTTTCGATCGCCCCGCCGCACGACCGGCTGCTGCGCAACTATCTGCCGCCGGTGCTGATCGTGAGGGCGGGCGCGCAGGCCGGAGAGCGGGACACGGCGGGGCAGCTCGCAGGTCTCGTTGCCTTGATGCGCGGCGAGACCGCAGACGATCAGCTGGGCGGCCGCGCGATGCTGAACGCGTTGTCGACGGCGATGTTCGCGCTCGTGCTGCGCCTCGCCAGCGAGACCGGGGACGCGCCACGCGGGCTGCTTGCGCTCGCAGGTCACCCACGCCTCGCGCCGGTCGTCGCGGCCATGTTCAATGCGCCCGCGCGCGCATGGACGCTGCCCGAGCTCGCGCAGCTCGCCAACATGTCGCGTGCGACACTCGCCCGTCAATTCCAGGAGAAGGTCGGACGTTCGCCCAGCGAACTGCTGACCGACATCCGAATGACGCTGGCAACGAACGAACTGAGGAAATCCTCGCTCTCGACCGGAGCGGTGGCCGAAGCGGTCGGATATCTGTCCGAGGCGGCGTTCCAGCGGGCGTTCAAGAGCCACATGGGCATCACCCCCGCGCAATGGCGAAAGTCTACGCAGACGCCTGCGATGATTGACGATCTGGAGCTGGCGAAGAGTGCAGAGGCGGCATCGGCTGGCGAGAATGCCTAGGCAGGCGAGCGTGAGGTGGCCGGGCTAGCTCAGCATCCGCGGCAGATGATGAGCTTGCGATCCAGCATCTGATCGCGCTGCTGCTGCTCACGCTCCCAGGCCGACAGAGCATCCGATTGAGGCGCATCGGCCCGGCTCGGCTGACGGTGGCCGACCGGAGCGAGCCAGGGCAGGCGCGACGTCGGCTCGGCCGAGGCGAAACGCGCGGCGGCCCGCGACGGCAGATCGGGGAGGGCGTCGAGAGAGCTGTTCCGGTCGGAGGCATGTGCGGGCGACAGCAAGCCGATCAGGAGAAGGCCCGCAAAAGCGGAGCGGATCGAGCGTGTCTGGTTCGAACGATGGGACATTGTGGCGCTCCCGTAGTGGAGGCTCGGGATGAGCGGCTCCGTTGAGGGCCACAATAGTCGTGGACGCGAAAGGCTGAATGCTGCGCGATCTCGAAGATATGCTCGTTCGTCTCACGAGCGCCGATGGAGGGGACTGGTTGCAGCTTCAGCGGGCCGGCCACCAGGCGTTGGCTCCGCGACCACCTCGGCGATGTCAAGATTACGATCGGGGCCGTGTGGAACCACCAATTGGCCGGGTTCGAGACGTATCTGCGTGCCATCGAGACGGACGGTCACGATGTCCGGCTCGAACGATACAAAATTGGAGATGCGGCGGACTTCGGGATAGGCGTCGGGATACGACCATGCCGCCTGGCGCGCGTCTCCGATGGAGTAATAGCTGCAGAGGCCCTTGTACGGGCAGAAGGTCTGGAGCTTGACCGGAGTGAGGGCAGCCTCATCGATGTCGGCACGTGGAACATACCAACGCGGTGCAAAGCCGGACTCGTAAAGGACCAGCGGCCGCTTTGTATCGGCGATGACCCGGCCCTGGTGGTTGACCACGAGGTTACGAGAGGTCTGGCGGATGTCGATGCGGTGATAGGGATCGGCGGCGTGGCCTACGATGCGTTCGTCTTCCTCGTAGAAGGCATCCATAGCCCGCCAGGCAAAAGCGATCAGACCCTGCAAATCGCCTACATGGGCGGGCAGGTTGGTGTGCCGCCACGCTCCTCGCGCCGCGATGTGTTGCTCGTCGACCCGAACGCTGTACCAGGACGTCGGCCCAAGATCGGCGTGTTGCGTGATGTGCTCGGTAGGTTCCAGCACATGTGGGGAAACATCGGCCTCCGGGAAATAGGCGACAGGATAACGGCCCGGTTCGAAAAGCAGGAGCACCCGCTCGCTATCGGCGATCCAGCTTCCCCCAAAGCGCACGCGGATGCGGCGGCGTAACGGTTCGACGTACAGGAGTCGCTTGGGCAGCGGCTCGGGGACGAGAAAGCGGCCGATTGCTCCCGTTGAAAGCGGGCCTTGTTGCCAGGACAGTGCCAATTGATCTCTCCCTGCAGCACGCCGTCGATGGCGGATCTGTTCCGGCCCGTGCTTGGCTTCGCCGGCGCGATCCGATGGCTATATTTCGTCCGCGGCCCGGCCTTGGTTACAGGTCATCCCACCAATTTTGCGGCGTGATGACGCCAGCCGAGATGATTCAACCAACCGTAAAGCCGTCATCGACCGGTACGGTGAACTGGAAGACGGCTCCGCGCGGTTCGTTTGCGGTCGCCCAGAGCCTGCCGCCATGCGCAACGATGATCGAGCGGCATATCGACAGTCCGACACCGAGGCCGCCCGACTTGGTCGTGTAGAAGGGTTCGAACAGCCGCGCGAGGCCCTCTGCCGACAAGCCCGGTCCCGAATCCGTGATCGATACGCGTATGCTCTCGGCATCTGCTCTTGCGGTCTGGATCAACAGCTCACGCTTGCCCTCCGTTGTCTCGCTCATCGCCTCGATGGCGTTCAGGATCAGGTTGAGCGTGACCTGCTGCAGCTCGACGCGATCGCCGATGACCTTGGGCAGACGATCGGCGAACACCGTCTGGATCGCGACATCGTTCCGTGCCGCCTCAGCCTGCGTGAGTTCGATGACTTGGCCGATGACGTTGTTGATCGCCAGGGAATCCCGTTTGGGCGGTGATTTTTTGACGAGATCCCGGATTCGCTCAATGACCTCGCTGGAGCGAATGCCGTTCTCGATGGCGCGTGTCAGCGCCCTGCGCGTCTGCTCCAGTGCCGGTGGTTGGTGATCGAGCCAGCTCAAGGCCGCTTGTGCGCTGGCGATGACGGCGGTGTTCGGCTGATTGACCTCGTGGGCGATCGACGCCGTCAGCTGTCCCATCACCGCCACGCGGTTGGCGTGGGCCAGCTCCATCTGAGCCTCGCGGTAACGCTGCTCGTTCTCGCGTGCCTCGGTTTCGGCGCGCTTGCGCTCGCTGAGATCCAGCACGAAGGCAACGCCTTGCTCCTGCTCGTCGTCGAACAAGGCTCCGCCGGTCAGCACCGGCACCCGGCTGCCGTCCTTGCGGAAGAACGCCTTTTCGAACGGGTGGACAACCCGCGTCGCCTTCAATTCGGCCCGGGCGCGGTCGGTGCGCTCCTGCCATTCGGGCGGCGTCAGATCTGCCCAGCGCAACCGGCCTGCGGCAAGATCCTCGCGATCATATCCCATGGTCTTCAGGAACGCGTCGTTGGCATCGAGGATGTCGGGGGTGTGATCGAAGATGAAGATCCCGATGATGTTGGCATCGACCAGCCGGCGGATCCTCGACTCCCGCTCCTGAAGCTCCCGGTACAGACGGGCATTGTCGAGCGAGGTCGCGGCCTCGGATGCGAGAAATTTGAGAATCGCGATCCGGGCGGGTGTGAAGACGCGCGAGGCGAGATTGTTCTCGAGATACAGAAATGCCACCGCCCTGCCTTGCTTGACGAGCGGCACGCACAAGGCCGATCGGACGTGCTTCTTCTGGATGTATTCGTCGCCGCCGAACGCGCTGCTCGTCGAGGCATCGTCGAGCACGACGCTTTCCTGGGCGCGAGCCGTGTAAAGCACGATCGACATCGGGACCTCAGCGGCGGAGATCGGTGAATCGGCGAGATCGAGAGCGATCGAACCGCCGCCTGTCACCGCGTCCGCCCGAATTCTCAGCTCGGAACCCCTCGGTAGAATCAGCACGCCGCGTTCCGCACCCGCATGCTCGATGGCCGAACGAAGCAGGGTCTCCGTGAGCTTCTCCAGCAGGATCTCGCCTGAAACAGCCTCGGACACCTTGAGAACCGTCGCAAGGTCCAGCTGTTCGACAGGTGCACCGATCGTCCCTGCGGCGCTGAGCGCGGCTCCTCGCTCCCGCAGGCCCGGATGGAGTTTCTCGAGCTGGCTCACCTTCGCCTCGGCGCCCCAGCGCGCGTAGCAATCGCGCGCTTTTGTCAGGTAGGACAGAACGACCGTTCGAATGCCGCGCGCCTCGTAGAACCCTGCCGCGCGTTCCGCAGCGATCGCTTCGATCTGCGCGAAGCCGGATTCTTGCGCCAATCGGATCGATTCCTCGTACAGCTGTTCCGCCTCGAGTTCGCGGCCTTCGATGCGCGCGAGTTCCGCCGCGACGAGCTTCTGCCGGGCAGCGTAATTCGCGGGGCAACGGTTGGACCAGACTGTCAGCTTGCGGTGGTGTTCGCGGAGGTCGTTGAGGCGTCGCTCGCGATCCTCGGGGCGTGATGCGTGATAAGCCCCGGCATGAGCGAGCGCCGTGTAGAACCGGTATTCGGTGAAATCCGAATAAGAGCGGGCGCACCATGAGAGCGCTTCTGCGCGTGCGGCGAGGGCAATCGCGACATCGTCACGTCCGGCAATGACTTCGATCTGAATTTGCGTCGCGTAGTAGAAGAAGGCGCTTATCGGTTCGCTCGCATCCGAGGGCTGAAGCGCCGCGGGGCTCTCGAAGTCATTCCGGCCATTGCGCCCCATAAGGCTCTGCGCCAGATCTCGTTGCCTGATGAGGCCCTCCGCAGCCAATCGGACGCCCAGACCCTCGGCGAATGCCAGAGACCGCTCGGCGCGCGAGCAGACGTCCATGAGCGGATCGCCGCAGAAGAGATCCACCGATATCAGTCCGCGATGCGAATACGCCGCGAATGCCAGATCTCCAGTCGTCAAGCAGATTGCGAGTGCGCGCCGAATGAACGGCCGTCCCGATCGGATCGGGAGAATCCATGGGGTCACGTGAAGGCCGAATACCAAAAGCGCCCGACCGCTCAGCCCTGTCTGCGGCTGCCTGTCAGCAAGGGCTGCGCCAAATTGCGATAGCCGGAATCCAAGTTCGGCATCGGCTGAATTGCTCGCGAGCACGCCGAATATGGCGGTCAGCGGGTAGCACGCTTCAGGGCTGGTCCCGTGCTCGAGCGTCAGTCGAGTGGCCGCCATGAGCATGGTGTCGGAGAGGTTGCGATCGGTGAGAAACGCAGGCGTGAGGAGGTCGGCCAGGACGCCCATGGTCGCACGATGATCCGGATCGGTCATCGGCGGTAGCGCATGAAGCTGCTCGTCGGACAGCTTTTCGGTCAAGCTCCGCAGGCGTCGCCGATCCTCGTCCACCTCGCTGCGGCTGGGATGAGGAGACCAGTCAATCCCGGTTCTGCGCAAAAATGCGAGGCAAACGTCGACCGCGCGCTCGAGCTGTCCCGCGGTGGTGTATAGCTGCGCCTGGAGTCTGGCGACCTCGGCGCTCGCCTGAATGTCCGAACAGCTCTGCGACAGGACCGTCAGTTCCGCTTCTGCCGTGTTCAGCTCGCCGAGTAGGAATTTGCATTCGGCGTGGAGCAGGCCGATCGCGAAGGCGTCCCGGCTGCACCGCGGATGCCCTTCCTCCCCGAGCAGTTCGCGGGCGATTTCAAGGTAGGTTGCTGCCGCGTGGTAGGCCGTTGCATTTCGCGCGCGCCGGCCCGCGGCGAGATTGACGGCAATGACCTGTTCGCGTTCAGCGCCGTTCGTCAGAGCGGCGATGCCGCGGTTCAGCTGGTTGGCAACGATATAGACGCGCTCGTTGGTTTCGTCGGGCGTCAGCTGCGCTGCCAGGACCAGACCCATCCGAAGGTGCAGGGCCGTTCGCCTGTCCTGGTCCGGTTGAAGCGCATAAGCGGCCTCTTGCACACGATCGTGGACGAACGCGTAAGAGCTCTTGAGGCGTCGGACCAGTTCGAGACGCGTCGCGTCTCGCAGATCCGCGTGCAGCGTCTGCTCCGATGCTCCGTGCACGAGGCAGAGCGTTGCGATCTCGGCGCTGTTGCCCAGGCAGGCCAGCTCCAGCAGGGCCCGACGTGTCTCGTCGCGCAAACCGCTCAGCTTGCCGACCATGAGACGCGCGACGTTTTCGGCGTAGCTTTTTTCCTTGATGCGTTCGAGATCCCAGCGCCACTGTCGCTTGTCATGATCGAAGGCCAGTAGTTCTTCTTCGGCCAGTGCCCGCAGAAACTGCGTGAGAAAGAACGGATTCCCGTTCGTCTTCTCGTATATCAGCTGCGCCAGGGGCATGGCGTATGCCGGCTCGCAGTGAAGTGCATCCGCGGTGAATTCCTCGATGGCAGCGCGGGTGAGGGGTGCCAGGTCGATTTCCCGCACCCGTTTACGGGAGGCGCGAATTTCGACGAGCCGTTGTGCCAGCGGATGTTTGACGTCGACATCCTTGCGTCGATAGGCGGCGATGAGAAGCAGATTTTGCAGGTCGGATCTGTTCAGAAGAAACGCGATCAGATCCAGTGTGGCCAGGTCGAGCCACTGCAGGTCGTCGAAGAAAAGCACGAGCGGATGGTGAGGCTTGGCGAAGATGCCAATGAAGCGTCGAACGACGAGTTGGAAGCGTCGCTGTGTGTCTTGCGGGGGAGCGTCCGGGACAGGCGGTTGATCCCCGATCACCAGCCGCAGTTCCGGTACGAGATCCACCATCAGTTGACCGAGCTGGCCCAGCGCGTCGTGCAGTGCGCTACGCCAGGGTGCCAGATCGGCATCGCTCTTGGCGAGGAGGCCTCGGATAAGGCCTTGAAGCGCATGCGCGAGCGTCGCGTAAGGCATATCGCGCTTGTGCTGATCGAACTTGCCGGAGGCGAAGAACCCTCCCAACGGGACCAAGGCCTTGTGCATTTCGTCGACGAAAGCGGACTTGCCGATACCGGAGGGGCCGGACACCAGGATCAACTCGGGCGTGCCGCTCCGGGTGACGCGATCGAACGAGGTGAGCAACGCCTCGATCTCGTGCTCCCTGCCGTAGAGCCGTTCGGGAATCAGCAGGCGGTCCGGTGTATCGGCTTGGGCCAGGACGAAATCATCGATTCGTCCCTGCGCTTCCCATTCGGCGAGTGACCGTTCGAGGTCGCTCTTGAGGCCGGCGGCGGTCTGGTAGCGGTCCTCGGCCGTCTTGGCGAGGAGCTTCATGATGATCGCCGACACGGCGCAAGGCACGTCATTGACTCGTTCGGCGGGCGGAACGGCACGTCTCGCGATGTGGCTGTGCACCCATTCCATCGGATTGGCCGCGGTAAACGGCAGTACGCCCGTCAGCATCCGGTAGAACGTCACGCCAAGTGCGTACAGATCGCTGCGGGAATCCACGGACCGGTTCATGCGGCCGGTCTGCTCGGGCGCCATGTAGGCCAGCGTGCCCGCCATGGTCTCCGGTGGTTCGAGCTGCTGTCGTTCGCGCGGCAGGCGAGATGCAAGGCCAAATCCGGTGATCCTGACCTCGTCTGCTCCGCTCACCAGAAGATTGGCCGGCTTCAAATCCTTGTGGACCAGGCCCTGCCGATGCAGCTGGTCGACGGCGGTGGTGATGCCGAGAGCCAATCGCAAGAAATGGTCCAGCTTCATCGGCGCGCCGAGCAACTGCTCGAGCGGCTCGCTGCCGGGATCTTCCAATATCAGCAAGGTTCGACCACCGTCGCGGATCAGCTCCAGCGGCCGTACGGCCCAGGTCCCATCGAGCTCGTCGCGCAAGGCGTATTCATGGGCGAGCCGGTCGAGGACCGCGGCCGGCGGATGTTCCGTAGCCGCCCTTACGGTCAGGACACTGTTGACGTCGCCATCGGCGTCCCGGCGCCATTCACGGCAAAAGACGCGCTCGCCGTCGTCCCATGACGCCTTGAGACCGGCATTGCCATTCGTGGATACCCGTGAGGATACGTGCATCTGCCGGACTCCGGAACTAGCCGGCCAGTCGATTGAAAAGGAGGGAAAGGTGTTCACCTGTCCCGTTCGGGAACGTACTCCCAACGCCAATCCCCAACAATAGCCGGGATCGGAGCCATGGCATGAGCCACATTCCGTTCGGACCCAGCGTCACCGACAAGAGTTGTTCCGATGCGCTCAGATCGGCAATTCCGCTCAACCGTGGATGAAGCATCGAGCTTGAGCGCGGGAGAAAAGCGGGAGTCTTCGAAAGGTCGCTCAGCGTGGACAGCGTCAAGGTCGATAAGCCGTCGTCGCAAACCTACGCTCACGCAGATCATCGGCAACGACCTCGCCGATGTAGCCGAGCAGTTCATCGCCCGTCACGGGGGACGACCCTGATCCCGCTCTTCCAGTGCCAACCGGCGCTATTGCATCGCTTCCTGTCGAACAATCCCGTTCTCAGCCGGCGACACGTCGGCTGCTGCCCGGAGGAGGTCCCGCTTGAGCAGATAGACGGAGGCCGCAAGCAGTACGACATCCTTCATGAGGAAGAGGAACGGCAACGTGGCCGCAGGAAATCCGCCGGCCGGCGCGGCCCAGGCATCGGGGAAAAACGGAATGATCGTCACGGTGGCGACATAGGTCGCGCATGAACCCAGCGATCCCAGGACTGCCAGTCTTCTGCTCCAGAAGCCGAGCAGAAGAAGAAATCCAAACAACAATTCCGCTGAACCCAGGAAGTAGGCCGCGCCGCGCACGCCAAACACCGGATACAGCCAGAAGATCAGCGGACCATTGCTGATGAACGGGATCAACGCGTGCGCTTCGTAGTCGAACCATTTCTGGCAGCTGAAGACGAAGAAGACGATGATCATCGCCACACGCGTGGCATGGTAGTCAAAATCGCCTCTGACCAGATCGAGCTCGGACAGTTTCTTTATGAGATGGTCCATCGGATGTCGTCTCATCCTCGAGGTCGCAGATTGGCGCCAAGGGCGGCGTCGACGTCTGTCGTGATCTGAACGGTAGCCAAGCTTCGAAGGACGCGCTGTGCGCGGATTATCGTGCATTTTTCAAACTTGCGCTGTTCGGCCGCAGGCGGCCGGGATCGGCGTGACCTGACCTCGCCCGCGTTCTGGCATCTGCGAATGACGTCATGAGACGACGACACGGTCGTTCTGCTACGCGTCCGCGTCGCCCTCGGTGGCTCGCCCTTGGCGCCGCAAACCCATACCAAAGTATGGGTCTGTGCATCACAATCGCGAGATTGTCGGAGGCACCCACCGAACGCATGCTCGAGACCGACATGCGCAACCGATCCTGGCGCAGCTACTGGATTTTCCTCAGTTGGGGAGACCGAACATGTGCCTCTCGCGAACAAGCATCGAACGTCACGACAGCAGCCGCCTGGTCAACTGGAGAGCGGCTTGCGCTTCAATCGCCCGTGTTGCGATCGCGTTTCGATGATGATCGCGTCTTGCGAGGGTAAGTCAGGTGAAGGTCCCTTACGTAGGTGTCGTCGATGACGACGAGGCCCTGTGCCTGTCTTTGGTGGATCTGATGCGATCGATCGGCTACCGCTCCGAGCCGTTTGACAGGGCCGAAGCGCTGCTGAGCTACGCCGGCCGGTTCAGCTTCGACTGCATCATTGCCGACGTTCACATGCCTGGAATGGGTGGGCTCAACCTCGTTCGCGAGCTCCAGCAGCAGAAGGTCGGAGCGCCGGTGATTCTCATTACCGCGCTTCCTCACAAGCAGCTGGACGCCGAAGCGGCCTCGATCGGCGCATTCTGCCTTCTCAGAAAGCCGTTCGAAACGAGCGCGCTGCTTGAGTGTCTCGACAGGAGCCTTCGAAGATGAAAGCGCTCTCGGGTGACGACATCACGTCCTCTATGGCGACGCCATCGTCCTGCGGCGACGAGCCCGCGCGTGCACGACCCCGAGGGGATACGGATTCGCCGCGACATGATCGCCGGAAGGCGGCCCGTTGGGAGAGATGGAACGATTGTTCGGAGCGATGGGGCCGGCTTCTGCTTGCGGCGCGAGCAGGGGATGGAGACGCATATGAGCGCTTGCTGCGGGAGCTGGATCTGTGGCTTCGGGCCTACTACGCGCGCCGGCTTCCCTATCCCGCCGCCGACGATGCGAGGCAGGAGGTGCTCCTGGCCATTCACGCGAAACGCCACACGTTTGCGGCCTCGAAGCCCTTCGGCGCCTGGGTCACGGCGATTGCCCGCTATAAATGGGTCGATCGTGTGCGCGATGCGTCTCGCTACAGCGCGCTCGCGCTCGACGAAGACATCGCAATCGAGGATCACGAAGGTGCCGCGATCAGCGCTGCTGCGCTGGACCAGCTGCTCGGCCGGTTGAAGCCTGCGCAAGAGAGCGTGATCCGCCTCGTGAAGCTCAATGGTCTGAGCATCGCGCGAGCGGCCGGTGCGACCGGACAGTCGGCGGCCTTGGTCAAGATCAATATCCATCGTGGCCTGAAGAAATTGTCGACATTGGTCTCCTGACGTCATTGCGGCCGCGGGCCGGGCCGACCGAGACTTCGTGCGAAGGAAAGCCGAAATTGCTTCAACTCCAGAACGAAATGCGATCTACGGTGGCCGAGCTGACGGCGGCGTTCCGCTATGACATCATGGAAGGGCTGAGCCTCGCGCCAAAGGCAATTCCGGCGAGATGGCTTTATGACCGCCGCGGATCGGCTCTGTTTGAAGCCATCACGCTGCTGCCCGAATACTACCCGACACGAACCGAGCGATCGATCCTTGCGTCCGCAGCATCGGAAATCGCCGCGCTCGCGGGGCCGGGCCGCGCAGTCATAGAATTCGGCTCAGGCTCGTCGGCAAAGACGCGACTGTTGCTGGCAGAGGCGGAGCCTTCTGCCTATGTGCCGATCGACATCTCGGGCGAATTCCTCCGGGAGGTTGCGGTAGGCTTGTCGCATGCATTCCCGGGACTGCCGATCTATCCAACCGAGGCCGATTTCACCTATCCCTTTGCGCTGCCGGACGAGATTGCCTCGACTGCGCGCCTTGGCTTCTTTCCGGGGTCGACGATCGGAAACCTCACTGTGCCTGCGGCGGTCGACCTGTTGCGGGCCATGGCGGTGACCCTGGGTGCCGGATCGATGCTGCTGATCGGCATCGATCGTATCAAGGGTCAGGATATTCTGCTGCCGGCATATGACGACACGCAAGGGTTGACTGCAGCATTCAATCTCAACCTCTTGCATCGGATCAACCGCGAGCTGGGCGGCTCGATTCCCCTGGGCGCCTTTCGCCATTTGGCGCGCTGGAATGATGCGGAGGCGCGTATCGAGATGCATCTGGAAGCCACGCGCGACGTCCGCTTCGAGGTCGACGGTCGCGTCTTCTCGTTGTCGAAGGGCGAGACCATCCACACGGAGAACAGCCTCAAATACGGGCGGCGGGATGCCTTCGTCCTGCTGCAGGCCGGCGGATGGCATCCCGTCGCCGATTGGACTGACGACAGCGGGCTCTTCTCGGTCATTCTCGCGGAGCAAAGGCCCGCGCCGGCGGCACCTTAGGATGAATCGGGGGGCGCAGAAGGAATCATTCCAACAATATCGCCTCAATCGGCGCAATCCACGAACAGCGAGGCTCGTACACATGCTGCATAATGTGCGCGTCATCATGGCAATCAACTGCGTTGAGGCGCGACCATGCAACTCCGTTCATCCCTCATCCTGAGCTTCGCCGCCATTCCTCTAACCGCCCTGGCAGATCCGCTCCCGGCGCCGTCGCCGAAAGCGCCGAGCCCGGCTGAGACCGTCCAGGTGCAGCCGCGCGGCAATGAATTCATGCCGAATTCAGTCGCCGAGGATGCGTTGCAGAAGCGCATTACCGACTTCAACCGGAAACTGGAAGGTCTGGACGCAGATCTCGACAAGAAGCTGAAAATCTGCCGCGGGTGTTGATCGAAATCCGGTTCAGCAAACAGCGATAGGTCTGCACATGAGGCACACTGTCACCGGTTCGTTCCACGACGACGGAAGCGGGTGCGCGCACTTTGACCGGATCGCCCCGATCCGGGACGACGAGCTCGAGCTTGTCGTCAGGGAATTGCAGCATCGCATGCGCAATATTCTCAGCATCGTTCTGTGCTTCGTGAACAACACCGATGCGAATACGACCGCCGATTTTCGCGAGGCGCTCTCGGCACGGATCGCGACCCTGTCCGATGCCTACAGGATGATCGAATCCGCGGGAGAGCAGCGCGTGTCTCTCGCGGCGATGCTGGAACGAACGCTCAAGCCGCACGCGATGTTTCACAGGGGCCGCATTCTGCTCGCGGGGCCGGACCTCACGCTGGAGCCGCACATCGCCTTGGCGCTGCACGTCATCATTCACGAGCTGGCTACCAACGCGAGCAAGTACGGCGCGCTGACATCGACGGCAGGAGCCGTCGAGGTGATCTGGGAGAGTCCGCCCTATCTCGGCGGACAAGGTCTTGCGATCCAGTGGCGCGAGCGCGGCGGACCGATTGTGACCAAGCCCGAACGCAGAGGCTTTGGCACGCAACTGATCGCAAGGGCCCTGCCGGGCGCGCAGGTCGATCTCGACTTCGCACCCGACGGTCTTGTCTGCCGGCTTCTGATCGATCTCGGTCAGACGCTGACCACGCAAGGGCCTGTCAGTTAGGATCAGGAGGATCGACACCATGAGTACATTGGCGAGTGCCCCGCGCAAATCATTCGCAAGCAGGCTGCCGATATCGGGGCTGCTTGCGGGAGACATGGATTACCACATCGTCCGGGCGTCGATGGTGATCCTATTCTTCTTCTTCGGCTACCAGAAATGGTGGGCGTACGAGGCGGATCGCCTGGACCCCTTCATCAGCAACGGTCCGCTGATCTGGTGGCTCTATCCCGCTTTCGGCCATCAAGGTGCCAGCTGGTTACTCGGCGTCGCCGAATGGACCTTTGGTGCCTTGATATTCGCGGGCTTCTGGAGCAAGCGGCTCGGCATTCTGGGCGCCCTTGGATCGACCGGTACCTTCATCGCAACAGTCACGATCATTCCGTTTATGCCGGACGGTTGGGACGCTGCTGCGGGCGGCTTTCCGGCGATGACGGGCAACGTTCCGTTCCTGATGAAGGATGTCGTGCTGCTTGCAGTATCGTTGTATCTTCTGAAGCAGGACGTGGCACGTGTCGTGCGACCTGAGGCTTGAGATACACTGCAAGGCAGATGCAGATCATGACCAGCGCGAGCATGGGATAGTGCAACGAGACGGCCGCCGCGGCGAGGAAGCCGAGCAGGGTGGTCAAGGATCGCATGCGCATCATCATGCGCGCCTGGCCCGGGATCGCCTCGATCGCCGGCCGGTCGACGGCTTCCCAGCGCAGCAGCAGATAGGTCGCGTTCACCAGGGCGAATACGCCGGCGTAGACGGTGACGGGCAGCGGCGCCAGCCTTGAGCTCGCGATCCAGGCTGTCGAGAACGGCAGCAGCGATACGGAAAACAGATGAGCGAAGTTTCCCCAGATCAATCGGGGCGTCGCCGCGCTGGCATAGTGCAGAAGATGGTGATGGTTCACCCAGACGATGGCGATGAAGAGATAGCTGACTGCGTAGCCGATGACGGTCGGCCAGAGTTCGAACAGAGCATCGAGGCTCGGAGCGTGTGGCGGGCGCAGGTCCAGGGCGAGAATTGTAATAACGACTGCAAAAACCGCGTCCGAGAGGGCATTCAGGCGTTCTGTCTTCGGAGAGTCCGCGGTCATCATTCCCGTCCTTTGCCGATGCAGGCCTGCGCGGCAGTGTCTCGACCCCCCGATCGGGCCTGAACAGCAGGCGGGTCATGCCGACGGCCAGCGGGGCGCACTCCCGCTGCTTCGCACTTTCGTAGACATTCGGAGCAGCCGTCGCATCGGTTACACCTGCTTCAAAAAAACCGGGGCAATGCGCAACGACGTGCATGGCGCGGGCTCGCGAACCGCGGCTCTCGCGACCAAACTTGGCAACGTTCGCAAGTCCCGTTACATGTTGCGGCGTACTGACGCGCTCTCGTCCCACCCCTCGATACGCAAGCGGCGGGGTGATGCGTCGAGACGTCTGGAAATGATTTTCACGACGAGACATCTCGGTATGAGGCTTGATAACGAGACGCACGAACTCGATCTGGTCGCAAAGGCGTTTCAGATTATCTCGAGAGAAATCAGCTATCAGGGATTGGCCAAGGCTCTCCTCATGGAGGCGCTGAGCTACTCCGGGGCCAGTCGGGGGGCGATCCTGCTCAGCGGACAAAGAGAGTTGCTTGCCAAGGCCGATGCGAGCTTCCCGCGCGAGAGGGCGAACTTCCTTGCCTCCTTCCCGCCGCACGCCGAATTCCGCCTGCCGAGCGACCTCGCCGAACAGGTGCTCGATCGCAAGCAAACGGTCGTGAGGCAGGCCGGCGCGGAGAGCTCGGCACTGATCGATCCCGCAAACCCGCCGTCTGGAAAGATAGCGCAGCTGTGCCTGCCGTTGATTCACCAGCACTGGGCGATCGGCGTCCTCTATCTCGAAGCGGATGGAGATGAGGAGATATTCACGCCGCGATGCGTCTGGGTGACATCCATGCTGGCCAATCAGGCCGCCGTCTCATTCGAATCCGTCCGCCTGTTCGAGGCGCTGCGCGAGACCAACATGTGGATGGTCAGAGGTCAGCAGATCGGCGGGATGGGCAGCTATCGCTGGAACACGCGGACCCTGCTCTCGCGCGGATCGCGCGAATGTTACCGCATCCTGGATATCGACCTGGACGTAAACCCCGTCCCATTCGAGGTGTTCAGGAGCCGGGTCCATCCCGAGGATTATCCCGCGCTGGAGCAGGACCTCACCGAGGCGATCAGCACGAAGTCGCCATTCACCCACGAGTACCGCGTGGTCCACCGGGACGGCAAGACGTTGCATGTCGTGGCCGTCGGGCAATTCGATGAGGGGCCCACGGGAGACCTCGAGCTGGAAGGCATCATCACGGACGTCTCGCAACGGAAGGCGGCGGAGCAGGCTCTCGCCGACGCGCGAAACGAGCTTGCGCGGGCGACGGGTCTGACGTCCCTTGGCGAGCTCGCGGGCTCGATCATTCACGAGATCGATCAGCCGCTGACGGGCATGATCATGAGCGCGGAAGCTTGCCTCCGGTGGCTCGCCCGGGATCCCGTTCAAGCCGGGGAGGCCCGGAAATCGGTCGCGCGCATCATCAGGCAGGCACGTCGAGCTGCGGAGGTTGTGACCGGGGTCCGCTCCCTCGTGCGGGGCACGCAGGTCCATTTTGCCGAGTTCGATATCAACGATGCGGTTGCGGAGGTTCTGCTTCTGTCGAACAGGGAAATCGAGCGTGCCGGGGTCATCGTCCGTACCGACTTCGATCGATCATCGCCTCGTGTCGAAGCAGACCGTGTTCAGGTCCAGCAGGTCGCCCTCAACCTCGTGCGCAACGCGATCGAGGCCATGGCCGCGGTCGAGGACGGGAACCGCATTTTGGCCCTCTCTTCGGGGGTCGCCGATGGTATGATTTCCGTGGCAATCGCGGATACGGGGAGCGGCATCAGCCCGGCTGATAGAGAGCGGGTCTTCGAGACACTCTATACGACGAAGGGAGCGGGACTCGGTCTGGGACTGTCGATCTGCCGCAAGATAGTGAAACTCCACGGAGGACAGCTATGGGTGGAAGAAAACGGGAGGTGCGGAGCGAAGTTCACCTTCGCTCTCCCGCTTCGCCAGGCGGTTCAGACGTCGGAAAGCCGGTAGACATGCCTCCCTCCGGCGTTGTTCATATTGTCGACGATGACCGCGCGGTTCGCGAGTCCCTTGGCGACCTGCTCGAGTCCCTGCACTACAAAGTGGCCTTGTACGGATCTGCTTCGGATTTCCTCAAGGTCGAACTGTCGGATGCCCCTGCGTGTCTGGTGCTCGATGTCAGATTGCCCGGCACGAGTGGCTTGGAGCTGCAGGAGTACCTGACGAAAATCAATGTCGGAATCCCGGTGATTCTGATGACCGCCTTTGGCGACATTCCCATGTCGGTCAGAGGCATGAAGCTGGGGGCGGTCGATTTTCTCACCAAGCCGATACGGGATCAGGATCTTCTCGATGCGATCACGGCCGCGATCCGGAAGGACATCGATCGGCGCGACGACAGCGCGCACCTGGCGCAGTTGCAGGAGAAGTTTGCACTCCTGACCACGCGCGAGCGGCAAGTGATGACGCTGGTGGCATCCGGTCTGATGAACAAGCAGGTCGCCAGCGAGCTCTCGATCAGCGAAGCGACGGTCAAGATGCATCGTGGCAGCGTGATGCGGAAGCTCGGGGCAAAGACCGCGGCAATGCTCGTTCGAATGGCCGAAGCGCTCCAACTCCAGGGCTGAAGCTTCGCGACCGGCATCCCGTGCTGATCATCGCAGCGCCGTCCCTGTACGCGACCCATACCTAAGTATGGGCCGGAACAGCACAAGCGTGAGATTGCCCGCCAGTGCGATGAAAAGCATGTTGCCCCTGTGCGGTGCTGTCAGCCGGCGTTGGCAGCGCGCCTTGACCGGAGAGGTAACGCCACGTGCAGCTTGCGGCTTCAACGCCCGTATCCAGGCGATCAGGGCATCTCCTCCGTGCAGAAATTCGTTGACGATTGGACGCGGCCATCCGGAGCACAGAACAGGGCGACGACGATGGGGATGTACGTATCAAATTCGAGTGAGAGCACGCCAAGGACGGCGGTCTCCGCTTCGCCAATCCGGCCGGTGGATGAGACGCTGTCGTCCAGGCCGTCCGACGCGGCGCTTCATCCGACGGTCAGCATAACGCCCTCCGAGCCGGTGAAGCGCCTTGGGATCGGCTGGCGTTGGTGGTTTTCGGAGAGCGTTCACCTGCCGGTCGGCAACAGGATCGAATTTCGCTTTCAGGGATCGAGACATCTCCTGGCGTTGTACAACGAGGGAGCGCGGAAAAGCGGTGAGACCTCCATCGATGGCCTCTGCTCGTCGAAGCTGCGAGGCTCCGAGCACAGGCTGACCTTTGTCCCGGCGGGACGCGCTTATCGGGAATGGCATGAGACTGCCTCGTCGGCGCAGGTGACCTTCCTCTATTTCGATCCCGCCGCGCTTCACAAGTCCGACGGCGGCGCGGCCGGGCTCGCGCCGAGAATATACTTCGAGGATCCGCTGGTCTGGGAGACCGCCTCAAAATTGAAGAAGGCGATCGAGAGCGCCGAGACGAATTGCGCGCCCTATCTCGAGGCGCTCTGCGGCGTGCTCGCCCACGAGCTGTCCAGGTCCGATCACGATCTTGTTCGCGAGCCGGCAGCGGTCAGTCGTGGAGGTCTCGCAGGCTGGCAGAAGCGTGTCGTGGTCGAGTACGTCGAGGGGCATCTGGGAGAACAGGTCTGCCTCCTGAAGCTCGCCGAACTCGCCAGGCTCAGCGTTCACCACTTCTGCCGTGCATTCAAGAGGTCGTTCGGAATCCCGGCCTACCAGTATCAGGTGCAGCGACGCATGGAGTTCGCCAAGCTGCGGCTGGCGGATCGCGCGGTATCGATTACGGACATCGCACTCAGCCTGGGCTATGCGCAAACGAGCTCCTTCAGCTCCGCCTTTCGCAAAGCGACGGGTTGGACTCCTACGGACTATCGCAGGGAGTTCGAATGAGTAGATCCGAGGGGCGATAGATCGGGCAGAGCAGGCGACAGGCCGTCTCGTACGGGCAGAAATCCCCGGGGAGTCTGTAACCGGATCGTCCCGAGTCACGAATGTCCAGGTGAGACCGCCTCGGATCGGCTGCCATCGGAACATCGATTTCACCGGGCGCAACAGGTGTCGAGGGAGGGACTGCAGATGACGAGCATTCGATACCGCAAGGCGGACGTGGACGGACTGAACGTATTTTACCGGGAGGCTGGACGGGCTGACGCGCCCGCCTTGCTGCTGCTGCACGGATTTCCGACCGCTGGCCACATGTTCCGCGAGTTGATCCCGGCGCTCTCGGATCGCTTCCGACTGGTGGCGCCGGATTTGCCCGGGTTCGGCCAGTCCGACATGCCGGCGCGGGAGAGCTTTGCCTATACGTTCGCTGCGTTGGCGCAGGTGATCGAACGGTTCACGGAAGTCATCGGACTTCCTCGCTTCTCGCTCTACGTCTTCGACTATGGCGCGCCGACGGGCTTTCGGGTGGCCCTTCGACATCCCGAACGCATCGTTTCCATCATCTCGCAGAATGGCAATGCCTATGAGGAGGGATTGAGCGAAGGCTGGAGCCCGATCCGGGCTTACTGGCAAGATGCATCGCAAGCGAATCGGGCGGTGCTACGATCGTTCCTTTCGCCGGAGACGACGGTCTGGCAATACACCCACGGGGTGCCTGACGCCTCCCTGATCTCCCCCGACGGATACACGCTCGACAACCATTATCTCGAGCGCCCTGGCGCGGACGAGGTCCAGCTCGATCTTTTCGGCGACTACAGGACCAACGTCGCCATGTATCCGGAATTCCAGGCCTACTTCCGCAAGCACAAGCCGCCCTTCCTTGCGGTCTGGGGCAAGAACGATCCCTTTTTCCTGCCGGCGGGCGCGAAGGCGTTTCAGCGCGACATGCCGGGTGCGGACGTGCGCTTCTTCGACACGGGGCACTTTGCGCTCGAGACTCATGCGCAGGAGATCGCCGCGGCGATCGGCGATTTTCTTGCCCGGCCGAATTCGAATGGGTAACCGCCGCTTCCCTCGCCGCGAAAAACGTCAGGAGAGCCATCATGCGCGCCATCGTTCTTGAAAAATTCGGTGGTTTGGACAGCCTCGTCTATCGGGATGTTCCGGAGCCGGAGCCGCAGCCTGGTCATGCCGTCATCGAGGTCAAGGGATTCGGCATCAATCATGCGGAAATGCACATGCGCCGGGGCGAATGGGCCGAAGCGGCGCCGATCAGCGGTATCGAATGCGTCGGTCTCGTGAAGTCGTGCCCGGGCGGCGAATTTCCGGTAGGCGCCAAGGTGGCCGCATTGATGGGCGGTCTCGGCCGGACCATCAACGGCAGCTACGCCGAATACACGCGTGCGCCGGTGTCGAATGTCGCATCGATCGATGCGGATTTGCCCTGGGCCGAGCTTGCAGCGATACCCGAAACCTTCGCGACGGCATGGACCTGTCTCTTCCGAAATCTCGATCTCGAGGAAGGTCAGCTTCTCGTCATTCGCGGAGCGACGTCCTCGTTCGGTCAGGCCGCACTCAAGCTTGCGGTCAATGCCGGCGCGCGGGTCATTGCGACGACGCGCAGCCGGGAGCGCTTTGCCATGCTGGAGAAGCTCGGAGCCGCGCGGTGCGAAATTGAACGGCGCGATCTCTCAAGCCATCTGCCCGAGGCGAAGCAGGTCGACGCAGTCCTGGACCTCGTCGGCAACAGCGTCGTGCTCGACTCCCTCGCCATGCTTCGCCGCGGCGGCCGCTCTTGTCTCGCCGGCTGGCTCGGCGGGCTTGATCCGATTCCGGATTTCAACCCGCTGCTGCAGATGCCGAGCGGCGTCTACCTGACCTTCTTCGGCAGCTTCGTGTTCGGCACGCCCGGGTTCCCGCTCGCCGACGTGCCGCTGCGGGAAATCGCCGCCGACGCCGCGGCCGGCCGGCTGGACGTCAAGCCGGCCCGGATCTTTCGCTTCGACGAGATTCGCGAGGCGCATCGCGTCATGGAGGCGAACGAGGCGGTCGGAAAGATGGTCGTCGTTCGCGACTGATATTTACAAGCTTGGTATTGGGGAGGGTTCATATGTCGAAATCAGTCGCCATCGTGACGGGGGCGAGCCAGGGAATCGGCCGGGCGACTGCGGTGCGCCTGGCGCGCGATTTCTCGGCGCTTGCCCTGGTCGCGCGAAACCGCGCCAATCTCGAGGACACCGCAAGGGCGGTCCGGGCCGCCGGCGCCGGGGTGCTGGTGATCGATGCCGATCTGGCCGAACCTCGTGCCGCTCAATCCGTCGTCGACCAGACCTTGGCGGCGTTCGGCCGGATCGATGCCCTGCTCAATATCGCAGGCGCGGTACCTCAGGTCGATCTGTTCGAGACGACGGAGGCACAGTGGGACGCCGGACTGGCGTTGAAGCTGCATGGCGCCAGGCGGCTCACGATCGCCGCCTGGCCGTCGCTCATGGCCGCGAAGGGGGCGGTGGTGTTGATGTCGGGAAACTCGGCCTCCTTCCCCAAGGCGCCCTATGCCGCGGTCGGCACCATCAACGCTGCAATCGTCGCTTTGGCAAAGGCGTTCTCCGACAAGGGAATCAGCGATGGCGTCCAGGTCAACAGCGTCCTGCCGGGGCCGGTGATGACGGGCCGCCGCCGCTCCTACCTCGAGCACTGGGCACCCCTGCACAACATGACCGTCGAGGAAGCTACGGCCAAGTTTCCCAAGGACGCCGGGATCGCGCGTTACGGCGAGCCGGAAGAGATTGCCGAGTTGATGGCGTTCCTCGTATCGCCCGGCGCGCGCTGGATGACCGGCTCGGCATTGCGGATGGACGGCGGCGAGGTGAAGTCGATATAATCGGTTTGCACCCGAAGGGCGTCCGCGTAAGTGGCCCACTTGCAAAAGCGTTCGATGCGCGCAAGCATGGAGTAAGGGCTCTTTCGCTCTTCGCGAGCGCTGAGGAATAGCGACAAAACCGTCATGCAGTTTGACACCAAGATCGCGGTCGTGGTCCGCACCGACCTTGAGCCGTGGCAGAAGCTGAACGTGGCCTCTTTCCTCGCCGGCGGGATCGCGGCGGCTTTCCCGGCCTGCATCGGCGACCCCTACGAAGACGGCTCCGGGACGAAATATCTGCCGTTGATCGGCCAGCCCATCCTGATCTATGGTGCCGACCGCGCGGCGCTATCACGCGCGCTCGATCGCGCACTGACGCGCGGAGTGACGCCGGGGCTCTATACCGAGGACATGTTCAGGACCGCTCACGACGCCGCCAACCGCGAAGTCGTGAAGGCGGTTTCCCGCACAGACCTGAATCTGGTTGGGATTTCCATGCGCGCCGAGCGCAAGGTGATCGACAAGATCGTCGACGGGTTGAAATTTCACGGCTGACGCTTCCCGATATGCTCCGACCGGCCGGCCCTTTCAGTCTTCGCCGGATCTGGCTCTGAGGAGCTCGTCGCGGCGCCTGATCAGAATCTCGAGCCGTGCGGCCTGATCGTCAATTCGCTGGCCGACAAGCTCTTCGCTCATCGCGGCGAGATGTGAGGCGGATTGTTCAATCAGCTCACGAAGCTTCGCCGCCGTGGCGGCAATCTGGCGCTCGATTTCAGCGAGGTGGATGTCTTCACCGTGCATGGCGGGTCTTTGATTTCGGGGCTTGGCGGGCGATCGGGTGCGGCATTCAGAAGTACAGGTGCCGGGCACCGTGCATTTCAAGGACACATCCCCTCTGAGTGCGCGTCGCCTTCATCAGATCGCTTCCGCAATCGGCGCATTTGACGAGCGCCTCCAGCGGCCCGCCGTCGACGGCGAGAGAGCCAAGGCAGGACACGGTGTTGCATGCCGCGCACCGGATCTTCGTCAGGGTGATGTCAAAGGCAAAGGCTTCCTGAAGCAAGTGTGTGCCGGGATCACCGCCAAGAATGAGGTCGGCGATGTTGTCTGCCATGGCGATCATGCTCCTGTTGGCCCGAAACGTTCGGTTCTTATGGCGAGAGGGTCGAAGCCGAGCTTCACGAGCATGCTCGCGATGCCTTCGACAAACCCGGTGGGACCGCAAATGAAGAATGTGGGATTCTCCTCGCGCGTAAAGCTGTTCTCTGCGAGCAGCGCCTCGTTGACCCGTCCCCGATGTCCGTTCCAGTCGCTCGGATGCTCGCGGGTGAGCGCATAGACCAGGCGCAGGTCACGATCGCCGTGAGCCATCATATCGAGTTCATCGCGGTACACGATGTCGGCAAGGCTGCGTGCCGAATAGATCAATGATGCCGGTATGGGTGCGAGCGACGTCCTGCGGTGGCGCAACATGGCCATCAAAGGCGTAATCCCGGTGCCACCCGCGACCAGGCAAATCGGCCCACCGCGCGTTTGGCTCCAGATGAAATGCCGCCCAATGGGTCCACGAAATTCGAGAGCGTCGCCAACCCGCAAATCGTCGAGGAGATAGGAGGACACCTCACCGTCCTCGACCCGTTCCACGGTGAGAGTGAGCAGTTTCTCTTCCGGAGGCGACGCGATCGAGTAGCTTCGTTCGGCCTGATAGCCGTCATCGGCCGTGAGACGGATGTCGACGTGCTGGCCGGGCCAGTGCCCGGACCAGTTGGCCGGCTGCAGGATGATGCTCTTCACCCGGCTTGTTTCAGCCAAGATGGCGTGCACGCGACCGGTCTGCCACGCGATCCTGGGCTGCTGCAGAGGCGCATCAGTCGCCGTCATAACGTTGCTCCCGCCAGGGATCGCCATAGTTGTGATAACCACGCGATTCCCAGAACCCGGGCTCGTCCTTGGGCATGAAGCGGAGCCTTCGCAGCCACTTTGCGCTCTTCCAGAAGTAGAGATGCGGCACCAGAAGTCGCGCGGGGCCGCCGTGCGCCGGGGCGAGCGGCAGACCCTCATAGCGGGTCGCGATCATCGCCTTTCCCGCGACCAGGTCGGCCACCGGAAGGTTCGTGGTGTATCCGCCGTCGCAATGCGCCATGACATAGGCGTCCGGCGGCTCGCTCAGCCCGACCACCTTGAGAAGATCGTCGAAGCTGACGCCCTGCCAGACTGTGCTGAGCTTGGTCCATTTGGTGACGCAGTGAATGTCGACCGTGATCGTGGTCTGGGGCAGTGCCTCGAATTCGTCCCAGGTCCATTTCCCCAGCAACGATCCGCCGAGTTGAAGCGCAATCTTCCAGTCGACGACACGGATCTCCGGCGTGGGTCCGGCGGACAGCACCGGGAAGTCGGTCGTCAGATACTGACCCGGTGGCAGCCGGGCGCCTTCGGGTGTCTGTCGCTTGGATTTGAAGCCGCGAGAAACGGGAGGTCGGTCCATGGAAGCGTGCCCTTGTGCAGTGACGCGCAGGATGTCCCAACGGGCGTCGGCTTAACCTGCAGCCCACGTCAGCGCACATGAACCCTGAGCGATGCCTTGTCGATGGCCGTCGCGGTGAATGCATCAAGATTGCGAAAGACGAAGCAATCACGGCTGCGCAGGCAAGAACTGTTTCAATGTCAAATGCGGCTTCGTCCTGAAGTGGTTCAGAAGGAGGAGACGATGTCGAGCGTGAGCCGGTCCTTGCATTCCGACGAACTCGCTTACCTCACCGCGCACGAACTGGCAGCTCGCATCCGGCGACGTGATCTGTCGCCGGTTGACGTGGTCGATGCGTTCATCCGGCGCATCGAAGCGCGCAACCCGAGCCTGAATGCGCTGGTTTATCTCGATTTCGACGGCGCCCGCACGAGGGCGAAAGAGGCCGAGCGCGCATTGGTCGCAGGCGAGTCGTGGGGCCCACTCCACGGCATTCCGTCGGCGCTCAAGGATCTGTTCGACTTCAAGCCGGGCTGGCCTGCGAGCCTGGGCGGCATCCGCGCGCTCAAGCACCACGTCGTGAACGGTTACTGCGTGTTCTGCGAGCGCATGGAGAAGCGTGGGGGTGCCGTGTTCCTCGGCAAGACCAACAGCCCTCTCATGGGATTCCGGGGCACCTGCGACAACTACCTGTTTGGTCCCACGCGCAACCCGTTCAATCTTGCCAAGAACACGGGCGGCTCATCCGGAGGAAGCGCCGCGGCGGTCGCCGATGGACTGCTACCCATTGCAGAAGGTACGGATGCCGGCGGCTCGATACGAATCCCTTCCGCCTGGTGTGGGGTCTATGGCTACAAGGCGTCGTTCGGACGCGTGCCGTTCCTCGTGCGTCCCAACGCGTTCGGCGTGGCCGACTCTCCGTTCCTGTTCGAAGGGCCGATCACACGGACGGTCGAAGATGCCGCCATTGCGCTGAACGTACTTGCCGGCCCTGATCCGCGAGATCCCTTCAGCCTGATCGAGCCGCCTGTCGACTTCACTGCGGCGACCCGTCGTTCGATCCGGGGCCTCAAGATTGCCTATAGTCCGGATCTGGACGTCTTTCCGGTCGACGGAAAGGTCGCGGCGACGGTCCGCCGTGCGGTACAGGCGTTCGAGGAAGCCGGCGCTCACGTGGAGGAAGTGAAGCTCGGCATCGTCCGCTCGCAACGGGAGCTGAGCGACGTCTGGTCGCGTCTCTACATGCTTCTGAACCTGCAGGCGATCGAGACCATGAAGCGCGACGGCATCGATCTGTTCGGCAAGCATCGCGACGACTTTCCGCCTGAATACATGGATTGGGTCGAGAAGACCAATCGCATGTCGGGGCTCGATTTCTTCCGCGACCAGGCCGTCCGGTCGGAGGTTTACGATGCCTTCCAGAACGTCCTTGAAAGATTCGATCTGTTGGTCACGCCGACCGTCGCGTGCCCGCCGGTCGACAACGCCAGCGACGGCAACACGGTTGGACCGAAGTCGATCAATGGTGTCGAGATAGATCCTCTGATCGGATGGGGCCTGACCTACTTCGTCAACTTTACGGGCCATCCGGCAGCCTCGATTCCGGCGGGTCTGTCCGACGGTCTTCCGGTCGGGATGCAAATCATAGGTCGGCGAAACGCCGACTTCGACGTGCTGGCCGCGAGCGCGGCCTTCGAGCGGCTTCGCCCCTGGCAGGACAATTACCGGATCTGCCGCGAGCGCCCCCTGAGAGCAGCCCCGCTTTCAGACCTCACCCGCTGACCTTGCACCCTCTCGGTCGTTTCCATGGCCGTCCGCGCCGCGATCGCGGCGCCGATTGGGGCCGCGCGTCTTGCGTCCGCAGCGTCAACCTCTTCACCGATCGCAGGTTCGGCACAGAATGCATCAAGATGGCCAAAGCGGAAGCAATCCCCAGCGCGCAGGATCTTCCGCGACTGGCTAAGTCATCTTTCGACAGGTCAATCGTGCCGGCGCCTCGCGCGTTCGGCCGCAGTCGCGGGAGAAGACAATGCGCGTGAGAGTCCAGGCAGCAGCGGCGGTCATCGTAGGCAGTGCGGTCGCAACGATCCTGTTCTTCGGATCGCTCAAGGATAGCAATGCCCAGAGCAATACGCGCTATCTGCCGGAATACACCGCGGACGGGCAGTTGCTCCTGCCGAAGAATTTCCACGAGTGGGTCTATGTCGGATCGCCGCTGACGCCAAATGCCCTCAACGGCGGACAGGCGAACTTCCCGGAATTCCACAACGTCTATATCGAGCCGGGCTCGTACGCGATCTACAAGAAGACCGGCGAATTCCCCGAGGGGACGATCCTGTTCAAGGAGCTGCAGCTGACGTTGCCGCAGGAGAATGCCGACGGCTCGCGAACGGAAGCGTCGGGGCGTGGTTACTTCCCGGGCAAGTGGAACGGCGCCGACGTGACCGTCAAGGACTCGAAGCGCTTCGCCGACACCAACGGGTGGGGCTATTTCAACTTCAATCACCACGAACCGAAGGCGTCGATGGCCAAGGTGAAGTCGAAGGACGAGTGCGCCTACTGCCATATCGCCAACGCCAAGAAGGACGAGGTCTGGACCCAGTTCTATCCGCTGCTGGACAACAAGGACGCGCGGTGACCGCGTGATCGGCGGAAGGTCGGCATGAAAATCCTCAAAGCCGCTTGTGTCGCCGTCGTCGTGATCCTCGGGATCGCGTCCGCGGTCAGGCAGTCACAGTTGCGGGCGAACGCGGCGGATGGCGTTTCGATCGGTGCGAGCGTTGCCGACCGCGACGGGCATCTGCACGTGCCCGATGATTATCGTACGACCTATCAAATCCTCGGAAGCTGGGCGATTGCGGCAGACGACACTCACGGCTCGAAGGAGCTTCACGTCGTGTACGCCTCGCCCGGAGTGATCGACGCCTATCGGAAGGACAAGCGCTTCCCGGACGGAGCGGTGCTGGTCAAGGAGGTGTTCAAGGCGGCGACCTCTGAAATGACGACCGGTACCGTCAGCCGCGCCGATGCTTTGAAGGGGTGGTTCGTCATGGTGAAGGACTCCGCGAACCGTCACCCGGAGAGCGCGTTGTGGGGCGACGGCTGGGGATGGTCCTGGTTCGACGCGGGCGATCGCTCGAAAACGACGACGACGAATTACAGGGCCCAATGCCAGGCGTGCCATGTGCCCGTGCGGACGTCCGACTGGGTTTACGTCGATGGATACCCTCCGCTGAAGCCATAGCGATGGTGCAGGTCACCGAAAGTCATTCGATTTACCAAAGCCAATCATCAAAGGAGCGAGAGATGGCTAAAGAGGCGACGACGAGCGAGATGGGAATGTCGAAGGGGCAGACTGGCCATCTCTATATCCAGACCAATGAGATCGATAACGCCATTATTCACTACACGCGGCAGGCGGACGGCAAGCTGGCCGAGGTCGCGCGTATCAAGACGGGCGGCGCCGGCTCCGGTGAATTCAAGCCGATCAGCGGCCAGGACAGCGCGCCCAACTCTTACGAGGGTGCAGGAAGCGTCATCATTACATCCGATCGGCGCTTTTTGTTTGCGACCAATGGCGGAGACAATTCCGTTTCGAGCTTCCGCCTGGAGAGCGACGGTCGTCTCACGCTGCTCGACGTGAAGTCGACCGGCAACCCGGTCGAGGGCAGGAGCGGCACGGCCAAATCGCTGGCTTTCGCTCCGTCGACGCGCACCCTCTTCGTGCTGCACGCGTTCGGACCGGATCACCTTCGGCTGATGTCGGTCGATGCCGAAGGCATGCTCAAGACGCGGCCCGAGCGATACACGGTGAACACGTACAGCAAGCGGAATCGTGTCTCCACCATGGTCGTGGTCTCGCCCAACGAGGAGCTTGTGCTTGTCGGCACCACTTTCGATGAGCCGATCGCGCTCACCGGCCTGTATCCCGACGGCTCGCCGATTCTCTGGGTCCAGCGCGCCGGCGGCGCGTTGCACTCGATCGCGTCGAATGCACCGGATCCGGACGGCCTTGCCGTGTTCGCCCTGCAAAAGGACGGCTCGCTCGGCACGGCCAGGTTCTACGATGCGAAGGGCGGTTCTCCGTTCTACATCGCGTTCCTGAATCAGCGTCCGAATACGTTCGTGATCGGCTATGCCGTCGGTGACGGATGCTCCATCTGCACCATCGAGAAGAACGGATCGATCGAGATCGGACCGCTCGTCAAGATCGACACCAGCGCGGGCCTGCCGTCCGAGCTGTGCTGGCTGGCCATCGCGCCCGATGATCGCACGATCTACGCAACGAACTTCGGCTACAGCAACATCAGCAGCTACCGCATCAATGGTAGCGGCCTTGAGATTGCGTGCGATCCGGCGTGTCCGAAGGTCCCCGGCGACGGCACCGCGAGGGGATTGAACGGAACCGTGACGAGCGGTCCCAGCGATAGCTGGATCTCGCCGGACGGCGCCTATCTCTATCAGATCTACGGCAACGCCTCGAAGCTGGTCAGCTACAGCACCCAGCCGGACGGTTCGCTGAAGGAGATCGGCAGCGTCAAGATCCCGTACAACGGCTCCCAGGGTCTTGCGGGTTTCTGATCCCGGTTTCACGACATGAGGTCCGGGCGTGGTCGGCATTGCCGTTCCACGCCCGGCCTCTCCCTCGCCGATATGCGAGACACACACGGTCAATCATGAGCCCCGAGACGGATGTTTGAAGCAATTCACGAGCGCTCTCGCGGGACATCCGCGGCTCATCCCGGCCATCCGGGAGAAGGGCAGAGCGCCACGGAAAAATTCGATCTGCAGCGCGCTGTCGGGGAAGCTCGCGTGGTGTTCTCCGGCGCCGCAAACGGCACGGAGATCATCGACGTCTATCAGAAGTTTCCGATGGCCGTTGCCTTCCCGAATGTCGACGATCGTCGGCGCAAGGAGGCGGTCCTCATCAATACCTCGGGCGGTGTCGCAGGTGGCGACGAGATCAGGATCGAGGTGGTCGCTCAAGGCAATGCGTCGGTCGCGGTGACCACGCAGGCCGCGGAGAAGGTCTATCGGGCGCTGGATCGGCCTGCCCGAATCCGGACGCGGTTAAGGGCGGAGGGAAATGCCCGGCTTGCGTGGCTTCCACAAGAGACGATCGTCTTCAACCAGGCGCGCATCGCGCGGCACACCGAGATCGATGTGTGCTCGGGCTCCGAATTGATTGCCCTTGAGTGGCTGGTTCTTGGCCGCATCGAGAGCGGCGAGGAGGTTCTTGCCGGACATATCCTGGACAGTTGGCGCGTCAGGGTCGACGGCCGTCTGGTATGGGCGGATGGCTTCCTCGCCTCCGACCAGGCGCTCCTGCAGCTTCGGAAGACGGCGCTGCTCTCGAACTGGAAGGCGATCGCGACAATGATCTATTTCGGTCCGGGTCTCGAGGCCCGGCTCGAGAGATTGCGCGAGATCGGTGCTTCGCTGGAATGCGCGTGCGGCGTCACGATCGTGGGCGCGATCATTGTGGTCCGGATCGCCGCGATTGCAAGCGTGGATCTCAGGCGAGGTCTGCGCCGCTTCCTCGATCAACTCGACCATGAACTCGGATCCGGTCCCTTCGGAGTGCCGAAGATGTGGTCCTGTTAGCAGCGCGGCCAAGTGGGAGGAGCATCTTGAATCTGACGCCACGGGAACGAGACAAGCTGATGATCGCCCTCGCCGCGATCGTTGCGCGCGGCCGGCTCGCGCGAGGCGTCAAGCTGAATTATCCCGAAAGCATCGCATTGATTTCGGATGCCATCATGGAAGGCGCCCGCGACGGACGATCGGTCGCGGATCTGATGTCCGAAGGCGGCCGGCTGCTGCGCCGCGACCAGGTCATGGAGGGCATCCCGGAAATGATCCGCGAGATCCAGGTGGAGGCAACGTTTCCGGACGGGACCAAGCTTGTCCCGGTGCACAACCCGATCCGATAGGAGCTGATGATGCGCATCATCCCGATTTGCGTCGCCGCGTTGAGTCTGCTTGCGGCGCCGGCCTTCGCTCATCCCATTCCGGGTGCGGGCAGTTCGTTCGACGCCGGTCTCGTCCATCCGTTCAGCGGCGCGGATCATCTGATTGCGATCACCTTGGTGGGAACGTGGAGCGCGCTCGTGGGCGGATCCGCGAGAGCCGTGTGGCCGCTGACCTTTCTGATCGCGATGCTGGGCGGCTTCGCCGCGGCAAGCGCAGGACTTCAGATGGGCTTTGTGGAGGCAGCGATCAGCCTCTCGGTGGTGGCGCTGGGAGCGTTCGTCGCGTTCGAATTCAGGATGCCCGTCATGCTGGGCGCGGCGGCTGTCGGCCTGTTCGCGTTCTTCCATGGTCACGCCCACGGAACTGAAGCCGCCGCGATGCTTGTTCCCTACGTGATCGGCTTCACGACGGCGACCGCCGCTCTTCTCCTGACCGGCATGGTCATCGGGCTCTGGGGAGGACACGCGGCCAGAAGAAGCTTGCTTCGCGCGGCGGGCGTTTGCGCCGGGCTTGTCGGGCTGCTGCTGCTTGGAGGCGTGGCATGATTCCCGGGGAGGTCATTCCGGCCGGCGGCGACATCGTCCTGAACGGGGACAGGACCGGACCATCGATTGCGGTCGCCAACACCGGCGACCGGCCGGTCCAGGTGGGCAGCCATTATCACTTCGCCGAAGTGAACGCCGCACTCGTGTTCGATCGATCCCTTGCCCGTGGCTGCCGCCTCGATATCCCGGCCGGGACGGCCGTGCGGTTCGAGCCGGGTCAGTCGCGCGAGGTCTCATTGATTCCGTTTGCCGGAGCGCGGCGCATCTACGGCTTCAGCGGCGGCGTGATGGGACCTCTGGAATCGGCGACCGATGCGTCCGGCGCCAACGAATAAGGTGAGGAAGACATGTCCCACACGATGAGCCGCGCGGCCTACGCGCAGATGTTCGGCCCCACGGTCGGCGACAGGGTGCGCCTGGCGGATACCGACCTGTTCATCGAGCCCGAGAGGGACCTCACGATCTATGGCGAGGAGGTCAAGTTCGGCGGCGGCAAGGTCATTCGCGACGGCATGGGACAATCGCAGCTCACGCGCGCGCAGGGGGCGGTCGATACGGTCATTACCAACGCGCTGATCCTCGATCACTGGGGAATCGTCAAGGCCGACATCGCGATCAGGGACGGGCTCATTGCCGCCATCGGCAAGGCGGGCAACCCCGACATTCAGCCGGGTGTCTCGATCATCATTGGGCCGGGGACGGAAATCATCGCGGGCGAGGGCAAGATCATCACCGCCGGCGGAATGGATACGCACATTCATTTCATCTGCCCCCAGCAGATCGACGAGGCGCTTTTCTCGGGCGTCACGACCATGATGGGTGGCGGCACCGGACCCGCCGCTGGGACGACGGCGACCACCTGCACGCCGGGGCCATGGCACATCCATCGGATGCTCGAGGCGCTGGATGGGTTCCCGATGAACTTCGGCATTTTCGGCAAAGGCAATGCGAGCCTACCCGCGGGCCTGGTCGAGCAGATCGAAGCCGGCGCGTGCGGCCTGAAGCTGCACGAAGACTGGGGCGCAACGCCCGCATCGATCGACTGCTGTCTCTCTGTCGCCGACGACATGGACGTGCAGGTCATGATCCACACCGATTCCCTGAACGAAGGCGGGTTCGTCGAGCGCACGATCGCCGCGTTCAAGGGCAGGACGATCCATGCGGCCCATACGGAAGGGGCCGGCGGCGGGCATGCGCCTGATATCATCAAGGTCTGCGGCGAGAGCAACGTCATTCCGGCCTCGACAAATCCCACGCGCCCCTACACTGCGAACACGCTCGACGAAGCACTCGACATGCTGATGGTGACCCACCATCTGGACCGCCGCATTCCGGAGGATGTCGCCTTCGCGGAGAGCCGCATCCGAAAGGAGACGATCGCCGCCGAGGACATCCTGCACGACCTCGGCGCGTTCTCGATCGTGTCGTCGGATAGCCAGGCGATGGGGCGCGTCGGCGAGGTGATCACGCGGACGTGGCAGACCGCCGACAAGATGAAGAAGCAGTTCGGGCGGTTGCCGGAGGAGACCGGGCAGAACGACAATTTCAGGGCGCGGCGCTACGTCGCGAAATACACGATCAATCCGGCCATCGTGCAGGGAATGTCACGCCATGTCGGTTCGGTCGAGGTCGGGAAGCTCGCGGACATCGTCGTATGGGATCCGGCGTTCTTCGGCATCAAACCCGACATGGTCCTGAAATCCGGCATGATCGTCGCCGCGATCATGGGCGACCCCAATGCGTCGATACCGACGCCTCAGCCGGAATATTACCGGCCGATGTTCGGGGCCTTCGGCCGTTCTCCCGGCAGAAATTCGGTGACCTTCGTCAGTCAGGCCTCGCTCGAAACGACGAGGCAATTGGGCCTGGCAAAGCAGCTCCTGCCGGTCTCGAACACGCGATCGATCGGCAAGCATTCCATGATCCTCAACGACGCGCTGCCCCGCATGGAGGTCGATGCCGAAACCTACGAGGTGCGGGCCGACGGACGGCTGCTCACGTGTCCGCCGGTGAATGTGGTCCCGATGGCGCAGCGCTATCTCATGTACTGACGCGTTGCCGGCATGGTGGTGCGATGACAGAACAGACTTATGGACATACGGCGCTGGCGTTCCTGAGGCTGCAGAGCTGGCTCTCGCCGTCGTTCCCGAACGGGGCCTACAGCTACTCGCACGGACTGGAGTGGGCCGTGGAGGCCGGCTATGTCTCCGATCGGCGCAGCCTGGTCGATTGGCTCGAGGCCGACCTTTGCTATGGCTCCGGCCGAAACGAAGCCATCTTCTTCAGCGAAGCCCACCGATGCGTGGCCGAGGGCGCCGAGGACCAGCTCCCGGAGCTGGCCGAACTCGCCGCCGCTTCCCGCGGCACATCCGAATTCGTGCTCGAATCCGCACAGCAATCGTCCGCGTGCCTTACGACCCTTCGCAGTGTCTGGCCGGATCGAATTCTGGACATGTTCTCCGACCCGAAATGTCCGCCGGTGCTGGCTGTCCTGCTCGGAGCGCGAGCGGCGCGCGAACGGATTGCCGTCGACATCGCGCTGCCGGCATTCCTGCACAGCTACATCGCCAATCTGGTGAGCGCGGGCGTGCGATTGGTGCCGCTCGGTCAGACCGATGGTCAGCTTGCCATCGCGGCGCTCGAGCTGCCGATCCTGTCGCGCAGTGAAATCGCAAGCCGTGAGACGGTCGAGGATCTCGGTTCGGCGGGCCTGATGGTCGAGCTCGCGTCCATCGCACACGAGCTCCAATATACGAGGTTGTTTCGGTCATGAAGACGATTGAACGCGAGAGCAGTTCTCTCCGCACACCCGGCATTGCGGCAACCAACGGGCCGCTGCGCGTCGGCATCGGCGGTCCGGTCGGTTCCGGAAAGACGGCGCTGGTCGAGGCGTTATGCAAGCACCTGCGCGATTTCTACGAGATCTACGTCATCACCAACGACATCTACACCAAGGAGGATCAGCTCATCCTGACCCGTGCGCAGGCATTGGCGGCAGAGCGCATCATGGGGGTGGAGACGGGTGGCTGTCCGCATACGGCCATACGGGAGGACGCCTCGATGAACCTGGCGGCGATCCACGACATGAACCTGAAGTTTCCGGACGCGGAGCTTTGCTTCGTCGAGTCGGGTGGCGACAATCTCGCCGCCACCTTCAGCCCGGAGCTTGCGGACCTGACCGTCTACGTGATCGACGTCGCCGCAGGAGAGAAGATCCCGCGCAAGGGAGGGCCGGGGATCATGCGATCCGATTTGCTGGTCATCAACAAGATCGACCTGGCTCCCATGGTGGGCGCAAATCTGGAGATCATGGAAGCGGACGCGCGGCGGATGCGAGGCGCGCGACCGTTCATCTTCTCCAATCTGAAGAGTGGCCAAGGTGTCGACGAGATCGCGGGCTTCATTCTGCAGAAGGGCGGGTTGTCCGCCGCGACGCTGCCTGGAGGTGCCGATCGATGACGTATGATGACCAGGAGTTTGCCGGCGATCTCGCTAGGCTGCGCCGCAGCATCGACAATCTGGATGCAGCGATGGTGCACCTGCTCGCAGAACGCTTTCGCTGCACGGATGCGATCGGAAAGCTCAAGGCCAGACATGGACTGGAGTCCCGGGATCCCAGACGTGAAGCGGCGCAATTGAAGCGGCTTCGCATGCTCGCCGCACAGAGCGGGCTCGATCTGGATTTTACCCGGAAGCTGCATGCCCTGGTCGTGCGAGAGGTCATCACCAATCATGAGGCGGTGAAGTTCGAGTCGGGAGCCGGCTAGAGCCGCCAACCCCGGGAGCTGCATTTGTCGAATGATCTGCGCAGCTGCGCCGCCGCTCTGGCGATCGTGGCAAGCTTCTGGACGCACCCCGCGATCGCGGACGAACCCGGAAACGCCGACTATGCGGCGCTGAACAAGGCGATCGTCGATGGCAAGGAATTTCGCATGCTCGTCGACCTTTCAGCCTGTCAAGTTCGCGGCACGGGCGCGGCGGGACCTCCGGTCAAGGCGAGCATGCGGTTTGACGGATACATGATCCAGCCTGACGGGACGATCGCTTTCGCGACGACCCATTTCACGGTGAGACCGGACAAGGCGGTCAGGGAATTCCTGTCGTTCAGGGTGCACCCAAACGGCAGGATCGAAGCGCGCACGATGATCCTGGATGCCGTCAATGACGCCGTTCTCAAGGATACGGCATTCGATTGCGAGATTGGAAAAGGCGCGACATTCCACTGGTGACGCGCGGTCGTTACGCGGACTGGTCGACCAGACTGCCGGGCTGCTGGCCCTTCTTCTCCAACTGCTTTTCGATGGCGTCCCGGATCTTCTGCTCCACCGCCGCTTTCTGGTCCGGGGTCATGTTGGCGAGGTCGGCCTCGCTGAGATTCATGCTCTTCAGAATGGCGGCCCGCATACGGTCGAAGGGATTCATCTTCGCGTATTTCAGGAATTCCTGCACGACGCTGCTGTCGCCCGATGCGCTATCTTCGCTTGCTTGCGAGGGCCCACCATTGTCGGTCACCGACGGCTTCGATGCACCGGTCGATGAGCCGGCTTTTGCAGGCTGGTAGCCGAAGATTGAAGCTCCTGGCGTGACTTGCATGTTCGGTCCCTCGAGACGATCGCGAAGGGCAAGCAACGTGCGTGCCAAATCATTTCGTTCGATTTCCCGATGTTTCCGGGCGCGCGCTCATCGGCAGCTTGAAAAAATTGCCGGTGCGGCGGTGTCGCCGGCAAAGTTTGCCCGGTCGCCTGCGCGAATCGCGTCGTCGCGCGTGCCGTCGGCACCGATCAGGTTGCCTTCACTCCGGCGCTCGCCGGGCGTCGCCAAAGGCCGAGCCTGAACCATAGCAGCCTGGCGGCGGTCGATGGCCATCGCACCTCCCAGGCAGGTCGCCGCGGTTTGTCCAGGCGCTCGGCAATCAGGAATGCACTGGTCGCGGCCATCGCCGGCAAATGCCCGCCTTGCGTCGCCAACGGAACGAGCATCAGCGCCCAGCAGGCGCCGCAACACCAGATACCCTGGGTGACGCCATATCCGAGTGCAGCCAGGTCGGCCCTGATTCCATACGCCGCCAGCGGCGGCTGGTCGTGGCAGTGGTTCAGGCAGATCTGTTTCCCGGGGGAGAATTGCCAGACCAGGACGAGCGATCCTGCCAATGCGATCGTGACGATCGATGATGATTGCATCAGTTGCAGCGCCAGCACGGCCAGCACGATGGGAACGCCACAGGCAACCCAGATGGCGCAATATCCGATCATGAAGAGCGCCATCGACCGTATGCGTCGACGCGGCAGGCTTCGCGCACGCACGTGCCCGATAGCGCCCGCGAGCATCGGCGTCATCATCGCCGCGACCATCAGCATCCATTCGCCGGCGAGTCTTGCCGGCGAATAGAACGTCATGGCAAGGGCGAGCTGATCGAGCGACAGTGCCGGCCAGACATCGCTGTTGCAGAAGGCGACGAGCCTGCGTTGATCCGACAACGCCACGACCGCCGCCCACGCGGCGGCAGCCGCGACGGTGAGCGGAATACGGATTTGCAGACGCTCGTAGGCCGCGGGCGTCATGAGCTGCCGTCAATCGCCCTGTCGGACGATGCTGATGCGGCCGACACTCACGTCGGCCGACTGCTGCACCGGCGCGACGGCCTGGAGGCGAACGCCGACCTTTGCGGGATCGGCATTGCCCGAACCGGCGAACTCCGAATAGGGCTTGGTAATGTTCAGCGCGTACGACAAGCCGTCTCCCGTGTGCCCGGTATCGCTCTCCGTCGCCTTGGTGACGCCGAACAGCCCGATGCTCCCGACCTGCCGCTCGAAGGACGGTGCGCCGTCCTTCCCCGCAAACTGCAGATAGACCTGCAGCACGGTGGCGTCGGAATATCCGCGCACATTCTCCAGATTGAGAAAGACCTGCTCCGCGCGTGCCCCGGGCGCGGGGCCGGCAGCCAGCCTGGCGGCAACTTTCGTATGCGTACGCGCATCGAGCTGGACGGAGGTCTCGGCACCTTTCCCTGCGATGGGAAGCGATTGGGCATTGGCGCCAAGCACCTCAACTGTTGCTCCAGTCGATCTCGCCATCGCGACCGCTCCGGGTGATGTCGCTGTCCTGCCGGCGACGGCCGCCAATGGCGCGCCTGCCGGCGAGAAATCGCTGTAAGTATAGCCCACCCCGGCAAAGTCCGACATCTGTTCCGGCGTGTACTCCCACGGCGAGCCGTCGGGGAGAGGAACGACAAATTTATGCTGGCCGACGCTGGCAGGTCCCTTTTTCCAACTGGCTTCTTCCGGATCCGTGTTCTGGGAATCGCTCTGCCTCCAGCTTTGCCACAGCCGATCGATATTCGCGTGGTGCAGCCAGAAGATGGGATCCAGACCGGCCGTCACCGGTGACGACATCAGTCCCGGCAATGGCCTCGTGCTCGCCTCCGGGAACATCTTCTCGCCGCCGACAAGGCCGTGAACCTGGTCGTGCGGTTGACTTTCGATGTCGCCATGCTTGGTGCCGCCGTGCTCGAAGCCGGTGTCGATGCCACCGAAGCCGCGGTCGCCGCCACTTGCCACACCGGTGAACTCGTGAACGTCCATCGCATCCAGGTTCACGGCATCGAGCGGGACGAAGACCTTGCCGGGCTGCGAGGGATCGCCGGGTCCCCACCGCTGTTCAATAAAGAGGGGATTGTTACCTGTGCCGTCCGGCCAGTCCGGGCTGCCGAATGCCGGCGGCAAGCCATCCTGACCGGGTTTGAAGTAGTTCCAGTAGGGCAGGGTCCAGTCAGGCGGCCCGCCGAGCGTCACGACGGTCGAACGAATGAGCTTCTCAAACCCGATCAGATAGCCGCGGTGCCACGGCAGAAAATACCAGCTGCCGTGCTGACATTGCTGCCAGAACTCGTCGAAGTCGGCCTGGGCAGGAACCTGCTCGGCAGGCGCCTTGTAGCCGTAGAACTCCCACAGGCCCTGATGATAGCCGTGCATGCCGGCCCAGAAGCGCCAGCTGGTTCGATCGTTGAGCGGCTTCGGCCTCAATGCGCCAACCGCGCGCGCGTACCAGAGAATCGGATCCGCCCAGTCGCCGCCAAGCTCCCACACGTTCTGTCGAACCAGCATGCCGCTCTCCTTGTCGCTTGACTGCGGCGCCGGCCCGCCGAGAGAACGGGCAGGCGGCTCCGCCGGATTGATCTTGCTCTCATCCACCGGCTCGCTCTGAGAGCCGGCATCTTGGGTCACTCGGACTTCTGCCGAGGACGCTCCGCAATGGCCGCGGTCAGGAAAATAGACGAAAAATCTATGGTTGTGTAGTAGTGAATTCTAACCGTTAGCGCGAGCAGCCTTTGATCGGCCGGCGTCGGCCGCCGGAAATGCCTGCAACGACAGGAGAATAGCGGCGCATGAACGTGCGAACTCACGGCCGGCAACAATCTGCGACAAAACGCCGTTGATCCCGGTCGGCCGCGCGCATCCTCAGAACGTCGTGATCGGCTTGCCGTCCGCCCCGACGAGACTCGACGGCGCCTCGCCGAACACCAGCCCCTCCGGCTGAAACTTGATCGTCTTGCCGCCCTCGACGAAGTCGGCGAAATTGCGCGGCGTGGCCGAGTGCACGCCGTTGGTCAGGAAGTCGTCGATCTCGTAGCAGGTGTCGGGCTTGCCGCCGGAGCCTTCGCCCAGAAACTTCTGGAAGGTCTGGCTCGTCACCTTGGCCTTCTTGCGCGCCGACCAGTTGGTGTAGCGGCGATAGAGCTTCGGCAGGATCACGGGGCCCTTGTCGGTCGCGAGCACGTCGGTCTCGTTCTTCCTGGGTTCGCGCAGGTCGAAGTCGAAGGCGGGAATCGTCCTGGCGAGATGCTTCCAGACCGGCAGCTTCTGCGCGCGTGCGGGCTTCGCGAGCGCGAGGAAGGCCTTGATCTCGTCGTCGTTCATCGAAGAGTAGAAGGTCGGATAGGCAAAGCCCTGCTCGACCAGCCAGTGGTTGATGTCGATGGTCTTGCCGGCGACCGTGACCTCGATGTCGCCGACCAGCCGTCCATAGGTGTCGAACACCTCGTTCGGCGCATCGACATGGGTGAACACCCGGCAGGCGAGCGTCGGCCCGCCGGCGCTGCTGAGGAAGTCATGCAGCGCCTTGCTCGTCGTCGCGCCAAGAAACTGCCGGTAGGGGTGTGTGACCTCGTGATAGGCCTGCCGCTTGGCGTCGCTCAGGCCCTTCTTCTCGGCGGCCGAGAGCGGCGAGGGCTGATAATGCAGCTCCGGCGCGTCGATACCTTGAAGGCGAATGGTGAGCTTGCCGTTCTTGATCGGCGCCGTCGCGGTCCGGCCCTTGACCTTGGCGCCCTCGAAGACGTGGGTCGGCTGGAACGGCACCGAGTCGTTCTTGCGGAAGCGGATCGCGTCAGGGGCGACATTCACCACGACCTTGGTGGTGTCGGCGTCCGACCGGCCCTCCGGCCAGAACTGGCTGACATCGATGGTGCCTTCGACCTCCAGCAGTCCAACGGGCATCGGGCGCTCCTGTCAAACAAACGCGGCGGTCGCCTCAAGCAGGCGACTCGCACGCGCACTGGCAGGTAGCGGATCATCTTCGTGCGACAGGCCCGTGACGGGGCGCGGCCGCGAGACAGTGCAACGCGGCCTTCGAGCGGAGCGGGCGGGGCATGATTGGTCCGTCGTGCAACGCATGCTGTGGCGACGACGGACCATCCTAGATTGGTGCGGAAGCCTCCGCGCTGCTCCCGCTCGGAATCAGGGTCGGTACGGACAGACCATCGTCAGGTGGAGCAGCGTCGGCGCCTGGTCCTCGCCGTTGTCGTATTCCCACTCCAGCCGGATTTCGTGCCGGTCGGCATAGGCGTCGCTCGCCGCGTGGCTGATGATGTTCGTCTTCATCGGGATCGGCGGCTCGGAATTGAAGCACTTCCGCACGCAGGCATCGAGCAGCGCGCATCGCGTCAGCGGGATCACGCCGGGCTCGTCCTTGGACAGCGGGACCGTATTCAACTGCGTGGTGAGGTCGACGCGAGCCCGTCCCTTCTCCTTGTGCCAGTACGCCGCGCTCCCGTCCGGCCATTTGTCCGCTGGCGTCAGGATCAGATGGTACTGGCCGTACTCCAGGGTCGGCACGTGGATGTCCGACGACGCCTTGAGGATGTCCACGCTCCTCTGCATATTTTCCAGAGGGAAATAATTGTCGTTCATCAAATCTTTGAATGAAGCCCCGGTGTAAGTTCTCGACCCCATCGTCTTTTCCCTCAATATGTCCTTGGCTTTGTGAAAATACATACAGCTCCGCGACGCCGGTTAGTTTTGCCAACCCGGCTTCGCCGAATATATGCCCCATCTTTGCTGGGATTTGCATAGGCTACCACTCAGGACTGTGTTTCGTCCAGATCGCCAACCGCACCGTGCTCCGCTAACGGCGATGGGCAAGTCCGATTGCTAAGCGGTTCTTGATAGGTATTCTTACCACGAGTTGCTCGCGGGCGCTGGACGACAGCGACGCCGCGATCCTTGAAGGCGCAGGAATGCATTGCTTCGCGTGCCAGTCGGCGATTGATTCGGACGATAGCTGGTGCTCCAAGTGTGGGGCGGCGGTACGTCGGCGTGCTGATCCCGACAGCGAGCGGCGGTTTGTGACAATTCTCCGAGCCGACGTCATCGACTCCACAGGGCTTGTTGCCGAATTGGAGCCGGAGGAGGCCGTCTCACGCCTGGAGCCAGCGCTGGCGGCCATGAGGGGCGCGGTACGCCAGTTTGGCGGCATCGTCAGCAAGGAGTTGGGGGACGGCTTGGCCGCTGTCTTTGGTGCCCCGATCGCCGACGACAACCATGCTCCGCTGGCCTGCCATGCGGCCATCGAGCTTGTCCGGCGGGTCGGCAGTCTTGGCGATCCCGGACTTCAGGTTCGGGTCGGCCTCCATTCGGGGCACGTCGTCGCCTATATGGTCGCCAGCGAGTTTTCCAAGGTCTACGAGATCGGAGGAGCCGCTCAGCATCTTGCCGCGAGGCTGGAGGCAGCGGCCGAGGCCAATCAGATCTACGTGTCGGAAGCCTGCCAGAAACTCGCGGATGGACATGTCCGATTCGAAGGCTTGGGCCGCAAGGTGCTGCGCGGTTTCAACGAGCCGCTGCCGGTCTACCGTGTCGTCGGAGCGAGCGACCTTTCAAGCTGGCGGGTGCGACGAGCGCGGAGCGTTTCGCGGTTTGTCGATCGCACGACTGAGCGGGCCCTGTTGGGACGTGCCGCTGAGAGGTCCAGTGCAAGCCGGCAGACGGTCCTGCTGATCGGCGATGCAGGCATCGGAAAATCGCGGCTCGCGCATGAGTTCGCCCAGGAGCTCAAGGCCGATGGCTGGCGGCTGATTGACGCCGAGTGTAGTCCGAACCTTCAGGGCGTGCCGTTCAGCGCGCTCAAGCGCACCATACTTTCGATCATCGAAGTTGCCGCCAGAGATTCGGATAGTCTGGTCGACATCCGAAAGGAGTTGCCGGCAATCCATCAGCTCGCGATCGATTCCATATTGGATATTCCGGTCGCGGATCATCGCTGGAGTGAGCTGGAGCCTTACGCGCGCGCGCGTGCCATTTCCGATGCAAGTTGCGCCATCGTGCAAAGCCTGGCCTTTCAACAGCGTACGGTTCTTCTCATCGAGGACCTGCACTGGATCGACCGAGCCAGCGATGCGGTTGTTGCTGCAATTGCGTCGTTACAGAGTCCCAACCTGATAGTTTTTCTCACGAGCAGGCCGAACGGCATGCCCGAGTGGATCGCACGCTGCCATGCGGAAGTGATTGCAATGCGCCCTCTGGATGACGATTCGGGATTGGCCATGTTGGCCGATATGCTCGGACCGTCGGCGATGAACACCGATTTGAAGAACCGGATCATCTCTCATACTGCCAACGTTCCTCTATTTCTCGAGGAAGTCTGCCGTGGACTGAAAGATAGTGGCACGCTTCGCGGTCAGTGGGGTGACCTTGCGCTCGTTCGACCTATTGACGAGCTCGGCATCCCTACCAGCATTCAGGGGGTGATTGCGGCGCGGCTCGATCGTGTCTCGAGGCAGGAGCGCTCGGTTCTCCAAATAGCGGCTGCGCTGGGGCCGCGCTCAAGCGTGATGATGCTGCGGAACGTCGCCGCGCTGCCCGAAGACATTCTCCAGGATTGCCTCGGAGCGCTCGACCGAGCCGAGATCCTCGTCAGGATCGATAGTGAACTTGAGGACTCGATCGAGTTCCAGCACGAGATGGTCCGCCAAGTGACCTACGAGTCGATGGTCGAAAAGGTGCGCGAAAATATACATGGGCGAATACTTGCGGCCTTCGAAAGCGACGAGACATGGAGCGACGGTCCTGACACGCTTTGCTACCACGCAATGCGCGCGAAGGATTGGCTGAAAGCGTTCGGGTACGGGAGAGGTGCCGCGCAGAAATGTCTTGTGCGCTCGGCGTATGCCGATGCGGTCGACTATTTCGGGATCGCGATGAGTTCGCTCGACAAGATGCCGATGACTCTCTCGCGGGAGGCGGATGCAATTGACCTCCGGATGGAGGCGCGAATGGCATTCATCTGGTCCGGTCAGGTTGCCGAGTGGATCGATCTCGGAAAGGAGGCCGAACGCCGGGCTAGTGGAATTGACGACATCGGAAGAAAGGTCGCCGCCATGACCGTCATGGCGGGTGGACAGAATTTCTACGGAACGCCAACTGAAGCGGTTGCGCTCGGCCAGGAGGTCGTTGGCCTCGCCGAGAAGTCAGGCAACCCGGGTTGGCGCAACCTTGCACAATACAATCTGGGACAGGCCTATTTTCTCGCCGGTCGATATCGCGAAGCGGAGCAGACGTTGGCGCAAGGCCGCGCTAATCTCATGGGGCCGGACGCAAGCGCGCCCTTCGGAACTCCCCCAAAATACACGCTCCTCCTCTGCTGCATGATGAAGAGCTTCACGCACACCGTCATGGGTGAGCTCGACACCGCCGGCCAGCTCCAGCAACAAGCCGCTGCGATCGCGGAGGAGACGGGCCGCCCCTATGACCGCGTCGCCGCCGCCTATAGCGGCGGCTGGCTGATGCTCGGCCGCAATGAGCCGGCCGCGGCCGCTGCCATTCTCGAAGACGGGTTCGTGCTGGCGCAGAAGCACGGCATCCGGCTGTTCGTGCCGGTGCTCGCCTGTCATCTCGGCATCGCCTATCTGGAGCAGGGGCTGTTCGACCGGGCGCGCGGCATGCTGGCCGAGGCGCGCGAGGAGGCGAAGGCGGTCGGCTATACCTCGGCGGTGCTGCGCAGCTCGATCTACCTTGCGCTCGCAACCTTCCGCCTCGGCGACGTCCAGGCCGCGCAGAACATGCTGCGCGAGGCGCGCAACACCGCCCGCCAGCAGGGGTTTTCCGGCCTCGAGGCCGAGGCGCTGTTCGGCGAGGCCGTGGTGACGCCGCCGACGGATGCGGCGAACAAGGCCGCGATCATCGTCGCCTTGCGCGCGGCCATCGCGATCGCCTCCGAGAGCGGCGCGCTGCCGCTCCAGCACAAGGCCGAGGCGATGCTGACCGAGATGCTTGCCCGGGGCGGCGAGCTGATCTGACCCTGCTCCCTCCCTGGCGTGCGATCGTACCGCCGGGCTGATTTTTTGCCCGACGGGCCGTTTGAGTTTCGCAGGCAAAGCAAGGACTTAAGAGACCGTCTCTACTGTGCATGGGGTTGTTTTCGACATTTTACAGGGAGGACCACCACCTCCAGCCGGCGCCGTTCAAGGTCTCATGACTTGCCGGACGCGGTCTGTGCGCCCCGATGACGAAGCCCCTTGCACGGACGCCAAGGTCGGCTACCGTCGGCACTAGCCGCAGGGCCAGGTGACTTTTGATTTACATTTTTTAGCATCTTCTTCGGCGCCGCGACGGCGCGACGCCCACCGGACGAGGCGGGGCCATGAGCACACGGGACCAGTCAGCTTTGTTGGCGCCGGTCGAGCGCGATTTGCGGCTCGATCTCTTCCGCGGCATCGGGTTGTGGATGATCTTCCTCGATCACATCCCGCACGACGTCGTGGCCTGGCTGACCTTGCGCAACTACGGCTTCAGCGACGCCGCCGAGTTCTTCGTCTTCATCTCCGGCTATCTGGTCGGCTGGATCTACGGGCCGATCGTCGCCGGCGGCTGGTTTCTCGCCGCGCTGAAGCGGCTGTGGCGGCGCGCGGGCGAGATGTACGTTGCCCACATCATGCTGTTCCTGCTGTTCACGGCGCAGATCGCGCGCACGGTCAGGAGGTTCGACAACCCGATGTATGCGGACGAGTTCAACGTTCACAATTTTCTCGACCATCCGGACATCCTGATAGGTCAGGCGCTTTCGCTGCGCTACAAGCCGGTCAATCTCGACGTGCTGCCGCTCTACATCACGCTGGTGCTCGCCGCGCCCTTCATCGTGTGGGGCCTGGTGCGCCGGCCGAACCTGACGCTGGCTGCCTCCGTGGTGTTGTATGTGTTGGCGCGCCGGTTCGACTGGAACATCGCCTCCTATCCGCCGGGCACGACCTGGTACTTCAACCCGTTCTGCTGGCAGCTGATGTTCGTGTTCGCGGCCTGGTGTGGCGTCGGCCAGATCGACAAGATCGCAACATGGGTGTGGTCGAAGGCGGTGATGGGACTGGCGGCGGCCTGGCTCGCCTTCGCGTTCCTGATCGTGATGACCTGGCACATCCCTGCGCTCGAGGCGCTGATCCCGAAATGGATGATCAAGGCGATCTACCCGATCGACAAGACCGACCTCGACATGCTGCGCTTCACGCACTTTCTGGCGCTGGCGGTCTGGGTGATCTATTTTATCCCGCGCCACTGGAAAGCGTTGCATTTGAAATGGTTGCACCCGGTCATCCTCTGCGGCCAGCATTCGCTGCCGATCTTTTGCCTCAGCGTGTTCCTGTCGTTCTCGGCGCATTGGATCCTGATGCAATTCACCAGGGGCGTCTGGGAGCAACTCGCCGTCTCGTTCGCCGGCTTCGTCATCATGTTCGGGGCGGCGTGGCTGCTCGACCGCGCCGAGCGGGTGCCCAGCCTCTTCGTCAAGGTGACGGATGTCGACGACGAGCGGGAGACCGCCGCCGAAGGCGCGCCGGTAACGATCATCGGCGCGGCTCCGGCTCGCCGCTGAGAACACATCGCGTCGCCGGGACGATTTTTCGGGAGAGATGCATGTCGAGATTTTTGTTGACGATTGCCGGCGCCCTCCTGCTCCTCGTCTGCAACGCGTCGGCGCAAGCGCCGTCGCCCGAGGCGATGGATGCTGCGCGAAAACTCGTCGCCACGCTGAAGATCGCAGATCAGTATCGCGCGGCGCTCCCGCAGCTCCTGCTCAAGCTGAGACCCGTGGTCGCGCAGGACCGGCCTGAGATCGAGCGCGATTATGACGCAATGACGGCGCCGGGCTCCGACATCTACGCGCCGTTCTTTGCCTCGATGATCGACCAGATCGCCGCTCTCTATGCCCAAAACTTCACCGTCGACGAGCTGCGCCAGATCGAGGCGTTCTATGCCCAGCCTGCTGGCCGGAAGTTTATGGAAAAGTCCGATGCGCTGGCGCAGGCGAGCGCGCAGATCGGCCAGGACGTCAACCAGAAGGCCGCAGATGAACTAAAGCTGCGCCTCATCGAGGCGCTGCGCCAGAAAGCGCACAAGCCGTAGACCGTCATGCTCAGTGAATCGCGGCGTACATGATCCTCTCCTCCGTTGCCTCCAATGCGGAGAATTCCTCCACGACCTTGCCCTGGCGCGAGACCAGGATGCGGTCGGAGAGCGCCATGATCTCGGGCAGGTAGGATGAGATGACCACGACCGCCTTGCCCTCGTCGGCGAGCTGATTGATCAACTCGTGGATCTCGACGATGGCGCCGACGTCGACGCCGCGCGTGGGTTCGTCGAAGATGATCAGATCGGGCTCCTGAACCAGCGATTTGGCGATCACGACCTTCTGCTGATTACCGCCGGAAAGCTCGACCACCTTGCCGTCGTTGCCGATCGCGCGAACCTTGAGCCGTTCGATCCAGGTCCTGCCGATCGCCTCGTTCTCTCGCCGCGACAGCATCATGCGGCCCTTGGGAAATTTCGACAGAAGGCCGAGATAGATGTTGCGTGCGATCGAAGACGTCTCGAAGAAGCCTTCGACCTTGCGGTCTTCAGTCACATAGGCGATGCCGGCCTGCACCGCCGGCGCCGGCACCCGGTAGCGCACCGGCTTGTCGTGCAGCAGGATCTCGCCGCCATGGAAGAAGTCGCGCTTCAGCACGCCGGAGACGATCTTGAACGTTTCGGTGCGGCCGGCCCCGACGAGGCCGAATACGCCGGTGATCTGTCCCGCGAATACCGACAGGGAATTGTTCTTCACCATCGGCGCCATCTTCAGGTTCTGCACGGTGAGCACGCGCGCGCCGGGCGGCCGCACGCTGCTCTTTCGCGCACCGTAGAGCGTGTTGGAGAGGTCGCGCCCGACCATGGCCTGCACGATCGCCGCACGGTCGAAGTTGGTGGCATCGTCGGTGACGACATGCTTGCCGTCGCGCAGAACCGTGATGCGGTCGGCGAGCAGCAAAGCTTCTTCCAGGGCGTGCGAGATGAAGACGATCGAGACACCGCGCTTCTTGAGATCGCGGACGAGGTCAAAGAAGTATTTCTTCTCTTCCGGCGTCAGCGACGCCGTCGGCTCGTCGAAGATGATGACCTTGGCGCGGTGCAAAACCGCGCGCGCGATCTCCACCATCTGCTTCTTGGCGGCGCCGAGGCCGCCGACGGTGGCGGTCGGCGTGACGTCGAAATTGAGCGATTGCAGGAACTGCTGCGCAGCGATGTAGATGCCGCGCAGGCGGTTATAGAATTTCTCCTGCCCGAGAAACAGATTCTGCGCGACAGTCATGGTCGGCACCAGGCTGTTTTCCTGGAACACCATGGCGATACCGAGATTGCGCGCCTCCAGCGGTGTCCGTGGTGCGACGTCGGCGCCGCCGACCGTCATGGTCCCTGACGTCAGCGTCACCACGCCGGCCATCACCTTGGTCAGTGTCGATTTGCCGGCGCCGTTCTCGCCGACCAGCGCGTGGATCTCGCCGCGGCGCAGATCGAAGTCGACCCCGTCGATGGCGGGCACGCCGGCGTAAAGTTTTGTGGCCTTGCGCAGCGAGAGTGCGATGTCGCTCATGAGCGGAACTCCTCGGCAAGACCGGACAGCGGCAGTCGCAGCACGCGGCCCGGTCCCTTGGCGATCAGGACGAGATCGCCGCCCATCTCGATCGCCGCAACGATACCGTGATTGGCGCCGTCGACCCGGCTGTGCAGCGAATAGAGCGGCTGGCCATCTGCATCGAGTCGGATGACGAGGCCATAGGAGCGCGGCGGCGCCCACGGCTTGATCACGCCCATGGTCTTGATGTGTGCACCCTGCATCGGCTCCTTGAACGAGAAGCCCGAGCGCAGGCGTGGGGCAACCCAATACGCCGGATCGATCTCGGCCATCATTCGCTTGCGGTAGGCTGGTTCGCGCAGCACGAACTCGATCAGCTGGGTGCGCGCCGTGAAGGCGGTGAGCCAGTAGCCGCCGCCCGCGGCCTTCGACATCCGCGAGGGGTAGACGGGCAAGTGAGCGAGCACGGTCCGCGGCGGTGCGCCCGGCGCAACAAGGACGAGCCGGTGGCGCCAGCTCTCGCTGACCAGCACGCCGTTGCCATGCACGCAGGCACCGAAGGCATGGCCGAGCCCCTGAGCCAGCGGTGTCACGGTCTTGCTGGCGGAATCGAGCCTGAACACGCGGCCGGTTCGGTTGAGCTCCATCAGGTCGCGTGCCCAGTCATCGACGCCGCATGTCGCCGAGCCGTCCGTCGCGATCAGCGTGTTGTCGCTCGCGAGCGTCAGTGCGTTGACGGCATTGAACGCGCTATCGGCAAACGTCACGCTTGGCTGCTCTGCCGAGGGGTTTGCGTAGAGCCGCACCTCGCGTCCCCCGAGCGCGACCGCAAGGCCACCGCCGGGGAGGGCACACAATGCCGAGATCGGCCGCTCGAAGTTGCGGACCTCCGATGCCGTGCCGTCATTCAGAGACATCAGCCGCTGGCCCGCCGCGATGAAGAGGTTGCTTCCGTCGGTGGCGAGATCCTCCGGCGCCTCGCATGTCAGCAAGGTTTCGGCGGATTCCAGCTTCTGGTTGGGCTTCAACGCGCCGTCGAAGGACGGCACGGTGATGGTGGCGTCGCCGCGCCCGAGAAAGCGGTTGGCGAACTCTCTGACGGCCGCGATCACGATTGCTTCCCCCATCGCTTGTCGTACTGGACGAAGTTCGGATCGGCGTTGTCGAGCTTGTAGCGGCCGATCCGGTTGTTCAGGATGCCGCCGAGATAGAGATAGCCGCGATGCTCGCGCATCGAGGTGATCATCGGATGGTTTTCGCCGCGCAGGTCCCAGAACGATTCGACGATCTTGCCCTGCTCGTTGAACTTGACCACGCAGCCGGTGTTGATGTTGGGGAACAGCCATTCGTCCACCGGCACGCGCTTGCCCATGCGGCGGCGGAAGCCGGGCATCTTCCAGGCGAGGTCGAGCGAGGGGCTGCGCATGCCGACCAGCGCCAGCCAGTAATTGCCGTCGGAGGCGAGGTTGATGTTATCGGGGTAGCCCGGAAGATTGTCCATGACGACCTCGACCTTGCCCTTCTTTGACCCTGCGAACCAATAGCGCTTGATCGAGCAGCCGAAAGTTTCGGCGAACAGGATCGACTGGCCGTCGCTGGCGACGCAGATGCCGTTGGGGAATTTGAGGCCGCGCAGCTCGGTGCGCGTCACGCCGGTCTTGGTGTCGTAGGAGATGATGCGGCCATTGCCGCGCGCCTCGAGGCCGTCGATCGGCCACTCGTCCATCTCGTAACGCACGGTTGCCTCGGAGAAGAAGATCAGCCCGTCGTCGGTGATATCGAGATCGTCGGCGAGCCGCAGGCGGCTGTCATCGTTGACCGAGCGCATGCTGCGATTGGTCTCGTCGGTCGCCTTTTCCACCGTGCCGTCAGGCTTGATCCGGTAGAGCCCCATGCCGCCGATGCAGACGTAGAGATTGTCCTCGCGGTCGAAGGCCATGCCGAGCGGCTGGCCGCCGATATGGGCGAATACCTCCATCTTCTGATAGTCGGGCGCCAGGAAGCGCATGATGTCGCCATGGCGCGAACCCGCATAGAGATTGTCGTGGCGATCGAGGATGACGTCCTCCGGCGCCTCGATGCGGCCGAGACCGATCGACTCGACGTTGCGCAGCTTGTCGTTCTGCTCGAACGGGCCGCCTTGCCCGATCTCGGTCGGCGGAGGCGGAGGTAGCGCGTGATAGGTTGGCGCAACGTAGACCTTGCTGATGATGCGGGTTCGGTTCTTCTGCCAGCGGATATCGACCATCGCGGCGACCAGCAGGATGCCGGCAAGCGCCATCCGGTTGACGCCGCCACGTGCATTCATGGTCGTCAGGCCATTGGTGATCAGGAGCACGATCAGCACCCCGACTGCCGATTTGGCGACCGAGCCCTTGCCGCCGCCGAGCGTGATGCCGCCGAGCACCGTCGCGGTCAGCACGATCACCTCCAGGCCAACGCCGATGTCGCCGCCGACGGTGCCGAGCCGGGACGCGAAGAACAGCGCACCGATGCTGGTCAGCACGCCGCTTGCGACGTAGCAAAGCGCGATGGTGCGGCGGACGGGAATGCCGGAATTGTACGCCGAGCGACGCGAGCCGCCGATCGCGGTGATGTGCCAGCCCGGGCGCAGCCGGGTCATGAAGATATGGCCGAAGATGGCGATGACGATATAGACGAGCGCCACGGTCGGAATGCCGAAGACGCTGCCGCTACCGATGAAATCCCAGGACGGGATGTCGGGGAAGGCCGACGCGATCGCGTTGGAGTAGCGCTGGATCAGGAGATCGTAGGCCGAGCGGTAGATGATCAGGGTGATCAGCGTGGTGATGAAGGCCCGCAGTCGCAAATATCCGATCAGGATGCCGTTGACGGCGCCGAGCAGTGCGCCGCAGAGCAGGGTGGCGGCCACCACCGCCGGGACCGGCCAGCCCAGCACGTCGAGCAGATAGAGGGCACAGAAATCGGTCAGTGCGAAGATCGAACCGACTGAGAGATCGATGCCGCCGACGATGACCACCAGCGCCAGCCCGAGCGCGATGAAGCCGATCTCTCCAGCCTGGCGCGCGGTGTCGGCAAGGCTCGCCGGCGACAGGAAATTGTCGATGGACCGGCTGAGCGCGAGGCCGACGATCAGGAGAAGGATGACCGGGATGGCTGTCTCGGTCCATCGCTTGGACAGGATTTCACCGAGCAGATGGTCAGGCCAGTAACGGTAACGCAGGCTTGTCAGAGTGTCGCGCATCGGCATTCCGGGACCTTGCAAGTTTCGAGACCGCGTCCCGGACGTGAGATCGTCCGGGACGCCTGGGTCTTGCGTCGCGACAATTATTTCTTGAGGTCGCTGAGATTCCAGCAGGCCATCTGGCTGTCGGCGTTCTCCTTGGTGATCGGAATCAGCGTGGTGTATTCCGAGCCCTTGACGGAGCCGGGCTTGATGCCCGACGACAGCAACCATTTGATGGTGCCGGCCATCTGCGCGGCCTGGGTCGGCACGTCGTAGCTCATGTTGAGATCGAACGCGCCCGACTTCACCAGTTCGCACGCGCCCTTGCGCTCGCCGCCGCCGGAAGTTGCCACGAACACCTTGCCGGTGAGGCCGGCCTCCTTGACGGCCGCCGCCGTGCCGATGTCCATGCCGTCCCAGAAGCCGACGATGCCGCAGAGATCGGGATTCTGCTTCAGCACCGTCTGCGTGATCGCCTTGGCCTTGGCTGCATCCCAATCGGCGGCCTGGCTCGACACCACCTTGATTTCAGGATGCTTGGCGAGCACGTTCTCGACGCCCTTCAGCGTATAGGCGCTCGCGGCGGCCGACAGCGCACCCTGGATGATCGCGATCTTGTTGGACTTGCCCTCGCAGGCCTTGACCACGCCTTCGGTCTGGCGTTCGCCGATCTCGACCCAATTGGCGCCGACGAAGGCCGAGCTGCGATAGGCAGAGCCCATGTTGATCTGGATGACGTAGATGCCTTCGTTCTCGGCGCGCTGCAGCAGCTTGGCGTAGGTCTGCACGTCCGGATTATGGACCACCATCACCGCCGGCTTCTCCGAGATCAGCGAGGTGACGGCCTGCGCGCCGGCATTGGTGTTCCAGTTGGCGTCGCGGATCACGAACTTGACGCCGAACGGCTCGAGCTCCTTCTTCAGGCCGGCATACCAGCCCTCCGTGAGGTCGAAATTCATGGCGACCGGCACATAGGCCACGGTCTTGCCGGCCAGTGCCTCCTTGAACGGCTTCTGGAATGGCTCGTCCAGACCCTGCTGGGCGAGGGCCGGCGCGGTCATTGCCGCAAGACCCAGTGCGGCAACAATTGCCTTTGTCGGGGTGCCGAAATGCTTCATTGCTTCCTCCTTGGTTGTGGTTGTCGTTATTGTTGGATCGCTCAGATGTCGCCCTGTTGTGCCGTTTCCTCGTTGCGCGGATTCAGGAAAGAGTCCGTGATGACGGCGAGCAGCAGCACCACGCCCTTGATGAGATTCTGCCCGGCGTAGGAGATGTCCATGATGGTCATGCCGTTGAGCATCGTGCCAATCACGAGCGTGCCGATGACGACGTTCAGCACGCCGCCGCGTCCGCCTGACAACCCGATGCCGCCGAGCACGACGACCAGGATGACGTCATAGATCAGCGTCGAGTTGAAGATGCGGGTCGGCATCGAGTTGACGGATGCGGCCATCACGAGGCCGGCAAAGCAGCCGATCAGGGCGGTGATCACATATTGCAGGACGATGATCGGGCGAGAGGGAATGCCGGTGACACGCGCGGCGTAGGGGTTGTCGCCGATCGCATAGATATAGGCGCCCCAGCGCGTCTGGCGCAGCAGGAACGCGACCACGATGCAGGCGATTGCGAACATCCAGATCGACGTCGGAATGCCGAGAATGGTGCCCTGTCCGAGCCGCTCGAAGCCGTCCATGCCCGGGCTCCATTGCACGACGTCGAGCTGGAACAGTGCGGTCTGCCCGAGCCCGGCCAGCAACAGGCCTGACGCCAGCGTCGCAAACAGCGAAGGGACTTCGGCATAGGCGATCAGCCAGCCGTTGACGAGGCCAAAGGCAATCGTGAGCAGGACGGCGGTCAGCAGCGAGGCCGGTAGCGAATGACCGTTCTGCACCATCTGGAGCACCAGTCCCGGCGGCACCGCAAGGGCTGCGATCAGCGAGATGTCGATGCCGCGTCCGATCACGACGATTGCCATGGCAAGGCCGAGGATGCCGAGCACTGCCACGTTCTGGAGCAGCGTCAGCATGTTGTCCGCCGTCAGAAAGCCGCGCAGGAAGATCGAAAACACAAGGAACAGCAGCGCAAAGACTGCGAAGACGATCTCTTGCTGATTGAAACGAAAGCGCTTCATCCCCGTCTTGCCTTTCTTCGACCCGGCTGTTGCGCGACCGTCAGGACGATCGGTTCTCAATGCGATAGGTTTGTGGAAGCGTTGCAAGGCTTTCGACGAGCATCTTTGTTCGATCCAGATCACCGGAATGGACCGAGATGCTGACGACTGTGTTGAGCTTCTCGTCTTTCTCGACGAGGATATCTGCCGCGGTGTCGGGGCCGAAGATGCGATCGATCTCGGTCCTGACCTTTTCCCGGACGGCGAGATCGCGAAGCGTGGGCTTGAAGATCTTCCCGACGGCGGTAACCGGAAGAGCTTCGAGCAGGACGACGCGCTTTGGCCTCGCAGGAGGCTCATTGACGTTGTGTTCGAGATGCTCGCGCAATTGCGCCAGATCGATTGTCTGTCCGGGTGACGGCACCACGAAGAGGATGGGAACCTCTCCGGCGTATGCGTCCGGCATGCCAACGGCCGAGCTCATCTGCACGCCGGGGAAGACATTCGCGACGTCCTCGATTGCGGCAGGGTCGATGTTGTGACCGCTTCGTACGATGAGGTCCTTCTCACGCCCCGTCAGCACGAGGCGTTGATCCGAGGTGAGATAGCCGACGTCGCCGGTGACGATCCAGTGGTCGTCGGTGAGCACGCCCTTGTTGTGCTGGGGATCGACGTATCCGGGAAACACCTGCGGTCCCCTCACGAGGACAAGACCGCTCGTGAGAGGCGGACACTCTGTCTTCAGTTCGGCATCTGCCAGAACGACGATTTTGGTCTTTGCGAACGGCGCCCTGAAGCCGACGCTGCCTTGCACGGGAGTGCCGCGGCCGGGATTGAAAGCGATCGCGGCCGCGGTTTCTGTCATCCCGTAGGTCTCGAACAAGGTAATCCCGGTCCGCGCCTGAAACCTGTCGCTGACAGCCTTGGGAGCCACGGCCCCGCCGGTGAGCGCCATGCGAACGGTGCTGACATCGGAGGACACGATCGGCACCTCGGCAAGAGCAGCAATCGACGTCGGCACTCCGCTCACGATGGTCGCGCGGAAGCGCTCCACGGTGTGCCAATAGTCGCGAATCGCGTCGGGACTTCTGAGGCTGTACGGCGAGGGAATGATCACATGACCGCCGGCAGCGAGAATCGACAAGCCGAGCGTCATGGTGCCGCCGACGTGAAACAGCGGAAAACCGTTCACGGCGGCATCCAGCTCATCCAGTCCGTGGACCTGAGCAAAGCTCCAGGCCGCATGGATCTGGTTGCCATGTGTCAGCCGAACCAGCTTAGGTCGTCCGGTGGTCCCGCCGGTGTGGAAGAGGGCGCAGATCGCATTGCGATCGGTCGAAGGTGCGAAGTCCAGTGTGCCGCGCGCGCTCGCGGCCGTCTCATTGAAGTTTAGAAATCCTCCAGGCAGCGGACCGTTCGCGCCCATCACAAAAATGGTCTTCAGCGACGGGACGCGTTTCGCGACATTGGCCGCCTTGGCCCAGATCGCGCGATCGGCCGCTTCGGCCGGGATCACCAGCACAGTCGCGTTCTGCGCCTCGAGCAGATCGGCGATCGCGTCCTCGTTCAGGAGATAGTTGATCGAGCTGGCGACACCGGCAACCTGCGCGCCGAGCAATGCGGGAAACAGCGGCGGCAGGATCGGACAGAGGAACGCGGCGGTTCCGCCGTTCTCGCCGATTCCGTGCGACCGGAACAGATTGGCCGCGCGCGTGATCTCCGCAAGCAATTGCCGATGCGTCAGCGTCGCGTCGCCCGCTTCGCGCGAGCCTTTGGTCAGCACCGTCAGCGCGGGACGTTCGGGGTGCAGGTGCGCCGTCGCTTCGAAGAGGTCGAGCAGATTGCGGGCGGGGATGAGCGAGTCGTAAGGCCGCTGCTCCAGCGCCTCGATATCGGCGATGGTTTTGACCGGCTGCGTGAACCGCGTTGTGATTTGCGATGACAAGGCCCTGCTCACGGGCATCGCCATTCGGGCGGCACGGCAAGCTGTGCAGCAGTTGACTGGACCTGACGCAAGCGAACGTTTCCCGCCTATTTTGTGGACTGCTTTTTGTTCTTCATAGGCCACATGCCGGAGCGCGGCTTGCTCCGGAGCGCAAAGCTTTTGCTTCTCCGCGCAAACGGTCTTGCGTGTAGGCGGCGGCCCTCTAGAATCTCGATGCGTGGCCAGCTTGTGCGATGCACAAACGACGTTCATCATGGCGGCGCAACGGATGGGCGGACGATGAACCTGGTGTTTTCGACAGACGATCTGGAGCCGTCCAAACGCTACGCCGCGTGGCAAGGCGCGATCTGCGATGTCTACGTCCATGTCGACGTGAACGCCGAGGAGCGGTCCGACTATCACGGCTTCATTCGCGAGGCACGGTTCGGCGCGGTGACGATGACCGACGTCCTGCTGTCGGAGCAGCGCATCTCGCGCCGCGAGCGGCACATCGCGAAGCTCGACAAGGATTGCTACTACGTCGAATTCGTTCAGCAGGGCCGGGTCAACGTGCTCCAGGCCGGCCAGACCCTGCTGTCGAATCCCGGCGTGAGCGCGATCTTCTCGGCCTCCGAGGCCTATGATCTCGAATGCGTCGGCAAGGTGCGATCGCTCTATCTGGAAATCCCGCGCGCGGAATTTTCGGCGCGCTTCAGCGAGGGACGGCTGCCGGTCGTCACGACGATGGCAACGAGCCGAGGACTTGGCCGGATCGCCGCCGAGTTCTGTGCGACGCTCGCCGCGGAGGGCGCGCCGCTGGACGAGACCGCGAGAACGCGACTGGGCGGTGAGCTGATGGACGTGCTGGCGCTCGCGCTCGACATGGGCGAGCGGGACGAATTCTCCGAGGATGCGACCGCTGCGCAGGCCCGCCTGCGCTCGGTCAAGGCCTGGATCGAGGCGCACCTCACCGATGCGGATCTGTCGCTGGAGAAGATTGCGAAGAGCAATGGCGTCTCGCTCAGGCATCTGCATTATCTCTTTCGGCTGACCGATGTCTCGGTGTCCGAATGGATTTTGGATCGCCGGCTGCAGCGCTGCTATGACGTGCTGACGCGCCCAGAGCTACGGTCGCTGTCGATCACCGAGGTCGCCTATCAGCTGGGCTTCAGCAGTTCGTCCTATTTCAGCACGGTGTTCCGCAGGAAGTTCGGCCACAGCCCATCGGATTTGCGGCGCCGCTAGAGGACCTGCACCGCGCGAGGCGATGCAGGTCGGTCGTCAGCGTTACTTCACCAGCGGGCAGCCGCCGTCCTTCAGCGGCCGGAACGCCTGGTCGGCCGGCACTTCGGCGAGCAGCTTGTAATAGTCCCACGGGCCCTTGGATTCCTCGGGCTTCTTCACCTGGAACAGGAACATGCTGTGCACCATGCGGCCGTCCTCGCGCAGGATGCCGTTGTCGGTGAAGGCATCCTTCACCGGCAGCTCGCGCATCTTGGCCATCACGGTCTTGGTGTCCTTGGTGCCGGCGGCCTGCACGGCCTTGAGGTAGTGCAGCGTGGCGCTATAGGTCGCGGCCTGGTTCATCGTCGGCATGCGCTTGATGCGCTCCTGGAAACGCTTGCCGAAGGCGCGGGTCTTGTCATTGAGGTCCCAGTAATAGGCCTCGGTGATGATCAGGCCCTGCGCGAGCTTCAAGCCCAGGCTGTGCACGTCGGAGATGAACATCACGATCGCAGCCAGATTCTGGCCGCCGGCGACGATGCCGAACTCGCCGGCCTGCTTGATCGCGTTGATGGTGTCGCCGCCGCCGTTGGCGAGCCCGATGATCTTGGCCTTGGAGGCCTGGGCCTGAAGCAGGAATGACGAGAAATCGGCCGTGTTGAGCGGATGCTTGACGCTGCCGAGCACCTTGCCGCCGGCTGCCTTCACCACATCGCCGGTGTCGCGCTCGATCGAATGACCGAACACGTAGTCCGCGGTGAGGAAGAACCAGCTGTCGCCGCCGTTCTTGACGATGGCGCTGCCGACGGTGTGGGCGTTGGAATAGGTGTCATAGGTCCAGTGCGCGGTGTAGGGCGAGCAGGATTTTCCGGTGATGTCGGAGCTTGCCGCATCGGTCACGATCATCACCTTCTCGTACTGCTTCGACAGCTCCATCACCGCGAGCGCGGTGGCCGAGGTCGGCAGGTCGATGATCATGTCGACGCCCTCGGTCTCCCACCACTTTCGCGCGATGGTGGAGGCGACGTCGGGCTTGTTGAGCACGTCGGCTGCGACCATCTCGATCGGCTTGCCGAACATCTGGCCGCCAAAATCCTCGATCGCCATCTTGGTGGCTTCGACATTCCCCTGGCCGCCGATGTCGGAATAGACCGAGGAGAAGTCGGAGAGCACGCCGATCTTGAGCGGGGTCTGCTGGGCGGAGGCGGGGACGATCAGGGCAGCCGACAGCAAGCCGGCCGCAGACACGAGTGCTGCGATAGGTCTCATGGATACGTTTCCTCTTGTACGGGACTATTCTGTCCCTTTGTCGGACAAAGTTAGAGCGAGGTTCCCAAGGAGTCAATTTGCTGCATCTGCGGCATGAATGACGCAGTTTGACGCGCCTTCGGGGCGATCCTATAGTTTGTCGGACAATCGCCATTGGGGGCTACCGTGCCGATTTCGCCGCTCTTCCGTCCGATCGATGTCGCGCCGGCCTATCAGAAAGTCGCCGACGCCATCGAGCGCGAGATCGTCAATGGGCGCATCAAGCCCGGCGATCCCATCGGCACCGAGCATGATCTGGTGCGCCAGTTCGGCGTCAACCGCTCGACCATTCGCGAAGGCATCCGTGTGCTGGAGGAGGGCGGCTTGATCAGCCGCGATTCCTCGCGCCGTCTGCACGCCTGCCTGCCGCGCTACACCAAGCTCGCAAGCCGCCTCAGCCGCGCACTGGTGCTGCACGAGGTGACGTTCCGCGAGCTCTACGAAGCCTCGATGACGCTGGAGGTGGCGAGCATCGAAGGCGCGGTGGAGCGCGCGACCGAAGAGAACCTCGCCGAGCTCACCAACAATCTCGTGCGCAGCGAGGCCGTGGTCGGCGATCCCGCCACGCTCGCCGAATGCGATGCCGAATTCCACGTGCTGGTCGCCAAGGCCTCGCAGAACCGCGTGCTCCAGCTCGCACGCGAGCCGGCGGCGCAGCTGTTCTATCCGACCACAGAGATGATCGTGACCGGCGTTGCCGAAGGCGGCCCACGCCTCGTCGCCGCGCACCGCCATCTGATCGAAGCGATCCGCCGCCGCGACCGCGAGGCGGGCGTGCTCTGGACGCGCCGGCACTTGCAGGACTGGCGGCGCGGTTTCGAGAAAATCGCCTCGCTCGATCGGTCGGTCGAGCACATGTACATGGAGCACGCCCAGGCGGCCCGGCGCAGATAGGCGCCTGATGAAGACGCAAGATTTCAGCCAAGAAATCCAACAAATAAAGACATCACACGGAGGAGCACATGACCGGCGACATCGCGGCCACCATCTCGAAAGCGCGCGAGCATTCCATCGGCGACCTCTTGCGCCGTTCGGCGGGGCGCGAGCCGAACAAGCTTGCAGTGAGCTGCGGCGATGTGAGCTGGACGTTTGCCGAGATGGACGCGATCTGCAACCGGCTCGGACGCGGCCTGCTCAGTCTCGGCGTCAGCAAGGGCGATCGCGTTGCCGTGCTCTCGCGCAATTCGCATGCGTTTGCGGCGTTGCGCTTCGCGCTGGCGCGGATCGGTGCGGTGCTGGTGCCGATCAATTTCATGCTCAACCCGGATGAGATCAATTTCATCCTGAAAAGCTCCGGCGCGAAGCTGCTTGCGACCGGCCCCGATTTCGTCGAGCCGGCAAAGGCCGCAAGCGCCAGGGATTGCGCGGTCGAGAAGATGATCTGGCTGCCGGGCGAGGATCCGGCCACGTCGCCCGCGGACATCACCACTTTCGACGATCTCCTCAGCCCCGACGGGTCGTTCCTGGAGGCCTCGGTCGACAGCCGCGATCTCGCACAGATCGTCTACACCAGCGGCACGGAATCGCTGCCCAAGGGCGCGATGCTGACCCATGAAGCCGTGATGTGGCAGTACGTCAGCTGCATCATCGACGGCGGCATGAGCGCGGACGACAAGTTCCTGCACGCGCTGCCGCTCTATCACTGCGCCCAGCTCGACGTCTTCCTGGGGCCGCAGATCTATCTCGGCGCCTCCGGCGTGATCACGGGCAAGCCGACCGCCGACAATATCCTGGCGCTGATCCAGGCGCACAAGATCACGTCCTTCTTCGCGCCGCCGACGATCTGGATCGCGATGCTGCGCTCGCCGAATTTCGACAAGACCGATCTGTCGACCTTGCAGAAGGGTTATTACGGCGCCTCGATCATGCCCGTGGAGGTGCTGCTCGAACTGCAGCGCCGCCTGCCCAACGTCAAATTCTGGAATTTCTACGGCCAGACCGAGATCGCGCCGCTCGCGACCGTGCTGCGGCCCGAGGACCAGCTGCGCAAGGCCGGCTCGGCCGGCAAGCCCGTGCTCAATGTCGAGACGCGCGTGGTCAACACGGCGATGGAAGATGTGAAAGTCGGCGAGGTCGGGGAGATCGTGCACCGCTCGCCGCATCTGCTCTCCGGCTATTACAATGACCCCGTGAAGACCGCGGCGGCATTCACCGGCGGCTGGTTTCACTCCGGCGATCTCGCCACCGTCGATGCCGAGGGCCACATCACCGTGGTCGACCGCGTCAAGGACATGATCAAGACCGGCGGCGAGAATGTCGCGAGCCGCGAGGTCGAGGAGATGGTCTATCGCATCCCCGCGGTGTCGGAAGTTGCCGTCGTCGGCCTGCCCGATCCGCGCTGGATCGAGGCGGTGACCGCGATCGTCGTGGTCAAGACCGGCGAGACGCTGGATGAGGACGCCGTCATCAAGCACTGCGCTGGCCAGATGGCGCATTTCAAGGTGCCCAAGCGCGTCATCTTCGTCGACAGCCTGCCGAAGAACCCGAGCGGCAAGCTGCTCAAGCGCGAATTGCGCCAGCGCTTCGTCGGCGGCGAGACGCTCGACAAGGCGATCCAGACGAATTTTGGAACGTAAGCACGGAGCGGTCGCCATGAAGGTCTGGCAGGTCGCGCGCGACTGGTCGATCGAGGGGTTGGAGCTGGCCGATCTGCCGGAACCGACGCCTGGCCCCGGCCAGGTCACGGTGCGGATGAAGGCGGCATCGCTCAACTACCGTGATCTGCTCACGGTGCAGGGCAAGGGCGGCGTCACGAGATTGCCGCTGATCCCGTTCTCGGACGGTGCCGGCGAAGTCATCGCGGTTGGTGACGGCGTTGCCCGCATCGCGGTTGGCGATCGCGTCTGTCCGATGTTCTTCCAGTCCTGGATCGACGGGAAGGTGTCGGCGACAAGCCGCCGCTATGCGCTCGGCGGTACGCGGCCGGGCGTGTTGCAGGAGGTGATGCTGCTCGATGCCGAGGGCGTCAGCCGCATTCCATCGCACCTTTCATTCATGGAAGCGGCGACGCTGCCCTGCGCCGGCCTCACGGCGTGGCGAGCGCTGTTCGAGGAGGCCAGGGTGAAACCCGGTGACACCGTGCTGGTGCAGGGCACCGGCGGTGTCTCGATCTTCGCGCTGCAATTCGCAAAGCTCGTCGGCGCGAGCGTGATCGTGACGTCGTCGAGCGACGAGAAGCTCGAACGTGCCAAGGCGCTCGGCGCCGACCACACCATCAATTATCGTACGGTGTCGGAATGGGGCAAGGCCGCGGCCGATTGGACCGGCGGCGGTGTCGATCACGTAGTTGAAGTCGGCGGCAAGGATACCTTTGCGCAGTCGCTCGAGGCGATCAGGGTCGGTGGCAACATTCTGGTGATCGGCGTGCTCACCGGCGTCTCGCAGCAGATCGCAATCCCGAGCCTGTTCTCCAAGAACCTGCACGTCATCGGCTTGTCAGTCGGCAGCCGTCGGATGTTCGAGGGGATGACGGCCGCGATAGGCCGCAACGGCATGAAGCCAGTGATCGACCGTGCGTTCGGCTTCGATGCCGTGCCGGACGCGTTGCGGCTGATGCAGCAGGGCGGTCACTTCGGCAAGATCGTGGTTGAGTTTCCTTAGCCCATCTCGCCGGAGAGCTTCCTGACGTCGTCGGGCGTCCGTCCGAAGCGGCGGCGGAATGCGCGGTGGAAGTAGGAGACGTCGTGAAAGCCGGCGAGGTGCGCGATCTCGATGATCTTGCGCGCGCGCAGGTTTGGATTTCGAAGCAGCCGCTCGGCGCGCAGCAGCCGCTGCTCCAGCACGAAGCCGCTATAGGTGATGCCGGCCTGCTCGAACATCAACTGAATCGTGCGCGGGCTGATCCGGTGCGCGGCTGAAAGGACGCTGAGCGACAGCGCGGGGTTGTCGAGCTGGGCCAGGATGTCGGATTTGAGGGTTTCGAGACGCGCCGCCGCGAGGCCGCGCATGCGAGCTTGCTCGGCGACATCGCCGCGCGCTCCGATCATCAGCACGGAGAGGTCGAACAAATGCTGCGAGACCGCATCGAGCTCCGCAGGCGCGAGCTTGTCGGCATAAGTGTGCGCGAGGTCATAATATCGCAGGAACATCGACGTGATCGGATTGGCGCCGGGGATCGACTGCGCAATCAGGTCCTCGGCATTCGGGCACGCGCGCAGCAGCGCCTTGCGCGGCAGCAGCGCGGTCTGGAAGTTGCCGTGCGTCGTCTGGGTGATATGGGCGCCCTTGATCGAGGGGTCGCCGATCGTGACGTCGCCGGCGGCGACCTCCAGCGGACGTCGTCCCATGGCCCCGCTCAGCGCCGAATTCGGCGACATCGTGATCACCAATTCGTCGTTCGTCCCCAGCGATACGAAGGACATCGGCGTGCCGAACGAGGCCGAGAGTCGGAGGCGCGGAAGAATGGCCGGCGAAATGGTCCGGTGAACGCGTCCTTCCCCGATCGGAACGAAATCGACGTCGGCGACCTGGCGGCAAAACTGCTCGCGCCATCTTTCATAGGCCTGGCCATTCGGGTCGCCATCGAATGAGAGTTGAGGCTGGATCATCGATCGGGAAGGGCAGATTAGTTGGCGAATTACGGCAGGTTGTATCGTCAGGCCGGTGCGCCGCAACCGCAAAAACGCTGGATTGCGTGATAAGCCACTCACGATGACGCCCTGTGACCGCGACCTGGTGCCGCAGCCCGGTGTGCCGAGATGAAAAAGCGCGAGCGCTAGCAGCGCCCGGTGCTTGAGCAGCATGGTGAACGCATCAGGCGCGTGTCGGGGTCATCCTCCTTGCAGCCGCGCGAGGCGGGGTCGTCGATCGCCTTTGCGGGGATCATCAGCACGCAGGCGATCGCGATGGCGCCGAACACGGCCGCCAGCACGAACACGGCGACATAGCCGAACGTGTAGCCGAGATAGCCCGACAGCGGCGGGGAGGGGAGCGCGATGCCATCGAGCGTTGAATGACGGCCGGCGGAAATGGTCTTGCACAAGCAGGGCTGACAAGACGGGCTCACATGACCGGCCAACTGGCGCCGGGGCGGACCGGAAAGTAACATGTGCTAGCCGGGTTGGTTCCTCCGCACTTGCGATGGGAGGGCTACGGCGTCATCTCGTGGGTGTCCCCTCCTTCTTCTGGATCACGGCCATGCCTCTCTGGACCTGCGAAACCTGCGGCGCCCAATTTCCGGAAGGCGAAAAACCGCCCGCATCCTGTCCGATCTGCGAGGACGAGCGGCAGTTCGTGAACTGGAAGGGCCAAACCTTCCTCACACGCGAAGCGTTGGCGGAACGGCACCGCCTTGCCTGGCGGGACGATCTCGGCCTCACCGGCGTCGGGTCCGAGCCGAGCTTCGCCATCGGCCAGCGCGCGCTGTTGGTGCCGCTCGGCGACGGCTGTCTGATGTGGGACTGCGTCCCGCTAGCGACGCCGGAAGCCATCGCGCATGTGCGCTCGCTCGGCGGGCTGAAGGCGATCGCGATCTCGCATCCACACTACTATGGCGCGCTTGCCGACTGGAGCGAGGCGTTCGGCGGCGTGCCGGTCTATCTGCATGCCGACGATCGCCAATGGGTGACGCGTCCGCATCCCTCGATCGTGCACTGGACCGGCGATCAGCAGCGCATCTCCGACGATGTGCTGCTGTTGCGCACCGGCGGTCATTTCGCGGGCGCCACCATGCTGCACCATGTGCGCGGTGCGGAGGGCAAGGGTGCGCTGCTCACCGGCGATATCGCGCAGGTGACGATGGACCGGCGCTTCGTCAGCTTCATGTACTCCTATCCGAACTACATGCCGCTCAACGCCGCCGCGGTGCGGCGGATCGCGGCCGCTGTGGAGCCGCTCGCCTTTGACCGCATCTACGGCGCCTGGTGGGGCCGCAACATCGCCTCCGGCGCCAAGGCCGCATTCGCAGCGTCCGTGCAGCGATACATCGCGGCCATCGCCTGACGCGTGACGACCATACCCTCTTGTTCTGATCTAATAACTGTACTATAAGTACAGATATTAAGCGCGACGCAACGATGCGTTTGCCGGTCCGGCACGAACAATGCATCGTTGTCTCGGCGGGCGCATGCTGCGGCCGCGTGAGCGGGAGTTGGACGCATGACCGGGCAGCGCGACTACGAGATCTTTGAGGCCGGCGACGTCACGCTTCAGTCCGGCGCCGTCTTCCCCGCGATGAAGCTCACCTACAAGACCTACGGCACCCTCAGCCCCGCCAGGGACAACGTTATCCTCTACCCGACCTCGTTCAGCGCCCAACACTACGACACGGAATGGCTGATCGGGCCCGATGGCGTGCTCGACCCTACGCGCTACTTCATCATCATCCCGAACCTGTTCGGCAACGGCCTGTCGTCCTCGCCATCGAATTTCGGCGACGCGCCATTCCCGCAAATCACCTATCACGACGCCATCGCGGTCCAGCACCGGCTGCTGACCGAGCGTTTCGGCATCACAAAACTCGCGCTGGTCTATGGCTGGTCGATGGGCGGCATGCAGACCTATCACTGGGCGGCGCTGCATCCCGACATGGTCGCGCGGGCCGCGGTGGTCTGCGGCAGTGCGCGCTGCGCGCCCTATAATTACGTCTTCCTCGAAAGTGTGAAGGCTGCGCTGACCGGTGATCCCGCCTTCCGCGACGGCCGCTTCGTCGAGAAGCCCGTTGCCGGCTATCGCGCCATGGGGCGCGTCTATGCCGGCTGGGCGATGTCGCACGGCTTCTATCGCGACGAGCTCTGGCGCGAGGCGGGCTTCACCTCGCTCGAGGATTATCTGGTCCGGAACTGGGACGCGACCTTTGCCCGGCGTGATGCCAACGATCTCCTCGCGCAGGCCGGGATCTGGCAGCGTGGTGACATCAGTCGTTGCGCGTCATTCGGCGGCGATCTCGACCGGGCGTTGGCCGCGATCAAGGCGCATATGCTGCTGATGCCGGGTGCGACCGACCGCTATTTCGATGTCCGCGACAATGAGGACGAGCTCGGCAGGCTGGTCAACGCAAAATCGGCGGTGCTGCATCCGATCCCGTCGCTGCACGGCCATCGCGCCGGCAACCCCGTCAGCAATCCGCGCGACCAGGCCTTCCTCAAGGCCGAGATCGCAGAGCTTCTCAGCAAATAGGACGAGCCTTCGATGATGACTGACGCGACTGTTTCAGAGCCCGGCCATCGCCTGAAGCCGCTGAGCCCGGCGATGCTGCGCGAATTGTCGGTGCGCTCGAACCTCAGGGGGGCCGCGAAAAGTCTCAGCCATTACGGCCTGGTCGTGCTGGTCGGCGCGCTGGTCTGGAAGGTCTCTTCAGCCTGGGGCGTGTTATGGGCGCTGCCGCTGATCGCGGTGCAGGGCTATTTCGTCGCCTTCCTGTTCATGGCGCTGCACGAGACCGCGCACAAGACTGCGTTCAGGAGCCGTGGCCTCAACCTTGCGGTCGGCTATCCCTCGGCCTTCATCATCGGACAACCTTACGAATATTACTGCCTGTTTCACTGGGACCATCACCGCTACACCCAGGATCCGGACAAGGACCCGGAGCTGATCGTCGGCGTGAAGCCGACATCCGACACGCAGCTTGCGCTCGCCTATAGCGGCCTGCTTCAGGTCGCCGGCCGCCTCCGGTTGATGCTCGGCCACGCCGTCACCGGCAAGGTCACCGTGCCCTGGATTCCCGAAAACAAGCGCGCCGTCATCGTGCGCGAGGCGCGCGCCTATGCCGGGCTCTATGCGCTGCTGCTCGCGCTCTCGCTGTGGTCTTCCTCAGCGTTGCTGCTCTGGGTCTGGATTGTCCCGCTGATCATCGGGCAGTCCTTCCTGCGGCCCTATCTCTATGCCGAGCACACCGGCTGCGACCGCACCCGCAGCGCCTTCCAGAACACGCGCACCACCTACACCAGCGCGATCGTCAAATGGTTCGCGTGGAATATGCCCTACCACGTCGAGCACCACGCCTATCCCTCGATCCCGTTTCACGCGCTGCCGAAGCTGAACGAGATCGTCGACGACGAGATCGTCCATCGCGGCCGCGGCTATATCAGGACGACGCGCGAGACCTGGGCCTGGTTTCGCCGGCATCGGCAGATTGGTTAACCCAATGCAAAACTCCGGCCGCGATGCGACCGGAGCTTTGTCGAGGGCGTCAGATATCAGTAGATCCCGTAGGCGCAGACATTCACGACGCGGACGCGCAGGCCATGGCGGGTCCTGACGACGCGCTCCTGGTAGCAGTTGCTGACGCCGGTGTTGACGTAGACGCCGCCAAAGCCCCAGCCGGGACCCCAGTGATGATGGAAGCCGTGGGCCGAAGCCGCGGTGGGCGCGAGAGCGGCAGCACCGAGCGAACCAGCGGCGATCAGACCAAGAGCAAGCTTACGAAACATTTTCATTCTCCAGTGTGGCGCTAAGGCCGTTGTTGTGTCCCTGCTTCTCCGTCGGGCTGAGACGCGAACGCGTTCAGGGCGCGAGGCAGGAATCGTGTTTCAGGAATGTTTCGTGAGCTTCGGTGAAATGCGCCGCTGTCAGGCTTTTCGCGCCGCTGCGCGATAGCGCGCAGCCATCGCCTGCGTCATCTCCGCCATCTTCTCGCGGAGATCGGCGGGCTCCAGCACTTCGGCTTCGGACCCCAGCCGCAACAATTCGGATGCCGCGTGCCATGACGTCTTGCCGGTCGGAACGCGCGCGATGCGCCAGCCGTCCGCATCCGCGGTCTCTTCAAGCTGGGTGCGCGCCTTGACGTAAGGCTGGCTCAGCGCGTCGAGCAGTTTGACGCCGAACGGCGACAGCCGCACGATCGCGACATTGGGATGCATCTCGGCTTCGAGGCGAAGCGTCGCAGCCTGCCAATAGGCGGCGAGATCGAACGCGGCGGGACGATCGAAGCGGTCGTCGAGCGCGGTGCAGTCCAGCACGCGCGCGATGCGATAGGTGCGCGTGCTGCCGTCGACGTGACCGGCGAGATACCAGCTGCCGCCCTTCAGCACCAGCCCGAGCGGTGCGACGCGGCGCTGCTTCTCCGCGCGCCAGCTCTGGTAGCGGATCCTGATCAGCGTCCCGCGCAGAGCCGCGCCGGCAATGGTGCGCAGATGTTTGGGCTCTTCCGTCTCGCCGAACCAGCCGGGTGCGTCCAGGTGAAAACGCTCCTGCATCCGCCCGGCGTCTTCGCGAAGGTTGGCAGGGAGTGCCGCCATCAGCTTGTTCTGCGCGGCGATCATCGCCGCGTCCAGCCCGAGCGCCGCGGCCGGTCCCGGCAGTCCCGCAAGGAACAGGGCCTCCGCCTCGTTCTGCGACAGGCCGTTCAAGCGCACGCGATAACCGTCGAGCAGGCGATAGCCGCCCTCCGCGCCGCGGTCGGCATAAACGGGGACGCCGGACGCCGCGAGCGCGTCGATGTCGCGATAGATCGTGCGCACCGAGACCTCGCAGGCTTCCGCAAGCTCGGGCGCAGTGACCTGCCCCCTGGCCTGGAGGGTGGTGAGGATCGACAGCATTCTGCTCGCGCGCATGATCCCTTAAACCATACCTGACACAGGATGTCAGGTATGGTCCGCTACAAGCGCCATCGCCAGCCGGCCAGATGGAGACCTGTTATGACCGATCAAAACCGCATCACCCTGTATTATTCGCCGCAAAGCCGCGCCACGGGCACGCGGGTGCTGCTGGAGGAGCTGGGCGCGCCCTACGATCTCCACGTCCTCAACATGAAGGCCGGCGAGCAGCGCCAGGGCGCCTATCTTGCCATCAATCCGCTCGGCAAGGTGCCGGCGGTTCGCCACGGCGAGGCGCTGGTGACCGAGCAGGTCGCGATCACCATCTATCTCGCCGATCTGTTTCCGCAGGCGGGGCTGACGCCCACGCTGAACGATCCGCTGCGCGGTCCTTACCTGCGCTGGATCGCCTATTACGGCGCATCGTTCGAGCCGGCCTTGATCGACAAGTTCATGCAGCGCGAGCCGGCGCCGATCATGCAGTCGCCCTATGCCGATTACGACACCATGCTGGGCGCGCTCGAGACGCAATTGTCGAAGGGGCCGTATCTGCTCGGCGAGCGCATGACGGCGGCGGATGTGTTGTGGGGTGTCGCGTTCAGCTGGACGATGATGTTCGGCATCGTGCCGAAAAAAGATGTATTCGTTCGCTATGCCGAGCGCATGACCTCGCGTCCCGCGTTCCAGCGGATCAATGCGGCCGACGACGAGATGGCGGCGCAGCATGCCGCGGCTGCTGGTGGTTGAACGATCCAGGGTTGCAGATGACAAAGTCGATGCACACGACCAACTGCTTCAACACCTTCATCCGGGTCGCTGAAGACTGTCCCGCGCATACCGGCGAGGAGCCGCCGCTGCGCGCGGGAAAGCCGACGGTGGCGTGCCTGCAGTACGGGATGATCGCCAAGGCACCCTACAAGCACACGTCCGACGACGTGATCTTCGCGACGTCCGCGCCGGGACGCGAGCTCGATGTGAAGGCGACGAAGACGGAGAAGCGTGCGGCCCGTGAAGCGTTCTTCTCCCGAGGGCAGGCGTGCATGAGGGCGTCGAGCCTGGGCAAGCGCTTCGGCTGGGGCGTTCATGCCGACAGTGAGGGCCGGATCGCGATTTACGCCGTCGACAGCAAGCGCTACCAGGCGCTCGTCCGCGATCCCAAGCTGGCGCAGGTGCGCGCGATGCGGTCGCAGCGGGCGTGATCAGAATTTTGGCGGCCGTTTTTCCGCGAACGCCCTGATACCTTCCTTGATCTCGTCGCCGCGCATGCTGTCGCGGTGGCGCTGATCGGCGGCCGCTTCGTCCAATTCGCCGCGGGCGAATTCGTTGATGGCGCGCTTCATGCCGGCCATTGCCTGCGGCGCGTTGCCGGCGAGGATGTTGGCGAGCTTGTCGACCTCCTCGTCCAGGAATTCCACCGGCACCATGGCGGTGAGATAGCCGATGCGCAGCATCTCCGGTGCGCTGATCTTCTGCGCGGTGAGGAACAGCTTCTTCGCGTTGTCGACGCCGAGCCGCGTCACGTAACGCTTGATGCCGCTTCGGTAGTAGTGCAGCCCGAGCCGCGCCGCCGGCATGAACATCTCGGCGGTGTCGACGCCGATGCGGAAATCGCAGGCGAGCGCGAGGTCGGTCGAGCCGCCATAGACGCCGCCATTGAGCCGGCAGATCGTCGGCACGCCGAGATCCTCCAACCGGTTGACGACGACCTCGAACGCCGAGCCCGCGCTCTGCTGCTCGTTGGCGCTGACCGCGCGCTCGGCAACCGAGTTGAGGTCATAGCCCGCCGAGAAGGCCCGCCCCGTGCCGGTCAGCACCAGCACGCGGATATCAGGATCGGCCTCGATCCGGTCGAAAAGTCTGACCAGCTCGCTGAGATCCTCGGCCTGGAGCCGGTTGAGATGTTTGGGCCGGTTGAGGCGGATGGTGGCGCGTGCGCCGTCACGTTCGAGCACGGGGCCTGAGGCTGCGTCGGCTGTGTCCGACATTCTTGTCTCCATTTATTTGTTTTCGAGTGTGCGGCGCTTGGCTTCCGCATCGATGGTTTCGGCGAGATCGGGATGCCGCGCCATCAGCACGCGGAAGTCGACGAGGTCGAGCACCAGCAGCCGCGACACCTTCGTGGTCGAGACATTGGCACCGCGCTTGTTGTTGCCAAGCAGCGCCATCTCGCCGAAGAACGCGCCCTCGCCGAGCTGGACCTTCTTGCCGGGCAGGTCGACCTCGACCTCGCCGGCGGCGATGAAATACATGCAGTCGCCCTGCGTGCCCTTGCGGATGATCATGGTGCGCGCCGGCAGCTCCATGGTGCGCAGCATGTGGGTGACGTCGGCGATGGCGGCAGGCCCGAGCGCTGCGAAGAACGGCACCTTGCTGACGGATTCCCAGGTCTTGAGGAAGTTGTCGCGGCGGGTCTCGGCGGCAAAGCCGGTCGCCAGGATACCGGTCCACAGCCCGAACACGCCGAGGCCCGAGATCATTACCATCGCCGCCACCATGCGCCCGAGCGGCGTCACCGGCACGACGTCGCCGTAGCCCGTCGTCGTCAGCGTGACGACAGCCCACCACAGCGCGGCGGGAACGCTGCCGAAGGTTTGGGGCTGCACGTCCCGTTCCAGGAAATATTCAGCGACGGAAGCGAGGAACACCACCATCAGGAAGATCACGAGCACGCTGACCAGCGGCCCCGATTCCAGCACCAGCACCCGGCGCAGCTGCCGCAGGCCCGGAATGCCCGGCACCACCTTCAATACCCAGAGCACGCTGAGCAGCCACGCCGTCTTCGGCTCGATGCCGATCAGGAGCGCGACCGGCACGGCCAGCGCGCCCAGAGCATCGACCACTCCGGCCGAGGAGGTCATGTAGAGCGACAGGCGCCCCGTCTGTGCCATGTGGCGCAGCCGGACCACCCATTCGAACACGAAATAGACGAGGCAGGCCCATAGCAGGGCGTCGACCCAGCGGTGCACCGTCTCGTAGGCCGGGTTGACCGTCAGCAGCACCATGCTGAGCACGCCGAGGCCGACCGCCACATAGGCCGCCTTGGTCATGTTGCGGCCGGCCGTGGCGGCCACGAACTGGGCCAGTGCGGGGATCAGCGGCTTGGACATGCGGGAAGGCGGGCTCGGTCGTGTCTCTTGCGGTCCCGGCTGGGACGCCGCCGCCAAAGTGCCCGCCCGGGCAGGAGCCGTCAACGACGGGCAGGGGGCTGCCGGCAGCATCGTCCGACAGGCATGCGGCAAGCCCGGTGCCGTGGGGATCCGGGGCGCTACCTGAAATGTGGCGGCTCGTCGTAGCCGCGGCGGCTGCTGAAAAAAAGCAACATCATCAGGCCGATGCCGACGACGATGGCGAAACCCGCTCCCAGCGCCAACGCCACATAGCCTTCCGTCGGGATCGGCTCGCCCTCGATCGCCATTGCGGAATAGGCGAAATAGCCGGCCGCCACCAGCATGCCCAGAAGGATGATGACGAGGAGTGTACGCATGGCGCGTGCTCCGGTTGTATCCGGGAGCAAACGGTTGTGGATGGGGGCGGTTCCCGGATTCGGCCCGGCGATTCGCGGGAAATGTCGGCAAGGCGCTGCTGCGAGACCCGTCAGATCGACAGGTCAGGCACTCTGAGCTGTCTTCACCACGACGATCTTGCTCTCGTCCTGCTGGGGAGGGGCCGTATCCTGGGCGACCTTGTCGGCCTCGCCGCAGTGGCGTTTGAGATAGTCGCGGCGCATGCCGATCTCGTCGCGGACGAACTCGTAGCCGAGCTTGAAGGTGTCGAGTCCGTCGGTACTGATCGTGCCGTCTCTGAGACCTATGACGGCGCCGCGCAGAATGCCCTCTAGCTCATCCTGGAGACATTCGAGCTGGTCCAGCGAATGGGCGTGCTCGATGCGTTCGCCGATGTCGAGGACGGCGGTAGAAAGCTCGCCAGCCTTCTCCGGCGCGATCCGGGTGATCTTGGCGTAGATAGCAGCGAAGATCGAGCCGATCACGCTGAGCGCAGCAGCGCCCAGATACATCAGGTCGCTGTACTTATCCATGAACGACTTGGTGTCGTCGTTGATGTAGTCGGCCGCCCCCTGATGCGCCATCACGTAGGCATCCTTCTCGACGGAGGCCGGCTCGATTCGGCTGGCGAAGCCGTTGTCGAGCCCGAGCGCGGACTTGTTCTCATAGACGACGCGCGCGAGTTCGCCCGCCGTGCTCGCCGACATCCTTGATTGCGCGACCAGCAGCCATTCGAGCCCGATCGTGTCGAGGTCGTCGTCGGGAATTTCCGGCGATGCGGACAGCGTGCCCGCAGTCAGCGTTTCGCTGGAAATGCCGGGAATCTTGCGCGCCAGCGCCTTGGCCTCGTCGATCGCGTTCAGTGTGAAGCCGCCGCGCTTGGCGACCTGCTCATAGGCCTTGTCCCGCACCGCCCTGGAGGCATGGACGATGGCGATCACCGCGCCAAAGCCGCTCGCCGGCGCGAACAGCTTGTCGAGCGTTGCGCCCTGCGGCGCCATCTGGATCTTCGCGGCGTCCGAACCGTCGGGGATGTCGAGGATGCTACGGACGAAGGCGAGCGAGGATTCGTTCTCGGCAAGGACGGCAACTTTCTTCTTCTTCAACTCGGCGAGCGATTTGATCTTCTTGTTGCCGGGACCGAGCAGCAGCACCAGATCGTGCTCGAGGATCGCGAGCGTGCGCGCCCGCAGCGGCACCTTGGCGTCGGTGCGAAGGACGGCGAGGTCAGCCTGCTTGCGGTCGAACTGTGCGAGCGCCTTGGCATTGTCTGCGTTGTTGACGATCTTGATCCGGAAGCGCGAGGCGTTGTTCTTCAGCAGCGTGGCGAGCTTGGCGGCGAATAGCGCTTCGTCGCTGTTGGGGGTGCCGACGGCAAAGGTCAGCGTCTCCGAATTGTGCAGCATGGCGCGGCCGCCCCAGACGGTGGCGAGCGACAGCAGCAGGGTCAGCACGACGTAGAGAAAGACCTGCTGCTGATTGGTCTTGATCACCTTGGGGCGCCGCGGCGGCGGTTCGGTCGGTGACGAGGTTGGGCCTTCAGTACTCATGGCAGCACTCCGGCCCTATTCCTGAGTGGCGGACGGCTCGCGGATGCGATCGCGGCGGGCGCCCTGCAATTCCTAAACGTCTGAAAAAAGAACGATTTTCTCTGCCGACAATGATAGCGCGCCGATGCCGGAATGCAAAATTCGAGCCGGAGGTAACCTTACTCGATCTGGCCGCGGCGATTGGTCATCCTATCACCAGTTAGCCACAGTTGGCGATTTTCCAGTTCCCCCCGGCTGCATTCCGTCGCGGGAGATGTCATAAATCACACGTCCCGGCGATTTGACCGGTCCAAAAAGAAGTTGCGCTAACGCTCCGATCTTTCTTGTCACGTCAATGAGGGCGTCAGCTTGTCGTTTCCACCCATGTCATCGGCGGTTCCGGTCGAAGCGCTCATTGGCTGGATGTTGCTGCTCACCTTCAAGCACATCATCGCCGATTTCGTGCTCCAGACCGCCTGGATGGCGCACGGCAAGGACCAGAAGCACGGCTGGGCTTTGCCGCTTCTGGTGCATTGCCTGATTCACCTCGCGGTTGCGCTGCCGCTGATCCTGATCGTGGCGCCGCGATTCTGGTTCGTCGCGTTCATCGACTTCGCGATCCACATCACCATCGACCGCGCCAAGGGGTTCGTCTCCGCCAATTTCGGTGTCGACCTCCAGCATCCCTGGTTCTGGACCCTGATCGGCGTCGACCAGGCCCTGCATCATTTGACCGGTTTCGGCCTTTCCATCTTCATGGCGGCGAACTGAGGCCGGCGGCTCTCCGGAGTGGCTGCCGGGCCTGCATGGTTCGAGACGGCGCTCCGCGCCTCCTCACCATGAGGGGTTAGGATCTTTCAGCAGAAACAGACCTCATCCTGAGGAGCCCGCCAATGGCGGGCGTCTCGAAGGATGGCCGCATGCGGTCGCCAACCCCGTTTTCAACCCACCAGGTCGCCTCCGATTCGCGACCAGGGCGCAAGGACCCCGGGTGACTACCGGGCGGCGTGGTTAACCTTTCATTAGAGAATTGCGCTGCATCTTCGGCATCGAGGGAGAACTGCAATGTTTTCAAGCCGCGACGCCTATGAAAGCGATTTCTGCCCGGTCCGCGACGAGCTCCTTGGCGAGATGTATCGCGCCAGCGAGAGTGGCCTGCCGAGGCTGGTTGAGAGTGTTTCCCCTGACGCGCGCGCCAGGCTGGCGCTGTTCTGCTATCGCCGCAGCCATCTGCACTCGCTGGCGGTCGCGATCGCAGCCAGCTGCAACGAGCGTGACCTGATCGACAATGGCGGCCGCGTCGGCTCGACGCTCTACGCGCTGTCGCGCGAAAGCGCGGTCAAATCGTCGCCGTCGCTGTCGGGGGGCCGCAAGCCGATCACGCTGTCGACCAAGCCGCTCTCGGTGCTTGCACCGCTTGAGGACGGGTTCGACGACGAGGTCAGCGAAGCCGTTCCAGCTGCAGCCGTTCCAGCCTAAGCGACCTCGATTGCCGGCAGTCCGAATTTCCGCCGTGCCATCGCGCATTCGGCGTCTCCCGGCATGCAGGTGCGGCACACCTCCGGCCGCACCTCGTAAATGCCGCAGGCCGTCTGCTTTCCGATCTCCCCCCGCAACGCCGAACAGCGATCGCCCTCGCAGCGCATGCCGGATTGGCGCGCGTTGACGAGCGTTTCGGGAATTGCGGCAAGCTCCTCGTCGCTCTCGATCGAGAAGCGCGGCCAGTTCTCCGAATAGCCACAGCAGGCGCCGCAGCTCTGGCACCAGCTCGACAGATCGACGGGGGAGGTCTCTTCCATCGCGCTCACGTGTCCTTTGGCGGGCCCCAGACCAGGCTCTGCCGCCATCTCGCGCGCAGCACGTCGCGCCGCTCCGGATATTTATCGTCGAGATAGTTCGCATCCACGACGCGATCGGTGCGGAAGCTGCGGAAGTCGCCGCGCAGCTCGCACCAGGCCGCAAGCAGGCGCACGGCTTCGAGATAGCCGACCGAGATCGGCCAGATCATGCGCTCGCTGGGGCGGCCCTGCTCGTCGCGATAGCGCAGCATGATCTTCCTGCCTTCGTGGATCTGGGTGCGCGTGCGCGCCATGTCGAGGCGGTCCGGCTCCCTGTTCCAGCTCGGCCGCGCGCGGCTTGCCGGCTCCAGCACGAAGGGACGCAAGCGCTCAGGCACGGTGTCGGCGATCTTGGCCATCAAATCTTCGGCCGCGCGTGCCAGTGCGGAATCGGCATGGCCCGCGACCCATTGCGCGCCCAGCACCGCCGCCTCGATCTCGTCGGGTGTCAGCATCAAGGGCGGCAGGTCGAAACCCTTCTCGAGGATGTAGCCCATGCCGGCTTCGCCGCGGATCGGCACCCGCTGGCCGATCAAGGTTGCGATGTCGCGATAGATGGTGCGCTTCGAGGTCTCGAGCTCGGCCGCGATCGCGTCCGCGGTCAGCGGCTTACGCGTGCGCCTCAGCACCTGGATGATCTGAAACAGCCGGTCGGCGCGTCTCATGGCAATTCTCTTATCGGGGGACGGATCAGAAAATGGCGCGCTGCTGCTGACAGGATGTTGGCAGCAGGGGGTGTCTATACCGGGACAACACATCGACTGAAGAGGATTTGTCCATGATCATTCCAACCCATTTTGGCCCGGCGATTCCGATGTTGCGGGCACAGGTCTGGTCCGCCTGGGCGCTCGGCCGCCTCGTTTCGCTCGATCTCATGGCCGTCGACCTCCGATTTGCTCTCGCAAGCGTGATGGCACGCTTGCTGACCCAGGCTGCGGACGCGCTGGCCCGCCATGTCATGGCCCGCGCCTGGCGGGGGGCCCGTTTCGCAGAAGATATCACGGCTGCTGCCACCATGGTGGCAGCAGCCGGTCACTAGGTTCCCTCAAAGTTTCGCAAGTCCAAATTTCGCAAGCCCAAATTTCGCAGGTCCAGGAGAGAGTTCGCATGATCACGCTTTATGGCTTTGGCGCCGGCTTCGGCCTGCCGGAAATCAGCCCCTTCGTCACCAAGACCGAGGTGCAGCTCAAGATGGCGGGACTGCCCTACCGGAAGGAGCGGGCGATGCCGCCGGCCTCGCCCAAGGGGCAGCTGCCGTTCATCGACGATGGCGGCGAGGCGGTGGCCGATTCCACCTTCATTCGCGCCCATATCGAGCGCCGCTATGGCTTCGATTTCGACGCCGGGCTGTCGCTGGCCGAGCGGGCGCAGGCCTGGGCGTTCGAGCGCATGATCGAGCATCACGTCTACTGGGCGCTGGTCGGGGCGCGCTGGGTCGATCCGGTCAACTTCGCCAAGGGACCCGCGCATTTCTTCGACGGCGCGCCGGAGCACAATCGCGAAAAGTTGCGCGAGGATGCGCAATTCCGTGTCGCCGAGAACTATCTGCTCTCGGGCCTAGGCCGCCACGCGCCCGACGACGATGTCGATCTCGCGGTACGTTCGCTGTTCGCGCTCTCGGTCCAGCTCGGCGACAAGGCCTACCTGATGGGCAACAAGCCCTGCGGTGTCGATGCCACCGCCTTCGGCGCGCTCGCCGGAATCCTGACGCCCTTCTTCGAATCCGGCCTGCGTCAGCGCGCCGAGGGATTTGCGAACCTCACCGCCTATGTCGATCGCATGATGGACGATTATTATCCGGAGTTCGCCTGGACCCCGCTGCGGCAGGCGGCCTAGCGCTCAGCTGTTGCCGGCGTATGGGGCACTGAGCTTCCACATCGTCATGGCCGGGCTTGTCCCGGCCATCCACGGCTTGCGGCAGGGCCCAGAGAACGTGGATGCCCGGGACAAGCCCGGGCATGACGACGTCTGCCAGTGAAAACAAAAGAGCCGGCCCAACGGGCCGGCTCTCGTCGTCTTAAAACTTTCGCCGCGCCTTACCTCACGAGCGTGTACTTGCCGTTCTTCACCGTGAGCAGGATGCGCGAGCGCTCGTCGAGGCCGTAGCGGTCCTTTTCGGTGAAGTTGTAGACGCCCTGGCTCGCTGCCAGCTCCTTCTCCGATAGCAGCGCCTGGCGGATCGCTTCGCGGAATTCCGGTGTGCCGGGCTTTGCGGTTTTCAGCGCCGTCGGAATGATGCGCTTGAGGATCTCGAACGCATCATAGGAGTGACCGGCGAACTGGCTGCGGCTGTTCGGGCCGTACTTGGCCTCATAGGCGGTGTTGAGCGCGAGGCCCGGCTTCTTGGTGGCGGCTTCGTCCGGCTGGTCCTCGGGGTCCATGACGGGACCGGAGGCCATCAGCACGCCTTCTGCTGCTTTGCCGGCGATGCGGATGAAGTCCATGCTGGCGGCGCCATGGGTCTGGTAGATCAGGCCCTGATAGCCGCGCTCGCGCAGCTCGGTCTGCGGCAGCGCGGCCGCGGTACCGGAGGCGCCGACCAGGATCGCGTCGGGGTTGGCGGCGACGAGCTTCAGCACCTGTCCGGTCACTGACGTATCAGGGCGGGCGAAGCGCTCCTCATCGGCGATGGTGATGCCCATCGGCACCGCCTGGGCCTTCAGGTCGTTGAACCAGAGGTCGCCATAGGAGTCGGAATAGCCGATATAGCCGACGGTCTTCACGCCCTTCGACTTCATGTGGTCGTACAGCACCTTGCCCACGATCGGGATCGGCTGCGGCATCGCCACCGACCACTTCATGCGCTCAGGCGTGATCGGGAACGGCGCCAGGCCGAAATGCGGAATGCCGGCCTCGTTGGCGACGTTGGAGACCGCGATGGTCGGCGGCGTCAGTGCCGAGCCCATGATGATGTCGGCCTTGGATTCGGTCACGAAACGGCGGGCGTTGGTGGTCGCCGTGGTGGGATCGCCGCCGTCGTCGAGCACGATCACCTTCAGCGGCACGCCGCCGATCTCCTTCGGCACGAATTCCAGCGCGTTGCGCTCGGGAATGCCGAGCGCCGCGCCCGGGCCGGTCGTGGTGGTGGTGATGCCGATGGTGATTTCGCTGGTCTGGGCCAGCGCAGGCAGAGCCGGCAGGGCAAGCGTCGCCGCAGCGATGGCGGCGGTCAGGTAAAAGCGTTTCATCTATTCCTCCCTTGACGTGTTTCTTTGAAAGCAGAAATCGGGGGGTAATTCAGCCCCCTCTTTTGGTGATGCGGCGATTTAGCTCCAGACCTAGCTCCCCGTGAATTTGGCTACCATTTCCGCCGGAAACGGTGCCGATTTCAGCTTGTCGGGGTTAACGGGATCGCGGCGGACCAGGACGCGGGTCTCAAAACCCTCGATCGCCAGCGCCTCGCCCTTGTAGACGTTGTGCTTCACCTCGAAGCTCGAGCGCTTGATGCTCTCGATCTTCGTTTCGATGGTGATCCAGTCGCCATAGGTCGAGGGGATGTAGAACTTGGACCGCGTGTCGACCATGGGGATGCCCACCAGGCCGTATTTGCGGACCAAATCCTGCTTTGAGAATCCGGCGACCTCGAACAGGGTCGACGTCGAATCGTCGAACATCGCGAAATAGCGCGGGTAATAGACGATGTTGGCGGGGTCGCAGTCGCCCCACTGGATCTGGACGTCGCGCCGGTTCACGAACATGCGATGGCCCTGCTTTCGTTGCGCCTTACTTCGGCGCCATGCGCAGCGAGCCGTCCAGGCGCACCACTTCGCCGTTCAGGTACGAATTCTCGACCATGTGCAGCGCGAGCGCGGCGAACTCGTCGGCGTGGCCGAGCCGGCGCGGGAACGGGATCGCGGCGGCGAGCGAGTCCTGGGCTTCCTGCGGCAGGTTGGCGAGCAGCGGCGTCAGGAACAGGCCGGGCGCGATCGTCAGCACGCGGACGCCGAACTGCGCGAGCTCGCGCGCGATCGGCAGCGTCATGCCGACGATGCCGCCCTTGGAGGCCGAATAGGCCGACTGGCCGATCTGGCCGTCATAGGCGGCAACGGACGCCGTATTGATGATGACGCCGCGCTCGCCGGTCGCCTGCGGCTCGAGCTTGGACATCTCGGTTGCGGCGAGGCGCAGCATGTTGAAGGTGCCGATGAGGTTGACCTTGATCACCTTGTCGAAATCGGCAAGGGCCATCGGCCCGTCGCGGCCGACCACGCGCTTGGCGACGCCGATGCCGGCGCAATTGACCAGCACGCGCGCGGGTCCATGCGCCTTGGTCGCCTGCGTGATCGCAGCCTCGGCCGAGGCGGCATCGGAGACGTCGCAGGTCACGGCAACGCCCTTGAGCTCGGCGGCGACGGTCTCCGCAAGCTTGGCATTGAGGTCGAACACCGCGACCTTGGCGCCCTGCGCCGCCAGCTTTCGCGCGGTCGCAGCGCCCAGTCCCGATGCGCCGCCGGTAACGATGACTGCCTGATCCTTCAACAACATGGCGTTCTCCTTTGGCGATGGTTTCTTAGCCGACCGATATCACACGGTCCGATGGATTGGCAGCGTAGAGCTCCTCGATCAGCGCGTCGCGATGTTCCAGCACCGCGCGTTGGTTGATCGAGCCCTTGTCGGTGACTTCACCCTTGTCGATCGAAAGCGGCGTATCCAGCAGGATCGCGCGCGTGATCCGCGTCGAGGAACCGGTGGCCGAAGACAGAAAACGCGTCAGGCGCTCGCGGAAGGCCTCGCGCACCAGCCGGTCGCGGGCGGTGACGGTGAGATCGTCGGCCGGCAGCGTCGGGTTGATCAGCCGGCAGCCGTCGAGATCGAGCAGCACCAGCGCGGAGATTTCGTCGCGGTTGATGCCGGCGATGACGACGTCGCGCACCAGCGGCGCGCAGGCCGCGACGAAGCGCGCACGCAGCGGGCCGACACTGACCCAGGTGCCGCTGCCGAGCTTGAAGTCTTCGCTGACGCGGCCGTCGAAATCGAAGCCGGCGTTGAGATCGTCGGGATCGACGGGCTTGAGCGCGTCGCCCATCTTGTAAAATCCTTCCTCGTCGAAGGATTTCGCGGTGATTTCGGGCTGACGCCAATAGCCGGGCATTACGTTCGGCCCCTTGGCGCGCACTTCCATCTTGCCGTTGTTCGGCACCAGCTTGGCGTCATTGCCTGACACGGGCAACCCGACATGGCCGGAGCGGCTGGTGCGCGGATTGACCGACATGAAGAACGGCGCGGTCTCGGTGGCGCCAAGGCCCGTCAGCATCGGCACGCGGTAGCCCTTCTCCTTCACCGCGAGCTCGTCGAGGCTGTTCCAGACGAACGGCGACAGCGCGGCGCCCGAGAAGAACATCGCGTGCAGCCGGTCGAAGAATTTTGCGCGCAGGCCCTGGTCGTCGCGCAAATACGGCAGCAGCGATTCATAGCCCTTGGGCACGTTGAAATAGACCGTCGGCGAAATCTCCTGGAGATTGCGCACGGTCTCCTCGATGCCGCCCGGCACCGGCTTGCCGGCGTCGAGATACATCGAGCCGCCATTGTAGAGCGTCAGCCCGATATTGTGGTTGCCGCCAAAGGTGTGATTCCAGGGCAGCCAGTCGATGATGACCGGGGGCTCGTCCTTGAGGAAGGCGAGCGTCTCGCGCAGCATCACCTGGTTGGCGCAGATCATGCGCTGGGTGTTGATGACGGCCTTGGGATTGCCGGTCGAGCCCGACGTCAGCAAAAACTTCGCGATCGTGTCGGGGCCGATCCTGTCGTGTATCGCGTCGAGATCGCCGTGGAGCGGCGTCGCCATGAGGTCGGCGAGCAGGGTGACGTCGCGGCCCGGCACGCTGCCCCAGGACGCGGCGATCTCGGTGCCGAGCGTGACATTGGCGGCGAGCGCATCCGCGAACTTGCCGGCGTCCTCGGCAAAGACGAGGCCGGGCGTCAGCAGCTTCATCAGGTAAGAGAGCTTGCCGTAATCCTTCGACACCAGCGAATAGGCCGGCGACACCGGGCAGAACGGAATTCCGGCATAGAACGCGCCGAACGCGAGCAGCGCGTGGTCGATCGAATTGCCTGAGAGGATGACGACCGGCCGCTCCGCCGACAGACCGCGCGCAATCAGGCCGGAGGCAATGCGCCGGCTGGCGGCGAGCAGCTCTGCGTAAGTGATCTTGCGCCAGCCGCGGCCGCCTTCGCGCTCGGCCATGAAAACGCGGTCCGGCGTCGTCGTCGCCCAATGATGCAGGCGGTCGGTGAGGCGGACCGGATAGTCGCCGAGCGGCTGTTTGGGCCGCAGGTAAATCGTGCCGTCGTCGCGCCGCTCGATGTTGACGACGGGATCGCCGAACGAAATGGGCCGCAGCGGGGAAGTGCTCGCGCCGCGCTCCATGCTGGAAGAGGACGGCTGCCCGCTCATGACTTCGGCTTCACCTTTGCGGTCTTGTGTTCGAGGAATTCGCGGATCCTGCGTTTTGCCTCTTTGTCGCTCTGCGCAACTGTTGCCATCAGCGACTCCATCAACAGGCCGGCCTGCGGATTGGCCTCCGCGATCATCGGCAGTGCCTGGAGCACGGCGAAGTTCGTCAGCGGCGCGTTGGAGGCGACTTTGGTTGCAAGCTCCAGCGCCTTGCCGAGCCCGTTGCCGGCCTCCGTCACATATTGCGTAAAGCCGTAGGAGGCGCCTTCGGTCGCGCTATAGACGCGGCCGGTCAGCATCATGTCCATCATCCTGGCAACGCCGATCAGCCGCGGCAGCCGCACCGAGCCGCCGCCGCCGACGAAGATGCCGCGCTGGCCTTCCGGCAGGGCGAAATAGGTCGAGGGCTCGGCGACGCGGATATGGGCGGCGCAGGCAAGCTCCAGCCCGCCGCCGATCACCGCGCCCCGGAGCGCAGCGATCACGGGCACGCGGCTATACTGGATGCGGTCGAACACCCGGTGCCACATCTGCGAATGGAGGAGGCCGCCGGTCGCGTCGTGGTCCTGAAGCTCGGAGAGGTCGAGGCCGGAGGAGAAATGATCGCCGATGCCGTGGATGACGACCGCGCCGATATCCTCGGGCAGGGAGGCAAAGCACTCGCCGATTTCGAGGATAATGCCGTCATTGAGCGCATTGCGCTTGGCCGGCCGGTTCAGGCCCACGGTCAGAACCCGGTCCGCCCGCTCGATCCTCAAAAGCCCGGAGGCGCCCGCGTCAGCGGTCTCGGCGTTTCCCTGTGTCATTTGCGTCCTTGTCAGAATAGTTATGTTGTATAACGAATTCTGGGGGAGTCAAGGAGGGCGGGGAGGATATCACCCCCAGCGGGGATTGAATTGCCTGGATCTCATCCGGCGGTCAGGGGTCTCTACGGCCTTGTGATACGCTGCTGTTGCCGCATCCACCGTCATTGCGAGCGCAGCGAAGCAATCCAGAGTCTCTCCGCGGAAAGATCCTGGATTGCTTCGCTGCGCTCGCAATGACGAGGTGGCAGGCTTCTCACAGCACCTGATGCACGTCGATCACCACGCGATCCGCATGGCGTGCGGCTGAGCCGACAAAAACGTGCTGCATCAGCCAGCGATATTTTTCGTGCCCCGTCTCGAATTTCGGGACCGTGCGAAAGTAAATCAGCTTCGGATCGACCGGCTCACCACGCTTGAGCTTTTGCAGCAGCTCGACCGGGCCGAAGCGCATGCCCTTGTTCTCGACATAGACGATGGCGCCGTCATCCGTTTCGAAGGCGTATTTGGCTTCGAGATCGATCAGCTCGTTGGGACGGATGGTCTGGAAGTCGGCGCCGAACGGCAGCACCTTGCCGGTGATCGCGCCCGTCACCTCGCCGCCGATAATCGGGATGATGCGGCGGACGCCGATGCCGGTATCGCCGGCCGTGATGACGTCGCCGATTTTTGCGGTGACGGTGAAGACGTATTTGGTCTCGAGCGCCGGTGTGGTCATCGCTTCTCTCCGATCGATTGCGCCAAGCGCAGTGCTCTTCCTTCTCCCCTTGTGGGAGAAGGTGGCGCGAAGCGCCGGATGAGGGGTTGTCTCCGCAAACGCAAGTGTGCGGGCGGAGAGATACCCTCACCCGTCTCGCCGCTCCGCGGCGAGCCACCCTCTCCCACAAGGGGAGAGGGGACAACAGCGCGTCGCGCAGTAGGCGTTCACTAGTTCGCCATCATGCGTGTCGGCAGCCAGGTCGCCAGCAGCGGGAACGCGATCAGGATCACCAGCCGCACCAGGTCCGTCGCCACGAACGGGATCACGCCCTTGAAGATCGTGGAGAAGGAAACGTCCTTCACCACGCTCTTGATGACAAAGACGTTCATCCCGACCGGCGGATGGATCAGGCCGAGCTCGACGGTCATCACGATGATGACGCCGAACCAGATCGGATCAAACCCGAGATGCGTGATGACGGGAAAGATGATCGGCACGGTGAGGATGATCATCGCCATGGCGTCCATCAGGCAGCCGAGCACGAGATACATCACCATGATCAGCGCCAGCACGCCGTAGGGGCCGAGGCCGAGACCGGTGAGGAATTCGGTGACCTTCTGCGGCGTCTGCGTCACCGTGAGGAAATAGCCGAAGATCAGCGCGCCGATCAGCACGGTGAACACGGCGGCCGCGGTGCGCGTCGCCTGCAGCAGCGAGGCCAGGATCTTCTCGCGGTTGAGCCGGCCGGTGACGACGCCGATGATGAAGGCGCCGGCGGCGCCGACGCCGCCGGCTTCGGTCGGCGTGAAGCGCGGCAGGAACGGCAGGCCGTAGAGGCCGCCGATGACGAACACGAACAGCAAGACCGGCGCCCAGATGTCTTTCAGGCCCGCAAAGCGCTCGCGCCACGGCAGCACCTTGCCCTTGGGCAGGAAGTCCGGGCGGAAATGACCGATCAGGAAGATCGTGATCATGTACATGGTCATTGCCAGCAGGCCCGGAATGATGCCGGCGATGAAAAGCTTTCCGATGTCCTGCTCGGTGATGATGCCGTAGACCGCGAGCACGGTGGAGGGCGGCAGCATCGCGCCCAGCGTGCCGCCGGCGGCGATCACGCCGGTGGCGAACGACTGCGGATAGCCGAAGCGGCGCATCTCGGGGTAGGCGACGGCGGAGAAGGTCGCGGCGGTCGCGACGGAGGAGCCGCAGATCGCGGCAAAGCCGCCGCAGGCGCCGACGGTGGCAATGCCGAGCCCGCCGCGCAGATGCCCGACAAAGCCGTTGGCGGCGCGGAACAGCTCGCGGCTCATGCCGGAATTGCTGACGAAGGAGCCCATCAGCAGGAACATCGGGATGACGCCGAAGGTGTAGTCGGTGACCGTGCGCATCGAGGTCTGGCCGACCAGCTTCAGAGCGGCCGTCCCGTTGACGAGATAAGCGAAGCCGGTCACGCCGACGAGGCCCATGGCCATGCCGACGGGCACGCGCAGCAGCATCAGGACGAACAGGGAAACGAAGCCGATTAAGGCGACGGCATCGGTGCTCATGATTACTCCGTCGCCTTCAATTTGGGATCGTGCATGTCTTCGGGATGGAAGATCAGGCGGTAGGTGCGGATCGCGATCAGCAGCACGGCCGCGGCATCACCGATCCACGCGACCGCGAAGAACGGCCAGGTCGGCATGTGCATGTCGAAAGTCTGGACGTTGTCGTTGTAGGTGCCGCGCACCTTGTCGAACAGCGTCCAGGTCTGCACGGTGACGACGAACAGCAGCACCAGCGTTGCGAACACGTCGATCCAGCGCTGGTAGCGCGGCCCGACATTGCCCCAGACGAGGTCGACCGTGATGTGGGTGCCGCGATAGGACGTCGCCGCGATGCCCCAGAAAATGAGGATGCCGAGCAGCATGCGGCCGATATCGAACGAATCGGGGATCGAGTAGTTCAGCGTGTTGCGCAGCAGCACCGACAGGAAGATGTCGAGCGCGACGATACCGACGAAGCCGGCCGCGATCCATTCGATCGTGTCGATGATGCGGTCCATCCAGGAGCGCTTCATGGGAGGTGTCACGTCGTGTGCTGTCATTGTTTGATCTCGGTCTCGCCGCGCACTTCACCTCGCCCCGCTTGCGGGGAGAGGTCGAATTCGAGCGTCGCTCGAATTCGGGTGAGGGGGGACTCTCCGCGAATCGAGCTGTCACCGTCTCTGCGGAAGCAGCCCCTCACCCCAACCCTCTCCCCGTAAGAACGGGGAGAGCGGGAAGAAGAGAGCTGGCCGCGGCCGCAGCTTGGCGCTATTCCGCCAGCGCGTTGTACTTCTTCAGCGACGCCTTCAGCTCGCTAAGCGCCGCGTCCGGATCGGCGCCGGCCTTCTTGGCGCCTTCGCCCCAGGTCTTGACCAAGGGATCGGCGGCCTTCTTCCAGGCGGCGGTCTGTTCCGGCGTCAGCTTGTAGACCTCGTGGCCGGCTTCCGCCTTCACTTTGTCGACGCCGGCGTCCTCGAACTTGCCCCAGTGCTCGCCGACCACGCCGGCCATCTCGGTCGAGCAGTTCTTGTCGATCGCGGCCTTCTGCTTGTCGGACATCGCGTTGTACTTGTCCTTGTTGATCACGAACACGAAGGTCGTGGTGTAGAGCGGCGCCTCCATGTCGTACTTGGTCACCTTGTCGATGCCGAACAGCACCAGCGAGCCCCAGGGGAAGGTGACGCCGTCGGCAACGCCGCGCTCGATGATGTCGCGGACCTCAGGCGCAGAGGATTGCACATTGGTGCCGCCGAGCGAGGTGACGAAATTCGCCATGGTGGCGTGCGCGGGACGGATCTTCAGGCCCTTCACGTCCTCCGGCATCACGATCTTCTTCGTCTTGGAATGGAACGACGAAGGCGAGTGGACGAAGGCGAGGCAGTATTTGACGTCCTTCATCTCCTTCTCGGCATATTTGCGGTACCAGGCGTCCAGGCCCATCGAGCCGCCCTTGGCGTCCGAGATCAGGAACGGCAATTCGCCGGCGCCGACGATCGGGAAGCGGCCGGGCTGATAGCCGGGATTGACGTAGGTGACGTCGGCGATGCCGTCGCGCGCCATGTCGTAATGGTCGAAAGCCTTGCCGAGTTGCTGGGCGGGAAACACCTTGCCCGTGATGGTGCCGCCGGAATCCTTATTCACCGCGGCCACCCAGTCTTCCAGGGATTTCTGCAGCGGATGCGAGGCCGGCACCCAGTGCGAAACCTTCAGGTCGAAGGTCTTGTCCTGCGCGAACGCGGGGCTCACGCTTGCTGCCAGCAGCAACGCCAGACAGGCTTTCCTCATCGGTCGTCTCTCCCTGTTTCGACGGCGGGCTTCGATGGCCCGGTCTCATTAATTAACATGTTATCTAATTTGCCGGCGCGTTCAAGCCGGAACTGGCGCGGCGCGCCGCCGCGTCATCTACGTCAGCCATGTTGCATGGATTTGTTGCTGCTCGGGCGCACTCCCCTTTTGCCCAACGATTATATGATATAATTATCTTGCGCGGACCGACGCGACAAGCGAGCCGCGGCGAAAACCTACAGGATCGGGAGGAGCAAGTATTGCGGACAAAAGTCGCAATCATCGGGGCCGGGCCGGCCGGATTGTTGCTTGGGCAACTGCTGCACCAATACGGCATCGACAATGTGATTCTGGAGCGGCAGAGCCCAGACTACGTGCTCGGCCGCATCCGTGCCGGCCTCCTCGAGGAGGGAACCGTCGCGCTGCTCGACCAGATCGGCGCCAGCGCGCGGGCGCATGCCGAAGGCCTGGTGCATGAAGGCATCGAGCTCGCCTTTTCCGGCCGCCGTCACCGCATCGACATGAAGGCCGCGACCGGCAAGACGGTCATGATCTATGGCCAGACCGAGGTCACGCTCGACCTGATGAATGCGCGCAAGGCCGCGGGTCTCACCTCGGTCTACGAGGCCAAGGACGTGCAGCCGCACGATTTCGACGGTAGTCGGCCGCGCGTCACCTATGTCAAGGACGGGGTCACCCACACGATCGATTGCGACTTCATCGCCGGCTGCGATGGCTTTCACGGCGTCAGCCGCGCCAGCGTCCCGGCCACGGCGATTGAGGAGTTCGAGCGGATCTATCCGTTCGGCTGGCTCGGCATCCTCTCGGAGACGCCCCCTGTCAGCCACGAGCTGATCTATTCCAACAACGCCCGCGGCTTTGCGCTCTGCACCATGCGCTCGACCAAGCGCAGCCGCTACTACGTGCAGTGCGCGCTCGACGACCATGTCGACCAATGGCCGGACGACCGCTTCTGGGACGAATTGAAGCGCCGGCTCGACCAGGAGGCGGCCGACAGTCTGGTCACGGGCCCCTCGATCGAGAAGAGCATTGCGCCGCTGCGCAGCTTCGTCGCCGAGCCGATGCGGTTCGGCACGATGTTCCTGTGCGGCGACGCCGCCCACATCGTGCCGCCGACCGGCGCGAAGGGGCTGAACTTAGCTGCCAGCGATGCGCACTATCTGTCGAACGCACTGCGCGAATTCTACGACGAGAAATCGAACGCCGGCATCGACGCCTATTCCGCCACGGCGCTGGCGCGGGTCTGGAAAGCGGTGCGCTTCTCCTGGTGGATGACCTCGATGCTGCACAAATTCCCCGACACCGGCACCATCGGCGGGCGCATCCAGCTCGCCGAGCTCGACTACGTCACGCAGTCGCAGGCCGCGATGACGTCGCTGTCGGAGAACTATGTGGGGCTGCCGTTTTAGGAGGGTGCCGTAGGGTGGGCAAAGCGCAGCGTGCCCACCAGCTTTTGCGTTTGCTACGAGATGGTGGGCACGGCGCTATGCGCCTTTGCCCACCCTACGGCATCGCGTGCTTTCTCCACATCGTCATTGTGAGCGAAGCGAAGCAATCCAGACTGTTTCCGCGGAGAAAGTCTGGATTGCTTCGTCGCTTCGCTCCTCGCAATGACGGGAGTGCCCATTTCAAACACCCGCGCAAATTCCGTTTAAAACTTTGTAGGCAGTGAAACTGTCATCCACATCGCGTTCAATGACGCCAACCAGCAACGCGAGACACGCTATGACCGACACCGACATCCCCGACGGCTTCGAGCCGCTTTCCCGCAAGAGTCCGCTCACCGAGCCGTGGGAGCCGCTCTACGCGAAGAAGACCGACAAGGCCGTGATCATCGGCCTGCGTCTCGCCAAGCCGCACACCAACGGCCGCGGCCTGATCCATGGCGGCCTCATCGCCGCACTCGCGGACAACGCCATGGGCTATAGCTGCGCGCAGATGACGAACTGGACCACCTCGTTCGTCACGATCTCGCTCACGGTCGATTTCGTCGGCTCCGCCGAGATCGGCCAGTGGCTCGCGATCGAGAGCGACGTGATCAGGACCGGCAAGACGATCTGTTTCGCGCAGAGTCTCGCAAAGGCCGATGACGCCGTGATCGCACGCGCTAGCGGGACGTTCCGCGTGGTGCCGAAGAAGGGGTGAGCCCCCGCCCTTTCCGTCGTCATGCCCGGGCTTGTCCCGGGCATCCACGTTCTGACTTTCCGCGTCAAAGAACGTGGATGGCCGGGACAAGCCCGGCCATGACGGAGAGGGAGACCTCACCCAAACCTCCACTCCGCCGTCTCCACCACGAGATCGACGAACGCCCGCACCTTGGCCGACAGCAAACGCGAGGTCGGATAGACGATGTGGATCGGCAGCGCCGGCTGCTCGTATTTCGCCAGCACGATTTTCAGCCGCCCGCGCTTCAACCCCTCTGCGGCCTGATAGGCCAGCACCCGCGTGATGCCCCCGCCGGCTTCTGCATATTGCAGGGCGGCGTCGGCGCTGTTGCTGGTAAAACGTGGCGTCGGCGTCCACTCGATATCGCGGCCGTCCTGGACGAAGTGCCAATTGGCGTAGGGGCCGAACGCGATGGTCTGGTGCGCGAGCAATTCCTGTGGCGTCTTCGGCTCGCCGTGGCGCTTCAGGTAGCCCGGCGTCGCCACCGTGATCCGCCGCATCTCGCCGACCTGGCGTGCGACCAGCGAAGAATCGGCGAGATGGCCGATCCGCACCGCGGCATCGACCGCGTCCTCGACGAGATTGACGAGGTTGTCCGAGAGCCTGAGCTCGGCCGTGACCTCCGGATAGCGCTTGAGATAATCGGTCATGACCGGCGAGACATGCAGCCGCCCGAAGCCGAGGGGCGCCGACACCACCAGACGGCCGCTCGGCCGGTTGCGCTCCTCGCGCGCGGAGCCGTCGGCCTCCTCGACATCGGCGAGGATGCGCCGCGCGCGCTCCAGATAGCGCGTGCCGACATCGGTCAATCTCACCTGCCGGGTGGTGCGCTGCAGCAGCCGCGCGCCGAGATGCTCCTCCAACGCCGCGATCAGCCGCGTCACGGCCGATGGCGACAGCTGCAGCTTGCGCGCCGCCGGCGCAAAGCCGCGCAGATCGGCGACGGTGACGAAGACGTGCATGGCTTCGAGGCGGTCCACGGTATTATTGCATATATTGCAATGATGAAGTGTCAAGTGGCCAGATTGTTTTGCCCGCCGGAAGGTCCACTTTAGACAGCGAAAGACGCAGGGATGCGCCGGGATTTCAGGAGATGTTCCGATGACGGCAACTCACACCTACGCCAGCGACGTGGCGTTCACGCCGGCGGTGAAATCGATCCAGACACGAAAGGGATCACGCGAAGGCTATGCTCATGCCGAGCAGCGCGGATGGCGCACCGAGGTCGACGAGAACCTTGCGGCGTTCCTGGCTGACGCCAACAGCTTTTATTTCGCGACCGCGTCGGGCGATGGCCAGCCCTACATCCAGCACCGCGGCGGCCCCAAGGGGTTTTTGAAGGTGCTGGACAAGCAGACGCTGGCTTTCACGGACTACGCCGGCAACCGGCAATACATCACGCAGGGAAACCTGTCCGAGAATCCCAAGGCCTATATCTTCGTGATGGACTACGCCCATCGCCGCCGCGTCAAGATCTGGGGCGAGGCGCGCGTCGTCGAGGACGATGAGGCGCTAACGACGTCGCTGATGCCCAAGGGGTACCGCGCGCGCCCGGAGCAGGTGATCCTGTTCAAGATCGCAGCGTGGGACACCAACTGCCCGCAGCACATTCCGCAGAAGTTCGATGCGCCGGATGTTGCGGTAGTGCTGGCGGCGAGGGACGCGAGGATCGCGGAGCTGGAAGCGGAGGTCGCGGCGTTGAAGGGAAAAGCGAGTCTGCCTTCAAGCGAAAGCTAGCGCGGCTCGCAAGGTACACCCTCTCCCCCTGCGGGAGAGGGTGGCTCGCGGCGTAGCCGCGAGACGGGTGAGGGGCGTCTCTCTACCGGCGATGGTCCCACGTCGTCATTCGTGGAGAGAACCCCTCATCCGGCGCGCTTACGCGCGCCACCTTCTCCAACGAGGGAGAAGGAAGAGGAGCCAGCCAAGAAATCAGATCACACTCGCGCCTTCGTGCTGGAAGCCGAGGTAGCTGGCCGCCACGCGCTCGTTCGCCGCGACATCGCTCGCCTTGCCGCTGAGCACGAACTCGCCGAGCTCCATCACATAGGCCTGGTCCGCGATCTTCAGCGCGGCCTGCGCGTTCTGTTCGACCAGCAGCACGGAGACGCCGCTGGCGCGCAGCTCGGTGACGATGCGGAAGATGTCGGCGACGATGATCGGGGCGAGGCCGAGGCTCGGCTCGTCCAGCATCAAGAGCTTCGGCTCGCCCATCAGGGCGCGGCCCATCGCGAGCATCTGCTGCTCGCCGCCGGAGAGGGTGCCCGCGAGTTGCTTGCGCCGCTCCTTCAGCCGCGGAAACAGCGTGTAGACGCGCTCCATCGAGGCTTTCGCCTTGCTGCGCTCGATGCGGAAGGCCCCGAGCTCGAGATTGTCCTCGACATTCATGGTCACGAACAGCTCGCGGTGCTCGGGGACGAGGCCGAGCCCCATCGCGACGCGGTCCTCGATGTCGAGCCGTGACAAATCCTGACCGGCGAAGGTGACGCGGCCTTTCAGCGGCAAGATGCCCATGATGGCGGAAAGCAGCGTGGTCTTGCCGGCGCCATTTGCCCCGACGATGGTGACGATCTGGTTGGCGCCGACTTCGAGCGAGACCGAACGCACGGCCTCGACCTTGCCATAGGCGACATGCGCGTCGGCGACGGACAACAGCGCGCTCATGCGGCCACTCCGAGGTAGGCCTTGATCACTTCGGGATTGGTCTTGATCGTGGCGGGCGTGCCTTCCGCGATCTTGGTGCCGAAATCGAGCACCACGATGCGGTCGGCGAGGTTCATCACGAAGCCCATGTCGTGCTCGACAAGAAGCACGCTCATGCCGCCGTCGCGCAATTCGCGCAGCAGCGCGGCAAGACGCTGCTTCTCCATGTGGCGCAGGCCGGCGGCCGGCTCGTCGAGTAGCAGCAGCATCGGATCGACGCACAGCGCACGCGCGATCTCGACGATGCGCTGCTGGCCGAGCGAGAGCGAGCCTGCGAGCTGATGCATCTGCTCGGCGAGGCCCACGCGCTCGATCTGGCGGGCGGCCTCCGCGAGCAGCCTCGCTTCATCGGCGCGGTCGAGCCGCAGCATCGAGGAGATCGGTCCCGAATGGCCGCGCAGATGCGCGCCGATCGCGACATTCTCCAGCACGGTCATATCAGGGACGAGCTTCACATGCTGGAAGGTACGGGAGATGCCGAGCTTGACGATCTCCTGCGGCGGCGCTCTGTCGACCTTCTTGCCGAGCACCGAGATCGAGCCTGAGGTCGCCGACAGGACGCCGGTGATCAGGTTGAACGTCGTGCTCTTGCCCGCGCCGTTCGGTCCGATCAACGCGACGATCTCTTTCGCCTGCACGTCGAAGGAGACGTTGTTGACCGCAATCACGCCACCGAACTGCTTTCGTGCCTTCTCGACCTGAAGCAGGACGCCGGACTGGCCGGCCGCGCGGGTGCGCTGCTCCAGTTTCAGCGAGGTGTCCGGCTTCTTGCCACTGGTGCGCTCGGGCAGGAACGACATCAGCCAGGGCCAGACGCCGCCGGGCGCAAGCTGGAGCAGCGCCACCAGCAGGATGCCGAAAACGATGGTCTCGACCTGCCCGGAGCCGGGCAGGATCAGCGGCAAATAGCTTTGCAGCACCTCCTTCAGGACCACGACGATCGCCGCGCCCAGCACGCCGCCCCAGACATAGCCGGCGCCGCCGACCACCGCGATGAAGAGATATTCGATGCCGGCCTGCGCGCCGAACGGCGTCGGGTTCACGGCGCGCTGGAGATGCGCGTAGAGCCAGCCGGAGAGGCCGGCGAGCACCGCGGCGTGGATGAACACCAGGAGCTTTGCGCGCGGCGTGTGCACGCCGAACGCTTCGGCCGCGACGTGTCCGCGCCGCAGCGCGCGGATGGCGCGGCCAGTGCGGGAATCCAGCAGGTTCATCGTGAGCAGGGCCGAGAGGATCACGGCAACCCAGATCGCGTAATAGATCGAGCCGGGCGAAAGCATCTTGAATGAGCCGATCGACAGCGGCGGGATCGCCGAGATGCCGTCGTTTCTTCCCAAAAATTCCAGCTTGCTGAAGAGATAGAACAGGCCCAGCCCCCAGGCGAGCGTGCCGAGCGGCAGATAGTGCCCGGAGAGACGGACGGTCACCAGCCCGAGCAGCACCGCCAACGATCCGCTGACCAATAGCGACAGCGGCAAGGTCAGCCACGGCGACAGGCCGTAGGCCGTCGACAGCACCGCGGTGGTGTAGGCGCCGAACCCGACGAAAGCCGCCTGGCCAAACGAGGTCAGGCCGCCGACGCCGGTGAGCAGCACGAGGCCCATCGCGACGAGGGCGGCAAGGCCGATATTGTCGAGCAGCACGATCCAGAACGGCGGCATGCCCGGGAGATGCGGGATCGCCGCCATGAGAAGCGCGAAGATGAGGATGGGAAGCCGGCTCTGCATGCGCGTCAGTCCTTCTCTTCCTCGACCGCGGGCGCGGCGAGCGAGCGCAGCAGCAGCACGGGGATCAGCAGCATGAAGACGATCACTTCCTTGTAGTTGGAGGCGTAGAAGGACGAGAACGCCTCGACGATGCCGACGACCAGCGCCGCGACGGCGGTGAGCGGATAGCTGACGAGGCCGCCGATGATTGCGGCAACGAAGCCCTTGAGGCCGATCAGGAACCCGGAGTCGTAATAGAGCGTCGTGATCGGCACGATCATGATGCCCGACAGCGCGCCGATGACGGAGGCCAGCAGGAAGGCGATCTGGCCGGACAGCGTGGTGCGGATGCCGGCAAGGCGGGCGCCGAGCCGGTTCACGGCGGTCGCGCGCAGCGCCTTGCCGTAGAGCGTCAGCCCGAAGAACAGCCAGAGCCCGACGATGAAGGCGATGGTGATACCGTAGACGGTGATGCTCTGGCCGGTGAAGCGCAGTGCACCGGCGGTGAAGGAGCCGGACAGCACGGCAGGTCCGCGCTGGCCTTCGGCGCCGAAGAACAGCAGGCCGAGGCCCTGCAGCGCGAGGTGGACGCCGACCGATGCGATCAGCAGCACCAGTACGGAGGTGTGCGCCAGCGGCTGGAACGCGATGCGGTAGAGGTAGAGGCCGATCATCGCCACGATCACCAGCGACAGCGCGATGCAGACCGCGACCGGCGGCTTCTGGGCGGCGAAGTAGATGGTCAGCGCCAGCACGATGGCCGGCAGCACGACGTTGGTGACGAGGCTGCGCACGATCAGGCGGCCGTGCAGCGCCTTGCGCGCCACGAACAGGTCGAACACGAAGGCGCCGATGCCCAGCGCCAGCGCGAGCTTTGCCGTGCCCGGCATCTGGCCCGCGGCCAGCGAGGCATAGGTCAGCGCGCCGTAGGTGACGAATTCGCCCTGGGGAATGAGGATGACGCGCGTGACGGCGAACACCAGCACCAGCGCCAGGCCGAGCAGCGCATAGATCGCGCCATTGGTGATGCCGTCCTGTACCAGGAACAGCATGATGGTGGTATTCAAGACCGGACGCTCCCCCTCAAAGATCGGGACCGGGCTCCGCAATTGCGGTGGACGGTCCGCTCACAGCCATTGAAACGCTGACGATATTTGATATGGTCCATAACAATTATCAAATATAACTTCAAGGGTGGGGCGGACGACCCGCCCCGAATTTAGCGGGATCACGAGCACGAGGCGATGACCGTTTCCAAAACCGCCGAAAAGTCTTCTGAAAAGCCCGGCGACGCGGCCAAGGGCCGCAAGGACGCGGCCGAGGCCCAGCCTGAAGCCCTCCAGCTTGGCGAGCTCTCCGAGCAGCTCGGCTACGTGCTGAAGCGGGCGCAGCTCAAGGTGTTCGAGAACTTTTTACGCTGCATGGCCTCGCTCCAGCTCACGCCGGCGCAGTTCTCCGTGCTGCTGCTGGTCGAGAAGAATCCGGGCCGTAACCAGACCGAGATCGCCTCGACGCTGGGCATCCTGCGCCCGAACTTCGTGGCGATGCTCGACAATCTGGAGAGCCGCGACCTCTGCGCGCGGATCCGCTCCACCAACGACCGCCGCTCGCACATCCTGGTGTTGACCGACAAGGGCAAGGCCGTGCTGACCCGGGCGAAAAAGCTGGTCGCCACCAAGCACGAGTCCCGGCTGAACGAGCTGCTCGGGCAGGCCAACCGCGAAGCCCTGATCGGGATGCTCTCGAAAATCGCGAACGAGTTTTGAGGCCCGGCTGTCATCGCCCGGCTTGACCGGGCGATCCAGTACTCCGAGACGCTTGTGATCGAACCGATAGGCCGCGGCGTACTGGATTACCCGCCTGCCGCCTACGCTAAAGCTTCGGCGCCCCTGGACCTCAACCCCGGCGAAGCCTTGGCGTAGCCGGGTCGCGGGGAATGACAGCGAGACCTGGGCAGGCGCCTCAATCCACCAAAATCACCCTGATATCGTTCACGTTCGTCAGCGTCGGTCCCGGCATCAGCAGATCGCCGGTCGCCTCGAAGAACGTCGTCGCGTCGTTGTTGTCCAGATACGCCTGCGGCTGAAGCGCCAGCGCCTTCATCTTGGCGAACGTCGCAGCATCAATCAGCGCGCCGGCGGGGTCGGTTGGGTGGCCGGCGCCGCCATCGGCGCCGTCGGTGTCGCCGGCGAGAGCGGAAATGTCAGGTGTGTCCTTCAACAGGCCGGCGAGCGCCAGCGCGTATTCCTGGTTGGGGCCGCCGCGCCCATTGCCGCGCACGGTAACGGTGAGCTCGCCGCCGGAGAGGATCGCGAGGCGCTTGCCTTGCGCGCGTGCTTGAAGCGCGAGCCTGGCGTGATCGGCCGCGACCTCGCGCGCCTCGCCTTCGAGATCGGCGCCGAGATCGATGGTCTCGTAGCCGGCTTCCTTGGCGAGCTTCACCGCGGCGTCGAGCGATTGCTTGGGCCGCGCGATCAGCTCGAAATGCGCGCGCGCGAAGGCGGCATCATCAGGCTTGGCACTTTCGTTGGCGGGATCGTCGAGCGCGCGGCGGACGGCGTCGTCGATGGCGAGCTTGTACTTCGCGACGATCGCGCGCGCATCCGCCAGCGTGGTCGGATCGGGCACGGTGGGGCCGGAAGCAATGGCGGACGGATCGTCGTGCGGCACGTCGGAAATCGCCAGCGTCACGATCTCGGCGGCATTCTTGCCGGCGCGCGCCAGCCGGCCGCCCTTGATCCGCGACAAATGTTTCCTGACCGTGTTCATCTCGCCGATCGGCGCGCCCGAGCGGAGCAGCGCCTTGTTGACCGCCTGCTTCTGCGCGAAGCTGATGCCGTCCACCGGGGCGATCCAGTTCGCCGAGCCGCCGCCGGTGAGCAGCACCAGCAGCAGATCGTCGGGCCCGGCCTCGCCAGCGAGCGCGAGCGTATCGGCGGCGCCCTTCAGGCCGGCTTCATCGGGAACGGGATGACCGGCCTCGACCACGCGGATGCGGCGCGTCGGCACGCCGTAGCCGTGGCGCGTGGTGGCGATGCCGACGAGGCGCTCCGGCGCGAGCTTGAGCGTGTCGAGATAATGCCGCTCGGCTGCCGCGGCCATCGCACCCGCGCCCTTGCCGGCGGCGAGGCAGATCACGCGCCCTTTCGGCGCGGGCCGCAGATACGGCGCCAGAATCGTGCTGGGATGGGCGGCGGCAACGGCGGCGTCGTAGAGCGCGCGGAGCAGGGGACGTCGGTCGGTCATGGCGAAGGCCTTCAGCGAACTGAAATGATGGCGACAAAATCGCCGGCTCCCTGCCTACCGCATCAGGCGCCAAAGCGTAAGCGGGCTTTACCATCATTCGATTGTGCAATCGCGTGATCATAATCCGCACGCAAGCAAAAGCCCCCTGCGATGGCCGCGCAGGGGGCTCTCTGTCGTTTGGGGCTAGCCGCCGACGTCGGCGCTGATTACGTCTCCGAACAGCTCCCACTTCTCGCCCTTGAACTTCTCGAGTTGAAGCTGGCTGATCGGCGCGAAATCGGTCGGCGAGGTGTTGACCTTCACGCCCGGCAGCAGCGCCTCGGTGCGGAAGTCCTTCACGTTCGCCGCCTGCTTCATGATGTTCTCGCGCGTGAGATTGTCACCGCACTGCTTCAAGACCTGGACCAGTGTCTGCGCCACGGCATAGCCGACGATCGTGCCCTTATCGAGCTTGTCGCCCTCGGGGAAGTATTTGGTCATGAACGCCAGAAACTCCTTCATGCCGGGATCGTTGTTCCACGCGGGATCCGACACGTCCTTGAGATAGTCGGCCGAGATGATGTCCTGGCCGTTCTCGAAGCCGGCCGGCTTCATCACGCTGCCGACGGAGGCCGAGACGTTGTTGAGGAAGTGCAGCGGCTTCCAGCCGATCTCGGAATTCTTCTTGATTGCCTGCGCGGCGAATTTCGGCGTCGTGATGTTCATGAAGACGTCGGCACCGGTCGACTTCAGCTTGACGATGTGGTTGTCGATGGTCGGCTCGGAGGTCTCGTAGCTCTCTTCGATGACGATCATCGAGGCGGCTTTCGAGCCGAGGCCATCCTTGAGGCCCTTGAGATAGTCCTTGCCGTAATCGTCGTTCTGGTAAAGCACCGCGATCTTGGCGTCCGGCTTGTTCTTGAGCAGCCACTTCGCATAGATCTGCGTCTCGCTCTGGTAGTTGGGCTGCCAGCCCATCGTCCAGGGGAAGTTCTGCGGATCGTTCCACTTGGTGGCGCCGGTCGCGACGAACAGCTGCGGCACCTTCTTCGAGTTCATGTATTTGTGGATCGCCGAGTTCGGCGGCGTGCCGAGCGAGTTGAAGATGAACAGCACCTCGTCGCTCTCGACCAGCTTGCGGGCCTGCTCCACCGTCTTCGGCGGCGAGTAGGCGTCGTCATAGGAGATGTAATTGATCTTGCGGCCGTTGATGCCGCCCTCGTCGTTGATCTTCTTGAAATAGGCGGCTTCGGTCCGCCCGATGATGCCGTAGGCGGAGGCCGGTCCGCTGTAGGGCATGATGTTGCCGACCTTGATTTCGGTGTCGGTCGCGCCGGTATCGTATTTCTTCTGGGCCGATGCAGTGGAGGCCGAGGCCGCAATGAGCGCAAGCGCCAGTGACGCGGCCGCAAGTTTGCCGGTGACAGCGGGCATTCCTATCTCCCTATTTTCTTGGTGTGTGTGCGTCCCTTTTCTTGGCTTGATGATTTTGGCGGCGCGGACGCAATTCAATACGATTTACCGGGAGCCTTCAACAGAAAGCCCCCGCGGCTGTGTCGCAGGGCTGCTCCTTTAGTAGTCAATGACCGGCGCGCGCTCGTGTGCGACTGCGAGACGGCGCCGCTGTCTTGAGTTGATTAATCAGTCGGAGGCGATTTTGAGTTGCGCGGCTTCAGTGGCCGAGCTCGCTCGAGATGATGTCGCCGAACAGCTCCCATTTCCTGCCCTTGAACCGCATCATCTGGAGCTGCTCGATCGGGGCGAAATTATCGGCGGAGGTGTTGATCTTGATGCCGGGCAGCAGCGTGTCGGGCTCGAAATCCTTCAATGAAGCGGCCTGCTTCATGACGTTCTCATGGGTGAGCTCGTCGCCGCACATCTGCAGCACCTTCACCATGGTCTGGGCCGCGGCATAGCCGAACACCACGCCGGCATCGAGCTTGTTGGCCTTGGGGTCGTACTGCGCGAGGAAATTATAGAACTTCTTCATGCCGTCATCGGCATTCCATTGCGGGTCGGAGCCGTCCTTGGTGTAGCTCGCCGACAGGATGCCTTGCGAGATCTCCAGGCCCGCGGGCTCGAGCACGCCGCCGACCGAAGCCGAGACGTTGGAGATGATGTGGACCGGATGCCAGTTGATCTCGGCCGCCTTCTTGATCGCCTGCGCGGCGAATTTCGGCGTGGTGATGCTGAGGAAGACGTCGGCGCCCGAGGCCTTCAGCTTCACGACGTGCTCGTCGATCGCGGGCTCCGAGGTGTCGTAGCCGTCTTCGAGCACGATCATCGAGGCCTTGGCCCCTAAGCCGTCCTTCAGCCCCTTCAGATAGTCCTTGCCGAAATCGTCGTTCTGGTAGAGCACGCCGATCTTCGCGTCCGGCTTCTCCTTCATGACGTATTTGGCGTAGATGCGCGCCTCGCTGGCGTAGCTCGGTTGCCAGCCCATGGTCCACGGATATTGCTTCGGATCGTTCCACTTGGAGGCGCCGCTCGCCACGAACAGCTGCGGCACCTTCTTCTCGTTCATGTATTTGCGGATGGCGCCGTTGGTGGAGGTGCCGAGCGAGCCGAAGATCAGCAGCACACCGTCGCTCTCGACCAGCTTGCGCGCCTGCTCCACAGTCTTCGGCGGCGAATAGCCGTCGTCGTAGGAGATGAACTTGATCTTGCGGCCGTTGATGCCGCCCTCGGCATTGATCTTGTTGAAATAAGCTTCCTCGGCCTTGCCGATCGCGGCATAGGCGGAGGCCGGCCCGCTATAGGGCATGATGTTGCCGATCTTGATCTCGGTATCGGAAGCGCCGCTGTCGTATTTCTTTTGCGCCAGTGCCGGGCTGCTCATTGCAGTGCACAACGCGAGCGCGGCCGAAACGGCCGCAACCTGAAATCGAACGACAGTCATCTTTCTCCACCCGGAATGGATCGGCGCCGCATTGAACAAGATTGACGTCCGACGTCAACAAAAAGCCCCCGCGGTCGCCCGCGGGGGCTTTGTCAGATTTGACTAGACTTGAACTGACCAGACTTGGACTATTGCGTCAGCGTCACTCGGAGGCGACGTCGCCGCTGATGATCTCGCCGAACAGTTCCCACTTCTCGCCCTTGAAGCGCTGCATCTGGAGCTGCGAAATCGGGGCGAAGTCGGTGGCGCTGGTGTTGATCTTGACGCCGGGCAGCAGGGTGTCCGGTGCGAAGTCCTTCAACGACGCGGCCTGCTTCATGAGGTTGGCGCGGGTGAGGTCGTCACCGCACATCTCCAGCGTCTTGACCAGGGTCGACGCCGCGCCATAGCCATAGACCATGCCGGTGTCGGTCTTGTCGGCGCCAGGCATGTACTTGTCGACGAACTCGTTCCACTTCTTCATGCCGGGATCGTTGTTCCACTGCGGGTCGGTGGAATCCTTGGCATAGGCCGCCGACAGCACGTCCTGCGAGGCCTCGAAGCCGGCCGGCTTCATCACGCTGCCGACCGAGATCGACACGTTGGTGAGGATCTGGAGCGGCTTCCAGCTGAGCTCGGCGGTCTTCTTGATGGTCTGGGCCGCGAACTTCGGCGTCGCGTAGATCAGCAGCACGTCGGGATTGGCGGCCTTGATCTTGACGATGTGGCCGTCGATCGACGGCTCGGAGATCTCGTAGCTCTCTTCCATGATGATCATGGACGCGCCCTTGGCGCCGAGACCGTCCTTGGTGCCCTTGAGGTAGTCTTTGCCGAAATCGTCGTTCTGGTAGAGGATCGCGACCTTGGCGTTCGGCTTTTCCTTCATCAGCCATTTCGCGTAGATCTGCGCTTCGCTCTGGTAGGAGGGCTGCCAGCCGATGGTCCAGGGGAAGTTCTTCGCGTCGTTCCACTTGGTGGCGCCGGTGGCGACGAACAGCTGCGGGATCTTCTTGGCGTTCAGGTACTTCTGGATCGCGGTGTTCGAGGGCGTGCCGAGCGGATTGTACACGGCCAGCACTTCGTCGCTCTCGACCAGCTTGCGGACCTGCTCGACGGCCTTCGGCGGCGAATAGGCGTCGTCATAGGTGACGAAGTTGATCTTGCGGCCGTTGATGCCGCCCTTGTCGTTGATCATCTTGAAATAGGCTTCTTCGGTCTTGCCGATGATGCCATAGGCCGACGCCGGACCGCTGTACGGCATGATGTTGCCGATCTTGATCTCGGTGTCGGACGCGCCGGTGTCGTATTTCTTCTGGGCAAGTGCTGCGCCGGAGGTGAGGGTCGCGACCGCCGTTACGAGTGCGGTGGTTCGCAGTATTCTTCCGAAAAGCAATTGGGTCTCCTTGGTTAAAACAACAGTCTGGATGGACGTTTCAGTTCTTCCTGAGCCGACCGGCGAGTTGCTGGCCCAGGATCGCGACTTGCCTTGCGCCATGCGGCACGAGGTAGATGACGAGGAACAGGAGCACGCCGAACACCGCGCCGGAGAGGCCCTTGGAGATGCCCTCCGCGATGTTCGGCACGAAGATGATGAAGGCGGCGCCGACGATCGAGCCGGGCAGCCAGCCGACGCCGCCGACGACCATGCCGAGGAACAGCGAGATTGCGAGCGTGATGGTGTAGCTGTCGGGCGCGACGAACTGCACCGCAATGGCGCCAAGCGAGCCGGCGATGCCGGTGATGGCGGCGGAGACGCCGAAGGCCAGCGTCTTGTACAGCGCGACGTCCACGCCCATCGCGGAGGCCGCGATCTCGTTGTCGCGGATCGCCATGAAGGCGCGGCCCGAGCGGGAACGCAGCAGGTTCACCGAGAAGATGTAGATCGCAATCACGACCACGAGCGTGAAGTAGTACAGCCACATGTCCTGTGACATCGGCAGGCCGAACGGCGCATCCGGCTTGGTGACGACGAGGCCCTGCACGCCGCCGGTCCAGTGCTCGAGGAAGTTCAGCTTGAGGAGCTGCGGCATGGCGGTGGCGAGCGCGAAGGTCGCAAGCGCGAGGTAGACGCCGGAGAGCCGCAGCGCCGGCTGCCCGAACAGGAAGCCGAAGCCGAAACAGACGACGCCGGCGATCGGCAGCGTCAGCGCGTAATTGACGTTGAAGTGCTCCATCAGCACCGCTGTCGTATAGGCGCCGACCGCGTAGAACGCGCTCTGGCCGAGCGAGAACTGGCCGCTTCCGCCGGTCAGGATGTTCAGCGCCAGCACCGCGAGCCCGTAGATCAGGAGCATCGTCATCTGGAAGATGATGAAGTTCTTGACGAAAACGGGTGCGATCAGCAGTGCCGCGAGCACCACCAGCGAGGTGCCGGTGCCCAGCGTCATGGCCCGCTTCGGAACAGCCTCGACCGCCTCGTGGCCTTCTGCAACGACTTCTTCTGCAGCGCTCATGATCAAACTCGCTTGACGATGTGCCGGCCGAACAGGCCAGCGGGTTTGACAACCAGGACGGAGATGATCAGCGCGAGCGCGATCGGGAGCTTCAGCTCATTGCCGACGCCGGGGATGTAGGTGCCGGCGAGGTTCTCGAAGATGCCGACCAGGAAGCCGCCGACCACGGCGCCGAACGGGCTGGTGAGACCACCGAGCACGGCGGCGGCAAACCCGTAGATCAGCACGCCGCCCATCATGTTGGGCTCGAGGAACACGACAGGGGCGATCAGCATGCCGGCGATCGCGCCGATCGCGGTCGCCATGCCCCAGCCGAGCGCGATCATCCAGGACGTGTTGATGCCGACGAGGCGGGCCGATTCAGGCACCGAGGCGGCCGCGCGCATGGCCAGGCCGATGCGCGTGTACTGGAAGAAGAAGTAGAGGCCGAGCAGCAGCAGCACCGTGACGCCGATCATGCCGGCCTGGTGGGTCGAGATCAGCTGGCTGCCCAGGAACGGCGCGGAGCCGAACGGGGTCGGGTACTGCTTGATGGTGAAGTCCCAGATCAGGCCGGCCGAGGAGTTGATGATCGCAAACAGCGCGATGAAGCCGGCGACGTTGGTCAGCACCGGCGCTTTCGCCAGCGGCTTGAACAGGATGCGCTCGATCGCGATGCCGGCGATGAAGGAGAGCGCCAGCGTGAGGATGAAGGCGGCCCAGTAAGGCACGCCCCATTGCATCAGCTGCCAGGAGATGAAGGTCGAGAACATCGCCATCTCGCCCTGCGCGAAGTTGAGATGGTCGATCGCCTGGTAGATCATGACCACGGCGAGCGCCATGCAGGCGTAGATCGCGCCCGTGGCGATGCCGGCCAGCACTTGGTTGGTGAACAGCTCCATCGTGCCGGCTCCTCAGTAACCCAGATAGGATTTGCGGATTTCTTCGTTGTTCGCGATGTCCTTGGCATTGCCCGACATCACGATGCGTCCGGTCTCGATCACGTAGGCCTGGTCGGCGAGCTCGAGCGCGAGCTGGGCGTTCTGCTCGACCACCAGGATCGACACCTTGTCCTCGCGGTTGATCTTGCCGAGGATGCCGAACAGGTCGCGCACGACCAACGGCGCCAGTCCGAAGGACGGCTCGTCGAGCAGCATCAGGCGCGGCCGCAGCATCAGCGCACGGGCGACCGCGAGCATCTGCTGCTCGCCGCCCGAGAGCGTGCCGGCCTGCTGGGTGTGGCGCTGCTTGAGCACCGGGAAATGCGCGTACATGCGCTCGATGTCGGAAACGATGCCGGCGCTGTCCTTGCGGGTGATGGCCCCGAGCTGGAGGTTCTCCTCGACCGTCATGGTCGTGAAGGTGCCGCGGCCCTGCGGCACGTGGGCGATGCCGAACCGCACGATGCTCTCGGTAGAGCGGTTGCTGAGCGGCTTGCCTTCGAACTCGATCGCGCCGGTGGAACGCACCATGTTGCAGATCGCGCGCAGGGTGGTGGTCTTGCCGGCGCCATTGGCGCCGAGCAGCGTCGTCAACGATCCTTCGTTGAGCGAGAAGGACAGGCCATGGAGCGCCTGGACCTGGCCGTAATAGGCGCGCAGGTCCTTGACGTTGAGCAGCGTCGTCATTGGTCCTTGCTCCCGAGATAGGCCTTGATGACGTCGGGGTCCGCCTGCACCTGGGCCGGCGTGCCTTCCGCGAGCTTCTTGCCGAAATTCAGCGCGACGACGTGGTCGGCGATCGACATCACGAGGCCCATGTGGTGCTCGACCAGCAGCACGGTCATGTGGCGGTCGTCGCGGATGCGGCGGATGAGGTCGCCGAGCAGATAGACTTCCTCGTGGTTGAGGCCGCCGGCCGGCTCGTCGAGCAGCAGGATCTTCGGGTCGGCCGCGAGCGCGCGCGCCAGCTCGACGCGCTTCTGCGTGCCGAAGGGCAGGCCGGACACGATGGTGTGGGCGACGTCCTCGAGCTTGAGATAGGCGAGGATCTCCTGCACCTTCTTGTTGACCTCGGTCTCGCTGCGCCGGACCCAGGCGAGCCGAAGCGAGTCGCTGATGATGTCGCTGGAGGTCTTCGAATGGGCGCCGACGCGGACGTTGTCCATCACCGAGAGGTTCGGAAACAGCGCCACGTTCTGGAAGGTGCGGCCAATGCCGATCTCGGCGATCCGGTGCGGAGGCCGCGACAGGATGCTCACGCCTTCCATCAGGATGTCGCCCGACGACGGCTGATAGAGCCGCGAGAGGCAATTGAAGAGCGTGGTCTTGCCGGCGCCGTTGGGGCCGATCAATCCGAGGATCTGGCCCTTGTGCATGTCAAAGGACACGCCGTTGAGCGCGATGATGCCGCCGAACACGACGCTGACGTCGCGAACCGCGAGCAGGGGCGATGTCCCCCGCGCGAGCTGTGCCTGCGTCATCTCGTCTCGCCCACACACGTCAGTGGGCGAAGGGGCGATGCGAACCGCTCCCGGTGATGACAAAGGCTATCTGAACCCCTCGGCCACACGCGCAACTTTTCCTCCTGATTTCAGCTTTTTGCTGACTTCTTTTTTGGATTGCGGCATCAGTCCCCCGAGTGCCGCTTCAATGTTCCTTACCATCGCCAGCAGACGCGGTCCAATGTCGTTGATCAAACGCTCTTCCGTGAAGCGGAATGCGGGCGCGCCGCAATTGAATGCGTAAGGTCCGGTTCCGTCGTTGAGCTTGAGCGCGACGCCGGCGGCGCCGATGTCGTCGTGCCAGTCGCCGACGGACATCGCGAAACCGTATTTCGCAACGGTCTCGCCGGAACGTTCCAGTCCGTCGCGCATCTTCGGCCAGCGGCTGCCGTAATGTTCGCGCAGGATGCGGGACACCTCGGCGCGGCCTTCTTCGTCGAGCGCCCAGAAATAGGCGCGGCCCATCGCGCTGGTTGCAATCGGCACGCGGGAGCCGACGTCCAGTTGAACGCCGACCGTCTCGCTGCCGCGACTTTGCCCGAAATAGATCATGCTGTGACGGTCGCGGCCGCCGATCGCGACGGCGCCGCCGGTCGCGCGCATCAATTCCTCGCGAAATGGCTCGGACAAATGCCGAACGCCGAGATTGGACAACGCCGCATAGCCGAGCGCCATCGCGGCGGGCGCGAGCTGATACTTCTCGAAACGGGGAACCGGTGTCAGATAACCGAGCTTCGTCAACGTGTAGGTCAGGCGCGAAACGGTCGGCTTGGGCAGGTTCGTCCGCGCGGCGATCTCCTGGTTGCCGAGAAGTCCGTCGCTGGGTTGGAATGCGCGCAAAACATCTAGTCCGCGGGAAAGCGCGACGACGAAATTCCGATCGGTCGCAGTCTTCTTGCCTGTACGCTTCATCCCTGATCTGCTTCTTGCGCGGAGTCGTTGACAACGTCCGTGCTTCAAAATAACCCTGCCGTCAAGATGCGGAATTAAATTCCGCACCGCGAAATCGAACAAAAGTAAATCCCCACCAAGGAGGGAAGCCGTGAGCGAAGTGGTCAAGCTTGAGCGTCATGACGAAGTCGGGATCGTCACGGTCAACAGTCCTCCGGTCAATGCGCTGAGTGCCGCAGTGCGTGGCGGTATTCTCGAATGCATCAAGGCCGCGATCGCCGATCCCGCGATCAAGGGCATCGTGCTGACCTGCGCCGGCCGCACCTTTATCGCCGGCGCCGACATCACCGAGTTCGGCAAGCCGCCGAAGCCGCCCGCCCTCAACGACGTCCTCGCCGAGATCGAGAACTCGCCCAAGCCGGTCGTCGCCGCGATCCATGGCACCGCGCTCGGCGGCGGCCTCGAGGTCGCGCTGGCCTGTCATTTCCGCGTGGCCGTGAAGGAAGCCAAGCTCGGTCTGCCCGAGGTGAAGCTCGGCCTGCTGCCGGGCGCCGGCGGCACCCAGCGCCTGCCGCGCGCGGTCGGGCCGGAACTCGCGGTCAAGATGATCGTCGGCGGTGATCCGATCGGTGCTGCCGAAGCGCTCAAGAATGGCCTGATCGAGGAGATCGTCGAAGGTCCGGCCTCCGGCGGCGAAGCCTTCGTGCGCAAGCTGCTCGCCGAGAAGCGCCCGCTGCGGCGCCTGCGCGACGACGATTCCAAGCTCGCGGCGGCCAAGGCCGACCGCTCGATCTTCACCAATGCGGTCGCCGCCATGACCAAGAAGTCGCGCGGCCTGGAAGCGCCGTTCGCCGCCGCCGACGCCGTCGGCTACGCCATCGACCTGCCGTTCGACGAGGGGCTGAAGAAGGAGCGCGAGGGCTTCCTCAAGCTCGTCTCCAGCGACCAGTCCAAGGCGCAGCGTTATGCCTTCTTCGCCGAGCGCGAGGCCAGCAAGATCGCCGGCGTCCCTGAAGGCACCAAGTCGCGGCCGGTGAACCGCGTCGCCATCCTCGGTGCCGGCACCATGGGCGGCGGCATTGCGATGTCCTTTGCCAATGCCGGCGTGCCCGTCACCCTGATCGAGACCGGCGAGGAGCAGCTCAAGCGCGGCATGGGCATCATGCAGAAGAACTGGGAAGCGACCGCGGCGCGCGGTGGCATTCCGGCCGACGCGCCCGCCAAGCGCATGGCGCTGATCAACGGCGTCGTCGGCATCGAGAACGTCGGTGATGCTGACCTGGTGATCGAGGCCGTGTTCGAGACCATGGCCGTAAAGAAGGAAGTGTTCGGCAAGCTCGACCAATACGTCAAGCCCGGTGCCGTGCTCGCCTCCAACACCTCCTACCTCAACATCGACGAGATCGCGAAGTCGACCAAGCGGCCGCAGGACGTGCTCGGCATGCACTTCTTCTCGCCCGCCAACGTCATGAAGCTGTGCGAGATCGTGCGCGCCGACAAGACCGCGCCGGATGCGCTGGTCACCGCTGTGACCATCGCGCGCAAGATCGCGAAGGTGCCGGCCGTGGTCGGCGTCTGCGACGGCTTCGTCGGCAACCGCATGCTGGCGCAGCGTGGCAAGCAGTCGGAAAAGCTGCTGTTCGAAGGTGCCTTGCCGCAGCAGGTCGACGCCGTGGTCACCAAATTCGGCATGCCGATGGGACCGTTCGCGATGGGCGATCTCGCCGGCCTCGACATCGGCTGGCGCTCGCGCAAGGACCGCGGCATCAAGTCGGAGATCGCGGACGCACTCTGCGAAGCCGGCCGCTTCGGCCAGAAGACCGGCAAGGGCTACTACAAGTATGAAGCAGGAAGTCGCTCGGCACTGCCCGATCCGGAGGTCGAGAAGCTGATCGACGAGACGCTGCTCCGTCTCGGCCGCAAGAAGCGCGTCGTCAGCGACGAGGAGATCCTCGAGCGCATGATGTACCCGATGATCAACGAGGGCGCGAAGATCCTCGAAGAGGGCATCGCGGCGCGTCCTTCCGACATCGACGTGGTCTGGCTCTACGGCTACGGCTGGCCGATCTACCGCGGCGGCCCGATGTTTTGGGCCGACACCGTCGGCCTCAAGCACATCGCCGATCGTCTCTCCTTCTACGCCAAGGAGACCAACGATCCGAGCCTCGAGCCCGCGCCCTTGCTGAAGAAGCTCGCGGCCGAAGGCAAGACGTTCGCGTCGCTGGCGGCGGCGTCGAAGGCGGCGTGATGGCCGCTTCATCTCAACCCTCGTCATTTCGGGATGCGCCGCAAGGCGCAGGCCCGGAATCCATAACCCCAGCTGGTGGTTATGGATTCCGGGCTCGCGACTTTGTCGCGCCCCGGAATGACGGTCTCTGTTAGTTGCTCGCTCAACCAATCAAGAATAATGACCCATCCCGGCGAACAGTTTTATCCCGAGGGCGTGCATTGGGACGACACCATCGTCCAGGGCTCGCTGCCTGACCTCTTGTCGCAAGCCGCCGCCGATTACGGCGCGCGCACCGCGCTGGAATTCCGCGATCGTCCGATCAGCTATACCGAGCTCGCCGCCATGGCCGAGCGCGCGGCAGCGGCGTTCCTGCGCGCCGGCTGCGGCAAGACCAGTTCCGTGGCCCTGTTCCTCGGCAACACGCCCGATCACCCCGTCAATTTCTTCGGCGCGCTGAAGGCCGGCGCCCGCGTCGCGCATCTCTCCCCGCTCGACGGCGAGATCGCGCTGACGCACAAGGTCTCGGATTCCGGCTCGCGCCTGCTCGTCACCTCCAACCTCGCGGCGCTGCTGCCGACCGCGCTGAAGTTCCTGGAGAAGGGCCTGATCGATCGCCTGGTCGTCTGCGAGGACAACGATTGGGGCAAGGTGGGCACGCCGCAGGCGCCGATCCCCGACGATCCCCGCATCGTCACCTTCAAGAGCTTCGTCGAGGGCGCGACAGCGCCGGCAGAGTGGCCGTCCGTGACCGCCGATGACGTCGCGCTGCTGCAATATACCGGCGGCACCACCGGCCTGCCCAAGGGCGCGATGCTCACCCACGGCAATCTCACCTCCGCGGTGTCGATCTACGATGTCTGGGGCAAGCCGTCGCGTGCGGCGCGCGGCGACGTCGTCGAGCGCGTGATCTGCGTGCTGCCGCTGTTCCACATCTATGCGCTCACCGTCGTGCTGCTGTCCTCGCTCAGCCGCGGCAATCTGATCTCGCTCCACCAGCGCTTCGATGTGGAGGCGGTGATGCGCGACATCGAAATCAAGCGCGCGACGTACTTCCCGGGCGTGCCGACGATGTGGATCGCGATCGCGGCACTGCCTGATCTCGACAAGCGCGACTTCTCCTCGCTCGCCGTCATCGGCTCCGGCGGCGCGCCGCTGCCGGTGGAGATCGCGAACTTCTTCGAGCGCAAGGTCGGCAAGAAGCTGCGCAGCGGCTGGGGCATGACCGAGACCTGCTCGCCCGGCACCGGCCACCCGCCGACGGGACCGGACAAGCCGGGGTCGATCGGCCTGATGCTGCCCGGGATCGAGATGGACGTGGTCTCGCTGGAGAACCCCACAAAGGTTCTGCCGCCGGGCGAAGTCGGCGAGATCCGCATCAAGGGCCCGAACGTCACCAAGGGCTACTGGAACAAGTCGAAGGAGTCCGCGGAGTCCTTTTCGGACGGCCGCTTCCTCACCGGCGACATCGGCTATGTCGACAGCGACGGTTATTTCTTCCTGGTCGACCGCAAGAAGGACATGATCATCTCCGGCGGCTTCAACGTCTATCCGCAGATGATCGAGCAGGCGATCTACACCATTCCAGGCGTGCACGAGGTGATCGTGCTCGGCATTCCCGACCAGTATCGCGGCGAGGCCGCCAAGGCTTTCATCAAGCTCAAGCCGGACGCCAAGCCGTTCTCGCTCGACGAGCTGCGCGCGCAGCTCGCCGGCAAGGTCGGCAAGCACGAGCTGCCGGCAGCGGTCGAGTTCGTCGACGATCTGCCGCGCACGCCGGTCGGAAAATTGTCGCGCCACGAATTGCGCCAGCAGCAGAAACCAGCACAATCCAAGCAACCAGGAGGTCGCTCTTGACCGACGCCGTCATCGTTTCCACCGCCCGCACCCCGATCGGCAAGGCCTATCGCGGCATGCTCAACGCCACCGAGGGCGCAACGCTGCTCGGCCACGCCATTGGCGAGGCCGTCGCCCGCGCCAAGGTCGATCCGAAGGAGGTCGAGGACGTCGTGATGGGCGCGGCGCTGCAGCAGGGCGCGACCGGCGGCAACATCGCGCGCAAGGCGCTGCTCCGCGCAGGTCTCCCCGTGACCGTCGCCGGCACCACCATCGACCGGCAATGCGCCTCGGGCCTGCAGGCGATCGCGCTCGCCGCGCGCTCGGTGATCTTCGACGGCGTCGAGATCGCGGTCGGCGGCGGCGGCGAATCGATCAGCCTCGTGCAGAACGACAAGATGAACGGCTTCCACGCCCAGGACCCGGCGCTGCTAAAGATCAAGGGCGAGGTCTACATGCCCATGATCGACACCGCCGAAGTCGTCGCCAAGCGCTACGGCATCTCGCGCGAGAAGCAGGATGAGTATTCGCTGGAGAGCCAGCGCCGCACCGCCGCTGCCCAGCAGGGCGGCAAGTTCAAGGACGAGCTCGCGCCGATCACGACGCAGATGGCGGTCACCGACAAGGCGACCGGCGCCGTGTCGATGAAGGAAGTGACGCTGTCGCAGGACGAAGGCCCGCGCCCCGAGACCACGGCTGAAGGCCTTGCCGGCCTCAAGCCGGTGCGCGGCGAAGGCTTTTCGATCACCGCCGGCAATGCCAGCCAGCTCTCCGACGGCGCCAGCGCCTCCGTCATCATGAGCGACAAGGAAGCCTCTAAGCGCGGCCTCAAGCCGCTCGGCATCTTCCGCGGCTTCGTCTCCGCCGGCTGCGAGCCGGACGAGATGGGCATCGGCCCGGTCTTCGCCGTGCCGCGCCTGCTCAAGCGCCACGGCCTCACCGTCGACGACATCGGCCTCTGGGAGCTGAACGAAGCCTTCGCGGTGCAGGTGCTGTATTGCCGCGACAAGCTCGGCATCGACCCCGAGAAGATCAACGTCGATGGCGGCGCGATTGCGGTCGGCCATCCCTACGGCATGTCGGGCGCGCGCCTCACCGGCCACGCCTTGATCGAAGGCCGCCGCCGCAAGGCGAAGTATGCGGTCGTCACCATGTGCGTCGGCGGCGGCATGGGTGCGGCCGGGCTGTTCGAGGTGTTGCAGTAATTTCACCGTCGTCCTGACGGCGACGAAACAAAGAAGCTCACAGGAGGATCCGATGGATCTCGCATTCACGAAGGAAGAGCAGGCGTTTCGCGAGGAAGTGCGTTCATTCTTCCGCGACAACGTGCCGCCGGATACGCGGCGCAAGCTGGTCGAGGGCCGTCACCTCTCGAAGGACGAGATGGTGACGTGGTGGCGCATCCTCAACAAGAAGGGCTGGGGCGTCAGCCACTGGCCGAAGCAGTATGGCGGCACCGGGTGGACCTCCGTGCAGCACTACATCTTCAACGAGGAGCTGCAGTCCTATCCGGCGCCGCAGCCGCTCGCCTTCGGCGTCAGCATGGTGGGCCCTGTCATCTACACCTTCGGCAACGAAGAGCAGAAGAAGCAGTATCTGCCGCGCATCGCCAATGTCGACGACTGGTGGTGCCAGGGCTTCTCCGAGCCCGGCTCCGGCTCCGACCTCGCCTCGCTCAAGACCAAGGCCGAGCGCAAGGGCGACAAGTGGATCATCAACGGCCAGAAGACCTGGACCACGCTCGCCCAGCACGCCGACATGATCTTCTGCCTCTGCCGCACCGACCCCTCCGCCAAGAAGCAGATGGGCATCTCCTTCATCGTCTTCAGCATGAAGTCGAAGGGCGTCACCGTGCGTCCGATCCAGACCATCGACGGCGGCGTCGAGGTCAACGAGGTGTTCTTCGACGACGTCGAGGTGCCCATCGAGAACCTGATCGGCGAGGAGAACAAGGGCTGGGATTACGCCAAATTCCTGCTCGGCAATGAGCGTACCGGCATTGCCCGGGTCGGCGTCTCCAAGGAGCGGCTGCGACGCATCCGCGATTTGGCCGGCAAGGTCGAATCCGGCGGCAAGCCGATCATCCAGGACGCCGCGTTCCGCGAGAAGCTCGCGGCCTGCGAGATCGAGCTGAAGGCGCTCGAGCTGACGCAGCTCCGCGTCGTCGCCGACGAGGGCAAGCACGGCAAGGGCAAGCCCAATCCGGCGTCCTCGGTGCTGAAGATCAAGGGCTCCGAGATCCAGCAGACCACCACTGAGCTCTTGATGGAAGTGATCGGTCCGTTCGCAGCACCCTACGACGTGCACGGCGACGACGGCTCGAACGAAGCCATGGAGTGGACCGCCCAGATCGCGCCGAGCTACTTCAACAACCGCAAGGTCTCGATCTACGGCGGCTCCAACGAGATCCAGCGCAACATCATCGCCAAGGCGGTGCTGGGGCTCTAGGCGTCATTCCGGGGCGCGCGCAGCGCGAGCCCGGAATCCATAGCCACGATCGGGAGTATGGATCCCGGGCTCGCGCGATGCGCCCCCCGGGATGACGAAGCCAGATAATTTCGGGTACGAGGAACCAAAGAAATGGATTTTGATCTGAACGAGGAGCAACGGCTTCTCAAGGAAAGCATCGACGGCCTGCTGACCGATTCCTACGATTTCGAGAGCCGCAAGAAGTACATGAAGGAGAAGGGCGGCTGGAGCCAGGCCGTCTGGGGCAAGCTCGCCGAGCAGGGCCTGCTCGGTCTGCCGTTCACGGAGGCCGATGGCGGCTTCGGCGGCGGCGGTGTCGAGACCATGATCGTGATGGAAGCGCTCGGCAAGGCGCTGGTGCTCGAGCCGTATCTGGCAACGGTCGTGATCGGCGGCGGCTTCCTGCGCCACGCCGGCAGCGATGCGCAGAAGGCCGCGCATGTGCCCGGGATCATCGAAGGCAGCAAGACGCTGGCGTTCGCCCAGCTCGAGAAGAACTCGCGCTACGATCTCTTCGACGTCTCGACGACGGCGAAGAAGAAGGGTGACGGCTGGGTCATCGACGGCGAGAAGTTCGTCGTGCTCAACGGCGAGAACGCCGAGACCCTGATCGTCACGGCCCGCACCAAGGGCGACCGCCGCGACAAGTCCGGCATCGGCGTGTTCCTGGTGCCGGCGGGCGCCAAGGGCGTGACGAAGAAGTCGTACCCGACGCAGGACGGCCTGCACGCCGCCGACATCACCTTCACCGGTGTCGAGGTCGGCGCGGATGCGGCGCTCGGCAATCCCGACGACTCGCTCGCCCTGATCGAGCGTGTCGTCGACGAAGCCCGCATCGCGCTCTGCGCCGAAGCGGTCGGCCTGATGGACGAGTCGCTCAAGACCACGGTCGAGTACATCAAGACGCGCAAGCAATTCGGCGTCGCGATCGGCTCGTTCCAGTCGTTGCAGCACCGCGCCTCCGACATGTTCGTCGCCGCCGAACAGGCGCGATCGATGTCGATGTTCGCGACCATGGCCGGCGATTTCGAGGACGCCAAGGAGCGTTCCAACGCCATCGCCGCCGCCAAGGTGCAGATCGGCAAGTCGCTGAAGTTCGTGGGACAGCAGGCGATCCAGCTCCACGGCGGCATCGGCATGACCATGGAGGCGAAGATCGGCCACTACTTCAAGCGCCTCACCATGATCGAGAACAGCTTTGGTGATACCGACTACCACCAGCGCCGCGTCGCGGATGGGAGCGGGTTGATCTAGCCACACGACGACTGTCATCCCCCGCGAAGGCGGGGGATCCAGTACGCCGCGGCCTCTCGATTCCAGCCGCGCCGTCTCTGGAATACTGGATCGCCCGCCTTCGCGGGCGATGACGACTGAGCAAGCGGACGTAGCGGAGCCCAACAACAATGAAAAACACCCCGTTCGATCTCACCGGCAAGGTCGCAATCGTCACCGGCTCCAGCCGCGGCATCGGCCGCTCCTCGGCGGAGCTGCTCGCAAAGCTCGGCGCCAAGGTCGTGGTGTCATCGCGGAAAGCGGAAGCCTGCAAGGAAGTCGCCGACGGCATCATCGCGGCTGGTGGTGATGCCATCGTCATTCCCTGCAACATCGCGCGCAAGGCCGAGGTCGAGGCGCTGATTTCGGGCACGATCACGCACTACGGCAAGATCGACATCCTGGTCTGCAACGCCGCGGTGAATCCGTATTACGGCCCGCTGCTCGACATCACCGACGAGGCCTTCGACAAGATCATGGGCAGCAACGTCAAGAGCAACATCTGGCTCTCCGCGCTGGCGATCCCGCAAATGGCGGAGCGCGGCAACGGCTCCGTCGTCATCATCTCCTCGATCGGGGGCCTGCGCGGCTCGACCGTGATCGGCGCCTACGGCATCTCCAAGGCCGCCGACTTCGCGCTGTGCCGCTCGCTCGCCGGCGAATGGGGCCCGAAAGGCGTCCGCGTCAACTGCATCGCGCCCGGCCTCGTCAAGACCGATTTCGCCCGCGCGCTGTGGGAAGACGAAGCCAACCTCAAGCGCCGCACCGCCACCACGCCGCTCCGCCGCATCGGCGAACCCGACGAAATCGCCGGCGCCGTCGCCTACCTCGCCTCCGACGCGTCCAGCTTCATGACCGGCCAGACCATCGTCATCGACGGCGGCGTGACGACGGCTGCGGTGTAGCCTTCTTCCCCTCTCCCCTTGCGGGAGAGGGTGGCTCGCCGCGTAGCGGCGAGACGGGTGAGGGGTTTCTCTCCATGTGCAACCCTCTTACCGCTGAATTCGCTGAAGCATACCCCTCATCCGGCGCTTCGCGCCACCTTCTCCCGCAAGGGGAGAAGGAAGGGGAGCCGCGCGCGTTGATCCAATCTTGACCTTGCCGCCCTAATCCGCTCCCTTTGGCGCGACACAATGACCCCCTCTCAGGGAAACGCCAGGGTAAGCTTCCATGTCTTTCGTCCTCGCCATCGACCAGGGCACCACATCGTCGCGCGCCATCGTTTTTCGCAGTGACATCTCGATTGCCGCCCGCGCGCAGCAGGAGTTTCCGCAGCATTTTCCGGCCTCGGGCTGGGTCGAGCACGAACCGGAGGACATCTGGACCTCGACCGTCATGGTCTGCCGCGACGCGATCGAGCAGGCCGGCATCGGGCCTAAGGACATCGCCGCGATCGGCATCACCAACCAGCGCGAGACCACCGTGGTGTGGGACCGCGCCACCGGCCAGGCCGTGCACCGCGCCATCGTCTGGCAGGACCGCCGCACCGCCGACATCTGCGCAAAATTGAAAGCAGAAGGCCGCGAGCCGGTAATCTCGCAAAAGACCGGCCTGATCATCGATCCCTATTTCTCCGGCACCAAGGTCGCCTGGATCCTCGACCACGTCCCCGGCGCACGGGCGCGCGCCGCGCGTGGCGAGCTGATGTTCGGCACCGTCGACTGCTATCTGCTCTGGCGCCTCACCGGCGGCAAGGTGCACGCCACTGATGCCACCAACGCCTCGCGCACGCTGCTGTTCAACATCCACACCGGCCAGTGGGATGACGAGCTGCTGGAGATCATCGGCGTGCCGCGCTCGATGCTGCCCGAGGTGAAGGATTCCTCCGCCCGCTTCGGCGACAGCACGCCGGACCTGTTCGGCGGCGCGATCGCGATCTCAGGCATTGCCGGCGACCAGCAGGCCGCGACCATTGGACAAGCCTGCTTCCGCCCGGGCATGATGAAGTCGACCTACGGCACCGGCTGTTTTGCCCTGCTCAATACCGGCACCACGCCGGTGGTCTCCAAGAACAAGCTGCTCACCACCGTCGCCTATCAGCTCGACGGCAAGCGCACCTACGCGCTCGAAGGCTCGATCTTCGTCGCAGGCTCGGCGGTGCAGTGGCTGCGCGATGGCCTCGGCATCATCAAGCACGCCGCCGAGACTGGACCGCTCGCTGACCAGTCCGATTCCATGCAGAGCGTCTATCTGGTCCCGGCCTTCGTCGGCATGGGCGCGCCCTACTGGAATCCGCGCGTGCGCGGCGCGCTGTTCGGCCTCACCCGCAACACCGGCCCGGCCGAGCTCGCGCACGCCGCGCTGGAGAGCGTGTGTTACCAGACTTTCGACCTCTGGGCCGCGATGCGCGCGGACTGGCCGAGCTCGGAAGTCGCGAGCGTCGTGCTGCGCGTCGACGGCGGAATGACCGCCTCCGACTGGACCATGCAGCGCCTCGCCGATCTCTTGGACGCGCCGGTCGACCGTCCTGTGATCCAGGAGACGACGGCGCTGGGCGCGGCCTATCTCGCCGGCCTCCAGGCCGGTGTCTATCCCGAGCCGACGAAGTTTGCCGACAATTGGCGGCTCGAGCACCGCTTCAAGCCGAACATGAGCCAGGCGACGCGCGAGCGGAAGCTCGCCGGCTGGGCGCGCGCGGTGAAGGGCGTGCTCGCGAGCGACGAGGGAGAGGGATAGGCGGATGTCGTAGCCCGGATGGAGCGAAGCGCAATCCGGGGTTTTCTCCACGAGTAAGATTCCCGGATTACGCTTCGCTCCATCCGGGCTACGGACTAAAATAACAACAACGGGAGAAGACAATGAACACGGATCTCAACCGGGTCATCCAAAAACTCTGCGGCGCAGCGATCTGCGCCGCGCTGCTGACCTCGACAGCCATCGCGCGCGACAAGCCGAACCCGCTCGGAAGCGCGCGGCAGCTCAAGACCGATGTCGCGGGCCTCGACGCGCCCGCCCAGATCCTGGTCGACGTCTGGGGCATCCCGCACATCTATGCCGGCAACGAGCACGACCTGTTCTTCCTGCAAGGTTTCAACGCCGCGCGCGACCGGCTCTGGCAGATCGATCTCTGGCGCAAGCGCGGCCTCGGCCTGCTCGCAAAGGATTTCGGCCCGGCCTATGCCGAGCAGGACAAGGCGCTGCGGCTGTTCCTTTATCGCGGCGGCATGAACGCGGAGTGGGCGGCCTACGGTCCCAAGGCGAAGACCTATGCGGACGCGTTTGTCGCAGGCGTCAATGCCTATGTCGCCGATGTGCGCGCGGGCAAGCGTCCGCTGCCGATCGAGTTCAGGATCGCCGGCACGATGCCTGATCCGTGGACGGCGGATGACGTTGTCCGCATCCGCAGCCACGGCCTGACGCGCAACGTCGCCTCCGAGGTCAAGCGCTCGCTGGTCGCTTGCGCGGCCGGCCTCGATGCCGATCGTTTCCGGGTCAAGCTCGAGCCGGCATGGACCACGAAAGTGCCCGATGGTCTCGATCCCTGCAGCGTGCCGAAGGCCGTGCTCGCGGCCTACGATCTCGCGACGCGCCCGGTGGCCTTCGCGGCACCGAAGGACAAGCAGGCCGCACTCGCGCACGATCCCGACAAATACCTCACCGAGGCCGACCAGCAGCGCGACACCATCGGCTCCAACAATTGGGTGATCGCGGCATCGCGCACGGCGACGGGCCGCCCGATCCTCGCCAACGATCCGCATCGCGAGCACAGCGTGCCCTCGCTGCGCTACATCGTCGGCCTCAATGCGCCCGGCCTCTCCGTGATCGGTGCCGGCGAGCCGGCGCTGCCCGGCATCTCGATCGGCCACAACGGCACCATTGCGTTCGGCCTCACCATCTTCAACGTCGACCAGGAAGACCTCTACGTCTACGAGCTCAATCCGCAAAACCTCAACCAGTACCGCTACGGCAATGGCTGGGAAGACATGCGCATCGTGCACGAGACCGAGCAGGTCAAGGGCGAGGCCGATCGCGATATCGAGCTGAAATTCACCCGGCACGGGCCGGTGATCCATGTCGACGATGCCAACAAGCGCGCCTTTGCGGTCCGCTCGATCTGGTTCGAGCCCGGCACGTCAGCCTATTTCGGCTCGTCCGACTACATGACCGCGAAGGACTGGAACGGCTTCCTCGCCGCCATGCGGCGCTGGGGCGCGCCGTCGGAGAACCAGGTCTATGCCGACACCCGCGGCAATATCGGCTGGGTCGCCGCTGGCAAGACGCCGCGTCGCGCCAACTTCGACGGCCTGATGCCGGTGCCCGGCGACGGCCGCTATGAGTGGCAGGGCTTTCTCTCGCTCGACGAATTGCCGAAAGCCTATCAGCCCAAGCAGGGCTTTCTCGCCACCGCCAACCAGATGAACCTGCCGGCCGATTACCCGATCGCCGACCGCAAGGTCGGCTTCGAATGGTCCGACAGCGCCCGCTGGCAACGCATCACCGAGGTGCTCGCGGCCAACAGCAAGGTCACGCTCGCCGACGCCATGGATTTGCAGAACGACGACACCGCGATGCTGGGGCGGCGCCTCGTCAAGCTGTTGCAGCCGCTCACCTCCGACGATCCCAATGTGAAGAAGGGCCTCGAGCTGCTCAAGCCGTGGGACGCGCGCGATGCCGCCGACAGCGCGGCGGCTGCCGTGTTCGAGGTCTGGATCGCCAATCATCTTGGGCCGGTGCTGCTGAAGACCACGGCTCCCAAGGCCGCCGATCTGATCGCGCCGGAGGCGTCGAGCATTTCGGCGCTGGTCGCCTATCTGGAATCTCCTGATGCGTCGTTCGGCGCCGACCCCGCTGCCGCGCGCGACCAGATCCTGCGCGACAGCCTCGGCGCCGCGGTGGCCGACGTGACGGGCAAGCTCGGGGCTGATGCCTCGACCTGGCGCTGGGGCCGGCTGCATGTCGCGAAATTCGACCATGCCTTGATGCCGCTCGCCGACAAGGCCACCGCCGCGCAGCTCTCGGTCGGCCCGCTCGCCTATGGTGGCGCCGCCAATGTGCCGCGCGCGGCCACCTACCGCCGCGCCGATTACCAGCTGTTCGCCGGCGCTTCGTTCCGCATGGTGCTCGATGTCGGCAATTGGGATGCGAGCCGCACCATCAACACGCCCGGCCAATCCGGCGATCCCTTCAGCGCCCATTACCGCGACCTCGCGCCGCTCTGGGCAACGGGCCAATATGTCCCGCTGCTCTACAGCCGCCCGGCCGTCGAAGCCGCGACCGCGGAAGCGATCATTTTAACGCCGCGATGAGCGACTTGTTGGCTGGAGAGTGCCGGAAGAGCGCGGCCTGCATGGTTCGGGACGCCCGCTCAGGCGGGCTCCTCACCATGAGGGTCTGATATCCCGCCGCGAGACGCGGCCTCATCCTGAGGGCCCGCCGTAGGCGGGCGTCTCGAAGGATGAGCCGCAAGCGAGCTGTTCGCCATATCTTTCTGAGAGGCCCCATGACCATCCCCGACGGTTATTCCGACATCCCCGCCGGCAAGATCGCCGCGGTCGTCACCCATCTGGAGATGACCGCACCTCCCGCGCGCCGCGACGATCCTCCAGGCGCGTGGTGCTTGCGCAAGGTCGACGCGCCCGCGCTCGACTGGTATCGCGATCTCCATCGCCGCGTCGGCGAGGAGTGGCTGTGGTTCTCGCGTGCGCGCCTGAATGACGCAGAGCTTGCCGCAATTATCCACGCGCCGGGCGTCGAGGTCCATGCCCTGGTCGTGGACGGCCGCGACGAAGGCCTGCTGGAGCTGGATTTCCGCGAGGCCAGCCAGTGCGAGCTGGTCTATTTCGGCGTCACCGCCGGATTGATCGGGACTGGCGCAGCTCGCTTCCTGATGAACCGCGCGCTGGAGACTGCCTGGTCGCGCGAGCTGCGCCGCCTCTGGGTGCATACCTGCACCTTTGATCATCCGTCCGCCGTCGCGTTCTATCAGCGCTCCGGATTTCGTGCGTTCCGTCGCCAGATCGAGGTGGCCGATGATCCGCGCCTCGATGGAACGGCATCGCCGACGGCGGCGAGGCATGTGCCGATCATTGAGTAATGCCGGGCTACGCGCCCTCAATAATTATACCGCACGCCAAAGCTGAACCCCTGCGCAAGCAGGTTCGTCGTGTTGAGCACCGGTCCGGGCCGGTTCGGCCCGCCGCCGGCCGGCGGTGGCGCGAGGTTCGGATTGACGGTGGTGTCGATCAGGCCGCCGGCGCGCTGTACGCCGGTCCAGTACATCACGTCGTAGCCGGCGATCAGCCGCCAGCCGGGCGCAACCTGATATCCCGCCTTCAACGACAGCTCCGGCACCACGGCGAAGCGGGTCTGGTCGTAATGGCCTATATTGCTCGACAGCGCGAGGAAGCCGCCCGGGGCCGTCGTGGTGACGCCGGCCACGGTCGAGGCGGTCGAGCCCGAAATGTCGGCGCTGTTGAGATTGGCGCCGAGCGCCACCTTGCCGCGCCACTCCAGCGACCACGGGCCATTGCGCCAGTCGCCGGTAAGGCCGAGATCGAGGCCGTGGAAATTGCTCGACGCCTTGAAATTGTCGGTGGGGTTGAAGGTGCCGAAGGCAAGAATGGTCGCGGTATTGGAGATCGTCAGCGTGTCGGTCGACCGCAGATAGCGATAGCCAACCAGCGCGCTGACGCGCTGTCCGCTCCACGCGCCGAGATCCCAGCGATAGAGCGCGCCGGCGCCGAGCAGGCGCGAGGTTTCGCTCGCGCTGGCACTGCCGGTGGCCAGCCCCGGAAATCCCGCGATCAGCGCGTCGGGAAATCCCGTCAGCGCATTGGTGAAGGGCCGTGCCAGGATCGGATTGGCATTGGTGTCGGTCGCAAATCCGGTCGAGAGATTCTCCAGCCCGAAGAACGAGGCTTCGATGCCGCGGCTGCGCTGCGGATCGAACCAGTAGCCGGCGGTGATGCGCCCGCCCGAACGCCAGTCCTTGTTCACACTGGAATTGCCGAACAGCACGGTCGTCGTGGGCTGGCCGAGCACGCCGACAACTCCCAGCGGCGTGCCGACGGGGCTCGTGGTCACCAGCGCCGGCAGCTTGTCGCCCGTCACGCTCCAGGCAAGGTAGTCGGCCTCGGCCCAGAACGGATTGAAATCGGCAGGTTTGGGCGGCGCCTTCATCGGCAGATCGGCTGCTGACGTGACGTCGGGCACGATCGCCGTAAGAGCTAGGCCGACCGCTGCCGCTCTCAATGCCCGCCGATTCATTTGGCTTCCCTCTGGGTCCGCGGAATGAACCATGCGACAATTTGTTCGGCAAGCTGGAGTTGAGGCGGTGCCGAGACGAAAATGTGTAGCTGTTGCCGTTGGGCACCGCTCGCTGGCTGTGTCGTTCGATAATAGCCTTGTGAAGAAGGTGAATGGCCGGCTTCGAGCCCCGGCACTGACTAGTGAGCGAGAACCATGTTCCTGATTGGCCAATACGATTCTCCCTTCGTCCGCCGTGTCGCGATCGCGCTGCGGCTCTACGGCCTCGCCTTTGAGCACCGGCCATGGTCCACCTTCGGCGACGCCGACAAGATCGCGCCGTACAACCCACTGCGGCGCGTGCCGACGCTGGTGCTCGATGATGGCGAGGCGCTGATCGAGAGCACGATCATCCTCGATTATCTCGACGAGTTTGTCGGGCCGGAGAAGGCGATGCTGCCGCGCGGCGGCGCCGAGCGACGAACGCATTTACGCATCTGCGCGCTCGCCTCCGGTCTCGGCGACAAGGCGGTGAGCCTGCTCTATGAGCGCGTGCTGCGGAAGGAGCAGCTTGCGCTGTGGGTCGAGCGCTGCCAGGCGCAGATCGCCGACGTGCTGAAGGTGCTCGAAGCCGAACGCGCCGGGGTGACGACGCCGTATTGGCTGGGCGACCGGATCGGCCACGCCGACATTGCGGTTGCCTGCGTCGTCCGCTTCACCCGCGAAGCGCATCCGCAACTGTTCGAGCCGTCGCGCCATCCGGCGCTGTCGGCACACGCCGAACGCTGCGAGGCGCTGGCGCCTTTCAGGGAGATCGAGCAGCCGTTGGCCCCGCCGAAGGGGTGAAAGCGCGCCGTCCTATCTCCTGTTGCAGGGCTTGATCTCACCCGCCGCGGACTTCAGGACGATCGGATTCGGCGACAGTCTTATGCCAAAGAACAATTGAGAGCCGGACACCTTGTCGTCCGATCCCTGGTGTGCGTCCAGCTCGAGCTTCGCCGCGATCTCGGATGTCAGCTTGGCCCGCTCCTCCATCGAAATCGTGTTGTGATATTTGATCTCGTAGACGACGTCGGCTTCCAGCACGGACCGCGTCTGGCAGACGACTCCGCCGCTCGAAAGGTTCAGGGCGATCGCGTCCTCGCATTCGGCCTTCAGCAACGCATTGCGGGTCGATATCAGCGACTCGTCGGAAATCAGGAGAATGTTGGCGTTCTCGAGCTTGAGGTGAATTGAATCAACTTGCTGCATTCCGGCGACCGCCGACAGCTTGTCCCTGACCTGCGCGGACACGTCGAGATTCTTCTCGAGCGACTGCTTCAGGTCCCGGTCCACGGTCGGTGATTTCCGGATCTTGTCGGCCAGCAGCGCGGGGTCGATATCGCAGGTCGGATGCAGCTCCAGCCGGCCATTGCTCAGATATTCGATCGTGTTGATGGTGCCGGGACCGCCGAACGTGCTCGGCGGGACCACCTCGAAATATCCGGTCTCGGAGAGGATGGCCGTGATCGTCTGTTTCTTTCGCGGGAAGCCGACCCAGGCTGCAACCATCACCAGGCCGATCGCGACAAAGACGAGGCTACCAAGCCAAAGCCATTTGCGACTTGCTACTTTCGCGGGCAGCACAACTGGTTTCGTTCGCCGCATGGCACGTAGCCTTTCGGACAGTCAGCCGCGGCAATCGTGGGCAGCACGACAAGGGCGATCGCGGCGACGAACAGTGCAATGAACTGGTTCATATGCTCGATCCCAAGCAAACCATCGGTTTGAAGGTAGTAGGCCGACAGAGTATCGAATCAAGGTTGAGCGGACAAGTGAACGAGTTCACACCGCCTGGTTCCCGCGCGAAATTGCCGGTGAGCCGAATTCCGGATCGCGATCCGTCTTGTTTGTGCGTCAGAATGGAGCAGCTCGCTCTTTGCGTCGCGGCACTGCCGGTTGTTGCGAGGCGCAGGCGCCGTCCAGGGAGATCGTGCAGCCGCCGGCGCCGCCGGAGTGAGGTCTCTACCCTCCCTGGAGGGGGAGGGTCGTTCGCGCGAAGCGCGAGCGGGGTGGGGTGACCTCTCAACACGGGTAGTGTTCAACGCGGAGAGACCGTCACGCCACCTCGGTCCGCTTTCCGCTTCGCTGCATCCGAACCGATCCTCGACCTCCAGGGGAGGATGGGGACCGCACGTGTGGCAACCATCGGCATGGCAGGCGATGATGGAATATTACCGGTGTTTTGCCCGACGGAGCAAGTCGTTTCGGTAAGACCGAAATTCTTCAAGCCTTTCAACCCCACCTCTACTGTGCATGGGGTTGCTTTTCACTTTTTAGTCTTGGGAAGCGAAGGCGGGCTGGGAAGCGAAGGCGGGGCCTAGCCCGCCCCCGCGCGCTTCTTCTGCCAGACGAGATGCACCGCGCAGGTGCAGCCGGGCGGATGCGAGGCGAGGTCCTTCGACGTCTCGTCGTTCGCGGGTGTCGCCACGAAGGCCTTGTCGGACTGCTGCGACGGGATGTAGTTCAGCACCGGCGCGAGCCAGCGCTCGGTCTCGGCCACCGTCATGCCCTTGCGCGCGGCATAGTCCTCGACCTGGTCACGCTCGATCTTGCCGACGCCGAAATAATAGCTCTCGGGGTTCGCGAAATAGAGCCCGGACACGGAAGAGCCCGGCCACATCGCAAAGCTCTCGGTCAGCTTCACGCCGGCAGTCGCCTCCGCATCGAGCAGCTCGAACAGCGGCGCCTTCTCGGTGTGATCGGGCTGCGCGGGATAGCCCGGCGCGGGGCGGATGCCCTGGTACTTCTCGAGGATCAGATCGTCGCAGGAGAGTGCTTCGTCCGGCGCGTAGGCCCAGAACTCGCGGCGCACGCGGGCATGCATGCGTTCGGCGAAAGCTTCAGCGAGACGATCGGCCAGGGCCTTGCACAGGATCGAGGAGTAGTCGTCATTGGCCATCTTGAAGCGGTCGGCGACCACGTCCTCGCCGATGCCGGCCGTGACGACGAAGCCGCCGACATAATCGGGGACGCCAGCGGGCGCGACGAAGTCGGCGAGCGCGGCGTTGAACCGGCCCTCGCGCTTCTCGAGCTGCTGGCGCAGCGTGTGCAGCGTCGCGATCTGCTTGGTCCGGCTTTCGTCGGCATAGAGCACGATGTCGTCACCTTGAGCGTTCGCCGGCCAGAAGCCGACCGTCGCGCGCGCCCGGAACCATTTTTCCCTGACGATCAGGTCGAGCATTTTCCGCGCATCGTCATAGAGCGAGCGCGCGACCTCGCCGACCTTGGAATCGTCGAGGATGGCGGGGAAGCGGCCGGCGAGCTCCCAGGTCTGGAAGAACGGCGTCCAGTCGATATAGGGCACGAGCTCGGCGAGATCGTAATCGTCAAAGCTGCGGATGCCCAAGAAGGTCGGCTTCACCGGCTTGTTCTTGGCAAAGTCGACCGGCACGCGGTTGGCGCGCGCGGTCGCGAGCTTCAGGCGCTTCTTGTCGGCCTGCGCGCGCAGATGCGCGTCCGAGATTTTGGCGTATTCGGCGCGCACCTCGGCAGCATAAGCCTCGCGCTTCTCCGGCGAGAGCAGTGAGGAGGCAACGCCGACGGCGCGGCTGGCGTCATTCACATGCACGACGGGACCGGCGCGATAGCTCGGGTCGATCTTGACGGCCGTGTGCACACGGCTCGTGGTGGCGCCGCCGATCAAGAGCGGCAGCTTCAAACCTTCGCGCTGCAATTCGCCGGCGAAGAACGCCATCTCGTCGAGCGAGGGCGTGATCAGGCCTGATAGCCCGACGATGTCGGCCTTCTCCGCCTTCACGGTCTCGACGATTTTTGCGGCCGGCACCATCACGCCGAGGTCGATGACCTCGAAATTGTTGCACTGGAGCACGATGCCGACGATGTTCTTGCCAATGTCGTGGACGTCGCCCTTGACCGTCGCGAGCACGATCTTGCCGGCGGAAGAGGAGCCTTCCGTGCCGATGCCGTTGGCGAGGTTGCGCGCCTTCTCTTCCTCCATGAACGGCATCAGCCACGCCACCGCCTGCTTCATCACGCGCGCGGACTTCACCACCTGCGGCAGGAACATCTTGCCGTCGCCGAAGAGGTCGCCGACCACGTTCATGCCGGCCATCAAGGGGCCCTCGATCACGTCGAGCGGACGCTTGGATGCCTTGCGGGCCTCCTCGGTGTCCACTTCGATGAACTCGGTGATCCCATGCACCAGCGAATGCGACAGCCGCTTCGCCACCGGCCATTCGCGCCAGGCGAGGTCGGCTTCCTTGGTCTGGGTCTTGTTGCCGCGGAATTTTTCGGCGAGCGCCAGCAGGCGCTCGGAAGCGCCGGGGTCGCGATTGAGGATGACGTCCTCGCATACCTGGCGCAGCTCGGCATCGATATCGTCATACACGATCATCTGCCCGGCATTGACGATGCCCATGTCCATGCCCGCCTTGATGGCGTGATACAGGAACACCGAGTGCATCGCCTCGCGCACCGGCTCGTTGCCGCGGAACGAGAACGACAGATTGGAGACGCCGCCGGAAATATGCGCGTGCGGCAGGTTCTGGCGGATCCAGCGCGTCGCTTCGATGAAGTCGACGCCGTAATTGTTGTGCTCCTCGATGCCGGTCGCGATCGCGAAAATATTCGGATCGAAGATGATGTCTTCTGGCGGGAAGCCGACGCGGTCCACCAGGATGTTGTAGGCGCGCTTGCAGATCTCGGTCTTGCGCGCGAACGTGTCGGCCTGGCCGACCTCGTCGAACGCCATCACCACCACGGCTGCGCCATGGCGCCGGGCGATCTTGGCCTCGTGAATGAACTTTTCCTCGCCTTCCTTCATCGAGATCGAGTTGACGACCGGCTTGCCCTGCACGCATTTCAGGCCGGCCTCGATCACCGAGAATTTCGAGGAATCGACCATCACCGGGACGCGGGCGATGTCGGGTTCGGCGGCGACGAGGTTGAGGAAGGTCACCATCGCGGCTTCCGAATCCAGAAGTCCTTCGTCCATGTTGACGTCGATGATCTGCGCACCGTTCTCGACCTGGTCGCGGGCGACCTGCAGCGCGGAGGTGTAGTCGCCGGCGGTGATCAGCTTGCGGAAACGGGCGGAGCCGGTGACGTTGGTGCGCTCGCCGACGTTCACGAACGGGATGGCGTCCGTCAGGATGAACGGCTCGAGGCCGGAGAGCCTCAAGCGAGGTTCGATTTCCGGCACGATGCGCGGCTTGTGCGGGGCGACGGCCGCCGCAATCGCCGCGATATGGTCCGGCGTGGTGCCGCAGCAGCCGCCGACGATGTTGACCAGGCCGTCGCGCGCGAACTCGCCGACCAGGCGCGCCATGTATTCTGGGGTCTCGTCGTACTGGCCGAATTCGTTGGGCAGGCCGGCGTTCGGATAGGCACACACCAGGGTGTCGGCGACGCGGCCGATGTCGGCGATGTGGGCGCGCAGATCTTCCGCGCCGAGCGCGCAGTTGAAGCCGATGGTGACGGGTTTTGCGTGCCGCACCGAATTCCAGAACGCTTCCGGCATCTGGCCCGACAGCAGGCGGCCGGATTTGTCGGTGATGGTGCCCGACACCATCACGGGCACGTCGATGCCGCGCTCTTCGGTGATTTCGGCGATCGCATACAGCGCCGCCTTGGCGTTCAGCGTATCGAAGATGGTCTCGACCAGCAGCAGATCGACACCGCCGTCGAGCATGCCGTTGATCTGCTCGCCATAGGATTTGCGCAGATCGTCGAACGTGACGGCCCGGTAGCCGGGATTGGAAACGTCGGGCGAGATCGAGGCGGTGCGGTTGGTCGGGCCGATGGCACCGGCAACGAAGCGCGGCTTGCCGTCCTCGGCCTCGACGCGACGAGCGGCATTGCCGGCGAGGCGGGCGCCTTCGCGCGCCATCTCGTAGACGATGTCGGCGAGGTCGTAATCGGCCTGCGCGATCGAGGTCGTCGAGAAGGTGTTGGTCGCGACGATGTCGGCGCCGGCGCGCAAATAGGCGGCGTGGATGTCCTCGATCGCCTGCGGCTGGGTCAGGATCAACAGATCGTTGTTGCCGCGCAGATCGCGATGGAAATCCTCGAAGCGCTCGCCGCGGAAGGCGGCCTCGTCGAACTGGAGGTTCTGGATCATCGTGCCCATGGCGCCGTCGAGCACGAGAATACGCTCGCGCGCGGCATTGAGCAGGGCAGTTCGCTTGGGAGAGATGGATACGGTCATTGTCTTCTTACGCCGCCTTCTGCGCGCTCTTGGCGCGGATGCCGAGCAAATGGCTGATCGCGAACACGAGATCGGCGCGGTTCATGGTGTAGAAATGGAAGGTATCGACGCCGCGCTTCGCCAGCTTCTGCACCTGGCCGGCGGCAACCGTCGCGGCCACCAGCTTGCGGGTCTCGGCGTCGTCGTCGAGGCCGTCGAATTTCTCCGCCAGCCAATCCGGCACGGAGGTGCCGGCGCGGGTGACGAAATTGCGGGCCTGCTTGAAATTGTGCATGGGCATGATGCCGGGCACGATCGGGATGTCGATGCCTCGGGCACGGACGCGATCGAGATAGCGGAAGTAGAGGTCGTTATCGAAGAACACCTGCGTGATCGCGCGCGTCGCACCCGCATCGACCTTGGCCTTCAGCGTGTCGATGTCGGCGTCGAAGTCGCGCGCTTCAGGGTGCTTCTCGGGATAGGCGGACACGGACACTTCGATGTCGCCGTGGCGCTTCTTGATGCCCGCAACGAGGTCGGCTGAGCTCTGGTAACCGTCGGGATGGCTGGAATAGGGCGTGCCGATGCCGCCGGCGGGATCGCCGCGCAGGCCGACGATGTGGCGGACGCCGACCTCGTGATAGCGGTCGACGATCTCGTCGATCTCCCCGCGCGAGGCGCCGACGCAGGTCAAATGCGCGGCCGGCAGCAGCGCGGTCTCCCTGAGGATGCGGGTGATGGTCGAATGGGTGCGCTCGCGGGTCGAGCCGCCGGCCCCATAGGTCACGGAGACGAATTTCGGGTCGAGCGGGGCGAGCCGGTTGATGGTCTCCCAGAGATTGCGCTCCATCTCTTCCGTCTTGGGCGGAAAGAACTCGAAGGAGATCGCAGGCCGCTTCGAGGAGAGGTGCCCGTTTTGGAGGTGCCCGTCTTGCCCTTCGGCTCGGGCAGGCGTCGTCAGATCAGTCATGGCACCACTCACTCCAGGGGCTCGTCCGGCTTTCGGCGGCCGGCAGTCAGGTCTCGATTGGATGTGGGCAAGATAAGCCAAAGCGGTCGCACTCGACAGCCCATCGGGGATGGGAAGTGGCCCACTTTCACCGGTAACGGTGGAAATATTGAACGGATGAGGGTGTGAGTGGGAAGTGCGTAGATCTGAAAAAATATCATATAAATCAATGAATTGCAACGGTTTTGGTGGCGAGCGGGAGCAAATAAGGGGTGTGGGCAGTGTGAAGATGGTGTTGCTGCGACAAATCTTGTCCCATCGCCTCAACCGGCCTTGGCGTGCGGGCTCGCTGCCTGCACACGCCAGACCTGCGCAGTCTGCCCATTGCCGCCGCGCCGGCCTTCACTACGTTAGCGCGCCATGATCCCGCTCTCAGTCCTCGACCTCTCCGTCGTCACCACAAGTACAAGACCCGCCGCGGCGCTGCGCAACAGCATCGATCTGGCGCGCCATGTCGATGGGCTTGGCTATGTCCGCTACTGGCTCGCCGAGCATCACAACCTCGCTTCGGTGGCGAGCCCGGCGCCCGACGTGATGATCGGGCAGATCGCGGCGGTGACGAAGCACATCCGCGTCGGCTCCGGCGGGGTGATGCTGCCCAACCACGCCCCGCTCGTGGTGGCCGAGCGCTTCAAGATGCTGGAGGCGCTGTTTCCCGGCCGCATCGATCTCGGTCTCGGCCGCGCCCCCGGCACCGACGGCGCGACCGCCTACGCACTGCGCAGCCGGCTCGACCGCCGCGAGGGCGACGACTTCCTGGAGCGGCTGCACGAACTGATTCTGTGGGAGACCCGCGAATTTCCCGCAGGGCACCCCTACAACAACGTGGTCGCGATGCCCGACGACACCAAGCTACCGCCGATCTGGCTGCTCGGCTCCAGCGACTATTCCTCGGAGCTCGCCGCGCAGGTCGGCATGGGCTTCGCCTTCGCCCATCACTTCGCATCCCATGACGCGATCGATGCGATGGTGCATTACCGCAACCGTTTCCAGCCCTCGGCATGGAGCGCGAGCCCGCGCGCGATCCTCGCCGTCGCCGTCATCACGGCCGACACGGATGAGGAGGCCGAAAAGCTCGCTTCCTCGTTCGATCTCAACCGCCTGCGCCGCGACCGCGGGCAATATCTGCCGCTGCCGAGTGTCGAGGAGGCGCTGGCCTATCCCTATACGGACGCCGAGCGCATTTCGATCTCGCGCAACCGTTCGCGCCTCTTCGTCGGCAATCCGGCGACGGTGCAGAAGAAACTGCAGCCGTTGATCGATGCGAGCAAACCGGACGAGTTGATGGTGATTACGGCCGTATACGATCACGACGCGCGTAAGAAGTCGTATTCGCTGCTGGCCGAGGCGTTCGGACTGAAAGCGGCCGCGTAAAGCTCTCGTGCGCCGGACGCCGCGCAGCGCGAAGCGGTGCGCTGCAGAGCCGGGGCCCACCCATCGCGCTCCGGGTATCGTGGCCCCTGGGTCCCGGCTCGCGCTTCGCGCGTGCGGGACACGCAATCAATCCTGCTGCGTCTCGCTGAACGTCGCGCGGAAGGGGTGTCCCGGATACACGCCGACGATGCGGAATTCGCGCGAGAAGAATTTCAGCTCCTCGATAGCGAACGCCAGTCCCTTGTCTTCAGGGTGGCCGTCGACGTCGGCATAAAACTGTGTGGCGAAGAAATTGCCGTCGACCATGTAGCTTTCGAGCTTGGTCATGTTGACGCCGTTGGTGGCGAAGCCGCCGAGCGCCTTGTAGAGCGCAGCGGGCAAGTTGCGCACACGAAATACAAAAGTCGTGACCAGCGGCCCCGAGCCCTGCGCCGCCCATTTCGGCTCGCGCGCCAGCACCACGAAGCGCGTGGTGTTGTGCGCCTCGTCCTCGATGTCCTCGGCCAGGATGTCGAGGCCGTAGATCTTTGCCGCAAGCCGCGAGGCGATCGCGGCGACGGCCTTGTCGTTGCGCTCGGAGATGTCGCGGGCGCTGCCGGCGGTGTCGGCGTGCACGATCGGCTTGATGCCGAGCTTGCGGATGATGCGCCGGCACTGGCCGAGCGCATGCACGTGGCTCTCCACGCTCTTGATGTCCTCGAGCTTGGTCCCCTTCACCGCCATCAGCTGATGGCGGACCGGCAGAAACCATTCGCCGATGATGAAGAGGCCGGAGGCCGGCAGCAGGTGATGGATATCGGCGACGCGGCCCGCGACCGAATTCTCGATCGGGATCATGCCGAGATCGGCCTCGCCCGACGAGATCGCCGACAGCGCATCCTCGAAGGTGGCGCAGGGCATCGGCTCGGCGTCGGAATAGGCCTCGACGATGGCGATGTGGGAATTGGCTCCAGGCTCGCCCTGGAATGCGATTTTCAGCTTGCTCATGATCGGCCTTGTAACAGCGGCTCAGGATTTGGAAAGGATGCTGCGGGCGGTCGCCAGGTCCGCCGGCGTGTCGACCCCGCGGGGCACGGTGTCGACGATGGTGAAGTCGATCCGCATCCCGGCCTCCAGCGCCCGAAGCTGCTCGAGCTTCTCCTGCAATTCCAGCGGGGATGGCGGCAGGGAGACGTAGCGCTCCAGCGCGGCGCGGCGATAGGCGTAGAGGCCGATATGGTGGTAGCGCGGTCCGTCGCCGGTCGGAGCAGTCGCGCGGGTGAAATAAAGTGCGCGCATGCGTTTCCCGCCGAGCGAGGTTCCGATCGCCTTTACGACGCTCGGCGCGAGGTCCTCCTCCTCGGTATGGATCTGTGACGCCAGCGTCGCGATGTCCACGGCCGGATCTTGCAGCGGCGGCAGCACCTCGCGGATGTTGTCGATCGTGATGGTCGGGAAATCGCCCTGCAGATTGACCACGATCTCGGCCTTGCCTGAGGGATCGAGCTTCTGCATCGCCTCGTGGATGCGGTCCGAGCCAGAGGGGTGCTCCGGGCGGGTCATCACGGCTTCGCCGCCATGGGCGGTGACCACGGAGGCGATCTCGTCCGTATCGGTCGCGACCGCGACCCGGCCGATGCCGGCGGCCTCTGCCCGCCGCATCACGTGCACGATCATAGGCAGGCCCGCGATGTCTGCGAGCGGCTTGCCCGGCAGGCGGGTGGCGGCCATGCGGGCGGGGATCAGCACCAGGATGCGGGGATCGATCATCGGGTCAAGGGCCTGGAAACGAGAGGTTTTCCGCGTCGAGAAATGGGGTGGGGACGGGCTGAAAGCCGGGTCGCTTATACGGGTTGCCAGACCCCGGGCAAACCGATATCTCAATGGCAAAACTCGGGGAAACAACAAGGAACGTTTGATTCTCCCGAGGCTCGTCCTGGCGGCCGCTCGGCCGCTATTTCCTTACTGTGGTGTGGGGCCTGGCCGGAAATGGACTCTTTCGAACTGAACAAGATCCTCGGTGCCGTGCTTGGCACCTGTCTCATTCTGCTTGTGACGAGCTTTGCCGCCCAGGCGCTGTTCACACCGAAGCCGCTGGCGAAGCCTGGTTTCGAGATCGCCGTGAAGGAAGATGCCGGCCACGGCAAGGAAGGTGGCGCCGCTGCTGCGCCCTCCGAGCCGATCGAAAAGCTGCTCCAGACCGCTTCCGTCGAAAAGGGCGCTTCGGCTGCCAAGAAGTGCGGCGCCTGCCACACCTTCGAGAAGGGCGGCCCGAATCGCGTCGGTCCGAACCTCTATGGCGTCGTCGGCGAAGCCAGGGGCGAGGGCCGCAACGGCTTCAACTTCTCGGTCGCCATGAAGGCCAAGGGCGGCACCTGGTCGTTCGACGACCTCAACAAGTTCATTGCCAATCCGAAGGGCTTCATCCCGGGCACCGCGATGGGCTTCGCCGGCATCCCGAAGGACTCCGAGCGCGCCGACGTCATCGCCTATCTGAATTCGCTGTCAGAGCATCCTCAGCCGATCCCGACGGCGTCGAAGTAAGGCTGTCAAAAACCGATTTTGAATGTGCGGCCAGGCTGAAAAGCCTGGCCGTTCGCTTATCCGGGCCTCGCGGTGAGTTTATCGGGGCGTTTGGCCGCATCCGACAGGCCGCCGGGGCTTCCAACATGAGGAAAAAGCAACATATTCCGTCGAAACCTCGCCTATATTGAGCACTTAAAGGGGTAACCTCCTTCAAGATCAGGAATGTTGATTTGGCCATTACCCGACGCGATCTCCTGCTCACCGGCACTGCCGCCGTAGCGCTCCCCGCCCTCGGTTCCGTGGGGGGCCTTCCCGTCATCAGCACGGCCGCGGCGCAATCCGCCAGTGAGGCGCCCTGGCGGCACGCGCTGTCGCTGTTCGGACAGGTCAAATATCCCGCCGACTTCAAGCGCTTCGATTACGTCAATCCGGAAGCGCCCAAAGGCGGTGTCGCGCGCCAGATCGCCGTCGGCACTTTCGATAATTTCAATATCGTAGTGGCGGGAGTGAAGGGGCAGGTCGCCGGCGCCGTCGCGTTCATCTACGAATCCCTCACGACGCCCTCGCTCGACGAAGTCTCGACCGAATACGGCGCGCTGGCCGAGGCCGTCAGCCACCCGGCCGACTTTTCCTTCGTCACCTATCGTTTGCGGCCGCAGGCCAAATGGCATGACGGCAAGCCGGTCACTGCGGACGACGTGATCTTCTCGCTGGATGCCTTCAAGAAGCATCACCCGATGTACTCGGCCTATTACAGCCATGTGGTGAAGGCCGAGAAGGTCGGTGAGCGCGAGGTGAAGTTCGTGTTCGACGCACCGGGCAACCGCGAGCTGCCGCAGATCGTCGGGCAGCTCACGGTTTTGCCGAAGCATTGGTGGGAGGGGACCGACGCGCAGGGCCGCAAGCGCGATGTCTCCGCGACCACGCTCGAAATACCGCTCGGTTCCGGCCCCTACAAGGTCAAGGAATTCGTGGCGGGACGGTCGATCGCGCTGGAGCGCGTCAAGGATTATTGGGGGCGCGATTTCGCCACCAATGTGGGCCGCAACAATTTCGACGAGATGCGCTACGAGTATTTCCGCGATGCCACCGTGGCGATCGAGGCTTTCAAGGCCGATCAGGTGGACTGGCGCACCGAGAACAGTGCGAAGAACTGGGCGACAGCCTACGACTTCCCGGCCGTGACCGAAAAGCGGGTGATCCTCGAGGAGTTCGCCAATCGCAGCTCGGGTGTGATGCAGGCTTTCGTGCCGAACCTGCGCCGCGCCAAATTCAAAGATCCTCGCGTCCGTCGCGCGCTCAACTATGCGTTCGACTTCGAGGAGATGAACAAGCAGATCTTCTACGGTCAGTACAAGCGCGTCAGCAGCTATTTCGATGGCATCGACGAGCTCATGGCGACCGGGTTGCCGCAGGGGAAAGAGCTCGAGATCCTCGAGACCGTCCGCGCCGAGGTCCCGCCGGAAGTGTTCACGACGGCCTACACCAATCCGGTCGGCGGCAGTCCGGAAGCCGTGCGCGACAATCTTCGCGAGGCGCTGCGCCTGTTCAAGGAGGCCGGCTACGAGGTGCGCGACCGCAAGCTGGTCGACGTCAAGACCGGTGCGCAGTTCACGCTGGAGCTGCTGAACCAGGATCCGAGCTTCGAGCGGGTCACGCTGTTCTACAAGCCGTCTCTGGAACGACTCGGCATCGCGGTCAGCGTGCGCACGGTCGACCCGACTCAATACGAGAACAGGACGCGGGACTGGGATTTCGACGTCGTCACCAACTCATGGGGCGAGTCGCAGTCGCCGGGCAACGAGCAGCGCGAGTTCTGGTCGTCCAAGACGGCCGACATCGCTGGTTCGCGCAATATTGCCGGCATCAAGAATCCGGCGGTCGACAAGCTGATCGAGCGGCTGATCTACGCCACGGGCCGCGACGATCTCGTCGCGGCAACCAAAGCGCTCGACCGCGTGCTGCTGTGGAATAACTACGTCGTTCCGCAATGGACCTATTCGAAGATCCGCACCGCGCGCTGGGATCGCTTCGGCCGGCCGGCGGAATTGCCCAAATACGGTCAGTCCGGCTTCCCGTTCATCTGGTGGTACGACGCAGACAAGGCGGCACGGATCGCAAAGAAGTCGTGAAGGACATCCCCCGCATGACGCAGATGTCACGCCGCCATGTGCTGGTCTTGGGTGTCGGCGGCACTCTCGGTGCGTCCCTCGGCGCGCTGATGTTGCCCGGCGCACGCGCATCGGAAGCGGGGACCGAGGCGCACGGCATCTCGGCGTTCGGCGATCTCAAATATTCCGCCGACTTCCACCATTTCGACTATGTCAATCTCGATGCGCCGAAGGGCGGCACGTTCTCGCTCATTCCCTCGGTGCGGGCCTACAACCAGTCCTATTTCACGTTCTCTTCGCTCAACGCCTACATCCTGAAGGGCGAAGGTGCGCAGGGCATGGACATGACCTTCGCGCCGTTGATGGCGCGGGCCAATGACGAGCCCGACGCGATGTACGGGCTTGCGGCGAAATCGGTGCGAATCTCGCCGGACAAGCTGACCTACACCTTCACGATACGGCCCGAGGCCCGCTTCCACGACGGCTCCCGGCTCACTGCGCATGACGTCGCCTTCTCGCTCAACACGCTGAAGGAGAAGGGCCATCCGCTGATCATCGTGCAGCTCCGCGATTTCGTGAAGGCCGAGGCGCTGGACGACGCCACCGTGGCCGTCGCCTTCGCGCCGAACCGCGCGCGCGACGTGCCGCTCTATGTCGCGAGCCTGCCGATCTTCTCGAAGGCCTATTATGCCACGCGCGCCTTCGACGAATCGACGCTCGATACGCCGCTGGGCGCCGGCCCGTACAAGGTCGGCAGGTTCGAGGTGAACCGCTATGTCGAATATGAGCGCGTCAAGGACTGGTGGGGCGCCGACCTGCCGGTCTGCCGCGGCAGCTACAATTTCGACACGGTGCGCTACGAATTCTACCGCGACCGCGACGTTGCCTTCGAAGGCTTCACCGGCAAGAACTATCTGTTCCGCGAGGAGCTCACCTCGCGCATCTGGGCCACACGCTATGATTTCCCGGCGATCAAGGACGGCCGGGTCAAGCGCGAGCAGCTGCCGGACGAGACCCCGTCGGGTGCGCAGGGCTGGTTCATCAACATCCGCCGCGACAAGTTCAGGGATCCGCGCGTGCGGGAGGCGCTGACCTACGCCTTCGACTTCGAATGGACCAACAAGTCGATCATGTACGGCGCCTATGCGCGCACGCACTCGCCATTCCAGAACTCCGACATGATGGTATCAGGCCAGCCTTCGCCCGAAGAGCTCGCGCTGCTCGAGCCCTTCCGCGGCAAGGTGCCTGACGAAGTGTTCGGCCAGCCTTTCGTGCCGCCGGTGTCGGACGGATCGGGACAGGACCGCAGCCTGCTGCGCAAGGCGGGCGAGCTGCTCAACGAGGCGGGCTACGTCGTCAAGGATCGCAAGCGGGTACTGCCCAATGGCGAGCCTTTCACGATCGAGTTCCTGAACGACGAGCAGTCGATCCAGCCGCATCACGGGCCGTACCTGAAGAACCTCGCAACGCTCGGCATCGACGCCACGTTTCGCCTGGTCGATGCCGTGCAGTACCGCGCGCGGCTCGAGGATTTCGATTTCGACATGACGATCCAACGCTTCTCGATGTCGGCGACGCCCGGCGACGCCATGCGGGCGTTCTTCTCCTCCCAGGCGGCCAAGACCAAAGGCTCCTACAATCTCGCCGGCATCTCCGATCCGATCATCGACGCGCTGATCGAGAAGATCATTGCCGCCCAGACCAGGGTGGAGCTGACCACGGCCTGCCGCGCCTTCGATCGCGTGTTCCGGGCCGGGCGCTACTGGGTGCCTCAGTGGTACGCAAACTTTCATCGCGTGGCCTATTGGGACCAGTTCAGCCATCCCGACAAGCCGGCGAAATATGCGCAAGGCGTCGGTGCGCCGGAGAACTGGTGGTTCGATGCCGCCAAGGCGGCCAAGCTCGAGCAGGCGAAATAATCATGAGCGCCTATATCGCCCGCCGCATCCTCTTGATGATCCCGACCCTGCTCGGGATCCTCTTCGTCTCCTTCGTCGTCGTGCAATTCGCGCCGGGCGGTCCAGTCGAGCGCGTCATCGCGCAGCTCTCGGGCGCCGACACCGGTGGCAGCTCGCGCATCTCGGGCGGCGGTGATTTCGCTCAGCGCGCGCCCGGTCAGCTGGGCGCTGGTGGCGATGCCATCAATTCGAAATATCGCGGCGCGCAGGGCCTCGACCCTGATTTCATCAAGAAGCTGGAGAAGCAATTCGGCTTCGACAAGCCGGCCCCCGAACGCTTCGCGCTGATGGTGTGGAATTTCGCCCGCTTCGATTTCGGCAACAGCTATTTTCGCGATGTCAGCGTGCTCCAGCTGATCAAGGAAAAGCTGCCGGTCTCGATCTCGCTTGGCATCTGGCTGACGCTGCTAACCTACCTGATCTCGATTCCGCTCGGCATCCGCAAGGCAGTCAAGGACGGAACGCGCTTCGATACCTGGACGTCGAGCGTGCTCGTGCTCGGCTACGCGATTCCCGGCTTCCTGTTCGCGATCCTCCTGATCATCCTGTTCGCCGGGGGCTCGTTCTTCAACTGGTTCCCATTGCGCGGACTGACGTCAGACGGCTGGTCGCAATTTCCCTGGTACTGGAAGATCATCGATTACTTCTGGCATTTGACGCTGCCGCTGATCGCCATGGGGCTCGGCGCGTTCACCACCATGACGTTCCTGACCAAGAACTCGTTTCTGGATGAGATCCGCAAGCAATACGTGATGACCGCGCGCGCAAAGGGCTGCAGCGAGAATCGGGTGCTCTATGGCCACGTCTTCCGCAACGCGATGCTCATCGTGATCGCGGGCTTTCCCAGCACCTTCATTCACGCTTTCTTCTCGGGCTCGCTTCTGATCGAGACCATCTTCTCACTGGATGGGCTCGGACTGCTCAGTTTCGAGAGCGTTCTCAACCGCGACTATCCCGTGGTGTTCGGCACGCTCTTCATCTTTTCGCTCGTCGGCCTCGTGATCAACCTCATCTCTGACCTGACCTACATGTGGATCGATCCGCGGATCGATTTCGAGGCACGGGAGGTCTGATGACACTGACCGCCCCGACCCCGATCGAAACCACCGCAAAGTCGCCGCTCGGCGATGCCGTGCCGATCACGCGCAAGCCGTTCGTGCCATCGCCGCTCAACCGGCGGCGCTGGCAGAATTTTAGGGCGAACCGGCGCGGTTACTGGTCGTTCTGGATCTTCATGATCCTGTTCGTGGTGTCGCTGTTTGCCGAGCTGATCGCCAATGACCGGCCGTTCCTGATCAAGTACGACGGCCATCTCTACTGGCCGGCCTTCGTCACCTATTCCGAGACGACCTTCGGTGGCGACTTCGAGACGGCGGCCGACTACCGCGATCCCTATTTGCAGAAGCTGATCAAGGACAAGGGCGGCAGCATCGTCTGGCCGCTGATCCGCTATTCCTACGACACTCACAATCTCGACCTGCCGACGCCGGCGCCGTCGCCGCCGACCTGGATGCTGACGGAGGCGCAGTGCAAGCCTGTCGTCGAGAAGAAGGGCCTCAAGAGCTGCCGCGACCTCGAATACAACTGGCTCGGCACCGACGATCAGGGCCGCGACGTCGTTGCGCGCCTGATTTACGGTTTCCGTATCTCGGTGCTGTTCGGCCTGTGCCTGACCATTGTCTCCTCCGTCGTCGGCATCGCGGCCGGCGCGGTGCAGGGCTATTTCGGCGGCTGGGTCGATCTGTTGTTCCAGCGTTTCATCGAGATATGGACTGCGATCCCTTCGCTCTACCTCTTGCTGATCCTCTCGTCGGTGCTCGTGCCTGGCTTCTTCGTGCTGCTCGGCATCCTGCTCCTGTTTTCCTGGGTGTCGCTGGTCGGGCTCGTGCGCGCGGAGTTCTTGCGCGGGCGCAATTTCGAGTACATCCAGGCCGCGCGTGCCCTTGGCGTGTCGAACGCCGTGATCATGTTCAAGCATTTGCTGCCGAACGCGATGGTCGCGACGATGACGTTCCTTCCGTTCATCGTCTCCTCGTCGGTCATGACGCTCACGGCCCTCGATTTCCTCGGCTTCGGGCTGCCGCCCGGCTCGCCGTCGCTCGGCGAGCTGCTGTCGCAGGGCAAGTCCAACGTGCAGGCGCCCTGGCTGGGCTTCTCCGGCTTCTTCTCGGTCGCGATCATGCTGTCGCTCTTGATCTTCATCGGCGAAGCCGTGCGCGACGCCTTCGATCCGCGCAAGACGTTCAAGTGAGGGCGTGATGGACGCGATCAACCAGCCCCTGCTTGCCGTCCGTGACCTCTCGGTGGCCTTCCACCAGGGCGGCGCGACGACGCTCGCGGTCGACAAGGTCTCGTTCCAGATCAAGCGCGGCGAATGCGTCGCGCTGGTCGGCGAGTCCGGCTCCGGCAAGTCGGTCAGCGCGCTCTCGATCCTGAAGCTCCTGCCCTATCCGAACGCCTCGCATCCCTCGGGCAGCATCCGCTTCAAGGGGCGGGAGCTGATCGACCAGTCCGAGCAGCAGATGCGGGAGATTCGCGGCAGCGATATCTCCATCATCTTCCAGGAGCCGATGACCTCGCTCAATCCGCTGCACACGATCGAGGCGCAGATCGGCGAGATCATCCAGCTCCACAATCCGACCAGCAATGCCGAGGCGCGCAAGCGGACGCTGGAACTGCTGACGCAGGTCGGCATTCCCGAGCCTGAAACGCGGCTCAACAGCTATCCGCACCAGCTCTCCGGTGGTCAGCGCCAGCGCGTGATGATCGCGATGGCGCTCGCCAACGAGCCGGACCTCTTGATCGCGGACGAGCCGACCACGGCGCTCGACGTCACCGTGCAGGCGCAGATCCTGACGCTGCTCGCGGAAATTCGCTCACGGCTCGGCATGAGCCTGCTCTTCATCACCCACGATCTCGGCATCGTGCGCCGCATCGCCGACCACGTCTGCGTCATGAAGGGCGGCGAAATTGTCGAGCAGGGACCGGTCGAGCAGGTCTTCAAGACCCCCAAGCATCCCTATACGCGCGACCTGCTCGCGGCGGAGCCGAAGCCGGATCCGGCGCCGCCGCAGCCGAGTGCACCGGTGGTGATGTCCGCCGATGATTTGAAGGTCTGGTTTCCGATCAAGCGCGGCTTGATGCGCAAGACGGTTGGCCACATCAAGGCGGTCGACGGCGTCAGCATTGCCGTACGCAAGGGCGAGACGCTCGGCGTCGTCGGCGAATCCGGCTCGGGCAAGACCACGCTCGGGCTCGCCCTGATGCGGCTGATCTCCTCGAACGGACGCATCGTGTTCCTCGGCAAGGATATCCAGGGCCTGCGTTTCAAGGAGATGCGCCCCTTCCGGCGCGATATGCAGATCGTGTTCCAGGATCCGTTCGGCTCGCTCAGTCCGCGCATGTCGGTCGCCGACATCATCGCCGAGGGCCTCACCGTGCACCAGCCAAAGCTGTCGCGCGAGGAGCGTGAGGAGCGCGTCGTCAAGGCGCTCGAGGACGTCGGGTTGAAGGCAGACACCCGCTATCGCTATCCGCATGAATTTTCCGGCGGCCAGCGCCAGCGCATCAGCATCGCGCGCGCGGTGGTGCTGGAGCCGGATTTCGTCGTGCTGGACGAGCCGACCAGCGCACTCGACATGCTGATTCAAGCGCAGATGGTCGACCTCTTGCGGGAGCTCCAGCGCAGGCGCGATCTCACCTATATGTTCATCTCGCACGATTTGCGCGTCGTCGCCTCGCTCGCCAGCCATCTCATCGTGATGCGCGGCGGCAAGGTGGTCGAGGAGGGACAGGCCGCCGAACTGTTCAAGAGTCCGAAGACGGATTACACACGCGCGCTGTTCGCCGCGGCGTTCCGACTGGAGACGGCGGGGAATGGGGCGGTGGCGACCTAGTCTTCAGTCGGATGGGTAGAGCGAAGCGAAACCCATCGCATCGCGGCGCGTGGTGAGAATGATGGGTTTCGCTGCGCTCTACCCATCCCACGAAGTCGCCCTAGAGCCGCTTGATCGCGACGATTTCGCTGCCTGCCGCCTTGATCCGCGCGATCGCCGGCTCGGTCGCCTCGATCACGGTTGCCATGTGATGCGCGTTGGCGTGAACCATGGTGCCGCCATCGCGGACGATGGCGACATGGCCCTTCCAGAAAATGAGATCGCCGCGCAGCAAGCTGCTCCGCTCATGCGGCTCCAGCGCGCGGCCGAGCCCTGCCTGCTGCATGTCGCTGTCGCGCGGGCAGCCGATGCCCGCTGCTGTCAGTGAAACCTGCACGAGGCCGGAGCAGTCGATGCCGAGGCTGCTCTTGCCGCCCCAGAGATAGGGCGTGCCGACGAAGCGTTCGGCGACCGCGACGAAGTCCGGCTCGCGATGATCGAGCGGGGCGATATGGGCCTTCGGCAGATATTGTCCGTCGCGCGTCACGGCGAAGCTGCCGTCCTCGCGCGCGACCGCGATCTTCGATCCCATGACGAGTGTGTCGGCCGGCGGCAGCTTGATCGAGGGACCGGGAAAGGCGAATGTCCGGAGCGCGCTCACCTTGTGGGTCGGCGCGGTGGCCGGCTTCATCAGGGCTGCGTCGGGGAGCCAGCCGACATAACCATCGCCGCCAAGCTGACCCCAGGCCCAGCCTTCGCCGTTGCGATCGTAGACCGTGACGCGTTCGCCGCGCAGCGCCTCCGTCATCAGCATCGCGTTCGACGACGGCTGCTCGCGCACGGGCGCGATTGGATCGAATACCTCGAATTCCTCGCCCGTGACGAAGCGGTCCGCTTGCACCTGGCCTTCGAGATATTTCGCGGCGATGTCGCCGCGCGCCGGTGTCAGCCTTGGATCGTGTCCTGGATCATGCATAGCGCTCGCTCAGCAATGCGTAGATGGCGCGCGCGGCCTGGCATTCGCCGCCTTCGGGCCGCGCCGGCTTTGCCGACGGGGTCCAGCCGTAAATATCCACATGAAGCCAGCTCTTCGCCTGCTCGACGAACCGTTGCAGGAATAGCGCGCAGGTGATCGAGCCGGCAAAGCCGCCTGAGGGTGCGTTGGTGATGGTGGCGGTCTTGGAGTCCAGCCACGCATCGTAAGGCGGCCACAGCGGCATGCGCCACAACGGATCGTTCTCCATCACCGCGCAACGCGCGACGTCGGCGGCCAGCGTCTCATCATTGGTGTAAAAGGGCGGTAAATCCGGCCCCAGCGCGACGCGCGCCGCGCCGGTCAGCGTGCCCAAATCGATCAGAAGGTCCGGCCTTTCCTCGTCGGCCAGCGCCAGCGCGTCGGCGAGCACGAGCCGGCCTTCCGCGTCGGTGTTGCCGATCTCGACCGTGATGCCCTTGCGCGACGTGAAGATGTCGAGCGGCCGGAAGGCGTTGCTGGAGACGGCATTTTCGACCGCCGGAATCAGCACGCGCAAGCGGACCTTGAGCTTCGCATCCATCACCATGCGCGCGAGCGCCAGCACGTTGGCGGCGCCGCCCATGTCCTTCTTCATGATCAGCATGCCGCTCGACGGCTTGAGGTCGAGCCCGCCGGTGTCGAAGCAGACGCCCTTGCCGACCAGCGTCACCTTGGGATGATCAGGATCGCCCCAGCCGATGTCGATCAGCCGCGGCGCGCGGTCCGAGGCCATGCCGACGGCGTGGATCAGTGGAAAATTCGTCTTCAGATCCTCGCCGATGGTGCAGGCAAAGCTCGCACCGAATTCCGCGGCGAGCGCTTGCGCGGCCGCGGCGAGCTCTTCCGGGCCCATGTCGTTGGCCGGCGTGTTGATGAGATCGCGCGCCAGCATCGCGGCATCCGCCATACGATTGATCTCGGCCGCGTCGACGCCATCGGGCGGTACCAGCCGGACGGCGGGGCGGTCAGCCTTGCGGTAGCGGGCGAAGCGATAGCACCCCAGTGCAAAGGCAAGCGACGCCAGCCGCGCATCGTGGGGGGCATTGGCAAAGCGATAGATACCGGGCGGCAGCAGGCCGGGCAGGGCGCCCGGCCGGAAAAGGTCGCGTGATCTCGCGCCCTCGTCCTCCAGTCCGAACAGCACTTGCGCGATCGCGCCGTCCGGGGCGGGCAGCGCGAGATAGCCGCCCGGCTTGGCGGCAAAGGCGCTCGCGGTGGCGAACTGGCGCTGCACCGGCGGCAATTTCTCGGCGACCTGATCCCAGCTCGACTTGGTGACGAAGGTGATCGGGATGGCGGTGGGCGATGTCTCGAAGACAGAAGGCATTGGCGGGTCCGGATCGTCAGATCAAGCTGGTCATGCGAACGGACGAGACTTCGCAGAGTTTCGCCGCGGCTGCAATCGGCTTTGCTGTCACCGTTCAGCGACCCGCTACTCGCCGCAGGGGGCCCATGCTAGGTTCCGGCAACGGCCGCCGGATCGACTGGGAAAAGTGTGCAGGAGATGACCGGCGGCCGAAGACGAGGCCTGCCGGGAGGAAACTGCAATGGAATTTGTGTGGAGCGTGGTCACATTCATCGGCCAGGCCGTCGAGGCGATTTTTGGTTATGTCGAGCATCATCACTGGATCTTCGCATTCCTTGCCGGCGGCTACGTCTTCTATCTCCACGACCGCTCCGTCCACGCGCGGTTCGATGCGCTCGACAAGCGCATCGACGAAATCCGCAAGCGGCTGGCCATCGAATATTGATCGGGTGAGCGAAACCATCGCCGGGCGGATCTCGTATCTATGCTGAGAACTGCCGTTCACGAGCGCGCGGCCGCGGGGCTTTACTAGCGCCGCGGTTGTGGCATTATTGACGGATATTTTAGATTGTGCCGTGCTGTTCTGTTGGCATCTAGCGCAACAACGCGGCGGGCCGGCTTGATATCCGGCCAAACCTGTTCGTCGAAAGCATTCTTCTCATCGTTTGGGCGGCGCAGCATTCGCAAATGAGCGGCGCAAAATGGATAGAGCGTTCGTTATTGCGCAGATTTCCGACCTGCATCTGGACGGGTCAGGCCGACTGCTGGCGACGACCGAGGCGCTCAGTGCCGCAATCCGTGAGGCGATGGCGGATTTCGCGGACGTTCCCGATCGCATTCTGCTGATCACGGGTGACCTCGTGGACGACCCGACGCCGCGCGCGCTGGACGAAGCGCTCGCCGTCATCGCGTCCTTCCGGCAGACCGGACTGTTCACCGACATCCAGGCGGTCGCGGGCAATCACGACGTCAAGCGCCCGAGCCAGCGCGCGGGCCGCCACGACGTCTATGATTATTTGCATCTGCCGCGGAGCTCCAAGAGCGTCTATTACCGCCAGGCCGGCCTCGATCTGGTGCTGCTGGACTCCAACCGCGCAAGCCTCTCAACGCTCGCGAGCGGCCATATCGACGAGAGCGCCTACAGCGCGCTTGTCGCGGATTCCGCCCGGCTGAGCGTCGAGCTCGCGGGCAGCATGGGATCCGTGGGGCGCGCCGACTATGCCGAGCCGGCGGAAAACCTGGTGCGCGTGCTGGCGTTGCATCATCATCCGCTGCCGCAGGCTACCGGCGAAGGAAAGCGGTTTCTCGGCGTGCCCGACGAACCGCTGATGTATCTCGCGGCGCCCGCAACTTTCCTCGAAGCGGCGACGTCGCTCAACGTCAATCTGGTCCTGCACGGACACCGGCATGTCGAGGGGCTCACCCGCTATTCGATCCCGGATCCGCGTGCCACGCGGAGCGCGAGCGGCGAAGCCTTCTGGCGTACGATCTACGTGCTCTCCTGTCCGTCCTCGACCGGGCAGGCCGGTGACGATGCCGGCTTCAACATCATTCATTTTGGCGCATCGTCCCGGGCCGGCGGCACGGAGCACCAGTTCGCGATCACGCGCTATTCGCGGCCGCGCAACGACGGCACCTTCGGGCTGCTCGACTCGAACCTGCCGGACGGCGTCATCAGGTTGCCGGCAGGACGGGATTTTTCCCGCGATCCCGCCGTCCAGTCGGCCATCGAGATCGCCTCATGTGCGATGCTGAAGCGTGATCAAGTTGTCGCACAGGCCCGCCGGCTCCTGATGCGCCGCGCTTTCTATGCCGACGCCGAGGTGGACTGGCCGAGCGCGCTCCACGCCTATCTCGTCACCTCATGGGCCTGGGCGGATATCGAGGGCAAGTTCGCGAGATCGGAGCGCAGAGATGACGCCGGGGCGCTGGCCGCGGTGAAGTTGCTGCTGCGCCGCCTGATCGAGCACTGCGCCGATGTGCTCGGCATTGACGATGTTCAGCTCGACGAGCTGCTTGCGAAGCGGCTGGTCAACCGCGACGACTTCCGACGCGAATGGCCCGGGATGCCGAGCGCGGGCGTCGATGTTGCCCAGGCGCGGCGGCTGCAATTGCTGCTGCACGACCTGAACGAGCCTGTGAAGGTGTTCGGCCTCGAGCTGGCCCTCGGTGGCGAGCCGCCGCAGCAGACACCGCCGTGAGGGGCAGCCAGGCTGACGTTAACCCGCCGTTAGGGTTAACAGTCTATTGCTGGCGCGTTCGGCTCGATCAATCGGCTCGTGAGTCAAAAGCGTCATGCGTCAACGGTTCAGTCTTGCCCGGCTTCTCGCGTCCACTTCGCTGGTGGCGGCAGTGGCCATGGGCCTCGGCGGCTGCACGGCCATGTCGAAACTCTCTGACGTCACGGGCTCTGTCGGGCCGCGGACGGAAGCCGCCCCCGCCGATCCCGCGCGCGCCGTCGACGTGTATGCAGAGCGCTACCGGGCCAATCCCAAGGACGCCGACGCCGCGCTCGGCTACGGCCAGGCCTTGCGCGCCAACGGCCAGCGCGCCCAGGCCGCCGCCGTGCTCGAGCAGGCGACCATCGCCAATCCCGGCAACAAGGCGCTGCTCGCGCAGTATGGCCGCGCGCTTGCCGACAACGGCAATTTTCAGCAAGCCTTCGACGTGCTGTCGAAGGCGCACTCGCCCGACAATCCGGACTGGCGCCTGCTCTCGGTGCAGGGCACCGCGCTCGATCAGATGGGCCGCCACGACGAGGCGCGTTCCTATTATGCGAGCGCGCTGAGGATCGCGCCGGGTGATCCCGGCGTGCTCTCCAATCTCGGCCTGTCCTACATGTTGTCGAAGGACCTGCCGAAGGCCGAAGAGGCGTTGCGGCAGGCCTACGCCTCGCCGCGCGCCAGTACCCGGGTGCGGCAGAACCTCGGCCTCGTCATCGGTCTCCAGGGCCGTTTCGCCGAAGCCGAGACGATCGTGAAGGCCGACCTGCCGCCCGACCAGGCCGCGGCCAATGTCGCTTACCTCAAGGAAATGCTGAGCCGCAGCGACGCTCCGCGCGGCGCACCGAAGCGGACGCCGGTCGCCTCGCTCAGCCAGCCCGACTGATCAGAACCTGATCTTGCAATCCTGAAGCTGGCGGCGGACCGAGCGCGGTCCGCGTCTCGACGTCAGTGCAGCTCGCTGATCTTGATGCCGGTCGGTCCGAGAATGACGACGAACAGCACCGGCAGGAAGAACAGGATCATCGGCACCGTCAACTTCGGCGGCAGCGCGGCGGCTTTCTTCTCGGCCTCGTTCATGCGCATGTCGCGGTTTTCCTGCGCCATGACGCGCAAGGAATGCCCGAGCGGGGTGCCGTAGCGCTCCGCCTGCTGAAGCGCGAGACACACCGACTTGACGCCCTCGAGCCCGGTGCGCCGCGCCAGGTTCTCATAGGCGACCTTGCGATCCTGCAAATAGGACAGCTCGGCCGTGGTCAGGGTGAACTCCTCGGACAGCGCGATCGACTGGCCAACGATTTCGGTAGCGACCTTCCGGAACGCCATTTCGACCGACATGCCGGATTCGATACAGATCAGGAGCAGGTCGAGCGCATCGGGGAAGGCGCGCTTGATCGATAGCTGGCGCTTGGAAATCGCATTCTTGAGGAACAGCATGGGCGCCTGAAGGCCGAGATAGGCCGCGCCGATGCAGATGCCGATCTTGATCGGCATCGACTGCTGCATATGCGCGATCAGGAACACGTAGATGATCGAGCCGACGAACAGCACGAGCGGAGCCACCATGCGGGCGAAGAGGAAGGTGATGTAGGGCGCCTGGCCGCGATAGCCCGCCATGATGAGCTTGTCGCGCGCGGCTTCCTGCGCGAGCCATTTGGTGAGGTTGAAGTCCTCGACGACCCGGGAGACGACCTGCTTCGGCGTTTGGCGCAGCGAGACCTTCTCGCTCTTGTTGAGGCGTTCGCGCTCGCGCTGGCGGATGCGCTCGCGCTCGCTCGCCACCGCCTTCATGCGCTTGGCGAGGCCTTCGCCGGCGAAAAGCGGCATCACCAGCGTATAGACGGTGGCGCTGGCGGCGATGGCCGCCAGCAGCATGGTCATGAAGCGGACGTCATGCAGTTTCGAAACGAGGAATTCGACCATACGGCACCATCAGAAATCGAAATTGATCATCTTCTTCATCACCATGATGCCGATCGACATCCAGACGACGCAGCCGACCAGCATGAGCTGGCCGGTCGGATGGGTCCAAAGCAGCGAGATGTAGTGCGGAGTCGTGAGATAGACGAGGAACATCACGATCGGCGGCAGCGAACCGATGATGCCGGCCGAGGCCTTGGCCTCCATCGACATCGCCTGGATCTTTTCCTTCATCTTCTTGCGGTCGCGCAGCACCTTGGAGAGGTTGCCGAGCGCTTCGGAGAGGTTGCCGCCGGATTTTTGCTGGATCGAGATGACGATGCCGAAGAAGTTGGCTTCCGGCAGCGGCATGCGCTCGTACAGACGCGAGCAGGCCTCGCCGAGCGGCATGCCGATCGCCTGGGTCTCGATGATGGCCAGGAACTCGCTGCGCAGCGGCTCAGGCGAGTCGGCGGCGACGACCTTGATCGACTCGAACAGCGGCAGGCCCGCCTTGATGCCGCGAACGATCACGTCGACCGCATCGGGCAGCGCTGCCAGGAATTTGTTTTCGCGTCGCTTCTTCAGGAAGCCCAGCGCCCAGCGCGGCAGGCCGAAGCCGCCGGCAAAGGCAAGGCCGGCGGCGCCAAGCAGGCCGCCGCCGACGAACATGGCGGCCGCGAACAGCACTCCCGCCACGACGGCGGACACGATCCAGAATTTCTGTGGCGTCCAGTCGAGCCCTGCCTGCGACAGGCGAACACCGAGCGGAACGCTCTTCTCCTGCTGGCGCCGCGCCTCGAGATCCTTGAGCGACGTCTCGACCTGCTCGCGGCGCGACCGCTGGCTCTTTTCGGTCTGCTTGGCCGCGGGCGCATCGGCGCGCGCGATCGAGGCACGGCGGCTTTCCGCCTTCCGTTCTCCGGACAGGAGCGGATAAAGGAACACCCAGGCGATGCCGCCGACGGCGGCAGTGGCGAGGAAGGCGAGGGCAAGGACCTGCATATTCATGGCTGCGCCGATCTGCTCATGTCTTCGGCGCGACTTCCGCCGCATCGAGCGCGGCGGCAAGGCGCTTCTCGTCGCCGTAATAGCGCGCACGCTCCCAGAATTTCGGGCGGCCGATGCCGGTCGAGCGGTGCCGGCCGATGATCTTGCCGTTGGCGTCCTCGCCGACCATGTCGTAGAGGAAGATGTCCTGGGTGATGATGGTGTCGCCTTCCATGCCCATCACCTCGGTGATGTGCGTGATGCGGCGCGAGCCGTCGCGCAGGCGCGCGGCCTGGACGATGACGTCGATCGAAGCGCAGATCATCTCGCGGATGGTGCGCGAGGGCAGTGAGAAGCCGCCCATCGTGATCATGGATTCGCAGCGCGACAGTGCTTCGCGCGGATTGTTGGCGTGGAGCGTGCCCATCGAGCCGTCATGGCCGGTGTTCATGGCCTGGAGCAGGTCGAACGCCTCGGGTCCGCGGACTTCGCCGACGATGATGCGTTCGGGGCGCATACGCAGGCAGTTGCGCACCAATTCGCGCATGGTGACCTGGCCTTCGCCCTCGATGTTGGGCGGACGGGTTTCCAGTCGCACCACGTGCGGCTGCTGGAGCTGGAGCTCGGCCGCGTCTTCGCAGGTGATGATGCGCTCGTCGTGCTCGATGTAGTTGGTCAGGCAGTTGAGCAGCGTGGTCTTGCCGGAGCCGGTGCCGCCGGAGATCAGCACGTTGCAGCGGACGCGGCCGATGATCTGGAGGATTTCCGCGCCCTCCGGCGAGATCGCGCCGAACCTGACCAGCTGATCCAGCGTCAGCTTGTCCTTCCTGAATTTTCGAATGGTGAGCGTGGGCCCGTCGATCGACAGCGGCGGCACGATGGCGTTGACGCGGGAGCCGTCGGCGAGGCGCGCGTCGCAGATCGGCGAGGATTCGTCGACGCGCCGGCCGACCTGGCTGACGATGCGTTGGCAGATGTTGAGGAGCTGCTGGTTGTCGCGGAAGCGGATGCCGGTGCGCTGGATCTTGCCGGCGACTTCGATGTAGACGGTGTCGGCGCCGTTGACCATGATGTCGGCGATGTCGTCGCGCGACAGCAGAGGCTCCAGCGGGCCGTAGCCGAGAACGTCGTTGCAGATATCGTCGAGCAGCTCTTCCTGCTCGGCGATCGACATCACGATATTCTTGATCGCGATGATCTCGTTGACGATGTCGCGGATTTCCTCGCGCGCGGACTCGGAGTCGAGCTTCGCGAGCTGGGCGAGGTCGATGGCCTCGATCAGCGCACCGAAGATCGTCGCCTTGACCTCATAGTAATTGTCCGAGCGGCGGGATTCCATGGCCGGCGCCGGCCGGGCGGGGGCAAGCGGCGGCGAGGCGACGGCCGGCGGGGGCGGCGCGCGCGACACCGCGGGCGCCGGAGCCTGGGCAGGCTCTGGCGACACGGCGCCGGGCTTGGGAGCCCGAGTATCGGTGTCTGTTCCGCTACGCTTACCGAACACTTAACAACTCCATGCGGCGGCTTATTTTCCCCGCAACTTGTCAATCAGCGGTGAAAGCAAGGAAGACTTTTGCTTCTTCGTCTCGCTGCGGCCGGTCAGGCGCTGGGCGATCTGAAGGAACATCTCGATCGACTTGTGGTTGGCGGAGATCTCCGCGATCATCTGGCCGTTGTTGGCGGCCGAGCCGAAGATCTGCGGTTCGAACGGGATCGAGACGACCGGCTGGCTCTCGATCGCCTTGGCGAACTCGGCGGCGGCAATTTCGGGCCGTTTCGGGACGCCGACCTGGTTCAGGCAGTAGAGCGGGGGCCGATCGTTGGGCCGCGAGGCCTTCAGCAGATCGAACAGGTTCTTGGTGTTGCGCAGATTGGCGAGATCAGGCGCCGCCACGATCAGGATGTCGTCCGCCCCGATCAGGGCGCGCTTGGTCCAGCCCGACCATTGATGCGGAACGTCGAGCACGATGCAGGGCATGGTGGAGCGCAGCGTGTCGAACACGGCATCGAAGGCGTCGGTGCCGAAATCATAGACCCGATCGAGCGTCGCCGGCGCCGCCAGCAGGCTGAGATGGTCGGTGCATTTCGACAGCAGGCGGTCGATGAAGGCGGTGTCGACGCGATCCGGCGAGAACACGGCATCCGCAATACCTTGCGGCGGGTCCTGGTTGTAGTCGAGCCCGGCGGTGCCGAAGGCGAGGTCGAGATCGGCGACGACCGAGTCCATTGCGAGGTCGCGCGCGATCGCCCAGGCGACGTTGTGGGAGATGGTGGACGCGCCGACGCCGCCCTTGGCGCCGACCACGGCAATGATGCGGCCGACCGCCTTGGCTTCGGGCGCCGAGAACAGGTTGCAGATCGAGCGCACGACGTCGATCGCGCCGACCGGCGCGAGCACGTAGTCGCTGACGCCGCGGCGCACCAGCTCGCGGTAGAGCGTGACGTCGTTGATGCGGCCGATCACGACCACGCGGGTGCCGGCGTCGCAGACCGTGGCGAGATGGTCGAGGCCGGTCAGAAGATCGTTGCGGCCGTCGCTCTCGAGCACGATCACGTTCGGCGTCGGCGCCGAGCGGTAGGCTTCGATCGCGGCCGCCATGCCGCCCATCTGGATCTTCAGATGGGCCTTGCCGAGACGACGGTCTTCGCCGGCCGACTGCACCGCGGCAGCGGTCTCGACGGTCTCGCAGAAAGCCTGGACCGACACGCGCGGTGAGGGAGCAATATGCTCCTCGACCGGCGTCGGCGCCTCGGACTGCTCTTGTTGAGTCTGGCGAGCGTAGCTGATCATTTGCCGGTGTCGCTGAGTTTGGCCTTTTCGGCCTCAGGATAGGTGGTCGCCGTCGTCGTTCCCTTGCGATACTTCTCGAAGGCCGTGGTGCGACGCGCCGTATAGGACGGCGTTTCAGGCCGCGGCTGCTCGAGGTCCGACGGATTGTCGATCATCGCCGCCATGTTGCGCTGATAGGCGCAGCCGTAATTGTAATAGTCCTTGTTCTCGAACCAGCTCTTGTTTTTCATCGAGGGGCCGATGTCGTCCGGCCACAGGCCACAGGGACCGGCGATCGCGGCGATCTTGGAATAGGTGAGCCGGATCGGCGGCAGGAAGCGCCTGTCTTCCGGCTGGTAGGGGCGAATGTTGACGCCGCGCGGCGGAACGCCCGCGCCCGCCAGCATCGCCTGGATCTCGCGCATCGTGTCCGCGACCGGACGCGCATTGGGCGTGCCGGACGGCACGTCGATGCGGATGGCGCCGGTGCCTTCGTGCAGCCAGGCCGAGGCGACGCCCATCACGTCGGCGCGCTGGGCGGCGGTCAATCCGCCGCGGGCGTGGCCGACGAAGACGACGATCGAGCGGTTCTGCTCCTCGATCGCGATCGGATGGCGCTGCTTGTAATCGTCGGGGATGGAGGCCGTGACCGCTTCGTTGTGCTGGCAGCCGCCGAGGGCGAGCGCCAGGCCGACGAGCGCGCCACCGAAACGGATGGCGCGTTTGCGAATCTGGGGTGGTGCTGTGATCATCGTGAAATCCCCGTTCCGCCTCAGTCGGTAATGAAGCCGTAGGTGCCGCGGTAGTTCTTGGCCGGTTCGGTCCGGCCGGGCACGCCGTAGATGCGGTTGATATTGCCGAGCAGCTCGGCCTGCGGGTCTGCAGGCGCGGCGAAGCCGTCATCCGGCCGCGACAGGTCCTTTGGCGACGCGGCGCGAACGACATAAGGTGTCACGATCACCACCAGCTCGGTCGCGTTGTTGACGAAGTCACGGCTGCGGAACAGCGTGCCTAGGATCGGGAGCTGCATCAGTCCCGGCAACCCGCTGACCGCCTGCTTGGTCTGCTGCTGGATCAGGCCGGCCATGGCCATCGCGCCGCCGGAGGGAATTTCGAGCGAGGTTTCGGCGCGGCGGGTCTTGATCGAGGGCACCGTCAGCGAGTTCACCGAGTTCGAGGTCACAGCCTGCGACAGCGTGATCGAATTTTCGTTCGACAGTTCCGAGACCTCGGTCATCACGCGCAGGCTGATCTTGCCCTCGCTCAGCACGATGGGGGTGAAGTTGAGCGAGATACCGAACTTCTTGAAGCTGATCTGGGTGGTACAGACATGCGTGGTGGGATCGCACGCATAGCCCGCCGGTACCGGGAATTCGCCGCCGGCGATGAAGGTCGCGGACTCACCGGAGATCGCGGTCAGGTTCGGCTCGGCCAGCGTCCGGATCACGCCGGCGCTCTCCATCGCGCGCAGGGTCGCCTGCACCGACGGCGTCGCGCCGAACTTCGTGGTCAGCGCGTTGCCGTCCACCAGATTCTTGCCAAGAGCCGTGAAGGGGTTGGAGTTGGTGAAGCTCACCACCGAGGTGCCGTAGTTCAGGTTCGCGGTGAGATCGATGCCAAGCTGCTTGATGATGGTGCGCGCGACTTCGGCGACGGTCACCTTCAGCATGACCTGGTCGCGGCCGCGGACCACGATCGAGTTCACCACCTTTTCGGCACCGCCGGCGAGGCGCGCGGCGAGATCATTGGCCTGCTGCGCTTCCAGCGGGTTCGCCGCCGAGCCGGTCAGGACGACACCGTCGCCGAGGCCGTCGATCTGGATGTCGGAATTGGGCAGGACCTGCTTGAGCGCTGCGCGCAGGCCGTTGAGGTCGCGCTTGACCGCGATGTCATAGGCCGCGATCTGCTGGCCGGCGGAATCGAAGAACACGATGTTGGTCTGGCCGACCGAGGCGCCGATGATGTAGGCGCGCTGCGACGAGCGGACCACCGCATTGGCGATCTTGGGATCGGCGACGAGCACGTCCTTGATGTCGCGCGGCAGGTCGATCACGATCGACTTGCCGACGCCGAGCGAGAGGAAGCGTGCGTTCATCTGACCGTCGGCCGCGGCCTGCGCCACGGGGCGGTAGTCGGCGGCGATCGCCGGGGTGAGCACCGGGTTGAGCGTCAGCGCGAAGGCGGCCGAAAACGACAGGGCGCGGACCATTGAGGCTCGCATCGTCGCCAAATCTGCCCTGCATTTCATATCGACAGTCCTCATCGTGCCTTCGCCGTCGCGCTTGGGATGCCGTAGCGAATAATCGAAACGCCATCGCGCTTCGCGGAATCATCGAGCGTGATCTCGCTCATCTTGACGTCGGCGATGCTGCGCAGCGCGAGCGACAGCGTGCCGCTCTGCCGGGCCGCGGAGAGCGTCGCCGTCTGCGCGGGATTGAGCTCGAGCGTGACGGTCTTGCCCACCACGGCGTTCTGGCCGTCCTTTTCCTTCGGCGCCTGGTCGATGGCCAGCACGCGGACGTTGGCCAGGATGATCTCGGACGTGACGATGTCCTGGGCGCCGGCGCCCTGGTCGGCGTTCTTGAGGCGGCGCGTCAGAAGCACGTCGACGCGGTCGTTGGGCAGGATGAAGCCGCCCGCGCCGGTCTCCGGCGAGATCTCGGTCGAGATCGCGCGCATGCCGGTCGGCAGGATCGCCGCCATGAAGCCGGAGCCTTCGGCCCTGACCAGCTTCTGGTCGCGGATCGGCTCACCCTGGATGAAGGGCGCGCGGGCGATCGAGCCGATGACCTGGGTTGCGCCCTCGGGGCGCTCGTTGCGGCGGATGAAGGTGGAGCTCGCGGTCGCAGCCGGCCAGGTCTGCCATTGCACGTCTTCCGGCTTCACGGTCTGGCCGAGGCCGATGTCGTTCTTGGCGACCAGGACGTCGACGGTCGGAAGCTGTGCGACCGGAGCCGCCGGTGGCGGCGCAGAGTCCGAGCCGCTCGCCAGGTACGCGGCGACACCGCCGGCGCAGATGGCGACCGTCAGGACGACAATGCGTGCCCTATTCATACGCTTCACTTTCCACAAAACGCCGCGACGCAGCCGCCGCCGTAATCGGCAGTTGACCAGCTATTCGTCAAAGCATGGTTAATGAGGCGTATCTAAATCGGCTTAACGCCGGCTTACCCGGTGCGTTCAGCGCAGTGCGAGGTGAGCGAGGTCGATCGCCTTCACCCATTCGGTCTCCGGATAGACCATCAGCGCGCCGAGCGTGAGCGCGATGCCATAAGGAATGCCGCTCTCCTTGTCGTGCAGCCGTGCCAGCCAGGCCTGGCCCGCCAGCCCGTAAGGCAATGGCCATTGCCGGAACTGGAGCAGCAGCAGCGTCAGGGCTCCGCCGAACAGCGAGGCGTAGAGCAGGAAATCCATCAATTGCGCGAAGCCGAACCAGAGCGCGACCGAAGCCGCGACCTTGGCATCGCCGCCGCCCATCCAGCCCATCGCAAAGCAGCCGAAGGCCACGACGAGGAGCAGTGCGCCGGCGCCGACATGGCTCAGCATCTCGTAAGGTGCCATGCCACCGGCGAACGCGAGTGCGAAGAAGCCCGCGATCAGCGCCAGCGACACGCGGTTCGAGATGGTCATCGTGAAGAGATCGCTCGCGGCGGCGAAGGCCATCAGGGCGGGGAAGAGCAGAAGGCGCGCAAGGTCGAGGATCATGGGCGGCGTCTTGAGCTTGGGTTCATCGCGGGATCGGGGTGTCGCCGCATGCTAGCCGGTAGTGCTAAACAAACCGACAACGGCGGCAGCGGCGCTGCGAGCAGGAGCCTGCCGGAGGCGCACTCACCAGATGCTGGCAATGCGCGCGGCGAGGACGGCCGTCGCGAGCAGCAGCGCAAGGCAAACCCAGTACGCCGGCGAAGAGGTCTCGGCCGCCTCCGCCTCGCTCGCCGCAACCGCGGCTTCGGTTCTGTACTCGCGCAACGCCACTGGAACTCGCCGCATTCAGAAAAACAAAGGCCCCGGAAGTCCGGGGCTTTTGCCGTCGTTGGTCGGTTGCTTACTTCAGCGAGGAGCTGATCGAGCCGAACTTGGTGTTCAGCGAGCTGCCGAGGTTGTTGACGACGGTGATGATGGCCAGCGCGATGCCGGCGGCGATCAGGCCGTATTCGATGGCGGTGGCGCCGGATTCATCCTTCGCGAAACGCGCAATCAGGTTCTTCATGAACTAAACTCCGTCTGGGGTGTGATCGCCTCGTTCGGCGCTGTGCTTGACGCGATAAACATGAGATCCGAGCTCTTTCGGTAGAGTTAATTCGATCGGGCAAACCCGCTTCCAGCCCGATGCTTTTGCCCAGAGTGAATTTGGCCTTAAGGACGCAATCGAAATTCTTCCTGTTCCAAATGCGCCCCAAGCGCGCCGTGGACTTCACCCTCCCTTAAATTTCGGGGAGTAGGCCTAAGCGGGATCAGAAGTTTGGAAGAGAGGCGACGATGTCGAGCCTGCCCATGCAAGTCGCCTTGATGCTCGGCGAGACCATCCAGAAGATGGTCCCCGTCACCTTCGTGCTCGCGGCGGTCTTCACCGTGCTCGAGCATTTCTGGGCCTGCAATCCCGGCGCGCCGTGGTGGCGCAAGCGCGAGATCCTCACCGACATCTGCTACTGGTTCTTCGTTCCGGTGTTCGCCCGCACCATGCGGATCGGACTCCTGATCGTCGGTGCCGGTGCCGTCTTCAACATCCACGACGCCGACGACCTGATCGCCTTCTACGACAACGGCCATGGCCCGCTGGCGCAGTTGCCGCTGTGGGTACAGGCCATACTGTTCCTGGTGCTGTCTGACTTCATGTTGTACTGGCTGCACCGGCTGTTCCACGACGGCGGATTCTGGAAGTACCACGCCATCCATCATTCGTCGGAGGAGATCGGGTGGATTTCCGCGGCCCGCTTCCATCCCGTCAATCTCATGCTCGGGACGATCGGCGTCGACGTCGTGCTGCTGATGGCCGGCATCTCCCCGAACGTCATGATCTGGCTCGGTCCGTTCACCACCTTCCATTCGGCCTTCGTGCACGCCAACCTGAACTGGACCTTCGGGCCGTTCAAATATGTGCTGGCGACGCCGGTGTTCCACCGCTGGCACCACACCGCGCTCGAAGAGGGCGGCGACACCAATTTTGCCGGGACGTTTCCGATCTGGGACGTGCTGTTCGGCACCTTCCGCATGCCGGAGGGGAAACTGCCGCAGGACTACGGCAAGGACGAAGCGACCATGCCGAAGGAGATCGGGGGCCAGCTCGCCTATCCGTTCCGCCAGTAAGGGATCTTCTGAGGCAGCAAAGCGCCAGTCCGTTCAAACAATAGTCGGCGAATTTGCGGAACGTTCACGAATTAAGGGCAGGTTAGCCGGGTCGGGCACCGGCTCCGCTGTGTATCGAATCGCTTCTGCCGGTTTGTGACGTCCCGGGGGTAAGAGTATGCGTAAAGAGTTGCTGCGCCGTCATGCGCGCGTTTGTCTTCTGGTTGCGGCTGCGGTGCTGGCATCGCCGGCCGCGAGCCTTGCCGAGGCGACCGCCGACACCATCGCCGTCAATGTCGACCAGGCCAAGCTGGTCCGGCTGCCCGGCAAGGTGGCGACCATCGTGGTCGGCAATCCCCTGATCGCCGACGTCACGCTCCAGCCCGGCGGCATGATCGTCGTGACCGGGAAGGGCTACGGTGCCACCAATTTCATCGCACTCGACCGGGGCGGTGAGATCCTGGTCGACCGTCAGATCCAGGTCGAAGGTCCGAGCGACCGGCTCGTCACGGTCTATCGCGGGGTCGAGCGCGAGTCCTACAGCTGCATGCCGCTGTGCCAGCGCCGCGTGACGCTCGGCGACAGCGACAACTACTTCAACAACACGATGAGCCAGGCCGGTTCGTTGAGCAACAACGCCAGCGGCAATGCCGGCGCGGCCGCCAAAACGAACTAGCAGGACGAACTCGCAAGACGAACTGGCAAGACGAACTGGCAAGACCGACGCGTCGTCCAGTTGCGTCTACGACAGCGCGGATGCGGCCGGTACGACCTGCTGAGTCCATCCGCTCTTTCGGACATGAAAAAAGGCCGTGCGTTGCGCACGGCCTTTTCCTGTTGCTTGCTCGCTAGAGCCGTCCGGGCCAAAGGCCCGTGGGCTCAACCGGCGGCGCGGAGGTTGTCCGCTGCCGACTTGCCGGAACGACGGTCGGCCACGATCTCGTAAGAGACCTTCTGACCTTCACGCAGCGTGCCGAGACCGGCGCGCTCGACGGCGCTGATGTGTACGAAGACGTCCTGGCCGCCATCGTCGGGCTGGATGAAGCCAAAGCCCTTGGTCGCGTTAAACCACTTCACGGTTCCCATGCTCACGGGGTAGTTCCTTCTCAGATGTGCAGTGTCGAAGCCTACTTTCGCAGGCGGGTTAGATCGAGTTTCTGGAAGGGTCGTCAGCGTGTCTGAACCGGCTGTACCGGTGGATGCCAATGTCGTCCGGCCGAAAATCGATGAGTGATTTTATTGGAATTAAGGCACCAAAACAATCCTGACGTGCACGATTTTTTGATCCGCCGCGATCGACACGGCGGATCAGCATACAGGTCAGAATTTTACTTTCGCAGCCGAGATGCCGGAAGCGGATCAACGGCGGCGGAACTGGCCACCGCGCTGTCCGGGACGGGGAGGCCCGCCCACGCCACTCGGACGTTCGTCCTTGTGGCGGAAAATCAGCCGGCCCTTCTCGAGGTCGTAGGGCGACATTTCCACGGTCACGCGGTCACCCGCCAGCGTCTTGATGCGGTTCTTCTTCATCTTGCCGGCGGTGTAGGCGACGATCTCGTGCCCGGCGTCGAGCTGCACGCGGTAGCGCGCGTCGGGGAGGATTTCGGTGACCAGTCCTTCGAACTGGATCAGCTCTTCCTTAGCCATGAATTTCTCCAGGTCGTGGACGGCTAGTGCGAATAGGGTTTGCGGGTCGGTTGGCCCATCGGCCGACTCTCGCGGCGTAAAAAGGCCACGCCTTGTATCCCATCGGGCTTGCCGGCGCTATGCGCGGAACGCTGTTCCGGGCGCTCGGTTGGGGAAGAATGCGTCTTACCACCGGACCGTTGGCGGCGAGACCCCTTCGAGACCTTCTGGCTACCACCGGGACGTCCGTCAACATGCCTTCCGTCACCGTGCCGACCTTCGCCGGGCCTTCCGTCGCCATGCTTGCCGGCGCTATGGTGGCGTCCGTCGGCATGCCTTTCGTCGCTGCGTCGTCCGTCAGTGTGACGTCCCTCACCATGCCTTGCGCCTTGCGGGCGCTGGCCCGGGCGGCCCGGCCGGCCCTGTCGTTGCTGCGGCGGGGGCGGGCCCGCATCGCGGCGCCCGGCATCGGTGCGGTGATCCTCACGCGATAGCGTTACCTTGATCAGCCGCTCGATGTCGCGGAGATAGCTGAGTTCCTCGCCGCCGGCGACCAGCGAGATCGCGGTGCCCTCGGCGCCGGCGCGCGCGGTGCGCCCGATGCGGTGCACATAGGTCTCGGGCACGTTGGGCAGGTCGAAATTGATGACGTGGCTGATGCCGTCGACATCGATACCGCGGGCAGCGATGTCGGTGGCGACCAGGGTGCGGATCTCGCCGGAACGGAACTGGGCGAGCGTCCGCTCGCGATGGTTCTGCGACTTGTTGCCATGAATGGCGCTGGCGGCGATGCCAGCCTTCTCAAGTGTCTTCACGACCTTGTCGGCACCATGCTTGGTGCGGGTGAAGACCAGCGCGCGATTGACCGGCTCGTCCTTCAGGAGCTTGGTCAGGAAGGCGGGCTTGGCCGAGAAATCGACCTGGATGATGCGCTGGTTGATCCGCTCGGCGGTCGAGGACACCGGGGTGACCGCAACGCGGGCGGGATCCCGCAGCATCGCGTCGGCGAGCTCGGCGATGTCCTTCGGCATGGTGGCCGAGAAGAACAGCGTCTGCCGCTTGATCGGCAGCTTGGCGACGATTTTGCGGATGTCGTTGATGAAGCCCATGTCGAGCATGCGGTCGGCCTCGTCGAGCACGAGGAATTCGACGCTTCCAAGCTTCAGTCCGTTGCTCTGCACGAGGTCGAGCAGCCGGCCGGGGGTCGCCACCAAGACCTCGAGGCCAGGCATCAGCGCGCGAACCTGGCGGCCCATCGGCACGCCGCCGATGGCGAGTGTCGAGGACAGCCGGATGTGGCGGCCGTAGGCGTTGAAGCTATCGAGGATCTGGCCGGACAGCTCGCGGGTGGGCGAGAGCACCAGCACGCGGCAGGTCTTGGGCTGCGGCTTGATCCGGTTCTCGAGCAGGCGGTGCAGGATCGGCAGCGCGAAGGACGCGGTCTTGCCGGTGCCGGTCTGGGCGATGCCGACGACGTCGCGGCCGGTTAGCGCCGTGGGAATCGTCTGGGCCTGGATGGGGGTGGGAGTGACGTAATTCTCTTCGGCGAGAGCACGCGCGATGGGTTCGGCAAGGCCGAAGTCCTGAAAGGAAGTCAAAAGATGGGTTCTTTCCATGTCGAAAGCGAGCGCCCGGCGCAATCAGCGGGGCACGCGCAATAAGGGTGTCGAATAGACACCTGCGTGTTTGGGGTGTCGGATGGCTTGATGGGATGGGGCAAGCCAGAGGCCCGGAAAGGGCTTAAGAACACGCGGCTCGCTACGACCTCTTGATTCGCAAGAGGTCTCGAACCTCCATATGGAACATTCAGGGGGCGGTTTCAAGGCAACGCGGCCTCAAACCGCGATTGCAGTGCAGAAATAGTTATGCCGGAAATTTAGACAGGTTTGCTGTTTTGCTTAAAAAATAACCTGTCTGCCGCATTGGCATACATTTTACTCGCCTAAGATTTGGGCAATTGGACTGCGGCGAAAGTTGGATTGCAGCGAAATTATATAATCTGACCAATAGGTTGGCATGTGCCCAGCCCATGGCATGGTTCTTGCGATTCCGTTAATCGCAGGCGGCCGTGGGGCCGTTTCGCAGCGTCTTTTTCACGTCTGCGTCAGGGAGATGATACATCCATGCTTAACAAATCCACTCACGATATAGCGGCGTCATTTAGCCGCCGTGGCGTTCTCGCCGCGACCGCCGGACTGATGATGGGTCTGGCTTCATTGACTGGCGCCAAGGCCGCGGACGACACCATCAAGGTCGGCGTCCTTCATTCTCTCTCCGGCACCATGGCCATCAGCGAAACCACGCTGAAGGACACCATCCTCTTCCTGATCGACGAGCAGAACAAGAAGGGCGGCGTCAACGGCAAGAAGCTCGAAGCCGTCGTGGTCGACCCTGCCTCGAACTGGCCGCTGTTCGCCGAAAAGGCGCGCGAGCTGATCACCAAGGACAAGGTCGCGGTCGTGTTCGGCTGCTGGACCTCGGTGTCGCGCAAGTCCGTGCTCCCGGTGTTCAAGGAGCTGAACAGCATCCTGTTCTACCCCGTGCAGTACGAGGGCGAGGAGAGCGAGCGCAACGTGTTCTACACGGGTGCTGCGCCGAACCAGCAGGCGATCCCCGCCGTCGACTATCTGATGAAGGACGAGAAGGTGAAGCGCTGGGTGCTCGCGGGCACCGACTACGTCTATCCGCGCACCACCAACAAGATCCTGGAGGCCTATCTGAAGTCGAAGGGGGTCGCCCAGGAAGACATCATGATCAACTACACGCCGTTCGGTCACTCCGACTGGCAGACGATCGTGGCCGACATCAAGAAGTTCGGCTCGGCCGGCAAGAAGACCGCGGTGGTTTCGACCATCAACGGCGACGCCAACGTTCCCTTCTACAAGGAGCTCGGCAACCAGGGCATCAAGGCCAAGGACATCCCGGTGGTCGCGTTCTCGGTGGGTGAGGAAGAGCTCGCCGGCATCGACACCAAGCCGCTGCTCGGTCATCTTGCCGCCTGGAACTACTTCCAGTCGATCAAGTCGCCCGAGAACGAGAAGTTCATCAAGGCCTGGCAGACCTACACCAAGAACCCGAAGCGCGTGACCAACGATCCGATGGAAGCGCACGTCATCGGTTTCGACATGTGGGTCAAGGCGGTCGAGAAGGTGAAGTCGACCGATCCGGACAAGGTGATCGACGCGCTGCCCGGCATCGAAGCCAAGAACCTGACCGGCGGCACCTCCAAGATGCTTCCGAACCATCACATCACCAAGCCGGTGTTCATTGGCGAAATCAAAGCCAACGGCCAGTTCGACGTGGTGTGGAAGACTCCGGGTCTTGTCGCAGGCGACGCCTGGTCGAAGGAGCTCGATGGCTCCAAGGACCTGGTCGGCGACTGGGTCGGCAAGAAGTGCGGCAACTTCAACACCAAGACCAACAAGTGCCTCGGCTCGGGCTCCTGATCCCGATCTGTCGGTTCATTGCACGACGGGAGGAGGCGGCTATTCCGCCGCCTTCTCCCCACTTCTGCCGGGGTGATTCAAAGTGCCAACCAATTTGTCCGCTCGTCTCTGTACCTTTGTCCTCTCGTTGTTCCTGATCGCGTTCGCACTGCCGGCCTTTGCCGGTCCGTTCGAGGATGCGGTCGCCAAATTCGCCAATGACGATTACTCCGATACGGAAGAGGCGATCGGCGTGGTCGCGAGCAGCGGCAACAAGCTGGCTTTCCCCATCATCAGCGCGCTCCAGGACGGCCGTCTCATGGCCGATCCTGATAGCAAGAAGGTTTACGTCACCGGTGCCGACGGCAAGTCGATCGATGCCGCGACCGGCGAGCCCGTCGCCAGCGTTCCCGACAGCGCCAGCGCGGTGCGCCTCAACAACCGCCTGCGCCGCAGCGTCGACGCTGCGATCGGCAGCCTGACGCTCCAGTCGCCGGATGTCGGAACGCGCCTGCAGGCTGCGCAATCCGTCTTCAAATCGCATGAGGAGACCGCACTCGAGGCGGTCGATGGCGCGCTCGCCAAGGAAACCAACAAATCGGTCAAGGCCGCACTCGGCGATGCCCGCGCCGCGATCCTGCTGTTCAAGTCCGATGCCACCGAGGTCGAGAAGCTCGAGGCGGTCGCGACCCTCAAGGCGCGCGGCGACCAGGAGGCGATGGCGCTGCTGACAGGCATGGGCGATCAGCCGGCCTCGGTGACCAAGGCCGCTGCGAGCGCAATCAGCTCGATCCAGGGCTCGCTCGCGGTCTGGTCCACGGTGCAGAATGCCTGGTACGGCCTCTCGCTCGGCTCGGTGCTGCTGCTCGCCGCGATCGGGCTCGCCATCACCTTCGGTGTGATGGGCGTCATCAACATGGCGCATGGCGAGATGGTGATGATCGGCGCCTACACCACCTTCGTGGTGCAGGAGGTGATCCGCACCCGCTATCCCGGCCTGTTCGACTATTCCTTGCTGATCGCCGTGCCGCTCGCCTTCCTCGTTGCCGGCGGCATCGGCGTGCTGATCGAGCGCAGCATCATCCGTTTCCTCTATGGTCGTCCGCTGGAGACGCTGCTGGCAACCTGGGGCCTGTCGCTGGTGCTGCAGCAGGCGGTGCGCACCATGTTCGGCCCGACCAACCGCGAGGTCGGCAATCCCTCCTGGATGAGCGGCGCGTTCGAACTCGGCCAGATCACCATCACCTACAACCGGCTCTGGATCCTCGTCTTCACGCTCGCGGTGTTCGCGATCCTGCTCGCGATGCTGCGCTACACCGCGCTCGGCCTCGAGATGCGCGCGGTGACGCAGAACCGCCGCATGGCGGCCTCGATGGGCATCGCCACCTCGCGCGTCGACGCGCTGACCTTCGGTCTCGGCTCCGGTATTGCCGGCATCGCCGGCGTGGCGCTGTCGCAGATCGACAATGTCAGCCCCAATCTCGGCCAGAGCTACATCATCGACAGCTTCATGGTCGTGGTGTTCGGCGGCGTCGGCAATCTCTGGGGCACGCTGGTCGGCGCCTTCACGCTCGGCATCGCCAACAAGTTCCTGGAGCCGGTCGCAGGCGCCGTGCTCGGCAAGATCGCCATCCTCGTTCTCATCATCCTGTTCATTCAAAAGCGGCCGCGCGGCCTGTTCGCGCTCAAGGGCCGTGCGGTGGAAGCATGACCCCCCACATGCTGACCAGGTCGCTGGACCGCGGCGCGACGATCTTTCTCGCCATCGTCGCGGCCTGCGGCATCCTCATCCCGCTCTCCAACCTGCTGCTGCCCGCGGGCTCGGTCCTGCAGGTGCCGACCTATCTGGTCGCGCTCTGGGGCAAATATGTCTGCTACGCGATCCTCGCGCTCTCGATCGACCTGATCTGGGGCTATTGCGGCATCCTCTCGCTCGGCCACGGCGCCTTCTTCGCGCTCGGCGGCTACGCGATGGGCATGTACCTGATGCGGCAGATCGGCACCCGCGGCGTCTACGGCAACCCGATCTTGCCCGACTTCATGGTGTTCCTGAACTATTCGAAGCTGCCCTGGTACTGGTACGGCTTCGACATGTTCTGGTTCGCGGCGCTGATGGTGCTGGTCGTGCCCGGCCTGCTTGCCTTCTGCTTCGGCTGGCTCGCCTTCCGCTCCCGCGTCACCGGCGTGTACCTGTCGATCATCACGCAGGCGATGACCTATGCGTTGCTGCTCGCCTTCTTCCGCAATGATTTCGGCTTCGGCGGCAACAACGGCCTGACCGACTTCAAGGACATCCTCGGCTTCAACGTGCAGGCCGAGGGCACCCGCGCCGCGCTGTTTGCGCTGAGCTGCCTGGCGCTGATCCTGAGCTTCCTGATCTGCCGCTCCGTCGTGTCCTCCAAGCTCGGCAAGGTCCTGATCGCAATCCGCGACGCGGAATCGCGCAGCCGGTTCCTCGGCTACCGCGTCGAATCCTACAAGCTGTTCGTGTTCACGTTGTCGGCCTGCATGGCCGGCGTTGCCGGTGCGCTCTACGTGCCCCAGGTCGGCATCATCAACCCGAGCGAATTCGCACCCGGCAATTCGATCGAGGCGGTGATCTGGGTCGCGGTCGGCGGCCGCGGTACGCTGATCGGCGCGGCACTCGGCGCCGTCGTCGTCAACTACGCAAAAACGTTCTTCACCTCGGGCATGCTCGCGCCCTACTGGCTGTTCATGCTGGGCGCGCTGTTCATCCTGGTGACGCTGCTGCTGCCGAAGGGCATCGTCGGCACCTTCAATGCCTGGTGGGAGTCGTCAAAAGAAAAACGCACCGCAGCCAGCGCGAGCGCCGCGGCCGAAGATGGCGTCACCGAACCCAAGATGGCGGAGTAGGCGCAATGAACGTCATGGATACCCGCGCGACCTCCGCGATGCTCTATCTCGACGGCGTGCACGTCTCGTTCGACGGCTTCCACGCCATCAACAATCTGTCGCTGACGCTCGCGCCCGGCGAGATGCGCGCCATCATCGGCCCGAACGGCGCCGGCAAGACCACGATGATGGACATCATCACCGGCAAGACCAAGCCCGACGAGGGCACGGTGCTGTTCGACGGCGTCACCGATTTGACGCGTCTGGACGAGACCCGCATCGCCGAGCTTGGCATCGGCCGCAAATTCCAGAAGCCGACCGTGTTCGAGAGCCAGACCGTGCAGGACAACCTCCTGCTCGCGCTCAATGTCGACCACAGTGTCAAGGGCACGCTGTTCTGGCGCGGCAGCAGGGCGGAATCGGAGCGCATCGACAAGGTGCTGGAGACGATCCGCCTCACCGATGCCCGTAACCGGCTCGCCGGCAGCCTCAGCCACGGTCAGAAGCAGTGGCTCGAGATCGGCATGCTGCTGGCGCAGGATCCGAAGCTGCTGCTCGTCGACGAGCCCGTCGCGGGCATGACCGACGTCGAGACGCACCTTACCGCCGAGCTGCTGAAAGAGATCAACAAGACCCACACCGTGATGGTCGTCGAGCACGACATGACGTTCGTGCGCGAGCTCGGCGTCAAGGTCACCTGCCTGCATGAAGGCACCGTGCTTGCGGAAGGAACCATCGACCAGGTCTCGTCCAACGAGCGGGTCATCGAAGTCTATCTGGGGCGCTGAGCGATGCTTGAGGTCAAGGACATCAACCTGTTCTACGGCGCGGCGCAGGCGCTGCGCGGCGTCTCCATCGCCGCAGAGCCTGGCAAGGTCACCTGCGTGCTCGGGCGCAACGGCGTCGGCAAGACCTCGCTGCTGCGCGCCATGGTCGGGCAGTACCCGATCTCCTCCGGCGCGATCGTGCTCGACGGCAGCGACATCACGGGCCTCAAGCCCTATGAGCGGGCGCGCAAGGGCATCGGCTTCGTGCCGCAGGGCCGCGAGATATTTCCTCTTCTGACGGTCGAGGAGAACCTCAAGACCGGCTTCGGCCCGCTCAAGCGCGAGGACAAGCACATCCCGGACGACGTGTTCTCGCTGTTCCCGGTGCTGCAATCCATGCTCGGCCGGCGCGGCGGCGACCTCTCGGGCGGCCAGCAGCAGCAGCTCGCGATCGGGCGTGCGCTGGTGATGCGGCCAAAGCTGCTGCTGCTCGACGAGCCGACCGAGGGCATTCAGCCGTCGATCATCAAGGACATCGGTCGCGCCATCTCGTATCTGCGTAACCTCGGCAACATCGCCATCGTGCTGGTCGAACAATATCTCGACTTTGCCTGCGAACTCGGCGACAGTTTCGCGGTGATGGATCGCGGCGCGGTGAAGTTCTCCTGCGACCGATCCAATCTCGATCCGGCCGAAATCAGCCGCCAGATGGCGCTGTAATCCGAAAATTTCTGCCGCGGCCGGCTGGGGAGACGGATGCGCAGCGACGCTTTGACGACATCTTCGGTTTTCGAGGCGAACCGCGCCCGCGGCGCGGTGCGCTTCGACGTCCATGCCCGCGATGGCGTGACGCGGCGTGGCGTCTTGCATGAGTCCGGCTCCCTGCGCGTGCGCTTTCCCTCGCCGGAGGGCGAGGGGCTCTCCGGCGTGTTCGTCAACACGGCCGGCGGTGTTGCCGGCGGAGACAGTTTTGACATCGAGATCGCGGCAGGCCAGGGGGCACGCCTGACATTGACCACGGCCGCGGCCGAGAAGGTCTATCGCGCGCCGGGGGCGGCGGCGCAGCTCAATATCGCCTTGAAGGTCGCCGCCGGCGCGCACCTCGGCTGGTTACCCCAGGAGACGATCCTGTTCGATCGTGCCCGGGTCCATCGTCGCTTCGACATCGAGCTCGACGAGGCCGCCTCGCTTCTGCTTTGCGAGATCGTTGTGTTCGGCCGCACCGCCATGGGCGAGCGGATGGAGCAGGGCGAGTTCATTGATCGCTGGCGGCTGCGTCGTGGGGGCAAGCTGGTGTTCGCCGAAACCGTCAGGCTCGACGGCAATATCGGTGCAAAACTAGGGCGATCGGCGGTGGCCAAGGGCGGTGCCGCGATCGGCACGGCGCTGATCGTTCCCGGCGACGAGCCGCTGATCGAGCGTATCCGCGAGGTCTCGGAGTCATTCGCCGGCGAGGTCGGAATCTCCGCCTGGAATGGCTTTGCAATGGCGCGGTTCTGTGCCCAAGATGCCGCGCGCTTGCGCGCCGACATGATGGCGGTGCTGGCGCGGACCGGCGCGGCGCTGCCGCGGCTGTGGCTGAGTTGATGGCTGCTGAATTGATGCATTGAACGGAAGAGATGCTGCATGAACCTGTCTCCCCGCGAAAAGGACAAGCTTCTGATCTCGATGGCGGCGATCGTCGCCCGCCGCCGGCTGGATCGCGGCGTCAAGCTCAACCATCCCGAGGCGATCGCGATCATCTCCGACTTCATCCTCGAAGGCGCGCGCGACGGCCGCACCGTCGCCGAGCTGATGCAGTCCGGCGCGCAGGTCCTCACCCGCGACCAGGTGATGCCGGGCATCCCCGAAATGATCCACGACATCCAGGTCGAGGCGACCTTTCCGGACGGCACCAAGCTCGTCACCGTGCATGAGCCGATCAGGTAGGAGCGAGAGCATGATCCCCGGCGAACTCTTCATCCAGGACGGCGAGATCGAGCTCAATGCCGGCCGCAAGACCGTGACGCTGACGGTCGCCAACACCGGCGACCGCCCGATCCAGGTCGGCTCGCACTACCATTTCTTCGAGACCAACCCGGCGCTGAAATTCGACCGCAAGAAAGCCCGCGGCATGCGCCTCGACATCGCCGCCGGCACCGCCGTCCGCTTCGAGCCCGGCCAGACCCGCGACGTCCAGCTCGTCGCGGTGGCGGGGAAGAAGACGATCTACGGTTTTCGTGGTGACGTGATGGGGAAGTTGTGAGGCATGCTCCCCGCCGTCCGCCTCGTCTCCGAAGCTGCTGAGCTGGCTGCGCGCCGGCACAACGGTATGGCGCGCAAGGGGCGGGGGAACGAGCCATACATCAACCATCTTGCCGAGGTCGCAAACCTGCTTGCGATAGCGACGGATGGTGCCGATGCCGAGCTGGTCGCGGCCGGGTGGTTGCATGATGCGATCGAGGACACCGAGACGACGCGCGAGGAACTTGCCCGGAAATTCTCGGACCGCGTCGCCTCCCTTGTCGTTGAATGCACCGACGACATGAGCCTGCCCAAACCAGAGCGGCGACGCCGGCAGATCGTCGATGCGCCGAAGAAATCTGCCGGAGCAAAACTCATCAAGATCGCCGACAAGATCAGCAATATCGGCGCGCGCATTCATTCCGACCCGTCCACCGAAGAGCGCGACGATCTCGCCGACTACACGGGCTGGGCTGAGCAGGTCGTCGCCGGATGCCGTGGCGGCAATTCGTGGCTCGATGCAAAATTCGACGATGCCGTAAGCGCAGCGAGGGCTTCGCTGTGAACAACCAAAAATTCAAACGCAAACGGGGCTTGTGATGTCCGTCAAAATAAAGCGTTCCGTCTATGCCGACATGTTCGGCCCGACCACCGGCGACAAGGTGCGGTTGGCCGACACCGATCTCATCATCGAGGTCGAGAAGGATTTCACCACTTACGGCGAGGAGGTGAAGTTCGGCGGCGGCAAGGTGATCCGCGACGGCATGGGGCAGTCGCAGGTCACCAACAAGCAGGGCGCGGCCGATACCGTCATCACCAATGCGCTGATCGTCGATCACTGGGGCATCGTGAAGGCTGACGTCGCGATCAAGGACGGCATGATTTCGGCGATCGGCAAGGCCGGCAATCCCGACATCCAGCCCGGCGTCACCATCATCATCGGTCCCGGCACCGACGTGATCGCTGGTGAGGGAAAAATCCTCACCGCCGGCGGCTTCGACAGCCACATCCATTTCATCTGTCCGCAGCAGATCGAGCACGCGCTGATGTCTGGCGTCACCTCGATGCTTGGCGGCGGCACCGGTCCCTCGCACGGCACGTTCGCTACCACCTGCACGCCGGGACCGTGGCACATGGGGCGGATGATCCAGTCGTTCGACGCCTTCCCGGTCAATCTCGGCATCTCCGGCAAGGGTAACGCGTCGCGGCCCGCCGCCCTGGTCGAGATGATCAAGGGCGGCGCCTGCGCGCTGAAGCTGCACGAGGACTGGGGCACCACGCCGGCTGCGATCGACAACTGCCTGTCGGTGGCCGACGATTACGACGTCCAGGTCATGCTGCATTCCGACACGCTGAACGAATCCGGCTTCGTCGAGGATACGATCAAGGCCTTCAAGGGCCGTACCATCCACGCCTTCCACACCGAGGGCGCCGGCGGCGGTCACGCCCCCGACATCATCAAGGTCGCGGGGCTGAAGAATGTGCTGCCGTCCTCGACCAACCCGACGCGGCCCTTCACCCGCAACACCATCGACGAGCATCTGGACATGCTGATGGTGTGCCACCATCTCGATCCCTCGATCGCGGAAGACCTCGCGTTTGCGGAGAGCCGCATCCGCAAGGAGACCATCGCGGCCGAGGATATCCTGCACGATCTTGGCGCGCTCTCGATGATCTCCTCGGACTCGCAGGCCATGGGCCGACTCGGCGAGGTCATCATCCGGACGTGGCAGACCGCGGACAAGATGAAGAAGCAGCGCGGGTCGCTCGACCAGGACAAAGGCAAGGACAACGACAATTTCCGCGTCAAGCGCTACATCGCCAAGTACACGATCAATCCTGCGATCGCGCACGGCGTGTCGAAGCTGATCGGATCGGTCGAGAAGGGCAAGCTCGCCGACCTCGTGCTGTGGTCGCCGGCCTTCTTCGGCGTCAAGCCGGACTGTATCATCAAGGGCGGCTCGATCGTCGCGGCCCCCATGGGCGATCCCAACGCCTCGATCCCGACGCCCCAGCCGGTGCACTATCAGCCGATGTTCGGTGCCTTCGGCAAGGCGCGCACCGCGTCGTCCGTGGTGTTCACCTCGAAGGCGGCGGTCACCGGCGGCCTCGCGCGAAAGCTCGGCATCGACAAGAAGCTCTATGCGGTGCAGAACACCCGCGGAAAAATCTCGAAGAAGAGCATGATCCACAACGACGCCACGCCCAATATCGAGGTCGATCCCGAAACCTACGAGGTGCGCGCCGACGGCGAACTGCTGACCTGCGCGCCCGCCGAGGTGCTGCCGATGGCGCAGCGATATTTCATGTACTGAAATAGCGTCTGGACGCATGTCCCCGGCGCATGTCCCGATTGCATGTCTTGTTGCGTGTCCTGTTGCATGTCTTGGGGCGGCTTTTCCGGTTTTGCGTTCGACCCCGCCTGGTCTAAGGTCCCGCCCGGTATCTTACCTCAAAAGAAAAGCCGGGAGGATTTCTCGTGATTTACGTCGTTGCCACCTTGACCATCAAGCCCGAGACGCGCGCCGAATTCATTGCGGCCGCCACCGCCTGCATCAAGGAGACGCGGAAGGAGCCCGGCAATATCGCCTATGATTTGCACGAGAGCGTCACCGATCCCGCCAAGATGGTGTTCGTCGAGCAGTGGGAGAGCGCGGAGGCGCTGGTGCCGCATCGCGCCATGGAGCACATGAAGACGTTCGGCCGCGTCGCGGTGAAGTGTTTTACGGCGCCGCCGAAGATTGAAGTGATCACGCCCGAGAAGGTCGAGACACGGTAACGGGGTAAAAGCATGATCCGGGCGACGCAGGTTAAGGGACAGCACGGCTTCACGGAGACGCCGGCGGATACGGTGGTGCTCGATTTCGACGACCGGCACCGCCGCCGCATGGCGATGACGGGGACGCGGGGCCTCGAATTCCTGCTCGACCTGGAGAATGCCGTCGCACTGCGCGGCGGTGATGCATTGGTGCTGGAGGACGGCCGGCTGGTCGAAGTGGTCGCGGCGCCCGAGCCGCTGCTGGAGATCCGCGGCCGCGATCCGCACCACCTCATTCGCGTCGGCTGGCATCTCGGCAATCGCCATTTGCCGACGCAGATCATGGCCAAGAGCCTGCGCATCCGCCGCGACCATGTCATCGAGGCCATGGTGAAGGGCCTCGGTGCGCGCGTGATCGAGATAGAGGCGCCGTTCGATCCCGAAGGCGGTGCTTACGCCGACGGCGGCCATGCGCATGGTCACGATGATCACGGGCATCACGATCACGACCATCATCACCATGATCATGGTCACGATCACCACGACCACCATGATCATGCCGCGCATGACCATGGCCACGACCATCACCACGACGAGCATTGCGACCACCCCGACCACCACCACGGCCACAAGCATGCTCATGACCACAAATGAGCCGGTGAGTGCCGGTGACCTCGCCGAGCGCGAGGCGGCGGCGCTGTACCGGCTGATGACGTGGTTGTCGCCGGCCTTTCCCGTCGGCGGCTTTTCCTATTCCAGCGGCATCGAATGGGCGGTCGAGGCGGGCGACATCACCGACACCGCGACCCTGGCCGACTGGCTCGACGCTATGCTGGGTGACGGCTCCGGCTTTTGCGATGCGACGTTCCTGGTCCACGCCTATCGCGCCACTGAATTGGGCGAGGACACCACCTTGAACGATATCGCGGAGCTCGCCGCCGCCTTCGTGCCGTCGCGCGAGCGGCAGCTCGAGACGACCTCGCAGGGCCGCGCCTTCATCGACATCTCCCGCGCCGCGTGGGATGCCGACGGGCTGGATGCCATGGTTGCGGCATGTCGCACGGCACTGATCTATCCTGTCGCCGTCGGCGTGGTTGCCGCGGTGCACGGCGTGCCGCTGGCGCCGACGCTGCACGCCTTCCTGCATGCGCTGGTCTCGAACTGGATTTCGGCGGCGAGCCGCCTCATTCCGCTCGGCCAGACCGACAGCCAGCGGGTGCTGGTGAAGCTGGAAGCCGCCGTTGCCGCGACCGCCAATCGTGCGTTGAATGCGACCTTGGACGACCTCGGCAGCGCGACGTTTCGCGCCGATCTCGCCAGTCTGCGGCACGAGACGCAATATACGCGGCTGTTTCGCTCGTGAGCGGTGCGGCCTTTAACCCATCGAGAGAGAGAGCGAGTGACATGTCGGAATCTCACGGCCCCTTGCGCGTCGGAATAGGCGGCCCGGTCGGATCGGGCAAGACCGCGCTGATGGACCTGCTCTGCAAGACCATGCGCGAGCGCTATGACATCGCGGCGATCACCAACGACATCTACACCAAATGGGATGCGGAATTCCTGGTGCGCTCGGGCTCGCTGACGCCAGACCGCATCGCCGGCGTCGAGACCGGCGGCTGCCCGCACACCGCGATCCGCGAGGATGCTTCGATGAACCTGGCCGCGGTCGCGGACATGCGCGCAAAATTCCCCGGGCTCGACCTCGTGCTGATCGAGTCCGGCGGTGACAATCTGGCTGCCACTTTTTCCCCGGAGCTCGCCGACCTCACCATCTACGTCATCGACGTGGCGGCCGGCGACAAGATCCCGTCCAAGGGCGGCCCCGGCATCACCCGCTCCGACCTCCTGGTCGTCAACAAGATCGACCTCGCGCCCCATGTCGGCGCCTCCCTGGAGAAGATGGAGACGGACGCCAGGCGCATGCGCGGCGCGCGCCCCTTCGTCATGACCAACCTGAAAAAGAGCGAGGGGCTCGACCAGATCGTCGGCTTTATCGAGGCCAAAGGCGGCCTGAAACGGGCAGGCTGACGGCGCGACGACGTGGCGCAGGGCGTTTTCCGCCGTTAACGTCTGGGGCAAAAGCCGCATCCGCGGAACAAATTTCGGACACGGCGATTAACTACCTCCGGTGCCCGGAGCAAAGCCTTCATGGCCAGACCATCGGCCGGGCGTATTAAGCTTTTCAGGCGACCGAAGTTGCGTACTGATGCCTCCTCCTTCATTATCTCCGCTACTGGGGTCCACTCTGTTTCGGCACATGGCCGTTCGAGCGGCGTTGATATGCTCCGTGTTTATTGCCGACCTGCCGTTTTCGTCTGAGTAGTCGAAGTGGTCCGGCTGGGTTTTATCATCGGTTTCATCGCCCTGCTCGGAGCCCTGCTCTCCGGGCTCGCGGCCTATCGCGTCCACGACCAGGAGCTGGCACTGGACCGGATCGCGCTGGCGCGCGCGATCGACGTCCACGCGAGCCTGGTCCAGGACCGGCTGACCGAGCGCGAGCTGCTCGCGCGTGTCGCCTCAGGCTTGTTCCGTGCGCCGTCGGTCATCAAGCCGAACATGCTGGAGCCGCTGCGCTCGGCCATCTACGCCTTCAAGACCGATTTCGTGGTCGCCGGGTGGGTCGCCCGGCTGAAGCCGAACGAGCTTCTGCCGGCGGAGGACGCGATCGCGAGCGCCGGCTTCCCCAATCCGCAGATTCGCACGTATGACGACAAGCCGATCGATCTTGCGAAGGTCACCCAGCCGATCGACGTGCTGATGGACCTCGAACCGCGCAGCAACGAGACCAAGGCGCTGCCGGGCCGCAGCTACGAGCAGGATCAGGTGCGCAGCGCCATGCTGACGCGTGCGCGTGTCGAGAAGAGGTCGGTCGCCTCGGACCCGGTTCAGTTGCTGCGTGGCGGCGGGCCCATCGGCATCATCGTGGCCGCGCCCGTCATTCCCGAGGGCGCGACCGAGCCGGCCGGCTTCGTCACGTTTTCCTACGAGCTCGCCTCCCTGATGCTGACCAATGACGACATGTCGTTGTTCTCGGTCGCGCTGAAGGATCCGCGCAGGGAAGGTGGCGAGCTCGTTGCCAACGACCAGGGCGTGGTCTCGTCACGCATGACGGCAGCGGACGGGCCGGCGCCGTCGGCGACGCGCACGGTGAGCTTTGGCGGGCGCGACTGGCATCTCGGCTACTACGCCAAGACCAATTCGGCGCGGCGCGCCGAGCAGACGGCGATCATCGTGGCGGCGATCGGTTTTGCCATCACCGCGATGGTGTGCGGCCTGTTCGGCTATGTCGCCTACAACAATCTGCGGCTCAGCCGGGAAATCCAGGTGCGGATCGGCTTCGAGCGCCGGCTGACCGCCGTCATCGACGAGCTCAACCACCGGGTCAAGAACATCCTGGCGGTGATCCAGTCGATCGTGACGCGCACGCTGCGCCACGGCTCGGACATCGACGTTGCGCGTGAACTGCTGATCGGCCGCATCCACGCCATGTCCAACGTGGTCTCGCTGCTCAGCGAGAGCCAGTGGCAGGGCGTCAAGCTGAAGGGCCTGTTCGAGGCGCGCGCCATCCCGCATGCCGATCGTATCGCCGTCACCGGCCCCGACATCGCGGTCAGCGCACGCGCCGCGCAGAGCCTGTCGCTCCTGTTCTTCGAGCTCGCCTCGCACTCCGACGAAGGTCTGTCGCTGGTCGGAAAGCATCCGCACATCACCGCGAATTGGACGGTGACGGGCGAGGGGACCGACGAGGTCTTCCATTTCCGCTGGGAGGAGTTCAACACCAGCGAGGCGACGCGCCGCCCGGATTCCGATTTCGGCCTGATCCTGCTCGACCGTGTCGCGCCCGAAGCGCTCGGCGGCACCGCCAAGCGCTACTTCACCGACGCCTCCTACGTCTATGAATTGACGGCGCCGATGGAGACGGTGGTCGACATGTCCGAGCGCGACCGCACGGACAAGATCTCGGCGCCGGTCAGGCCGGTGCGGTAGAGGTCGCGCTTCAGATTGTTGTTTTGAGCATGATCTTTTCGGAAAACCGCTTCACACTTTTCCGGATCATGCTCTAACCCTTCGGCCGCAGCACCAGGTCGACCAGATTGCGCGCGTAGGCCGGCGTGATCGGTGCAATGCCGAAGACGTAGCGGTAGAACAGGCTGCCATAGATGGCGTCGTAGAGATCCTCGGGCGCTCCCTCCGCCAGGATGCTGCCATCCGTCTGGCCCGCGGCGATCATCTCGACCAGTGCGTCGCGGCGGAATTGCAGGTAGCGGGCATAGAACAGCTCCGCCGAGCCGGTCTTGGAAATGCATTCGGAGACGACGGCGAGCTGCACCTTGCCGAACTCGCCCTGGAGCGCCTCGGCATAGGCCGCGGCATGGCGGCGTGCGCGCGCCGCGGGGCTGCCGGAGCTCGCAGGCGGCAGCGGCAGCATCTGCGCGGCATGATGAAGGAAGGCGTCGATCAGCAGCGCTTCCCGCGACGGCCACCATTTGTAGATCGTCATCTTGGAGACGCTGGAGTGGCGTGCGACGGCGTCGATGGAGGTGGCGGCAAGGCCGGTGGCGGCCATCAGCGCGTAGGCGCTTTCGAGAATGGCGTTGGTGGTCTCGATCGATCGCGGCCGGCCGCGCCGGGGCGCGCTGTCAGCCTCATCACCCCCGCCCTTTGCCATCGCCACGCCCGGTCCCCTCACGCAGAGGCTCCCCGCATAGCGCAGCCACAGGTCTCGGCCTAGCAGAATCGCACGATTATTTGGCTAGAGCATTTTCGAGCGAAGTGGATACCGGTTCGCGTGAAGAAAACGCGTCAAGACAGGAATCTGGAGCTCCGTTCCGATTAGATCGGAACGGAGCTCTAGGCCTGCTGCCGCAGGGCGGCCGGAAGGTCCTGCCGCCTCGACCACGAGATGTAATAGGCCACTGCTGTCATCGCCGCGAAGCCAACGAGGCTTACCGCGATCTGCATCACCACGAGGTTCGGTCCGGTGATCAGGATGAGATGGCCGGCGAAGGACAGGAACACGGCAACGCAGAACACCGCGAGCCATTCCTCGCCGCATGTGATCACCGCCTGAAGCGGCCGCAACTTCAGGCCGGGGTGGTCGGCCGGAATGAGATGGGTCGCGAGGAAGGCGAGCGCGAGGAAATGGATCACGCGATAGGGCGCGAGGTTTTCCTTGTCTGTCGGCGCGATGCTGTTGACGACGAAGTCCGGCAAATAGACGGCCAGCGCGGGCGAATGCCGCATCAAGGTGACCGCCATCGCGAAGATGAGATAGGCACCCGCGAGGATCCGCAGCCAGGACATGCCGTGCAACGCGCGTCCGGAGGCGCCTGTTACGGCGAACCAGCCGCCCAGGACCATCAGCATCTGCCAGCACAGCGGATTGAAGGTCCAGTCCTGGTCCGGATAGACCCGGAAATTCCATTCGAACCAGCGCGCCGCAACGTATAGCGCGACCGATGCCGCCAGCGTCAGGTTCGGCCGCCGCAACAAACCCCATAGCGCAAACGGAAAGAACGCCATCAGCGGGATCATCAGTTGCAGGAGGTCGAGGTTCAGCGGCTCTTCCTGGAGCACGAGGCCGCGGACCAGGATGCGCAGCGGATGATCGAGAATGCCCGAGATGTTGTATTCGTGGATGATCTCCGGCGCCATCGATTGCGAGGCGACATAGGCGATGGTGTCGATATAGATCACGAAGAGCACGACATAGGCAGCGTAGAGCCGCCAGACGCGGCGGAAGATGCGCGTCGCCGCGACGACGTAGCCGCGCTCCAGCGCCATCCTGCCGTGAATGATGGCGACGCCATAACCCACCACGAACACGAAGAGGTCCGCGGCGCCGCTGAAGCCGAAATTTCGCAGCGTCAGGAGATTGACGACGTTGTTCGGGATGTGGTCGACGAACACCGACCAGTTGGCAATGCCGAGCGTCAAATACAATCTGGCATCGTGATGGAATGCGGCGAGGTTCGCCTTGACGGACGGTTTCATCGCGAAAAATGACTTTTGGAATCAGGGCCGCTGCTTTTAGCGGCAACCGCCCGCCTATCCGAGTAGCGTTTGCGTGAGGGGGGCCGGAATTGTCCAATCTGGCGCAAAATTGCGCATGATCGCCGGATGGAATTCCCGCAAGCTCGCCCGTTCTGCCGACGACGAAATTATCTTAGCGCTTCGACCGTTATTCGGCCGGTTCAGCCGAGGCTTCGTCGGATGCGCCCGCACGGCTCGCCATGATTCCGAGGGCGACGCCGCCGATCGCCAGGATCGGCAGCAGCCGCTTGATTCCGATGGCGCGAACGATCTGGAGGCCCGTCGCGAGCAGCATGGGGTCGGCGAGCATGCTCGAAGCGGCCGACTTGGCGGCGCGCTCGGCGGCGATCCGGGCGCGCTTCCGCATCTCCCGCTTGTAGCCCCAATAGCTCCCCGCCGCGGCAAGCGTCAGCAGGAAGAAGATGCTGGCGCCGGCGAGGCAGGCCTGCACCGGTCCGTAGGTCTGAAGGACCGAGATGAAGGCGGCCGCGCAGAGAAAGCCCGTGGTGATGAAGAGGGCGAGTGCCGCGCCCGCGGCGAGCGATGTCAGGCGGACGGTCGCGCCCGTCGATGCGCTGATGCCGTCGATGATGCGCTGTAACATGGCCTTGCTCCTCAGATCCCCGCAAGCCGGCAGCGACGGCGCGACAGCGCCGCCGTAACGTCAAGGTCCTGCGCCCGCGCTAGCGGCGCCAGGCGACGCCGATCAGGAAGCCGATGCCGAGCGCGAGTCCGACGGTCGCGAGCGGCCGCTGCGTGATGGCGTCTTCCAGCGTTTCCTCGATCGAGCCGTAGGCGTCTTGCGCAGCTTCCATCATGGCGCTGCCGCGATCCGACATGTCGTCGACCGCGGAATCCACGCTCTCGCGGGCCTGGCGATAGCCGCGGCGGGCCTGCTTGCTGGTGGAGTTGGCAAAGGTGTTGAGCGCTTCGGTGATCTGATCGGTGAGGGCGGCGATATCGCTTTTCACGGCTGCTACATCCTTCTCGAGGCGTTCTCTGGTGGCTTTGTCGGTCCAGTCTCTCATCCCGGTTTCGCCATTGGTTGACATCAGGAGCTCCAAAGCTGTTGGCGGCTGAGATAGCCGGAAAACGTTTCGTGCCCGGGTAAGTTCCGTTCGGGGAAACCGGTCATGCCTGCGGCAGCTGCGGCGAATTCTCCGGCAGCAGGTGCTCCTTGAGGATCAGCCCGACGATCAGGAGCGGCGACGACAGGAATGCGCCCATCGGTCCCCACAGCCAGGTCCAGAAGGCCAGCGCGATGAAGACGGCAAGCGCGTTCAGGGAAAGCCTGCGCCCGATGATGGTCGGCGTGACGAAGTGCCCTTCCAGGAAGGTGATGCCGCCGAAGGCGAGCCCCGCCATCAGTCCGCCGCCGATGGTCGGGAAGGCGACGAGCCCCACCACGACCAGGATGACGAACATCGCGATCGGTCCGATGATCGGGATGAAGTTGAGCGCCGCCGCAAGCGCGCCGAGCCCGGCCGGATTGGGCATGCCGGTGACGGCGCAGATGATGCCGGTTGCGATGCCCACGCCGACATTGATCAGCGTCACCGTCAAAAGATAGTTGCCGAGATGGACCTCGATCTCGTTGAGGATCCGCAGCGTGCGCAGCCGCGCATCGCGATCGCCGAAATTCATGATCAGCGCCCGCCGCAGGTCGCGCCAACTCGCGATGAACAGGATCAGCGTGGCGAAGAACAGCAGGAATTCGGCGAAGGTCGGCGACAGGAATTCCAGCGTCGGTTGCACCCATTCGGCTTTCGGCAGCGGAAGGCTTGGCAGCCCCTCGGAGCCGCCCACCATCGTCTGCAATTCCTTCCACAGCGCCAGCGGCCGGTCGAAGACGTGCATCTTCTCCTTCAACTGCGCGCCCAATTCCGGCAGGCGCGAGCTCCACTCCATCGCAGGCACAGCAATCAGCGCGACGACGAAGGCGACCACCGTCGTCACCGCGATCACGATCAGCACGGCGCCGAGGGCGCGCGGCACATGCCGCCGCTCGAGAAAGCTGGCGGCCGGCGACAACATGGTGCCAGCGACGACCGCCATCACGACCGGGAGGAAGAATGCCCTGGCGACGTAGAGCACGGCGACCACGGCAATCAGGAACAGACCGGCGAGCGCAAAGGCGACAAACTCGGTGCGGCGGATCACCGGCGGCAGCTCGACATGACTGTCGGGAAGCGGGGCGCCCTCGTTATTGCCGGAAATCAGACGTTCAGTGGGAAGGACGCGCACAATATCTCCTCCCGCACGGAAGCCTCCGCGCGCCCATTGTTGGCAGTAGAACGTCCGGGCGGACGTTCCGGTTCCATCGCGGTTTCGTGAAGTTTTGCTCGCTTGACTGTGACGTCGCCGCCGCAGCGAGCGGGGGAACTTGAGTCGGTCCAGCTGCGTTGTTGGGAAGCCGCATCACCCTGATGCACATCCAACGGGGCAGCACATGACAAGGTTCTCTCCAGTCCGTCGCCGCTTCTCGCTGCGCGCCACCACCGCCATTGCCTTCGCGACAGCATTGCTGACCGTGCCCTTCGCGGCACAGGCCCAGACGCTCGGTTATGCACCGATGCAGCCGCAGGGATATCCGCAGGACCCGAGCTATTCGCGGGGTTATGTCAACGCGGCGCCGCAGGCCGCCGACGAGGATGCCGCGCTGCCCGACCGGCTGCGCAAGCAGATCGTCAGCTTCGACAGGAACGAGCCGGCCGGGACCATCGTCATCGATACCGGCAACACTTACCTCTATTACGTGCTCGGCAATGGCCGCGCGATCCGTTACGGCGTCGGCGTCGGCCGACAAGGTTTCACCTGGGCCGGCGTGCAGAGCGTCAGCCGCAAGGCCGAGTGGCCGGACTGGCATCCGCCGGCCGAGATGATCGCGCGTCAGCCTTATCTGCCGCGCTTCGTCGCCGGCGGTCCCGGCAATCCGCTCGGTGCACGCGCGATGTATCTCGGCTCGAGCGAATACCGCATCCACGGCACCAACGATCCCACCACGATCGGCAAGTTCGTGTCCTCCGGTTGCATTCGCATGACCAACGAGGACGTCACGGACCTGTTCAGCCGCGTCAATGTCGGCGCCAAGGTGGTGGTGCTGCCGAAGAACGCCCCGCTGATGGCCAAGGGATACGACAGGGGCGGCGACCCCATACGCAAGCGTCCGCCGGTGACGACGCTGCCTTCGGGACGGCAGGCGCTGAACATCACGACGTCGGCAGTGAACTGAGAGTTGAGCGAGGTCATATGAAGAGACGTTCGATCGGCAAACTGGCCGGTGGCGCGGCGGCGTGCTTCGCCGTCGCCTCGCTCGGCCTCGCGTTGACGCCGTCGGCGCATGCGGAAGACTTCTTCTCGGCGCTGTTCGGCGGCTTCCGCGCGCGCTCCGCGCCGGAGATCCGCATGCCGTTCCCGACCGATGACATGCCGCGCTACGACACGCCGCGCCAGCGGGCCTCTTATAGCGGCGGCACCGCCTATTGTGTGCGCGGTTGCGATGGCCGCTACTTCCCGGCGCAAGGAAACGACGCCGAAAGCAAGGCGAAATCCTGCAAGAGCTTCTGCCCGACGTCCGAAACCTCGCTGGTCTATGGCAGCAATATCGACGACGCCACGACGGACAAGGGAAAATCCTATTCCGACCTGCCCAACGCGTTCCGCTTCCGCAACGAGATCGTCGCGGGCTGCACGTGCAACGGCAAGGATCCGGTCGGACTTGCCCAGGTCAAGGTCGAGGACGATCCGACCTTGCGCAAGGGTGACATCGTTGCGGGCAGCGATGGCCTGGTGGTCGCCAACCGTAACGCCAACGACCGCCGCGGCGTCGCGATGAATTTTTCGCCGCTGCCGGAATCGGTGCGCGCCAGGTTCCGCCAGGTGCCGGTGGTCGCGAAGGAGTAGGGGGCCCGCCTTCGCGGGGACGACCCTGATCTATAGTGGCTGCTTTCTTCCTAACCAGCAGCAGCTTTAAGCCGCGCGGATCTTCCCCAGGAAGTCGCTGACCTGCTGGCCGAGCTGGCGGCTCTGGGTTTCCAGCGTTTCCGAGGCCTGCTTGACGTTGTCCGCCGCACCGGCGGCAGCATCGGCGTCGGCCTTCACGCCGGTGATGTTGTCGGAGACGTTCCTGGTGCCCTGCGCCGCAAATTGCGTGCTGCGGGTGATCTCCTGGGTCGCCGCGCCCTGCTCCTGTACGGCGGCGGCGATCGCGGTGGCGACCTCGTTCACTTCGCCGATGATGCCGCCGATGGTCTGGATCGCGTTGATGGCGTCGCTCGCCACCCTCTGGATGTCGGCGATCTGCCCGGAGATTTCCTCGGTGGCTTTTGCGGTTTGGCTCGCCAGCGATTTCACCTCGGAGGCGACGACCGCGAAACCGCGCCCGGCTTCGCCCGCACGTGCGGCCTCGATCGTCGCGTTGAGCGCGAGCAGATTGGTCTGCGCCGCGATGGTGTTGATCAGGCCGACGACCTCGCCGATGCGTCCTGCGGACTGCGCCAGCCCTTGCACCGTGCCGTCGGTCTCGCGGGCCTGGTTGACGGCGCGGCTGGCAATGCCTGCGGCGTGCGCCGCCTGCTGGCTGATGTCGTTGATCGAGGCAGAGAGCTCCTCGGCGGCGGCGGCGACGCTGTCGACGCTCATGGAGGCGTCGTTGGAGGCCTTGCCGGCGACCTGGACGCGGTCGTTGGTCTGGCGCGACACCGCGGACAGGTCGCCCGAGGTCTTGCGCATCTCGCCGGACGCTTCGCTCAGTTCGCCGAGCGTCTTGCGCACCGCGCCCTCGAACTCGCCGACATAAGTCTCGACGGCGCGCTGGCGCGCGGCCGCGCCGATATTGCGCTCGCGCTCATGCTCTTCGATCTTGAGCTTCTCGGTCGCCTGCTGCTTGAAGGTTTCCAACGCGCCGGCAAGCGCGCCGATCTCGTCCTGGCGGTCGAGATAGCCGCTGTCGACGGCAAGGTCGCCGCCGGCGACCTTGAGCATGGCGTCGCGGATGGTGTTGAGGGGATGGATGACGCGGCGGCTGACCAGCATGACCGCGCCGACGGCGAGGCCGATGGCAAGCGCCAGGAGTGCAAGCTGCACGATCAGCGCGCGCTGCGCGGTACTGCGCTGCTCCTGCGTGTAGGTCCGGGCGGCGTCGAGCGCGGCTTCGGCCACCGCGACCGCACTGGCCATACGGCCGACCGTGAGCGGGCTCCACTGGTTGGCCGTCAGCTCGGCCTTCTCACCCTTGACCAGGGTGTCCGCGAGACGGTCGCGCAGGGTGAGATATTGCGGCTCGAAATAAGCGGTCTTGGCCGTGGTCATGGCGGATGCGAGCGCGGGCGGCAATTGCATGCCCGAGGTCGACAATTCCAGCGCTTTCCACATCGCGGCCGTACCGCCGACAAATTGGGTATAGTTGTAGCGGCCCTCCGGCGTGATCTTGCCGGCCGCAAGCCCGGTCGAGACGATCAGCGAGGCCTCGCCCGCGGTGTTGCGGAGCAGCCAGGCGCTCTGCTTGATCGACAGCAGCTGGTCGATCACGGCATCCTGGTGGTTGACGGTGGCGGCGAGGACGCCCGAGAGCTTGTCGAGCACGTCGAGCAGCCCCTGCGTCGTCTCCATGTATTCCTTGGTCAGGCCCGCGCGGCGCTGATCCTTGGGCTTGGCCACGTCCTCCCAGAACTGCTTCTGCTCTTCGATCAGCAGTTTGTTGAGGCGCGCGAGTTCCGGAATAAGCGAGCCCGATTGCGGGAAGTCGATGCTCGGCAGCAGCTCGAGCGCGCGGGCCATCGCCGGCATCTGCGCATCGCGCAGCGCGCGCAGATATCTCTCGATCTCGGAATCCATCGGCTCGGTCGCGTTCAGCAGCCGCGACGTGGTCGAGCGGTCGGTGCGCAGATTGTGCATCGCCTTGAACAGATCGGCGGAGGCGTCGGCGATCTGCGAGATGCGGTTGGCGGTCTTGAGGCGGTCCCAGGAGGCGTAGGCGGTGAGCGAGAGTGCAATCACCACACAGACCGAGGTGATGGCGATCACCGCCTTCAGCAGCGCGGACACGGTCAGACGATTCAGCATCGAAGCCCCCCTAAATTCCCATTGCAAAGTTCGTCGAGACGCCCCGGCAACATCAAAAACGGAGGGGCAGGCAGATCGGCAATCGCATGCCGTTTGCGGCGCATCACCCAAACGGTTTCTGCATCTGAAACGAAAAGGGTAAAGTTTTAGGCAGGCCGGCTGATCGTAGAAGTACGTATTTACTAGAAGTTGCAGTGGGTTGCCGTGATGGAACCTGCGCGGGAGATGGGCGTTAGAACACCGTCAGACAATTTGCCTGAAGGGGGGTCCTTGCGATGCTGGTCGGCGTACTCGTCACCTTTCTCGTCGTCATTCTCGTGCTCTATCTCATCAACATGCTGCCCATGGACGGTCGCGCCAAGCAGATCGCGCGCGTGGTCGTCATCATCATCGGCGTGGTGTCGCTGCTGAAATATCTGACGGTGTTCTAGCGGGGCTGGGCGCGTAGCCCGGATGGAACGCAGCGAAATCTGGGGGGCCTGCCCCAAGCAACGCCGGTCCCGGATTGCGCTTCGCTCCATCCGGGCTACGGTCCGAAAACAAAAAAGCCCCGGCGCGAGCCGGGGCTTTGGTGTTTGAATGATCGGGCTTTAGCCCGCAGCCTTGGCCTCGCGGCGGCGGGCGGTGAGGATGTACTCGGTGTAGCCGTTCGGCTGCTCGCGCCCCTTGAAGATCAGGTCGCAGGCGGCCTTGAAGGCGACCCCGTCGAAGGCGGGCGCCATCGGCTTGTAGATCGCGTCGCCCGCGTTCTGCTTGTCGACGACGACGGCCATGCGCTTGAGCGATTCCATCACCTGCGCCTCGGTGATGACACCCTGGTGCAGCCAGTTGGCGAGATGCTGGCTGGAGATGCGCAAGGTGGCGCGGTCTTCCATCAGGCCGACATCGTGGATATCGGGCACCTTGGAGCAGCCGACGCCCTGGTCGATCCAGCGCACGACATAGCCGAGGATGCCCTGGCAGTTGTTGTCGATCTCCTGCTTGACGTCGTCGGGCGCCCAGTTCGACTTCGACACCGGGATGGTGAGGATGTCGGAGAGCTTCGCGCGCGGACCGCCCTTGGTGAGCTCCTGCTGGCGCGCGGTGACGTTGACTTGGTGATAGTGCAGGGCGTGCAGCGTCGCTGCGGTCGGCGAGGGCACCCAGGCGGTGGTGGCGCCGGCCTGCGGATGCGCGAGCTTCTGTTGCAGCATGTCCGCCATCTTGTCGGGCGCGGCCCACATGCCCTTGCCGATCTGGGCATGGCCGGGCAGGCCGTCGATCAGGCCCATGTCGACGTTCCAGTCCTCATAGGCCTTGATCCAGGCCTGCGCCTTCATCTCGTTCTTGCGGATCATCGGGCCCGCTTCCATCGAGGTGTGGATCTCGTCGCCGGTACGGTCGAGGAAGCCGGTGTTGATGAACATGATGCGCTTGGAGGCGCGCTGGATGCAGGCCTTGAGGTTGACGGTGGTACGCCGCTCCTCGTCCATGATGCCGACCTTGAGCGTGTTCTCGGGCAGCGACAGCATCTTCTCGACGCGGTCAAAGATCTCGCAGGTCAGCGACACCTCGTCCGGGCCGTGCATCTTCGGCTTGACGATATAGGCAGATCCGGTGCGGCTGTTCTTGACCTTGGAGTTGCCCTTGATGTCGTGAATGGCAAGAAGCCCGGAGACGGCGGCGTCGAGCAGGCCTTCCGGAACTTCCTCGCCGGCCTCGTCCAGCACCGCGTCGGTGAGCATGTGGTGACCGCAATTGCGCATCAGCAGCAGGCTGCGGCCATGCAGCTTCACTTCGCCCTTGCCGTCCGGCGTCTTGTAGCTGCGGTCACTGTTGAGCGAACGGGTCAGCGTCTTGCCGCCCTTCTCGAAATCGGCCGAGAGCGTGCCGTTCATCAAGCCAAGCGTGTTGCGATAGACCAGCACCTTGTCCTCGGCGTCGACCGCGGCGACCGAGTCCTCCATGTCGAGGATGGTCGACACGGCGGATTCCATGATCATGTCGGCGACGCCGGCCGGGTCGTCCTTGCCGATCGTGCTGCTGCGGTCGATCTTGACCTCGACGTGCAGGCCGTTGTTGGCGAGGAGCACGGCGGACGGCGCTGCCGCATCGCCCTGGAAGCCGGCGAACTGCGCGGCGTTCTTCAGCGCCGTGGCATTGCCGCTCTTCAGCTTCACCGCGAGTTGGCCCGCGACGACGCTATAGGCGGTGACGTCGGTGTGGCTGCCGGTTGCGAGCGGCGCCGCAGCATCGAGGAACGCCTTGGCCTTGGCGATCACCTTGTCACCGCGCGCCTTGTTGTAACCCTTGCCGCTCTCGGAAGGATCGTGCGGAATCGCGTCGGTGCCGTAGAAGGCGTCGTAGAGCGAGCCCCAGCGCGCATTCGCCGCGTTCAGCGCGTAGCGCGCATTGGTGAGAGGCACGACGAGCTGCGGGCCGCAGATCTTGCCGATCTCTTCGTCCACATTGGCGGTCTCGACCTTCTGTGTCGCCGGCTCGGGGACGAGATAGCCGATCTCCTTCAGGAAGGCGGTATAGGCGTCGAGGTCGAACGCCTTGCCCTTGTTGGCGCGGTGCCAGTCGTCGATCTTGGCCTGCAGCGTGTCGCGCACGGCCAGCAGCGCGCGGTTCTTCGGCCCCAGCTCCTTGATGATGGCGGCGACCCCGGCCCAGAACGCATCCGGCGCGATCCCCGTTTTCGGGGCCGCTTCCTTGGCGATGAAGTCAAACAGGACGGGAGCGATCTTCAATCCGTGGGCGTCGACGCGTTTCATGATGGGCTTTCTTGTTGGAAATGGCTGTTTTTTGGCTGCTTTTGACCCGACAGCAGCAAAATGCGCCCATAAGGGGCAGCTTTCAGGGCCTATTAGCCCCAAAATCGGGGCCGTGAGAAGGCCTCCAAAAGTTGTCAAAATGTCAAGGCGATGTGGGCAGCCCGACGCACCGGTGTCATTCCCCGCGAAGGCGGGGAATCCAGTACGCCGCGGCTTCTCCGTGACCCAACGCTGTCTCTGGAATACTGGGTCGCCCGGTCAAGCCGGGCGACGACAGCCGGGGAAAATAGGACGGCCTCAAATATTCGCGGCGAGGTCCACGAGTTCGTCGAACAGCACGCCGGTGGTCTTCAGCATCCGTTCGATCTCGTCCGCGGCATCCGCAACCGTGCGGGCCGACGTGTCGATCACGAGCTCGGCAGCCTCGGGTCGCTCGTAGTCGTTGCCGATGCCGGTGAACGACGCGAGCGCGCCGGCGCGGGCCTTCTTGTAATGGCCCTTGGGATCGCGATCCTCGCAGACCTCTGCCGGCGTCGCGACATGGATCTCGCGGAACGCGGTGTCGGCGATGCGGCGCGCGGTCGCGCGGTCCTCGCGGGCCGGCGAGACGGCGGCGACGATCGCGATGTGGCCGTTGCGGGCGAGATGGGTCGCGACCTCGGCGAGGCGGCGGATGTTCTCGCTGCGGTCGGCGGCGGAGAAGCCGAGATCGTTGTTGAGCCCGGCGCGCAGCGTGTCGCCGTCGAGCAGGATCGGCGAGCCGCCATTGGTGAACAGCCGACGTTCCAGCGCCTTCGCCAGCGTCGACTTGCCGGACGCCGGCAGGCCGGTGAGCCAGACCACGGCGCCGTTGTGGCGGTAGCGCGCGGAGCGTTCGTCGGGCCGCAGCGCCGATTCCACCGGCACGATGTCGACCGGCACGGCGCGCTGGCCGGCATCGACCGACAGCACGAGACCACCGCCGGCGATGCGCCCCGAGACTTCGATCACGAGACGGCCGGTGCGCGGATTCTCGGTGTAGGGATCGGCGGCAATCGGGCTCGAAAGGGAAATGTCGATCTCGCCGACATGGTTGCGGCCGATCGCCTTGTTCTCGACGCTCGACAGCTCGCCGGGATCGACCGCCTTCTCGATGGCGACGACGGTGGCGCGGCTTTCCTTCGGGCCGCAGCGGACCAGGAGCTGGTCGCCCTTGGCGAGCGGCTTGTCGTGCAGCCAGAAGATGCGCGCGCGCAGACGGCGCGTCTCGCGCGGCGCGGAGCCGACATGCGCGACGATGTCGCCGCGCTCGATGAACAATTCGCGGTCGAGCGTGATGCCGACCGAGCGGCCCGCGCCCTGCCGTCCTGCGACCGGCGTTACCGGCCAGCTTTCGACGGTCTTGATCTTCGCGATCTTGCCGGCCGGCATGATCACGATCTCGTCGCCGGCAATGAGGCTGCCGGATTCGATGCGGCCCGCCACGATGCGGCGGTCGTCGAACTTGTAGATCGCCTGCACCGGCAAGCGCAGGGCGAGGGCTTCCAGCGGACGCGCCGGCTCGAGCTGGTCCAGCGCCTCGACCACGGTCGGACCCTTGTACCAGCCGATGCGGTCGGTGCGCTCCGCGACGCCGTCGCCGTCGCGGGCCGAGATCGGGATCACCGCCGTCGGCGTCACGCCGAGGCCCTGCAAATGCGCCGAGATCTCGTCGCTGATTTCCTTGAAGCGATCCGCGGAGAAATCGACGCGGTCCATCTTGTTGACGACGATCGCGACCTGCTTCACGCCGAGCAGGTGCAGGAGATAGCCGTGCCGACGGGTCTGGTCACGCACGCCTTCGAGCGCGTCGATGATCAGCACGGCGCCGTCGGCCTGCGAGGCGCCGGTGATCATGTTGCGCAGGAATTCGGCATGGCCGGGCGCGTCGATCAGCACGATGTCGCGCGAATTGGTGCGGAAGCGGATCTGCGTGGTGTCGATGGTGATGCCCTGGTCGCGCTCGGTCTGGAGCGCGTCGAGCAGGAACGACCATTCGAACGGCATGCCGCGCCGCGCGCTGACGGCTTTCAGCATCTCGAGCTTGCCGTCGGGCAGGCTGCCGGTCTCGTGCAGCAGGCGGCCGACCAGCGTCGACTTGCCGTGGTCGACATGGCCGACGATGACGATGCGGACCTGCGGACGCGTGGTGCCGTTCGGAGTGGCGGGCGAAGCGGGGGTGACGATCATGTTCATAGCCGCGTTGCGTCCTTGAATCAGAGATAGCCGGCGACGCGCAGACGCTCGAAGGCGTCTTCGGTCTCGTGGTCGAGCGCACGGCCGGCGCGCTCCGGCACCTTGGTCTGCTCGAGCTCGGCCAGGATCTCGTCGATGTTCGACGCGGTCGACGCGACCGGATTGGTGATGTCCTGATCGCCCAGCGAGCGATAGCGCTTGCCGTCCTTGGCGAGATACAGCGGGATGATCGGAATGTTCTCGCGCTTGGTGTAGGCCCAGATGTCGGCCTCGGTCCAATGCAGGATCGGATGGATGCGCAAATGCGCGCCTTGCGGCGGCGACGCATTGAAATGATCCCAGAACTCCGGCGGCTGGTCGCGGACGTCCCAATTGCCTTCGAGCCCGCGCGGCGAGAACACGCGCTCCTTGGCGCGGGTTGCTTCCTCGTCACGGCGGATGCCGGCGATCAGGCCGTCAAAACCATATTTGCCGAGTGCCATCTTGAGGCCTTCGGTCTTGCGCGCGGCGGAACGGGCGGCCGGCGGCAGCGTTGGATCGACGGCATCGATCGGCGGGCAGGGCTCGACGCGCAAATCGAGATCCCACTCCTTCCCGTAATGGTCGCGGAAGCGATACATCTCCGGAAACTTCTTGCCCGTATCGACGTGGAGGGCGGGGAACGGCAGCCGGCCGAAGAACGCCTTGCGCGCCAGCCAGATCATGACGTTGGAGTCCTTGCCGAGCGACCACAGCAGGGCGATCTTCTTCAGGCGGCCAAAGGCCTCGCGAAAAATGTAGATGCTCTGCGCCTCGAGCTGGTCCAAATGGTCCATGCTGGGGGCGGTCAGCCCGACGGGAATTTGCTCGGAAACGGGAGCCCGGAAGTCCCGTCCATCTGCACCGGAATCGGTCCTGAGAAGATGCATCTCTGCCACTTTGCGTTTGGAGGCGAATTTTCTATAGTTGCGGTGCAGAAGAGAAGAAAAAATTTTCTCTTTGCGCGCTCGAAACGACACATATATAGAAAATAATTCCAGTCAACCCCGGATGTGGGGGAAGCGAGTATCGCATGCGGTTCTTGCCGGTGTTCCTCGATCTCAAGGCCGGTCCGGTGGTCCTCATCGGCGCGGGTGAGCTTTTGCGCGCCAAGCTGCGCGTGCTCGCCGCTGCCGGTGCGCGCATCCGCGTGCATGCGATCGACGGCAATCAGGACCTGAGCCTCAGCTCCCAAGACGCTGCGCGGATCGAAATCGCGACGGACGATCCCCTCACCGCCGATCTCTCGGGCGTCATTGCCATCGTTTGCGCCGGCGCGGGCGATGTCGGCGTGGCCATGTCGGTCCGCGCCAAGGCGCTCGGCCTGCCCGTCAACGTCATGGACGATCTCGAACATTCCAGCTTCATCTTCCCGGCGATCGTCGATCGCGGCGACGTCGTGGTCGCGGTCGGCACCGGCGGCACCTCGCCGGTGGTGGCGCGGCGCGTGCGCGAGAAGATCGAGGCGCTGCTGCCGGCCCGCATCGGCGAGCTCGCCGAGTTCATCGGCTGCTTCCGCAAATCCATCAACGGGCGCATCGCCGAGTTTCCGCTGCGCCGCCGCTTCTGGGAGCGCGTCATCGACGGTCCGATCGGCGCGTCCGTGCTCGCGGGCCGCAAAAGCGAGGCCGACGCCGCGATCAAGGCGATCTCCGATCCGTCCGCGTTCGCGCGTGCCGACAAGCCGGAAGGCTCCGTCGCGCTGGTCGGCGCCGGGCCCGGCGATCCCGACCTTCTCACCATCAAGGCGCTGCGCGCGCTCCAGGATGCCGACATCGTCTTTCATGACGAACTGGTCTCGGGCGAAATTCTCGACCGCATCCGCCGCGACACCACGCGCGTTCCGGTCGGCCGCCGCGTCGGCAAGCCTGGCATCGGCCAGGACGCCATCAACAAGCGCATGATCGAGGCCGCGCAATCCGGCCAGCGCGTGGTGCGGCTGAAGGGCGGCGACCCCTTCGTGTTCGGCCGCGGCGGCGAAGAGGTCGAAGCGCTGCGCGCGGCCGGCGTCGCCTATTCGATCATTCCCGGCATCACCGCCGGGCTCGGCGGCGCCGCCGATTTCGAGGTGCCGCTCACCTATCGTCATGAGGCGACCCGCATCACCTTCCTCACCGCGCACAAGGCGCGCGATGCCGAGAACGTGGACTGGTCGACGCTGACCGACACCAAAATGACCGTCGTGGTCTACATGGGCATGACCGCTGCCCCCGCGATCCGCGAAGGCTTGTTCGCGGCCGGCCGTTCGCCGGAGACGCCGGTCGGCGTGTTCGCCCGCGTCACGCGGCCGGATGCACAAGGCGCGATCGGCACGCTGCGCGACCTGCCCGAGCTCGTGCGGCGGACCCATGGCGGTCCCGCCATCCTCATCATCGGCGACGTGGTCCGGCATGCCGGCTCGCTTCGCCGCGAAACACCCAAACAAATCATCTCTGACCTCCTGGATGCTGCCGAATGACCTCTCCCTTGCAAAAGAAACTTAAAATCAGCGATTCCTCCGTCGTGACCGCTAACCGTACCTGGGATGGCGTCGTCGTCTACCGCACCGCTGCCAAGGGCTGGTCGGCTGACCTCGCAGACGCCGCGATCGTGCGAAACTCCGATGAGGCGAAAGCGTTGCTCGCCGAGGCCGTGGCCGATGACGTCGGCGCGATTGGTCCCTATATCGCTCCGGTCCAGATCGGCGAGGACGGCAAGATCGTGCCCGGAAATCTGCGCGAGCAGATCCGCCGCGATGGCGTGACCATCGACTTGCCGGTTTAATCGCAGGTCGGGCTGTAAGGCACTTTAATCATGTACGCTTACGACGAAATCGATCGCACGCTGGTCAACGAGCGCGTCTCGGAATTCCGCGACCAGGTGCAACGCCGTCTCTCGGGCGAGTTGACCGAGGACGAATTCAAGATGCTGCGCTTGCAGAACGGCGTCTATCTGCAACTGCACGCCTACATGTTCCGCGTCGCGATTCCCTACGGAACGCTGGCGTCGAACCAGTTGCGGCAGCTTGCCCATGTCGCGCGCAAATATGACCGCGGCTACGGCCATTTCACCACGCGCCAGAACATCCAGTTCAACTGGATCAAGCTTTCGGACCTGCCGGATGCGCTGGCCGATCTTGCCGAGGTCGGCATCCACGCGATGCAGACCTCCGGCAACAACATGCGCAACGTCACCTCGGATCAGTGGGCCGGCGTCGCGCCGGGCGAGATCGAGGATCCCCGGATCTGGTCGGAGCTGATCCGCCAGCACACTACGCTGCATCCGGAATTCTCGTTCCTGCCGCGCAAGTTCAAGATCGCGATCACCGCGTCGGATCACGACCGCGCTGCGATCAAGGTCCACGACATCGGCCTGCGGCTGATCAAGAACGAGAAGGGCGAAACCGGCTTCGAGGTGCTGGTCGGCGGCGGTCTCGGCCGCACGCCGTTCATCGGCAAGACCATCAAGCACTTCGTCCACGGCCGCGATCTCCTGAGCTATATCGAGGCGATCCTGCGCGTCTACAACCAGTACGGACGCCGCGACAATATCTACAAGGCGCGCATCAAGATCCTGGTGCACGAGCTCGGCATCGAGAAGTTCTCCCGCGAGGTCGAGGAGGAGTGGCAGCATATCCGCAACTCCTCGCTTCAGATCGACGACGAGGTGATCGAGGACATCCGCTCGCGCTTCATCTATCCGGCTTATGAGAAGCTGCCGCACATGCCGGACGAGCTGCGCCAGGCCGCGGCCGATCCCGATTTCGAGGCGTGGCGCAAGAACTCGGTCGCCGCGCACAAGAACCCGGGCTACTCCATCGTCACGATCTCGCTGAAGCCGATCGGCGCGCCTCCGGGCGATGCCACCGCCGAGCAGATGGATGCGCTGGCCGATCTCGCCGACAAATATTCCTTCGGCGAGATCCGCGTCGGTCATGAGCAGAATTTGGCGCTGCCGCATGTTGCCAAGCGCGACCTGCCGGCGCTGTGGAAGGCGCTCGACAAGCTTGGGCTGGCGACGCCGAACGTCAACCTGATCACCGACATCATCGCCTGCCCGGGGCTCGACTATTGCTCGTTGGCCAATGCGCGCTCGATCCCGATCGCGCAGGAGCTGACGCGGCGCTTTGCCAACCATGAGCTCGCCAATCTGATCGGGCGGCTGCATATCAACATCTCCGGCTGCATCAATGCCTGCGGCCATCATCATGTTGGCCATATCGGCATTCTCGGTGTCGAGAAGAACGGCGAGGAGGTCTACCAGATCACCATCGGCGGCCGTGCCGACGAGAGCGCCGCGCTTGGCAATCTGATCGGCCCCGGCGTCAAGTTTGACGAGGTCGCTGACGTCGTCGAGGACATCGTGGAAGCCTATCTGGCGCTGCGCGAGCGGCCGGAGGAGCTGTTCGTCGACACGGTGAAGCGCCTCGGCGTCGAACCCTTCAAGGAGCGCGTCTATGCCACTCGTTAACGGCGGAAAAATCGCCGACGACAGCTTCGTCAAGCTTGCCGTCGACACGCCGCTGCCCGAGGGCGGCGACATCCTGGTGCCGGCCGAGCGCTTCCTCAGCGATGCGGACGCGCTGCTCAAGCGTGGCGGCAAGGTCGGCGTGATCTGGCCGAACAATCGCGATATCGCCGAGCTCGTGCCCTATCTCGGCAAGATCGCCGTCGTCGCATTGGTGTTCCCGAGCTTCCGCGATGGCCGCGCCTACAGCCAGGCGCGCCTGCTGCGCGAGCGCTATGATTATCGCGGCGATTTGCGTGCCACCGGCCAGGTGCTGCGCGATCAGTTCGTGTTCATGCTGCGTGCCGGCTTCGATTCCTTCGAGGTCAAGAAGCAGGCCGACGCGGAAGCCTTCATGCAGACCGCGAAGCGCTATTCGGTGTTCTATCAGCCGACCGGCGACGGCCGCATCACCGCGCTGCACCGGCGGATGCAGCTGCGTCACTCCGAAGGTGTCGGCACGTGAACGCAATCGCGCCCCAGGTCGCTTCGGTGTCCGCGTCTGCGCTGCCCTCGGCGGAGGAGCTCGATCGTGCGCTGCGCGATGCTTCGCCCGCGGAGGTCATCGCCGCGGCGTTGCAGGCGGTCGGGCGCGAGAAGCTTGCGCTGGTGTCGTCCTTCGGCACGGAATCGGCGACGCTGCTGAAGGTCATGGCCGACGTCGATCCGGCGATCCCCGTGATCTTCCTCGACACTGGCTGGCTGTTCGAGGAAACGCTGGCCTATCGCGACACGCTGATCGCGGAACTCGGCTTGAAGGACGTCCGCTCGATCAGGCCTGCCGAGGAGACACTGTCGCGCGAAGATCCCGACCGCGACCTCTGGTTCTCCGATCCAGACGCCTGCTGCCGCATCCGCAAGGTCGAGCCGCTGGCGCGTGCACTGAAGCCGTTTGATGCCTGGCTCAATGGCCGCAAGCGCTTTCAGGGCAATGCGCGCACCGACATTCCGGTGGTCGAGGATGATGGCGCGCGGTTGAAGTTCAACCCCTTCGCCAATGTCTCGCGCGAGGAACTCGAAGCCATTTTCGTCCGCGCCAAATTGCCGCGTCATCCGCTGGTGGAGTCCGGTTTCCTGTCGGTTGGGTGTATGCCTTGCACCAGCAGAACGGCCGAGGGCGAGGATGCACGCGCCGGTCGCTGGCGCGGCCGAGCCAAGACAGAATGCGGCATCCACACGATGAAGACTTCGTAGCACAGTCGAGCTGTCCGGCTACGAACAAGAAAATCCGGTTCCGTTGACTTGAGAGCGTTTCGCCCCGAGTTATGCCCGCGTGCCATCGATGACGATGACGTCGTCGAGGTAAATGGAGATGGACATGATGCGCCGTATCGTTCCGCTCGCGGCAGGGCTGCTCTTGACTGGATTGTTGGCAAGCTCGGCTCTCGCCGCTGACATCAATCTCTTGAACGTGTCGTACGATCCGACGCGTGAGCTCTATGCCGAGTTCAACAAGGCGTTCGCGAATGCCTATCAGAAGGAAACCGGCAAGAGCGTCGAGATCAAGCAGTCGCATGGCGGCAGCGGCTCGCAGGCGCGTGCCGTGATCGACGGATTGCAGGCCGATGTGGTGACGCTCGCGCTTGCCTATGACATCGACGCCGTCGCGAACAAGGGCCTCACCGCGACCGACTGGCAGAAGCGTCTGCCGCAGAATTCATCGCCCTATACCTCGACCATCGTGTTTCTGGTGCGCAAGGGCAATCCGAAGGGCATCAAGGACTGGGACGATCTGCTCAAGACCGGTGTCTCGGTGATCACGCCGAACCCGAAGACCTCCGGCGGGGCGCGCTGGAATTATCTCGCTGCCTGGGGCTTTGCCCAAAAGAAATACGGCTCGGCCGACAAGGCCAAGGACTTCATCGGAAAGCTCTACCAGCAGGTGCCGGTGCTCGACACCGGTGCGCGCGGCGCCACCGTGACCTTCGTGGAGCGCGGCGTCGGCGACGTGCTGCTGGCCTGGGAGAACGAGGCCTATCTCGCCCTGAAGGAGTTTGGTGCGCAGAAGTTCGAGATCGTGGCGCCGCCGCAATCGATCCTCGCCGAGCCGCCGGTCGCGATCGTCGACAAGGTTGCCGATAAAAAAGGCACCCGCAACGCGGCCGATGCCTACCTCCAGTATTGGTATACCAAGGAAGGTCAAGAAATCGCCGCGCGCAATTTCTACCGTCCGCGCGACGCCGAGATTGCCAAGAAGTACGAAAACTCCTTCGCCAAGGTCGAACTGTTCACGATCGACGACGTTTTCGGCGGCTGGACCAAGGCGCAGAAGGAACATTTTGCCGACGGCGGCGTCTTTGATCAGATCTACAAGAACTGATCGGGCGCCGTCTTAGGAGTAGCAGGGGGCCTGGTGAGCGCAGTTGCAGCACGACGACGGACATTGCCGGGCTTCGGTCTCACGATGGGACTGACGCTTTCCTGGCTCTCCATCATCATCCTGATTCCGCTTGCCGGGCTGTTCCTGAAATCGCTGGAGCTGAGCCCCGAGCAATTCTGGAACATCCTGTCCAGCCGCCGCACCCTCAACGCCTTGCGCGTCTCCTTCGGCCTCGCCTTTGCGGCGGCCTGCGTCAATCTCGTCATGGGCAGCATCATCGTCTGGGCGCTGGTGCGTTACCGCTTCCCCGGACGCCGGCTGTTCGATGCCATCGTCGACGTGCCGTTCGCGCTGCCGACCGCGGTCGCCGGCGTCGCGCTGACCGCGCTGTTTGCCGAGAAGGGCTGGCTGGGTGCGCCGCTCGCCGCGCTCGGCATCAAGGTGGCGTTCACGCCGATCGGCATCTTCGTCGCCATGATCTTCATCGGCATCCCCTTCGTGGTGCGCACCGTGCAGCCGGTGCTCCAGGACCTCGACCCCGAGATCGAGGAGGCCGCGGGCAGCCTCGGCGCCAGCCGCTGGCAGACCATCATCCGCGTGATCCTGCCCTCGCTCGGACCGGCGCTGCTCACCGGCCTCGCGCTCGCCTTCGCCCGCGCGGTCGGCGAATACGGCTCGGTGATCTTCATCGCCGGCAATCTGCCTAATGTCTCCGAGATCGCACCGCTCCTGATCGTGATCCGGCTGTCCGAGTTCCGTTATGCCGACGCGACCGCGATCGCCGTGGTCATGCTCGTCGTCTCCTTCGTCATCATCTTCGCCGTCAACCGGCTCCAGCGCTGGGCGCAGAGCCGGATCCCGGCGCGCTGAGGGCAGATCATGACGATGCAGATCGCAGATTCCGTCTCGCTGCCTTCGACCGATGCGCGCGCACGTGCGCACGCCGCTGCGGCACGCGACAGCCTCCGCACCGAACCACCCGCAATACGTATCGCCATCATCGCGCTGGCGGTGATCTTCCTCAGCGTCTTCGTCGTGCTGCCGCTGGTTCTGGTGTTCGCGCAGGCCTTTTCGAGAGGCGTTCTCGCCTATTTCTCTGCGCTTGCCGAGCCGGAAGCGCTGGCTGCAATCAAGCTGACGTTGATCGTGGCGGCGATCTCGGTCGGCCTCAACCTCGTATTCGGCCTCGTCGCGGCATGGGCCATCGCCAAGTTCGAGTTTCGCGGCAAGACCTTCCTGATCACGCTGATCGACCTGCCGTTCTCGGTGAGCCCGGTGATCTCGGGCCTCGTCTTCGTGCTGCTGTTCGGCGCGCAGGGCTATTTCGGCAGCTGGCTTAGGGATCACGATATCCAGATCCTGTTCGCGGTGCCCGGCATCGCGCTCGCCACCACCTTCGTGACCTTCCCGTTCGTGGCGCGCGCGCTGATCCCCCTGATGCAGGAGCAGGGCACGCAGGAGGAGGAGGCCGCGATCTCGCTCGGCGCCTCCGGCCTGCAGACCTTCTTCCGCGTCACCCTGCCCAACATAAAATGGGGCGTGCTCTACGGCGTCCTGCTCTGCAACGCGCGCGCGATGGGCGAATTCGGCGCCGTGTCGGTGGTATCAGGACACATCCGCGGCGAGACCAACACCATGCCGCTGCTGGTCGAGATTCTCTACAACGAGTACCAGTTCGTCGCTGCGTTTGCGATCGCCTCGCTGCTGGCGATGCTGGCCCTGATCACATTGATCGCCAAGACCGTTCTCGAACGTCACCTCGACGAAGGACACGACGCAAGTGACCATTGAAGTCAGGAATCTCGTCAAGCAGTTCGGCAGCTTCAAAGCCCTCGATGGCGTCGATCTCAAGGTCGACAATGGCGAGCTGCTGGCGCTGCTCGGTCCGTCCGGCTCCGGCAAGACCACGCTGCTGCGCATCATCGCCGGCCTCGACTGGCCCGATTCCGGCGAGGTTTCCTTCAATGGCGAGGATGCGCTGGCGCGGGGCGCGCGCGAACGGAACGTCGGCTTCGTGTTCCAGCACTACGCGCTGTTCCGCCACATGACGGTGTTCGAGAACGTCGCCTTCGGCCTGCGCGTGCAGCCGCGCGCCAGCCGCAAGGACGAGTCCACCATTCGTGCGCGCGTCAAGGAGCTGCTCGATCTCGTGCAGCTCGACTGGCTCGCCGACCGCTATCCGAGCCAGCTCTCCGGCGGCCAGCGCCAGCGCATCGCACTCGCCCGCGCGCTCGCGATCGAGCCGCGCATCCTCCTGCTCGACGAGCCCTTCGGCGCGCTCGATGCCAAGGTGCGCAAGGAGCTGCGCCGATGGCTGCGCTCGCTGCACCAGGAGATCAACGTCACCTCGATCTTCGTCACCCACGACCAGGAGGAGGCGCTCGAAGTCGCCAACCGCGTCGTGGTGATGGACAAGGGCAGGATCGAACAGATCGGCTCGCCCGACGACGTCTATGAAAGCCCGGCGACTGCCTTCGTCCACGGCTTCATCGGCGAATCCATCGAGCTGCCGGTCCAGGTCGAAGGCGGCGTCATCAGGCTCGGCGACCGGCCGCTTCGGCTTGCGGCCGACGGGCTTACGCCTGGCGCGTCAAAACTGTTCGTGCGGCGACATGACATGCTGGTCGGCCCGCCCGGAAGCGGTGCCTTCGAGGGCGCCGTGCAGCACGTCCGGAATTTCGGCCCGGTGCAGCGGGCCGAGGTGGCGCTATCCGGCGGCGAGACCATCGAGATCGACGCTCCCCGCGACAGGGAACTGCGCGCCGGCGACACGATCGGCCTCGAACCGCGCCGCTACCGGATATTCGCGGGCTAGTAGGCGCCTCGGCCGAAAGCTCAAATCTTCCTCAATATTCACCTTTCAGCCACGGTTGGTATGCAACAACGGCCCCTCATTTGGGGGCCCCTGAACATGCGCGCTGCGGCCGCAATACTCATCACTTTGCTTCTCGCCGGCTGCGCCGGCAACGAAGCACCGGTCCAGCAGCCGTCGATGTATGCCGACATGTCGGTCCCGGGCACCAAGCTCGATGCGCAGGCGGCAGCGATCATGATCTCGCAATACCGCCAGAACAACGCCCTCGGCACCGTCGTGATCGACCCCGATCTGATGCGGCTCGCCGAATCCCAGTCCCAGGCCATGGCGGCGGCCAACAAGATGGACCATGACGTCCGCGCCCCGCTGGCCAAGCGCCTCAGCGCGGGCGGCTATCCGGCGACGGTGGCAGTCGAGAACGTTTCGGCGGGCTATCATACGCTGGCGGAAGCGTTTTCCGGCTGGCGCGACTCGCCTCCGCACCGGGCCAACATGCTCAAGAGCGGTGTCACAAAACTGGGCATCGCGGCGGGCTATGCTCCCGGCACCAAATACAAGGTGTTCTGGACCATGATCCTGGCCTCGACCGACCCCCGATAAGCCAGACTTGATCCCGGGATGCATTGACGCCGCGGCGGACTGTCGCCACGGTGGCTCGCCTTTTGCTATTGTTCCCAGATGACAGATCATAGCCCGGAAGTCGCAACAGTCCCCGCGAAGGCGCAGCGCGTCCTGGTCCTCCAGGGCGGCGGTGCGCTCGGCTCCTATCAGGCCGGCGCCTACCAGTCGCTGTGCCATTTCGACTTCGAGCCGGAATGGGTCGCCGGCATCTCGATCGGCGCGGTCAACGCCGCCATCATCGCCGGCAACGAGGGACAGACCCGCGTCAAGCGGCTCAAGGAATTCTGGGAGATGGTGTCGGCGCCGGTGCCGTGGAAGCCGATCGGCAAGAGCGATCACAGCCGCGAGCTGTTCAATTCGACCAGTGCCGCATTGATCGCGACCTTCGGCGTGCCCGGTTTCTTCACGCCGCGCATTCCGCCCGCGCCGCTCTGGCCGCCCGGCACCAAGCAGGCCGAAAGTTACTACGACACCGCGCCGCTGAAGAAGACGCTGGAGCGCCTGGTCGATTTCGACCGCATCAACGATCTGAAGACGCGCCTGTCGGTCGGCGCCGTCGGCGTCACCTCGGGCAACTTCAAATATTTCGACAATTACGAGTTCAAGAAGCTCGGCAAGACCATCGGCCCCGAGCACATCATGGCCTCCGGCGCGCTGCCGCCGGGATTTCCGTCCGTCGTGATCGAAGGCGAGCACTACTGGGACGGCGGCATCGCCTCCAACACGCCGCTCGACTACGTGCTCGATGCCGAAGTCGCTCGCGACATGCTGATCTTCCAGGTCGATCTGTTCAGCGCCCGCGGCGATCTGCCGAATTCGCTGCTCGAGGCGACCGAGCGTGAGAAGGACATCCGCTTCTCCAGCCGCACGCGGATGAACACCGACAAGAACAAGCAGATCCATAATGCGCGCCGGGCCGTGCGCGATCTGATTTCCAAATTGCCCGATTATCTGAAGAATGATCCTTCCGTGGAATTCCTCGCGAAGGTATCGCGTGAAAGCACCGTCACCGTGGTGCACCTGATCTACCGCAGCAAGAACTACGAATCTTCGTCGAAGGATTACGACTTCTCGCATGTCGCCATGGTCGAGCACTGGGAAGCCGGCGTGCGCGACGTGCATCTGTCGATGCGCCACAAGGACTGGCTCGAGCGGCCGCAGTCCGGCGAGACCATGGTGACCTACGATCTCACGGGGGACGTCACCGCGCCCCCGCCAAAAAGGAGCGAATAACATGGGTAGTCTGTCAGGCAAGAACGCCGTCGTGACCGGTTCGACCAGTGGCATCGGGCTCGCCTATGCGCGCGCCTTCGCCGCCGCCGGCGCCAATGTCGTCATCAACGGCTTCGGTTCGCCGGAGGACATCGAGAAGGAGCGCGCCAAGATCGAGTCCGACTTCGGCGTGAAGGCGGTGTATTCGCCGGCGGACATGACCAAGCCCGCCGAGATCGCCGGGATGATCGCGCTGGGCGAGAAGTCGTTCGGCTCGGTCGACATCCTCGTCAACAATGCCGGCATCCAGTTCGTCTCGCCGATCGAGGAATTCCCGGTCGAGAAGTGGGACCAGATCATCGCGATCAACCTGTCCTCGGCTTTCCATGCCATCCGCGCTGCGGTGCCCGGCATGAAGAAGAAGGGCTGGGGCCGTATCATTAACACGGCGTCGGCGCACTCGCTGGTCGCCTCGCCCTTCAAGTCCGCCTATGTGTCGGCCAAGCACGGCATCGCCGGCCTGACCAAGACCGTTGCGCTCGAGGTCGCGACCCACAAGATCACCTGCAACTGCATCAGCCCCGGCTATGTCTGGACGCCGCTGGTGGAGAAGCAGATCCCCGACACGATGAAGGCGCGCAACCTCACGCGCGAGCAGGTCATCAACGACGTACTGCTCGACGCGCAGCCGACCAAGGAGTTCGTCACCTCCGAGCAGGTCGCAGCCCTCGCGCTGTTCCTGTGCGGCGACGATGCCGCGCAGATCACCGGCACCAACCTGTCGATCGACGGCGGCTGGACGGCGGAGTAAGGCTCCAGCCGTAGGGTGGGCAAAGGCGCGTCAGCGCCGTGCCCACCATCCTCCCGCGATTGAGGAGAAACGGTGGGCACGCTTCGCTTTGCCCACCCTACGATCCCGCCCTTGGTCGTCGCCCGGTCAAGCCGGGCGATGACAGCTAGGGCGGGTGGTTGGCCTAATGCGTCCAGGCCAGCGCCGTCACGATCGCGGACGACAGGTTCAGCTCCGTGAACATGATCTTGCCGGCGACCACGAACAGCACGCAGGCAAGCGTCAGGCGCAGCACCGTCTCGGGGACGCGCGTCGCACTGAGACTGCCGACGATGATGCCGGGCAGCGAGCCCAGCAGCAGCACGCCCATCAGGGCCCAATCCACATCGCCGAGCGCCCAATGTCCGGCCCCGGCGACCAGCGTCAGCGGCACCGCATGCGCGATGTCCGAGCCGACGATGGTCGCCATCGGCAGGCGCGGATAGAGCAGCAGCAGCACGGTGACGCCGACCGCGCCGGCACCGACGGACGAGATCGACACCAGCACGCCGAGCACGATGCCGGTGACGACGGTCGCGATCGCCGTGGTACGATCGTCGACACGTTCCAGCCGGCCGCGATAGCGCTCCATGAGGGCCTTGCGGAAGATCAGCGAGGTCGCGGTCAGCAGCAATGCAAAGCACAGCACCAGATTGACCAGGCTGCGCTCGGAATCGCTCCTGAGGTCGAGCTTCCACAGCACGAGCAGCGTCAGCGCGCTCGCCGGGATGCTGCCGCAGGCGAGCCGGAGCACGGCGGGCCAGTGCACGCTCCGCGACCAGCCATGCACCACGCTGCCGCCGGTCTTGGTGGCGGCGGCATAGAGCAGGTCGGTGCCGACGGCGGTGGAGGGGTGGATGCCGAACAGCAGGATCAGCAGCGGCGTCATCAGCGAGCCGCCACCCACGCCGGTCATCCCGACAAGCAGGCCGACGCCAAATCCGGAGGCGACATAGAGCGGATCAATCATGTCTGGGGAATCTTAGGTTTATCTCGTCGGTTGAGCAATATGACGTAGAATAAAATTTCCCTGAAACGCAATCGCTTCGGTTGAATAAGAAAAATCTTGCTACAGACGGTGGGCGGGGAGGGGGTTTCAGTCGCCGCCGCGCAAGGCGCGAAACAGCCATTCTCCAGGCCGGCAACCCGGGTGGCAGCGCCTATTTGCCAAACGCCAGCACGTGCAGGCCGAGCCGCTGGCGCACGATCCAGAACAGCAGCACTGTCTCGAATGTCAGCGAGATCGAGGTCGCGGCCGAGGCGCCGTGACCTCCGAAGCGCGGCACCAGCGCGATGCAGAGCACGAGGTTCATCACGAAGGCCAGCGCGTAGGCCAGCGCACAGATCTTCTGCTGGCCGAGCATGTTGAGCAGGCGCTCGACCGGTCCAATCGCGGCGCGCACCACGAGGCCGATCGCGGCGACGAACATGATGTCGTAGCCGACCGTGAATTGCGGGCCGAACAGCCAGAGCAGCGGCTTGCCAAGCGCAAGCAGCACGATGGTCGCTGCCAGCGACGGCCAGAACGTCCAGTTGATGGCATGCGCGACATAGGCCGACAGGCGCGCCTTGTCGCCGAGCGCGTTGTACTCGGCGAAGCGATGCGCTGTGGTCGCCGACATTGCGAAGTGGATGAACGAGACCAGGGCGAGCGTCTTCACCACCGCGAAATAGACACCGACCTCGTCCGATGGGCGGAACTGCTGAAGCACGAGCACGTCGGTATAGGACAGCAGCAGGTAAAAACTCTCGACCAGCAGGATCGGCAGCGAGACGGCGAGCCAGCCGCCGATGTCGTAGGTCTTGGGGCCCGGCTCGATGTGATCGGCGAGCTTGCGATTCAGCACCACCATCTGCCCGGTCATCGCGATCCACACCGCGCCCGCGCTCGCGACCATCGCGGCGACCGCTCCGAGGTGATAGCCGAGCAGGAAGGCAGCGGCCGTGATGCCGATGATCAGCGCCTGGCGGATGATGAATTGCGGCATCAGGCCGAGCTGCATCCAGTCATGCGAGCGCGCGATGCCGTCCTGGGTGTTGGCGACGACGAAGGCGGGCAGCGTCATGCAGCCGATATAGAGCGGCAGCACCTCGGCCGGATCGATCCAGGGCGAGAGCAGCTTGACGATACCGGCGAGCCCCAGCGACACCAGCGTGGACGCGGCAAAGGTCAGCCAGCGGCTGCCGGAGAGAAAGCCGCGCAGCAGCGCATGCTCGCCGCTGGTGCGATATTCGGGAATGATCTTTTGCGCGGAGGCCGAGATGCCGAAGTCCATCATGCTGCCGAGCAGCAGCACCCAGGTCCAGACATAGACATAGATGCCGTAGTCGGACGTCCCCATCCAGCGCGCGAGCAGAACCTGCGAGAAATAGGCAAGGCCCGCGCTGATCACCCGGATGATGAAGATGGTGCCGGCCAAGCGCCGCGTCAGCGACGCTTCGTTCGACCCGCCCGTCAGCCTCGCGCGCAGCCGCGCGATGAGGCCGGCAGGTCCGGTCGTTGCGGGTTCTGCATCCATCACGGCCAATTCGAGATCCCCAGGGCGTCCCGCATGCAGCGGCGGTTAAGGGAATTAGCAACCATTCGTTAAGATTCGGTTGGGTGGGTGTGTGGCTGCATCATCCCGGCTGTCGTCTCCGCGAATGCGAGGAATCATAAAGTAGCTGCGCTAGCATCACCGTTCTTTGTGTTGGTTTACGGTGTGCTGTCTCCGGCTTCCCTGCCAGCACTTAAAATTGCACTATTATAATAAAGCAATCGGTGCATGAGCGATCTATAAGGCCTGTTCGGAACACTGTCTCCATCGTCTATCGAGCCGGAAATCTGGAATGCCATGGCCGTCTTCGCCAACCTCGAACCGCTACCTCGTGCTTCTGGCCGATGCGCTGGCATCCGCCGTCATCAGCGTCGTCCTGTCGGCACTCGCTTGGGGCTTCGTCGGATCGATGGGGCAGGGCGGTCTTTTCCTGGTGATGTTTGTTCCAGCGCTGCTGGCACTGTTCTTTGGACTTATTCTCATCCCGTTCGTGGTCGGCCCGATCTACGGCCTGGCGAAGGGCCGGTTTGGATTTTTGCTCGGTCCCGTCCTTTTGGTCGCGGTTGTTTACCCGCTTTCGTCGGTGGCGCTGCGGCATAAGGAAGAGGCCATAGCGGCATTGGCCGTCACGACTGCCGAACCCGTTCGCATTGATCACACCCTTCTTGCCATCGACGACGTAAACTTCTGCAAAGAGGGCTGTGTGAAAGTGCTTGCCAACTCGGCTTACACGATCGCCTTGAGAGGCGAGTATTGGCACAGCAACCACCCTGACCGCCGTTGGACTCTCTACAGGCAGGCCACGGGAGCAGCCTGCCTTGCAAAGGAGAATGTCGAGCTAGCGCTCGATTTTCTCCGCCTTGGTTATCCGGGCAAATGTGCGGTTCGTGAATTGATCGATAATTTCGACGAAGGCTTGTGGCTACGCAAAAGAAGTCCGGACCCGCGGTTTCGGCTGCCTCCCGATCTGCCTCCTGATCTCCCAAAGGGCTTCAACGGCACCGTGTACGAGTATTTTGAGCGAATTGCTGGCGAGGACCGCCTCCTGGCGCGTCACATCAAGGGCGGATTTGCGCCCGAAAAATCTGACCCTTTAATCTTGATCGAGAAGCGGCCCAAAGCCATCGATGCGGGGCCAAAGATGGACGAGAAGATATTTTTGGCGAACGCCATCAAGGTCGACGCAGACCAATTATGGAAGCCGGCTGATCCCTTTCCGTTCGACGAAGTCTGGACCGGCGTCGAAAGTTACTTGGGCCGAAAGGAGCGATACGGCCCTGGCACAATCGAAGATGCCGCAGCCCTTCGATGGATGGGAGTTGCTCTACTGGCAAGGCAGCAAGCGCCCCAGCTTCTGAAACAGCGCGTGCTTAGCCTCTTTGCAAGCCGCAACCCGTCTCGGGTCAAGATTGGGCTCGGTTCGATATATGACATTCCATCGAGTGACCGAATATTCGCAGGTGAAGACGATATCATCTTCGATCTCACGTTCATTGCAGTAGGGGAGAGAAGCTCGCTGCTGCAGACCTTGCTGGAATGGCAATTTCCTCCGGGAGGCCCACCCGTTTCGTCCGAGATACGCGAACGAGCGAAAGCGCATCTGAACGACCCCGATCTCAAGCCATGGCAGCGCCAGTTCCTGACGAGGATCGGAAAACCCTAGCGAACCACTCTAGAACTCGGCCAGACCACTCGCTGGCCAAACGTGTTGAGGCTCCAGCTGGTAACTCCGAATCCTCGTATACCACCTCTTTTGGTTATGCACTCGGATCGGCGTTCCGCTTGTCCGGGACCGGAGAGACTCACTCCAAATTCGTATTGAACTCGTACGACTTCTCGGGCGCGACGAGCGTGAACTTCAGCGCCGCCCCGTCGGGCTTGGCGCCCGGCGGCAGTCCGTCGAGCTCGAAGGAAAATCGCTGCACGCCGGGTGGGCTGCGCTCGACCGGCGCCGGAATCGGCAACGCCCAATCGAGCGTTGGCCCTTCCACGAACAAATTGACGCCGCGGCTGTCAGGCACGACCACGTCGACCACCACATTCTTGGGCCCGTCACGTTTGACGTCGCGGATGGTCAGCGGATTGGGATCACCGATCGTGGCAGGCTTCGGCACGGTGTCGAGCGCGGCACGCAGATTGGCGTCCTCGGTCGAGGCGACGTTGTTGAAGCCGAGCTCGACATTGGCCTCGACGGGAACGCAGAGCTTCTCGCACACGGCGTAGTTGATCTCGGCACGCAGCGTCACCGGCTTGTCGGGCGCCTTGGGCACGATGCGCAGAGGCAGCACGATCTGGCCGTGATAGCCGATCGAATGCCCGCCCGCGCCGTCATCGAATTTCAGCGGCGCCGGCCACATCACCGTCACCGCTTCGACATTGTCCGATTTGGAGAAATCGAACCGCGGCGGAACGCCGGAATCGCCGGGAATGCGCCAGTAGGTCTTCCATCCCTGCTGGAGCTGGAAGGCGATACCGCCGAGCAAGACGGCGCCGCTGCGCGATCCCGCCAGCAATCGCACTGCGGAATGGCCGTCGCGCTGCCAGGGCGAAGCGTCGTCGGCGCGGGCTGCGAGCGTCACCGACGACGCAAGCAGGGTTGTTGCGACGCCAAACGCCGCATGCAGGGGAACTCTTGTCAGCATGGCACGTCTTTACAGGGTCGCCCCTGGGCAAACCATTGAATTGCTTGTGATGGATGCACCTGAATCAAGTCTATGCAAGCCTTGATTTGACAGCAGCCCGGCCCGACATCAGGATAGGAATCGAAACCGGAGTGCTTCACCGATGGCTCCCACAGGCAAAAGGACGGGCGAAAGCACCCGCAGCGCGGCCCCCGCGCTTCCCAGTTCGGCCGGCTATCTCGACGGCCAGCTCCTGATCGCGATGCCCGTGATGGGCGATGAGCGCTTCGAGCGCTCGGTGATCTATCTCTGTGCGCATTCCGCCGAGGGCGCGATGGGCATCATCGTCAATCATCCCGCCGGCAGCATCGACTTCCCCGAGCTGTTGCAGCAGCTCGGCATCATCAAGAAGGGCGAGCACATCAAGCTGCCGGAGAACGCCGAAAGCATGAAGGTGCTGCGTGGCGGGCCGGTCGATACCGGCCGCGGCTTCGTGCTGCATTCCAGCGATTTCTACATCGAGAACGCGACGCTCCGGATCGACGACGGCGTCTGCCTCACGGCGACCGTCGACATCCTGCGGGCGATCGCCAACGGCTCCGGCCCGAAGCACGCCATCCTCGCGCTTGGTTATGCCGGCTGGGCGCCGGGCCAGCTCGAGACCGAAATCCAGAGCAATGGCTGGCTGCATTGCGATGCGGATTCGGATTTGATCTTCGGCGACGATGTCGACGAGAAGTACGGACGCGCGCTGCGCAAGATCGGCATCGATCCCGGCATGCTCTCGAACGATGCGGGACACGCGTAGCTGTGTAGCAGCTGCTGCGACGGTTTGCGGTGTCCTGCGCCACCCTCCGCTGTCGTGCCCCGGCTTGACCGGGGCATCCAGTACGCCGCGGCCTATCGATTCCATCACAACCGTCTCGGAGTACTGGATCGCCCGGTCCCGGCTCCGCCAAGGCTACACCGGGCCACGAGGGTGCTCGGCCGGCGAAGCTTCAGCGAAGACGGCAAGCCGGGCGATGACCCACGTCCAGCGGGGTGTGCCGCCTACTCCGCCGCCTGCTGCTGTACCGTCGGCTCTGTCCCCGCCACCGTCGCGCGGCGCATGTCGCGGGGCTGGGACTGGTCGTAGCGGCGGACGCGATGCATGGTCTGGCGGTTGTCCCACATCACGAGATCATGCAGCTTCCATTTGTGGACGTAGACGAACTCGCCTTGCGTCGCATGCTCGTTCAGATCGCGCAGCAGCAGTCGGCCTTCGGGGACGCTCATGCTGACGATCTTGCCGGCATGCGATGAGAGGTACAGCGACTTGCGGCGATGCACCGGATGGGTGCGCACCAGGCGTTGCAGCACCGGCTTGAACATCTGCTTTTCGTCGTCGGTGTACTCGGTGAAGCCGAGCGATCCGCGCGAATACATCAGCGAGTGCTCGCAGACGAGATCCTCGATCTCGGCCTTGGTGTCGTCATCGAGCGCGTCAAAGGCCGCGCGCATGTCGGCGAACTCGGTATTGCCGCCCTTCGGGTTCACCACCCGCGCCGACAGCAGCGAGAATTTTGCGGGGATCGGGCGAAACGAGCTGTCGGAATGCCACAGGCAGTTGCCGAGGTTGAACAGATGCGCGCGACTGTCCTTCGCCAGCGGCTTGCCATCCTTGCCGAGATTGGAGACGTCGTTGAGGCCCGATTGGAGCCGGTAGTCCTTTTCCTTGGTCACAGTGCCGCCGCGCGCGTCCTCGCGCTGGCCGAAATTCAGCGCGAAGGCCATCTGCTGCTCGTCGGTGATGTCCTGGTCGTGGAAGACCAGCACCGCATATTTGTCCATGGCTGCCTCGACCTCGCGCGCCTCGGCCTCGGTGAGAGGCTTTCGCAGATCGAGGCCGGAAACCTCGCCGGCAAAATGTTTCTGAAGCTGCCGGATGGCGATCGTCATGGTGTTTCTCCCGCGAACCGCGAGCGGTTGGTCCCGCTCTGCCGGTGGAAAAGCTACTCCCGCGACCGGAGTTGTCAACGCTCGGCGCGCATATCTCTTAAGCGTCATGGCTCTCACGCGTTGCGCGCCATCAGGCCACCGTCGACAGGGATCACCGCGCCGGTGAGGAAAGACGCAGCCGGCAGGCACAGGCTCAGTGTCATATGCGCGACTTCCTCGGGGTCGCCGTAACGGCCCAGTGCAGTGCGGCGCTTGGCGTAGATGGTCTTGTGCTCTTCGGAGATGCGGTCGGTGATGGCGGTGCGGATCGGGCCCGGGCAGATGCAGTTGACGGTGATGCCCTCGCGGCCGAGCTCGACGGCGAGCGAGCGCGTGAGGCTCGCCACGCCGCCCTTCGCCGCCGAATAGGGGCTGTGCAATGCGGTGGCGCCGAGCGCCTCGGTCGAGGCGATGTTGACGATGCGCGGGCTCTTCGACTTGCGCAGGTGCGGCAGCGCGGCGCGGATGATGCGCGGATGCGCCGTCAGCATCACGGCGATGCCCTTGGCCCAGGCGTCTTCGTAAGCCTCGTCGTCGATCGCGACGCGCACGGAGATGCCGGCATTGTTGACGATGATGTCGAGCCCGCCGAAATGCGCCGCGACATCGCCAACCACGTGCTTGATCTCGCCGCCATCGGCGACATCGAGCTTCCACGCCTTCGCGGATCCGGCGTTCGCTGCAATCTCCTTGGCAACGGACAGTGCGCCCTGCTCGTCAAAGTCGGTGACGGCGACGTTCGCGCCTTCAGCGGCGAACACGCGCGCTGTCGCGCGCCCCATGCCGCTCGCCGCACCCGTGACGAGAACGGTCAGGCCCTTCACCGACCGGCTGAGCTCCTTGAATTCGGACATGCCGTTTCCTCGCGTCTCTTGTTTCTTGTTATGAGATGGACAAGGCTGGCATCGATCCGCAGACAGGTCAAATAAGCAAAACAAAAGGGGAGGCCGCGATGGCGAACGAGCTCGATTTCTCAGGCAAGCAGGTGCTGGTGGTCGGCGGGTCCAGCGGTATCGGCAACGGCATCGCGCAAGCCTTTCGCACCAGGGGCGCGCAAGTTGCAGTCTGCGGCACGCGTGCTCATCCTGCGGAATATTCGGCGCAAGAAGGCTCCGATCTCACGGGTCTTTCCTATGCGCAGCTCGACGTCGGCAACGCCGGCGCGGTGGAAGCGTTCACGCCGTCCTTCGATCGTCTCGATGTGCTCGTGCTCGCGCAGGGCGCGGTGCTCTATCGCCGCGGCGAGTTCGAGATGGCCGGCTTCCGCAAGGTCGTCGAGGTCAATCTGATGAGCCTGATGGCCTGCGCGACGCGGTTTCACTCCATGCTGCGCGATAGCAGGGGCGCGCTGATCATGGTGTCCTCGACCGCAGCCTATCATTCCACCATGGGCAATCCCGCCTACAACGCCTCGAAGACCGGCGCAGTCGGACTGACGCGGACGCTGGGCGAGGCCTGGGCCGAGGATGGCATCCGCGTCAACGGTATCGCGCCCGGCCTCGTCGACACCAAGATGACGAAGGTGACCACCGACAATCCCAAGCGGCTCGAAGGCGCGTTGTCGCGCATTCCGCTGCGGCGATTGGGCACGCCGGCTGACATGGCGGGCGCGGCGCTGTTCCTGGCCTCGCCGCTGTCGTCCTACATCATTGGCCAGACGCTGGTGGTCGATGGCGGGCTCATCCTGTAGCCCGGATGGAGCGACATGTCCGCCGTAGCCCGAAGAGCGTAGGCGGGAGCGTAATCCGCGGACTACACACTTTCGCAGAAGCTTGGAACTGCGCTGCTCCTGATCGGTTACCTCGGCTGACCCCCGAGGAGGAGCAACATGGACAAGGATCGGATCGTCGGATCGGCCAAGGAATTCGCTGGGCGCGCAGAAGGCGCCGTCGGTGATCTCGCTGGCGATGCGCAGACACAGGCGTCAGGCAAGGCGCGGGAAGCCGCCGGCACCGTGCAGAATCTCTACGGCCAGGCCAAGGACGCCGTGCGCGACGCCGGCGAGACTGCGGCCGGCTACGCCAAGGATGCCTACGACAAGCCGGCCGAGACCTTGCGCGACGGTTCGCAGGCGATTGCCAAGAAGGTGCAGGACAATCCGCTCGGTGCGCTGCTGATCGCCGGCGGGATCGGCTTCGCACTCGCGCTCTTGATGTCGCGTCCCGCCCGTCGCCCGCCGCCGCGCTCGCGCTATTACGGCTAGTCGCCACCGCCCGAATTCTTTCGTGCCCCGGACGCAATGCGGCCTAGGCGATGCTTAGCATCGTCCGGCAACGCCGCTTTGCAGAGCCGGGGCCCATTCTTTTGTGAAATTCGTGAGTGGGCTAGGTCCCGGCTCTGCGTCGCATCACCAAGAGGTGCTGCGACGCGTCCGGGACGCGAGACCTTCGCTTACCGGAACATCTCCGCCGATCGCCCGACGTTACCAGGCGGGCGCGGGATCGCGGGATTGGGATTACGCGGCGCCGGCGCGAATTGACGCGGCGGTGGTTGCGGAGAGCCGAAGCCGAAGAAATCGCGGAATGCCGGCGTTGCCTGGGCCGGCTGCTGCGGCTGCAGCTGCACCGGCGGCTTCTTCGGCGCGAGTCTTGGCGGTGCGATCGCAGCGGCAGCGCTTGGCGTACCGGGAGCAGCAGCACCACCATCCGGCGTCGTCGCCGCCATCGGCGTATCGCCCTTGGCCTGCTCGCGGCCGACTTCGCGGCGCGGCCAGGCATAATCATCGGCACGGCCGGCGGGCGCGGCCAGCGGCTCACCCTTCACCATCGTCTTCGCGGCGAGCGCATCGACGGCAGCGGGACGCGAACCCGGTCCGCCCAGCAATTGATCGGCCGAGATCGAGGCCGCAACCAGCGGCACGATCGGTCCCGCCAGCGGCCGCGGCGCGGGCTTGCCGGGCTCGGCGCTGGTGTCGGGGGTCGCAGGCTCGCTCGGCAGCGCAATCGGGCCGGAGCGTCCGGCGAGCAGGCGCGTGATCTCGCGCTCGACATAGTGGGCGAGCTTGCGTGCGCCGGGTTTCGTGAAATAGACGCCGTCATAGCTGCGAAGCTGGCGGATCTGGCCCTCGAAGTCCGGGCCCTTCTGGAGGAAGCGGCCGGCTTCGTCGACAAAGCCGTCCCAGACATCGACATAGGTGATGCCAGCCTTGGCCGCGCCTTCGCGATAGAGCGAATCCAGGAACAGCATGTCCGCCGTGCCCTTGGGGCCGCGGATTGCGGGCAGGCCGACCCAGAGCACCGGCACGCCCTTGGACTTGAGGACGTTGGCCAGCTCCTCGATCTTCTTGCCGTAGAGCTCGACCCAGCGCTCGTCGCGGAAATCGTAGAGGCCGTTCGGGTTGCGCGCGGTCTTCTCCGGTGTTGCGACGGCCGGCGTGTCGGCGTTGTCGGCATCGTCCTGCGGCAGGTCGGCGTCGGCCGGCTTGTCGTCCGGCTTGGCGGCCGTGTCGGGTTTAGCATCGCCCGGCTTGGCCGGTGGCTTGGCGCGCGCGCCCTTGTCGTTCTTCTTGTCCGTCGCCTTGTCGGATTTGTCGGGTGCGGCCTCGCGGATCGAGATGCGGTCGTTGAGGCCGAGCATGACGACGATCACATCAGGCTTCTCGGTCTCGAGAATCCCCTTCGCTGCCGCCGCCCAGTCCGCGGGCTCACCCTTCGGCTGGTACTTGATCAGGCCGGACGTGGTCTTGTGCTTGCGGATCACGCCCATGTCGGGCTGCTCGGTGTAGGCGTCTTCGAGGCCGTAGGCGAGCCAGTCGGCCATGGCGTCGCCGATCACCAGCACGTTCTTGTCGGGCGTGGTGTCGCGCTTGGCTGGTGCCGGCGCGCGCGAAAAATCCTGGCGCGGCGCCTGCTGCTGCTGCGGCTGCTGGAATGGCGCGAAGAAGTCGCCGCCGAACCAGCCGCCGCCTCCACCGTTCCGCGGTGGCGGGGCCTGCCGCTGCGGCGGACCGCCGAAACCGGGGAAGTTGAAGAACTGCGCCGAGGCGGGTCCTGCAACCGACACCAGAATCGCAAGCGCCGTCCCCAGCGCGATCAGCGGGCCGGTCTCGGTCAGCGCCTTGAAGAAGGACTTGAACTGGGGCCTGGGCTTCGACATGCGATCTCGGGCACGCGCAATGGGGATCGGGATAGACTCGATATAATAGCGGAATCAGGCGCCAAACGGGCAGATTCTCTTTGCGGATTCTTCTGCCATACACCGGGGAACAGCCATCCCCGTCAAGGCGATCGGGCAAAATCCCTGTTCAGGGTTACTTTCGGCGCGATTTTACCGCCCGCGGAGGCGATCCAGCGCGTCGGAGGAGGCAAACCCGTCGGCCGGTACCCCGATCGAGGCCTGGAAATTGCGCAGCGCCTCCCGGGTCTGGCCGCCGAACTGGCCGTCCGGGGTGCCCTTGTAGAAGCCGCGCTGGGCCAGCAGCTGCTGAAGTTCCAGCCGCTCGGTGCGGGACAGCTCGCGCTCCTGGCGCGGCCAGGGCTGCACGAAGGGCTGGCCGCCGCGCAGCCGGTCGGCGAAATGGCCGATCGCCAGCGCATAAGCCTCGGCCGGGTTGTACTTCATGATGACGCGGTAATTCTGCAGCATCAGGAAGCCCGGGCCCTGCGCCCCGGCGGGCGCCAGCAGATAGGCTTTCTCGGCCGGATGCGGGAAGGGCTGGTTGGCCGGGCGCTTGAGCCCGAGCTTCTCCCATTGCGCCATCGTCATCGCCTTGGCGCGATCGGCCAGCATGTAGTTGAAGCCTTGGGGCACCACGACCTCGTAGCCCCAGGTCTGGCCGGCCTGCCAGCCGTCCTTCTTCAGATTGTTGGCGGTCGAGGCGATCAGATCGGTGGGATTGTCGACGACGTCGCGCCGTCCGTCGCCATCGCCATCCACGGCAAAGCGCTTGAACGCAGTCGGCATGAACTGGGTCGGGCCGAAGGCGCCGGCCCAGGAGCCGCGCATTTGCTCAGGCCTGAGATCGCCGCGGTTGAGGATCTCCAGCGCGGAGAGAAACTCGTCCTTGAAATAGGCCTGGCGGCGGCCGATGCAGGCGAGCGTCGCGGTCGATTGCAGCACGCTGCGGTCGCCCATCTGCGTCGAGTAATTGGACTCGATGCCCCAGATCGAGGCGATGATGTAGCGGTCGACGCCGGTAGCCTTTTCGGTGGCGTCGAACTGCGCCTTGTATTTGGCGAGGACCTCGCGGCCCTTGGCGAGGCGGTTGTCGTTCACGAGGATGTCGAGATAGTCCCAGATCGACTTGGTGAACTCCGGCTGCGAATCCATCAGATCCATGATGCGCAGGTCGGGCGACAGCCCGGCCGTGAAGCGCTGGAAATTCTCCTGCGTGATGTTGCGCCGTGCGGCATCGGGCCACATCCCCGCCACGCAATTGTTGAAGTTGGAGGCCGCTTCGCGGATCGCGGCGGCCGTCATCAACGGGTGGCCGGAGGCGCCGTCCTCGCCGGTCCATGGCAAGGCGCCGCCGGGGCCGGGCGCCGGCTGAGAGGGCGCTGGATTCGAGCCGGAGAAAATACCGCCGAACAGGTTCGACAAGCCGTTCTGCGCCTGGGCGCGCGCGCTGACAGGCAGCAGCACAGCGGCCGCAAGCATCATTGCGCCGGTCACAAATCCAGCACGTTTTGCCAGCCCTGCCACTGATTGCATCATACCCTACCTGTCTGGCCGAAAATCCGCCTTCAGGAGGCCCGGTACCGGTTGCCAATAGCTTAACAAAGGTGAAATTTTGGTGTCGGCCTTTTTCTCAACTCTGTGAGCGCGAGGCCCCACATCCGCCTTTGTTAGCGGCTGCAAACAAGCTAGCAAGATACCATTGCTCCCTTCACGTCCTCAGGTATTCGATCTGTCCCATGAAAATTCGCAAAGCCGTATTCCCCGTCGCCGGCCTCGGCACCCGCGTCCTGCCCGCCACCAAGGCGATGCCGAAGGAAATGCTGACCATCGTCGACAAGCCGCTGATCCAGTACGTCTATGACGAGGCGAGGGAAGCCGGCATCGAGCACTTCATCTTCGTCACCGGCCGCAACAAAAACGTCATCGAAGATCATTTCGACAAGATGTTCGAGCTCGACGCGACGCTCGCCGCGCGCGGCAAGAAGGCCGAGCAGGACATCCTGGCGCAGAACCAGCCGGAGGCCGGCGCCGTCAGCTTCACCCGCCAGCAGGCGCCGCTCGGTCTCGGCCACGCGGTCTGGTGCGCGCGCGACATCGTCGGCAACGAGCCGTTCGCGGTCGTGCTGCCCGATGAGCTCGTGCTCAACACGACCGGCTGCCTGAAGCAGATGATCGAGACGGCTTCAACGCTCGGCGAAAAATCCAACGTCATCGCGGTCGAGGCGGTGCCCGACCATCTTACCCATCAATACGGCATCTGCGGCGTCGGCAAGCGCACCGGCAAGATGTTCGAGGTCGACGGCATGGTCGAGAAGCCGGCCAAGGGCACCGCGCCCTCCAACCTCTCCATCACCGGCCGCTACATCCTTCAGCCGGAGATCTTCAAGATCCTGGAGACCCAGGAGCGCGGCGCCGGCGGCGAGATCCAGCTCACTGACGCCATGATCGGCCTCGCCAAGTCGCAGAAATTCTACGGCGTCGAGTTCGAGGGCGAGCGCCATGATTGCGGCTCCAAGCCCGGCTTCCTCCGCGCCAACATCGCCTACGGCCTGAAGCGGCCGGAACTGCGCGATGGGCTGATTGCGGAGATGAAGAAGTATCTGGGGCAGTAGCTGCTACACTCTCGGTGTCGTCCCTGCGAACGCAGGGACCCATAACCCCAGGGAGTTGTTTGGCGAAGACTCGTCGTTCGGTACTGCTACCTCCGACGATCGATAGATTCCGCGGTATGGGTCCCCGCGTGCGCGGGGACGACACTGAGGCCTCACGCCACCAGCGACAGCTTCGGAAGGCTCGCGACCACGGACTGGTTGCGGCCGCCGGCTTTCGCCGCATAGAGCGCCTTGTCGGCGGCGGCGACCAGGACCGGCCAGTCCAGGCCGGTGGTAGGAACCAAGCCAGCAATGCCGCAGGAGACCGTCGACGCCGCCTGGTCGTCGGACCAGCCCTGCACCTTGCCGCGGATCGTCTCGGCGACATTGAAGGCCTCGGCGGCCGAGGTGTTCGGCAGCAGCACCGCGAATTCCTCGCCGCCATAGCGCGCGGCGCAGTCGCCGGACCGCCGCACCGAATCGGAAATGCAGATGGCGATGCCGACCAGCACCTGGTCGCCGGCCTGATGGCCGAACGTGTCGTTGTAGGCCTTGAAGTGATCGGCATCGATCATCAGCAGCGCGACCGGCGTCTTCTGGCGCATCGCGCGGCGCCATTCGACGTCGATGACCTGATCGAACTTGCGGCGGTTCTTCAAGCCGGTGAGCGCATCCGTCGTCGCCATCTCCTCGAGCTTGCGCTCGGCTTCGGCACGCCGGCTGATCTCGCGGGCGAGCACCAGCGTCGAGGCCAGCATGAACAGGATGAGCGCCAGGACCACGGCGCCGATGCGGTAGGCTTCCTTCTGCCAGAGCTCGAACACGGCGGCGAGCGGCTTGCCTGCCACCACGAAGAGCGGACCCGGGCCGGTGCTGCGGACATAGAGGCGCGGCGTCGCGTCCACCGGGCCCTGGCCCGCATAGGACCCGCCGGCCTTGAGATTGTCGGCCTTCCAGCTCTGCCGCGTCCCCAGATTCTTGCCGATGACGTCGAGATCGAACGGCCGCCGCATCATGATGGTGCGATCGCGCGTCAGCACGGTGATGGTATCGTCGGGATCGAGGTTCAGGCGCTCGAACAATTCGTGGAAATAGCTGAAACGGATCGAGCCGGTGACGACCCCCAAGAAGCCGCCGTCGGTATCGCTGATGCGCCGGCTCAGCACGATGGAATAGGCGCCTCGGAAAAGCATCGGACGGCTGATGAAGAGGCCGGCGTCGGGATCGTCGCGATGAACCCTGAAGTAGTCCTCCTCGCTCCGGTTCTCCGGCAGGGGATCGAGCGTGGAGGCGTCGATGGTCAGCCTGCCCTCGGCATCGAACACCTGGATGGCGCCGAAGTGCCGCGCCGTGGTGGCGTGATCGAACAGGATCAGGTGACGGATCGGCTTCGAGACCGCGTTGATCTCCGGCAGCAGCATGTTGCTGGCGACCGCCTTCAGGGAGAGATCGTAGATCTCGATGTTGCGGCTGATATCTGCTTCGATGGAGGTGGCCAGGTTGTCCAGCGTCTGGCGAGCGAGGGCCTCCTCGCCGCGGCGCATGTCCAGCATGACGTTGACGCAAATGGCGGAAAAGCCGATCACCGTCACGACGGACGATATGATCAGCAGCTTCGCCGAAATCCGCCACGGCCGGCGGGTCGTGACGTCGCGCCATCCAGACTGCATCGAGTGCTCCCGACACTAGTGGATGCGCCCGAAATCTTGCGTAGTGTTTAAGCCGGGACGGCGCTGCCACAATGAGTTAAGAATTGGTTTCCGCGGGCATCGCTTTTGGGCAGCGGAGCTGGGACGAGAGGACGATTGTGAACGATTACGACGCGCTGCGGGATTACCTGATGCGGCAGAAGCAAACGGAATTCGTGCTGAGTTTCGAGCAGATCGAGGAGATCATCGGCTCGGCCCTGCCGCGGGCGGCGAATCGCGCCTCATGGTGGGACAGCCTCCGCAGCCCCGACATCCAGATGCCCCAGCGCGAAGCCTGCCTCGCCGCGGGGTTCGTCGCGACGCGGATGCCGGACGGCCAGAGCGTGCGGTTCACCAAGAAGAAGCAGCGCAGGTGAGCTGACGCTGCATGATTCTGCGCTGGCTAAGGGGGATTTTTGGCGCAGCCCTGATTGCAACAGGCGTGCTGTTCGCGTTCGCCTTCGAGGCCCGCTACTGGCGCTGGCGCGACTGCTTCAACGAGCTCGGCCGCTGCTACGACCCTGTAACGCAGGATGTTTATCTCGAACAGGCGGGAATGGTCTGGGGCGGTCTTGCCGCGATCTCGCTGGTGGTGGGGTTTTGTTTGGTCGCGGGGCTACGACGCAAGCCAGGGTAGGTCAGCTGGACGCGGTGCGCCGCAAGCGCGAGACGGGGGGCGTTAGCCCAAGTGTAGAACCACGGCCTTCATTGGCGATTATGGGGCCAGCGTTCGTCATGGGCTCGTATCAGGCATCTGGTCGTCTGCCGGTCGCAGACGCGCACGCATGTGTTCTGGCGCCCTCGAACGTCACCGGCCCCGCCGGTGTAGTCGGCACATGTGCCGAGGCAATTTGCGCCTCGATCCTCGCATCGTGCGGCTGTCACTGCTTCGGCCGATGAGGCGAGGAACACTCCGGTGCCGATGAGGGCGATCGCGTAGAAAAGGTGCCGAGTCATCCGTGACTCCTGAGAAAGACGCGTGGTCTGCTCATTCTGAGAACGACAGCTGCGAGCCCAGTGACCTCGATGACGAAGCCGTTCTGGATCGAATGCTGCGTGCCATCTTTCATGGTGGTCGAGCTGGGCCCATTGATCTGGATCAAGCCCGGCATCAGCGCGCCGGTGCGGCACCCCGCTCGCTTTGCGAGCGACCCTGTCCGGGAGGAGAGCGGAAGAAGATAAGCGCTAGCTCGCCGCTTCCAGCCGCACTTCCGTGAGCAGACGCATCGCCGCGTCCGCGTCCATGGGCTCGCCGAAGGCGAAGCCCTGCGCGTATTCGCAGCCCATCTGGTAGAGCTCGACCGCGTCGGAATCGGTCTCGGCGCCTTCCGCGACCACGTCCATGCCGAGGTCATGCGCGAGCGCGATGATCGACTTCAGGATCACCGGACGGGTGCCGCGGTTGGTGGTGCGCACGAAGGACTGGTCGATCTTGATGGTGTCGAACGGGAAGCGCTGGAGATAGGCCAGCGAGGAATGGCCGGTGCCGAAATCGTCGAGCGACAGCCCGGTGCCGAGCTCGCGGATCCGCGTCAGCATCTGGGCTGCGTGCTCCGGGTTCTCCATCACCAGCGATTCCGTCAGTTCCAGCTTCAGCGTGCCGCGCGCCACCGAGGAGCGCGACAGCACGGTGCGGATGTCGTGGATCAGGTCGTGGCGCAAGAGCTGCCGCGAGGAGACGTTGACGGAGGCGAAGATCGGCTCGCGCGAGCGCATCGCGCGTTGCCACACCGAAAGCTGCTTTGCGGTCTGGTCGAGCACGAACATGCCGAGGTCGACGATCAGGCCGGTCTCTTCCGCGATGCTGATGAATTCCGACGGCGCCATGCGTCCGAGCTTCGGATGATCCCAGCGCACCAGCGCCTCGAAGCCGGCGATCGAACGATCCTCCAGCCGCACGATCGGCTGGTACAGGATCGTGAGCTCCTGCCGCTCGATGGCGCGGCGCAGCTCGCTCTCCAGCGTCAGGCGGTCGGTCTTTCGCGCGCGCATAGCAGGCTTGTAGACGTCGATGCGGTCGCCGCCGATGCGCTTGGAATGATACATCGCAAGCTCGGCGTCCTTGATGATCTCGTCCGTCAACTGGGTCTGCGGATCGGACAGCGCGAGCCCGATCGAGGCGGTGAGAAAAATCTCGCGGTCGTTGAAGGCGATCGGGGCGCGGATGGTCTTGCGGATGGTCTCGGCGAAGGCGGTGATGCGGGCAGGGTCCTGCTCCGAGAGCAGGATCAGGCCGAACTGGTCGCCGGCAAGCCGCGCCAGCGTGTCCTGCGGCTTCAGGATGCGGGTGAGGCGGCGGGCCAGCGTCAGCAGGATCGAGTCGCCGACCGCGATGCCGACGGAATCGTTGACCTGCTTGAAGCGGTCGAGGTCGATCACCATCAGCGTCGGCCGCAGCGTCGGCATGGTCTTGGCGAAATGCGCGACCGCGCCGAGCCGGTCCATGAACAGTTTCCGGTTGGGCAGGCCGGTGAGGTTGTCATGCACGGAATCGTGCAGCAGGCGCTCCTCGGCGTTGCGCAGTTCGGTGACGTCGGTGAGCGTGCCGACCACGCGCGAGACCTCGCCGTCGGAGCCGACCACCGGACGCGCCTTCAGCGCGAACCACATGAAATGACCGTCCGGCGTGCGCAGCCGGAAATCCTGCACCAGGCGGCCGCGGCGCTGGTCGAGCACGCTGTCGAGCGCGGCGCGGAACCGGTCCTGGTCGAGCGGATGCAGCACCTCGAGCCACGACGCCGCGGGGCCTTCCAGCGTGCCGCGCTTGAGGCCGAGCAGGGCTTCGGTCTCGGGGCTGGTGAACACCTTGTCGGCGGAGACGTCCCAGTCCCAGATCAGATCGCCGGAACCGGCCAGTGCCAGCGCGCGCCGCTCGATGTCGGAGACGACGCCGGTAGTGGCGCTGCCGCCGGCAAAGGCGTGCTGCATCACCGTAAAGCCGATCAGCATCACGATCAGCACGAGGCCGCCGAGCAGAGCCGGGCCGACGATGTCGTTGGTGACGGAGCCCGCGACCGTCATGCCGGCCGCGACCACCCAGACCACCAGCAGGAACCAGGTCGGGATCAGCAGCACCGCGCGGTCGAAGCCGTGGGTGGAGAGGTAGACGATCAGCGCGAAGCCCGCGAAGGCGATCAGCACCAGCGACATGCGGGCGATGCCGGAAGCCACCGCCGGGTCGAACAAGGCGAGCGCCACCAGCGAACCCAGGAAGGCAAGCCAGAGCACCGTAATGTGCGAATAGCGCACGTGCCATCGACTGAGATTGAGATAGGCGAACAGGAACACCAGCAGCGTCGCCGCCAATATCGCTTCACCCGCCGCGCGCCAGATGCGCTCGGCGTTGTTCGACATATCGAGCACCTTGCCCCAGAAGCCGAAATCGACGCCGATATAGACCAGCACCGCCCAGGCCAGCGCCGCGGCGGCCGGGAACATGATGCTGCCCTTCACCACGAACAGAATGGTGAGCACGAGCGCCAAAAGCCCGGAGATGCCGATCACGATGCCCTGGTAGAGCGTGAAGGAATTGACCTTGTCCTTGTAGGACTCGGGCTCCCACAGATAGAGCTGCGGCAGCTTGTCGGTGCGCAGTTCCGCGACAAAGGTGACGACGGCGCCGGGATCGAGCGTGATGCGGAACACGTCGGCCGTCGCGCTCTCCTGGCGCTCCGGGCGGTCGCCGATCGAGGGCGTGATGGTCGCGATGCGCGACAGCCCGAGGTCGGGCCACAGCAGGCCCGACGAGACGATGCGGTAATGCGGGGCGACGATCAGGCGGTCGAGCTGGTCGTCGGTGTTGTTGGCGAGCGCGAACACCACCCAGTTCTGGCCGCCCTCGCGGGCGCGCACCTCGATGCGGCGGACGATGCCGTCGGTGCCGGGTGCGGTGGAGACCTGGATGCGATCGGCGTCACTGCGCTGATGCTCGAGCACGCCGGTGAGGTCGATCGCGGGCGCGTCGCCGCGGACGCTGACGGCATCCAGCGCGCGCGCCTGGGATGCGGCGACGAGAATCATGAGGCCCAGCGCTATGGGCGCGAGGCACCTGATCAGACGCAAGGTCGGTTCTCCGCGTTCGACGCAAACTCTTCAGTGCAAGATGGTCAGTGCAAGGCGTTTTCCGAACGGAACAAGATGGTTCGGCGCGTCGCGATAGATGCCACGAAAGCGAGGAAAATCAAAGGGTTTCCGCCTTGCCTGATGGGCCGTTGGCCTAGACCTCCAACACAATTTTGCCAATATGTGCCGAGGTCTCCATGCGCCGGTGCGCATCGGATGCCTTTTCCAGCGGGAAACTGCTGTCCATCAGCGGCTTGACGCGGCCTTCGCGCAACAGCGGCATCACTTTCGCCTCGATTGCGGCCACCATGGCCGCCTTGTCCGCATTACTACGGGGGCGCAGGGTCGAGCCGGTATGGGTCAGGCGCTTCACCATCACCTTGGCGATGTTGACGCTGACCTTGGGGCCGTTGAGGGTTGCGATCTGCACGATGCGGCCGTCGACCGCGGCGGCATCATAGTTGCGGTCGACATACTCGCCGGCCACCATGTCGAGGATCAGATTGACGCCGGCCTTGTTGGTCTCTTCCTTGACCACGGCGACGAAATCCTCGGTCTTGTAGTTGATGGCGCGGTCGGCCCCGAGCTTGAGGCAGGCATCGATCTTGTCCTGCGATCCCACGGTGACGAACACTTTCGCGCCGAAGGCTTTCGCAAGCTGGATCGCCATGGTGCCGATACCGGAGGAGCCGCCATGGATCAGCAGCGTCTCGCCGGCCTTCAGGCCGCCGCGCTCGAACACGTTGTGCCAGACCGTCATCAGGGTTTCCGGCAGCGCGCCGGCTTCCTTGATCGACAGCGCCGGCGGCACGCTCATCGCCTGGGCGTCCTGCGCGATGCAGTACTGCGCATAGCCGCCACCGGCGACCAGCGACATCACCTTGTCGCCGATCTTGTGCCGCTTGGCGTTGCTGCCGACCGCCACCACCTCGCCGGCGATCTCGAGCCCCGGCAGGTCGCTGGCGCCGGGCGGCGGCGGATAGGCGCCGGAGCGCTGCGCCACGTCGGGCCGGTTGACGCCCGCGGCCTGCACCTTGACCAGGATCTCGTCGGGACCGGGCTGCGGAACTGCACGTTGTTCCGGCACCAGCACCTCCGGTCCACCGGGCTTGGAGATGGCGACCACGGTCATTTGCGCGGGCAGCTTGTCCATGATGTGTCCTTGGATGAATGAATTCGGCGGATGGCATATCGCCTTTTTCCGCCGAAGTGAAACGACATTAAGGCCCGAACCGCGCCGCCAGCTGGCTTGCTCTTTCGGGAGAGATTTTTTCGACCAGTGGACCGATCGGCGCGATCGCTGTGCCGGCGCCGCCGTCGAGCAGGTCTGCGATTGGGCCACCGGGCCAGCGTGGCGCGGCATCGTCGCCACCGAGGGCGTGCAGCACATTTTCCGACAGGCTGGGTACGATACTCCACGCCAGCACGGCGCAGGTGCGGACCAGATTGAGGCCTGTTCGCGTCACGATCGCCGCGCGAAGCCGATCGGACTTGATGGCTGTCCACGGCGCGGCATGCTGCAGGTAAGCGTTCGCCACATCCCAGATCGCGCGCGTCGCGGCGGCCGCGGCACGAAACTCGAGCGCCTCGTGATGGCGTCGCAGCGTCGCGATACGCTGCTCCAGTTCCCGTGCGAGCAGGTGCTCGGCCTCGTCAGGAGCGCCGCCTTCCGGAATCCGGCCGTCGAAGGCCCGATGGGCGAAGCTGACAATGCGATTGACGAGGTTGCCGAAGATGTCGGCGAGATCCTTGTTCACGTCGGCGACGAACCTGGCAACGTTGAAATCGGTGTCGGCGCTTTCGGGCGCGTTGGCGATCAGCCACCAGCGCCAGAGATCGGCGGGCAGTTCCTCCAGGGCCTGGTCGGTAAAGATGCCCCGATTGCGGCTGGTCGAGAACTTGCCGCCCTCGTAATTGAGCCAGTGGAATCCCTTGATCACGTCCACGCTCTTCCAGGGCTCGTTCGAGCCGATCAGCGTCGCCGGGAAGCTCACGGTGTGGAATGGGATGTTGTCCTTGCCGAGGAACTGGACGTAGCGGACGTCGTCGGCCTGCCACCACCATTTTCGCCAGTCGCGGCCCGGTGCGGCGGCGGCCCATTCCTGGGTGGCGGCGATGTAACCGATCGGCGCGTCGAACCAGACATAGAAGACCTTGTCGGCGAATCCCTGTCGCGGAACCGGGATGCCCCAGGCCAGATCGCGCGTGATACAGCGATCGCGCAGATCGGCTGTCAGCCAGCCTTTCGCGGTCGACACCACGAAGGATGGCCAGCCGGAGCGGCTGTCGATCCACGCGCTCAACGCTCCGACAAGCTGCGACTGGCGCAGGAACAGATGGCGGCTTTCTCGGACCTCCAGCGCCCGGTCGCCCGACAGCGCAGACCGCGGGTCGATCAGTTCGGGCGGATCGAGCAGCGCGCCACACTGGTCACATTGATCACCGCGCGCGGACGGGTCGCCGCAATGCGGGCAGGTGCCGAGCACGTAGCGGTCCGGCAGGAAGCGGCCGTCCGTGGGTGACCAGACCTGCGGCAACTTACGTTCCTCGATCAATCCGGCATCGTCGAGCCTGCGATAGAAGTGCTGCGTCAGAGCGCTGTTCTGTGGCGAGCTGGTTCGCCCGAAATGGTCGAAGGAGAGGCCGAACCGGCGGTAGATGTCGGCCTGGATTGCGTGCTGCGCGTCGCAGAAAGTGCGGACATCCTGTCCGGCGCGAACGGCGCCGAGCTCAGCCGGCGTGCCGTGCTCGTCGGTGGCGCAGATGAAGAGCACGTCGTCGCCGATCTGCCGCCTGAAGCGGGCATGGACATCGGCAGGGAGGAGCGAGCCTATGAGATTGCCGAGATGCTTGACGCCGTTCACGTAGGGAAGGGCGCTGGTGATGAGAATTTTGGTCATGACTGCGGTCTTTCGCGTTTGGTGATGCCGACCGACGAAAAGTCAAAAGCCCTCCCGCATGATCGGAAGGGCTTGGGGTCGGCTCATGCCTCACGCGCGTGGACGCGCGCTTATCCCGTCCGGTCAACCTCCTTGCGGTCGGGCCGGGGCATTCGCGTCAGGTGTTGCGCGCTCGCGAAAGTCACTGCAAATTCTCCTTGTGCAGAAGCGGTACCATTTCGGCTCGGAAAGCGCCAGATCGGCGTCGTTCAGGACAGGACTGCCCGGGAGGACACATGGCCATCGAGGACGACGACAAGCCGCGCAAGAAGGTCAGCCATGAAATCGGACAGGATCTCTCACTCCTGTCGGTAGAGGAACTGACCGAGCGCGTGGCGCTGCTCAACACCGAGATCGCAAGGCTCGAGGAAGCCGCCACCAAGAAGCGCGCCTCGCGCAATGCGGCGGATAGTTTTTTCAAGAAGTAGGGCCCAGCGCTCACCTCTCGTGTCCCGGACGCGGTGCAGCGCGTAGCGCTGCTCGGCAGAGCCGGGACCCATGCTTCGCGCAAAACTATCTCGCGTCGTCATTCCGGGGCGGCGCGCAGCGACGAGCCCGGAATCCATAACCACAGGCAGTTGAAACGGGCAGGCTGAGCCGGGCCACCGCATCCGCCTGTGGCTATGGATTCTCAGATGCGCAATTGCGCATCAAAGCTCGCGACTTCGTCGCGCCCCGGAATGACGAGTGGAGAGTTTGTTCCGCCGCGCACTCGGCCAGTGACCGACATGGCTAACGAACTCTCAAAAAATTAGCTCGTTTACTTCCAATTAAGCTTTCGGGTTTATGACTGGAACTGTCCTCGTTTGGACACCGAGTGGCTCCTGTCCACTCTGTTTGACGCCTCCCTGTTATCAACTTTCAAAGCCGCCGGTCTCCGGCGGCTCTTTTTTTGCCATTTTTGGGTCTCGTTCCGGTTGAATTCCGAGGAAAGACGCGCGGAAACCATATCCGCGCTTGTCGCTGGACTCCGCGTCCCGCCCGCGCAATGATTTGTTCATCATAAGCCGGCGCCAAAGCCGGACAGTCAGACAGTTGCGTAAGGGGCGTTAACCATGGAACGTTTGCAAGCCGAAGGTGCTCTCGTTCAACTCAGCGAGCGGTTCACCAATTCTGCGGCGTTCGGCGTCCTGTTCCGTGAGGGCATGGACCTGGTGGAAGAGACGGCCGCCTATCTCGATGGCGCCGGCCGCACCGAGGCCAAGGCGCTCGATCGCGCCGTCAGCCTCACCTATGCGACCGAGAGCATGCGCCTGACCACCCGCCTGATGCAGCTTGCCTCATGGCTGCTGCTGCACCGCGCGGTGAAGGAAGGCGAGATGACGCTGAGCCAGGCCAATCGCGAGAAGACCAAGGTCAAGCTCAGCGCCGCCGATCCCGGCCCGTCCGATACCGTCGAGAAGCTGCCCTCGCAGCTGCAGGATCTGATCCATCGCTCGATGAGCCTTCAGACCCGCGTGCGCCGCCTCGACACCACCATCCACACCCCGCCGGTCGAATACGTGGCGATCGGCAACCCGCTGGTGCCGCAGCTCAACGCGCTGAAGGCCGCGTTCGAGCGGTAAGCACACAGGTGGCGTAGTCACAGGTCTCGTAGGGTGGGCAAAGGCGCAAAGCGCCGTGCCCACCATTTTGCTTTCTGGATCGTAGAAGGAATGGTGGGCACGCTTCGCTTTGCCCACCCTACTGGTCGCGCCACAAACAAAAACGCCCCCGGTCTGACCGGGGGCGTTTTTCGTGTCCAGCCTTGCGGGCGGGATCAATCCTTTTTGAGAAAGCCCGAAAACTTCTTCTGGAAGCGCGAGACGCGGCCGCCGCGATCCATCAGCTGGGCGTTGCCGCCGGTCCAGGCCGGGTGCGACTTCGGGTCGATGTCGAGGTTCAGCGTGTCGCCTTCCTTGCCCCAGGTGGAGCGGGTCAGGTACTCGGTTCCGTCGGTCATCACGACCTTAATCGTATGATAATTCGGATGAATTTCGGCTTTCATGGCAATTCCTCGGCGCCCGGCGCCTGTCTTGAGTGGCTATCGAATGACGGATTTGGCGGGGTCTATACCCCACAGGCCCCTTTAAAACAAGCCATTGTGGGCAAAGGAGAACCGGGCCGTCCCCTAAGGGACATCCCGGATTTGCCACTCCCCCCGCAGCGGCCTATGTGGAGCTAATATGTCTCCTTGGGTCCGATCTCATGAGCGCTGTGGAACGGCTTGACGACCAGTACCGCGACGAGCGCGCCGGGCCTGAGGCCCCGTCGATCGAAGCCGAGTTGATCGAGACGCCGGCGAAGAGCCGCGCCAAGCTGCGGCCGTTGCTGGCACTCGCGCCCTATGTGGCCCGCTATCGCGGCCGCGCGGCGCTCGCCTTCGTCGCGCTCACGGTCGCGGCGCTGACCACGCTACTGGTGCCCATCGCTGTGAGGCGGATGATCGATTTCGGCCTGACGCCGGAAGGCATCGCGCTGATCAACAGCTACTTCTCGGTGATGATCGCGGTGGTCGCCGTGCTCGCGCTTGCCAGCGCCTCGCGATACTACCTCGTGATGACGATCGGCGAGCGCATCGTCGCCGACCTCCGGCGCGACGTCTTCGCCCATCTGCTCTCGCTCTCGCCGGCCTTCTTCGATTCCGCGCGCAGCGGTGAGCTGGTGTCGCGGCTTACGGCCGACACCACCCAGATCAAGTCCGCGGTCGGCGCCTCCGTCTCGATCGCGCTGCGCAATCTCATGATGTTCTTCGGTGCGGCGGCGATGATGGTGATCACCAGCCCGCGCCTCTCCGGCTTCGTGCTGCTCGCCATTCCCCTGATCGTGCTGCCGCTGGTCGCGTTCGGGCGCTGGGTGCGGCGTCTGTCGCGCAACGCGCAGGACACGCTCGCCGAAGCCTCCGCCTATGCGGGCGAGCTGGTCGGCGCCATCCGCACTGTGCAGGCCTATACCAGCGAAGGGCTCGCCGAGAAGCGTTTTGGCGGCGAGGTCGAGCAGGCCTATGAAGCCGCGCGCACCTCCACGCAGGCCCGCGCCGTGCTCACCGCCATCATCATCTTCATCGTGTTCGCAAGCGTGGTTGCGATCCTCTGGATCGGCTCGCATGACGTCCTGATCGGTACGATCTCGCCGGGTCGGCTCGGCCAGTTCGTGCTCTACGCGGCCTTCGCCGCGGCCGGCCTCGGCCAGCTCAGCGAGGTCTGGGGCGAGGTCTCGGCCGCCTCCGGCGCCGCCGAGCGCCTGTTCGAGATCCTGCATGTGCAGCCCGAGATCACCGCGCCGGCGTCACCGCGCACGCTGCCGGTGCCGGCGCGCGGCGAGGTCGGCTTCGACCAGGTCAGCTTCGCTTATCCGGCGCGGCCTCACGTCAATGTGCTCGATGCCGTGTCGTTCACCGTGCGCCCCGGCGAGAAGGTCGCGATCGTCGGCCCCTCAGGCGCCGGCAAGAGCACCATCTTTCATCTCCTGCTGCGCTTCTACGATCCGCGGGGCGGCGCGATCTCCCTCGACGGCGTGCCGGTCAAATCCGCGGACCCGCGCGATTTCCGCTTGCGCATCGCACTGGTGCCGCAGGAATCCAACGTGTTTGCCGCGAGCGCCCGCGAGAACATCCGCTTCGGCCGGCCCGATGCGACCGATGCCGAGGTCGAGCGCGCCGCCGAGCTCGCGCATGCCGCCGAGTTCATCCGCCGCCTGCCCGAAAGTTTCGAGACCCCGCTCGGCGAGCGCGGCGTCACGCTCTCCGGCGGCCAGCGCCAGCGCATCGCCATCGCGCGCGCCATCCTGCGCGATGCGCCGCTCTTGCTGCTCGATGAAGCCACCTCCGCGCTCGATGCCGAAAGCGAGACGCTGGTCCAGACCGCACTCGAAGAGCTGATGCGCCACCGCACCACGCTAGTGATCGCCCATCGTCTCGCCACCGTGCTGTCCTGCGACCGCATCCTGGTGATGGACCAGGGCAAGATCGTCGAGCAGGGCACGCATGCCGAGCTCGTCGCCAAGAACGGACTCTATGCGAGGCTGGCGAGGCTGCAGTTCGAGGGCGCGTGAGGCGTCCCGCCTGCTGCCTCATTCACGGTGTCATCGCCCGCGAAAGCGGGCGATCCAGTATTCCAGAGACAGCGCGAGGATACGGAGAGGCCGCGGCGTACTGGATGCCCCGGTCAAGCCGGGGCATGACAGCGGAGGGGGGGCGGCAGCAAACCTCGTCACGCCCGCCATGCCATCTTCAGCACCGGCCGTCCCGAGGTCGGGTTCAGATCCTCGCCGGCTTGGGCAAAGCCGTTGCGCTCGTAGAAGCGGATGGCGCGGGCATTGTCCTTGTTGACGAGCAGCGTGACGCCCGACGGTGACAGGCGCTTGGCCTCATCCACCAGCAGCCGCGCCGCATCCGAGCCCCAGTGCGCGGGATCGACCACGAGCTGGTCGAGATAGCCTTCGCCGTCGATGGTGACGAAGCCGGTCAGCACGCCGTCCGCTTCCGCGACCACGATCGAGGCTTTCGGCACCAGATCCTTGCGCCAGCGCTCGCGCCACCAGTCCAGCCGCGCGGCGAAATCGATCTGCGGATAGGCCTGCTGCCAGGTGCGATGCCAGAGGTCGATCGCGGCGGCTTCGTCCTCGGGGCGATAGGGGCGGAGGTGGAGCGCGCTCACTACCGCTCCGTCAGCTTCAGCTCGATGCGGCGGTTGCGCTTGTAGGCCTCTTCCGTGTTGGCGGCGTCGAGCGGCTGGAATTCGCCGAAGCCGGCGGCGACCAGGCGCTGGGCCGGCACGCCGAGCGAGATCAGATATTGCACCACCGAGATCGAGCGCGCGGCGGACAGGTCCCAGTTGGACTTGAAATTCGCGCCGCTGACCGGGCGTATGTCGGTGTGGCCGTCGACGCGCAGCACCCAAGGGATTTCGCTCGGGATCTTCTTGTCGAGATCGATCAGCGCGGTCGCCAATGTGTCGAGCTCGGCGCGGCCCTCGGGCAGCAAGGTCGCCTGGCCGGTGTCGAAGAACACTTCGGACTGGAACACGAAGCGGTCGCCGACGATGCGGATGTCAGGGCGGTTGCCGAGGATGGTGCGCAGGCGGCCGAAGAACTCCGAGCGATAACGCGACAATTCCTGCACCCGCTGCGCCAAGGCAACATTCAGGCGAGACCCGAGATCGGCGATGCGGTTCTGCGATTCCTTGTCGCGCTTCTCGCTGGCGTCGAGCGCCTCTTCCAGCGCCGCCAGTTGCCGCCGCAGCGCGCTGATCTGCTGGTTCAGCACCTCGATCTGCGCCAGCGCCCGCGCCGACACCGCCTTCTCCGAGTCCAGCGCCTTGCCGAGCTCGGTGGTCTTGCCCTGGGCGTCGTTGCCGGCGGCGGCGAGGCCGTCATAGAGCCCCTTGATGCGATCGCGCTCGGTCTCGGCCGAGGCGAGGCCCGCCTTCAATTGCGAGACCTGGTCGTCCAGCGTGAGCTTGCCGAGCTTCTCCAGGGACAGGAGCTCGTTGAGCTGGGCGATCTTGGCGTTGAGCTGCTCCAGCGCCTTGTCCTTGCCGGTGACCTCCTGCGACAGGAAGAACTGCACGACCAGGAACACCGACAGCAGGAACACGATCGACAGCACCAGCGTCGACAGCGCGTCGACGAATCCGGGCCAGTAGTTGAAGCCGGCTTCGCTGCGGCGGCCGCGGGCTAGAGCCATGTCTTACGTCTCCACTTTCGTGTCCCGGACGCGCTGCGGCGTGCAACGCTGCTGCGCAGAGCCGGGACCCATTCCTTCATTCCTCTGGGCCCCGGCTCAGCGATGCACCACTTCGTGCTGCATCGCGTCCGGGGCACGAAACCTTCGTCGTGTCCTCAACCCTTCTCGGGCTGGCGCGCGATGCGCTCCAGCAGGCGGCGGATCTCGCGGTTCTGCTCGCCCTGGCCGTCGGCCCATTCGCGGATCATCTGCTGCTCGGTCCGCATGTGCGAGACCAGCGCCTGGATGGCTTCGGCAAGGCTCGCCATTGCCGCCGTGGTGCCGCGGCTGGCGCTGCCTTCCTCGAGCACGGAGCGTAAGCGCTCGACGGCGGCCTGGAGCTCGCCGCTGGCAACGCCGCCGCCGCCGCCACCGGCTGCGACCGCAACCTCGCCGTGGCCATATTCGCGCACGGTGGTGGCGAGCCAGTCTTCGAGGTCGGTATAGAAGCGGTTCTGGGCCTGGCTCGATTGCAGATCGAGGAAGCCGAGGATCAGCGAGCCGGCGAGGCCGAACAGCGAGCTCGAGAACGAGATGCCCATGCCGCCGAGCGGGGCGGCGAGGCCCTCCTTCAGCGTGTCGAACAGGGCGCCGGAATCGCCTCCGACCTTGAGCCCGTCGATCACCTTGCCGACCGAGCCGACCGTCTCGATCAGGCCCCAGAAGGTGCCGAGCAGGCCGAGGAAGACCAGCAGGCCGGTCATGTAGCGGGAGATGTCCCGGGCCTCGTCCAGGCGGGTCGCGATCGAATCGAGCAGGTGCCGCATGGTGGTCTGGGTGATCGTCATCCGCCCGGTACGCTCGCCGCCGAGGATCATGGCCATCGGCGCCAGTAGTTTCGGGTGCCGGGACGGCGCCAGGCCGGGATCGGCGATGCGGAAATTGTTGACCCAGGAGACTTCGGGGTAGAGCCGGATCACCTGGCGGAAGGCCAGGATGATGCCGATGAACAGCACGCCGCCGATCAGGGCATTGAGGCCGGGATTGGCGAAGAAGGCCAGGATGATCTGCTTGTAGAGCACCACGCCGACCAGGGTGCACAGCACCAGAAAGACCAGCATCCGCACCAGGAAAACGCTGGGTGAGGATAGCTTGGTATATTCGATATCAATGGGGGAGCGGGGCGAGGCGCCTGGCGGCATGGCCGGTATCATCCGTTACGAACTTGCTTGCGGGGCGCACTATGGCACAGCGGCAGCCCAAAAAAAGCGCCGGATGTGCCGATTTCGTGGAGAGCTCTCGGAACCCAAAGCTGAAACCGCGCTTTGATAGAGGCGCAATTTGCAAAACTTCGGCATTCCGCAGGCTTAGGTCGGATTTTTTGCATGGTGACGAATCCTGGGGAGTGGCCGTCATCGCGCTCTTGCTCGCGGTCTGGATGGCGCTCGCCCGGGTGGCGCGGCAGCATCTGCGGCGCCGTCGATCCTGCCTGGACCTCAGAGCCCGCCGGGCGGGTGGCAACGCCCGAACCTGCCCGTTCCTTCCGCCCGCCGCCACAACGAGACCTGATCAACGGAGTGATCGCATGAGCGTCGTTTCCGCGATCTTCGGGACTGCCGAACGCGTGCCGCTGCCGGACGTCGTGATCCGCGCCGCGATCCAGCGCCTGTGCTCGCGCACGGCGACGCGCATGTCCGCGCTGGGCGCGGCCGACGATGCCGCCTTCGCCGGGCGGATGATCCTGCGGCCGATCGCCGGGGACGCGGATGCCGTCAATGCCGGGCATGACGAGGTGCCCGCGGCCTTCTTTGCGGAGGTGCTCGGCCCCAACCGCAACTACTCGTCCTGCTTCTACAAGTCCGACGCGAGCACGCTGCAGGAGGCGGAGGAGGAGGCGCTGCGCCAGACCGTCGAGCACGCCGGTCTCGCCGACGGCCAGGCCATCCTCGAGCTCGGCTGCGGCTGGGGCTCGCTGTCGCTGTGGATGGCGCGGCGGTTCCCGCACGCGAAGGTGACGGCGGTGTCGAACTCGCAGGCCCAGCGCGCCTATGTCGAGGAGCAGGCGCGGCTGCGCGGGCTGTTGAACCTGCGCGTGGTCGCCGCGGACATGAACGTGTTCGCGCCCGATGGGCAATTCGACCGCATCGTCTCGGTCGAGATGTTCGAGCAGATGATGAACTGGCGCAAGCTGATGACGCGCGTGCGGTCCTGGCTCGCGCCTGACGGGCGCTTCTTCATGCACATCGTCACCCATCGTTCCGGCTCTCATCTGTTCGACCGCGCCAATCGCGAGGATTGGATCGCGCAGCATGTCTTCATGGATGGATTGATGCCGAGCCATCACCTCGTCAGGCAATTCGGCGACGTCTTCAGGATCGAGAAGGAATGGTGCTGGAGCGGTACGCATTATCAGCGCACCGCGAACGACTGGCTCGCCAATTTCGATGCGCATCGCGACACGATCGAAGCGTCTCTGCGCAGCGTCCACGGCGAGGAGACCGCTTTGTGGATGCGGCGCTGGCGCTGGTTCTTCCTCGCGACATCAGGGCTGTTCGGCTACGCCGATGGCAGCGAATGGGGTGTCAGCCACTACCGGATGAAGGCGGGTTAGGGCGCGTACACGTCAATTTCGCGCCGAAGATCAGGGAAGGGTATGAGGTTCGCGGCGCCCCTGATAGGCGCGATAGCGGACCTCGCCAGAGGTCCGGGTTGGGTCCAAAAGGCGGGTGAATGTGATGACGCTGCGCGGCGCCAACACATCTGAATGCCTCAGGAAAGCCATTGTGACCCACTGACCCCTGGTCAATGACATAACGTCTTTTCCCTTTCCGGCCCGGGTTTGATCTAGCGCAAAGCGCTGAGATGTTTTCACGCTAATGTAATTTTTTCTCAATGACTTCATTGGAGGCTGCAATGATCATTGAGCGCTTGTCCCGAGAACATCGCAATATCGAGACACTGCTCGCCGTCCTCGAGCGCGAGCTGGAAATTTTCGATCGCGGGGACCGCCCTGACTACGAAGTTATTCGCGCGGTTATCAGCTATTTCGAACTCTATCCCGAGATGTACCATCATCCTCTTGAGGAGCTGGTCTTCGCCAAGCTAAAACGTCGCGATCCCGCTGCGGCTGCAAAGATCGGTAACCTCACACTTGAGCACCAGAAGGGGACCGAGCGTTTGCGCCGCGTCGCTCAAGCGGTCGATTACGTCCTCGCGGATCGTGAAATCCTGCGGCAAAATGTGGACAAGGTCGTTCGCGATTTCATAGAGAGCGAGCGGCGTCACATCATGATGGAAGATCGTGATTTCTTTCCTGCCGCCCTCAAGGCTTTAGAGCCTCAGGATTGGACCGAGATCGCTTCTGCTTCAATCAATCATGAGGACCCGCTGTTTAGCGAGGCTGCCGAAGAAACCTTTGACACGCTACGAGCACGGATCTTGCAGTTAGAGCAGGAGGCTGAAGCCGGCCGACATTAGTCGAGCGAGCGTTGCTCTCGCGGGTGACGTCGGCTTCGGATCACGCGCAGTAACGCTTTGATCGTCTTTATGGGTACACACCCTCGTAACGTTTCGTTGCGATCTTCTGTCGCAGCTCGCGGTGATGGAACCCGACTCACAATCCAGTGAGCCCCGAAAAGCGCCCTGAATTCAACACGATAGGTCATGTGGCATTGAGCCGCCCGCGCAATGCGTTGCGTCGCAGCAAGTACGTTCTATTTTGACGGCATCAGCCGCATGGAATCGCCCAGAACGGGTTCGCGCGGAGCGTGATTTCAGTTTCAACAGCATCGGGGCACTTAACTTCATGTCAGGACTTCGCGCGCGATCGGCATGCGTTGCAATCATGCTCGCGGCCTTTACGCCGCTGCTCGCGGGCTGCGACGAATCCGTCTCTGCGGTGTCCGCTGCCCAGCCCGGCGACCCTGACGTCAGCATCGTCATCGTCAAGCCGCAGCCGCGCGCCGTGGTGCGCGAGCTGCCGGGCCGCATTGCGCCGACGCGCGTCTCCGACGTGCGGCCGCGCATCTCCGGCATCGTGGTCGAGCGCCTGTTCCGCCAGGGCAGCGAAGTGAAGGCCGGCGATGCGCTCTATCGCATCGATCCGCGTCCGTTCGAGGTCGAGGTGATGGCCACCGAGGCGGCCGTCGCCAAGGCCGAGGCCGGGCTGATGCAGGCCAGGCAGCAGGCGCACCGCATCGCCACCCTCACCAAGGATCGCGCCGCCCCGGAAGCCGAGAACGAGAAGGCGATCGCGGCCGAGCGTCAGGCCCATGCCGAGGTCGAAGGGCGCAAGGCGGAACTCGCACGCGCCAAACTCAATCTCGACTACGCCACCGTGCGCGCGCCGATCGACGGCGTCGTCGGTGCGGCGCTGGTCAGCGAGGGTGCGCTCGCTGTGCAGAACGAGACCAACCTCGCCAGCATCCAGCAGCTCGATCCGATCTATGCCGACTTCACCCAGTCGGTGACCGAGCTCAACCAGCTCCGCCGCGCCTTCGAGAGCGGCGACCTCGAGCGCATCGCGGCCGATGCCGCCAAGGTGCGCCTCGTGCTCGACGACAACACCCTTTATTCGCTCGACGGCAAGCTGCTGTTCTCCGACGCCAAGGTCGATGCCCATACCGGCCAGGTGACCTTGCGCGGCGAGTTCCGCAATCCCAAGCGCGAGCTGCTGCCGGGCATGTATGTCCGCGTCCGTATCGACCAGGGTCTCGACAGCGACGCGATCGCGGTGCCACAGCAGGCGATCCAGCGCAATGGCGGCGGCGGCAGCGAGGTGTTCGTCGTCAAGGACGACAACCACATCGCCGTGCAGCCGGTGCGCACGGGGTCGGTGCAGGACGGACTCTGGTTCGTGACCGAGGGCCTGAAGGCCGGCGATAAGGTCGTGGTCGAAGGCTTCCAGAAGTTCGCCGCCGGCGACAAGGTGAAGCCGCAATCCTGGTCGGAAGCGGACGCCACCGCGGACAATCGGCACGCCCAGAAGCTGACGCGGTAACGCGCCATGGCGAGTTTCTTCATCGACAGGCCGATCTTTGCCTGGGTGGTTGCGCTGTTCATCTGCTTGATCGGCGCGATCGCGGTCCCGCTGCTGCCGATCGCGCAATATCCGATCATCGCGCCGCCCTCGATCTCGATCTCGACCAGCTATCCCGGCGCCTCGCCCGAAAACCTCTACAACAGCGTCACCCGGCTGATCGAGGAGGAGCTCAACGGCGCCTCCGGCATCCTCAATTTCGAATCGACCAGCGACTCGCTCGGCCAGGTCGAGATCATCGCCAATTTCCAGCCGGGCACCGATACCAGCGCCGCCTCCGTCGAGGTGCAGAACCGCATCAAGCGCGTGGAAGCGCGGCTGCCTCGCGCGGTGATCCAGCAGGGCATCCTGATCGAGGAAGCCTCGAGCGCCGTGCTCCAGATCATCACGCTGAACTCGACCGACGGCAGCCTCGACGAAGTCGGCCTCGGCGACTTCATGATCCGCAACGTGCTCGGCGAGATCCGCCGCATCCCCGGCGTCGGCCGGGCCACGCTCTATTCGACCGAACGCAGCTTGCGCGTCTGGGTCGATCCGGCAAAGCTGGTCGGCTACGGGCTGACCGCGGACGACGTCAACAAGGCGATCGCCGCGCAGAACGCACAGGTCGCTTCGGGCAGCATCGGCGCCGAGCCGTCGACCTCGAGCCAGCGCACCTCCTCGCTGGTGCTGGTCAAGGGCCAGCTCTCGTCGCCGGACGAATTCGGTTCCATCATCCTGCGCGCCAATGCCGACGGTTCGACCGTGCGGTTGCGCGACGTCGCACGCATCGAGGTCGGCGGCCTCAGCTACCAGTTCAACACGCGCCTGAACGGCAAGCCGACCGCGGGCCTCTCCGTGCTGATGTCGCCGACCGGCAACGCGCTGGCGACCGCGGGCGCGGTCGAGGAGAAGATGAAGGAGCTGTCGCGCTTCTTCCCGGCCAACATCTCCTACGAGATCCCCTACAACATCACGCCCGTGGTCGAGGCCTCGATCAAGAAGGTGCTGACCACGCTGGTCGAAGCCGTAGTGCTGGTGTTCGTGGTGATGTTCCTGTTCCTGCAGAACATCCGCTACACCATCATCCCGACCATCGTGGTGCCCGTGGCGCTCTTGGGCGCGTGCACCACGCTGCTGCTCGCCGGCTATTCCATCAACATGCTCTCGATGTTCGGCATGGTGCTCGCGGTCGGCATCCTCGTCGACGACGCCATCGTCGTGGTCGAGAACGTCGAACGCATCATGTCCGAGGAAGGCCTGCCGCCGAAGGAAGCGACGCGGAAGGCGATGGCGCAGATATCGGGCGCCATCATCGGCATCACGCTGGTGCTGATGGCGGTGTTCGTGCCGATGGCGTTCTTCCCCGGCTCGGTCGGCATCATCTACCGCCAGTTCTCGGTGACCATGGTCGCCGCGATCGGCTTCTCCGCCTTCCTCGCGCTGTCGCTGACGCCGGCGCTGTGCGCGACGATTCTGAAGCCCGTCGCGGCCGGCCACGGCCATGCGAAGCGGGGCGTGTTCGGCTGGTTCAACCGCATGCTCGAAGGCGGCAAGGAGGGCTATTCCCGCACCGTCGGCTTCTCGCTGAAGCGGACCGGCCGCCTGATGCTGGTCTATGTCGCGCTGCTGGTTGGTCTCTCCTGGGCCTTCGTCAGCCTGCCCGGCGGCTTCCTGCCGATCGATGACCAGGGCTTCGTCACCACCGACGTGCAGACGCCGTCGGATTCGTCGTATCCCCGCACCGAGGCCGTCATCGAGAAGGTCGAGAAATATCTCGCCGAGCGGCCGGGTGTGAAGGATGTCACCTTCCTCACCGGCTTCAGCTTCTCCGGTCAGGGCATGAACACCGCGCAGGCCTTCATCACGCTGAAGGACTGGTCGGAGCGCGGGCCGAAGGACTCTGCCGCTGCGATCGTCAACGACATCAACCGCGATCTGTCGTCGTCGATCCGCGATGCAAAGATCTCTGCGCTCCAGCCGCCGCCGATCGACAATCTCGGCAACTCCTCGGGCTTCTCGTTCCGCCTCCAGGACCGCGGCCAGAAAGGCTACCCGGCATTGATGCGCGCCGCCGACCAGCTGATCGCGGAGGCCAATGCCAGCCCGGTGCTGCAGAAGGTCTATATCGAGGGCCTGCCCGAGGCCGGCGTGGTCAATCTCGTGATCGACCGCGAGAAGGCGGGCGCCTTCGGCGTCACCTTCGAGGACATCAACAACACGATCTCGACCAATCTCGGCTCGAACTACATCAACGACTTTCCGAACCGCGGCCGCATGCAGCGCGTCGTGGTGCAGGCGGATGCGCGCGACCGCATGCGGACCGAGGACATCCTCAACTACAACGTCAAGAACAGCCGTGGCCAGCTCGTGCCGTTCTCCTCCTTCGCCACCGTCGAATGGGCGCGCGGCCCGACGCAGATCGCGGGCTTCAATTATTATCCCGCTGTGCGCATCTCCGGCGAGGCGAAACCCGGCTTCACCTCGGGCGACGCGATCGCCGAGATGGAGCGGCTTGCCGGCAAATTGCCGCGCGGCTTCGGCTATGAATGGACCGGACAGTCGCTCCAGGAAAAACTGTCGGGTTCGCAGGCGCCGTTCCTGCTGGCGCTGTCGGTGTTCGTGGTGTTCCTGTGTCTTGCCGCGCTCTACGAGAGCTGGACCATTCCGCTCGCGGTGTTGCTCACGGTGCCGCTCGGCATCGTCGGCGCGGTGGCCGCGGCGATGCTGCGCGGCCTGCCCAACGACGTCTATTTCACCGTCGGCCTGATCACCATCATCGGCCTCGCGGCAAAGGACGCGATCCTGATCATCGAGTTCGCCAAGGACCTGCGCAAGGCAGGCAAGCCACTGGTGGAAGCCACCATCGAAGCCTGCCGCCTGCGCTTCCGCCCGATCCTGATGACCGGCCTTGCCTTCATCTGCGGCGTGCTGCCGATGGCGATCGCGCATGGCGCCGGCGGCGCCAGCCAGCAGGCGCTCGGCAGCATCGTGATGGGCGGCATGATCGCGGTGGTGATTTTGGCGCTGCTGATGGTGCCGGTGTTCTTCGTCTCGGTGCAGCGCGTGCTCGCGGGGGATCGGGAGCCGGCTGCGGCGAAGGACGGCGAGGCGTATGGGCCGCCCGCGCCGGTCAAGCCATAAGGCGAGCTGTCATGCCCCGCGCAGGCGGGGCATCCAGTACGCCGCGGCCCTTCCGTATCCAACAAACGTCTCTGGAATACAGGATCACCCGCTCCAGTGCGCTAGTGCGCACAAGGCGGGTGATGACGGCGGAGTGTGAAGCGTAGGGTTCGCCCTAAGCCTACTTCCGCAAAATCTTCACCAGCTCCCCGTGCACGAACTCGTTGCCGCACACGACGTGGCCGGTCACCAGCGCGTCGCCCGGCGTTGCGATGTCGCTCACCGTGCCGCCTGCCTCGCGCACCATGATCATGCCGGCGGCGATGTCCCAGGATTGCAGGTTGCGCTCCCAGTAGCCGTCGAGGCGGCCGGCGGCGACGAAGGCGAGGTCGAGCGAGGCGGCGCCGAAACGGCGCAGGCCGGCGACGCGGTCCTGGATCGCGGTCATCTCGCGGCGGAATTCCTCGTGGTCGCCGCGGCCGATATGGGGCAGGCCGCAGGCCACCACGCATTCGTTGAGCTGGCGGCGGCCGGCGACGCGCAGGCGCTGGTCGTTGAGGAAGGCGCCCTTGCCGCGCTCGGCGATGTAGAGCTCGTCATTGGCAGGATTGTAGATCACGCCAGCGATGATCGTGCCCTCGCGGGCGAGACCGATCGAGATGGCGAATTGCGGGATGCCGTGCAGGAAGTTGGTGGTGCCGTCGAGCGGATCGACGATCCAGGTGTGGCTCTTGTCGCTGCCTTCGCGGGTGCCGCCTTCCTCGCCGATGAAGCCGTAGCCGGGGCGGGCCTTGGCGAGGTCCTGGTAGAGGATCTCCTCGGCGCGCTTGTCGGCCAGCGAGACGAAATTGGCCGGCCCCTTCAGCGAGACCTGGAGATGCTCGATCTCGCCGAGATCGCGCTTGAGGCTGCGGCCGGCGCGGCGCGCGGCCTTGACCATGACGTTGATAGTGGCGGAATACAGCATGTGCTCTGGTCTTGATCGGGGGAAATGGCGCGAAATCGCGCCTGTTTGAAGGATGGGGTGCCCTGCGAGGGCCTTTGCGTCAAGTCATTTGGTCCCGAGCCATTTTCTGGCGGCGGCCTCGGCCTTGCCCCGGTCCTCGGCCGGCAGGTCGGACAATTGCTTGTCGAGCTCCGGATCGCCCTTGCCGGAGGTTTTCGCCACCAGGTGCCATTTAAAGCCCTCGACCTTGTCCACGGACGTGCCCATGCCGTTGATCAGCACCCAGGCCAGGCGGTTCTGCGCGATCGCGCTGCCCTGGCGGGAGGCCTTGCGGAGCAACGCGACGGCGGCCGGCTGGTTCTTCACCGTGCCGGTGCCGTTGAACATGGCGATGGCATATTCGACCTCGGCATCGACATTGTCCGCCAGTGAAGCCGCCTGGAGCAGCCGCACCGCGCGTTCCGGGTCCTTCGGCACGCCGGTGCCTTCCTTGTAGAAGGTCGCCAGCGCGTATTGCGCCTCGGGCAGGCCGGCGTCGGCGGCCTGACGCAGCAGCTCGGCGGACCGCTTGACGTCCTGCGGCAGGGTCTGGCCGTCGAGGTAAAGCAGCGCGAGGTTATAGGCCGCCTTGGGCTCGCCGAGCTTGGCGGCGGACGCCATCAGCTTCACCGCCTCGCCTTTGTCGACCGAGCCGCCGCGGCCGGAAATTCGCAGCATGGCGAGCGCGAACATCGCCTCGCGGTCGCCGGCATCGGAGGCGCGCTTGTACCATTCCAGCGCCTTGGCGTAGTCGCGGCGGATGCCCATGGCGTTGGAATAGAGCTCGCCGAGCATGGTCATCGCCTTGGGATCGCCCGCTTCTGCGCGGGCAGTGGCAAGATCGAACGCCGTCTTGTACTGGCCGCGCTGATAGGCGCCGAACACCAGATCGACATTGGGATTGTCGGTTGCCGGTGCGGGGATCACGGTTGCGGGCAGCGCCGGCTTGGGCGAGGCGGCCGGCTTGGGCGAGGCCGAAGGTTTTGGCGCCGGCGCGGCCTCCTTCTTCTTGGCGGCCGGAGGCGGCTTGGGCTTCTGTTTCTCAGGCACAGCGCTCGGCGTGGCCACCGGCGGCGTGATCTGGAGCTGCGCGGCCGCGGGCGCCGTCAGCAGCAGCGTGGCCAGGATGGTGATGCGCGGGAGCTTCATGTCGGGCGCTAGCCGTGCTCCTGACCCGCAAGCGCAGCCGCATGGGCCTTCTTGATCTCAGCGTCGACCTCGATCAGCGCGGCCTTGGGACCGCGCGGATCGGACCAGACGAAATCGCCGACCAGCACGAAATCGGCGCCGCTGGCGGCGAAGTCGTGCGCCTCTTCGAGCGAGATGGCAAAGCCGACGCAGGGCGGCTCGAACAGCTCGGCCCACCAATCCAGCCGCTCGGCGATCGCCTGGGACGACGGGCGTTGGCCCTTTGCATCAGGTTCGCCGAACAGCACGTAGTCCGCGCCGATCTCGCCCGCATCCATGGCATGGTGCCGCGTCGTCAGCCCGCCGACGCCGGCGATGCGATCGGGCTTGAGCGATGGCAGCGCCTCTTTCAGCGCCGCGATGCCGGGTAGGTGCGCGCCGTCGGCGCCGCCACGTGCGACCAGTTCGGCATGACCTTCAACGAGCAGCGCGGCGCCCGCCTTCTGGACCGGTGGGGCCAGCGCCTTGATGCGCGTGATCATGGTGCGCTGGTCGGTCTCCTTCAGCCGCAGCAGCACGGCCGCGACGTCGGCGGCAGCGAGCAGGCCCGGCAGCTCGGCGACGAGCGCAGCGGGATCATCGACGGCAGGCGTCGCGAGATAGAGACGCGGCGCCGGGCGCGGCGGAGGCGATTTGTTCGACAAGATCTAGGCTGCTTTCTTTTCCAGGCTGCTTTGCCATTCGCCCTTGGACGCCAGACCATTCATCCGGGCGCGATGGCTGAATGCACTTTGGCCGGCTGCGACATTCTCGGCCTTGCCGGACCAGGCCTTCTGCGGCGCGGCCTGCAGCGCGCGGCCGTAGGAGAAGGTCAGGCCCCAGGGCAGCGGACCGAGCTTGTGCATGGCATTGAGATGCGCAGTCGCCTCTTCGTCCGACTGGCCGCCGGAGAGGAAGGCGATGCCGGGCACGGCCGCGGGCACGCAGGCCTTCAGCAGCCGAATCGTCTTCTCCGCGACTTCCTCGACGGGAGCCTGCTTCGCGCATTTCTTGCCAGAGATCGCCATGTTCGGCTTCAGCACCATGCCTTCGAGCGCGACGCGCTGCACGCGCAATTCCTGGAAGGTCTTGTTGAGCACGCGGGTCGTCACTTCATAGCAGCGGTCGATGTCGTGATCGCCGTCCATCAGCACCTCAGGCTCGACGATCGGCACGATCTGCGCGGCCTGGCACAGCGCTGCGTAGCGGGCCAGCGCATGGGCGTTGACGCCGATCGCGGTCATGGAGGGAATGCTGCTGCCGATATCGATCACCGCGCGCCATTTGGCGAAGCGGGCGCCGCGCTCGTAATATTTCTTCAGGCGCTCGGCGAGCTTGTCGAGCCCGACGGTGACGAGCTCGCCCGGGCACATCGGCAAGGCTTGCGTGCCCTCGTCGACCTTGATGCCGGGGATGGCGCCGCTCTGTTCGATCAGCTTGACCAGGGGCGTGCCGTCCTTCGCATCCTGCCAGATCGTCTCGTCATAGAGGATCACGCCGGAGATGCACTGGCTCATGGCCTCCCTGGAGCGGAACAGCATCTCGCGATAGTCGCGGCGGTTGCCTTCCGTCGATTCCACCCCGATCGCGTCAAAGCGCTTCTTGATGGTGCCGGAGGATTCGTCGGCGGCAAGGATGCCCTTGCCGGGCGCGACCATGGCGGTCGCGATCCTGTTGAGCTCAGTCAGATTCATCGAGAGGTCCTCCCAAAACGATTCTGCCCTTGCCTGTGAAAATAGACCGTTCTCGGGCAATTGCCGAGTTAACGTTCGTCGCAGGGTAAAGGGGGGCCCTCTGTCATTCCGGGATGCGCCGAAAGGCGCAGGCCCGGAATCCATAACCCCAAGCTGTGGTTATGGATTCTCAGATGCGCAATTGCGCATCATAGCCCACGCTTCGCGTGTCCCGGAATGACGGGAGGATGTGGCTGAAGGCCTTACGCCACCTTCGGATCCAGCTCGCCCTTGGCGTAGCGCTTGGCCATCTCGGCGGGGGTCAGGACCTTCTTGAACTTGGAGGCCTGGCCTGCGGTATTGAACTCCTGGAGCCGCTGCTTGCACAGCTTGGTCATCGCTTCCATGGCGGGCTTCAGGTACTTGCGCGGGTCGAACTCTTCCGGGTGCTCCTTGAACACCTTGCGGATCTGGCCGGTCATGGCCATGCGGTTGTCGGTGTCGATGTTGATCTTGCGCACGCCGTTCTTGATGCCGCGCTGGATCTCGGCGACCGGAACGCCCCAGGTCGGCTTCATCTTGCCGCCGAACTCGTTGATGATGTCCTGGAGGTCCTGCGGCACCGACGAGGAGCCGTGCATCACGAGATGCGTGTTCGGCAGCTTGCGGTGGATCTCCTCGATCACCTTCATGGCCAGGATGTCGCCGTCGGGCTTGCGGGTGAATTTGTAGGCGCCATGCGAGGTGCCCATCGCGATCGCGAGCGCGTCCACCTTGGTCTCCTGGACGAACTTCACGGCCTCGTCCGGATTGGTCAGGAGCTGGTCGTGGCTCAGCTTGCCTTCGGCGCCGTGGCCGTCTTCCTTGTCACCCATGCCTGTCTCGAGCGAGCCGAGCACGCCGAGCTCACCCTCGACCGAGATGCCGCCGAGATGGGCCATGTCGGTCACGGTCTTGGTGACACCGACATTGTAGGTCCAGTCGGCCGGGCTCTTGCCGTCGGCCTTGAGCGAGCCGTCCATCATGACGGAGGTGAAGCCGGCCTGGATCGCGGTCATGCAGGTCGCAGCCTCGTTGCCGTGGTCGAGATGCACGCAAACCGGGATGTGCGGATAGATTTCGGTGACCGCGTCCATCATGTGCTTGAGCATGATGTCGTTGGCGTAGGAGCGCGCGCCGCGCGAGGCCTGGATGATGACGGGCGCGTCGACCGTGTTGGCCGCGTCCATGATCGCCAGCGCCTGCTCCATGTTGTTGATGTTGAAGGCCGGTACGCCGTAATCGTTCTCCGCTGCATGGTCGAGCAATTGACGTAACGTGATCCGAGCCATCTGTCTTTTTCTCCGGTTTGGGCCTGCAAGGCCGACTTAAAAGGCCGACTGATTACTTGGTGCGCAGAACTTCGACGCCGGGAAGGGGCTTGCCTTCCATCCATTCAAGAAATGCGCCACCGGCGGTCGAGACATAGGTGAACTGACCGGCCACATGGGCCTGGTTGAGGGCCGCGACCGTGTCGCCGCCGCCCGCGATCGAGATCAGCTTCTTGGCCTTGGTGCGCTCGGCGGCATGCTTGGCGGCCGACACGGTTCCGCGGTCGAACGGCTGCATCTCGAAGGCGCCGAGCGGTCCGTTCCAGACCAGCGTGGCGGCGTCGTCGATGGCGGCGTGGACACGCGCGATCGATTGCGGGCCGACGTCGAGGATCATGCCGTCGGCCGGGATCGCATCGAGCCCGTAGGCATGCGAGGGCGCGTTCGCCGCGAAATGATAGGCGACGGTGGCGTCGACCGGCAGGATGATCGCGCAATTGGCGGCTTCCGCCTTCTCCATGATGCGGATCGCCGTCGCGGCGAGATCCTTCTCGGCTAGCGACTTGCCGATCCCAACGCCCTGGGCGTGCAGGAAGGTGTTGGCCATGCCGCCGCCGATCACGAGCGCGTCTACCTTGGTGACGAGGTTTTCGAGCAGGTCGATCTTGGTCGAGACCTTGGCGCCGCCGATGATCGCGATGACGGGCTTGGTCGGCGAGCCCAGCGCCTTCTCTAGCGCGACGAGCTCGGCCTGCATGGTGCGGCCGGCATAGGCCGGCAGCTTGTGGCCGAGGCCTTCGGTCGTGGCATGGGCGCGGTGCGCGGCCGAGAAGGCATCATTGACCCAGATGTCGCCGAGTTTCGCCAACTCCGCGACGAAGGCGGGATCGTTCTTTTCCTCTTCCTTGTGGAAGCGGGTATTTTCCAGGCACAGGATGTCGCCATCCTTCAGCGCCGCCACGGCCGTGGCCGCGGGCTCGCCGACGCAGTCGTCCGCGAAGGCGACGGGCCTGTTCACGACCTTCGACAGCGCTTCAGCAACCGGCTTGAGCGACTCCTTGAGGTCGCGTCCCTTCGGCCGGCCGAAATGCGCGAGCAGGATGACCTTGCCGCCCTTGTCCGAGATTTCGGTGATGGTCGGCGCAACGCGCTCGAGCCGGGTCGCGTCGCTGACGCGCCCGTTGTCCATGGGCACGTTGAGATCGACGCGCAGCAGCACGCGCTTGCCCTTCACATCGACGTCGTCGAGGGTGCGGAATTTGTCGGTCATCGGACACTCTCTCGTCCCGGGCGCATAGCGGCGCGGAGTGCCGCCGTGCAGAACCGGGACCTACGCTGGAGGGACATGGGTCCCGGATCTGCGACGCAGCGTTTCACGCTGCATCGCGTCCGGGACACGAGAGCGGAGTTAGATCACCTTCGCGAACGCGACGGCGGTGTCCGCCATGCGGTTCGAGAAGCCCCACTCGTTGTCGTACCAGGACATCACACGCACCAGCGTGCCGTTCTGCACCTTGGTCTGGTCCTCGTGGAAGGTCGAGGAGTGCGGATCGTGGTTGAAGTCGATCGAGACGTTCGGCTGATTGGTATAGCCGAGAATGCCCTTGAGCTGCTGCTCGGAGGCCCGCTTCATCGCCGCGTTGATTTCCTTGGCGTCGGTGGCGCGCTTGGCGACGATCTTGAGGTCGATGACCGAGACGTTCGGGGACGGCACGCGGATCGAGACGCCGTCGAGCTTGCCCTTCAGCTCGGGCAGCACGAGGCCGATCGCTTTGGCGGCGCCGGTCGAGGTCGGGATCATCGACATCGCCGCCGCACGGCCGCGATAGAGGTCCTTGTGCATGGTGTCGAGCGTCGGCTGGTCGCCGGTGTAGGCGTGGATCGTGGTCATGAAGCCGGTCTCGATGCCGACCAGGTCGTTCAGCACCTTGGCGACCGGCGCGAGGCAGTTGGTGGTGCAGGAGCCGTTGGAGACGACCAGGTGATCCTTGGTCAGCGTGTCGTGGTTGACGCCGTAGACGATGGTGGCGTCGGCGCCGTCGGCGGGCGCGGAAACGAGAACGCGCTTGGCGCCGGCGGTGAGATGCGCGGACGCCTTGTCCTTCGCGGTGAAGATGCCGGTGCATTCCATCGCGATGTCAACGCCGAGATCCTTCCAGGGCAGCTTCGAGGGATCGCGCTCGGCGGTCACCTTGATCTTGCCGCCGCCGAGGTTGATGGAGTCGCCATCGACGGTCACGGTGCCGGGGAAGCGGCCATGGACGCTGTCGAAGCGAAGGAGGTGCGCGTTGGTCTCGACCGGGCCGAGGTCGTTGATGCCGACGACCTCGATGTCCTTGCGGCCGGACTCGGCAATAGCCCGCAGGATGTTGCGGCCGATGCGGCCAAAACCGTTAATTCCGACGCGGACTGCCATGTTTCATCTCCTTATGACCGTTCAATGACGTGTTCGATAACCCCAATCATCCCGCACAACGCGCTTAGCGCGCCTGCGAGGGTTTTTTAGGGCGGACGCCCGGTTCGGCCGGGCGATGCTTGATCATATGAGAGACTACGTAGTCCTTTTTTTTGGCAAGCTCAACTCTCAGCTAACGCGCTTCAGCACAGCGTTAACCGCAGCCTCGGCGGTAATGCCGAAATGCTTGTAAAGATCCTTCGCCGGCGCGCTCGCGCCGAACGAATGCATGCCGATAAAATCGCCATCCTGGCCGATCACGGCATCCCAGCCCCAGCGCACTGCGGCCTCGATCGCGACCTTCACCGGCGCGTTGCCGATGATCTCGGCACGCTTGGCTTCTGGTTGCGCTAACAAAAGCTCGAGCGAGGGCACCGAGACCACCCGTGACGCGATGCCGCGCTCGGCGAGCTGCTTCTGGGCGGCGACCGCGATCTCGACCTCGGAGCCGGAAGCGAACAGCGTTGCCTTGGCTTCGCCCTGGGCGGCGACCAGCTCGTAGGCGCCGGCCGCGCAGGGAATGTCGTTCGGCGCATTGGTGCGGAGCTGCGGCAGGTTCTGCCGCGTCAGCGCCAGCACGGTCGGGCCGTCGATACGATTGAGCGCAAGCTCCCAGCACTCGGCGACCTCGATGGAGTCGGCGGGGCGGAACACGCGCATGTTCGGAATGGCGCGAAGTGCGGCGAGATGCTCGACCGGCTGGTGGGTCGGGCCGTCTTCGCCGAGGCCGATGGAGTCGTGCGTCATCACGTAGACGACGCCGGCGCCCATCAACGCGGCAAGGCGCATCGCGGGACGCGCATAGTCGGTGAACACCAGGAAGGTCGCGCCGTTCGGCGCGAAGCCGCCGTGCAGGAAGATGCCGTTCATGGCGGCGCACATGCCGTGCTCGCGGATGCCGTAATGGATGAAGCGGCCCTTCGGCGTCTTGGCGGAGAAGGCGGTCGCCGACTTCGCCTTGTTGTTGTTGGAGCCGGTGAGGTCGGCCGAGCCGGCAAGAAATTCCATCGGCATCGCGCCGGCAATGACTTCGATTACCGCTTCCGAGGATTTGCGGGTCGCCGCAGTCATCGGCTTTTCCAGCAGCTCCTTCTTGTACGCGCGCACGGCCTTCGCGAGCGAGGCCGGACGCTCGTGGCGCAGACGGCGCTCGAACTCCGCGCGCTTGCGGCTGCCGAGCTCGCCGAGCCGTCCCTCCCATTCCTGTCGTGCCGCAGCACCACGGCTGCCGGCTGCGCGCCAGGCCTTCAGCACGTCATCCGGCACCGAGAACGGCTCGAGCGAGATGCCGAGATTTTCCTTGGCGGCCTTGAGCTCGTCGGCGCCGAGCGCCTCGCCATGCGCCTTCGCGGTGCCGGCCTTGTGCGGCGCGCCGAAGCCGATGGTGGTGCGGCAGGCGATCAGCGTCGGCTTGTTGGATTTTTGCGCGCGGGTGATCGCTGCGGCGATAGCGGCCTGGTCATGGCCGTCGATCTTTTCGGCGGCCCAGCCCGCGGACTTGAAGCGCTTCACCTGGTCGACGGAATCGGAGATCGAGGTCGGCCCGTCGATCGAGATGCCGTTGTCGTCGTAGAGCACGATCAGCTTGTTGAGCTTCCAGTGCCCGGCCATCGCGATCGCTTCCTGCGACACGCCTTCCATCAGGTCGCCGTCGGAGGCGAGCACATAAGTGTGGTGGTCGACGATCTTCTTGCTGAATTCGGCGGCCAGCATCTTCTCGGCGAGCGCCATGCCGACCGCGGTCGAGATGCCCTGGCCCAGCGGACCGGTGGTGGTCTCGATGCCCTTGGTGTGGAAGTTCTCGGGATGGCCCGGGGTCAAGCCGCCGAGCTGGCGGAACTGCTTGAGCTGATCCAGCGTCATGCCGGCATTGCCGGTCAGATACAGCAGCGAATAGAGCAGCATCGAGCCGTGGCCGGCCGAGAGCACGAAGCGGTCGCGGTCGGGCCAGTCGGTGACTGCGGCGTCGAATTTCAGGAATTGCGTGAACAGCACGGTGGCGACGTCCGCGGCGCCCATCGGCAGGCCGGGATGGCCCGATTTCGCCTTCTCGACAGCGTCCATCGAGAGGCCACGGATCGCGTTGGCCATGCGGTTGTGGTCGACTTGCGTCATGTCTGAAATCCGTCTGAAATGAGGCGCTTGGCAGTGGTGCGGGCCGCGTGGGGGGAGCCTGGCGGCCACGGAAGGTTGGGCTGGGATAGCACCTCGGTTCCGGGAGTCCAAGGCAATCAAACGTCGGTTTGGCCGTAAAAGTTGCTTAGCAGTGCATAGTTTCGCGGCGACGTTGCGCTCCGCTAGCTTGCCACGTAAATTTCTGCTTCTAACCGCTTGCCGAACCGAGTCTTTTGCCGGACGGCAAGCCCCACGGGCAAGGCCACAGGTTCCGCCGCTGACTGCATGAACGATCGCGTTTCAAACAGCTCTGCCATGACGGAGTCCTCGGCCGTCGAGATCGAGATCGCGACCCGCAGACTCATGGCGGCGCTCGACGCGCTCGAAAGCGCGGTGGAGCGGCGGCGCGATGCCGATCGCGACGAGAACGAGCTCGCGGCGCGAATCCAGGCACTGGGCGCGGATCGCTCGCGGCTTGCCGATGAGCTCGACGGCGCGCTGGTGAAGGCGCGCAAGCTTGAGCGCACCAATCGCGAAATCTCCGATCGGCTGGATTCCGCCATCGTCACGATACGCTCGGTGCTCGATACCGGAGAGGACGGATGAGCCACATCAACGTCACCATCAACGGCCGGCAATACCGCATGGCCTGCGAGGAGGGCCAGGAGGTGCGGCTGCTCAAGCTCGCCGAAAGCCTGGAGACGCGGATTCAGTCGCTGCGCGGAAAATTCGGCGAGATCGGTGATGCCAGGCTCACCGTGATGGCGGCGCTGACCGTCTGCGACGAGTTGGTCGACGTTGGCAACCGCGTCCGCACCATGGAGCAGGAGCTGACTGAGCTCCGGGATTTCCGCAACGCCGCCGTCGAGCGCGCCCGGATGACCCAGACCGCCGTGGTGAATGCGCTCAACGCCGCCGCCGAGCGCATCGAGAAGTCGACCCAGGTCCTGAACCGGACGGTGGGCAACGGGATCGCGATCGGCTGATTTTGGGCGGACCGCCCGTTGGGCTGGCGGTTCGTCAGTATCGTTGTTACATTGCGCGGGCGAGGCTGCGACGTGCGTCAGGAGCCATATATCCCCGGGGCCTTATCGATCCTTTAGGGAACTGTCCCTGGCCGGGCCCGTGGGCTCGGACATATGGTGCCCACCTACTTTCGTAGGGAACTCCGGGATCGAGTGCTTCAACGGCGTTCGCGGCTTCGCACTTTTTTGCTTGGTTTGTGCTTGTCGAAACGACTGCGGCCAGCTCGGTAGATGTCATGCTCCGGCTTGCCCGGCGCATTCAGTACGCCGCGGCCTTTGTGTGAATCACCACCGCCTCTGAAATACTGGATCACCCGCCCCAGTGCGCAAGGGCGCACAAGGTGGGTGATGACGTGGGGGACCAAAGCGCATGTCCAATTCGAAAGCCGAACTCCGTGCCAAAGCCCTCGCGGCGCGCGATGCGCTGAGCGAGAAGAAGCGCATCGCCGCCGCCGCAAAGCTCGCCAAGCGCGGGCTGCCGTTCCCGCTGCTGCCCGGCAGCATCGTCTCCGGCTATTCCCCGATCCGCAGCGAGATCGATCCGCTGCCGCTGATGAAGGCACTCGCCGAGGCGGGCGCAAGGCTCGCGCTGCCCTGCGTCACCGCCCGCGGCCAGTCGCTGATCTTCCGCATCTTCCATCCGAACGACCGCCTGATGCTCGGCCCGCTCGGCATTCCCGAGCCGTCGCCGGCCGCGGCCGAAGTCATCCCCGACATCATGCTGACGCCGCTCGCGGCCTTCGACCGTCTCGGCCATCGCATCGGCTATGGCGCGGGGCACTACGACCACACCTTCGCGCATCTGCGCAAGACCAAGCAGATCGTCGGCATCGGGCTTGCTTTTGCAGCCCAGGAGATCAAGGCGGTTCCGGCACTATCGCACGACGTCGCGCTGGATTATGTGCTAACGGAATCGGACGTGTTCGATTTCCGGAGTTCTGAAGTTGCGCATTCTCTTCGTGGGTGATGTCGTCGGCCGTAGCGGCCGCAACGCCATCGCCGAATATCTGCCCGGCATGGTCAAGGACTGGTCGCTCGATTTCGTCGTCGTCAACGGTGAGAATTCCGCCGGCGGCTTCGGCATCACGGAAGCGATCTATCAGGAGTTTCTCGATGCCGGGGCCGACGCGGTGACGCTCGGCAATCACTCCTGGGACCAGCGTGAAGCCCTGGTGTTCATCGAGCGCGCCGAACGCCTGGTGCGGCCGACGAACTACCCGCGCGGCACGCCCGGCCGCGGCGCCGCGCTGGTGGAGACCAAGAACGGCAAGCATGCGCTCGTCGTCAATGCGCTCGGCCGCGTCTTCATGACCCCGTTCGACGATCCCTTTGCCGCGCTCGAGCGCGAGCTTGGTGCCTGCCCGCTCGGCGTTGCCGCCGACGCCATCGTCGTTGACTTCCATTGCGAGGCGACCAGCGAGAAGCAGGGCATCGGCTTCTTCTGTGACGGCCGCGCCAGCCTCGTCGTCGGCACCCACACCCATGTGCCGACCGCCGACCACCAGATCCTGTCGGGCGGCACGGCCTACATGACCGACGCCGGCATGACCGGCGATTACGATTCCATCATCGGCATGCAGAAGGAAGAACCGCTGCGGCGCTTCACGTCGGGGATTCCATCCGGCCGGTTCGAGCCGGCGGCTGGTGTTGCAACGCTCAGCGGCGTTGCGGTCGAGACGGATGATGCCACGGGCCTTGCGCTAAAGATTGCGCCGGTGCGCGTCGGCGGCCGGCTGGAGCCGGCGACGCCGAAATTCTGGTTGAGCTGAAGTACGCCGCCACACCCTCGGTGTCGTCCCCGCCTAGTGCGCAATTGCGCACGGGGCGCAGGGACCCATAACCCCAGGGAGTAGTTGTGGTGCTAGACTGGCCACTCCGAGTCTTCGCAAAACTGCTTCCTGTGGGTATGGGTCCCGGATCTGCGCTTCGCTTGTCCGGGACGACAGTTGAAATTGACGCGCGCAACTGCGCATCAATCGCCTCACGCTGCCGCGCGAACCGCCTGCCAGAGCTCAAGCACGTCCGCACGCGCGATGCCGCGTGTGATGAACACGATGCGCGATCGGCGATCGCTGTCGGGCCAGCCACCAAGTGCCACCGGCGGATGGAAGACGTGATGCACGCCATGGATCACGATCGGCGTCGGTTCGTCACGGAGATTGAGGATCCCCTTCACCCGCAGCAGATCCTGGCCGCGCGCGTTGCGTAAATGCGCAAGCCAGTGCGTCACGGCCATCCAGTCGAGCGGCTCGTCGAACGCCAGCATGAAGCTCGCGATCGACGCATCGTGATCATGATGGCCATGATCATGGTGCGCGTGATGATCGTGATGCGCATGGCCGGCGTGCGCATCTGGTTCCGCGAAGGCCCGCTCGTTGAGCCAGCGCTCGACGTCTATCCTTTTCAGCTCGGGATCGATCAGGCCGGCGCCGAATAGCTGCGCGGGATCGATCTCGCCGTGACTGACGCTTTCGATTCTGGCGCCGGGATTGAGCCGCCGCAGACGCAGCTCAAGCGCCGCGATGTCCTCGACCAGGTCACTCTTGGTGATCAACAGCCGGTCGGCCAACGCCACCTGTTTCACCGCCTCATACTGCCGGTCTAGCTGATGCGGCGCGTTGACCGCATCGACCGTGGTCACGACCGTGTCGAGCCGCAGGAAGTGCGAGACGAGCGGATTGTTGAGCAGAAGCTGCACGATCGGCGCGGGGTCGGCGAGCCCGGTGGTCTCGACCAGGATACGGCGGAACGGCGGAATCTCGCCGCGGTCCCGCTTCACCAGAAGGTCTCGCAGCGTCTGCTCCAGGTCGCTGCGGATGGTGCAGCAGATGCATCCGCTCGCAAGCACGGCGACTTCGCCGTCGACGCGTTCGACCAGGAGATGGTCGAGGCTGACTTCGCCGTACTCGTTGATGATGACGGCGCTGTCTTTCATGTCGTCGTGGCGCAGCAGGCGATTGAGCAGCGTGGTCTTGCCGCTGCCGAGAAAGCCGGTGATCAGCGAGACCGGAAGTCGCTGCGCGGATTTATCGCTTTCGAACAGGCCCATGGGAAGCTCTCGCGTCGGCCGTCTTATTTTTGTCGCTGGACAACAGCGTAGCGGAGGAGGAGGCTAGCGGAAACAATTTTAGAGTCAGACATTGTTCTGACCACAACCTGGGAGGGTGGAATGTCTAACGAGATCAATAACGTAGATCAAGACGGCGGCGGCTCCACGACGGATCGCCGGACCCTGCTCCGCACCGCGGGCATCGCCGGCGTTGCTGGAGCCGCGCTCGCCGGCTCGATGCACGGCAAGTTCGCGCTTGCACCGATCAGTGAGGCCCAGGCGCAGACTGCAACCTCCATGCCCAAGGGCACCGACAAGCCCTGGTGGCCATCGAAATGGGGTAAGGATGACGAGTCCGGCGCATCCAACCACATCACCCCGGCGAAGGTCCTCGACGCGGCGAAATGGATCAAGGACGGCAAGATCTACAAGATCGGCCGCGTCTACGAAGCCGCCATGCCGCTGTTTGGTGCGCGTATATTCGCACTGCGCATTCCCGGCAGCCCGACCGGCGGCCCGTTCGGTGACAATAAGATGGTCTATCACGACGAATTCCTGGCCACCGAGATCGGCCAGACCGGTACGCAGTTCGACGGCCTCGGCCATATTGGAGTGCAGCTCGGCAAGGACGGCGACAAGAGCGAGATGCGATTCTACAATGGCTTCACAGCTGCAGAAATTAGCGACGCATACGGGCTCAAGAAGCTTGGCATCGAGAAGCTTAAGCCGATCTTCACCCGCGCGCATCTGCTCGACATGGTCGCGCTCAAGGGCGGCATGATGGATGCGGGGCAGGAGATCACCTCGGCTGACATCAAGGCGGCGCTGGCGAAGCAGAACATCCCCGAGAGCGACATCAAGCCTGGCGACGCGATCATGTTCCACACCGGCTGGGGCTCGCTGTGGATGAAGAACAATGATCGCTTCAACAGCGGCGAGCCGGGCATCGGCCTCGATGCTGCGAAGTGGGTGGTCGAAAAGGATCTTGCGCTGACCGGCGCCGACACCTGGGCGGTCGAGGTGGTACCCAATCCCGACAAGTCGCTCGCTTTCGTGGTCCACGCCGAGCTGCAGACCAAGCACGGCATCCACAACCACGAGAATCTGATCTTCGACGATCTGATCGCCGAGAAGAAGTATCAGTTCGTCTATTCCTTCACCCCGGCGCCCATCAAGGGCGCGACGGGAAGCAACGGATGTCCGATCGCGATTACGTGAGGGGGAAGATCGGCGCGGGCGGGTGAAGCGTCCGCGCCGATGTTATGGTTGAGCTGAAAGCGGCGCCACATCCTCGGTGTCGCCCCCGCCTAGTGCGCAATTGCGCACGGGGGCGGGGACCCATAACCCCAGGGAGTAGTGTGGGGCACAGCTCCCACACCGAATCTTCGCCAAATCCCGCCCTGTGGGTATGGGTCCCGGATCTGCGCTTCGCTTGTCCGGGACGACGGCGGAGATTGGCGCGCGATCACGCGTCAATCTCGTCGTACACTACTCCGCCGTCTGCTCCCGCAGCTCCGCAACATCCTTCGCCGTCAGCTTCGAGCCCTTGGTGCCGAACCGTGCCGTGACGTAATTCGCCACCGCCGCGATCTCGTCGTCGCTATACGCATCGCCGAACGCCGGCATCGAGAGCGCGCCGTCCGGCGTATGCCGCTTGGTGCCTGACAGCACGATCTGCGCGACGTTGGTGGCGGCGGGGTCGTTGACGGCCCAGCTACCGATCAGCGTCGCCATCGGCGAGACCGGGCTTTCGCCGCTCCAGCCGTGGCAGCTGGCGCAGGCGCTGGCGAACACCATCTTGCCGCGTGCGTCGGCCGTGACGCCGTCCTTGTGCGAGGCGGGCGCGGCCGGCGCCGTGGTGGCAGGCAGGTCGGGCGAGGCCACCGGCGGCACGCTGCGCAGATAGGCGACGACCGCGCGGATGTCTTCGGGAGCGAACTGGCTGAAGCTGCGATCGACCGCTTCGCCCATCGGACCCGAGGCCGAGCCGTGGCCCGGCGCGTGGCCGAGCGAGAGATACGAGATCAGATCCTCGTCGCGCCAATTGCCGAGGCCGGTGGCCTTGTCGGAGGAGATGTTGAAAGCGCGCCAGCCGGCCGTGATCGCGCCGCCGAACTTCTTGCGGTTGTCGAGCGCAAAGCCGAGATTGCGCGGCGTGTGGCACTCGCCGCAATGCGCCAGCGCTTCGGCGAGATACGCACCTCTGTTCCACTCCGGGCTCTTCGAGGTATCCGGCGTAAAGCGCGTGTCCGGATTGAACACGGCCGACCAGAAGATCATCGCCCAGCGCTGGTTGAACGGGAACGACAGCGTGTTGTCGGGCGCTTTCGCGCGCACGGCCGGCAGGCTGAACAGATACGCCTTCACCGCCAGCACGTCCTCGTCCGTCATGTAGGTGTAGGACGTGTAGGGCATGGCCGGATAGAGCCGCGCGCCGTCATGACGCGTGCCGCGCTGGACCGCGTTGAGGAAATCCTGGTCGCTGTAATTGCCGATGCCGGTGTCCTTGTCCGGCGTGATGTTGGTCGAATAGAGCGTGCCGAACGGCAGCTTGAAGCCGAGCCCGCCGGAATATTCCTTCTCGCCGGCCTTGGTGTGGCAGACCATGCAGTCGGCCGCCTTGGCGAGATACTCGCCGCGCTCGACCACACTCGCTTTCTCCAGCTTGGCCGGTACGCCGGTCGGCTTGCCCGCGCGATAATCCGCCAGCGCCACTTTGGTGCCGTCGGCGAAGTCGAGCGGGCCGGGCCCGCGGATGATCCAGACGCCGAGCGCCGCCACCACGATGGCGATCACGACCAGGCTTGTGAGGATACGCATCTTGCCACTCATGCCTTCTTCCCCGCAGCCAGAAGTTTCCGGTCGATCGGCAGGCGCCGCAGCGCCACGCCGGTTGCGGCGTAAATCGCGTTGCGCAGCGCCGGTGGTCCGGCATTGACGCCGGCTTCGCCGATGCCGCCGGGCGCTTCGCCGCTCTTGACCACGATGACCTCGATCTTCGGCGTCTCGTTGATGCGCATCATGCGGTAGTCGTGGAAGTTCGACTGCTGTACGCGGCCCTTGTCGATGGTGATCTCGCCATAGAGCGCGGCGGTGAGGCCGAAGATCAGCCCGCCCTCGATCTGCGCCTTGATCGTATCGGGGTTGACCGCAATGCCGGTGTCGACCACCGAGGTGATGCGGCGCAGCGTGATCTCGCCGATGTCGTCGATCTCGGCTTCCACAACAGTTGCGAGGAAGCTCGCAAACGATGGCTGCAGGCAGACGCCACGGCCAACCCGGGCCGGCAGCGGTTGGCCCCAGCCGGATTTCTCCGCGGCAAGGTTGAGCACCGCGAGCGCACGCGGAGTCTTGGTCAGCATCGACCTTCGGAATTCGACCGGATCCTTGCCGGCCTTGCGCGCGAGCTCGTCCAGCGCGCATTCGAACGCGAACACGTTGTTGTTCGGGCCGACACCGCGCCAGAAGCCGGTCGGCACAGCCGGTGGCTCGGCACGGACATATTCGACGTGGAAGTTGGGAAAGTCGTAGGGCGTCTCCACGGCGGCGTCGACCGCGTCGATATCGACGCCCTTCTGGAACGCTGGCGGCAGCCAGCGGGCAATCACCGCAGAACCTGCGATCTTGTACTTCCAGGCCGCCACCTTGCCGTCGACCAGGGTCGCATTGACCTGGTCGCGATAGACCGGGCGGTAGACGTCGTGCTGGATGTCCTCCTCGCGGGTCCATATCACCTTGACGGGATAGTCGACCTGCTTGGCGATCTTGACCGCCGCAACCACCATGTCGGGTTCGAGCTTGCGGCCGAAACCGCCGCCGAGCAGGTGCTGGTTGACGATCACCTTCTCGACGGGAAGGCCGGCGGCCTTCGCCGCCTCCGACTGCACGCGCGTCATGATTTGTGTGCCGGTCCAGATCTCGCAGGCATCCGGCCTGACGTGAACGGTGGCGTTGATCGGCTCCATCGAGGCATGCGCGAGGAACGGCAGTTCGAAGCTCGCCTCGAACTTGTCTCCGCTGGCAAGCCCCTTGGCGATGTCGCCGACGGATTTCGCGATCGCGCCATCCTTCTCGCTGGCCTTGCGTAAATCGTCCCAGATGTCCTTGGTGGAGATCTTGGCGTTCGGTCCTTCGTTCCACTCGATCTTGAGCGCTTCGAGACCCTTCTTGGCCGCCCACATGTGATCGCCGATCACGGCGACGGCGTCGTCGAGCACGACGACCTTGCGCACGCCGGCGACTTTCATCGCTGCGCTGTCATCGACCTTGCCGACCTTGCCGCCGAACACCGGGCAATTGGCGATCGCGGCAATCTTCATGTTGGGCAGGATCGCGTCGATGCCATAGACGACCTTGCCGTTGACCTTGTCCGGTGTATCCAGCCGCTTCAGCGGTTGGCCTATGAGGACGAAGTCCTTGGGGTCCTTGACCGGGACATCCTTCGGCGGTGTCTGGCTCTGTGCCGCCAGCGCCAGCGCGCCATAGCCGAGCTTGCGGCCGCTCGCCGCATGCGCGACCTCGCCTTTCGACGTCGTGCAGCTCGCAGGCTCGACCTGCCATTGCGCTGCGGCGGCCTGCACCAGCATCGCCCGCGCGCTGGCACCCGCTTCGCGTAGCGGCTTCCACCAGGCGCGGATCGAGGTCGAACCACCCGTCGCCTGCAGTCCGAAGGCGGGATTGGCGTAGAACTTGTCGTTTGGCGGCGCGTGCAACACCCCGACCTTTGCCCAATCGGCGTCGAGCTCTTCGGCCAGAACCATCGAGATCGAGGTGTAGATGCCCTGACCCATCTCCACCTGCGGCATGATCAGCGTGGTCTGGCCGGTCTCGTCGATACGGATGAAGGCGTTGGGCGCGAACTTGCCGTCGGTCGTATCCTTCGGCTGCTCCGGCTCGTTGACGGCGGCGCGCAGCGGCAGATGGAAGGCGAGCAGGACGCCGGTGGCGAGACCGCCGGTCAGCAGCGCGCGGCGGGAGACGTTGTTGTGTGCATTCATGGCGGACCTCACGACTGCCGGCCGGAGGCCGCTTGCTTGATGGCCTCGCGGATGCGGACATAGGTGCCGCAGCGGCAGATGTTGCCAGCCATCGCGGCGTCGATGTCGGAATCATCCGGATGAGAGGTGGTTGCCAGTAGAGCGGCGGCCGCCATGATCTGGCCGGACTGGCAATAGCCGCACTGGACCACCTCGAGATCGAGCCAGGCTTTCTGCACCTTCGCGCCTGCGGGCGTATTGCCGACATGTTCGATGGTGGTGATGGCGCGGTTCGCAACCGCGCTGACCGGCAGGACGCAGGAGCGCACGGCCTTGCCGTCGACATGCACCGTGCAGGCACCGCATTGCGCGATGCCGCAGCCGAACTTGGTGCCGGTCATGCCGAGGATATCGCGCAGCACCCACAGCAGCGGCATTTCCGGCGGCGCGTCGAACGATTTGGTTTCGCCGTTGATGGTGAGAGTTGTTGCCATAAGCATCCCCTTGCTCGCTTGATCGCTTGCGGCGATCTAGTCGGCGAATTCGTGCGCGACAATAATCATACTGATGCGAAACGATGAAGCGCCAGAATTTCCGGCGATGCATATTTGCGCTGCCGACGCGTCAGGCCATGACGTTCACGAATTTGTGCGGCGATCGGTGCAGCGGAATTGGGCTAATTGATATGATAATCGTCATGTTTTGACGCATTTTCGTCGCACGCATCGTTGATCGCCGCAGATGATCGTGCGAATGCGGAAATTCATGCGATGACGAAATTCGTGCGATTGGGAAAGTCGGACGACGGCGCGCGCAGGGCACGTGATCAATCGCAACGGCTCATTGTTGTGCCCTCTCCCCTTGTGGGAGAGGGCAGCGACGCCAGTAGACGCAGACTCACTCGGGTGAGGGGTCTGTCTCCGCGCATGATCCTCTCATTCCGAAGCAGCTTTGCCCGCCGATAGAGACCCCTCATCCGGCGCTTCGCGCCACCTTCTCCCACAAGGGGAGAAGGGAAGGGGAGAGTGGAAATTTCGGAATAATAGTATTATGCCCCTGTTTTGCCCGACGAGTCAAACTGCGTCCTGGCCCGCTTGCGTAAGCCATTGATTCCCCATGCCCCGGCTACTGTGCATGGGGTTGTTTTCCAGATTTTTGATTCAGGGTCGTGGGCGCGGCCGTCGCGGCGGTCGTCAGCTCTGCCGAAAACCCATCCGGAAGGCGCCCCAGTGCTTGCCGCGGATCACGATCGGCGAGGACAGGTCCTTCATCAGCACGAACTGTCCGCCGCCCATGTCGCGGCGATAGGTCTGGAGCAGGAACGGTTTTGTGTTGGCCGCGACCTTCTTCACCGCGCGGTCGCTGAACAGGCGGCGGTTGCGGCAATTGGCGTTGTTCCAGACGGGATCCTTGCCCTGCGGGAGGCGGTAGTTCGGGTTGTGGGTCGGCAGATAGCCGCCCTTGGCCCAGGCGACGCAGAACACGATGCGGGGATCTGACTTCTGGATCGGGTCCTGGATGGCGGGCAGCACGCGGTCGGTGAAGTCGACGTAGCTGGTCTTGTATTGCTTGGGATCGGTGCCGGGGATTTCCCGGTAGTTCTCGTCCATGAGCTGGTCGAGCGTGATCTCGCTGCGGTCGATTGCGGCCTCGAACTCGTCCGAGATCCGCTTTGCGGTCTCGACGACGACGCGGATCAGCGGCGCATCCGATGTCTCCACGCCGCTGTCGGCGATCATTGCGATCAGCGCTTCGGAGGTGTCGAGCAGTTTTGTCACGCGCTGATCGGCGTTCTTGAGATCGCGCGAGGACAGGTCGACGCCCTTGGCGAGCTCGTTGAGTTCGCTGATGACCGTGTCGCAATGGCCGAGATTGGAGGTCGCGGCGCGCGTGACGCTGTCGATCTCCGCTTCCACCGAGGCAAAACCCTGCTGGACCCGCGAGATGATGCCGGAGATCTGCTGGGCGCCTTCGCCGGCAGTCTTGGCGCGTTGCGAGGCGTCGCTGCTCTCGCCGATCAGGCCTTCGATCTGGCCGTCGAGATCGCGCACGGTGTCGGAGATCTGATGCGTGGCCGCACGGGTAGCCTCCGCGAGATTCTTGACCTCGCTTGCCACCACCGCAAAACCGCGGCCGGCATTGCCGGCGCGGGCCGCTTCGATGGTGGCGTTGAGCGCGAGCAAATTGGTCTGCTTGGCGATCGCCTCGATCGAGCCGGACACTTTTGCCACCTGCGCCAGCGCCGAGCCGACGGCGCTCAAGCGCGCCTCGATCCGCTCCACGGCCGCGACGAGCTCGGAGATGTGGCTGACCGCGGTGTCGACCGCGCCGCGCGACTGCGCGATCTCGCCGACCGCCGCCGATGCGGTCGATTGCACCGCTTGTGAGGCGTTGGCGATATCGTGATTGGCCGAGACCATCGTCTCGGCCGTCTCCTGGAGATGATGGAACCGTTCGGACTGGTTCGCGACGCGGTTTGCGACTTCCTGGACGTTGCCGGCGATGTCGGCGAGCTCGACGCCGAGGCCGCCGATGCGGTCGGCGAGCTGGTCGATCAGACGTTCGGCAAGTGTCCGGTTGGAGCCGGTGTCCAGGACTGCCAGTTGTGCGACGGACATGTTTTGAGAGTCCTCCAGTCAGAGCCGTTCGCCGGCCCTCCGCGGCATTCCCATTCCAATTCCAGCCTTAAAGGATGATTCGCGGCCGGCGTCTTGCCTGAGCGTGCACTACAGTTTGTAAGCCGTGCGGAATCCGCCCCAGTGCCGGCCCTGGACGCGGATCGGAACGTCGATCTCGCGCATCATCACGGTGTTGCCGTTGCCCATGTCGCGGGCATAGCTCTGGACCAGGTACGAGCGCAGGTTGCGGGCGGCGGCGAGCCCTGCCGGATCGTTGAAGATCCGCCGGTTGCGGCTGTTGGCGGTGTTCCAGGCGACGTCGCCCGGCCGCTGCGGATGCGAATAAATCTTGTTGTGCACCGGCAGGAAGCCGTTGCGGTCGACCATGGCGCAGAACGCCATGCGCGGTTCCTTGGCGAGAAAGGCTTCCTGGAACGGCGGCAGCGCGCGGTCGGCCCAGTCCAGATATTTCGTGCGGTATTGCTGCGGATTGGTGCCGGCGATCTCCGCATAATCGGTGTCGAAGAGGTCGTCGATCCTGACCTCGCCGCGTGCAACCGCCTGCTCGAAAATCCGGGTCAGCGCCGTGCCGGCTTCCATGGCGCGGGTGACGAACTCGGTGTTCTCCTCGTGGATCGACCAGAGCCTGTCTTCGATCTTCTCGCTGAGATCGGCGTTGGGGCTGACGAATTGCGCGCGGGCACCGGTCTTGGACTGCTCGATCACGCGCAGGCGGCAGGCGCCGACGCCTTCGAGGGTGCCGTCGACGACGGCCTGCGTGGCAAGCTTCGCCGCCTCCGCGCCGCCGATCAGCACGCCGTCCATCGCGATCTCGTAGACCTGCAACACGCCCCGCGCGGTTTCGAATCTGAGATGGCAGGGCAGCCGTTCGGTCTTGCGGCGGTCGTCGTGCTCGCTCTGGCGCAGCAGCACCGCACAGCGCGATTTCAGCTTCCGTGCGAAGGTGGTGACGGCCTTGCCGGCGCTGGCGACGTTCTCGCCGTGGGTCTCGGCGGCCTTGGTTGCGGCATCGATCTCGGCCGCGCTCTCACCGACCGAGATGATGAACTGCGACGCGCTTGCCGCGTTGCCGGAGACCTCGCTGGTGGTGGCATTCTGCTCGGCGACCGCGCCGTTGACGGTGTCGAACACCGGGCGGATCGCCTCGATCGCCTGCGCGATGCGGTGCACGGCGTCGGCCGAGCCGGCGGCGTCGCGCTGGAGCGCGTCGATCTTCCTGGTGATCTCCTCCGTCGCGCCCTGGGTCTGCACCGCGAGCGCCTTCACTTCGGTGGCGACGACCGCAAAGCCCTTGCCGGCCGCACCCGCACGCGCGGCCTCGATGGTCGAGTTGAGCGCGAGCAGCGTCGTCTGCCGCGCGATCTGCGCGATCAGATTGACGACATTGCCGATGGCGGCGGAGGATTCACGCAGGCGGTCGACATTGGCGCGGGCTTCCTGCGCCGCGGCGCTGGCTTCGTCGGCGAGCTTGCCGGCCTCACGCACCTGTGCGCCGATGCCTTGCGCGGACTGGGTGAACTTGTCGGCGGCATGGGCAAAGGTGGAGGCGGTCGATTGCGCTGCATTGGTGCGGCCGGTGAGGGCGTCGGTGCGCTCGCGAATATCCGCGAGCGTTGCCGCGGTCGCCTCCGCGCCGCCGGCGACCGAGTTGGCGGCCCGTTCGAGCTGGCGGATCATGGCGCCGAGCTCGAGTTCCAGCAGTTCCAGGATTTCCCTGGCGGAATCGCCCTCGGCCGACAGGGCGGGCGCCGCGGGATCGACTGGCGACGGCGCGGCCTGTGGGGGTGCCACGGGCGCGGACAAGTCGGGCAGACGCTTCCGAAATAATGCGAACGCCATCAGGTCACTCTTGTCGGGGAACGGGCGGTTGCTATTTTCGCAGGCCGGAATGAAATCAGGGTTAACGGTGCCTGACTCCTAGGCACGGGACACTACGGTATTACCTTAAAGTCGTAGAGCCTCTTTCATTCCGGTGGGTTGGCGGCCTATAAGGCCGCGCTTCCCACGCTCACCTTTGGCGCACGATTCCTGACGAGACACGCATGGCCGGACATTCCCAATTCAAGAACATCATGCACCGCAAGGGGCGGCAGGATGCCCAGAAGTCGAAGCTGTTCGGCAAGCTGGCGCGGGAAATCACCGTCGCGGCCAAGCTGGGCACCCCCGACCCCAACATGAACCCGCGCCTGCGTGCCGCCATCATCGCGGCGCGCCAGGAGAACATGCCGAAGGACAATATCGAGCGCGCCGTCAAGAAGGCGCTCGGCAATGAGGGCGAGAACTATGACGAGATCCGCTACGAGGGTTACGGCCCCGGCGGCGTCGCCGTCATCGTCGAGGCGCTGACCGACAACCGCAACCGCGCCGCCTCCGACATCCGCTCCTTCTTCACCAAGTCGGGTGGCAATCTCGGCGAAACCGGCTCGGTCTCCTTCATGTTCGACCGCACCGGCATCATCGAATACGACCGCAGCGTCGCCTCCGACGACGCGGTGCTGGATGCCGCGATCGAGGCCGGCGCCGACGACGTGGTATCGAGCGAAGGCGGACACGAGATCTACGCCTCGACCGAAGGCTATCGCGACGTCGCCAAGGCGCTGGAAGCCAAGTTCGGCGAGCCGCGCAAGGCCGCCCTGATCTGGAAGCCGCAGAATACGGTCGCGGTCGACGACGAGACCGGCGAGAAGCTTTTGAAGCTGATGGACCTGCTCAACGAGCACGACGACGTCCAGCACGTCTACGCCAATTTCGAGGTGTCGGACGCGCTGATGGCGAAGATTGGCGGCTGAGGTCGCCACCAGCCCCAGATTCCGCTGTCGTCGCCCGGCTTGACCGGGCGACCCAGTATTCCAGAGACGTCTGAGGGAAACGGAGAAGCCGCGGCGTACTGGATACCCCGCTTTCGCGGGGTATGACCGCGTGTCTTGTGGTCGTCATCGCGGGCACCCAATCGCGACACCCCACTTCCCCTGTTACTTCCGTTCTGTTTCTGTTTCCCCCACCGCAGCCAGCCGCTATCACTGGCCCATGACTGCGCTCCCGATTCGCGGCCCCGTTCGCATCATCGGCATCGACCCCGGCCTGCGCCGCACCGGCTGGGGCGTGATCGAGGCCGAGGGCAATCGTTTGATCTACGTCGCCTGCGGCTCGGTGGAACCGCCGGACGATTTGCCGCTGGCGAGCCGGCTGCTCGCGATCCATGAGGGACTTGCCGCCGTCCTGTCCGGTCACAAACCGATGGAAGCCGCGGTCGAGCAGACCTTTGTGAACAAGGACGGCGTCGCGACGCTGAAGCTCGGCCATGCCCGCGGCGTCGCCATGCTGGCGCCCGCGATGTTCGGCATTACTGTCGCCGAATACGCGCCGAACCAGGTCAAGAAGACGGTGGTCGGCGCCGGCCACGCCGACAAGCACCAGATCGCGATGATGCTGAAGATTCTGCTGCCGAAAGCCGAGCCGCCGTCAGCGGACGCCGCCGACGCGCTCGCCATCGCCATTACCCACGCCCATCATCGCCAAAGCACGGCGCTCAGGCTGAAGGTGGTGGGGATATGATCGGCAAGCTCAAGGGCCTGATCGATTCCTACGGCGAGGATTATGTGCTCCTCGATGTCGGCGGCGTCGGCTATCAGGTGCATTGCTCGGCCCGCACGCTGCAGCATCTGCCTTCGCCCGGCGAGGCCGCCGTGCTTTCGATCGAGACTTATGTTCGCGAGGATCAAATAAAGCTGTTCGGTTTCCGCACCGATCAGGAGCGCGAATGGTTTCGCCTGCTCCAGACCGTGCAGGGCGTCGGTGCAAAAGTCGCGCTCGCCGTGCTCGGCACGCTCGCGCCTTCCGACCTCGCCAACGCGATTGCGCTGCGCGATAAGGCCGCGGTAGCACGCACGCCGGGCGTCGGCCCCAAGGTTGCCGAGCGCATCGTTACCGAGCTGAAGGACAAGGCGCCTGCTTTCGCCAATGTCGATCCCGCCGTCGTGCATCTCGCCGGCGCCGTCGACGACCAGCGCGCGCCGCGCCCGGTGGCAGATGCGATCTCTGCGCTGGTCAATCTCGGCTACGGCCAGCCGCAGGCGGCTGCCGCTATTGCATCCGCATCGCGCAGCGCGGGCGAGAGCGCCGAGACCGCGCAACTCATCCGGCTCGGCTTGAAGGAGCTGTCGAAGTGAGCGCGGCCCACTCCAATCCCGTCGCCGCCCTGTTTCGTCGCCTTTCGCGCGTGGCCGGTATCGTCGTGATTTTCTCCATTGTCGGGCCGCTGACGACCGCCGCGTTGGTTGCTGTGACGGTAACTGCGCTCGGCGCCGCGGTGCTGCAGATGTTTCTCGTGTTCCTCGAACTGGAAGCACTGCGTGCCCTGGTTTCGATCGCGGTCGTGCTGTTGGCCATCGTCACGATTCTCGCCTCGTTCCTTCCTGCAGTCGTCGCCGGCCTGATATTTGCGCTGGCGGCGGTCTACGCCGATCTCAACATGATCTGGATGGCGTGGCTCGCCGCGGCCGTGGGCGCGGCCGGCTTCGTCATGGTTGGCATGTTCGTCGTGCCCTCCGAAACCTCGGCGGTGATCGTGCCGAGTGTCCGTTCCGCGCCCGAGGCGCTGAAGCTTTCGGCGATGCTCGCCGTCGTCGCCGTCATTCCGGCCAGCCTGTGCTGGTGGCTCGCGAAACCGCTGCATCGTGTTATCCTGCCCGCATGACCACTCCCCCACGCATCGTCACGCCCGAGCGCCGCTCCGATGACGTCGGCGACACCGCGCTGCGTCCGCAATCGCTGTCCGACTTCGTCGGCCAGCAGCAGGCGCGCAAGAACCTCTCGATCTTTATCGAGGCGGCGCGCAAGCGTGGCGAGGCGCTCGATCACGTGCTGTTCGTAGGCCCCCCCGGCCTCGGCAAGACCACGCTGGCGCAGATCGTCGCCAAGGAGCTCGGCGTCGGCTTTCGCGCCACCTCGGGGCCCGTGATCGCCAAGGCCGGCGATCTCGCCGCGCTCCTCACCAATCTCGAAGAGCGCGACGTGCTCTTCATCGACGAGATCCATCGCCTGAGCCCGGCGGTGGAAGAGGTGCTCTATCCCGCGATGGAGGACTTTCAGCTCGACCTGATCATCGGCGAGGGCCCGGCGGCACGCTCGGTGAAGATCGAGCTGTCGAAATTCACGCTCGTCGGCGCTACCACGCGCGCCGGCCTCCTCACCAATCCCTTGCGCGACCGCTTCGGCATCCCGGTCCGGCTCAATTTTTACACCATCGAAGAGCTCGAAAGCATCGTCACCCGCGGCGCGCGCGTGCTCAATGTCGGCATGAGCGCCGACGGTGCCAACGAGATCGCGCGTCGCGCTCGCGGCACGCCGCGCATCGCCGGCCGCCTGTTGCGGCGCGTGCGCGATTTCGCCTCCGCCGCCGATGCCGCCTCGATCGACCGCAAGATCGCCGATCATGCGCTGAGCGCGCTCGAGGTCGACGCCGCCGGCCTCGACGCCATGGACCGCCGCTACCTCACGACCATCGCGCAGAACTATGGCGGCGGCCCGGTCGGCGTCGAGACGATGGCCGCCGCCCTGTCCGAGCCGCGCGATGCGATCGAGGACATCATCGAGCCTTATCTCATTCAGTGCGGCTATCTCCAGCGCACCCCGCGCGGCCGCCTGCTCACCTCGCACGCCTTCCGCCATCTCGGCATCGCCGAGCCCTCGCGCGATGCCGCGGCACAGTTCGGCCTGTTCGGCTCGGACGAGAGCGACGACTGATCTCGCGCAAATGGCGGGTGCAGCTACCGTCATGAACTTCCGGTAACCTTTGTGCAGACAGTCTGCACGAGGATGCGGGCCGTCTGCACGAGCGGACCCCAATTCCGCTCCAATCGGACCGCATCACAAAGCTGCATCTCCATCGGGCTTCCATGATCACGCGTCGTCATCTCATCCGTTCCATCGGCGGCCTGTCCGCGCTCGGCGTCTCGACCGCGGCCTATGGCGTCGGCATCGAGCCGCTGCGGCTCCGCGTCACCCGCTATCACCCGACCCCGCGGCAATGGCCGGCGGATTTTCCGCTCAAGATCGCCATCGTCACCGACATTCATGCCTGCGATCCCTGGATGTCGCTGGAGCGGATCGAGGGCATCGTCGATCGCACCAATGCGCTCAACGCCGATGTCATCGTGTTGCTCGGCGACTATGTCGCGGGTGTTCACCAGGTCACGCGCATCATTCCGTCGAGCGAATGGGCCAAGGTGCTCGCGGGCCTCAAGGCACCGCTCGGCGTCCATGCCGTCATGGGCAATCACGACTATTGGGTGGACAGGGCCGTGCAGCAGGCCGGGCACGGGCCGACAGCCGCCCATCGCGCGCTGGAGGCGGCCGGTATTCCCGTCTACGAGAACGACGTCGTGCGTCTCACCAAGGACGGACGCTCCTTCTGGCTCGCGGGCCTCGGCGATCAGCTCGCCTACTATCCCGCGAAGCGCTATGGCCGCGTGCACCGGCTTGGCGCCGACGATCTCGCGGGTACGCTGGCGAAGGTCACCGACGATGCGCCGGTCATCTTGCTCGCGCACGAGCCCAATATCGCGCCGCTCGTACCCGCGCGCGTCGCGCTGCAACTGTCCGGCCATACCCATGGCGGCCAGGTCCGCCTGTTCGGCTGGTCGCCGGCTGTTTCGCCTCAGCACGGCGTGCGGCTCGCCTATGGTCACTTCCGGCTGAAATGCGACGTCATCGTCTCCGGCGGCCTCGGTTGCAGCATCATGCCGGTCCGCGTCGGTGTGCCGCCGGAAATCGTCGAGGTGACGCTGGGAAGGACGCCGGCCGTGGCATAACCTGCGCTTGCGCGGCCGGCTGTTTTTGCGCAAAACGGACCGGTTGCAAAAAGCGAAGAGGCTCGCGACGTGACAGCCCATCTCGACGGCGAGATCCGCGACGGCCGCCATCACATGCAGGTCCGCGTCTACTACGAGGATACGGACTTCTCCGGCATCGTCTATCACGCCAATTATCTCCGATACATGGAGCGCGGGCGCACCAACCATCTGCGGCTGATGGGCGCCGAGCAGCAGGCGCTGTTCGACCAGGTCGAAACAGAGGGCGCGGGCTTTGCCTTCGTGGTGCGCTCGATGCATCTGGACTTTCTGAAGCCCGCGCGGATGGACGACGTGCTCGACGTCGTGACGTGGCCGGTTGCGGTGAAGGGCGCCTCCATCATGCTGGCGCAGGAGGTGCGGCGGGCCGAGGACGTGCTGGTGAAAGCCGAGGTCCGCGTCGCCTTCATCAGCGGCGGACGCGCCCAGCCGATTCCGAAATCGATCCGTATCCTGATGAAGGCCGATCTGATTTCCTGATCGCCCGATAAGTGATCGGCCGATAGGTGATGGCCTATCGACTCCAGCAATTGCAGCGATAGATTGCGGCTCGAACCAACCGATGAGGCCACCATGTCGCGCCCGCCACTTCCACCCTTCACCCGTGAGACCGCCGCGCAAAAGGCGCGCATGGCCGAGGACGCGTGGAATTCGCGCGATCCGGTGAAAGTCTCGCTCGCCTATACCGAGGACAGCCGCTGGCGCAATCGCTCGGAGGTGTTCCAGGGCCGGGAGGCCATCGTCGCGTTCCTCACCCGCAAATGGGAGAAGGAGCGGGAGTATCGCCTGATCAAGGACCTATGGGCCTTCGACGGCAATCATATCGCGGTGCGCTTCCAGTACGAATGGCATGACGCCAGCGGCCAGTGGTATCGCTCCTACGGCAACGAGCAGTGGGAGTTCGACGAGCACGGGCTGATGCGGCGCCGCGAGGCGTCGATCAACGATATCGCGATTGCCGAGAAGGACCGCCGGTTTCACTGGCCGGCGCCGGGCCCGCGGCCGGCGGATGTGCCGGGGCTGGGGACGGATCCGTTCTGAGGTTTGCGGAGATAGTGCAGCGAGCTCGCTGCACCCTCTCCCCTTGTGGGAGAGGGTGGCTCGCTGCGTAGCGGCGAGACGGGTGAGGGGTCTCCCTCCGCGAGTCCAACTCTTATTGAATGCGTGGAGAGAGACCCCTCATCCGGCGCTTCGCGCCACCTTCTCCCACAAGGGGAGAAGGGAAGAGCCCGCGCGGTGAGCGCCGCGGACTACGGAGCCGCGCGTCTCGCCAAAAACCGCGTGATTGCCCCACCCAGCTTCGCGTTGTCCATCGGCTCCGCCAGTGACGCTATTGCCGTTGTCACGACATCCTCCGGCGCCTTGCCGTCGCGGAGCTCGCAGCACACTTGCGCAAACTCCACGTCGAATTCCGGATGCGGCTGCACGGTCAGCGTGGTGCCGTTGGCGTAGAGCAGGCCCGCATGCGGGGTGAATTCGGACGAGAGGATCGTCAGCGCATCGCTGGGAGGCTCGACCACCTGGTCCTGATGCGAGGCGGCGATCGCAACCGCTTTGCCGTCGACGACGCCGTTCTCCGGCAGCACCTGATAGACGTGGCGGCCGATGCCCCAGCCCTTCTCCGACTTCTGCACGGTGCCGCCGAGCGCCTGCGCGATCAGCTGATGGCCGAAGCAGACGCCGACCATCGGCGTCTTGTTGGCGTAAGCCGTGCGCACGAAATCTTCCAGCGGCGCGATCCAGTCGAGCCCGTCATAGACGCCGGCGGCAGCGCCGGTGATCAGCACGGCCTCGAGCTTGCTCGGGTCGGGCAGCGCATCGCCATTGGGAATGCTGACGACGTCCACCGTGGCGGTCGGGTCCTCGGCGCGGACCATGCGCTCGAACATGTCGGGAAACGAGCCGTGCTGCTCGCGGTACTTTTGCGGGACCTGTCCGGTCTCGATGATGGTGATGCGTGCCATGTGCCCCCCGGGTGAAAAGGTTGCGAAGCTCAGTCGCTTTCTGCCCCATGTTGCTGGTGTGGCGCTGTGCGTGCCAGCTGTGCGCTCTCTTTCCGGACCTCATTGAGAAACGCCTTGGCCAGGCGCGGCAGCGGCTCGGCTTCCGACCATAGCATATAGGCGACGGCGTGCGTCGTGGGCGTGAACGGCCGCACCACGAGGCCGCTGCCGCCGTTCTGTCGCGGCGAGAACGGATCGACCACGGCGGCGCCGACGCCGGCGGCGGCGAGCACGCAGGCCGTGTTGCAGTAGCGCACCTCGACGGTCGGCTGGAACGGCGCGCCGGTGCGGGCAAAGCTGTCGCGCACGGCCTCGCCGAGGCGCGTGCCGCGCTCGAGCCCGATGAAGGGCATGCCGGAGAGATCGGCGGCCGAGATCACCGGCTTGTCGGCGAGAGGATGCCGCGGCGGCAGGACGCAGACCATCTCGCCGGTATGCACCACCTCATGCGCGATGCCGGGATGATGCGTCAGCCCCAGCGCGAAGCCGAGCTCGGCGACGCGGCTGAGCACCCCCTCGATGATGCCCTCATAGCGCCGCACGTCGAAGAACACGCGCGTCTCCGGGCGGCGGCGAAGGAAGCTTGAGAGCGCCGACGGGATGATGCTGTAGGCCAGCGGCGGCGTCGCGACGAGCGCCAGATGGCCGGAGCGGTTCTCGCGCAGATCGCGGACGCGGTTCTCGAGCTTGGCGTGCAGCGCGAAGATGGCTTCGCTCTCCTTGTAGAGCGCCATCGCCTCCGCGGTCGGAAACAGCCGGTTGTTGACGCGCTCGAACAGCGCAAAGCCCGCCTGCGCCTCCATCGTCTTCAGCGCGTTGCTGACCGCGGGCTGCGACAGCGCCAGTTCGTCCGCCGCCGCCACCGTGGTGCGATGGCGGATGACGGCACGCAGGATCTCGAGCTGACGCAGGTTCATATCACTGCCGATTATACTCTGGGCCAAAACATCATAGCAGAACGAATTGATTTTGCAGCCCCGCTTCCGCGTAATGGTCGCGGATTTGCACGTCGCATCAAAGGGTTCATTCGCCCATTGAGGCAGCACTGCGCACATATTGGAGGCAATCTTGGTTCGTGTCCTTCGCGCCGCCGCAGCTCAAATGGGGCCGACGCAAAAAGCCGATACGCGCGAGCATACGCTGGCGCGAATGCTCGACATGCTGGAGGAGGCCGCCGGCCGCGGCGCCAGCCTCGTGGTGTTCCCCGAGCTTGCCTTCACCACCTTCTTCCCGCGCTGGCTGCTCGAAGGCGACGCGCTCGACCACTATTTCGAGCGCGGCATGCCGAACCCGGCCGTGGCAAAACTGTTCGACCGTGCGCGCGCGCTGCGCGTCGGCTTCTATGTCGGCTATGCCGAGCTGACGCCGGACGGCCGCCGCTACAATTGCGCGATCCTGGTCGATCGCGACGGCGAGATCCTCGGCCGCTATCGCAAGGTGCATCTGCCGGGCTCGGTGGAGCCGCGCGAAGGCGCGCGCTACCAGCAGCTCGAGAAGCGCTATTTCGAATATGGCGACCTCGGCTTCCCCGCTTTCCGCGCCGGCTCGGCCTGGGCCCATGCGATCATGGGCATGATGATCTGCAACGATCGCCGGTGGCCGGAATCCTGGCGCGTGCTCGGCCTGCAAGGCGTCGAGCTGGTCTGCATCGGTTACAATTCGGCGGCCTATGACCCCAATGGCGGCGTCACTGAAGACGCGTCCTTGCGCACCTTCCACTCGACGCTGGTGACGCAGGCCAACGCCTACATGAACGCGACCTGGGCGATCTCGGTGGCGAAGGCGGGTGAGGAGGACGGCTCTGGGCTGATCGGCGGCTCCTGCATCGTCGATCCCAACGGCCGCATCGTCGCGCAAGCCCAGACTTTGGCCGACGAGGTGATCGTCGCCGATATCGATCTCGATCTCTGCCGCCAGGGCAAGGACAAGATGTTCAATTTCGCCGCCCACCGGCGGCCGGAGCAATACAGGGTGATCACCGAACGCGCCGGCGTCATCGAGCCGGCTGTTCTCGACGCGGACTGACTGGCACGGCGCTGGCAAAGGACTCGAAGCAAAGCGTTGGCAAAGGAGCTGACATGATACGCCTCTCGCTCTCTCTCGGTCTCGCAGTACTGGCTACCGTAACGTCGGCGCAAGCGGCGGAGCTTCCGGCGGAGATCAAGCAGGCGGGCACGTTGAAGCTCACGGTCAACTCCACCTACGCGCCGATGGAGTACCGCGATCCCGCCACCAACGAGCTCGTCGGGCTCGACATCGATCTGGCCAACGAACTTGCGAAGCGGCTTGGCGTAAAGATCGTCTGGAGCGAGACGCCGTTCGCCGAGTTGATCCCGTCGCTCCAGACCAGGCGCGCGGACTTCGTCATCTCCGGCATCTCCGACCGCGCCTCGCGGCGCGAGACCGCCGATTTCGTCGACTACCTCGCGACGGGCCCGCAGTTCTTCGTGATGGCGGACAATGCGGCCAAGGACGCGACGGATCTCTGCGGCAAGAAGGTCGGCACCACCCGCAGCACCAGCTTCCCGGTCGAGATCGAGAAGTGGAGCAAGCAGAACTGCGAGCCGGCCGGCAAGCCGGCCATTCAGTACGTCCCCGGCGAGAACTCGATCGACGTCCGCAACCAGCTCAAGCAGGGCCGCGTCGACGCCGCCGTGCAGGGCAGCGAGACGCTGCCTTACGCGCAGATGCAGGAGCCCGGCAAATATCGCGTCGTCGGCGAGCCCTTCGCCAAAGGCTACCAGGGCATCATGTTCCGCAAGGACGATGCGGCTTTGCGCGAGGTGGTGACGGAGAAGCTCACGGCGATGATCGCCGACGGCGCCTACAAGGCCGTTCTCGACAAATGGGGCCTAGGGGCCAACGCGGTGGCCCAGCCCATGCTGAATGCGGCGCCGCAATGAAGCCGGTTCCGTCACTCGCGGAGGGTTTCCCTGATCTGTCGGGGATGCAGATCGCGCGCGAGCCGCACTGGTTTCGCTGGTTCAGCGCGGCCCTGATCGTGCTGGTGCTGGCGGCGATTGTGCGCGCGTTTGCGAACGGTCAGATCGAATGGTCCTATGTCAGCCGCTTCCTGACCGCAAAAGTCATTCTCGAAGGCATCGTCAACACGATGGTGATGGCGGTGCTGGCGATGGCGCTCGGCATTGTCCTCGGCGTCGTCGTCGCGGTCATGCGGCTGTCGCCCAATCCGGTGCTGAAGACGGTCGCGGCGGGCTACACCTGGCTGTTCCGTGGCACGCCGCTGATCCTGCAACTGCTGTTGTGGTTCAACCTCGCGCTGGTGTTTCCGACCATCGGCATTCCCGGCCTGTGGTCTGCGCGCGCGGTCGACGTCATGACGCCGTTCCTCGCCGCGCTACTCGGGCTCGGCATCAACCAGGGCGCCTATACGTCCGAAGTGATGCGCGCCGGCATGCTGTCGGTCGACATCGGGCAATACGAGGCGGCGCAGGCGATCGGCATGGGGCGGCTGCGCGCGCTGCGCCGGATCGTCCTGCCGCAGGCGATGCGGGTGGTGATCCCGCCGCTCGGCAACGAGTTCATCGGCATGGTGAAGGCGACCTCGCTCGCGAGCGTCATCCAGTATCCGGAACTGCTGCACAACGCCGAGAACATCTACTACGCCAATTCGCGCGTCATCGAGCTGCTGATCGTTGCTGGGCTCTGGTACCTGCTCGTGGTCTCGATCCTGACGCCGCTCCAGATGCTGCTCGAACGCCGTTTTGCCCGCGGCACATTGCGGCTGGCGCGATGACAAAACCCCTCGTCGCGATCCGCTCCGTCAGCAAGAGCTTTGGCGAGTTCCAGGCTCTCAGAAGCGTCTCGCTCGACGTCTGGCCCGGCGAGGTGATGTGTTTGATCGGCGCCTCCGGCTCCGGCAAGACCACGCTGCTCCGTTGCATCAACCAGCTTGCCGCGATCGATGCCGGCGGCATCTGGCTCGACGGCGAGTTGCTTGGCGTGCGCGAGCAAGGCGGCAAGCTCTACCGTCTCAGCGAGCGGGAGATCGGGCGGCAGCGGCTGAAGACCGGCATGGTGTTCCAGCGCTTCAACCTGTTTCCGCACAAGACCGCGCTGGAGAATATCACCGAAGGTCCACTTCAGGTGCAGGGGCGCAAGTCCGACGAGGTGCGCGCGGAGGCGCTCGAACTGCTCCGGCGCGTCGGATTGTCCGCCAAGGCGGACTGGTATCCCGCGCAGCTCTCCGGCGGCCAGCAGCAGCGCGTGGCGATTGCGCGTGCGCTCGCCATGAAGCCGATGCTGATGCTGTTCGACGAGCCGACTAGCGCGCTCGATCCGGAACTCGTCGGCGAGGTTCTCGCGGTCATGAAGGAGCTGGCGAAGAGCGGCATGACCATGATGGTGGTGACGCACGAGCTCGGCTTCGCGCGCGAGGTCGCCGACCGCGTCGTCTACATGGATCAGGGTGCGATCGTCGAGCAGGGGCGCGCCTCGGACGTATTGGGCGCTCCGCGCGAGGAGCGCACCAAGGCATTTCTTTCGGCTGTGATCTGAAATGGGGGCGTGTTGATGAAGAGACTTTTGATTGCGGCGGCGTTCTTGAGTGCAATGAGCGCATCGGCAATGTCCATCGAGTTGCCGGCGGAGATCGCCAAGCGCGGCAGCCTCAAGGTGGCGCTGGTGCCGAACTATCCGCCGATGGAATTCCGCGATCCCGCCACCAACGCGCTATCCGGCTTCGACATCGATCTCGGCGAAGCCATCGGCCGCAAGCTCGGCGTCAAGATCGAATGGCAGGAGACGAGCTTTGCCGAGTTCATGCCGTCGATCTCGACCGGGCGCGTGGACGCCATCCTGTCCGGCTTCACGGACTACGCGAGCCGTCACGACATCGCGTCCTTCGTTGATTATCTCAGGAGCGGCCCGCAGTTCTTCGTGCAGCAGTCGCGCAAGGCGGAGTTCAAGGACGCGGCATCGCTCTGCGGCAAGAAGGTGGGCGCCAGCCGCCGCACCATGTTCCCGGCGCAGATCGCGGCGTGGAGCGAGAAGAATTGCGGCAGCAATCCGATCCAGTTCATCGGCACCGACGGCTCGGCCGACGCGCGCACCCAGCTCAGGCAGGGCCGCATCGATGCCGCCGCCCAGGGCAACGAGACGCTGCCCTACATCATGGACCTCGAGCCCGGCGCCTATGCGTCTGTGGGCGAGCCCATCGCGCAGCAATTTACCGGCATTGCCCTGCCGGTCAAGGAAAAGGCACTTCAGCAGGCCATTCTCGAAGCAGTCGATGCGCTGATCGCCGACGGCACCTACAAGACCCTGCTTGCCAAGTGGAAACTGAACGACAACGGATTAGAGAAGGCGACCATCAATGCTGGACAGTAAGGCACTCAAGAGCATCCCGCTCGTTCCGGCCAACACCGCAGATCCCGCGCCGGAATATCCCTGGCCGAAGCCGTACACTTCGGCGATGTTCCTGTCCTTCGACGTCGACGCGGAGAGCGCGTGGACCAGCAAGGACGCGGTGCACGCGCAGCGGCTCATCACCATGAGCTATGGCGGCTATGAGGCGCGCGTCGGCACGCCAAAACTGCTGGAGCTGCTCGACCAGCTCGATCTCAAGGCGACCTTCTTCGTCACGGGATGGTCTGTCGACGCGCATCCGGCGATGGCCGAGTCGATTCTCAAGGCCGGCCACGAGATCGGCCATCACGGCTATCACCATCTGCTGCCCGATCCCGGTGATCCCTGGATCGAGGAGGAGCTGGAGCGCGGTTTCGAGGCGCTGAAGCGCCGGCTCGGCGTCAGGCCGACCGGCTACCGCGCGCCCTATGGCGAGTTCACCGAGGAGCTGCGCGCAGCACTCGTACGTCACGGCATCGTCTACACGTCCTCGTTCCGCGACGACGTGCGGCCCTATCGCCATCGTCTGGCCGACGGCAAGCCCGGCACGATCGAGCTGCCGGTGACCGCCAGCTATGACGACTGGATGCACGGCCTCTCTGCCCGCTTCAGCCCGCGCTCGATCTTCCCCAAGGAGCATGTGCTCTCGATCTGGAAGGACGAGCTCGACGAAACCAGGGACTGGGGCGCCATGGTCACGACAGTGCTGCATCCCCAGTGCAGCGGCCGTCCGATGCGGCTGCGCCTGCTGCGCGAGTTCCTGACCTACGCAAAGTCGTGCCCTGACGTCTGGATCACGACCGGCGAGAAGATCGCGGAAAACTTCCTGCGCCACGAAGCCGGCAACCGCTGAGCAGCACCATGACCCGTCGCCGCATCCTCGTCATCAACCCCAACTCCTCGGCGTCGGTGACGGCGGCGATCGACGAGGCGGTCGCGCCGCTGCGCATTGCCGGCGGGCCTGACATCGAGGTGGTTGGCCTCGCCGAGGGACCGCCAGGCATCAGCTCGCAGCGCGATGCCGATAGCGTGGTCATGCCGCTGGTCAACCGCGTCACGCGCGATGATGCGGATGCCTTCGTGCTGGCCTGCTTCAGCGATCCCGGCCTGCATGCGGTGCGCGAGGCGGCAGGCACGCGCCCGGTGATGGGGATCGCCGAATGCGGCATCTTCCGCGCGCTGATGCTGGGCGAACGGTTCGGCATCATCGCGCTGTCGCCATCGAGCATCCGCCGCCAGCAACGCATGGCGCGGGTGATGGGCGTCGATAGCCGTTACGCCGGAAGCTGGTCGGTCGGCGCGAGTGCCGCGGAAACGGCAGGCGCCGATGTCCGCGGCCGCTTGATCGAAGCCGGCCGCGCGCTGGTCACCCAATGCCGCGCCGACGTCGTGGTGATGGGGTGCGCCGGCATGGCCTCGCACCGCGCGGCGATCGCGGATGCGATCGGTGTGCCCGTGATCGAGCCGGCGCAGCAGGCGGTAGCCGCTGCAATCGGCGCGGTGTTGTTGAACACGTAAGATCCTTCAGGAGCCTTTTGTCATGCCGATCTCCCGCCGCTCGCTCCTCAAGGCTGCCGCAGCAATGCCGGCGTTGTCGCTGCCGGGCATCGTCCGCGCCGAAGCGCAGAGCACCTTGCGCTTCATTCCCGTCATCGACCTCGCCTTCGTCGACCCCATCTATTCGACCGCGCAGGTGTCGCGAAACCACGGCTTCATGGTCTACGACACGCTCTATGGCATGAGCTCCTCGCTGCAGGTCTCGCCGCAGATGCTGTCGGGCCACGCCATCTCCGCTGACTTGCTGCAATGGGACCTCAGCTTGCGCGACGGCCTGTTCTGGCACGATGGCGAACGTGTGCTGGCGCGCGACTGCGTCGCCAGCATCCGCCGCTGGGCGGCGCGCGATGGCTTTGGCGGCGAGCTGCTGGAGGCGACCGCCGAGCTCTCGGCTGCCGACGACCGCACCATCCGCTTCCGCCTCAAGCGCCCGTTCCCGCTGCTGCCGCAGGCGCTCGGCAAGGCCGCGATCAATCCCTGCTTCATGTTGCCGGAGCGGCTTGCGAGCCAGGACCCGTTCAAGCCGCTGACCGAGGTGATCGGCAGTGGCCCGTTCCGCTATCTCGCCGACGAGCGCGTGCAGGGCGCGCGCAACGCCTATGCCAAATTCGAGCGCTACCAGCCGCGCACCGACGGCAAACCGGATTGGACCGCGGGTCCGAAGATCGTGCATTACGACCGCGTGGTCTGGACCACCACGCCCGATGCCGGCACCGGCGTCGCCGCGCTCCAGACCGGCGAGCAGGACTGGCAGGAGACCACGCCGCACGATCTGCTGCCGATCATCAAGGCCGCCGGCGATATCGAGACGCGCATCCTTGACCCCAGAGGCTACGCCTGCATGCTGCGCCTCAATCATCTTCAGCCGCCGTTCGACAATCCTGCCGTGCGCCGCGCGCTGCTGGGTGCGATCGACCAATCCGCGTTCATGACGGCAGTGGCCGGTACCGATCCGGCCTTCCAGGTGTCGCCGATCGGCTATTTCGCGCCCGATACCCCGATGGCGAGCGACGTCGGCCTCGACGTGTTCCGCGGCCCGCGCGACTACGCCAAGGTGAAGGCCGAGCTGAAGGCCGCCGGCTACAATGGCGAGAAGATCGTGGTGCTGGTCCCGACCAATTCGCTGGCGCAGAAGCCGCTCGGCGAGATCGCGGTGGACTCACTGCGCAAGGCCGGCATGAACGTCGAATATGCCGGGCTCGATTTCGCCGTCGTCCTGCAGCGCCAGCTCAAGAAGGACCCGATCGGGCAGGGCGGCTGGAGCGCCGCGGTCGGCAACTGGCAGGGCATCGACTGGCTCAATCCAGCCGGCAACACCAACATCCGCGGCGAGGGCAAGGTCGCCGGCTGGTATGCGAGCGAGAAGATGGGGCCCTTGCGCAGCCAGTGGCTGGCCGCCTCCGAGCTTGCCGAGCAGCAGCGCATCTGCCGCGAAATCCAGACGGTCGCGTTCGACGAAATCCCCTATATTCCGATCGGCCTGTACAAGCAGCCGACCGCCTATCGCAAAGCCATCACCGGCATTCTCGACGGCACCGCCGTCTTCTGGAACGTACGCCCCGCATGAGCACCACAGCAATCTTCGGCAGCTATGTGCTGTCACGCAAGGACGGCGCGCAGGACGTGTTGCGCGACCATTGGGTCCTGGTCGAAGGCAAGAAGATCGCGGCAATCACCCGCGACAAGCCAAGCGCGGATCAGGTCTACGACCGGCCCGGCCGCTTCGTCTTGCCGGGCCTGCTCAATTTGCACAATCACTGCTTCTCCGAGGCTGTGGCGCGCAGCCATACCGAGGACGGCAACGGCCGCAAGAATAACCAGAGCATCGTCTATACGGTGCTCTTGCCGCTGACCAAGCGCGGTGCCGATATCCTGTCGACGGAAGAGCGCCTCGCGGTCGCGCGGCTCGGCATCCTCCAGCTCCTCAAGGGCGGTGCCACCACGGTGATGGAGCCGTTCCGCAATTCGATCCCGGAGATGTTCGATGCGGCCGAAGAGATGGGCATCCGCTTCTACGGCGCGCCCTATCTGTTCTCGACGTCAGATGCCAAGGCAGGCCCCGATGGCGTGGTCCGCTATTCCGGCGACGACGGCACCGCCGACATGGCAACGTGGGACGCGCTCTATCAGCGCTGGAACAATCGCGGCGACGGGCGCATCAGTCTTGCGATGAGCCCGCACGCCACGGACACCTGTGGCCCCGATCTGCTGAAAGCCTGCGCCACGCGGGCGCGCGAGCTTGGCGTGCCCATCACGACGCACATGGCGCAGAGCCGCGCCGAGGTCGAGACCATCGGCAAGCGCTATGGCGGCCGCACGCCGGCGCAATATCTGGACTGGCTCGGCCTGCTGGCGCCAGACCTGATGGCCGCGCACTGCATGTTCAGCACCGACGACGATCTCAAGCTGATGGCCGCCCGCGGCATGACCGTGCTCAATTGCCCGCGCGTGTTCGCGCGCGCCGGCGTCACTGCGGCGTTCAGCCGCTTCGCCGAGCACGGCGTGCGCACCGTGGTCGGCACCGACGGCTACAACATGGATCTGCTCGGCGAGCTCAACGCGGCCTCGCTGATCTCCAAGGTCACGTCACAGCGCGCCGATGTCGCCAATTCGCCGGAACTGATCGAGGCCAACACGGCAGTCGCCGCCGACGTCATCAAGCGGCCCGATCTCGGCCGGATCGAGCCGGGCGCGACGGCCGATCTCACCGTCGTCGATCTCACCCATCCGCATCTTCAGCCGCTGTTCGATCCGCGCCGCGCGCTGATCGCGCTCGCCAACCGCGCCAATATCGATCAGGTCATGGTCGACGGCCGCATGCTGGTCGATGAGGGTGGCTATCTCGGCGCTGACGAAGCGGCGATCACGGCGGCGGGCAGTGCGGCGATCGGCAAGATCTGGGACCTGCCGGAGGCCCAGGCCGCGTTCAACGGCTGAGGGTTGCGTCGTCCTCGAATTCCACCAGCGCCTTGCGCATGGTCTCGACCAGATCGAGCGCCACGGGCGAGGGGCTGCGCTGCGCCGGAAAGACCGCGGAGAATTCGAAGTCGATGCGCGGCAGGAAGCGGCGCACGACGATGCCGCGGGTGGAGAATTCCTGCGCGGTGAAGGGATCGCAGATCGCGACGCCTAATCCCGACGACACCATGCCGCACATGATCTCCGACAGCGTGGTCTCGACCCTGAGCACGCGGCGGACATCGTGGCGATGGAAGACCTGGTCGACGAGGTGCCGGCTCGACGATCCCGCCGACAGCGAGATGAACGTCTCGCCCTCGAAATCGCGCGGCTCCAGCACGTCCTTCTGCGCGAGGCGGTGACCGGTCGGCAGCACTGCGACGCGCGCCAACGCGGGCAGCCGCTGGCTCGGCAGGCCGGAATGGGCGATCGGCACCTCGGCAAAGCCGATGTCGCATTGATTGTTGAGCACCCAATCGACCACGATCGGCGAGATCACGCCGAAGAAGGCGAGGTTCAGGTTGGGCCGTTCTTTCAGGAAATGTCCGGCGAGCCGCGGCAGATAGCCGTTCGACAGCGCCGGCAACGCAGCGATGCGCAGCGAGCCGGTGCGGCGGCCGCGGATTTCCTCGGCGGCCGCCGTGATGCGTTCGAGCCCGACGAAGGAGCGCTCCACTTCGGTATAGAGCGCCATCGCCGAGGCGGTCGGCACGAGGCCAGTGCCGCGCCGCTCGAACAGTTCCATCTTGAGGAGCGCCTGGAGGTCGCGCAGCAACCGGCTGACCGCCGGCTGCGTCACGGTCATCAGCGCTGCCGCCTCAGTCACGCTGCCGGTCAGCATCGTCGCGCGGAAGGCCTCCACCTGCCGCGAATTGATCCGCGCCATCCCCAATCCCATCCATAACATTTAGGCATGCAGAGGGTGCCATTATTCATTGGACGATGGAAGCCAGGGTTTGCGATCTTTTTCATCAGGACTGGAGACAGCCCGCTTTTTCGGCAGATTGGAGGGGTTCGAACCTCCAGATTGCGCCAAAACCTAGCGAACAGGGGCCGGAGCCCTGTCCGGAGAGGGTTGGCGCGGAAGGAAATGCGGAAGGCGCCTCAGTCAGAGATTTGTCGGCACGTCACCTCATCCCGGTATTGGAGATCGGTCCATATGAAGACTCTCAGCCTTCTGACCGCGGTCAGCATCGCAGCGCTCATCGCCGTCCCGTCGGCCGCCTCGGCCCAGCAGAAAACGCTCTATGTCGCCGGTTACGGCGGCTCGTTCGAGAAGACCATCCGCGATGAGGTGATCCCCGCCTTCGAGAAGGAGAACGGCGTCAAGGTCGAATACGTCGCCGGCAACTCCACCGACACGCTGGCCAAGCTCCAGGCGCAGAAGGGCAACCAGCAGATCGACGTCGCCATCGTCGACGACGGCCCGATGTACCAGGCGATCCAGCTCGGCTTCTGCGGCAAGCTCGAAGGCTTGCCGGCCGCCGATCTCTATGACACCGCCCGCTTCAAGGACGATCGCGCTGTTGCGATCGGCATCGTAGCGACCGGCCTGATGTACAACACCAAGGTGTTCGCCGAGAAAGGCTGGGCGCCGCCGACCTCCTGGAACGATCTCAAGGACACGAAATACGCAAAACAGCTCGTGATCCCGCCGATCAACAACACCTACGGCCTCGAAGCGCTGGTGATGCTGTCGAAGATGAACGGCGGCAGCGAGACCAACGTCGATTCCGGCTTCAAGATCTTCAAGGAGCAGATCAATCCGAACGTGCTTGCCTATGAGCCGTCGCCGGGCAAGATGACCGAGCTGTTCCAGTCCGGCCAGGCCGTGATCGCGGTGTGGGGCACGGGCCGCGTGCAGAGCTTCGCCAACACCGGCTTCCCCGTCGACTTCGTCTATCCGAAGGAAGGCGCGGCGACGCTGCTGACGACGGCGTGTCCGATCACCAAGCCGAATGCCTCGCCGCTCGCCTCCAACTTCGTCAAGATGCTGCTCGATCCAAAAATCCAGCTCGTGATGCTGAAGGACTACGGATACGGCCCGGTGCTGAAATCACTGGTGGTACCGCCGGAGCTCGGCAAGATGGCGCCGATCGGCGAGCGCGCGGCAAAGCTCTATAATCCGGACTGGACTGTGATCAACGAGAAGCGCGAGGAGTGGACCAAGCGCTGGAATCGCGAGGTCGAGCGTTGATCTGATCGTTCGTAGCGGAGACAGCGCATGGCCTATCTCGAGCTCGATCGGGTCGCGAAACAGTTCGGCGCGCAGACTGTGGTCGATGACTTCAGCCTGTCGGTGGGGAAGGGGGAGTTCATCTCCTTCCTCGGCCCGTCCGGCTGCGGCAAAACCACGACCCTGCAGATGATCGCGGGCTTCCTCGATCCCACACGCGGCGCGATCCGCTTGGAGGGCAAGGACCTGACCGCGATCCATCCCGCGAAGCGCGGGCTCGGCATTGTGTTCCAGAGTTACGCGCTGTTTCCGCACATGACGGCGGCGGAGAACGTCGCGTTCGGCCTCGAGATGCGCAACGTGCCGCGCGCCGAAAGAGCCGAGCGCGTCCGCGCCGCGCTCGCGATGGTCGGGCTTGCCGGCTACGAGGACCGCCATCCGCGCCGCATGTCCGGCGGTCAGCAGCAGCGCGTGGCCCTGGCGCGCGCGCTGGTGATCAAGCCGAGCGTGCTGCTGCTCGATGAGCCGCTATCGAATCTCGACGCCAAACTGCGCGAGGAGATGCAGATCGAGCTGCGCCAGATCCAGCGCACCATCGGCACCACGACGATCCTGGTCACCCACGACCAGAACGAGGCGATGTCGCTGTCCGACCGCATCGTGGTGATGAGCCAGGGCCGCATCGAGCAGATCGGCTCGCCGCAGGAGACCTATGAGAAGCCGGCTTCGGCCTTCGTCTCGCAGTTCCTCGGCAAGACCAACGATTTTGCGGCGACGATTGATCGGACCGCGACGCCGGTACGGCTGGTGGCTGGCTCCTGGAACGCGCCGGCGCCGGCCGGGCTCAGCGGCCCCGTCACTGTCAGCATTCGCCCTGAACGGATCGGCTTTGGCGATACGGGGCTCAGCGCAAAGATCGTCACGCGTATCTTCCAGGGCAATCACTGGCTGTTCCAGTGCGACAGCGAATGCGGGCCCGCGATCGTGATCCGCCAGAATGACGGGACGGCGCCGCCGGCTGAAGGCGAGGCGGTTCGCCTCGTCTGGCGGCCCGAGGACATGAGCGTGCGCGCGAGGGCAGGCGCATGAGCACGGCCGCCGAGGAGCGCAGCGCGCGTGCGCCGTGGGCGCTGACCGCGCCCGCCTTGATGCTGTTCGTGGGCGTGCTGCTGATTCCGCTGGCGATGACGGTGATGCTGTCGTTCCACGACTGGGGCCAGTACAAGGGCATCGAGCCCGTCTTCATCCTGAAGAACTGGCACGAGATCGCAACCGATCCCTATTACGCCGAGATGTTCTGGCGGACGTTTCGCATCGCGATCCTGACCACGCTGCTCACCGCCGTGCTTGGTGCGCCGGAAGCCTATATCCTCAACCGCATGAGTGGCCGCTGGAAGAGTCTTTTCCTGCTGGTCATTCTCGGGCCGCTGCTGATCTCCGTGGTGGCTCGCACGCTCGGCTGGGCGCTGCTGTTCGGCGGCAACAACGGCCTCGTCAACAAGCTCCTGATGTCGGCAGGCGTGATCCGCTCGCCCATTCCCTTCATGTTCACCGAGACAGGGATGGTGGTTGCGCTCGCCCATGTGATGATGCCGTTCATGGTGCTGTCGGTGTGGGCCGCGCTCCAGCGGCTCAATCCGCAGATCGAGAACGCCGCGATGTCGCTCGGTGCGGGGCCGGTGACCATCATTCGCCGCATCATCATGCCGCAGATCATGCCGGGCGTGCTGTCGGGCGCGATCATCGTGTTTTCGCTCTCCGCCAGTGCCTTCGCGACGCCCGCGATCATCGGCGGCCGCCGCCTCAAGGTCGCGGCGACGCTGGCCTACGACGAATTCCTCAACACGCTGAACTGGCCGCTCGGTGCAGCGGTCGCAACGCTGCTGCTGGTCGCGCTGGTGCTGATCGTCGTCGGCAGCAACGCGCTGATCGAGCGCCGCTACGCGGAGGTGTTCCGATGAGCCGGAACGGCCCGCTCGCGCTGATCTTCCACACCATCTTCGTTATCGTCATGGTCGCGCCGATCCTGGTGGTCTGCCTCGTTGCTTTCACGCCGGAAGGCTTTCTGTCGCTGCCGACCAACGGTTTTTCGCTGCGCTGGTTCAGGGCGATCGCCAACTATCCCGAGTTCATCCATGCCTTCTGGGTCAGCCTGGGGCTCGGCGCGCTCTCATCCTTCGTGGCGCTGCTGTTCGCGGTGCCGGCAGCGCTCGCGATCGCGCGTTATCGCTTCCGCGGCCGCGATGCGCTCGCGGCGCTGTTCCTGTCGCCGCTGATGATCCCGCATGTCGTGCTCGGCATCGCCTTCCTGCGCTTCTTCACCTCGGCCGGCCTCGGCGGCAGCTTTGCCGCGCTGATCATTGCGCATGTCATCATCGTGTTTCCGTTCGCGCTGCGGCTGACGCTGGCGGCGGCGACCGGCATGGACCTCTCGGTCGAGATGGCGGCAGTCTCGCTCGGCGCCAACGGCTGGACCCTGTTTCGCCGCGTGACGCTGCCGCTGATCCTGCCCGGCGTCATCAGCGGTTGGGCGCTCGCTTTCATCCAGTCCTTCGACGATCTCACCATGACCGTCTTCCTCGCGGCACCCGGCACCGAGACGTTGCCGGTGCGCATGTTCCTTTATATCCAGGACAACATCGATCCGCTGGTGACGTCGGTCTCGGCTTGCGTGATCGCTGTTACCATGACCGCCCTCATTCTGCTCGACCGCTTCTACGGGCTCGACCGCGTGCTCGCCGGCAAGGGCGACACGGGACGATAGGAGAACCCATGTCCAGGGACTATGACGTCGCCGTCGTCGGCGGCGGATTGCTCGGCTCCGCCATTGCCTGGGGCCTCGGCCGGCTCGGCAAGAAGGTGGCCGTGCTCGACGAGGGCGATATCACCAAGCGTGCCTCGCGGGCCAACTTTGCGCTCGTGTGGGTGCAGAGCAAAGGCCTGGGCATGCCGGCCTATACGGTGTGGACTGTGCAGGCGTCACAAGCGTGGGGCCGGCTTGCCTCCGAGCTGAAGCAGCAGACCGGTCTCGACGTCTCTCTTCAGCAGAACGGCGGCTTCCATCTCACGCTCGGCGAGGACGAATTCGGCCAGCGCACTGAGCTGGTCAAGCGCATGCACAACCAGACCGGTGCGGCCGACTACAGGATGGAGATGCTCTCCGCCTCCGAGGTGAAGAAGGCGCTGCCGCTGATTGGTCCCGAAGTTTCCGGCGGCAGCTTTTGTCCGCTCGACGGCCACGTCAATTCGCTGCGCACGTTCCGTGCCTTCCACACCGGCTTCAGGGCCTTCGGCATCGACTATTTTCCGGAGCGCCCGGTCTCGGCGATCAGCAAGAGCGGTGGCGAATTCCGCCTGACGACGCCGAAGGGCGAACTGCGCGCCGCCAAGATCGTGCTCGCGGCCGGCAATGCCAACCAGACGCTGGCACCGATGGTCGGCCTCCACGCGCCGATGGGCCCGACCCGCGGCCAGATCGTGGTGACCGAGCGCACCATGCCGTTCCTGCCGCATCCGTTGACCACGATCCGCCAGACCGACGAGGGTACGGTGATGATCGGCGACAGCAAGGAGGACGAACTCGACGATCGCGCGCTGAAGCATTCGGTCAGCGCCGTGATGGCCGATCGCGCGCAAAGGATGTTCCCGCATCTGTCGCGGCTCAACGTGGTCAGGAGCTGGGCCGGCATCCGCGTCATGCCGCAGGACGGCTTTCCGATCTACGACCAGTCGGAGACGCATCCCGGCGCCTTCGTGGCCTGTTGCCATTCCGGCGTGACGCTCGCCTCCAACCACGCTTTCGAGATCGCGCGCATGGTCGCAGCTGGCGCACTCGAGCCGGAGCTGGTCGGCGCGTTCTCGGCCAGCCGTTTCGGCGCCGCCGGTGCTGCGAACAACAGCGGCTATTAGAGATATCTAAAGGAGCCAAGAGGCATCCCATGTTTAGACGATCCGAACAGGACAAGCGACCGCAGGTCCAGATCTTCGTGGATGGCATAGCCATCGCGGCGCGCCAGGGCGACACCGTCTCCGCCGCGCTGCTGGCCTCCGGCTGTGATGCACGCCGTTCCACCGCAGTGAGCGGCGCGCCGCGTCTGCCCTATTGCATGATGGGGGTGTGCTTCGACTGCCTCGTCACCATCGACGGCGTCGGTAACCGCCAGGGGTGCCTCGTGCCCGTCGCCGAGGGCATGCAGATCGAGATTCAGAAGGGCAAGCGGGAGATCGGAAAATGACTGTAGCTCCCAAGCGCGAAGCCTATGACGTCGTGGTGATCGGCGCCGGGCCCGCCGGCCTCGCGGCCGCTGCGACGTCCGCCGAAGCCGGGCTGTCGACGCTGCTGCTCGACGAGAACATCGGCCCCGGCGGCCAGGTGTTTCGTGCCATCTCGTCGACGCCGGTGACAGAGCGCAGTCAGCTCGGCGCCGACTATTGGGTCGGTGCCGAACTCGTTCAGTCGCTCCGCGCGAGCCGCGCCGAGATTATCCATCGCGCCACCGTCTGGAGTCTCGACCGCAACCTCGAGATCGCCGTATCGATCGGCGGTGCGTCCTCTTTCCTCAAGGCGCAGCGCGTGATCCTCGCGACCGGCGCGCTGGAGCGGCCGTTTCCGATTCCCGGCTGGACCTTGCCGGGCGTGATGACCGCGGGCGCGGCGCAGACGATGCTGAAATCATCGGCCCTGGTGCCTGACGGACGCACGGTGATGGCGGGGCAGGGGCCTCTGCTCTGGCTGCTCGCCGCGCAGATTTTGCGCCTCGGCGGCCGCATCGATCGCATCCTCGACACCACCGAGCGCGGCAACTACTTCGCCGCGTTGCCGCACGCCTTCGCCTTCCTGACCTCGCCCTATTTCACCAAGGGCCTGTCGATGATGCGCGAAGTGAAGGCCAAGGTGCAGGTCGTCTCCGGCGTCACCGAGCTCTCAGCATCCGGTGATGGCCAGCTTGCGAACGTGAGCTATGTCGCCGGCGGCAAGCGCGAGACCATCCCCGCGGATCTGTTGCTGTTGCATCAGGGCGTCGTGCCCAACGTCAATCTGGCGATGGCCGCCGGTATCGAGCATCGCTGGGATGATCTGCAATTGTGCTGGTCGCCGGTGTTAGACGCGAGCGGCAATTCGTCGGTCGCGGGCATCGCGATCGCTGGTGACGGCGCCGGCATCGGTGGTGCCAATGCGGCTGTGGTCCGTGGCCGCATCGCGGCGCGCGCGGCGGTGGAGGCATTGGCGCCTGCGGTTGTGACAAAACTTGCGCCGATGGCGACGCTCCGCGCCGATCTCGCCAAGGCCGAGCGCGGCCGCGTCTTCCTCGACACGCTGTTCCGCCCCGCGCCGCAGTTCCGCATTCCCTCGGGCGACACCATCGTCTGCCGCTGCGAGGAAGTCACCGCCAAGGACATTCTCGATGCCGTCGCTATCGGCGCGACCGGCCCGAACCAGCTCAAGGCCTATCGCCGCACCGGCATGGGCCCGTGCCAGGGCCGGCTCTGCGGCCTCACCGTGACCGAGCTGATGGCGCAGGCGCGGGGCAAGACGGCACAGGAGATCGGCTATTACCGGCTGCGCGCGCCGGTCAAGCCGATCACGCTCGCCGAGCTCGCCTCCGTCCCGAAGAGCGAGGCCGACGTCAAGGCGGTGGTGCGCGGATGACCCAAAACGTGGATGCGATCGTCGTCGGCGGCGGCATCCACGGATGCTCGACCGCGCTGCATCTGTGCCTCGCCGGCATGAAGCCGGTGCTGATCGAGAAAGACTACGCCGGCCGCCATGCATCCGGCGTCAATGCCGGCGGCGTCCGCCAGCTCGCGCGGCACGTGCCCGAAATCCCGCTCTCGATCCGCTCGATGGGGATCTGGGAGAAGATCACCGATCTCCTCGACGACGATTGCAGCTTTGAGAGTTACGGTCAGGTTCTCGTCGCGGAGAACGAGGAGGAGCTCGCAGTCTGCCGCGCGCGTGTCGCTGAGCTGAACGCGCTCGGCTTCACCCATGAAGAGCTGATCGACGCGACTGAATTGCGGCGGCTGGTGCCGGCCGTGGCTGAAACTTGCCCGGGCGGGGTCGTCTCGCGCCGCGATGGGGCCGCCAATCCGGCGCAGACGACGACGGCGTTCCGGCGCAAGGCGGAGCAGCTCGGCGCGACCGTGCGCGAGGGCGTGGCGGCCAGCAACATCCGTCAGAGCGGCGGCCTCTGGCACGTCGATGTCGGCACCGAGACTTATGCCGCGCCGGTGCTCGTCAATGCCGCCGGCGCCTGGGCCGGGAACATCGCCGCCGCGCTCGGCGAGCCCGTTCCGGTCGAGACCGTGGCGCCGATGCTGATGATCACCTCGCGCGTGCCGCACTTCATCGACCCCGTCGTGATCCTGCGCGGGCGCAAACTGTCCTTCAAGCAATTCTCCAACGGCACCGTGCTGATTGGCGGCGGCCATCTGGCGACGCCCTATCAGGATCGCAACGAGACCGTGCTGGACTGGAAGAGCCTCGCGATCAGCGCGCGCACCGTGTTCGAGCTGTTCCCGGTGATGCGCAGCGCCACGATCGTCCGCGCCTGGGCCGGCATCGAGGCGAAGATGAAGGACGATATCCCTGTGTTCGGACCGAGCAGCCGCCACAAGGGCCTCTATCACCAGTTCGGCTTCTCGCTGCACGGTTTTCAGCTCGGCCCCGGCGCCGGCGCCGTGATGGCCGAGCTGATCGTCAATGGCGGCACCCAGACCCGAATCGGCGATCTCGGCATCGACCGTTTCCATCCTTCCACGCTCTAAGAAGAGGACATCATGAGCATCACCCGCAGCATCCGCACGCCCATCATGCACCGCGCCGTCGAAGCCAACGGCTTCGTCTTCATCGGCGGTACCATCGCCGACGACACCTCGGTCTCGATGGGCGATCAGACCCGCAACATCCTCGGCAAGATCGCCGGCTATCTGAAGGAAGCCGGTACCGACAAGTCGCGCGTCGTCAGCACCTCGATCTTCGTCACGGATCTTTCCAAGAAGAAGGAGATGGACGCGGTCTGGACCGAGTTCTTCGGCGATAACCTGCCGACGCGCGCCACCGTCGGCGTCGCCGATCTCGGCGGCGGTGCGCTGATCGAGGTGGTGGTCACTGCGCTCAAGGGCTGATTGCGCTCTTCTCACGGGCCCGTGAAGAGAGCCGTCGATCCGAACATGACGAAGATGTAATGGTCTGGATCAGCTGCGGCGCTTTGACGCGCCGCAGTTTCCGTTTATCAGTAGGGGACTCGGCTGGAATGCCCAATGTCCTCGCAGAATAATAACAACAAGCTCGCGATCAAATTTCGCTGCCCCGGAGAACTCGAAGGCCTGCTGCCGCAGCCTCTGCCGGCGAATCTCGGCGTTCCCGACTGGCTCAAGGCGATGCCGACCACGGCCTTCAGTGCCCTCAATCAGCAGGATGACGAGACGGTCAAGCGCTGCCCGCCGTTCATCGACGCGATGACATGCGGTTTCCTGATCCCGCTAATCTGCGATATCAGGGTCGAGGATGGCGAGATCAGCTGGGACAACGACATCCCGCCCGGCGGTGAGATTGATTTTCCGCGCTCGCCGATCAGCTTTCACGATCAGGGCCAGCTCACCGGCTCGCCGCTGTTCGAGGCCGATCGCTTCGTCATCAAGTTTCACAATCTCTGGACCATCGAGGCGCCGGAAGGCTATTCGCTGTTCTTCACCCATCCGGTCAATCGCTTCGACCTGCCGTTCATCACGCTGAGCGGCCTCGTCGATTGCGATCGCTACCGCGACAGCTGGATCCACTTTCCGGCGCATTGGCACAATACGGGCTTTCGCGGCGTGCTGCCCAAGGGCACACCGATCGCGCAATGCATTCCGGTCAAACGTGAGGATTGGACGCGGCAGACCTCGGCCTTCACCGAGGATGAAGCGCAGAAGGTCCACGCCCTGCGCGCCGCGCTGAAGCGCGAGCCGGGTCTGTACCGGCGGAAATTCAGGGCGTAGCCCGCTCGGGCCTGGCTCCCAGGAATTTCGCCGCGGCGCTCGGGCGGAAGAAGAAGCGGCCGTGCGACGAGGCGGCGAGTGTGAGGGCGGCGCGGCTGAGCATCTGCGGCCGTCCGCCATACACGGACCGCAGCGCCGCCTCGCCGCCATCGCGTTCGCCCATCTCCATCAGGCAGATCGCGAGATTGGCGCGGGAGAGAGCGTCGTCCGGGCGAAGTCCGAGCGCGTGACGGTAGGTGTCGGCGGCCTCCGCATAGGCGCCGTCGAGAAGCTCGGCCCAGGCAAGTTCGGTCAGGATATCGGTGCGTCCCGGCCCGATCGCGCGCGCCGCGGTCAGCACGGTACGCGCTTTGGCGCGACTGTTATTCCGGACATGCATGCGGCCAAGGTCGAGTTGCAGATCGACGCTGGTCGGGGCGAGCGCGAGGGCTTGCTCGATCATCCCGACCGCCTCGCCAACCTCGCCGGCGTTCGCAAGCTGGCCCGCCAGCTCCTGGAACGCGGGCAGATAGGGCGGACGGCGCGCTGCGGTTCGCCGCAGTTGCGCCAGTCCATCGCTTCTGCGCCGCGCGGCACACAGCACATGGCCGAGCAGCGTCTCGATTTCGGGATCGCTATTGCGCTTCGCGGCTTTCTCCAGCGGCGCAATCGCCTCCTCCGCACGCTCCTGGCCGAGCAGGGCATGGGCGAGGATCAGCACGGCATTCCGGTCGGTGCGATTTGATTTCAGGGCTTCGGTCGCAAGCTGCCTTGCAATGTCGAACTGCTTTGCACGTAGCGCCAGAAAGGCTTGCTGAAGCAGTTGGGCGAGGGGGCTATTCGGCTTGCCGCTCAAGAGATGGCCTCTTGGTTGAGACACGTTGTTTTTTGCCCCTTACCGCATGCCCCATGCAGCGTCCATCAACAGCTTCGTGATGCTTTGCTGATTGGCCCGGACGCGTCGCACGGAATGCGCCTTGATCTCGGCGCCCGGCGGGATTATCAGCGAGACATCAATCAGGAGTTTCGCATCCATGGATTTCACCCCGACCGCAACGCCCATCCGCCTTGCTCACGGGGAATTCCATGCCTGCATCGATCATTCTGTCGAACCTCTCGCTGTCCACGCCTGACGGCCGTCCTCTCCTTTCCGACCTCAACCTGACATTTGGTGCCGAACGGGCTGGTCTCGTCGGCCGCAACGGCGTCGGCAAGACAACGCTGCTTGCTGCGATCACCGGAGAGCACATTCCCCAAGCGGGACGCGTTCTCGTGAGCGGAACCGTGGGAATGCTCCGCCAGGACGTCCAGCTTCCTGCGGGCGCCGCGGTGATCGATCTGTTCGGCGCGCGCGCAGCGCTGGAGCTGCTTCGCCGTGCGGAGCGGGGCGATGCATTCGCCGACGAAGTCACCGACGCCGACTGGACGCTTGAAGCGCGGCTTGCGTCCGCGCTCGCGCGTGTCGGGTTCGATCCTGATACCGATACGGAGCTGGATCGTTTGTCGGGCGGGCAGATCACGCGGATCCGTCTGGCCGCGCTGGTCTTCGCCGAGCCGGACTTCCTGCTGCTCGATGAGCCCACCAACAATCTCGATCGGGATGGACGTAAGTCAGTGGTCGACCTGCTCGCAGGCTGGCGGGGCGGGGCGATCGTCGTCAGTCACGACCGCGACCTGCTCGAGACCATGGATGCCATCGTCGAGATGACATCGCTCGGGGCAAGACGGTACGGCGGCAATTGGAGCAGTTACCGCGAGCAGAAGGCCATCGAGCTCGCTGCCGTCAGGCACGACCTTGCGCATGCCGAGAAGCATCTCGCCGAGATCGACGGCAACGCGCAAGAGGCAGCGGAACGCAAGGCGCGCAAGGACAGCGGCGGCAGGAAGAAGCGCGCCAAGGGCGACATGCCGCGCATTCTCGCCGGTGCACGCAAGGACCGCAGCGAGGACAGCGGCGGAAAGACCGCGCAGATCGCCGAGCGGCGGCGCGCGGAGGCGATCGAGGCCGTCGACACGGCTCGCCGGCGCGTCGAGATTCGCCAGCCGCTGTCGGTCAAGCTGCCCCCGACCGGCCTGCCGGCGGGCAGGGAGGTGATTTGGCTCGATCGCGTCAACGCCGGCTATCAGCCGGAGCAGCCGGTCCTGCGCGATCTCTCACTCACGCTCGTCGGCCCGGAGCGCGTCGGGGTCGTCGGGCCGAATGGTTCCGGCAAGACAACGTTGCTCAAGCTCGTCACAGGCGAGTTGCGCCCGTTCGCGGGCACCGTGCGGGTCAGGCCGGACTTCGCGCTGTTCGACCAGAAGGTCAGCCTGCTCGATCCCGCGATCTCCATCCTGGACAATTTCGGGCGTCTCAATCCGAAAGCGAGCGCGAACGAGTGCCATGCTACCCTGGCCCGGTTCGCGTTTCGCGCCGATGCCGCCGCGCAGATCGTGGGGAGCCTGAGTGGCGGACAGCTGTTTCGTGCGGGCCTCGCCTGCGTTCTAGGCGGGTCGACGCCGCCGTCCCTGCTCATCCTGGACGAGCCGACCAATCACCTCGACATCGACTCGATCGAAGCCGTCGAGGCAGGCTTGAGGGCCTATGACGGCGCGCTGCTCGTGGTCAGTCACGACGAGGCGTTCCTGCAGGCGATCGAGATCGCGCGCAGGGTCGAGCTGGTCGCCAACGCGACTCTCTGAGGCTCTACCGGCTGCGTGGCGCGGCCTACGAGGCCGCGCTGCCGCCCGGTTCCAGCGCCTCGCCCATCTCCAGCGGATGAGCCATGGTCTCGTGCAGCGCGTCGCGATCGAGCTCGCCTTCGGAGATGCTGATGACGACGCAGGCGATACCGTTGCCGATCAGGTTGGTGAGCGCGCGGCATTCGCTCATGAACTTGTCGATCCCGACCAGGATCGCGATCGACTGGATCGGGATGTCGGGAACGATCGAGAGCGTCGCGGCAAGCGTGATGAACCCGGCGCCGGTCACGCCCGAGGCGCCCTTCGAGGTGATCATGGCGATGCCGAGAATGCCGAGCTCCTGCCAGATCGTCAGATGGGTGTTGGTCGCCTGCGCCAGGAACAGCGTCGCCAGCGTCATGTAGATGTTGGTGCCGTCGAGGTTGAAGCTGTAGCCGGTCGGAATAACGAGGCCGACCACCGAGCGTGAGGCGCCGAGATGCTCCATCTTCTGGATCATCTGCGGCAGCACCGTTTCCGACGAGGAGGTGCCGAGCACGATCAAGAGTTCGTCCTTGATGTAGGCGATGAAGCGCAGGATCGAGAAGCCGGAGAGCCGCGCGATCGAGCCCAGCACGATCAACACGAACAGGATGCTGGTGAGATAGAACGTGCCGATCAGGGCCGCGAGGTTGAGCAGCGAGCCGAGGCCGTAGGCGCCGACGGTGAAGGCCATCGCGCCGAACGCGCCGATCGGCGCCACGCGCACGATGATGCGGATGATGCCGAAGAACATTTTCGCGGCCTTGTCGATCGCCTCCGCGATCGGCTCGCCGGCCTTGCCGAGGAAGGCGATGGCGAAGCCCGACAGAATCGAGATCAGCAGCACCTGAAGCAGGTCGCCGCGCGCGATCGCGCCTACATAGCTGTCGGGAATGATCGCCATCAGATGGGCGACGATGCCTTCCTCCTTGGCCTTGGTGACGTAGGTCGCGACCGACTTCGGATCGATCGTGGCGGGATCGATGTTGAAGCCGTGCCCGGGCTGGAGAATCTCGCCGACCAGCAGGCCGATGGCGAGCGCGACGGTCGAGACCGTCTCGAAATAGATCAGCGACTTCAGCCCGACCCGGCCGACGCGCTTGAGGTCGCCCATCGAGGAAATGCCGTGCACCACGGTGCAGAAGATGACAGGCGCGATCATCATCTTGATCAGCGCGATGAAGCCGTCGCCGAGCGGCTTCAGCTCCTTGCCGAGATCGGGATAGAAGTAGCCGATGAGCACCCCGAGCGCGATCGCGATCAGAACCTGGATGTAGAGGATCTTGTACCAGGGCTGATGCCGGCGATGGACGGCTGGCTGGATCGCGACTTGTGTCATAGTGTGTGCCCCGGAACGCATTGATTTTTGATTCTGCAAGATCTGGATTTTGCAAGCTTTGAATCTTGCATGACTCGCATCATGTGATGGTCGCCGCAGAAGCGACAATCACATTTTTGTCGGATCGCACGAAGATCGGTCGCTGCACCGCAACGGGGGGAATATGACAACCACGATGGGCTCGGACGAGCAGCCGCAAAGCTATTTTCCGCGCTGGAAATTCAAGGCCTCGGGCGTGATCATGCCGGAGGAGCGGCTGTCATGGGGCCAGACCGTCGTCTCCGGTCTCCAGCATTGCGTCGCCATGTCGGGCTCGACGATCATCGCGCCGCTGCTGATGGGGTTCGATCCCAATGTTGCGGTCCTGTTCTCCGGCATCGGCACGCTGATCTTCTTCGTCATCGTCGCCGGGCGCGTGCCGAGCTATCTCGGCTCGAGCTTCGCGTTCATCGCCGTCGTCATCGCCGCCACCGGCTATGCCGGGCAGGGGCCGAATCCAAATCTCTCCGTCGCGCTCGGCGGCATCGTTGGCGCCGGCGTGCTCTACGGCGTGATCGCGCTGATCGTGATGTGGTCGGGCGTTGGCTGGGTCGAGCGCCTGATGCCGCCGGCCGTCACCGGCGCCGTGGTCGCCGCGATCGGCCTCAATCTCGCGCCCGTGGCGGTCAAGGCGGTGAGTGCCAACGCGTTCGACACCTGGATCGGGCTTGCGACCGTGCTGATCATCGGCGTGGTGGCCGTTGCCGCTCCAGGCCTGTGGCGCCGCCTACCGATCATCCTCGGTGCGATCGGCGGATATCTGCTGTACCTGCTGTTCGCGAACGGCCTCGGCTTCGGCAAGCCGATCGACTTCGCGCAACTCGCGGCCGCGCCGTGGTTGGGTATGCCAAGCTTCACCACGCCGACCTTCCAGGCCGATGCAATCTTTCTGATCGCGCCCGTTGCGGTCATCCTCGTCGCCGAGAACCTCGGTCACATCAAGGCCGTCGGCGCCATGACGGGCCGGAGCCTCGATGGCTATCTCGGCCGCGCGCTGTTCGCCGACAGCCTCGCGACCATCGTGGCGGCCTGCGGCGGCGGCACCGGCGTCACCACCTATGCCGAGAACATCGGCGTCATGGCTGCGACGAAGGTCTATTCAACCTTGCTGTTTGCATTCGCGGCCACGGTCTCGATCCTGCTCGGCTTCTCGCCGAAATTCGGCGCACTGATCCTGTCGATCCCGGGTCCCGTCATCGGCGGCCTCTCGATCGTGCTGTTCGGATTGATCGCCGCGATGGCGGGCCGGATCTGGGTTGAGAACAAGGTCGACTTCGCAAATCCGGCGAACCTGATCACCGTCGCCGTGGCGCTGACCGCGGGCGCCGGTGACCTCACGCTCAAATTCGGCGCGTTCACGATCGGCGGGATCGGCACCGCGACCTTCGGCGCCATCATTCTCTACCAGATCCTGACCTCGCCGCTCGCGCGCCGCGCCGAGTGAATCCCTGCGATGCGCAAGCGGGATGGAACAAAACGCCGGTTCCGTCCATGATGAAGCATCCTCGGAGACAGCTCATGCCGCAGACCGATCGCTCGACCCCGTTTTCCTCCCGCCTCGTCGGCCAATACGCGCTGGTGACCGGTGCCTCGCAAGGCATCGGCCGCGCCGTCGCCATCCGGCTCGCGCAGGAGGGCGCGACCGTCGCCATCAACTATGTCGATCACCCCGAGAGAGCCGAGGAGACGCTCGCGCTTGCAAGGACAGGATCGGCTGACCGCGGCCACGGCAAGCTCGATCATGTCGTCGTCAGGGCCGATGTCAGCAATGAGCAGGAGGTCGCCGCGATGTTCGAGACAGCGCTTTCGCGCTGGAAGAGGCTCGACTGTCTCGTCAACAATGCCGGCTTCCAGCGGGAGTCGCCGAGCGAGGCGCTCGACATCGACACCTACCGCCGCATCATCGACGTCAATCTCAACGGCGCCGTGCTCTGCGCGCAGAAGGCGCTCGCCCATTTCGTCGCGCGCGGCGGAGGCGGCAGCATCATCAACTGCTCCAGCGTCCACCAGATCATTCCGAAGCCCGGCTATCTCGCTTATTCGATCAGCAAGGGCGGCATCGCCAATCTGACGCGCACGCTGGCGCTGGAATTCGCCGGCCGCGGCATTCGCGTCAATGCGGTTGGCCCGGGCGCGATCGACACGCCGATCAACGCGGCCTGGACCGGTGATCCCGCCAAGCGCGGCGTCGTCACCAGCCACATTCCGCTGGGACGGGTCGGCACCCCGGAAGAGATCGCCGCTGTGTTCGCCTTCCTCGCCTCGGATGACGCCAGTTACATTACGGGCCAGACCATTTACGCCTGCGGAGGCCTGACGCTGTTCCCCGAGTTTCGCGAGAACTGGGCGAGCTAGAAACGTGGATTCACGACCGAAGCCACGAACTCATCACCCCGTGCCGACCGCTTCAAAAATCTCCCGCGAGCAGGTCGTAGGAGCCCCGGCTGCCGCGGACATACTTTTTGGCCGCAGCGGCACATATCAAGTCGCGGTTGGAGTCGAACGCGATCAGAAATCCCGATTCGCTGGAATGGGTACCCGGTTGAATCCGCTTCAATGCGTCTTCGTCGATGAAGAACGAGGCCTCGATGGCGCTGTCGTGTCCCCAGAACCGCACGGCATGCCGCGTCCGGTCATACGAGCGGCTGTGATTTGGAAAGTCGATCATGGTCAGGCCGATCAGGTTGCAGGTGCCGCGCGCCAGCCTTTCGCCGTTTGAGTCGGGGCTCGCCGGGTGGCCGACGCTCGGCCCGCGTACGTCAGGAACACGGACGTTCCGTCCAGACGAAGACGCGCCGGTTGCGCCTCTCTCAAATGAAGATTTGGCAACAGGGCAGCAATCCGATTCAATGCCGATCGCGACAAATAGTTTCTTGATAAGCCTCGCTATTCGGCGAAGGGATCACTACGTACACTTTATCACCGCGCGCCCCTCGGCTGTCATCGGTGACTGAGAGCATTGCGCTCCCGCCGGAACCAACAGGCGGTCAGTATGTCGGATTCCCCTAGATTCAGCCTTCGCGAGTGGCTCGTACCTCCGGTCTTGCTGCCGGTTTTCTTCGTGGTGTTGATCGCCGCATCGATGCTCATACAATGGTAGCCGGTCTCGGCGTGCCTTCGCCATCGACTCAAGCAAGCAGTTCGTCAGAATCGATCCCGGTCTCTTTGGCTTGCGAGTTGAACTCCAGGGCGATCAACGCCCTCGATCGAGCCCGCAAGCTGCCGTCGGGAGACAAGCGCACGGTGGCAATGCGCCGGGCAGCGATCCTCGGAAATGCCGCTGAAATCCTCGCGTATTTCTCGGCGGCGAAGGACCGCTGCTGAAGGAGCCCGCATGTTCAAATTTCTTCACTACCGAGCAAAAGCGGCCGCGTATGGCGAACTGGCGAGGAATTCGCCCGGCAAAGCCGATACGCGCAAATTCGAACAACTGCAGGACAGCCACACATCGCGCGCGGACAACGAGCAGATGCTCGCGGACCAATATGTGGATGCAGTCAACGCCGGGGAAACGGAGCGACTGCGTGGCGCGGCCCTCGCGGCGGAGGAAGAGCGCGTTTTGCGCTGTCTCGGTGCGGCCGTCATCATGCAATGGAATTCATTGCCGACGACGCTCCAGCGGGAGATCTTCGATACCGCCGGATCGGTTGGGACATTGCTGGATACGGCGGCGCTCCGCGGGCAGATTGCCCGGTTTCTTCACAAGCATAGGCACGACGCCGATCCCGCCAAGATCTGACATGTTCAGGGGCTGAGCGAGAGGCGCGGTTCGCGAAGCATATGGACGCAAACAACAGGAGGATCCCGATGGCACTGACAAAATTCCGTATCGATGAAGAGCCGCATGCCATGGACGGTCTGCGGCTTCTTGCCCAGGAAGGCACGAGAGAAGTCGAAGCGTTCGTCAGTCGCAAGGTGATGGACGGTTGGGCTGAATCGGTCGAGCACAGTGGCGGACGTCAGAGTTTGTTCCGGAAGCAATACAACGCGCTTGGGAAACGGAACTTTGCCGCGCTTGAGCGCATCGTGAGCGCCAAATACCAGCGGGGCACCGCGTTCAACCGTCAGCATCCGTTTGTCGAGGTGTTGTTCTCGGACATTGCGGAAAGCGGGGAGACCTTGAATCTCAGCGAACTGGTGCGCGAGCCGTTGCCGCCGGCATTTCACCGGCGCGCCTGATCCGATTGGAACGCCGCCCGGTAGCGGTCACTGGTTTGCCAATGTGCCCCGTCACAACTGCTCGGGCTGACGCAGGCCAAAAGCTGATCGCCGGCTCCGAGCTGCCGGCGCGGGAGTGATCTGGCAAAACGACATGGCGCAGACTACATCTGCGCCATGGCAAACCCTCCGCAGGCAAACCGTTCGCTCGAAGATTTTGTCGGCCGGCACGAACGTCTGTTCGTGCTGACCGGCGCCGGCTGCAGCACCAATTCGGGCATTCCTGATTACCGCGACAGCCATGGCAATTGGAAGCGGACCCAGCCGGTCAATTTCCAGGCCTTCATGTCGGAAGAGCCTACGCGCCAGCGCTATTGGGCGCGCAGCCTGATCGGCTGGCGGCGGTTCGGCCAGGCGAGGCCGAACGATGCGCATCATGCGCTTGCCCGGCTCGAGGCGAGCGGGCGCTGCGAGATGCTGCTGACCCAGAACGTCGACCGGCTGCATCAGTCCGCCGGCCACCGGCAGGTGATCGACCTGCATGGCCGGCTCGATCTGGTCCGCTGCATGGGCTGCGGGGCGAAGACCCCGCGCAACGAATTCCAGGACAGGCTCGGCCGTGCCAATGCGGAATGGCTGACGCTCGACGCCGCCGATGCGCCTGATGGTGACGCCGATCTCGAGCATGCGGATTTCTCGTCGTTCAAGGTGCCCGCCTGCGAAGCCTGCGGCGGCATCCTCAAGCCCGACGTCGTGTTCTTCGGCGAGAACGTCCCGCGCGATGTGGTCGCCACCGCGCAGGATCATCTGGCGCAGGCCGACGCCATGCTGATCGTCGGCTCCTCGCTGATGGTCTATTCCGGATTCCGCTTCGTGCAGGCTGCCGCGAACCGGCAGATCCCGATCGCCGCGGTCAATCTCGGACGCACCCGCGCCGATGATCTCCTCGCGCTCAAGGTCGAGGAGCGCTGCGAGGCGGCGCTTGCATTCCTGCTCTGAGCGCGTGGGCCGCACCCTTCTACCGCATAGGTGCCACGCAAAACGGCTCGGACGCTTCACCCCGGGCGTTGTCGCTGGTATGAAAATTGCTGCGGTTTTCGCGCAGTTTGTCGATCAGTACGGAGAATTTGGAATGCTTGAGGGAGCCGAGGTGCGGCTTGCCGTTGATATCGGTGGCACGTTCACCGACATCGTGCTGGACGTGGGGCAGGATCGCAAGACGCGCAAGGTGCTGACGACGCCGCAGCGGCCCGAGGAGGCGGTGCTGGATGGCATGCGTCTCATTCTCACTGACGCGCGCGCGCATATGAGCGACATCGACGTCTTCATTCACGGCACGACGCTCGCGACCAATGCGATCATCGAGCGCCGCGGCGCCAAGACCGCGCTGATTGCAACCGACGGCTTTCGCGACGTGCTCGATATCGGCACCGAGAGCCGCTATGACCAGTATGATCTCGGCATCGACAAGCCGAGGCCGCTGGCGCCGCGATCTCTCCGCTTCACCGTGCCGGAGCGGATCGACGCACACGGCGCCGTTCGCCTCCCGCTGGACGAGGCGGCAGTGCGTGCACTCGCGCCAAAATTGCGCGCGCTGAACGTCGAGAGCGTCGCGATCGCCTTCCTGCACTCCTACGCCAATCCCGAGCACGAGCGCCGCACGGCCGCGATCCTCAGCGAGGAGATGCCGGGCATCTCCGTGACCGTGTCCTCCGCGGTGTGTCCGGAGATCCGCGAATACGAGCGCACCTCCACTGCGGTCGCCAACGCCTATGTGCAACCCCTGATCGACGGCTATCTCGCCCGCATGGCGGATGCCTTGCAGGTCGAGCAGTTCCGCGGCGCGATCTATCTCGTCACCTCCGGCGGCGGCGTCACCTCGATCGAGACGGCGCGGCGCTTTCCGGTGCGCCTCGTCGAGTCCGGTCCCGCCGGCGGCGCGATCTTCGCGGCGCAGATCGCAGCGCGGCTCGGCGAGAGCAAGGTGCTGTCCTTCGACATGGGCGGCACGACCGCAAAAATCTGCCTGATCGAAAAATACCAGCCCGAGACCTCGCGCGTGTTCGAGGTCGATCGCGCGGCGCGCTTCCTGAAGGGCTCCGGCCTGCCGGTGCGCATCCCCGTGATCGAGATGGTCGAGATCGGCGCCGGCGGCGGCTCGATCGCGCATGTCGATGCGATGAAGCGTGTCACTGTCGGCCCCGAGAGCGCCTCGTCGGAGCCGGGACCTGCCTGCTACGGCCGCGGCGGCCAACGTCCGGCCGTGACGGATGCGGACGTAGCCCTCGGTATGATCGATCCTGACGCCTTTGCGGGTGGCACGATCAAGCTCAGCCCGGAGCTTTCAAAGGAGGCGCTGTTGCGCGCCGTCGGTGAGCCGCTGGGGCTGTCGGCGGAAACCGCGGCCTATGCCGTGCACGAGGTCGTCTGCGAGAACATGGCGAGCGCGGCGCGCGTGCATGCGGTCGAGCGCGGCGAGATCGTCGGCCAGCACACGCTGATCGCCTTCGGTGGTGCCGCGCCGCTGCATGCGGCGCGCGTCGCCGAGAAGATCGGCGTCTCGCGGGTCATCGTGCCCTCGAATGCCGGCGTCGGCTCGGCCGTCGGCTTCCTGGCTGCTCCCATTGCCTACGAGCTGGTGCGCAGCCGCCATGTCCGCCTCGATGATTTCGACACCGAGGGGGTCTCGGACCTGCTCCAGGAGATGGTGACTGAAGCGCGCGCGCTGGTGGAGCCGGGCGCGGCCGGTGCGCCGGTGCGCGAACGTCGCGCGGCCTTCATGCGCTATGTCGGCCAGGGCCACGAGATCTCGGTCGAGCTGCCGAACCGGCGGCTGACATCGGCCGATCTCTCCGGCCTGCGCCAGAAGTTCGAGGCCGACTATTCGGCGATGTTCGAGCGGCCGATCCCGGGCGCTGCGATCGAGGTCCTGAGCTGGTCGGTGCTCGCGACCACCGATGCGCACAATCCTTCTGTCGTCGCTTCCGTCGCGCGCAAGCCCGCCGGCAAGGCCTCGGGCAGCCGCAAATTCTTCGACGGACGCGCGGGGGAAGTGATCGAGATCCCGCTCTATCGCCGCGAGGACATGGCACCGGGCGCGACCATTGCCGGTCCCGCCGTGATCGCCGAGGACGAGACGTCCACGTTCGTCTCCAACAGTTTTGACGCCCATATCGACGGTGCCGGCAGCATCGTCATGGAACGAAAGGCGGCCTGATCATGACCAAGGCAAATGGCGCGAGCCTGATCGACCTTCAGATCATGTGGCATCGGCTGATCGCCGTGGTCGAGGAGCAGGCGCAGGTGCTGCTCCGCACCGCCTTCAGCCCGATCGTGCGCGAATGCGGCGACCTCTCCGCCGGCGTGTTCGACCTCAGGGGACGGATGCTGGCGCAGGCCGTGACCGGCACGCCCGGCCACGTCAACTCGATGGCGGAATCGGTCAAGCACTTCATTGCGCATTTCCCGATCGAGACGATGAAGGAAGGCGACGCCTACATCACCAACGATCCCTGGATGGGCACAGGTCACCTCAACGACTTCGTCGTCACCACGCCCTGCTTCAAGGACGGCAAGCCGGTCGCGCTGTTTTCCTGCACCAGCCACCTCATGGACATCGGCGGCATCGGCTTCGGCCCTGACGCCACCGACGTGTTCATGGAGGGGCTCTACATCCCCATGCTGAAGCTGATCGACCAGGGCGTCGTCAACGAGACGCTGATGGCGATGATCCGCACCAACACGCGGCTGCCGATCGACACCGAGGGCGACACCTATTCGCTCGCCGGCTGCAACGATGTCGGCTGCGAACGGCTGGTCGAGATGATGACCGAGTTCGAGATCGACACGCTCGACGAGCTCGGCGACTATATCTGCGACCGCTCGCGCGAGGCCGTGCTTGCCGAGATCGCAAAACTGCCGAAGGGAAGCTGGCACAACACCATGGTCGTCGATGGCTATGATGCGCCGGTGACGCTCGCCGCGACGCTGACGATCTCGGACGAGGGCATCCATGTCGATTTCGACGGCACCTCGGCCGCTTCGAAGTTCGGCATCAACGTGCCCCTGTCCTACACCACGGCCTACACCGTGTTCGGCCTCGGCTGCGTCGTCGCCTCGCAGATCCCGAACAATGCCGGCTCGCTCTCGCCGCTGACGGTGTCTGCTCCCGCGGGCGCGATCCTGAATGCGCCGAAGCCGGCGCCCGTGGCGTCGCGTCATATCGTCGGACAGATGCTGCCGGACGTGGTGTTCGGCTGCCTGCGCCAGATCATTCCCGAGCGCGTCCCCGCGGAAGGCACCTCGTGCCTGTGGAATCTCAACGTCCGCGGACAGACCCGCTCAGGTGCCGGCGGCAATTACGGATTCTCGATGGCGGTAACTTCGAATGGCGGTACCGGCGCGCGCTTTGCGAAGGACGGGCTGTCGGCCACCGCCTATCCCAGCGGCGTGCGCGGCACGCCGGTCGAGATCGCGGAGACGCAAACGCCGCTGATCTTCTGGCGCAAGGAGCTGCGCCCGGATTCCGGCGGGGCAGGGCGCACCCGCGGCGGCCTCGGCCAGATCATCGAGGTCGGCAGCGGCATCGATGCGCCCTTCGACATCCTCGCGGCGTTCGACCGCATCGATCATCCGCCGCGCGGTCGCGACGGCGGCAAGAACGGCGAGGCCGGCTATGTCGGATTGAAGTCCGGCCAGAAGATGCGTGGCAAGGGCTTTCAGACCATTCCACCGGATGACCGGCTGCTGGTGATGACCCCGGGCGGCGCCGGTATCGGCGACCCCAAGGAGCGCGATCGTGCAGCGATCAAGGATGACGTTGAGAGCGGTCTCGTGTCGGCTGACAACGCTGTTGCCGTTTATGGGTAGCTAACGCTCCGGCAACGACTGCGGCGATTACCCGCCGCAGTCGTTCGGCGCCGGCTTCCCGGTAAAGCGGTCGGTCATCCAGTTCACAGCGGCCATCGTGCTCGCCTGCGCGGCGCGGCCGTGTCCGATGTTGGGAAGGGTGACCATTTTCACGGGGCTGCCCGCCTTGCACAGCCGGCCCATATAGGCGCGCGTCACCGCGGGCCGGATGATCTGGTCGACAGTCCCTTGAGCGAGGAACACTGGCATGCCGGCGGGCAACGTGGCGGCGCTGTTCTTCTCCAGCAGCGAGCGCCAGGGCTCGCGCTTGGTCGGATCCGGCACGGTCAGAAAGTATTTCTGGAGCGGCCGCTCGGTCCGCTGCCGGATGAAGATATCGAAGGGACCTTCGATGCATTCGCGCGCCAGCCGGTCGATCGCCGGAAGTGCGCGCGGATCGACGACACCGTCGAGCGCGGCGTCGTAGACGCGATGCCATGACCACAGCGTCATCGCTGTGATGTTCTTGCCGCCGACTGAGTTGATGTCGTCGCTCATCAGCGTGGCGAGATCCGTCGCGGGCGCCGCAGCGGCAACGCCGAGCAGATGGAGATCGGGCGCATAGGTCGGCGCCAGCTGCCCGGCAAACAGCACAGCCTGTCCGCCCTGCGAGTGTCCCCACAAGGCAAAATTCTTGGCCCCGCCGGCGCCCGGCAGATCGCGCGCGACGCGCACGATGTCGAGCACGGCGCGGCCCTCGCTCTCGCCGACGAGATAAGGATGCGGACCCGGCGTGCCGAGCCCGGGATAGTCGGTCGCCGCGACGATGTAGCCACGCGCCACCATCGAGCGCAGTCCCTGGATCTGCTGGAACAGGAAGATCGCGAGCGACGGCGCGCAGCGCCGCACAATGCCTGACGTTGGATGCGCCCAGGCCACGATCGGGCGGCCGCCGGGCGGCGGTGGGCCCTGCGGCACGATGACGACGCCGGAGACGAGAATGGGTTCACCCTTCAATCCGGTCGATCGGTAGAGCACGCGGTAGCTCGAGGCGCCGAGCGGCGCGCCATCCATCGGCTCCTGTCGCGCCAGGCTGCCGGGCGGTCCGTCCGCGAGCGATGCCGGCGCGTCGTAAAATGCCGATTGCGCGTGGGCAGTCACGATGCCGGCGGCGAACATGACGAGTGCGGCCATCAGAGCGCGGGCGGCGACAAGCATTTGCGGTCCGCTCCAGCGCACGATCACATCCCGTACAGGATTTTCAGCTCGCCGCTCGCGCGCAGCGCGAGTGTGATCCCGTCGGCAAGCAGCAAGGCCTTGTCGAACTTCACCGAGGAGAGCTTGCCTTCCATACGGAAGCCGTCCTTGAGCGGACGCGTCAGCCGCTGGTTCGCCGCCATCAGCAGGTTCTGGTAGGAGACGCCATAGTCAATGTTCACGGCCTGCTTCAATTGCGCGACGATCGACTGCAAGCCGGGGTTTGCCCCTCCGTCCTGCGCGGCGAGATCGAGATCGGCAAGCGCGACGCTCTTACTGGTATCGTCCACCTTCAGTGCGCCGGAGAGATAGCTCCATTGCCCCGCATTGGGATCGCTGTCAGAGGTCTTCGCAAGACGAAGGCCGATCACAAGCTTGCCCGACGACGGATAGACCTGCACCTCGCGCAAATTCGTGTCCTGCGCCGGCAGCGCGGCGATCGTCTGGCTGATCTTGTCCTTGATCGCGTCATAGCCGAGCCGGACCGGAAGGATGACGTCGAACGTTCCCGGCGCGGTCACGTCGTTGCCAAGCGGCGGCAGCGATGTCGGGGTGACGCTCGCACCCTGCTGCCCAATCGACGTCACGGCGCTGCCGGAGAGTTCGAGCGAGCCGGACAACACCTTGTCGTTGGCCCGCACGCCGGCAAATGCGGCAGCTTGCGGCGTCACTTGCAGCCAGACCGGCGGCTCGTCGGCGAGCTTCATCGGTTCGAACGCATGCGTCCAGGCAGCGGCCGCCTTGTCCCGCAGATTGAGTTTCCTTGCCGCGGCCAGCGCACGTGATCGCACGCGCGCGAGCTGCGTACGGATGCGCGGCTCGACGTAGGGCGCAAGATCGAACTCGCGGCCGAGCACGTGCAAATAAGGTGCTTCGCTCCAGTGGAAGGAGTCGCTGAAATTCAGGTCGAGCGACCAGTCCTTGCGCAGCACGGGCCGTGCCTCGGCCTCGATCGTCGCGCGCGCTTCGGTCTGGCCGCGGATGCGCGCGGTGAAGCGGTTGGCGCCCTGGCCTTCGGCCGCGCCGTAGATCGAGACTGCACCATAGACGTGGTCGCCGCGGCCATAGAGCGAGACGCCGCTGGTGCGATTGACGAAGCCAAACACGTCGCAATTGGCGTTGACACGGAACATCAGTACGCGGCGGTGCACGCAGTTGACGCGCTCGTCGATGGTGGCAAGCCGCTTGGGGATATCCTGCTCGATCGCCTTGGCGAGCGCCGGCAGACCGAACTCGATGGTTGCGGACACCCGCGAGGTCGTGGCGAGCGGCGCCGGCGGATCGGGAGCGAGCGGCGGCTTGTCGGCGGCGTGCGAGGCTTGCGCGAGCGCGGTGAGGGCGAGCGCAACAAGCCCGGCACGTTTCGCCGAACGAACAATTCGCAAGGAAACGGGCATTCTTCTTATTCCAGCTTGGCCCTGCTTCGCGCCCAGGCCGCCGGCAGCGGTGCCGTTCGGTCTTCAGAGCAAAATCGCGGAAGGAGAGGGCGGTCAGTGGATCAACTATTGCTTGTATTCAATGGTCGCGTATCGCGGCACTTGTATGGCGCGGCGTCGCGCTTTGAGCAAGGCTTTGTATATCGCTCCGTTATGATGGCCGTTCTTGAATTGCTCAAAAGAGATTGACGCCGCCCCCGTCCAAATGATCACGCGATGAAGCTTCTCCGTGGGCGCTGCGATTTTTGAGTCCGAGATCTGCGGCCAAGACGAAACGGTCAGCGCAGCTGACGTTTCAAATTCGTGCTGTGCGTTAAATTCGCGCCGCTCGCGCATTCCATCTTTGCGCCCTCCCTCATCCGGCGTACTCTGTGAGAGCGAGCAGGAGTGCAACAGCAACCAGTCCAGGAAACGTAGCTCCTTTTGGCGATGTCCGCCGAGGGAGATCGAGAGCTGTTGGCAGCTCATATGCGATGGAGAAGAACCGACACTTGGCGAGCTGCAAAAATCCCTCGCAGCGTCTGCGAGACGCGAGTTCAACAAAACACAAAAGCGGGAGGAACGGATGAAGAAGCGTTGGTGTAATTCTGGTCTACCTCTTGTTGTCGGCGCGACACTTGCGGCGTCGGCGGCGTTGGCCCAATCCGTGGATACTGCCCGGATCGAGAACGCCGGTCAGAACGATTGGCTCACCTATCATGGTTCATACAAATCCCATCACTACAGCCCGCTCGCGCAGATCAATGCGAGCAACATCGGCAATCTGGGCGTAGCCTGGACGCACATTCCCGGACGATCGACGCGCGGCCTGCAGTCAATGCCGCTCGTGGCCGACGGCGTGCTCTATTATTCGGGTTCGTACAGCCGGGTCTTTGCGCTGAACGGCGCGACCGGCGAGGTCATCTGGTCGTTCTTTCCGGAACTCGATGAGGCGCTCATCAGCCGACAGACCCACTCGCCCTACAACCGCGGTGTAGCCCTTGGTGAAGGCAAGGTCTTCGTCGGTACGATGGATGGTCGTCTGTTCGGGCTCGATGCGAAGTCGGGAAAGGTTCTCTGGGAAACCAGGCTGATCGACTCGCAGAAGCTCACGGTCGGCTTCACCGGCGCGCCGCTTTACGCGAAGGGAAGCGTCATCATCGGCTCGCAGGGGGGTGAATGGCCGGGCCGTGGCCCGATCTTCGCTGTCGATGCCACCACCGGCAAGAAAAAGTGGGAGTTTCTGACGGTCGCGGGCACCGACGAGGCCATGAAGACCTGGGGCAACGATTCCTGGCGCACGGGCGGTGGCGGCGGCTGGATGCCGGGCACCTACGACTCCGAGACCAACTCCGTCCTGTGGGGCACCGCGAACCCGGCGCCGCTCTACGATTGGTCGGGCGCTGATTACAAGACGCAAGGTGCGCGTCCCGGCGACAATCTCTATACGAGTTCGGTCATCGCTCTCGATATCGATACCGGAAAGCTGAAATCCTACCATCAGGAACTGCCTCACGACGCCTGGGACTTCGACAGCGCCGTCGGCGAGTTCGTGATGCTTGAGCGCGATGGCCAGAAATACGTGGTTCATCCGAACAAGGGCGGCTTCGTCTTCGTCTACGACCGTAATCTTGGCGTGAAGAACGTCTGGCGGCTGGTTGAGAACATCAACTTCGTCAAGGATATCGATCCCAAGACGGGCGCGCTGATCGGCCGTCGCGATTTCCCTGTCGGGAAAGTCACTGAAGTACCGCTGTGTCCCTTCATTGGCGGCGGCATCAGCTGGAATGCCGGCTCGTACAACCCGAAGACCGGTCTTTATTACAAGATCGGCCAGGAATGGTGCATGACGCTGGATATTCAGAAGACGACGCCGGTCACCGCGCCCCAGGTCCAGCTCAACATCGGCGCCGACTTCAAGATGGTGCCGCCTCCGAGCGGCGAGATCTACGGACATCTCGACGCGCGCGACCCGATAACGGGCGCGAAGAAATGGGAGGTTCGCTTTCCCGAGCCGCCGCTTGGGAGCGTTTTGTCGACCGGGGGTAATCTTGTGTTCGTACCCGACTCCCGTGGCATCCTTCACGCCTACGATGCCGAAACCGGGGCCGAGTTGTGGAAGCACAACAACGGCACCGGCCACCAGGGCGGTATCGTCAGCTACTCCGTCGGCGGCAAGCAATATATCGCCGTGGCGGCCGGCTTCGGCGGCATGCTGGCGGACGAATATGCGCCAAACTTCGGCGGCGTCTACAAGAGCATGCCGCGTGACGACGGCGCCCTCGTCGTCTTCAGCTTGAAATAGTCTGTCTCAAACGATCTGCCGAGGAGCGGGTGGCAAACCCGCTCCTCGGTCGATTGCAGCGGCCGGGCGTGATTCAGGAATGGAGCGGACGTGTTGAAACTGCATTTGAAGTCGCTTCCGGCGGTGCTGGGCGCTTCGTTGCTGTGCGTTGTGGTGGCTCGAGCTCAATCTGCCACGCCGGCGCCGGACAACGGGTCACTGGACGTCGAGCAGTTGTTCGCAGGCACCTGCGGCTTTTGCCACTCCGACGGCGGCCGGGCTGCTGGCAGGGGACCGCAACTGATGAATTCGCAACGAGACGACGAATTTCTGCACAACCGTATCAAGATCGGCAAGCAAGGTGCGATGCCGGCATTCGGCGAGAGCTTCAGTGACGCGCAGATCGACCAGATCGTCAAATATATCCGCGCCCTGAAGCCGCGCGAGGGCTGACCCGCCGGGACCTGATCCATCCAGATGAGACGCGGCATGAAGGCAATTGTCCTGATTATCGTCGGTGCCGCCATCGGGCTGTCCGGACCGGCGCAGGCGCGAACCCTGGAAGCGATCCGCGCGAGTGGGGCGCTCGGACTATGCGCGCATCCCAACTCGCTTCCTTTTGCGCGCAAGGGCGGCGATCCACCCGGCTTTCAGGTCGAGTTGGGACAGGTGCTGGCACGCGAGCTCGGTGTCTCGCTGCGGCTCGACTGGATCATCACGCAGTATCAAATGCGCAGCGCCAATTGTGACGTTCTCCTGGATGTCATCGCCGATCGCGAAGCGCAAGGCGAGACCCGCTTGAGGATCTCGAAACCGTACTATCGCACGGGCGTCGCGCTCGCGGTGCCGTCATCCAGCGCGCTCACATCGTTCAAGAGCCTCGGCGAGCATACCAAGGTGGGGGTGCAGGTCGGCTCTGTCGCCGCCATGATCATCGGTCAACGGCACGTGCCCATATCGATCTTCGGCTTCGAGACCGACAGCCTCGACGCCGTATCAAACAAGGAGATCGATGCGGCTGCGGTCACGCCCACCGCGGCGGCCTATTTCAATCTGACGCATCCCGACAAGGCACTCCGGATCCTGGATCGCGACGAGGGCGTGGCCGACCTCAACTGGAATGTCGCCGTCGGCATGGTCCGCCCGGATGATGCGTTGCGCGAGGCGATCGACGGAGCGCTGGAACGGCTGCGCAACGACGGCACGATCGATCGGATCTACGGTCGCTATGGGATCGTGCTGCAAGCGCCGAGGTAGCCGATTGCCGAAAGAACGACGCCGTCCCGGTTTGGCCAGGACGACGTCGCTTTGCGAAGATATCGCTTTGGCCTTAAGCCGCCGCCTTCTTCCGCGCCTGTTCGGCCTTGTACAGCTCGAACTCTTCGGCGATCGCCTTCGCGACCGACGGCCGCTGGCGCAGGCGGTCGTGATACGCCTTCACGTTCGGCCATTTGGCGAGCTCGATCGGCGGGGTCGCCATGGTCCAGTTGATGACCGTGACGAGATAGGCATCCGCCACGCTGAAATGGTCGAGCAGGAAGTCGCGCCCCTTCAGGTAGTTGTCGAGATAGTCGAGCCGCGACAGGTTCTTCTCCAGTGCATAGGCCTTGGTTTCCTGCGGCGCCTTGCGGTCGAGCAGGGGAATGAACAGGCCCTTGTGCAGCTCGGTGCCGATGAAACAGAGCCATTGATGCAGCCGGGTGCGATCGATGCCCTGGGCCGCACCGAGGCCGGACTGCGGGAACCGATCCGCGACATATTGCAGGATCGCGGCGTTCTCGGTCAGCACCACGCCCTCGTCGGTGCGCAGCGTCGGCACCAGCCCGATCGGGTTGACCGTGCGGAAGTCGGTGCCGTCGTTCAGCACTTTCTTGGTCGGCGGATCGACTTCGAGATAATTCGCTTCGGCGCCGGCTTCATACAGCGCGACGCGGGTCGCCATCGAACAGGCGAGCGGCGAGAAATAAAGATCCATCTTGGGCCTCCTTGGGCAATTCCTCTTTGGGTGTCGCTCAACCTGGCCAGATTGATTTTTGTACCATCTTGTATAATATGGCGACGGTCAAGGATTAATTTGCGAAATGGTACAAAAATCGAAGCCGCCAGCTGCCGCCAATGAACCGAAGCGGCGTGGCCGTCCGCGCGCCTACGAGCCCGACGTCGCGCTCGGCAAGGCGCTCGACCTGTTCCGCCGGCAGGGTTTTGCGGCGACGTCACTGGACGATCTCAGCGAAGCGACCGGCATGAACCGGCCGAGCCTCTACGGCGCCTTCGGCGACAAGCGCGAGCTCTACATCAAGAGTTACCAGCGCTACCGCGAGGACGCCCGCGCCTCGATGGTCGAGATCTTTCGCCAGGAGATGCCGGTGCGCCAGCGGCTCGAGCGCATCTTCGCGTCCGCGCTGAACATCTATCTCTCCGGCGAGACCGGTCCGCGCGGCTGCTTCACGGTGGTGACCGCGGCATCCGAAGCCGTCGGCGATCCCGAGATCCGTGCCATGGTGCTGGATGGACTGACCGAGCTCGACAAGGCCTTTGCCAGTTGCTTCCGCCGCGCCAAGGAGAAGGGCGAGTTGCCCGCGAGCGCCGACCCGGCCGTGCTGGCGCAGCTTGCCTCCGCAACCGTGCATTCGATCGCCATCCGCTCTCGCGCCCGCGTGTCGCGCAAGGAGTTGGAAGCGATCGTGAAAGGCGCGATCGATGTGATGGTGGGGGCCAAAAGTTAGGCCGTCGTCCTTGGGCGCGCGTAGCGCGAGCCCGGGACCCATAGCCACAGAGAGAAGTTTGGCGAAGACTGGTCGTTCGGTACTGCGACCATCCGCAACGATAAATCACGCGGTATGGGTCCCCGCGTACGCGGGGACGACAGCGAAGGTGGGGCGCGTGCGGGCCTCTCTCAGCCTGCCGAAGCGTCTAATATCCCCGTGCCCGGTCCACCACGTTCTCCAGCGCACCGCCGGCCTCGAACTTTGCGATTTGCTCGGCGACATAGGCCGAGATTGCATCGGCGTCGGTGTCGGCCGCGTTGTGCGGGGTCAGCAGCACCTTGGGGTGGGTCCAGAACCGGCTGTCCGCAGGCTGCGGCTCCTGCACGAAAACGTCGAGAGAGGCCGCGCCAAGCGTGCCGTCGTCGAGGCAGGCCAGGATATCGGCCTCGTTCTGCAAGCCGCCGCGACCCGCATTGATCAGCACGGGCGCGCCGAGCGGGCTCTCGCGGTTGAGCTTGGTGAAGACGTCGCGGTTGAGGATGCCGTGCGTATCAGGCGTCAGCGGCAACAGTGAGACCAGGATGTCGGTCTTGCGCAGGAACGCGTCGATCTGCGCGGCGCCATGGAAGCATTCGACGCCCTCAATCGTGCGCGGGCTGCGGCTCCAGCCGGCAACGCGGAAGCCGAGCCGGCGCAGCACGTCGGCGGCATCGGCACCCAGCGTGCCAAGCCCCATCACGCCGACGGTGACGGCGCTCGCCGGCCACTGATATCGCGGCTCCCAGCGTTTTGCGCGCTGCGAGTCCCGCAAGTACAGCTCCTGGCGGTGGTGCATCAGCACGTGCAGCACGACATATTCGGTCATGCGATTGGTGAGATCAGGCACGGCGACGCGCACCAGCGGCACGTCGGGCAGGCTCCTGTCGGCCATCAGCGCGTCGACGCCGGCGCCCAGATTGAAGATCGCACGCAGGTTCGGAAAAGAGCCGAGATCGCCCGGCACCGGCTTCCACACCGCGGCATAGTGCACCTCGGCCGGATCGAGATCGGAATCCGGCAGCAGCACCACGCGGCGGCCGCCGCAGACCGCGTCGAACCGGGCCTTCCAGCGCTCCGGCAGCCAATTCTGCTGCGTGCTGTTGATCAGGACGGCCAGTGTGCCCATGCTCATTCGAAGTGCCTCGTCGGTTCCGTTTTGAAAACCCTCCTTGGCACGATCCGACGGATTTTTCTCGCAAATTTTTTCCGCAGCCCTGTCGGGGCGGGGCATATTGGATCGTCTTAAAAACAAGCGTTCAGGAAGGTGCTGCCCATGCTTTATGCGATCCTCTGCTATCACGACGAGGACTTCGTCGGCTCCTGGAGCAAGGACCAGGACGAGGCCGTGATGAAGAAGCTCGCCGTGGTGCAGGACAAGCTCACACAGCAGGGCCGGCTCGGTCCGGTGGCGCGGCTGCTGCCGACCACGGCGGCGGCGACGCTGCGCAAGGAAGACCCGCCGCTGGTGCTCGACGGCCCCTATGCGGAGACCAAGGAGCAATTGCTCGGCTTCTACATCGTGGATTGCAAAAATCTCGACGAAGCCCTCGACGTTGCGCGCGACCTCGGTGCGGCCAATCCCGGAGGCGCCTATGAGGTGCGTCCCGTCGGCGTATTCCGGCCCGGAGGAATTTCGACGTGAGCGAGGCCGATACCGCCTGGATCGAGACCGCGCTGACCTCAGCGCGTCCCCAGGCGGTCGGCGCGCTGCTGCGCTATTTCCGCGATCTCGACACCGCCGAAGAGGCCTTCCAGAACGCCTGCCTGCGCGCGCTCAAGACCTGGCCGCAGAACGGTCCGCCGCGCGATCCCGCGGCCTGGCTGATCATGGTCGGCCGCAACGTCGCCATCGACGAGGTCCGCCGCGCCCGCAAGCAGCAGCCGCTGCCGGAGGATGACCAGGCCATCTCCGATCTCGACGACGCCGAGGGCGCGCTCGCCGAGCGGCTCGACGGTTCGCACTACCGCGACGACATCCTGCGGCTGATGTTCATCTGCTGCCATCCGCAGCTGCCGGCGACCCAGCAGATCGCGCTGGCGCTGCGCATTGTCTCCGGCCTCACCGTGAAGCAGATCGCGCGCGCCTTCCTGGTCTCGGAAGCGGCGATGGAGCAGCGCATCACCCGTGCCAAGGCGAAGGTCGCCGAGGCCGGGGCGCCGTTCGAAACGCCCGGCGCGGTCGAACGCTCCGAGCGGCTCGCCGGCGTTGCCGCAATGATCTACCTGATCTTCAACGAAGGCTATTCGGCCAGCGGCGACACTGTGGAGATCCGAAAGCCGCTGTGCGAGGAAGCGATCCGGCTGGCGCGGTTGCTGCTGCGGCTGTTCCAGAGCGAGCCGGAGATCATGGGGCTCACGGCGCTGCTGCTGTTGCAGCATGCGCGCAGCGCCGCGCGCTTTGCCGCGGACGGCGCGGTGATCCTGCTCGACGACCAGGATCGTACGCTGTGGAACGGCAACATGATCGCGGAAGGCCTCGCGCTGATCGACAAGGCGATGCGCCATCGCCGCAGCGGCCCCTATCAGGTCCAGGCCGCGATCGCCGCGCTGCATGCGCGCGCGTCGACGCCCGAGGAAACCGACTGGACGCAGATCGATCTGCTCTACGGCGCGCTCGAACTGATGCAGCCTTCGCCGGTGGTGACGCTCAACCGCGCGGTTGCGGTCTCCAAGGTGCGCGGGCCGCAAGCGGCGCTCGAGCTGATCGAGCCGCTGGCGCCGAAACTCGCCAACTACTTTCATTTCCACGGCGTGCGTGGTGCCTTCCTGATGCAGCTCGGCCGTAACGACGAAGCCCGCATCGCCTTCGACCACGCCATCGCACTCGCCAATACTTCGGCGGAAGCCGCCCATATCCGCATGCATATTGATCGCCTGATCCGGGACAGCCGGCCGAACGGCGCCAATGGCGGCGCCAGGCAGGGCGCAAAGGCAAAGTGACGGCCAAAAATTTCGTCCCGCCAATTGTCGGCTCCCGCCGTTCCCCTTCGTCTTAATTCCATATCCAGGGAGCCACTCATGCTGAAAGCCATTGCCATCATCGCCGTCGTCCTCGCCGTCGGCATAGCCGCGGTCCTCGTCTTCGCATTGACAAAACCCGATACGTTCCGCGTCGAGCGCTCGCTCGCCGTGAAGGCGCCGGCCGATGCGATTTATCCGCACGTTGCCGATTTTCATTTCTGGATGAGCTGGTCGCCCTATGAGGATCGCGACCCCGGCATGAAGCGGACCTTCGGCAGAACCGCGTCAGGCAAGGGCGCGACCTATGCCTGGGACGGCAACAATAATGTCGGCGCCGGGCATATGGAAATCCTCGAGGCGAGCACGCCGTCGAAGCTTCGCATCAAGCTCGACTTCGAGCGCCCGTTCGAAGGCCACAACACCGCCGAGTTCACCTTTGTGCCGCAAGGCGATGCCACATTGGTCACATGGGCGATGTACGGTCCGGCGCCGTTCATGTCCAAGGTGATGCAGGTGTTCATCAACATGGACAACATGATCGGCAAGGACTTCGAGGCCGGCCTCGCCAGCCTGAAGAAGCTCACCGAGAAGTAGCAAGGCTTGCTGCCCCAAGGAGCAGCCAAGGAGCTGCCAAGGAATCGCCAAGAAAACGAAGAGGAGAGAAACGATGATCAATGCCTATCTGTTCTATCAGGACACCTGCGAAGCGGCGTTCAACTTCTACGCCAAGGTTTTGGGCGGCAAGATCGACGCCATGATGCGCTCATCGGAAGCGCCGCCGGACATGCCCGCCGCGCCCGGCCGCGAGAAGATGATCATGCATGCGCGGATGTCGCTGCCCGACGGCAGCGTGCTGATGGCCTCCGACGCGCCACCCGAGCATTTTCAGAAAGCCCAGGGCTTTTCGGTCTCGCTCACGGTCACGGACCCCGCGGATGGCGAACGCAAGTTCAACGCGCTCGCCGACGGCGGCACCGTCACCATGCCCTTCAGCAAGACGTTCTGGGCCAAGGGCTTTGGCATGTGCGTCGACAAGTTCGGCATTCCCTGGATGGTGAACTGCCCGGCCGAGGGCATGTGACGGACGCGTTGGCCTGACACGCCAAGCCGCGATCCCACTCCCGTTGTTACGGGAGTGGGTCACTCATGCCGTCGTCATGTCACACGGCTGATCGCCGCGTGCTCGCTCACCGGAGCGATCCGGTCGCGTCATCGCTTGGCGGCGGCGGTTCAACGCAGCGAGGGCAGATCACGAGTTTCGTGCCAAGCTGCCTGTCGTTCTCCGCCTCGATTTCGTCATGGACCACCCACCACGCCTCGGAGAACGGGCGCAAGGTGCCGAGCACTCTTTCCCGCTCCTGATTGGGATTGTCCTGCGCAGGCGCCGGGTTCGCGGCGCGCCGCTTTGTGACAGAGGAGCGGTGAGGGGCCTGGTTCGGATCCCGGCCGAGGCCGTCCCATGCGATCGGTCGGCGCTCCTGCGCCGGCGCCGCCGCGCATCCGAGGAGCGCTGCGCAAAAAGTGAGCAAGACGAAGCCGTGACGCAGCATGCCGGACCCTTGGTGCGGTACGCGACACGCAAACTCCGCATGCGGAGCCTTGCATCGCGCCGGTTAAATGGAACCTAAGGGAAACGACGTGGCCGCCATGGCCCAATATGGAATCGTGCTCTCGCATCACATTGCGAGAGCAGTGAGGCCGCTTCGTGAAATCATGCGGATCGCATCGCACAACAACTGGCGAAATATTAGGCTGTAAACTCCACGACAGAATCGCTAATAATTTCTTCATAAATTCTACAAACTGGGGTGGGCGTAACTTGGGAAGGGAGCGACCGATGGCAGCGGCGCTACAAATCAATTTTGCACTTTGGGGTATGCTCATCTGCGCGACCTTGGAATTGGCGCAGACCATCCAGAGGCTCTACTAGGCCCGACGAAATGCGTGACCGGCGCAATTTCGCCGTCGCGCTTGCCTGCTAGCTCACCAGCAACGCGATGAGCGTGAAGCTGACGCTCGCGATCACGATCATCGAGAGGACGTAGTTGCGCGGCCGCGCCGTTCGCGCACGCGGCGGTCTCCGCCGCTGGCGTGGTTCGCTCGTCTGCCATGCGAGCTCCGACGGCGCGAGCGCAGCCTCTGCGCCCGAGCCGATATATTTCACATAGAGCTCGAGCAGCCGCAGCTCGGACGGCAGGTCCATCAGACCCTCGCGGTGGCGCCGCGACAGCAATTCGAATTCGACGGTTTCCTGGGAGCTCAACTGGCCAAGGACAATGCGTCCCTGGTCCGACAGGCGGTAGTGAAAATCGATGGGCTGCACGGCCTGCGACCGGTTTGAAAATGTGTAATCTTGAAAAAGCGGAACCATCCTAGTCTGTGACCACTGCTGAGATTATGACGGCCCTGCAGCCATCGTGACCCAAGCGGCCTCAATCTGGACGGGACCATCATAGACGGTCGGGAAAGGCCGCAAACCGCGTAAATTGGGCAGGCATTGCCAAGCGGTTGTGCGGATTTCGTGTCCGGATCGTCGGGATTTTGCAAAACTGCCTAATCGCCGGACAGCGGCGGATGCAACCGGTCACATCGCTGGCGGCCGCCTGTTGCTCAGCGGCAGCGCGGATAGATCGCCGCGAGGTCGCGGCCCTTCAGCAAAAGCAATCTGGACGAGAGGCCACCGTGCCGGCTGATCCAGTCGCGCACCGGGCCGGGATAGGCCTGCAGCACCGCGTCGGAGGCTTCGGGCTCGGCATAAAAGCGCCCGCGCCGGTCGACCGAACGCGCCGCGTGGAAGCCGAGTATCGCGCGTTTGGTGACGCAGATGCGCTCGCCCGGCACGATGCTGAGCACCAGCGTGCAGGCGGACAGGCACGGACCGTCGATCACCACGCGCTCGCCGCTCTCGCGCACCTGCTCGAACAGGTCGAGGAAGGGCCCGACCTGTCCGCCCGGCGACTGGATGATGCGGATTTCGGCCATGGCGGGGGTGGTGGTAAAGAGCGCAGATGCGAGCATCCAGGCACCCACAAGGAACATGCGTCGCATGGAGCACTCCACTAACTCGATCCCGTAGGGTGGGCAAAGCGTAGCGTGCCCACCAATGGCATCTCAAATCTGGAGGGAAGGTGGGCGCGGCGCTTGCGCGCCTTTGCCCACCCTACGACGTTCACCCGTTCCGCCGTTCGCCGCGCAGCGTCGGCAGGCCGATGCCAGCCGCATCGAAGCCGCCATCGACGGCCAAAATTTGGCCGGTGATGTAGCTCGATCGTTCCGAGCACAGGAAATAGATCGCTTCGGCGAGTTCCTCCTCCAGGCCGTAGCGGTTGAGCGGAATGGCGTCGTGATAGTCGGCGCGGATCTCCCTGCTGTGCACCTGCTTCGCCATCGCGGTGTCGACCGGCCCCGGCGCGACCGCGTTGACGCGGATGTTGAGCGAGGCGAGCTCGACCGCGAGCTGCTTGGTCAGGTGCGCTAGGCCCGCCTTGCTGGTGCCATAGGCCGAACGCAGCGTCGAGGCGCGCACCGCCGAGATCGAGGTGACGTTGACGATGGCGCCGCCGCCTTGCTCGCGCATCAGCGGCGCGGCCGCCTTGGTGCACAGGAACGGGCCGGTGAGATTGACCGCCATGATCCTGTTCCAGTCGGCGTCGCTGGTCTCCAGCACTGGCGCGAACACGGCGACGCCGGCGTTGTTGACGAGCGCATCGAGCCGACCGAAGCGGCTCATGACCGCGGCCATTGCAGCTCCCACGGCGGCTGCGTCGGACACGTCGCAGGTGATCGCCAGCGTGTTATCGGGATTCTTCAGGGCCGCCGCTGCGGCTGCCTGCAGCTCCCCCTCGATATCGAGCAGCGCGACGCGCCACCCTTCGGCCAGGAATTTTTTGGCCGTCGCCAGCCCGATGCCTCGCGCGGCTCCGGTGACGAGGGCGACGTTTTGTGGGGCCTGCGGCATTTGCTAATCTGTCCTGTGTTCGAAAGGGCGCGCACGAGCGCCGGCTCCTTTTACTTCGCTTTCGTCCCGGCAAGAAGGGCTCCAGGCCATGCTCATCGATCCCAGCACGATCCCGCTCGAGGACTGGCGGCCAGGTGTGAAGACCCGCATGGTCACATCCGCGCGCAACGGCGCGACCGCGCTCTGCATCTTCGAGCAATGGGTCGATCCCGGCGCCGGCGCGCCGACGCACAGCCACACGGTCGAGGAGGTGCTGACCGTGCGGGCGGGCGAGGCGGAGATGTGGATCGAAGCCCGGCGTATCACGGTGACGGCCGGACAGGTGCTGCTGGTTCCCGCCGGCCGCAAGCACGGTTTCCGCAATTCGGGAGCGACCATGCTGCATGTGCATGCGGTGTTGGCCTCGCCGGTCTTCGAGATGCTGCCGGACGGGGCGAGTGAAGCGACGCTGGGAGCGGTAAGGTAAGGGCGTCGGTCTCTCTCTCCGTCACCCCTGAGGTGGCCGCTTCTTCAGCGGCCCTCGAAGGATGACGGGGATAGTGATAAGGCGAGAGCTTACGCCAGCTCCGCCGATGCGCGCTGCATGTTCGACGACATGTCGGAGGTCACGATGCTCTGCTCCTCGACCGCGGCTGCGGTGGAGGCGATGAACTCGTTGACGCCGGCGATCGCGGCCTTGATCGCGGTGAGCGAGCTCGCAACGTCGCCCGAGATGGTGTTCAGCGCGTCGATTTCGGAGGTAATCGTGTCGGTTGCCTGCTTGGCCTGGCTGGCGAGGTTCTTCACCTCGGAGGCGACCACGGCAAAGCCGCGGCCCGCTTCGCCTGCTCGCGCCGATTCGATCGTGGCGTTGAGCGCAAGCAGGTTGATCTGACTGGTGATGCCCGAAATCATCTCGACGATGCCGCTCATGGCCTGCGCCGCCGCAGTCAATTTCTGAGCCTGGCCGTCCGCGGACTCGACCCTGGTGGTCGCGACCTTGGAGGTCTCGCGCGATTTCGCCATGGTCTCGGAGATCTCGCGGATCGAGGCGCTCATCTGCTCGCTGCCGGCCGCGACCGCCTCGATCAGCCCGCGCGCATTGTCGGCCTTCTTGCGGCCGATCGCCTGCGCAGTGATGTCGGTGGCGTATTTCACCACCTTGTAGGGTTTTCCGTTGAGATCCAGAATCGGATTGTAGGACGCTTGGATCCAGATCTCGCGGCCGCCCTTGGCGATCCGCCTGTATTCGGCGGCCTGGTATTCGCCGCGGTTGAGCGTCTCCCAGAACTGGCGGTAGGCCGCCGAATTCCTCTCGTTCGGCTCGACGAACATGGAATGGTGCCGGCCCTTGATCTCGGCCAGCGAATAGCCCACCGCCTTGAGAAAATTCTCGTTGGCGGTGCGGATCGTGCCGTCCATGTTGAACTCGATCACCGGCTGCGACTTCCGGATCGCGGCGAGCTGGCCGTCATTGTCGGCGGCCTTCATCTTCTGCGCGGTGATGTCGGTTGCGAACTTCACCACCTTGAACGGCTTGCCGGTCTCGTCGAGGATCGGGTTGTAGGTCGCGAGAATCCAGATCTCCTTAGCCCCCTTGCCGAGCCGCTTGTACTCGGCCGCCTCGAACTCGCCGCGGTTCAGCCTGGCCCAGAACGCGGCATAGGCCGAGCTCGCGCGGTCCTCGGGCGTCACGAACATGCTGTGATGCTTGCCCCTGATCTCGTCGAGCGAATAGCCCATCGCGCCCAGGAAGTTCTCATTGGCGGTGACGATGGTGCCGTCCATGTTGAACTCGATCACGGCCTGCGCGCGGTTGATCGCGGCGATCTTGCCGGAGTCTTCCATAGTCTTGATCTTGTACGCCGTGATGTCGGTGGCGAACTTGATGAAGCTGACCACCTTGCCGTTCTTGTCCAGCAACGGGGCGTAGGAGGCATGAACCCAGACTTCCTTGCCGTTCTTGCCGAAGCGCTTGTATTGCGTGGTCTGGAATTCGCCGCGGTTCAGGCTGGCCCAGAAGTCGCGGTAGCGGGCGCTCTCGCGTTCGGCCGGGCTGACGAAGATGCTGTGATGCTTTCCCTTGATCTCGGCGAGCGAATAGCCGCTCATTTTCAGAAGGTTCTCGTTGGCATCGAGGATGGTGCCGTCAAGATCGAATTCGATGACGGCCTGCGAGCGATCGAGGGCGTCGACTTCCGCGAGCGCGTGCTGGATCCTGGCCCTGCTGTTGAAATTGAACACTTGAAGGTCCCCAGAATGGTTCAACTGCGCGTCGGCCGAGCTGCAATTGGCCTTCCCGAAAAAGTTGCATGCACGCGTTGATCAACTGTAAACCCTTGCAGCAAGCTGCGCGGTCTCCGTAGTTCCGCGTGCGCCGGCCATGTTGTTCTGCTTTCGAAGATTCTCGTCCTATATGCACGGCGGTGGACATAGTCGGTCCGTAATCGTACGGACGCGCCTCGCGATATTTTCGCATCGTCTCTGTTGAAATTCGGCAGCAATGTCGGGGCACGCGTTCGTGCATCGTCTTCAAGAGGATCTTCTCTGCGGAGACCATCAATGCCTGACGACCGCGAGCGCCTGATTCGAGACCTCTTCGCAGCCTATCTCGGCAACGACCGGCAACGGGTCGCCGACGCACTGGCCGACGATTTCCGCTTCACCAGTCCGTTCGACGACGACCTCGACAAGGCGGCCTATTTCGAGCGCTGCTGGAAGGACACCGGCTGGATCGCGCGACACGACATCGAGCGGATTTTCGTCCGGGGCGACGAGGCCTTCGTCACCTATCTCTGTCTGGCGAAAGATGGCAGGAGCTTTCGCAACACGGAGTTCTTCACCTTTGCCGGTGGCAAGGTCCGCCGCATCGACGTCTATTTCGGCGCGGCCCGGACGGATGGGCGTTTCCTGCCACAGCCGCGCTAGCGGCCGGCGCAATGACCTCCGGAATAATTTTCATCACCTTGTCGGTTCCGTAAAGGTTGGTTCGTCTTAGAGGTAAGGGTGGGCGGCCCGGACCGCCGCTCCCGTCCTTCCGGGGGTGGCGCCGCGCCGCGCAAACCCGAAACGACAAAGCAAGCAAGGACTGCTCATGCGATTCATGATGCTGATGATTCCGCTCGGCTACGAGACCGCGCCGCCGGACGTGCAACTCGATCCCGAACGCGTCGCCGCGATGATGCGCTACAACGAGGCGCTGAAGGATGCCGGCGTGCTGATCACGCTCGACGGTCTGCACCCGCCGTCGATGGGCGCGCGCGTCTCGTTCGCGACCGGCGAGCCCATCGTGACCGACGGCCCCTTCGCCGAAGCCAAGGAAGTTCTGGGCGGCTACTGGATGATCGAGGTTGCCTCGCGCGAGGAGGCGATCGCCTGGGCGAAGAAGTGCCCGGCTTCCGCCAATGAAGTCATCGAGATCCGGCAGGTGCAGGAGATGGCCGACTTTCCGCCGGAGGTGCAGGCAGCCGCCGCCGGTTTCGACGATCTGAAGACGTAGCCGAGACGGCCGCGGATCAACTCGCGGCTCGTCAATCCATCATCCATCAACAAAGGAGAGAACCAATGAGCACCGATACCTATCTCGCCGTTTTCCTCGGCAGCAAGACCAGCCCGCAATGGGCCGCCTGGAACGCGATGTCCGAGACCGAGCGGAAGGCGAAGGAGCAGGAGGGCATGGCGGCCTGGAAAGGCTGGGTCGAGAAGCATCAAGGCGCGATCCAGGCCATGGGCGGCCCTCTCGGCAAGACCAAGAAGGTCGACGGCAAGGGCGTCGCCGACATCGCCAACGAGATGGGCGCCTTCACCGTGGTCCGCGCCGCGTCCCATGAGGCCGCAGCCAAGATGTTCGAGAACCACCCGCACTTCGCGATCTTCCCCGGCGAACGCGTCGAGATCATGCCGGTGCTGCCGATTCCCGGCGGCTAGGCCGTGTCATTCCGGGGGCGCGCACACGCGAGCCCGGAAATCTCGAGATTCCGGGTTCGGCTCGTCGAGCAGCCCCGGGTCGAGCCGCCCCCGGAATGACGAGTTGGCCGGTTAATCAAATCCGGCCTGCGCTAGTGACTTCACGCCCGGCTCATGTAAAAGCTGTTCACATGAGCTGGCGTAAGGACCAGGGCCGCACCGAGCGCGGCTATCACCACGGCAATCTGAAGGAAGCCCTGTTGCAGGCTGCCCTCGGGCTGATCGCCGAGAAGGGCGCTGCCGGCTTCACCTTTGCCGATGCCGCGCGCATGGCCGGCGTCAGCGCGGCGGCGCCTTACCGGCATTTCCGCGACCGCGAGGAGTTGCTGTCCTCGATCGCGCAGCGCGGCTTCGAGCAGTTCGAGCAGCGCCTGACCGCGGCCTGGGACGACGGGCGCCCGGATACGGTCTCGGCGTTCGAACGCGTCGGCAAGGCCTATCTCGCCTTCGCCCGCGAGGAGCCTGCCTTCTACAACGCGATGTTCGAATCAGGCGTGCCGGTCGATTCAAATCCGGCCCTGCAGGCCGCCAGTGAACGCGCCTTCAACATCATTCGCGCAGCCGCCGAGCGGCTTGCGGCGCTGGCGCCGCCCGGCACGCCGCGGCCACCGGCCATGATGATGGCGCTGCACATCTGGTCGATGGCCCACGGCGTGGCCTCGCTGTTCTCGCGTGGCGACGCCGCGCGGCGAAAACTGCCGATGTCGCCGGATGACCTGCTCGAAGCCGAAGTGCTGATCTATCTCCGCGGCCTCGGCTTCCCGACTGACCGCCGTCCGCCGGCACGAAGCGCCGAGCCGCCGCCAGTGCCACCGGAGGCATCCTCCGGTTCTGGCCTGCCGCCCGGCGGCCCCTGGGGCAAGCCGAAATAAAATTGCGCAAATAATTCGGCGACCCTGTCAGGCGGCCGGCTTGACAAAATCGCGGGATGGTCTAGCTATGTAAATGTTATTTACATTCACAACGGCGCTGGTGCCGTGATGGAGATGGAAATGGCCTACACCGCTGATGTCAATCGATGGCGCGGTTCCTCTGACGAACGCTATGAGCGCCCCCACATGCTCGATACGCCCTGGCATCCCGGCTGGATCGCCGTGACCATCCTCGGCTTCATCATCTGGTGGCCGATCGGACTCGCCCTTCTCTTTTTCACACTCGGGAGCAGAAAAATGGGTTGCTGGAGCCACCAGGATCGCTGGCAGAACAAGATGGAGCGGATGCAGTACAAGATGGACCGCATGCGCGGCCGCATGGAGCGCCGTGGTTTCGGCTTCGGCTTCGGCCCGCCCTCGAGCGGCAACCGTGCCTTCGACGAATACCGCACCGAGACGCTGCAGCGGCTTGAGGAAGAGCAGGTCGAGTTCAGGAACTTCCTCGACCGTCTGCGTCACGCCAAAGACAAGGAAGAGTTCGACCAGTTCATGGCGCAGCACAAGACGCGCCCGACCCCGCCGCCGACCGACCAGCCGCAAGGCTGATCCAAAAAGGCTGATCCGGGATCTGCCTCTCAAAGCCTTCAGGCGCATGCCCCCAAAGTCCTGATGGCCCCGAGCCGCCCGCCTGCGCAACCCGCAGGCGGGCGGTTTGGTTTTTGGGGGACCAGAACCAACTGCCGGCGAACCGACACCAAGACTTGCGCGTGCCACCTCAATCCGCCGCGCTGCTGGACGACGCGCATCATGGACCTCTACACCCGCCTGCTGCTTGCCGTGACCGCCCTGGCGGTGCTGGGCTACATCGGCTTGGTCTATGGCAGCTGCGCGTCTGATCCCGATTGCCATTTTCGCCTCTGCGCCGGTGGGCGTGCGTTCTGCGGCGTTGATCACGTACATGTGCAGGACCGGTAGAACCCGATCCGCGCCGGGCCCGACCAAGCCCTGACGGCGCACCTCCCGCGCGCTGACGGGCCCGACCATGACCAACGCCGAACGCAAAGAGATCAGCCAGCGCATCGCGCTCCTCGAGCGCGCCTCGGCGCTGTTCGACTGGTTCGGAAACACCGTGCCGGTGGCGATCGCGTTCCTCAATGGATGGCCGACGGAAGTCCAGCTCTATCCGCAGTGGCAGCTCGGCGAATCCTGGCGGTTCTTTCTCAGCCTTTATCTCTATTGGTTCGCCTCGTTCGCACTCAGCCGCGCGGTCTCGTTTGCAAAGGGGAGCATCGCCCCATGATCCTGCTCCGCGATGTCGCGCTCTTCGTCCTGCCGGTGCTCATCGCGGCGGGCGGCTGGCTCTACGCGCTCAGCCTGCGCAAGCGGGCCCGGCCCGGTCTTGAGGGCGAAAGCAAGCGCGTCCCGGCGGCGTGACTGGCGCCCCGACCCGGACCGCCTATATTCGCCTTCACAAGAGTGGGCGGACCGGAGGCGACAATGGCGGAAGCTGCGATCACGGCGAGCGGCGGCCTCTGGCAACAGGTCCGCAGCGAGGCGCAGCGCGCGGCTGATGCCGACCCCGTGTTCGGCAAGGCCCTTGCGCGTGCCATTCTCGCTCATGATGATTTTGCCGCCGCCTTGGCCGATTTGATCGGGCAGCGGCTCGGCAGCGGCACCACCGGGCGCACGCGCTTCACGTCCTATTCCCGCGACGCCTTTCAAGGCGAGCCAGACCTGATCGAAACCGCCAGCCGGGATCTGCAGGCGATCGCATTGCGCGATCCCGCCATCACCGACCTGCTGCCGCCGCTGCTGCATTACAAGGGCTACGTCGCGCTGCAAGCCTGGCGCGTCTCGAACTGGCTCTGGCGTCGTGACCATCGCGACGCGGCGCTGCTGTTTCAGAACGAGGCGTCGAACCTCTTGCAGGTCAGCATTCATCCGGCCGCATCCATTGGATCGTCCGTCTATCTCGACCACGCCACCGGCATCGTGATTGGTGCGAATGTGGTGATCGGCGACGAGGTCACCATCCTCCAGAACGTCAGCATCGGCCGTCGCGGTGAATTGCCGACGCGCTCGCCGCGCATCGGCCGCGGTGTCTACATCGGCGGCGGCGCGACCATTCTCGGTGACATCTATATCGGCGATTTCGCAAAGATCGGCGCCGGCACTGTTGTGACCGGTGACGTGCCCGCCGGCTGCACCGCGATCGGCAATCCCGCGCGATTGACCAATTGCCCCGAGCCCGCCTCGGCGGCTTGAGCCATCAATCGATCCCTAGGAGACATGCAAATGAAGACGGCAATCGTGATCGGCGTTGGACCGGACCGCGGGCTCGGGGCCCGGCTGTGCAAGCGTCTTGCGGCCGATGGGCTCAAGGTGATCGTCGCGGGCCGGACGCTGTCTGCCTTGCAGGCCGTTGTAGACGACATCACGAAGGCGGGCGGCGCAGCCGTGCCCTTCGTTGCCGATGCGACCAGGGAGGGGGACATCGTCGCGCTGTTCGATGCCGCCGGCGACAACCTCGACCTCGCCATCTACAACGCCGGCAACAACACGCCCGGCAAGATTATCGAGATGGACGCCGACTATTTCGAGAATGCCTGGCGCGCGGTCTGCTTCGGCGGCTTCCTGTTCGGCCGCGAGGCGGTGCGGCGGATGGTGCCGAAGAAGACCGGCACGCTGCTGTTCACCGGCGCCAGTGCCTCGCTGCGCGGACGCTCCGGCTACGGCGCCTTCAACTCGTCCAAGGCCGGCCTGCGCACGCTGGCGCAGGCGATGGCCAAGGAATACGCGAGCGACGGCATCCATGTCGGCCATGTCGTGGTCGACGGCGCGATCGCCGGCGACAAGATATTTTCGAGGTTCCCGGATGCGGCCGGCCGCGAGGACAGCCTGATCGACATCGATGGCATCGTCGATGCCTTCGCCTTCCTCTATCGCCAGCCCGAGCGCGCCTGGTCGTTCGAGCTCGATGTGCGGACCTCGAAGGAGAAATGGTGAGGGGCGCGACTCCCGAGCAGAGCCCCCGTAGGGTGGGCAAAGCGACTTGTCCGCCGTAGCTCGAAGAGCGAAGGCGGAAGCGTGCCCACCTCGACCGCTTCTACAGAAGCGGTGGGCACGGCGCTTCGCGCCTTTGCCCACCCTACGCGTTGTCTCAATACCCTGCCGCCAGCCCACTGTTCCGGCGTGGATCGTTCGCACCGTAGTAACGATTATTGCCGACTTGCTCGCCGTTCAGCGACGGCGCGCCGACGATGATGACCGCCAAATGGTTCGCCGGCTGCGGCGGTCCGAATTTGTGGCCCATGCCTTCCAGGATCTTGCGCGTGTCCGGTGACAGTGCATAGTCCTCGACATTGGTCATATCAGGCAGCCATTGCTGGTGGATGCGTGGCATGTCGACGGCCTCCTGCGCGTTCATGCCGTAGTCGATCGCATTGATCATGGTCTGCAACACGGCCGTGATGATGCGGCTGCCGCCGGGCGTGCCCACCACCATGACCGTCTTGCCGTCCTTGGTGACGATGGTCGGGCTCATCGAGGACAGTGGACGCTTGCCGGGAGCAATCGCGTTGGCCTCGCCCTGTACCAGGCCATACAGGTTCGGCACGCCGACCTTGGCCGTGAAGTCGTCCATTTCGTCGTTCAGCAGCACGCCGGTCTTGGCCGCCGTCACCTTGGCGCCGAACCAATCGTTGAGCGTGTACGTCACCGATACCGCGTTGCCGTCCTTGTCCGCGATTGAATAGTGCGTGGTGTTGCTGCCCTCGTGCGGCGCGACGCCCGGCTTGATGTCCTTGGAGATTGCGGCCTTGTTCGGATCGATCACGGCGCGGATCTTGGTCGCGTAATTCTTGTCGAGGAGGCGGTCGAGCGGATTCTTCACGAAATCCGGATCGCCGAGATAGCTGTTGCGGTCCACGTAGGCATGCCGCATGGCCTCGATCTGCACGTGCACGGCCTGCGCGGAATGGTAGCCCAGCTCCTTCAGAGGGTAGCCCTCCAGGATATTCAGGATCTCGCAGATGACGACGCCGCCCGAGCTCGGTGGTGGCGCGGAAATCACGTGATAGCCGCGATAGTCGCATTCGACAGGTGCGAGCTCGCGCGTCTTGTAGCCGTCGAGGTCGTCCTGCGTCAGCAGGCCCTTGCCGGCCTGGCTCGATGCCACGATGGCGCTGCCGACCCAGCCCTTGTAGAAGCCGTCGGTGCCCTTGCTGCTGATCTCGCGCAGGGTTTTCGCCAGTTCGGATTGCAGCAGTCGATCGCCCACGCCGAACGGCTGGCCGTTGTTGAGGAAGATCGCGCTCGATGCTGGATCGTCCTTGAAATCGTCGGTTGCCGAGCGCAGCAGGTCGATGTCCCCCTGGTCGAGTACAAATCCCTGTTCGGCGAACTGGATCGCGGGAGCGAGCAGGTCGGCGCGCTTCATGGTGCCGTATTTTTCGCGCGCATATTCCATGCCCGAGACGGAGCCTGGCACACCCACAGCCAGATGCCCCTTGGTCGAGATGCCCTTGATGACGTTGCCATCCTTGTCGAGATACATATTGGCCGTCGCCGCCTTGGGCGCGGTCTCGCGGAAATCGAGGAAGGTCTTGCGGCCGTCGGCGAGCTGGATCGTCATGAAGCCGCCACCACCGAGATTGCCGGCGGCCGGATAGACGACGGCCAAGGCATAGCCGACGGCCACAGCGGCATCGACGGCATTGCCGCCGCGCTTCAGCACATCGACGCCCACCTGGGTCGCCAGATGCTGCGCGGACACCACCATGCCGTTTTGCGCGGCGACCGGTGCGACCGACGCCGCGCGCGCGGCGCCGAACGTGACGAGGCTGACCGATATGATCGCGGCGGCCATCCACCGCACATTGGTTTGTGGTTTCGGCACTGGACGCTCCTCAGGCTGGGCCGGTGATGCCGGCACGTTGTTGTCCGCGAGCGCAGCCTATCAGCTCGTGCCCGCCGTGAGATGCGAGATGGAGCATGTGGTCGTGGTGTAGCTGTGGCGCACGCTAAGCTCCCTGCGATTTCGGGCTGGGCAGGGGAGGAGGTTCCAGAAGGGGCGTCCGTTGTGCCCGGTGTCATAGCGCCACGAGTCCGACTGCGCTCCCTCCCCCTTGGGGGGAGGGGGGGCAGAGGGGTAACCCAGGAAAAGTGCTCGTTGCGTGCGTCCGATTTCATCACGGTGGGAGCCCCCGTGTGGTACCCCTCTCCCTAGCCCTCCCCGCAAGGGGGGAGGGAACCGACCTCGCCAGTGGACCCGGCTCCGATCCGTCGCCGCCATGTCCCGCGGCAAAGCGGCCAACCGCCTGCGCTGCCTACCTTTCCGGCAGCCAAATTCGGCCGTGGTAACCGCACGTTAACCATCGGCGGGCTCTGGTAATTGCGGACAGTCGTGCCCGGAGCCGTGCTCAAGGCCCATAGTTTTGACATCTTGGCAGGGAATGCAGACGGCCGGCTTTGGACGAGCCCCTGCACCCCAGAAAGACAAGGCTTTGAGCGGGCTTGCCGGCCGCGCCGGTGCTAGCGCGGCTGTTGGGGAACCGGCAGCCATTTGCTGGCCGGAGAGGTCAGGGAAATGATCGCCTTGAGAGGATACTGCTTATGAATCCGGCCGACGTGGCTCAGTCAGCCCTTCCGGTTGCCGCTTCCGCGGACGTGTCGCTGATTGCGCTGTTCTGGCAGGCTCACTGGATCGTGAAAGCGGTGATGCTGGGGCTTCTCGCCTGCTCGGTCTGGGTCTGGGCCATCGCGATCGACAAGATCTTTCTTTACGCGCGCACCCGCCGCTCGATGGACCGGTTCGAGCAGGCCTTCTGGTCCGGCGAGTCGATCGAGGAGCTTTATCGCACGCTCTCGGCCAAGCCGACGCATTCCATGGCGGCCTGCTTCGTCGCCGCCATGCGCGAGTGGAAGCGCTCGTTCGAGAGCCACGCCCGCTCGGTCGCGGGCCTTCAGATGCGCATCGACAAGGTGATGAACGTCTCGATCGCGCGCGAGGTCGAGCGGCTGGAACGCCGGCTGCTGGTGCTCGCTACCGTCGGCTCCGCCGGCCCCTTTGTCGGCCTGTTCGGCACGGTCTGGGGCATCATGTCGAGCTTCCAGTCGATCGCGGCATCGAAAAATACCTCCCTGGCGGTGGTCGCGCCGGGCATCGCGGAAGCGCTGTTTGCGACCGCCGTCGGCCTTATCGCCGCCATTCCTGCCACTATTTTCTACAATAAGTTCACTTCCGAGGTGAACCGGCAGGCCCAGCGGCTGGAAGGTTTCGCCGATGAATTTTCCGCCATTCTGTCGCGTCAGATCGACGAGCGGGGCTGACGGACGGCATGTATAGTGTGAGGGGCAATTTGGGCACTCGATCATGGCGATGAACGTAGCTAGTTCGTCCGGAGGCGGCGGGCGCCGTGGCCGGCGCAAGCCCGTCGTGGCCGAGATCAACGTCACGCCGATGGTGGACGTGATGCTGGTGCTGCTCATCATCTTCATGGTGTCGGCGCCGATGTTGACGGTCGGCGTGCCGCTCGACCTGCCTCAGACCCAGGCCAAGAGCCTCGAAAACAACGACCAGAAGCCAATCCAGATGTCGGTCGACATCAAGGGCAAGGTCTTCATCAACGACGCCGAGATCGCGATCAACGAGTTGATCCCGAAGCTGAAGGCGATCACGGACGCGCGCGGCGGGCTCGAGGAGCGCATCTATCTGCGCGCGGACAAGAAGGCGGATTACGGAACGGTGGCCAAGGTCATGGGCCTGTTGTCCGGCGCGGGCTTCAAGAAGCTGGCGCTCGTGACCGAGGCGGATCAGGGGTAAACCGGTGAAGGTGAACGTCGACAAGACACTCGTTGCGTCGATTGCCCTCCACGTCCTCGTGCTTGGATGGGGACTGGTCACCTTTAGCAGCAAGGCCTTTGTCGCGGAAGAGTCGCTTCCGATCGACATCATCTCCACCGATCAGCTTGCGCAGATGATGTCGGGGCAGAAGACCGGCAAGAAGGAAGAGCCGAAGCCCAAGGTCGAGAAGATCGCCGAGGCCAAGCCCGAGGAAGATGCGGTCGGCAAGGTCACCGAGAAGAAAGAGCTGATCAAGACCAACTCGACGCCCGAGCCGCCGCCGAAACCCGTCGAGAAGCCGGTCGAGAAGAAGCCCGAGCCGCCCAAGCCCGTTGCCGAGGCCAAACCCAAAGAAGAGCCGAAGCCGCAGGAAAAGAAGCCTGATCCGGCCAAGGAAGATCCGATCGCCGAGCTCCAGAAGAAGCTGGAGACCAAGAAGCCGCCGCCGAAGCCCGTCGAGCAGAAGGTCGCGGCGGTGCAGCCGCAACAGCAACCGAAGCCCAAGGAGCGCAGCTTCGATCCCGCGCAGATCCAGCGCGACCTCGACAAGCGCGCGGCGACCCGGCACGAGCTCTCCGGCGCGGCGCTGAATGCGTCGGCTGCGCTGGGATCGACGACCGGGACTGCTGCCAACAACGTTGCGACGTGGGGAGGCGCGTTCACGAATGCGGTCCGGCGCTGCTTCACGCCCACCTATAACGGGCAAGACGCCGAGCAATACGAGGCTGACATCGATATCCCGATGAAAATCGACGGCTCGCTTGCGTCCGAGCCGGTTATCGTCGCGGTTCGCGGCCCGTCTCGGTCGATTGCTCAGGCGGTGGCGGAGAGCGCCAAGCGCGCCATCGTGCAGTGTCAGGTCTATTCGTTCCTGCCGAAGCAGCAGTATGACACTTGGAAGACCATTCCGATGCGCTTCGGCCTGAAAGATATGTTGTGACATCCGAACAAAAGAATTTTGCGATGAATGACGTCCTATCGATGAACCGCCGCCGCTTCATGACGCTGACAGGATCGGCGCTCGCGACGCTCGGGGGCGGACACGCCCTGGCCCAGGGCCAAAAGCGGCTCGAACTCAATCCAACGGAGTTTCGGCCGATCCCGATCGCGATCTCCAACTTCGTGCCGGGCTCGCCCGCCGACGGCGACGTCAGCAACGGCGTCACCCAGGTCATCACCAACAATCTGAAGCGGTCGGGCCTGTTCGCACCGATCGACCAGGCCGCCTTCATCGAGCGCATCAGCAACATCGACGTCGCGCCGCAATTCCAGAACTGGAAGACCATCAACGCGCAGGCCCTTGTCACCGGCCGCATGACGCGGGGGCAGGACGGAAGGCTCAAGGCGGAATTCCGCCTGTGGGACGTCATCACGGGCCAGCAGCTTGCGGGCCAGCAATATTTCACCTCGCCGGAATATTGGCGCCGTATCGCCCACATCATCTCCGACCAGATCTATGAGCAGATGACCGGCGAAAAGGGCTATTTCGACAGCCGCGTGGTGTTCGTGGACGAGACCGGTCCAAAGGAGCGTCGCGTCAAGCGGCTCGCGATGATGGACCAGGACGGCGCCAATGTGCGCTATCTGACCCGCGGCTCCGACCTCGTGCTGACGCCGCGCTTCTCGCCGAACTCGCAAGAGATCACCTACATGGAGTTCGGCCAGGGCGATCCGAAGGTCTATCTCTTCAACATCGAGACCGGCCAGCGCGAGATCGTCGGCAATTTCCCCGGCATGACCTTCGCGCCGCGCTTCTCGCCGGACGGCCAGCGCGTCATCATGAGCTTGCAGCAGGGCGGCAATTCGAACCTGTTTGTGATGGATCTGCGCTCGCGCTCGACCACGCGCCTCACCGACACGCCGGCGATCGACACCTCTCCGTCCTACTCACCGGACGGCACCCGCATCTGCTTCGAGTCCGATCGCGGCGGCAGGTCGCAGATCTATGTGATGGCCGCGGGCGGCGGACAGGCGCAGCGCATCTCCTTCTCCAAGGACGACACCAACGCCACCTATTCGACGCCGGTGTGGTCGCCGCGTGGCGATTACATCGCCTTCACCAGGCAGGGCGGCGGGCAGTTCTCGATCGGCGTCATGAAGCCGGACGGCTCCGGCGAGCGTCTGCTCACCTCGGGCTATCACAACGAAGGGCCGACCTTCTCGCCGAACGGCCGCGTGCTGATGTTCTTCCGCGATCCCGGCGGCAGCGGCGGGCCGTCGCTGTTCTCCGTCGACATCTCCGGCCGCAACGAGCTCAAGGTGCCGACGCCGGGCTTCGCCTCCGACCCGGCATGGTCGCCGCTGCTGTCCTCGACACCCGGCTAGAGCGTTTGTGAGCGAAGCGGATACAGGTTCGCGTGAAACATCGGGGCTAAGACATTGCGCGTTCAGACGCGCGATGTTTTCGAAAAAACATGCCGATTTTTTCGGGGTTTGGTGCAGGACGCAAGCTTTCCTTCACCTTGTGCCCGGCAACGCTTGCCTAGTTGCTTGATATTTCAGCGGAAACATGTTCGCTATTGCCGAAAAACAACTCGACTTTAACGATGTTCCCTCAGAAAGGCTTCATCAGGTCTGGGTAAAAGTACGCGCCAAACAGGACGCGTAACAAGCCGATGCAGCTGGCCGACCAGAAGCAGAGCGATCGAGACGAGCTGGAGCCGATACTCTACGCCGCTCTCATCAACTCTATGGTGCAGAATTTCTGGGCGATTTTCCTGGGCTCGGCCTCCGCGGCCGTGGCCGCGGTCATGACTGCGCTGAAGACAGGCGATGTCTGGCTGTGGCCGCTCGCATTTCTGCTGATCGCGATCGGCACCGCGCGCGCGTTCCAGATGCGCGGATACGAAAACCGCACGCACCCACTGTCGTTCGAGGAAGCCAAGCACCTGGAGCCGCGCTACTGGCTCGGCGCGCTCAGCTATGCGGCGGTGCTCGGCCTGTGGTCCTTCGTCGTCATCTACAACAATGACGATCCGATTGCCGACATGCTCTGTGTCGCCATCGGCATCGGCTACACCGCGGGCGGCGCCGCCCGCAATTACGGCCAGCCCCGGGTGATCCAGTGGCACGTCGCGCTCGCCTGCGCACCGATGTCGCTCGCGCTGCTGCTGCATGGCGGCTTCTACCACATCGGGCTCGCCGTCCTGCTCGTGTTCTTCTTCGTCGGGCTGAAGAACATCAATCTCAGCCTGCATGCGATCTTCGTCAAGGCGCTGACCTCGAGCTTTCGTGAGTCCGCGCTGGCAAGCCAGTTCGACACCGCGCTCAACAACATGCCGCATGGCCTGTGCATGTTTCGCGCCGACGGCCGCCTTGCGGTGATGAACCATCGCTTCGGCGAGCTGATGGCGTTGCCCGAAGATCTGGTCAAGCGTGGCGCCACCGCTGCCGACATCGTATCGGCCTGTATCGCCGCCGGCTCCATCTCGGCGGAGAGCGGCAAGCAGATCCTGGCCGAGATCGAGCATGCGCGGATCTGCGAGATCGTCACCACCGACCCGGATTCCTCGCGCGGCCGCGCGCTCGCCTGGACGTTCCAGCCGATGACTGGCGGCGGCACGGTGCTGCTGCTGGAAGACATCACCGAGCGTACCAACGCGGAAGCCCGGATCACCCATCTCGCCCGCTATGACGAGCTCACGGCGCTGCCCAACCGGGTCTCGTTCCGCGACGAGATCGAACGGTTGCTGGCGATCTCGCACGACGCCGAGCGCCTCTCGGCGCTGCTGTTCGTCGACCTCGACCAGTTCAAGCAGGTCAACGACACGCTCGGCCATCCCTGCGGCGACCAGCTCCTGTGCGCGGTCGCCAACCGCCTGCGCGAGATGCTGCGTCCTGAGGATTTCGTCGCCCGCTTCGGCGGCGACGAGTTCGTCGTGTTCCAGCAGAACATCAGCTCGGCCGAGGATGCCGCGAGCCTCGCCCGCCGCATCGTCGAACGCCTGAGCGAGCGTTACCGCATCGACAATCATTTGGTCGAGATCGGCGCCAGCGTCGGCATCGCGCTGACCTCGCCGGACGGCGACGTCAGGGCCGACACGCTGCTCAAGAACGCCGACATGGCGCTCTATCGCGCCAAGGCCGACGGCCGCGGCACCTTCTGCTTCTTCCGCGACGAGATGGCGGCCACCGTCGAGGCCCGCCGCATCCTCGAGCTCGACCTGCGCAAGGCGCTGGCCAACGAGGAGTTCGAGCTGTTCTACCAGCCGCTGGTCAATCTGAAGTCCGGCAAGATCACGACCTGCGAGGCGCTGCTGCGCTGGAATCATCCGGTACGCGGCACGGTCTCGCCGGTCGACATCATCCCGGTCGCCGAGGACATGGGGCTGATCGTCGATCTCGGCCGCTGGATCCTGCGCCGCGCCTGCATGGAATGCATGAAGTGGCCCGACGGCGTCAGCGTCGCAGTGAACTTCTCGCCGCAGCAATTCCACCAGCGCGACGTGCTCAGCGAAATCCGCTACGCGCTCGAGGTCTCGGGGCTGCCGGCCCACCGGCTGGAGATCGAGATCACGGAGTCCTCGCTGCTTCGTAACACCCAGCTCACCCACGACACGCTGTCGCAACTGCATGCGCTCGGCGTGCGCATCTCGCTCGACGATTTCGGCACCGGCTATTCCAGCCTCAGCTATCTGCACAATTTCCCGATGCAGAAGGTGAAGATCGACCGCTCCTTCCTCGAGGGCATCGACACCGACCGGCCGCTGACGCTGCTGCGTGGCGTGGCGCGGCTGTCGGCCGACCTCGGCATGGCGGTGGTGGTCGAGGGCATCGAGACCAACGAGCAGCTCGAGCTGATCAGCGCCGACGGCACCGTCTCCGAGGCGCAAGGCTATCTGTTCAGCCGTCCGGTGCCCGCCGTGCGGATGCGACAGCTCCTCAACGCCTCGCATGGGCGGCGCGGCGAGGGCCTGCTCCAGGTTGTCAGCTCACGCTCCTTCGCCTGAGTCCACATCCAGAAATTGCACGTCGTTTCAGGCAGTTGCTGAACCGACCGTAGTGCTACGGGGGTTAACCCTATCGCGTCGATTGCTTTGCATCGTCGTTAAGGAGGTGTTAATAAATCGTCACGCGCGCGCAAGTTGTTCAGCGGCAAATGGCCCAGGTTCGCGTGGTGGTGTTGTTGGTGGTGGGTAAGGAGTTCGAATGCAGTCCTCAGCCAGATCTGTCATTTCGGCTGTTGGACGGGGAGCGGAGCTTCTGACCGACGTCGACTATCATCTCGCGGCGACGGACCCGGAGAAGGAGCAAATCTACAACCTCCGCTACCGCGCCTATCTGCGCGAGGGTGCCGTCAGGGAATCCGCGGAAGCCCGCGTCACCGACCGCTACGACGAGCTGCCGAACGCGTGGACCTTCGGCGTCTATCTCCGTGGCCAGCTCTGCAGCTCCGTGCGCATCAGCGTGCTGACTTCGGAATGGCGCGAGTCCACCTCGGCCGACGTCTTCCCCGACATCCTGCTGCCGCGGCTCGATCGCGGCGAGGTCATGATCGACCCGACCCGCTTTGTCGCCGATCCCGACCAGGTGAAGCGGGTTCCGGAATTGCCCTATCTGACGACCCGGCTCGCCTACATGGCGTGCGAGCACTTCAATGCCGATCTCGGCCTCGCCATCGTGCGTCCCGAGCATCAGGCCTTCTACCGGCGGGTGTTCCTGCACGAGACGATCGCCGAGCCCCGCCTGGTGCTGGGTCTCACCAAGCCGTTCGGCCTGATGGCGGCGGATTTCCCGACCTTCCGGAAGAAGGTGTTCGAGCGCTATCCGATCATGCGCTCCACCGCCTTCGAGCGGCGGATGCTGTTTGGGCGCGGCGGGCAGCGCGAGATCCCGCAGCGGTCGTCACTGGTGCCGGAAGCCGCTCACGTCTGATTGCCTGCCGTCACCGCCTCGAGCCGCCGCGCGCCTTTCGGCCGGGGCTCCGTTCATCCCCATCATCGTCCGAGCCCAAAATTCCAGCAAAAGCCTGCACTTTTGCCGGTTGCTGCAGGTTGCTTCACCCTCGCGCCACATTTAGAACCCATTAACCATGACGGTTGCTTTTCGCGGTTTGGGGGCATTTGACCGGCTGAAGCAAGGTTCCATCAAGGTTGACGGAACGTTCGCTTAACCAACCCCCTGTAGACCGGACAGCAGTGGACGAACGTGAGCGTGGAGGCTCCGGAATGAAATACCCTATGCGTATCCTCCAGGGATTGAAGCTGGCTGCGGTGGTTGCGATCGCGCTGTCGATGGGCGCATGCGCGAACAAGAACGCAGCGACGGATGCGATGGCCAATGCTGCGACGCCTGGCAGCCAGCAGGATTTCGTCGTTAACGTGGGCGACCGCGTGTTCTTCGAGAGCGACCAGACCGATCTGACGCCGCAGGCGATCGTGACCCTGGAGAAGCAGGCGCAGTGGCTCCAGAACTATCGGCAGTACAGCTTCACCGTCGAGGGTCATGCCGACGAGCGCGGCACCCGCGAATACAACATCGCGCTCGGCGCCCGACGCGCCCAGTCGGTGCGTTCGTTCCTCGCCTCGCGCGGCATCGATCCGAACCGCATGCGCACGATCTCCTACGGCAAGGAGCGGCCGGTCGCGGTCTGTAACGATATTTCCTGCTGGTCGCAGAACCGTCGCGCCGTCACCGTGCTGAACGCGAGCTCCTGACGATCAGTCAGGCGCCGTTCATCTTCAGGAACCGATTATGCCGGCGCCCTCTCGGGCGCCGGTTTTGTTTCAGCCATCTGTGACCGAAACCCCGTGGTGCCAGTCACATTTTTGGCGTACTGCCTTTCAATGTGTGGCGCGTCGCAGGTTCCGTCGCAGATTTCGTTTTCGTCGTCAGGGCAAGATGTCATCCAGATCCAAGGTCTTTACCGGCACCGTGGCGATCGCCGCGCTGTTCACTTTGTGCTCGCCCGCACTGGCGCAGTCGGACGATGACCCCGAGATGCGGATCGAGCGGCTGGAGAACCAGCTGCGCCAGCTCACCGGCCAGAACGAGGAGCTGCAATACCGCAACCGCCAGCTCGAGGAGCGGCTGCGGGCGCTCGAGGGTGGCGCGCAGGCCGCGCCCGGACAGGCGCCGGTCCAGCCCTCTGTCGCAGCCGTACCGCCTGCGCAGTCCGCGCCGGCCTACCGCCAGCAGCAACAGGCTCAGCCGAATTACGAGCAGCCGCAGATCGCTGCTCCCGCGCCGATCGTTCAGGAGCAGCCGGCGCCCGGTGCGCCCGGCGTGCGCCGCCGCGGTGACTCCTTCGATCCGAACCAGAACCCGAATGCGCCCGGCGCGCCGCGCGCGCTTGGTGGCGGGCAGCAGCCGATGGCGGCAGGCGCCCCTGGCGGCGGGCGCGCTGCCGGCGAGCCGCTCGATCTCGCCAACACCAGCCCGCGCTACCAGCAAGGCGTGCCGCCGGCAGCCCAGCCCGGCTACCCGCCGGCACAATCGGGTTATCCCGCGCCATCGGGCGGCACCGGCCTGACGACCCTGCCGCCCTCGGCTACGCCGCGCGACGAGTTCGACCTCGGCATCGGCTACATGCAGCGCAAGGACTATGCGCTCGCCGAGCAGACCATGAAGAATTTTGCGCAGAAACATCCGAGCGATCCGCTGCTCGGCGACGCGCAATACTGGCTCGGCGAAAGCTATTTCCAGCGCCAGCAATATCGCGACTCCGCGGAAGCCTTCCTCGCCGTCACCACCAAATACGACAAATCCGCCAAGGCGCCGGATGCCCTGCTGCGGCTCGGCCAGTCGCTGGCCGCGCTGAAGGAGAAAGAGGCCGCCTGCGCCGCCTTCGGCGAGGTCGGCCGCAAATATCCGCGCGCCTCCGCCGGCGTCAAATCCGCCGTCGATCGCGAGCAGAAGCGGGTGAAGTGCTGACGCGCGGCATTTGTGCCCTGACAATGCGGATGGCGCTGCGCTAAATTGTCTGGTGATTGCCTGGGCAGCGTCATGTCAGACGACGACAACTCACCGATCTCTGCGCGCGCGGCGAAGCAGCTCTTCGCCGAGCTCAGAAGCGCGCCGGCGCTGGTGCTCGCGGTCTCCGGCGGACCTGACTCGGTCGCGCTGATGTGGCTCGCCGCACGCTGGAAGCGCGGCCTGGCACGCGGCCCGCAACTGACCGTCGTCACCGTCGATCACGGCCTGCGCCCGGAGGCGGCGCGCGAGGCACGCGAGGTCAAGCGGCTGGCGGCTGAACTCGGGCTGGCGCACCGGACCCTGCGCTGGCGCGGCGCGAAGCCGAACACGGGACTGCCTGCCGCCGCACGCGAAGCCCGCTACCGCCTGCTTGCGCAGGCCGCGCGCAACGCCGGCGCGAGCCATGTGCTGACCGCCCACACCCGCGACGACCAGGCCGAGACCCTGTTGATGCGCCTTGTCCGCGGCAGCGGGCTTGCCGGGCTGTCGGCGATGGCGCGCCTCACGGAGCGCGACGGCGTCGTGCTGGCGCGCCCGCTGCTCGATGTCCCGAAGTCGCAGCTGATCGCGACCTTGAGGCGGGCGAAGATCGGCTTTGCCGACGATCCCACCAATCGCGACACCGCCTTCACCCGGCCGCGGCTGCGCGCGCTGCTGCCGCAGCTCGCGGCCGAGGGCGGCGACAGCAGGAGCCTGGCGCGGCTCGCAGGCAGGCTGGCGCGCGCCAATGCGGCGGTCGATGTGCTGGTCGATGGCGCCGAACGCTTCCTTCAGCTTCGGGCGCGCGGCGATGCGCCGCAGGCGGGCGTTCGCAGCTTCGAGGCCTCGGCATTCGCCAATCTGCCGGAGGAGGTCCGGCTGCGGCTCCTGCTGCGGGCCGTCAATGCCCTCGGTCATGAGGGGCCGGCGGAACTCGGCAAGGTCGAGACCCTCCTAGCGGCGCTCGACCAGGCCATAGCTGCAAGTTTGGCTGCAAGCCCCCGCGCAGCCGCAAATGGCCGGCCGTTCCTGAAGCAGACCCTTGCGGGAGCCTTGATCAGCCTTGCCGGGGGGCGTATCCACATCGCACCGGCGCCCGCCCGGCGGTCCAAGGGACGGATGAGGGCGGATCAGGGCGGATCATGACACCGGCCGTTTCGGCCGCGTGCCGTCAGGACACCTTAACCAGGCAGGAAAAACCCCGGGCAGATCGCCATTATTTCAGCGGGAATCGCTCTAAGATGGGATAAATAGTCCCATCTCGTTCCCTTGGCAGCGACCGGGGCGGCACCTAAATTGTATCCGTCTAACCAAGAGGATTCCTTGGGGATTTCCTCGCACTGACAAAGTAACTGCTACCGCCCAAGGATCAGGCCGCGATCCGCGCGACCATGAAGGAAGATCGATGAACGCCAATCTGCGCAATTTCGCCCTCTGGGTCATCATTGTCTTGCTGCTGTTGGCGTTGTTCACGCTCTTCCAGAATCCGGGTCAGCGCGCCTCCTCGCAGGACATCGCCTTCTCCCAGCTCTTGAGCGAAGTTGACCGCGGCAATGTGCGCGATGTTGTGATCCAGGGGCCGGATATCCACGGCACCTTCACCAATGGCTCAAGCTTCCAGACCTATGCGCCGAACGATCCGACGCTGGTGAAGCGCCTCTATGACAGCAAGGTCCAGATCACCGCGAAGCCGCCCGGCGACAACGTGCCGTGGTTCGTCTCGCTGCTGGTCTCCTGGCTGCCCTTCATCGCGCTGATCGGCGTGTGGATCTTCCTGTCGCGGCAGATGCAGGGCGGCGCCGGCAAGGCGATGGGCTTCGGCAAGTCGCGCGCCAAGATGCTGACGGAGGCCCATGGCCGCGTCACCTTCGAGGACGTCGCCGGCGTGGACGAAGCCAAGCAGGACCTGCAGGAGATCGTCGAATTCCTGCGCGACCCCGGCAAATTCCAGCGCCTCGGCGGCCGTATTCCGCGCGGCGTGCTGCTGGTCGGCCCTCCCGGCACCGGTAAGACCCTGATCGCGCGTGCGGTCGCGGGCGAAGCCAACGTGCCGTTCTTCACCATCTCGGGTTCCGACTTCGTCGAAATGTTCGTCGGCGTCGGTGCTTCCCGCGTCCGCGACATGTTCGAGCAGGCCAAGAAGAATGCGCCCTGCATCATCTTCATCGACGAAATCGACGCCGTCGGTCGTCACCGTGGCGCCGGTCTCGGCGGCGGCAATGATGAGCGCGAGCAGACGCTGAACCAGTTGCTGGTCGAGATGGACGGCTTCGAGGCCAACGAGGGCGTGATCCTGATCGCCGCGACCAACCGTCCCGACGTGCTCGATCCCGCGCTGCTGCGTCCGGGCCGCTTCGACCGTCAGGTCGTGGTGCCCAATCCCGACGTCGTCGGCCGCGAGCAGATCCTCAAGGTTCACGTCCGCAAGGTGCCGCTGGCGCCGGATATCAACCTGAAGACCATCGCGCGCGGCACCCCGGGCTTCTCCGGCGCCGACCTGATGAACCTCGTCAACGAAGCTGCCCTGACCGCCGCCCGCCGCAACAAGCGGATGGTGACGCAGGCCGAGTTCGAAGAGGCCAAGGACAAGGTGATGATGGGCGCCGAGCGCAAGTCGCTCGTCATGACCGAGGAAGAGAAGCTGCTGACGGCCTATCACGAGGGCGGCCACGCCATCGTCGGCCTCAACGTCGTCGCGACCGATCCGATCCACAAGGCGACCATCATTCCGCGCGGACGTGCGCTGGGCATGGTGATGCAGCTGCCCGAGCGCGACAAGCTGTCGATGTCGCTGGAGCAGATGACCTCGCGCCTTGCCATCATGATGGGTGGCCGCGTCGCCGAGGAGCTGATCTTCGGCCGTGAGAAGGTGACCTCGGGTGCATCCTCCGACATCGAGCAGGCGACGCGTCTGGCCCGCATGATGGTGACGCGCTGGGGCCTCTCGGAGGCGCTCGGCACCGTCTCCTATGGCGAGAACCAGGACGAGGTGTTCCTGGGCATGTCGGTGTCGCGCACCCAGAATGCGTCGGAAGCCACGGTCCAGAAGATCGACACCGAGATCCGGCGCTTCGTCGAAGAGGGCTACAACGAAGCGACCCGCATTCTCACCGAGAAGCGCGCCGATCTTGAAGCGCTCGCCAAGGGCCTGCTCGAGTTCGAGACCCTCTCCGGCGACGAGATCATCGACCTGCTCAAGGGCAAGAAGCCGAACCGCGAGTCCGTGCTCGAGCCGGCTACGCCGCGCGCCTCCGCCGTGCCCCCGGCCGGCAAGTCGCGTCCGCGCCCCGATCCGGATCCCGGCCTGGAGCCCCAGCCGCAGGCGTAATCGAGAAGCGTCAGATCGAATTGAAAAACGCGGCGGAAACGCCGCGTTTTTTGTTGGCTATTGGGACCTTGCGGGTGGAGACAAGTGTTGCCTCGTCATTGCGAGCGTAGCGAAGCAATCCAGAGTCTTTCCGCGGCGACAGTCTGGATTGCTTCGCTACGCTCGCAATGACGATGTTGATGCAGCTGCGTTCGCAATGACTTGGCGCCGCTCCCGTATGGGCAAAGGCGCTCTTGCGCCGTGCCCACCATCCCTCGGCAGTCACGGCAGAAGTGGTGGACACGCTTCCGCCTTCGCTCTTCGAACTGCGGCGGGACAAGTGCGCTTTGCCACCCTACGATCTTCTCACTTCGCTGCTGCTCCCGGCCTCTCACCGCCACGCTCCAGAAAATGCAGCAGGTCGTCACTGAACTGCTCGGGATCCTGCAGGAACGAGAAGTGACTGACCTCCGGCTGGATCAGCAGGCCGGCGCCCGGAATGTTTGCCGCCATGAACTCGGTGTTCTCGCGCTTGATCGCCTCGTCGTGGTCGCCGTCCACGATCCAGGTCGGGACCTTGATCGTCGCGAGATCCGACGCCGTCCATTTCGGCTGGCTCTCCCACATTTTGGTAATCTCGGCGACGAAGCTCTTGTACTCGGTCGGGGTCGGCGAGAGGCGCTTGTACTCCTCGCCGGCTCTCGCGATGTAGGCGTTGAAGACGTCGCTCGACGCGATGTCCGCAACGCCTGACGGATCCGAATTCGCGGCGAAGGCGAACAGCCTGCTCACGCGCTCCGGATGCTTCATCGCTATGTCGAGGCCGATGATCGCGCCGTCGCTCCAGCCGACGATCGCAGCTTTCCCGATCTTCAGGTGATCGAGCAGGGCGACCACGTCCGAGGCCATCAGATCGTAGCCATAGGGCTCCTGATTGCGGCTGCTGCGCCCATGCCCGCGGCTGTCCATGACGATGACCTGATAGTGCCGTTGCAGCGCGCGGACCTGGCGGCCCCAATAGTTGGCGTTGGCGAGGCCGCCATGCAGCAACAGGACGGGCTCGCCGCGGCCGAAAATTGCGTACCAGACCTTGATGCCGTTGACGGGCGCGAAGCCGCTCTGCGCCGCCCTGGGCAGTGTCGGCGTCGGCGGCAGGTTCAGCCATTGCGGTGCCGCATGTGCCGCGCTGATCGCGACCGTGACGACAAGCGCGGCGAGAAGATTGCGAAACATCATGATACGCCCTCCTGTTCGACCGGATATTAGCGCACGGCAAGTTGTGGGCGTCACGTCGCAACACGGTCCACCACCGAGACGTGAAGCCTCGTGATCTCCGTTGCCGGGCAGACGACATCGATGCCACAACGCAACGTCCGGGCTCAAATGGGGCGCGCGCTCGGTCTGACTTGTGTCATCGCAACGCCTGCGATCGCAAGCAGCCCGCCGGCGATCAACTTCGGGGTCATGCGCTCGCCAAGGAACAGCACGCTCGACGTCAAGGCGAACACCGGAAGCAGCAGGCCGAAGGGCGCGACCCGGCCCATCGAGCAGCGGGCGATCAGCCAGAACCAAAGGCCAAACCCGACAATTCCGCCAATGAAAATCGTGTAGGCGAGCGCCAGCCAGCCGCGTCCATCCGCTGTGACGAGGCTCGCCAGTTGTCCGTATTCGAGCAGCAGCGACATCAACATGACCTGCGGCACCGTGAACAGCGACGACCACCCCATCAGCATCAGGGGATCGAATGGGCCGTAGCGCTTCGTCAGGACGTTGGACACCGCGAACGCGAAGGCGGCCCCGACCACGAGCAGCAGCGGAAGCGCGTTTGCCGAGAGGGCTGGACCCGCCGCCAGCACGGCCACGCCGGCAAAGGCAAGCAGCACGCCGGCGGACGTGATGAGAGACGGCCGCTCGCCAAGCAGCGGCCAGGCCAGCAGGACGGTGAAGGGCGTCGCGAGCTGATACGCGACGGCCGACAGGCTTCCCGAGCCGAGCCCGAGGCCGACATAGAACAGGCCGAAGTTCAGGCCACCAAGGAAGATCGAAATCGCGACGACAGGGCCGAACTGCTCGCGCGTCGGCCGTTTGACGAACGGAACGAGCAGCAGTGCGATCGCGAGGAAGCGCAGCGCGAGGAAGAACAGCGGTGGAAACTCCGCAACGCCCACCTTGATGGCCACGAACTGATAACCCCAGAGCAGGGGAACGGCTACCGCGCAGACGATCTGGATGGCAGACATGGCATCTTCCTTTCAAGACCGATCGGTCCATATATTAGCGCGCCAAAGTGCGGAGGCGTCCGGGGTCGGTCGACCTGATTGGGTTGCTACCTGACGAACCGATCGAACAGAGCGTCAGCGGTGGCTTGCGATGTGGCCCGCGCCGGCGCCGTCTTGCCGACCACGCGCAGGCCCTCGACGAAACAGACCAGAATTTTGGCGGCACTCGCGGGATCGACACCGTGAGCCAGCTTGCCCGCCACCTTCGCACGGGACAGGGCATTGGCCAGGCGGGCCTCCATGGCCCTGAAGAAGCCCGCGACGCGACGACCAATCTCGGCATCCTGGCCGGCCAGCTCCATGGCCGTGGCCACCAGCAGGCAGCCGCGCCGGCCGTTGGCACCGCTGGTGCGGTCGACATAGCCGGCAAGATAGGCCCGCAGGGCGTCGAGCGGCTCCCTGCGGGGGGCGAGCTCGACATCCATCCGCGTCACGGCATCCGCAATGTAGCGATCGAGCGCGCGCAGGAAGAGCGAGTGCTTGTCGCCGAACGCGGCATAAAGGCTGCCACGCGAGAGTTTTGTAGCGCGAAGCAGGTCCGGCAGCGCCGTGGCGTGATAGCCGCGCGACCAGAACACCCCCATCGCGCGTTCGACCGCGGCATCCACGTCGAAGCTTCGGGGACGGCCACGGGGCGACTGCACTGGGGTTCGGCGGCTCATGATCGATATATAGACCGATCGGTCCTTAAGTCGCAAGTGCCCGCTTCGGGGCGAAAGCCGGCGTCAGCCTCGAACGCCGAAATGGCTACTGAGGGCCAGTTGCAGACATCCGACAGCCATGTGACCATGGCGGCCGTTGTTGCAGCCCACGATCAAGAAATTCCAGAAAGAGATGGTTCACTGAGACAAAGGCTCCGCGAGATCGACGAGTCATCGAGGCCCGACGGAGGGCATGTATTTGAGAAATTCAAGCAACGCTGCGCGTCCTGGCGAAGGTGCAATCCAGATCGGCGGTCGATCACTGGCTTACCTTCAGGTCGGCGACCCGAACGGTCCGCTCGTACTTCACAATCATGGCGGACCATCGAGCCGGCTGGAAGCCAAGGTTTTTGCGTCTCACGCGCTCAAACTTGGTTTGAGATTTGTGTGCGTGGACCGTCCAGGCCAAGGCAAATCAGATCCTCAACACGGTCGCACCTTCGCAGGCTGGGCCGCAGACCTGGGAGCGATTGCCAACGCCTTTGAGACCGATCGCTTTGCGGTCACAGGCTGGTCTGAGGGTGGTCCTTGGGCGCTCGCGGCAGCGGCGTACCTCGATCCCGCGAGGCTGATACACGTGACCAGCATCGCTCCCGGATCCTACGGCGCATTCGGTACGAATTGGGCGGCGAAGGATCTGTCCTCGACCGACGCCATGGGCGGGTTCCTTGCACTGCATTTCCGGCCGGGTTTCCAGCTAATGTATGACCTGATCGATCTCGCTGCGACGCGGTTTCCGGAGCAGTACAAGAAGGCATTGCTGAAGGCGAGCTGCCCCGCTGACCTCGCGGCGCTTGCTGATGACGATGTGTTGAGTGCCATCGTGGAGTCTGGACGCGAGTGCTTCCGGCAAGGCGTTGACGGTCTCGTGACCGATGCGCAGATGCTCTACCAACAGTGGCCATTCGACGTCACGGCGATCCATAGGCCGGTTCATCTGTGGCAAGGCAGCGCCGATACGTTTGTGCCTTACGCAGTAAACAAACCGCTGGGTGAGCGGATGCCTGGAGCGGTATGGCACGAAGTCGCTGATGGCGGGCACTTTATCGCGAGTTCACACGCCGCCGAAATATTGGCGATCGTTGCCAACGATGTGGCAGCGACGGCGTGATTTCTATCTCCCATCGTCCCGATGGGAATGTCCGCTACGGGTCAAAATGCGAAGAACTCAGAGTGAGCAAAGTCAGTGCGCTCTACCCCACCAAGCGGACCTCAATGAAAGGCGTCGCCACTTCGCTGATGGGCCAGGAACGAACTGGTGTTGGCGCGGGACACAAAGAGAGCCCTCCTCGCGTAACGGGGAAGGGGCAAGTCTTGCGCTCAAGCCTTGTGTTTGATCTTCACTGTGTTGATGGTGCCAGTGAAGGCGTTTTCCCAAGGATCGTAGTCATCGCACACTGGGGAGTAGGCATCCATGCCGATGTCGGCGGTCTCACCGGCCAGCGACCACACCGCACCCTGCGTCTTATTGATGCGGCCTTCGCCGACTTTCCTGCCGTTGATCGACAGCACGCCGGTGCCGCCCTTGTGCAGGCCGCCGCCGTCATAGGTGAAATCATAGACCAGCGTGACCTTGCCTTCCGGTAGAGCCTCCTTGCCTTCGATGAAGTATTTCTCCCGCGCCAGCCAGTTGTAGGCGAGCTTGGGTCTTCCGTCCTTGACGTAAAGACTCCAGCCGCCGAACAGGCCACCCTGCGAGACCACGACGCCGTTGGCGCCGCCTTTGGGAATGACCAGGTCGGCGGTGACGACATAGGAACGGCTGAGCGTGTCGATGAAGACATTTTCAGCCATGCCGGTCATCCCGGCGTAGTAGGTCACCTCGGTACGGCCGGCCATAATGTCAGGCCGCCCGGCATTGGTCGCATTCAGCCGTGCGAAGGAGCGGTCATCCATCGGATAAACGCCGAACTTGATCGCCTCCTGATGGAATAGATCCTGCAGTTCTTTCAGCTTCGCGGGATTTTGCGCGGCGAGGTCGGTGGCCTGTCCGAAGTCCACGGCCACATTGTAAAGCTCCCATTTGTCCTTGGCGTAGTCATCGACGCGGGGGCTGCTCTCCCATGGCGCGCGGTGCATCACGCAGGCCATCCAGCCGTCCTTGTAGATGCTGCGATTGCCGCTGCACTCGTTGTACTGGACGGTGTGGCGATCCTTTGCCGCCGCATCGTCGAACGAGTAGATCATGCTGGTGCCGGCCATCGGAATCTGCTCGACGCCGTTGACTATCTTTGGCTCGGGGATGCCGACGGCTTCAAGGATGGTGGGGCCAACGTCGATCAGGTGGGTATATTGCCTGCGGATTTCCCCTTTCGATTTGATGCCGCCCGGCCAGCGAATGACCATCCCCTGATTCTGGCCGCCGCCCTGACAGGCATTGATGCACCAGGTTGCCGGCGTGGAGCCGGCCATTGCCCAGGCCACCGAATAGTTGGGGTAGGAGTTCGGTCCGCCATACTCGTCCATTCGGGTCCTGAGATACGGGATGTCTTCGGGTGCGTCGTTGAGGTTGGACCATTCGTTGAAGGTTCCGTTTAGACCACCGATCGCGGTGCCGCCATTGTCGCCGGCGATATAGATCACGATGGTGTTGTCGAGTTCGCCGAGATCCCCGATCGCATCGATCAAACGCCCGATCTCGCGGTCGGTATGCTCGGCATAGCCTGCATAGACTTCCATTTGCCGCGACAGCACCTTCTTCGCGTCGTCCGAAAGGGCGTCCCATTTAGGAATTTCAGGAGGGTTTTCAGCAATCTTGGTGCCCGGAGGCATCAGGCCCATCTTTATCTGACGCGCAAGAATTTCCCCGCGTAGCTTGTCCCACCCCTGATCAAATTTCCCCTTGTAGACATCGAGCCATTCTTTCGGCGGCGTGTGAGGCGGATGCGCGCCGCCCGTGGCGTAATACATAAAGAACGGACGATCTGGGGTCAGCGAGCGCGTACCACGTATCCAGCCTATCGCCTTGTCCGTGATATCGACGTTGAAATGATAGTTTGGGTCGCGCGGCACGCCGAGTTCGGTAGTGCCATCCACGAGGTAGGGCCGGAACAAGTTCTTCTCGCCGCCGATGAAGCCATAGAATTTTTCAAAGCCCTGTCGCGCTGGCCAGCGGTCGAACGGGCCGCTCATGCTGGTTTCCCACGGCGGCGTCTCGTGGCTTTTGCCGAACATCGACGTGCAATAGCCCCACTGTCGAAGAATTTCAGCGATAGGCGCAACGCTCTTTGGCCGCATGCCGGTGTCGCCGGGATATGAGGTCGCACCATCAACTACAGCGGCTTGGCTATTTTGATGTTGATTGCGTCCGGTCAATAGCGCGGTGCGGCTCGGCGAACACAGACTGTTGACGTGAAAGTTCGTGTACGTCAGCCCCTCTTTGGCGAGACGATCCATGGTCGGGAAGTTGATCGGTCCGCCGAAGGTCGATGGGTCCGCATAGGAAGTCTGGTCTTGAAGAATGACCAGGATGTTGGGGGCGCCCTTCGGCGGCCGGATCGAGACTGGCTTCGGCTGCGGCACCTTGCGCCAATCCGGCTCGGTGATGACAGGACGCGGCGGCTGCGGAAACGGCAGGATCTCGCCAAGCTTCGGTCCCGTCGATGCGGGTGCTGCTGCAGGTGCCGGTGCAGCCTGTTGCACTTGAGCGGTCGCTGGCGCCGTCGCCGCCAAAGCCGTCATCGCAGCGAGCGACGAACCACCCAACAAAAGGTCGCGTCGTTGCATGCCGTCATTGCCGCGCCTCTTTTTTTCGGATGCGTTTGAGGAGGATTCGTTCGGGGGACCGTCTTCTGGATGATCGCTCATAAGCGTCCTCTCTTGTTCGACGATTGAACCAAACTTCCTGGATGTACCTCACGTTGATCTAGATCAATGGAAGACCGCTATGGGTCAAAATGCGAAGAACGCAGAGTGAGCAAAGTCAGTCCGCTCTACGCGACCAAGCGGACCTCAATGAAAGGTGTCGCCACTTCGCTGATGGGCCAGGAGCTGATTTTCGGATGATGACCTTTGGTGTTTGCTCATCCGGGAAAGGCTGCCTTGGAAATTGGTGCGACTCGCCTGAACGACGTGCGGGTTAGCCGGACAAGAACAGAAATTGATGCTTGAAAAGGGTTATAATCCCGCCGCGTTGAGCCGTGCCTGATTTACTTCATCCGCAGAGGACGAAGCCATGACCCAGCTGTATTTTGAAGATGCCGAAATTGGTATGACTAGCAAGGCTGGTCCTTATCTGGTCTCGAAGGAAGAGATCGTCCAGTTCGCCAAGCAATATGATCCAGCGCCCCGTCACCTCGATGAGGAGGCAGCAGCACGTTCAATTTTTGGAGGACTAACCGCATCGAGCGCCCATACGTTTTCGATCTTCATCTCGCTCACGCCGAAGCTCCAGCCTCGGCTCCATGTCCTCGCCGGAATGGGTTGGGATGAGTTAAGGCTGCCGAACCCGGTACGCCCAGGAGATGAACTCGATCTTGAAATGATTGTTCTGGAGAAGCGGGAGTCTAAGTCGAAACCTGATCGAGGCATCGTGCGCAACCAAATCCGAGTGCGCAATCAACAAAACGAAATCGTCTTGCAGTGTATAGCCAATATTCTCGTTGCGAGACGAGCGGGTCCATAGCAAGGAGCCATCGTCCGTCTTGGCGGCGCTTGCCAACGCAAAATGTTCACGTCCGCTATGGGTCAAAATGCGAAGAACGCAGAGTGAGCAAAGTCAGTCCGCTCTACCCCACCAAGCGGACCCCAATGAAAGGTGTCGCCACTTCGCTGATGGGCCAGAAACGGACTCATGCAATGCAGCAAACAGCATCGTCTCACTCGATCACCTTGTCAGCGCGCGCCAATAGAGCCTCCGGAACCATCACACCCATCGCCTTAGCGGTCTTGAGGTTGATCACCAGCTCGAATTTCGTCGGCTGTTCGACCGGCAGATCGGCAGGCATCGTGCCGCGCAAAAGGCTCGCCGCAAATCGGGCAGTAAGGTCTGCCAAGTGATCGGAGGATGGGCCGTAGCCGATAAAGCCACCTTGCTCGGCCCGCACTCCCCACTGATACATGGTTGGAAGGCGCAGTGCTGCAACTCGTTCCATAATCAGCGGACCATTGCCGTCGAGCATCCCGGAACCAAGAACATTTAGCGCCGTGGCCCCCGATGCCTGTGCCCTATCGATAGTCGCGACAATCTCCTCGGCTCTGGTGACGCGATAGATTGAAAGCTCGACGTTTTTTGCGCGCGCCGCCTCTTGCAGAGCGCGCGTCTTCGCCTCAGTTGTTAACAAGCTGGTATCGGCGAGAGCCGCCATGCGGCGAATTCCAGGCACGGCTTCGATCAGGATTTCCTGTCGCTTGCCGTCAAGGTCAGCGCCGAAAATGCTGATCCCCGTGATATTGCCATCGGGCCGGGCGAACGATTTTACCAAGCCCTCCGCGACCAAATCGCCTGTGATCCCAACGATGGGAATGCTCTTGGTCGCCTGCTGTACGGCGTCAGCTGCCGCGCCTGAAGCAGCATAGATGACATCGGGTTGGGCTATGACCAGCTCCGCCGCATGTTGCGAAAGCAGATCGATATGAGGTGCAAAGGCGCGGTAATCAATCGTGAGGTTTTGGCCTTCAATGAAACCAGCGCGCCGTAGGTTGTCGAAAAAACGTACGTTAAAGTCAATGTCGCGAGGATGCGGAGACAAGCAACCCAGGCGATAGGTCCGTCCCGCTTTCTGGGCCAGCGCTGCGAGCGGCAACGCCACCACCGCGCCGCCGACAAGCGTGATGAAACCGCGCCGTCTCATTGGAACCCCCAATGGAAAACGCCTCGTCCATGTCGAAGTCTAGCACTTCAAGACGGGACGCCGATGAGAACAATCGGCCCGGTCGCTGCGTCCAAATGTCCGAGATGGGTCAGAAGCGGCGGTAGACGCCAAGCTGCTTAGGCGTCTGGTTGACCTCTGACAGCCGACATGACACGTGTTCGGGCGAGTTTCGGCTAAGGGCCACAAGCTGACATCGCTGATGCCATACTCAATCACTTCATCTGCGATGCCCAGCGTGGGCGGTATCGTTACCCCCAGCGCCTTCGCGGTCTTGCGGAAATCAGCGCGCGAATTTGTAGTAAGCGAACGCCGCCGAAGTGACCGTAAGCAATGCCGAAGCAATCCAGATCGGCGCCAGCACAAAGATGGCTATCGCGCCCTGCCCACAGGCCCCGCATGCAACCCAGAACAATATTGGAAAAAAACATAACAGGATGACTACGGCAAATCCTGTACTGAGCCAAACTCCTCTCGACCCCCATCGCGCACCCAAAAACCATGGCATGGCGGGAAAGCCGAAGGACAGAATAACCAGGAGGGTCATCAGATCGTCGAACGTGATTGGCTCTTGGTCGTTAACACGAGGCAGATGGTTCAAGCCCATACGAAAACCGCGCGAGCCCTTGTCATCGCTGCTACGCTGACTCCGGGCGCATAAGTCGAATAACAGCAACTGACATTGCCGCTTGACGACCGCCTTGGGGCAAACGGCGAAATGGCCGGAATGCGTGCCTAGGTCCGCTTCACATCTTTAAGCGAACGTCGGATCTGAGAGGACGCGCCTGAAGCTAGGTCCTCACTTCGACGGCACCGCCGCGCCGTCCGCATTGTCCCGCACATGAATGACGGCGATGTCATCCGTATAGATCCGCTTCCAGCCCTTGAGCTGGTCGAGGATTTGCGGGCCCGGCGCATCGGCGACCAATAGCGTCGCGTCGATCTTGTACTGGTCGAGCAGGCGCGGCAGCAGCTCGGGCTTCTTGCCTTCCGTCGCCTTGAAGAAGTCCATGACGAACTTTTCGCCATAGAGCTCGGCGCGGCCGTCGACGTAAACAGGGACGTCGCGCGAGATCAGATAGCCGCCGAACTGATAGGCGTTGAAGATGCGCTGCACCCCGAGTTTTTCGAGCAGGTCGACCGCCGCTACCGGCGTCTGCGCCATCGTGAACGTGAAGCGATGGTGTCCCATGTAAAGCGAGGTCGAGGTCCAGCTCGCGGCCACGATCATGAGCGCGCCGAGCGCGGTGACATAGCGGGCCGGCCAGCGGTCGGCGCCGGCTGTGTCCGCTGGCGGGCGCGCGAACATCTCGCCGAGCGGCTTTGCCAGCACCAGCGGCACCAGGAAGGCGAAGGCCTCGATATTCCTGACATGGGTCAGCGCGCTCCAGGTCAGGAACAGGATCAGGAAGATCCGCGGCGCCGACAGCACGAGGCCGCGATAATAGCCGAGTGCGATCAGGCCGAGCAGTGCGCCTTCGAATCCGGTGAAGGTGGCAAAGTTCGCTGGCATCCATTCGAAGATCAGTGACAGCAATTCGCCGAGGCTGAGGATGTTGGTCGCACCCATCAGCGTCCGCCAGCCGTAAGGCGTGCAGCAGGCAGCGATCAGCGCGCCGACGCCGAACAGCACCCAGCGCATGAACAGCTTCAGCCGCGCTCCCTTCTCGGCATGCTCGACCGCTTCGAGCGAGATCGGACCGATCAGCGTGAGGCCCAGCACGAAGCCGCCATGCAAATTCGCCCAGAGCGCCATCAGGGGCAGCCAGGTCCAGGACGGCGCGCTTCTGCGGTCGGCAGCCGCCATCAGCAGGCCGACCCACGCCACCATGACGGGCAGCGCCAGAATATGCGGACGCGCCAGCACGTGATGCAGTGCCAGCAGCAACGCCAGCATCGCGAACAGCACCGAGCGCGGCGCCTCGATCTGCGCGTCGAGCAGATAGACGAAGACCGCAGCGGTGAGCGCCATCCCGGTCGCGGTGAGGATGACCGGACCTGCCCAGCCCCATTGCGCGTAGGAGAAGGCGAACAGCACCTGCGATAGCCACGACGTCGAGATCCAGGATTCCCCTGGGCGCGTGAAGGAATAGAAGTCGGTGTAGGGCAGGGCGCCGTGATCGAGGATCCATTGCCCGATCTTGATCTGCCAGAACGAGTCGGAGTCCTGAAGCAGCGTGTCGCCGACGAAGAGGAAGAACAGATAGGTGCCGGCACCGACGCAGAGCGGCAGCAGTGCTCGCGCGCGGCTCTGCATCGCAATGCTGTTGGCAAAGGAAAGGGACATGCCGCCTCGTTCTTGTCGGGTTGGCCGAGCGGGCGGCATTGGACCATGCGCGGTCATAACTTCGGGTAAATCGCGCCCCCGCGGCATTGCCGCGGATAGCTACGATTTAACGGATTGTTTTCAATTCTCCTTTACCATCGTCGAATACGTGCAATCCGCTTCGTGTTTCCGCAGTCGAATTAACTGCGGCGCAATTCTTTGCCTCTAGGTTCGGTTCCATGGTCGGGCGGCGCTGGGAAGCCGAAAAGACCAGACCATTTGTAAGCCTCGTGTACTCTTTGGGAGCAGTCTATGAAGAACCTCGTTTCGCGTTTCGTGAAGGATGAATCCGGCGCCACCGCCATTGAATACGGCCTGATCGCTGCCGGCATCGCGCTCGCGATCATCACCGTCGTCAACAACCTCGGCAGCTCGCTGAACACCAAGTTCGGCTCGATCTCGTCCAGCCTCAAGTAAGACCGGACGATCTGAGAGTTTCGAGAGCCCCGTCCCGGACGGGGCTCTTTTCTTTTGCGGGGTGGAGTGAGCCGGAGGCTGCTCGGCCTGCATGGTTCGCCCGGCGATGCAGAGCATCGTCCGGAGATGCCCGCTTTGGCGGGCTCCTCACCAAGAGGGTCTGATATCTTGCCGCGAAACGCGACCTCATCCTGAGGGCACGCCGTAGGCGGGCGTCTCGAAGGATGGGCCCGCAGGCAAGCTTCCCGGCACGTTCTTCTTCAAAGCCCTCCAGCCGGCGTCACCAGGCTTGGCGCTCCCGTCCGTCCGGCGTGACGTTCTACGCATTTGCATCTTGTCATTCACTTTGAATAGTTGTTCAGTCCTTGCGGGACGATTTGCATCTATTGCAGGGACGACGCGTTCGGCCGCGCGGGGCGTGCGGCTGGCGTGTGGGACAGGAAGCGCGCCATGGTTTATCGGCGAACGCATCAAGTGGTGAAGCGCCTTGCGGCCAGGCGCAGTGCGATCCTTGCTGCAGCGCGGGAAGCTGCGGCGGAAGGTGGGATGGCGGCGGTGCAGATCGCGCCGGTTGCTGTCCGGGCCAGTGTCGCGGCCGGAACGGTCTACCGTTACTTCCCGTCCAAGTCCGAGCTGATCTCCGAATTGATTGCCGAGGTGTCGCGCGACGAGCTCGCGGCGATCCGCCGGGCGGCCGATGCCGCGCCCGGCCCATCCTCGGCGCTGGCGGCGGCCGTCACCACTGTGGCGGTCCATACGCTGTCGCAGCGCAGGCTGGCCTGGGGCATCCTGGCCGAGCCGGTCGACGTCGATGTCAGCGCGTCCCGCCTGGCCAGCCGCCGCGAGATCGCCGGCGAGATCGCCGCGCGGATCGACGCCGCCGTGCGTGCCGGCCATTTGCCGGCGCAGGATACCGCGCTCGCCGCCACCGCGCTGTTAGGGGCGCTGCATGAGGCCCTGGTCGGGCCGCTCGCGCCCGACAATCTCGACGATCCCGCCAGGATGCGCGATGCGGTGCAGACCGTGACGCTGCTGGCCCTGCGCGCCGTCGGCGTGATGGACGCCCGTGCCCGCGGTCTGGTGGTGCAGCAGACGCTGCTGCCGACCGCGAAAGCGCTGGTCGGGGCCTGAAGAGCAGGGCGCGGCCGGGGCCGAGACCTGATTCCGCTCAGGTCATTGCCCGAGCGCGCTTTTCCACAAAACCCGAGCACCTTCGCCGGCAACGCCGGCTACTGTGCATGGGGTTGTTTTCGTCTTTTTTTGTTTGCCGGACTCCGGCGGACTAGATATCCGCGCCGCCCTCGGGGCCGACCGAGGCGATGCGCACCATGTTGGTGGTGCCGGGAATGCCGAGCGGCACGCCGGCGACGATGATCACGCGCTGGCCGGCGCGGACAAAACCGTCGCGGAAGGCGATCTGGCCGGCGCGGCTCACCATGTCGTCCTGGTCGCGCGCGTCTTCCGCCACCACGCAATGCACGCCCCAGACCACCGCCAGCCGGCGTCCAGCCGCGATGTTGGGCGTGATCGCCACGATCGGCGGCTTCGGCCGCTCGCGCGCGACGCGCACCGCGGTCGAGCCCGAGCTGGTCCAGCAGATCAGGGCCGGCAGATCGAGCGTCTCGGCGATCTGGCGGGCGGCGTCCGCGATGGCGTCGCCGGCGGTGGATTCCGGCGCGGGGCGCTGCGCGGTGAGCACGGAACGATAAATCGGGTCGCGCTCGACCTCTTCGCCGATGCGGTTCATGGTCGAGACCGCCTCGACCGGGAATTTGCCGGCCGCCGATTCCGCCGACAGCATGATGGCGTCGGCGCCTTCATAGACGGCGGTGGCGACGTCCGAGACCTCGGCGCGGGTCGGCACCGGCGACTGGATCATCGATTCCAGCATCTGGGTCGCGATCACCACCGGCTTGCCGGCGCGGCGCGCCATGCGCGTCATCTGCTTCTGGAGGCTCGGCACGCGCTCCAGCGGCAGCTCGACGCCGAGATCGCCGCGCGCCACCATCAGCGCGTCGGAGGCCTCGATGATGTCGGCGAGGCGGTCGATCGCCTGCGGCTTCTCGATCTTGGCCATCACCGCGGCGCGGCCGCGGATCATCTTCTTGGCCTCGATCACGTCGTCGGCGCGCTGCACGAAGGACAGCGCGATCCAGTCGACGCCGGTCACCAGCGCGGCCTCGAGGTCGGCACGGTCCTTCGGCGTCATCGCCGAGACCGGCAAATCGGTGTCGGGCAGGCTGACGCCCTTGCGGTCGGACATCCGGCCGCCGACCACGACACGCGTCACCGCGTGCTCCTTCGAGGTCTCCTCCGCGATCAGGCGCACCTTGCCGTCGTCGAGCAGCAGCGAATGGCCGGGCCTGAGTGCTGCCAGGATCTCCGGATGCGGGAGATTGACGCGCGTGGCATCGCCCGGCGTCTTGTCGGAATCGAGCGTGAAGATCTGGCCGTTCTGGAGCTGGACCGCGCCTTCCGCGAAGGCGCCGAGCCTGAGCTTCGGGCCCTGGAGATCGACCAGGATGCCGATCGGCCGGCCATAACTGCTCTCGACGTTGCGGATCGTCGCGACCAGCTCCCGCATCTTGTCATGCGGGGTGTGGCTCATGTTGATGCGGAACAGATCGGCGCCGGCCTCGAACAGGCGGCGGATCATCGCGAGGTCCGAAGAGGCAGGTCCCAGGGTCGCGAGAATCTTGATACGGCGAAGACGCCTCATGGCTTATTTCCAGACGGTGGCGAGGGGGCTGGCGGAAGGCCAGGCGCGGCGGGGGGCGTACCACCGGGCGGACTATTGGGCAAACCCGGAACGCCACCACCCGGGCCGACAGGGCCCGGCAGGCCGGGCACGCGCTGCTGCTGTGACGGCTGCTCGTTGGCGTCGGTGAGCTGAACCGTCCAGGCCCGCTGCTCGCCGGTATCGACCTCGAAATAGCCGGTCCGGTCGTAGCCGCGCGCGAGGCAATCCTCGGTGCCGCGGATGGTGAATTCCTTGTCGCGCGAGCACATGAAGGCCTGGCCCGACCATTCGCCGCCGCGGTCGTAGTCGATCGCGTAGATGTAATAATAGCGGGCGACCAGCGTTCCCCGCAGCAGGGTCTCGCAGGACCGGGACGAGATGTTCCACCAGCCCTCGGTGGTCCAGCCCTCGGCGTCCTTGTAGCCGAGCGCAATGCCGACCCGGCTCGAGGTGTTGTTGCAAAGCCGGAAGTCGGCGGAAGCCGGGCTGGCCCAGAGGCACAGCAGGCCAACCACCAGCACCGGGACCAACCGGGCGAGCAGGCGAAGGGGGGCGCGGGGAGATTCGGCGATCATTGTCGCGGAACGTATACCAGATGATTGACGATTTGGCGTAGGGCCGGGGGAACCGGCCTTCGGGTTGGCTCCAGCGCCGTTTGCGCCGCGATGTGGCAAAATCTGTGACAAGGGCCCACCTGATCCCGTAAGGGTGACCCCCATCGGGGGCAGAACCAATTCAGGCCGAAGGGATCCAGCCATGGCAATCGACGACAAAACCAGAACGGAGCTCGAGGCGGCCGCTTTCCGGCGCCTGGTCGATCATCTGAAGACGCGGACCGACGTCCAGAACATCGATCTGATGAATCTGGCCGGCTTCTGCCGCAACTGCCTGTCCAACTGGCTCAAGGACGCCGCCGACGCGCAGGGCGTGAGCTTAAGCAAGGACGAGAGCCGCGAGGCCGTCTACGGCATGCCCTACGAGACCTGGAAGTCGAAATACCAGGGCACGGCCACGCCCGAGCAGGTCGAGGCGATGAAGAAGGTTCACCCCGGGCACTGAACGGCCTCGCCGGCAGTCTGGCGGTGAGTCGCACCACACAACTTCTTTCTTGGCCTCGCCGCAGGAAGGTGTGGGCGCGCTGTGGACGAGCGCGATGCTTGCTTGAACGCAGTCGGCGCCAACCCTAAGGGTTCTGGCAGCACGCGCGGTGAGGATGCCGGCGTCACCTCGTTTTGCCAGTTCCATTTGGAGTACCAAGATGGCCACCACCGCCGCCGTCCGCGACGACGAGCCCGCGACGAAATTTGCCAAGGACCAGCTCAAATCCATCATCGAGCGCATCGAGCGGCTGGAGGAAGAGAAGAAGGCGATCTCCGACGACATCCGCGACGTCTATGCCGAGAGCAAGGGCAATGGCTACGACGTCAAGGCGCTGCGCACCATCGTGCGCATGCGCAAGCAGGATCCGAACGAGCGCGCCGAGGCCGAGACGATCCTCGAGACCTACATGCAGGCGCTGGGAATGCTCTGAGGCGTTGCGCCTCTAGCACTGCTGCCGTAGCCCGGATGGAGCGCAGCGAAATCCGGGTTCTCGCAGTATGGAAGTAGTCTCCGGATTACGCTTTCGCTCCATCCGGGCTACAAGCGTGGCGTGTTGCACCCTCGTTTGTGAACGGAGACCGCTGTGACTGCGCCACCGCTGCCGCGCGAGGTGAACCGTGCCTTCGGCGCTCTTCCGGCGCCGATCGGCAAGCGGTTGCTTCAGGTCCGCGAGCTGATCTTCGCGACCGCTGCGGCACATCACGATGTCGGCAAGCTCACCGAAACGCTGAAATGGGGCGAGCCGGCTTACCTGACCGATGAGACCGGCAGCGGCAGCACGATCCGGCTCGGCCGCCTCAAGGACTCCGAGCACGCCGCTATTTTGTTCAACTGCAAGACGACGCTGGTCGATACGTTCCGCGAGCGCTTTCCCGATGAGTTCGAATATCGGCAGACCAGGGCTTTGCTGTTGCCCCTATCCGGCGCGCTGCCGAAGCAGGAGCTCACCGTCTGCCTCTCGCTGGCGTTGACATATCATCTGGATCGGCGGGTCAGGAAAGCGAGATAGAAGCTGCAGGCTTCGACACTGTAGTCTTGGAAGTGGCGAGGACGCCATTGCGCCGGTCCGGCACGCAGCCTCGATCCGCAAGATTGTCGGTCTCGGTCTCAATTGCCGGGTCCGCGTTTGGCGTCTCGTCGGGCCTGCGCCCGCTTGTTGGCCTGCGAGACTCTTCCGATTTTTTCCGGTGGGAGTTTCTTGAGCCGGCGACGGTTTGGGATGGACCGCATGCCGTCATGCGAAGTTGGGGTCGTCTGCGGGCGAGAAAACTGACGCGCCCGACGGAGTGCTAACGCCCGTCGCGCCGCTTCCCCGAGCTCCCGTCGTGCTTCAAACTTTCGGATGCGCCTCAGCTCGTTCTTGACGCGCTTGATGGCGGCAGCAAAAACCGATTGGCGCCGGTTTGCATGCTCTGCCGTGCCGGAGAAACTCTTGCCGCGCGGGTCGGCTGTTCCCTTTGTTTCGCGGCGTCGATGCCGCGACAATGTACGCTCCCTGTCGCGCAGATCCCGAAGTCGGGCGCGAAGGCTCTCAAGTCCATCGCGCTGCATCTCTCCGACCACCGGATGGTGCGTACTCAATATGACTTCGCGCTCGTCGTGGTTCAGAAGGCTAAGCTCAGACTTGCATGGAACTGACATCGCATGCTCCTACTTCGCTGTGGCGACTTCCCTTGAGATGCGGCGCCGCTGCGGAAACGCGGAACACCAAGGCAAACGCAATCGCGTCCTCGGACTTTGTCATCGCGTCCGTTCTGGGCGCATTGCCACAATGCGCGTTTGGAATGCGTAGCGATACCGGGTGGATTACCCGTTGGAAGTGGGGGAATCTCCCTTAGTGCAGATGCGCACCAGGCCGGGACGACACTTCAGCGTGTGGCGCTGTCGTGCCCCAGGATTGCGCTGCGCTTCATCCCGGCTTGCGGGACTACCGAACGGCGTGAGGGGAAAGATCTCAGCGCAGCGCGGCGGTGCGCACCACGAACGACGTCGTCTCGAGCTTCGCGGTCGCGCTGCCCGTAAAACTGTCGCAGGACAGGCCCTGCATCGGATCGTCGGCAAAGCCCATCGCGACCACGGCCTGCGGTTTGACGAAATAGCCGCGCAGGGCAACGGTATCGAGCTCGCCCATCAGCGTCACCGACATCGCGCGGCTGGCGCTCGGCGACAGCATCACGATCTTGAGCCAGATGCTCTCGCCCCTGGCGGCGGAGAGGCGGGTCGCGGTTGCGATCCTGCCGTCGATGCTCTTGCCGACCACCGTGTTGATCTCGGTCGCGGGCGCAAGGCCGCGCGTCGCGGCAACGGGGCGGCCTCCACGCGGGATCGGCGCGGAGGCGGCGACGACGTTGGCGCGGTCGACCGGGGAGGCGGACGCCGGCGCATAGGCCAGCGCCTGATAGGCCGCGCTGGAGACGCTCGCGGTCGCTTGCGGCTCGGTGGCGGCGGCGAGCGCCTGGCGGGCCTTCAGCGCCGCCACTTGAGCTGGCGTCGCCTGCTGCGGGGTCGCAGGGGTATCCCAGAAGCCGCGGGCATTGATGATGTCGGCCGGGGTCTCGGGCTTGCCGGCCGCAGGCTTGTCAGCCACGGGCGCGGGCTTCGGCTTGGGCGGTGCAACGAGCTGCACATCGGCCGAAGCGAGCTGGATCGCAGCGGCGATCTGCGGCTTGGCGCGCGGTGTCGGCACCGGATCGGCCGGCTTGACCGCGGCGGCAACCACGGTCGGCGCAACAGGCTTGGCGGCCGGGGCGGGCGTGCCCTCGTCATCCTCGTCACTGCTCGTGGCGGCCGGAGCCGACTTGCTCTTGAACAGGGCGGCAAAGAAACTCGGCTTGCTGCCGGAATCGTCGCCAGTGCCGCGGCGCTCGATGTCGGCCTTGGCCAGCTCATAGCCCTTCAGCGGCGTGCCGTCGGTCGGAACGTGGACCGTGCGGCCATCCGGGAACACGCGGGCGAGCTGGTCATGCGTCATGCGCGGCCAGTGCCGGATGCTGCCGGTATCCAGATGGACGAAGGGCGAGCCAGAGGTCGGATAGAAGCCGACGCCGCCGCGCTGCAGGCGCAGGCCGGCGAAGCGGATCTGCTCGAGCGGCACGCCCGGAATGTGGAAGTCCATCGCATGCCCGAGCATGTGCTGACTGAAGCGCGCCACGCCCGAGGAGCGGCGGCGGAGCATCGCGTTGGTGGCGGGGGAACGGTAGGAGGAGATGATCTGGATCGGCTGCTTGCCGTCGACGTCGCGGTAGACTTCCCAGAGGATGTCGAAGAGGCGACGGTCCATGACCGTCTCGTCCTGGGTCCGCCAGTCGCGCAGGAAGTGGTTGAGCTGCTTCAGCGCGGCCTCGTCGAAGCGGCCATCGCGCTTGAAGGTGACGGTGAGGTCTTCGCCGGAATGGGTGTGGTGGAACGAGAGCGTCTTGGTCTCGTTCAGCGCGGCGGCGTCATGGACCGAGCCCGCGGCAGCAAGCAGCAGTGCGGAAGCGAGGCCAATCCGGGATCCGGCCTTCACTCCCGCATGGGACAACGACAGCACTGCGAATTTGCGTGCGAAACCTGTCAGCACGAATGAGCCCACCCAGTCGACGAGCGTTCAAAATGGACTCTCCCGGCAACCCCGTTAGCGCGCGAAAGAGGATGAACGCTTTCTTAAAGCGAGAAGGTTAATTCGAGGTTGACCTTCTCGACCCCAAACCAAGTCAGAATACGAACCTAAGCGGTTCAGTGTGGCAAAAAAACGCCCGCTGCCGGAGTTCGGGTGGAGAATGGTTAACGTTAAGCGACCCCATCCAGGGGGATGAGGTCGCTGATCTTACTAGAGAATTTCCGACAAAGACCGATCGGGGAGGCCTCAGCGGGTAAACACCCGCTGCTGCTGCGGCCGGCGGCCGACCGGAGCCGGCGGCGGGGTCGGCGCCCCGAACAGCCGCTCGAAGAAGTTCGGACCCGACGAGCCGAAGCCGCCGCCATTGTTGGCAATCGCCACGCCCGAGGGCAGCGTCGTCGCCGGGCGTGAATAGCTCGGCTGGGAGTGAGCAACGACGTTCTCGAGGTCCTTGCCGCGGCCGTTCTTCAGGATGTTGATCATGGTCGCGTCACGGCCATAGACGTCCTTGCGGATTTGCAGCTTGCCGCCATCGTCTACGAACGCGGTCTGGTAGGTGATGTTGACCGGGATCGGCGTCGGGAATTTCAGGTCGATCTCGCTCTTGCCGTACATGCTGCGCACGCGCTCCGGCGTGTACTTCTCGTTCGGCATGGCGATGTTGAGCAGAACGGAGGCGTACTGATCCGGGTTCTGCACGCGCATGCAGCCATGGCTGAAGGCCCGATCTTCCCTGGCGAACAGGTTCTTGTCCGGCGTGTCGTGCTGATAGACTAGGAACTTGTTCGGGAAATTGAAGCGGATTCGGCCGAGCGCGTTGGCTTCGCCGGGCGGCTGCGAGATGTGCACGGAGCCGTCACGGTTCTGCTCGAGCTTGAGGCCCATGCGCTGGAGCACGGTCGGGTCCTGCTGAAGCGCCGGCAGATATTCGTTGTAGACGATCGACGGCGGCACGTTCCAGGTCGGATTGACCGTGATGTACTTCATCGTCTCGGTGAGCAGCGGGGTCGCATGCGTGCCCGGCTTGCCGGTGACAACGCGGGTGGTCCAGACCTGCTGGCCGCGCTGCATCACCTTCAGCGTGTAGTCGGGAATGTTGAGGATGACATAGGCATCGCCCAGCGAGGGGACGCCGAGGTCGCGCGGCAGCCAGCGCCAGCGCTCCATGTTCACCAGCACCGTGTCGATCTGCTTGTCGCGCTTCGGGGTGTTGATCGCCTTGACGGTCTTGTCGTCGAGGATGCCGGTTACCTTCATCTCGACGCCGCTCTGGAATTTGCGCACGGCTTCGGCGACGGCGGCGTCATAGCGGGTGTCGCCGGCGTTCTCGGCGAGGCCGAGCTTGGCGCGGAGCTGCGGCACGCGCGGATCTTCAACAACGATTTCAGCCTGCTTCTTGCCGGCCGGGGTGTATTTCAGCGCCGGACCGTCGGCGATCTCGATCACCGGGCCGCTGCCCAGGCCGCGCAGCTCGGCGAGCTTTGCCTTCAGCTCCTTGTAGAGCTTCTGCGGCGGGTTGTAGCTGTCGAGCGCTGCGGAGGCGTCGGCTGCGGTCGTGACCTTGGCGAGCACCTCGCTCGGATCGACCGGATGCTCCGGATAGAGGATGTCGCCGCTGACCTGCGACCAGTGCATGCGGCCGCTCTGGGCCTGGCGCGCGTAGTCGAACATGCTGGCGGTGAGCTTCAGCTCGACATCGGCGAGCGCATCGGGCGTCGTGGCGGCAGCGAAATCCGGCACCGGGTAGTCGGCGGGATTGAGGCCATCGGAGGCCGCATCCTTCAGCCGCGCGATCACGCCCTTGGCCGCAGCGGTCAGGCCGCCGGCCTGGGTCCAGACCGGCGCGAAGTCGCGTGCACCGTAAAACTTCTCGATCGCGGCGCGCTCGTTCTTGCGGTCGAAATGGCGCGAGGTCTTGGCGCCGATGATGTCCTTGAGCTTGTCGGCGACCGGCTGGTCGGCGGCGGGAACGTTGCTCGCGGCCTTCACCGGCTCGGCGGCCGGAGCCGCAGCGGGGGCCGCAGGCGCGGCCGGCGTTGCCGTCGCGGTGTCGGCCTTTGCCGGTTCGGATTTGGCGGGCTCGGACTTAGCGGCCTCGGTCTTGGCAGGCTCGGACTTGGCGGGCTCGATCTTGGCGGTTTCGCTCTTCGGCGCCTCAGGTGCAGGCGTGGTGGCGACGTCGGTAGGCTTGGTCTCGACCTTGTCGGGGGCCGGTGCGGCTTCGGCCTTCACCGGTTCCTTGGTCGGCTCCTTTGCGGAGTCCTGAACCGTCGCGGTGGTGTCGAGCTTGATGTCGGATGCGGTCGGGGGCGGGACGTTGGCGGGCTCGGGGCGCGGGATCGCGGCTTCGATCGCGAGTTCGGCGGCGCTGCTGCGCACCTGATCCTGCGCCAGGGCCGAGCTGGCCGATACCGTGAGGAAGGTCGCCGCGACCGTCATCAAGACGCGGTCAAAGCCCGCACGGTGGTTCAAACAGTCACGCATTGTGTCGCACCCCTCGGGTGAACTGTCCCTCGTGGAACAGCTTCATTATCGCCTAATGAGCTTCGGGCTAAACTGCGCCGGCCGCTCGAAAGTTGCACGCCTGCACGCAACGATTCATACGCGGACGAACGAATCCTACGCAGACGATATACAGGCCCCGTTTGGGCGGCCAGCGCTACCCGGGACAACTCACGACAAACTGACTTCAAGAAAGCCCGTTTGCAACGGATTGTGCGGCTTTGGCAGACGCTTTTCCATGTGTCTGTCACTTCCAAGTCACGGTTCACGTCGCAGCCGGATTTTGCCGTAATGCGAAGGGCTTGCGGCGTCATCGCAACGCCAAGCGAACCTCCGTTCGCATGAGGCTCAGGGCGTCTCCTCACCGCTTTTGCCGCCATGTCCGGGAACCCCGGCTTCGTCGAGCTTGCGGTAGAGGGTGGACCGGCCGATCTTGAGGCGGCGGGCGACCTCGGACATCTGCCCCCGATAATGCGAGATCGCGAAACGGATGATCTCGTTCTCCATGTCGTCCAGCGGGCGGACGTCGCCGGTGGGGGTCAGCATGGAAAGGGTCCCCGCCAGCGGCAGCGGCGCGATCGGTATTTCACCACCCGACACCACCGAGGGCGCCGCGATCGGCTCGAGCATCAGCGGCGCGGTCGGGATGTCGGTCTCGAGGTGCGGCTGCGAGGTGAGCAGGGGGAAGTCGGCAAGGTCGAGCTGGTCGCCCTCGCTCATCACCACCGCGCGGTAGACCGCGTTTTCGAGCTGGCGGATGTTGCCGGGCCAGTCGAGCTGGGCGAGGTGCGCCACGGCCTCGCCGCTGATGCCGGTGATGAGGCGGTTCTCCTCGGCGGCAAAGCGCGCCAGGAAATGCCGGAGCAGATACGGGATGTCCTCACGCCGCGCCCGCAGCGAGGGGATCGTCAGCGGCAGCACGTGGAGGCGATAGAACAGGTCTTCGCGGAAATGACCCTGCTTGACCCGCTCCAGCAGCCTGCGGTTGGTCGCGGAGATGATCCGGACGTCGACCTTCAACGGCTTGCGCCCGCCGACCGCTTCGACCGCGCCTTCCTGAAGTGCGCGTAGCAGCTTGACCTGCGCGGTGAGCGGCAGCTCGCTGACCTCGTCCAGGAACAGCGTGCCGCCATGGGCCTCGACGAACTTGCCGGTGTGCCGTTCGGTGGCGCCGGTGAAGGCGCCCTTCTCGTGGCCGAACAGGATCGACTCGACCAGATTGTCGGGAATCGCACCGCAATTGACCGCGACGAACGGCTTCGCCTTGCGCTCGCCGCTGCCATGGATGGCGCGTGCGAACATCTCCTTGCCGACGCCGGACTCGCCCTCGATCAGCACGGGGATCGACGAGCCCGCGGCCTTCTGCGCGGCGCGCATCACGGCCGCCATTGCCTCGGCGCGGGTGATGATGTCGGAGAAAGTCAGCCGGCCCTCGCGGCTGTGACGGATGCGCTGCAACTCGCCCTTGAGCGCGGAGGCATTGAGTGCGTTGCGCAGAGAGACCTGGAGCCGCTCCAAGCCAACCGGCTTGACGACGAAATCGGCCGCGCCCGCGCGCATCGCCGAGATCACGTTGTCGATGCCGCCATGGGCGGTCTGCACGATGACGGGCACGCCGAGGCCGGCCTCGCGGATTTTCGCCAGCACGCCCATGCCGTCGAGGCCGGGCATCACGAGATCGAGGATGACGGCGTCGATCGCCGGTGCATCGGGGGCGGTGAGGGCGGCGATCGCGGCGTCGCCGGAGTCCACGACGACCGTCTCATAGCCGCATTTCTGCACCATGTTCTCGACCAGCCGGCGGGCTACAGCGTCGTCGTCGGCGATCAAAATACAGGCAGCCATGGTGTTCCCCGCACGCTACTACTATCTGTCTCGAATCGGGTCACTCTGGCCGAAGCCGATTAACGCACTCTTAAACCTTGATGCCCCCGCCCGCCGTCGCGCTTGTTGAACACAGGTTTCCCACACAATGAATTCGCGCTCCAAATCTGCTCTCAAGAAGTCTGCCTCCAGCAAGCCCGCTCTCCGCAAGCCAAGCACCAGGAAATCCGCCGCCAAGGCAAAGTCCTCCAAATCTTCGCCCGCAAAGCCTGCGGGCAAGACCGGCAGGCTTCCGGAATGGAACCTCGCCGACCTCTATTCCGGGATCGATGCGCCGGAAGTGGCGCGCGATCTCGAAAGGATGGACGCCGATTGCGTCGCGTTCGAGACCGACTACAAGGGCAAGCTCGCCACAGGGACAGCAAACGAAGATGGCGGAAAATGGCTCGCCGAGGCGGTGCGACGCTATGAGGCGATCGACGATCTCGCCGGGCGTCTCGGCTCCTATGCCGGTCTCGTCCATGCCGGCGACAGCGTTGATCCCAAGATTTCAAAGTTTTACGGCGATGTCTCGGAGCGGCTGACGGCGGCGTCCACGCATCTCTTGTTCTTCGCGCTCGAGCTCAACCGCGTCGATGACGATATTTTGAACCGCGCGATGCAGGCCGCCGAGCTCGCGCATTACCGTCCCTGGATCGAGGATCTGCGCAAGGAGAAGCCGTACCAGCTCGACGACAAGCTCGAGCAGCTCTTCCTCGAGAAGTCGCAGACCGGCTATTCCGCCTTCAACCGGCTGTTCGATCAGACCATCTCGGGCCTGCGCTTCAAGGTCGGTGCAAAAGAACTCGCGATCGAGCCGACGCTCAATTTCCTGCAGGACCGTGATGGCACAAAGCGCAAGGCTGCGGCCGAAGCGCTGGCGAAAACCTTCAAGGCCAATGAGCGCACCTTTGCGCTGATCACCAACACGCTCGCCAAGGACAAGGACATCTCCGACAATTGGCGCGGGTTCAAGGACGTCGCGGATTCTCGGCATCTGAGCAATCGCGTCGAGCGCGAGGTGGTGGACGCGCTGGTAGCATCCGTGCGCGCCGCCTATCCAAAGCTGTCGCATCGCTATTATGCGTTGAAGGCGAAGTGGTTCGGCAAGAAGCGGCTGGCTTACTGGGACCGCAACGCGCCGCTGCCCTTCGCTGCGACCGACGTCATCGGCTGGCCCGACGCGCGCAACATGGTGCTGACGGCCTATCGCGGCTTCTCGCCAAAAATGGCCGATATCGCCGAGCGCTTCTTCACCGATCGCTGGATCGACGCGCCGGTTCGTCCGGGTAAGGCGCCGGGCGCGTTCTCGCATCCGACCACGCCGTCGGCGCATCCTTACGTGCTGATGAACTACCAGGGCAAGCCGCGCGACGTGATGACGCTCGCGCATGAGCTCGGCCATGGCGTGCACCAGGTGCTGGCGGCGAAGAACGGCGCGCTGATGGCGCCGACGCCGCTGACGCTGGCCGAGACCGCGAGCGTGTTCGGCGAGATGCTCACCTTCAAGCGGCTGCTGGCCCAGACTAAGAATGCGAAACAGCGCCAGGCGCTGCTCGCCGGCAAGGTCGAGGACATGATCAACACCGTGGTGCGGCAGATCGCGTTCTATTCGTTCGAGCGCGCGGTCCATACCGAGCGCAAGAATGGCGAGCTCACCGCGACGCGGCTCGGCGAGATCTGGTTGTCGGTGCAGGGCGAGAGCCTGGGGCCCGCGATCGAGATCAAGGCGGGCTACGAGAACTACTGGATGTACATCCCGCATTTCATCCACTCGCCGTTCTACGTCTACGCCTATGCCTTCGGCGACTGCCTCGTGAACTCGCTCTACGCCGTCTACGAGAATGCGGCCGAGGGCTTTGCCGAGCGCTACCTCGACATGCTCGCCGCCGGCGGCACCAAGCATTATTCCGAGCTGCTGCGGCCGTTCGGGCTCGATGCCAAGGATCCCAAATTCTGGGACGGCGGTCTCTCGGTCATTGCCGGGATGATCGACGAGCTTGAGGCGATGGGCTGAGGCGAAGCGCGAGTTCCTTCCCGGCGCACGGAATGCGGGTGTCGCAAGTTTTTGCGGCCCCAGTTCCATCCGTGGGCGCGGGCGATCTTCGCGGCGGGGGCTGGCAATTTGCTACGTGGGATTGAACGTTCGCGCGGCCCGCAAGACTAACTCAACAGATACTCGAAAGATAATTTTCTACTATTGATTGTGGATTGATCGGTTTCTCCCTGGGGAGGCACCCATGCTCCATCAAGGGCCCGCCACGCCGGTTCCGATGGCGAGAAATGCTGCCGCCGTCGATCAGGAAACGCCCTGGTGCGAGAAGCACCATCAGATCGTCTGCGATGAGATCGAGGCGATCAACACCCGACGCGAACCGGAACGGCGCCTCGATGCCGACGGCCTGCAACCCTGCCAGTTGCTCGACGTCGTCGGGCTTGCGTTGTCCGGCGGCGGCATTCGCTCGTCGGCCGTTTGCCTCGGCGTGCTCCAGGCACTGAACCACCACAATCTGATCGGCCGGATCGACTATCTCTCCACGGTGTCGGGCGGCGGCTATATCGGCACCTCTCTCAGCGCCACCATGACAACCGCACGGCGCTTTGTGTTCGGCGAAAGACCCGCCGGCGGAACCGTCACGTCCGCCGAGATCAGCGATACGCCGTCGGTCGGACACCTGCGCAACTATTCCAACTATCTGATCCCTGCCGGTGCCCGCGATCTCCTGACCGGAGTTGCGATCGTCGTGCGGGGACTGGTCGCCAATATCGGGTTGACGTTGCCCATCGTGCTGCTGCTTGCCGCCATCACCATCTGGTCAACGCCGCTGCGGAGCTGCCTGACGGATGCGAACATCTTCGGCATCAGTCTCAACAACAGGTCGTTGTGCGAGCTGCATGATTTCAGCGACATCGATCGTTACGGTTTCAGCACATTCGGCCTGGTCGTCGCGCTCGCGATGTTCGCTTGCAGCGGGCTCGCCTATTTCACCTCCCGCTCCGTCCGCGGCAGCGGTCCCAGCGTCGTGTTCGCCTATATTGGCGGGATCGCGCTGTTGCTGGGCGTCGCGTGCGACTTCGCGCGGTTTCTCAAGGTCCAGCATTTTGCGCTGAGCCTGTCGATCGCAATCATCGGGGGCGTCCTGTTTTTCGGATGGGCGCTCAAGCAGTCGCTCGCGAGCCCCGGCAAGCGGCAGGAGTTCCGTTCGCACTGGCCGAGCATGGGCGCGACCTTCCTGGTGCTGCTGGCGGTGATCGCCTTCTTCGAGTTTCAGCCCTTCATGCTGGAGCAGATGTTCGATGTCGCCGAGAGCAGCGCAATCGGTGGACCGGCTGCTGCGGTTGCGATCACCTGGATCAAGTCGCTCGCGGCGGTGGCTGCGCCAATCGGCGTCTTCGTCACAGCGTTCAGGCAGCAATTCGTGGAATTGCTGAAGGGCAACAGCGCATCCTCGCAATGGGGTTCGCTTGTGCTCGCGGTCGTGGCCAAGGTCGCGCTATGGATCGCGGGCCTTGCGCTTCCGCTCGTCATCTGGGTCGCATACCTCTATCTATCCTATTGGGGCATCGCCAACGATCTGTTCGAGAGGTGCCCGTCCGTTATGGGCGCAACCTCCCAGCGAGAGTGCCTGGTCAATGCCAAATCGAACGCGCCGTCCGGCAGCCTCGCGGGCAGGATTCAGTTCGATGCCAGCAAGGGGACCTTGTCGGCGGAAATCACGCCGAAAGCCGCACCGCAGGTCGTGGCAGATGCCGAGCAGTTGACGCCGACCTGGCACACGCCCGCCTGGCTCCTGTTCCTGGCTCAGAAAGCGGGGCAGGTGGTTCAGGTGCGTTTTCCGAGTCTGTTCCAGGGTAACGCTTCGGAGCTCGCCTACTCCTACAGCCTGCACATGGTGATCCTCTACACGTTCGCCGGCGTCCTGCTGTTCGTTATCTCGTTCTGCCTGACGCCGAATGCGAACTCGTTGCACCGGCTCTATCGCGATCGCCTGAGCAAGGCCTTCCTGTTCGATCCGACGCGTTCGGCCGACGGGCGCGTCGCGCCCGCCGAAGCCAGTCTCGACCAGGGGCGCGATTTCAAGGCGCTCGATCGCATGAAGCTGACGGATCTCTACGCCGCTCCGGCCGCGACGGCCCGGATTCCAGGGCCGCCGGCTACGCCGAAGCTGCACGCGCCCTATCAGCTCATCAATACGGCGCTGAATATTCAAGGCTCCGACTTTGCCAACCGGCGCGGACGCAACGCGGACTTCTTCGTGTTCTCCGCCCTGAACGTCGGCAGCGAGGCGACGGGCTATGCGCCCACCGCTCTGGTGCAGGACGACGAGCAAAGTCTCGATCTCGCCACCGCAATGGCGATTTCCGGAGCCGCGGCCTCCTCGAACATGGGGTCGAGCTCGATCAAGGCGCTGACGCCCACGCTTGCGCTCCTCAACGTCCGGCTCGGCTATTGGCTGAAGAACCCGCGTTACGTCGATGAGCGTGTCCGGCCGCAGCGCCGCTCCACGCCGATCTATTTCTGGTCGGAGATCTCGGGGCGCCTGTACGAGAACAGCGACAGCGTCTATCTGACGGACGGCGGTCATATCGAAAATCTCGGCGTCTACGAGCTGTTGCGCCGCCGCTGCAAGGTGATCATCGCGGTCGATGCGGAAGCCGATGCGCCGATGAATTTCGGTTCCCTGATGACGTTGCAGCGTTACGCCCGCATCGATCTCGGCGTCCGTATCGACCTGCCATGGACACCGATTCGCGAGCGCACGCGTGCGCTGATGGCGCGCAATGCCGACAAGGCAGGTGATCCCGGCGCGGCCGACGAGCGCGACGACATTGCGCGAGATCATGTCCACGTCGCGATCGGCACCATCGACTATGGAGGCGACGAGCAGGGCTATCTCGTTTACGTCAAATCGTCGCTCAATGGCGACGAGAACGACTATATCCGGGACTACGCGCGGCGAAACGACCGCTTCCCGCACGAGACCACGGGTGACCAGTTCTTCTCGGAGGAGCAGTTCGAGGTCTACCGCGCGCTGGGCTTCCACATGGCGCACGGTTTCCTGTCCGGTGACAATCCGGTCGCGGTCGGGTCCGGCGTCGATCCGCATATGGCCCGATTCACTGAAGCGGGCGAGCCGGCGATCGACGCGGTCCGCGAGGCGCTCGGTCTTCCGGTACCCCGGCGGCAAACCGCGAGCGTCACCGCCACGATGATCGATCAGGGCTGAGCAGCGCGACAGCCGGATTCCCGGCAATCGGAATTCCAAATCACCTGATTTGCCCGAAAACCGGCCATCGGTGCCGTTGCCCTGCCCGAAGGTTTGCGGTATCCCAGCCCAAGAATTCGACTTTCGACTGGGGACAATACATGGCTGACCATAGCGAAGTGGCGTACACCACCGCCGACGGCAACGACTACGTTGCCCACGAGCAGACCTATGAGGGCTTCATCAAGCTGGTGAAGTACGGCACGGCCTCGGTCGCGCTCATCGTGATCCTGATGGCGATCTTCCTGACCTGACGTATCGGCAGCTGCATAAGCCAGCAGCAGCTGCCGCCTATAAAACTTGCATCCAAGCCGGTCCCAAAACCGGTATCGAACGCTGCGGGAGTAACGCTTAAGTTTGCGCGCGCGCTGTCCCGCGTCGCCGGAGGGCCTATGAAGATCGCCGTTGCCAAGGAAATCGATCCGTCGGAGCCGCGTGTTGCCGCTTCGCCTGATACGGTGAAGAAGTTCAAGGCGTTGGGCGCCGAGATCGCCGTCGAGCCGGGCGCCGGCCTCAAATCGGGTCTGCCGGATTCCGAATTCACCGCCGTGGGCGCCACCGTCAGCGCCGATGCGCTGAAGGACGCCGACATCATCATCAAGGTGAAGCGTCCCGAAGCCTCCGAGCTCGCACAGTACAAGCGCGGTGCGCTCGTCATCGCCATCATGGACCCCTACGGCAACGAGGCCGCGCTGAAGACGATCGCCGATTCCGGCGTCTCCGCCTTCGCGATGGAACTGATGCCGCGCATCACCCGTGCGCAGGTGATGGACGTGCTGTCGTCGCAGGCGAACCTTGCCGGCTACCGCGCCGTGATCGAGGGGGCCGAGGCCTTCGGCCGTGCCTTCCCGATGATGATGACCGCAGCCGGCACCGTGCCCGCCGCAAAGGTGTTCGTGATGGGCGTCGGCGTTGCCGGCCTCCAGGCGATCGCGACCGCGCGCCGTCTCGGCGCCATCGTCACCGCGACCGACGTGCGGCCCGCAACGAAAGAGCAGGTGGAATCGCTCGGCGCAAAATTCCTCGCCGTCGAGGACGAGGAGTTCAAGAACGCGCAGACCGCCGGCGGCTACGCCAAGGAAATGTCCAAGGAATACCAGGCCAAGCAGGCCGCGCTCACCGCCGAGCACATCAAGAAGCAGGACATCGTGATCACGACCGCGCTGATTCCGGGCCGGCCTGCGCCGAAGCTCGTCTCGGCCGACATGGTCAAGTCGATGAAGCCGGGGTCGGTGCTGGTCGATCTCGCCGTCGAGCGCGGCGGCAATGTCGAGGGCGCCAGGCCCGGCGAGGTCGTCGACCTCGATGGCATCAAGATCGTCGGCTACACCAACGTCGCCGGCCGCGTCGCGGCCTCGGCCTCCAGCCTCTACGCGCGCAATTTGTTCAATTTCATCGAGACCATGGTCGACAAGGGCAGCAAGGCTCTTGCCGTCAATTGGGACGACGAACTCGTGAAGGCGACGGCGCTCACCAAGGACGGCGCCGTGATTCACCCGAACTTCCAGCCGAAAGCTTAGGAGAGCCGCCATGGAGCATGTTGCACAGGTCGTCGACCCCTTCGTCTTCCGGCTGTCGATTTTCGTCCTCGCCGTCTTCGTCGGTTATTTCGTGGTGTGGTCGGTGACGCCGGCGCTGCACACGCCGCTGATGAGCGTGACCAACGCAATCTCCTCGGTGATCGTGGTCGGCGCGCTCCTCGCCGGCGGCGTCGCCAATGTCTCGAGCGGCTCGGGCTGGGCACGCGCCTTCGGCTTCGTCGCTCTGATCTTCGCCTGCATCAACATCTTCGGCGGCTTCCTTGTCACCCAGCGGATGCTGGCGATGTACAAGAAGAAGTCGAAGTAAGCGGCCACCTCGGGCTGAAGGGATCAATGGGGACCTGAGATGAGCGCCAACCTCTCTGCATTTTTGTATCTCGTGGCGGGAGTGCTGTTCATCCTGTCGCTGCGCGGGCTGTCGAGCCCGGCTTCGTCGCGCCAGGGCAATCTGTTCGGCATGATCGGCATGGCGATCGCGGTCGCCACCACGCTCGCCAACCATCCGCCGGCAGACGGCCTCGCCTGGGTGCTCGTCATCGTCGGTATCGCGATCGGCGGCGGCATCGGCGCGGTGATCGCCCGCCGCGTGCCGATGACCTCGATGCCGGAACTGGTCGCCGCCTTCCACTCGCTGGTCGGCATGGCCGCGGTGCTGGTCGCCGCCGGCGCGTTCTACGCGCCGGAAGCCTTCGACATCGGCACGCCCGGCAACATCCATCCGCAGAGCCTGGTCGAGATGTCGCTCGGCGTCGCCATCGGCGCGCTGACCTTCACCGGCTCGGTGATCGCGTTCCTGAAGCTGTCCGCGCGCATGAGCGGCGCGCCGATCATCCTGCCGTTCCGCCACGTCATCAACATCGCGCTCGCGATCGCGCTCGTCGTCTTCATCGTCGGGTTGGTGATGTCGGGCAGCGCGCTCGACTTCTGGCTGATCGTCATCATCGCGCTGGCGCTCGGCGTGCTTATGATCATCCCGATCGGCGGCGCCGACATGCCGGTCGTGATCTCGATGCTGAACTCCTATTCCGGCTGGGCTGCGGCCGGCATCGGCTTCACGCTGGGCAATTCCGCGCTGATCATCACCGGCGCGCTGGTCGGCTCGTCGGGTGCGATCCTGTCCTACATCATGTGCCACGCGATGAACCGGTCCTTCATCTCGGTCATCCTCGGTGGCTTTGGCGGCGAGACCGCCGCGGCCGGCGCTGGCGGCGGCGAGCAGAAGCCCGCCAAGCTCGGTTCGGCCGACGACGCCGCCTTCATCATGAAGAACGCGCAGAAGGTCATCATCGTGCCCGGCTACGGCATGGCGGTGGCGCAGGCCCAGCACGCGCTGCGCGAAATGGGCGACATCCTGAAGAAGGAAGGCGTCGAGGTGAAGTACGCCATTCATCCGGTCGCGGGCCGCATGCCCGGCCACATGAACGTGCTGCTGGCCGAAGCCAACGTCCCCTACGACGAGGTGTTCGAGCTTGAGGACATCAACTCCGAATTCGCGCAGGCCGACATCGCCTTCGTGATCGGTGCCAACGATGTCACCAACCCGGCGGCCGAAGAGGACAAGACCTCGCCGATCTACGGCATGCCCGTCCTCCAGGTCTGGAAGGCCGGCACCGTGATGTTCATCAAGCGCTCGCTCGCCTCGGGCTATGCCGGCATCGACAATCCGCTGTTCTATCGCGACAACACCATGATGCTGCTCGGCGACGCCAAGAAGGTCACCGAGAACATCGTCAAGGCGATGTAGGGCGGGAAGGCGAGCGGACCGTGGCCCTGAATAAGGAGTGGCACCGGTCCCATCGCATGCCACCGAAGGCGACGCGCGAACAGCGTGTCGCATGGCACGTTGCCCATGCGGCGGCGTGCGGCTGCCGCGAGATTCCCTTGAGCATCCGGCCGGACGTCCTCAAACTGCTCAAGAGCCGCCGCAAGTCCTGAACCCCGGAATGGCGGGCCGCGATGACATTCCTGAAATGGACCGCCACCATCCTTGCGGCCGGCTACCTCGCCGGTCTCGTCCTGCTGTTTGCCAAACAGCGCGCCATGCTGTTTCCGATACCGACGGCCGAGCGCACGGCGCCCGCTGCCGCGGGGCTTCCAGACGCCGAAGAGCATGTCCTGACGACGTCTGACGGCGAGAAGGTCATCGTCTGGCACGTGCCGCCAAAGCCTGGCCGTGCCGTGGTGTTGTTCTTCCACGGCAACGGCGATTCTCTGGCCGGCCTTGCCGGGCACTTCAAGGCGATCACGGCTGACGGCACCGGTCTCGTCGCGCTGTCCTATCGCGGCTATTCGGGCTCCAGCGGCGCACCGGGCGAAGATGGCCTGCTGCGCGATGGCGCGGCTGCGTATGCGTTCGCGACGGCGCGCTATGACGCCCGTCGCCTCGTCGCCTGGGGCTTCTCGCTCGGGACCGGCGTTGCAGTCGCCATCGCCTCCGAACATCCGGTTGGGAAGCTGATCCTCGAGGCGCCCTATACGTCGATCGCCGACGTCGCCGCCGCGCATTTCTGGTTCGCTCCGGTTCGCCTCCTGATCCGCGACCCCTTCCACTCGGATGAGCGCATCGCACGCGTCACGGCTCCGCTCCTGATCATGCATGGCGCGCGGGACCAGACCATCCCGATCGCATTCGGCGAGAAATTGTTTGCGCTGGCCCGCGAGCCGAAGCAGTTCGTCCGCATTCCCGGCGGCGGGCACGACGATCTCGGCAGCTTTGGCGCCATCGAGATCGCACGAAACTTCATCAATGGGTCCTGAGGGCTGACGGATGCGATCTTCTCGCGCATAATCGGTCTCCCATTTGAAGGAATCGCCCGCATGAGCGCACACGGACCGATGCCGCGGTCGTCCTGGATCTTCCCCGCTCTGGCGGTGCTGCTGTTCCTGATCGTGACCGCGACCGGCTACAGCTTTACGCTAACGGCGGGCGGAGCCCTGTTCGCGATCGTGCTCCTGGTGATCCTGTTCGGCACCGTGTTCGCGGCCGTTCATCATTCCGAGGTGATCGCGGAGCGCATCGGCGAGCCCTACGGCACGCTGCTGCTGACGCTGGCGGTGACCATCATCGAGGTCGCACTGATCACCACGATCATGCTGGGCGACAAGCCGGCTCCGGAGCTCGCCCGCGATACCGTGTTCGCCGTCGTGATGATCGTCTGCAACGGCCTCGTCGGCCTCTGCGTCTTCATCGGCGGCATGCGCTATCGCGAGCAGGGCTTTCAGGTCTCGGGCGCCAACGTCTATCTCAGCGTGCTGATTGCGATGGCAACCATCACCCTGATCATGCCCAACTACACGCTGACGACGCCGGGCCCGATCTATTCGACGCTCCAGCTCGGCTTCGTCGATCTCGCAACGATCGTGCTCTACGGCGTGTTCCTCTACACCCAGACCGTCCTGCACAAGGACTACTTCGTCCACGAGAGGGCGGACGGCGAGGGCGGGGAGGCGCATTTGTCGGGCAGAATGCTGGTGCTCAGCATCGTGCTGTTGCTGATCTCGCTGCTGGCGGTCGTCCTCCTCGCCAAGAAGTTCTCGCTGGTGGTGGACGCGGTCGCCGTTCAGATCGGCGCCCCGCCGGCGTTCGCGGGCCTCCTCGTCGCCCTCCTGATCCTGATGCCGGAGGGTGTCTCGGCGATTGCGGCGGCGCGCAAGAACGACCTCCAGAAGAGCATCAACCTGGCGCTCGGGTCCTCGCTCGCAACCATCGGCCTGACCATTCCGGCGGTCGGGATCGCCACCTACCTGCTCGACCAGCCGCTCGTGCTGGGCCTGAACCCGGCGAACACCGCACTCCTGTTCCTGACATTCTTGTTGAGCATGCTGACCTTCGGCACCGGCAGGACCAATGTCCTGTTCGGGCTGGTCCATATGGTGGTATTTGCCGTCTACGTGTTCATGGTTTTCGTGCCATAGAAGGAAATTCCCGATGCTTGCCGCCAAATCCGAGGTTCAGGTCGACAACGAGCAGGTCCGGGTGACCGAGTGGCGGCTCGCCCCCGGCAGCGCGACCGGGCATCACACCCACGGCATGGACTATGTCATTGTTCCCGTCGTCGCCGGCGAGATGACCATCGTGGCGCCCGGCGGCGAGCGTTCCAAGGCGCAGCTCGCGGCCGGAAAATCTTACTTTCGCAAGGCCGGAGTCCAACACGACGTACTTAACGAAACCTCAACCGAGATCGTGTTCCTTGAGATCGAGCTGAAGCCGTAAGGCGGGCGAACCCTTTGCCATCGATCCGTCGCAGTTGATCCCTTACAATGCCCCAAAGTTCCCGCATCTGATCGCGCGGGGAGTGGCCGAGAAATGCTGAAATACCTCGCTAAAATCTCGATGGATATTCTCCCCTCGGTGCTCGCGACGATCATCGGGGCGTACATCGTTAACCACTACATCAACGCCAAGCCGGCGGCCGATGCCCCCGCGGCCGTGGTAGCGCCTGCCGATGCCGGCAAGAGCGGCAAGCCCTCCGATGTGGCCAACCTCCCGGCGCCCGGCGTCAAGGCCAAAGGCGTCTCCGAGAAGAGCGTGACCGACAAGGCGGCGGCCGAGAAGCCGGCCGACAAATCCGGCGAACACCCGGCCGAGACCAAGGCCGCGGACGTTGCTCCCGCCGAGGCCGGCCCGCGCGGCCGCAACCCGGCGCGTGAGAAGGCGGCCGCCAAGTCCGCTCCGGCTGTCACGGCTCCCGCCACCACCCCGGTGGTCGAGGCCAATTCGTCCCCGGCTGCGACCCCCGACGCCAACGATCTCGCGCGCGCCGCCATCGAGCGCCTGCGCAAGTCGCCTGAGGGCAAGGCCGCCGAGGCCAGATCTTCCGAAACCAAGCCTTCGGAAACCCGGCCGGCTGAAACCAAGTCGGCCGAGAGGTCGCCGGAGCCTGCGGTTCGGGAAGCCTCCCGTACCCCGGAAGCCCCGCGTGTCATTCCTGCGGAGCCGTCCGCGCTCCGTCCGCTGCCGCCGCCGATCACGGTGTCGACGCCTTCGTCCGAAGCCTATGGCAATGGCAGCGCGTCGCCGGTCAATCCGCCCTACACCGCCTCGATCGGCAACGACGATCCGAACCGGATGACGCCGCCGGCCGACATTCCGGTGCCGGTGATCGCCCCGCCACTCGACCTCCGTGCCGATGCCGGCGCGACCATGCCGCGGCCTAAGAAGACCAATGTCGCCGACGAGATGCTGTCGGGCATGAAGTCGATGTTCCACTCCGTCCTGCCGAAGAGCGCCACCCCCGATTAAGGCGGTGGCCGAGAGCGTTTTCGAGCGACGTGGACACCGCTTCGCGTGAAGAAAACGCGTCAAAACAAGAAGCTCTAGCCGCGCTGTCAGCCGCCGACGCGGGCGAGGCCGCTGCGGGCGGTATCGTCGCGTGGACGTAGCACGACCGCCTTGTTGTAGGACGTGGCCGCCTTGGCCTTGTCACCCAGCCGCTCATAGGCCTGTCCCCGCGCGGTCCACACCTGCGCGTTGTGCGGATCGACCTCGGAGGCCTCATCGAGATCGGCCGCCGCTTCCTTGACCTTGCCGATGGCGAGATAGCTGATGGCGCGGCCGAGCAACGGCTCGACCTTTTGCGGATTGAGCCCGTTGGCGGCGCTGAAATCGGCGATGGCGAAATTATGCTCGTTGTTGCCCTGATAGATCAGGGCGCGACCATAAAGTGCCTGTGCGTTGTAGGGATCGAGTGCGACGGCCCGGTTGAACTCGTCCAGCGCGCCAGCCGTCTCCCCCGCCTTTGCCAGGGTCTGGCCTTTTGCGGTGTGAGCCTGGGCCTCGCTGACATTGCCGGCGCTGACCGCGCTGTCGGCGGCCGTCGCAGCCGCCTTGGGCGCCTCCTGCGGCTTCTCCTTCTCGGGCATCATGGAGCCGAGGTCGAAGGAGCAGCCGCACAGCACGATCCCCATCAAGCCGAGCGCGAACGGCTGTCGCCAGATCTGGCGTAGCCGCGCCAAGCGGCGTTCGGGGAAAGGGGAGGCCATCTACGGTTCGCTCGCGCTGGTGCCGCATCGGTAGTGCCCCCGTCCCAGAGAAGGCACCGCTCACAAAACAATAACGCGGGCCAAGGGCCCGCGTCATCGAAAACTGAAGTCTTGGAAAACTGAAGTCTTGCAAGTCAGGCGGAATCAGCGCGGTCCGCGCGGACCTGCACCTGCACCCGGGCCGCTGCGGCCGCCACGATCACCGCCGGGACCGGCGCCGAACACCGGCTTCGGCTTCATCGGCAGCAGGCCTTCGCGCTGCAGCTTCTTGCGAGCCAGCTTGCGCGCGCGGCGCACGGCCTCGGCCTTTTCACGGGCCTTCTTCTCGGAGGGCTTCTCGTAATGACCGCGGAGCTTCATCTCGCGGAAAATTCCCTCGCGCTGCATCTTCTTCTTCAGCGCCTTGAGGGCTTGATCGACATTGTTATCGCGAACGAGAACCTGCACGCGGCATCCTCTTCAGTGGATCGGATTTGAATTCTGGTAAGTCAAAGGGGATGGCGAAACGCACAAGCCCTTAACCTTGAGGGCGCGGATGTATCAGACAAAACCCGCGATGTCCACCTGCCAAGCAGGTTTTCGGGCCAAGTTCAGCCATTAAATAAGGCGAAAATACCTCCGTGCGGCCCCGATTTGGGTGATTCGGCGCCAAGGGTGGGGCAGTTCCCGGAGCTTTGCTCCGGAAATTCCTGGAATTAGGGGAGACGTCACATGGATATGAAGAAATACGCTGCCGAGGCGATCGGCACATTCTGGCTCACATTCGCAGGCTGCGGCAGCGCGGTGATCGCCGCCGGCTTTCCGCAGGTCGGAATCGGCCTGGTCGGCGTGTCCCTTGCGTTCGGCTTAAGCGTCGTCACCATGGCCTATGCGATCGGGCACATCTCGGGCTGCCACCTCAACCCGGCCGTCACCGTCGGGCTTGCCGCCGGAGGACGCTTCCCGGCGGGACAGATCCTGCCTTACGTGATCGCACAGGTCTGCGGCGCGATCGTTGCCGCCCAGCTGCTTTACATAATCGCCAGCGGTGCTCCCGGATTCGACGTCAGCAAGGGTTTTGCGTCGAACGGCTACGACGCGCATTCGCCCGGCCAGTACAGCCTGATCGCCTGCTTCGTCACCGAGGTGGTGATGACCATGATGTTCCTGTTCGTCATCATGGGCGCCACCCATGGCCGCGCGCCCGCGGGCTTCGCCCCGCTCGCGATCGGGCTCGCGCTGGTGATGATCCATCTCGTCAGCATCCCCGTCACCAACACGTCGGTGAACCCGGCGCGCAGCACCGGGCCCGCACTGTTCGTCGGCGGCTGGGCGCTGTCGCAGCTCTGGCTGTTCTGGGTCGCACCGCTGATCGGCGGCGCGCTGGGCGGGGTGCTCTATCGCTGGCTCAGCGAGGAGCCCTCTGGCGTCGTCGCGGGCGTGAAGACGGCCTGATCGAAAGGCGGGATCGCGGCATGCGCCGCGGTCCCGCTACTTGCCCTTCGTCGGCCTGACTTCGGTGACGTGGCCCATCTTGCGGCCTGGGCGCGGCGCGCCCTTGCCGTAGATATGCACGGTCGCGCCCGGCACGCTCAGCCACTTCTCGTAATCGTTGATCTCGTCGCCGATCAGATTGGTCATTGTGACGATTTCGCCGTGGCGCACGGCCTTGCCGAGCGGCCAGCCGGCAATGGCGCGGATGTGCTGCTCGAACTGCGAGACTGAGGCGCCGTCGAGCGTCCAGTGTCCGGAATTGTGCACGCGCGGGGCGATCTCGTTGACCAGCACCTTCGGCCCGGTGCCGTTGGCGAGCACGAACATCTCGACCGCGAGCACGCCGACATAATCGAGCGCGCCGGCGATCTTGCCGGCGATGCTGCGCGCTTCTTCCGCGAGCGCATCCGGAATCTGTGCGGGCGCGCGGGATATCTTCAGAATGTGGTCGCGGTGCTCGTTCTCGGTGACGTCGAAGCACTCGACCTGGCCGGTCGCCGAGCGCGCCGCAATCACGGAGATCTCGCGCTCGTACGGGATAAAGGCTTCCAGGATCGCCGATTTGGTGGCGAGGCTGGTCCACACCTTGGCGATGTCGTCGCCCTCGCGGATGATGGCCTGGCCCTTGCCGTCATAGCCGAAGCGGCGGGTCTTCAGCACGGCCGGAAGGCCGATCCGGGCGATCGCCTCGCGCAGCGAGGAGACCGAGGTGACGTCGGCATAGGCTGCGGTGCCGATGCCGAGCCGCGTCACGAAATCCTTCTCGGCGAGCCGGTCCTGGGTGGTCTCGAGGATCTTGCGGTTGGGCAGCACCGGGCGACGCGCGTCCAGCACCATCGCGGCGGCAGACGGCACGTTCTCGAATTCGTAGGTGATGACGTCGACGTCGTTGGCGAACAGCTCGAGCGCTTCGACGTCGGCATATTCGGCGCAGGTCGCGTTCAGCACGACGTCGAAGGCGGGCGAGTCCGGATCGGGCGAGAATACCTGGCAGCGCAGGCCGAGCCGCGCCGCAGCCATGGCCAGCATCCGCCCCAATTGTCCGCCGCCGAGGATTCCGATGGTGTCGCCGGGCTTCAGCTTCACCTGCTTTGCGTCAGTCACGCCTTGTCCTCCGGGCGCTCCGCAACCGCCTCGGTCTGTGCCTTGCGCCAGGCGGCGAGACGGTCGGCCAGGGCCGGGTCGGACAATGCGAGCACTGAAGCCGCAAGCAGCGCCGCGTTGATCGCGCCGGCCTTGCCGATGGCGAGGGTGCCGACCGGGATGCCCGCGGGCATCTGCACGATCGAATAGAGCGAATCGATGCCCTTGAGCGTCCTGGATTCGACGGGAACGCCGAACACGGGCAGTTCCGTCAGCGCCGCCGCCATGCCGGGCAGATGCGCAGCGCCACCCGCGCCGGCGATGATGACCTTGTAGCCTGCCGCCTTGGCACCCTTGGCGAATGCAAACAGCCGGTCGGGGGTGCGGTGTGCCGAAACGATGCGGGTATCGGCGGCAACGCCGAGCGCTGCGAGCGTGTCGGCGGCATGCCGCATCGTCTCCCAGTCCGACTGGCTTCCCATGATGATGGCGATCGGCGCGGTCATGACGTCAATTGTGCTCGGAAAACAGAAAGATAGGCCAGATTAACGGTTCCGGCCGGTGGCTCGCAAGGCGGTGGCAAGGAGAAGGGAATGCACTATCCTGTCTTGGTGAATCCCCGCAAGCCTTCATTGAGCAGGATGCCCATGAAGAAACCAAAAAGGGCGAGCGCTGCGAAGGCCAAAAAGGGCCGGAAAGCCAGCGCCAGCCGGTCCAAAGCTGCCCCCAGGCGGCTGGCGAAGCGCTCAGCCAAGCCGGCGCGGCGCGGAGCGTCGGCCGCCGACGACACCAGGGCGACCATCCGCGGCTTGCGGAGCAAGCTCAAGGAGGCGGCGCGGCGGGTCGCGGAACTGGAAGCTGCGGCCGACACCGATTTCCTGCTCGAGATTCCGAACCGGCGCGGCTTCGAGCGCGAGCTCGCGCGCGCCATCGCCTACATGAAGCGCTACCGCGCCAGCGGCGCGCTGATCGTCCTCGACGTCGATCGCCTGAAGCCGATCAATGATTCCTTCGGCCATGCCGCCGGAGACGAGGTGCTCAAGGCGATTGCGGCCACCCTGACGCGGCAGGTCCGCGCCTCGGACGTGGTCGGCCGGCTTGGCGGCGACGAGTTCGCGCTGCTGCTCTGGAATCTCAGCGAGACCGACGCCAAGGCGAAGGCCGCGACTTTCGAGCAGGCGATCGACGAATTGTCGTTTGCCTTTCGCGGTCAGCGCGTGACCGCGGGCGCCTCCGCAGGTGTCGCGCTGCTGGGGGCGCAGTCCGATGCAGGCCGCGCGCTGGAGGAGGCTGATGCCGCCATGTATGTGCGCAAGGCGCACCGGCGGCACGAGCCGCTGATCAGGCTGGTCAGCAACTAGGGCACGATCCTCGCGACAAATGCGGACCGCGTTGCGCGGAGATCATGCTCAAGCAACAACCCTTACAGCGTGGCCAGATCTTCCGGCACGTTGCCGAATTTGCGCAGCAGCGTGGCGTCGCCGAATTCGCCGGTCATGGGATCGCCGCTGCGGCTGAACGCAACCGCGCCGATATGGCCGGCACCGTGCGCCATGATCTCGGCGCGCCGCAACGCGGCCGCCGAGCTCTGGCATTCCTCCGCGGCGCCCGCGACAGGCGATCCGTCGGCATCGATCAGGAAGGGCATTGCAACGTAGTAGGTCACATCCGACATGGCGTTGCTCCGATGTTGAACTCAGGCGGCGCTGCTGTTGCTCCGCACCTTGCTGCGTGCGGTCTCGGGAATGCAGCCGGCTGAAATCGCCGCCTGTAATTCTTCCAGCTCTGCTTCCAGATATTCGTTGGCCATGATCAGCGCCTTGATGGTGCTGCGCAGATTGCCGTCGCACATCGCGATCGCCTGGTCGCAGGCCTGTTCATAATGGCTGTTGTCGAGAAGGGCGGTTGCCGACATCTGCGTTGTCCTCGGGGGTTTCCTGGGCGTTTCCTGGGGCGGTGGGATGCCCAAATGTTCCTATTTTGTTCTTTTCGAGTCAAGCGGATTCGGATGCGGCGAGCTGCCACGAAAAGGGCCTCGCGGTTCAGGCGATGATGTCCGGCGTGATCTGGTCTTCGATGAACGCGATACGGTCGCGCAACAACAGCTTGCGCTTCTTCAACCGTTGTAACCGCAACAGGTCGGGGGCAGGCGATTGATGCATCGCATCGATCGCGGCGTCGAGATCTCGGTGTTCTTGCTGCAACCGGGTGAGCTCGGCTTCGAGCTCACGCTCGTCTTCATTGGTCATGTTCGCGGTGGCCGAAAACCCGATGGGCGTGAGATTCAAGGCTGTGGATGCCCTGTGGAAATTATCGTCCTTGCGCGCCGTGATCGCAAGCGATCTCGGGCCGCCGCTCACCGAACTCTCGCAAGATATTTCGACGATTCGTTGCGGCGTTGCGCAAGCACATTGATATCATGGATTTTTCCAGCGTGGTTCCTTACTCACGATTCGTTACATATGAATTTTCAAAAATGACGCTGCGACGACGGATACATATCGACAGAACGAATCGGTGATGTACACTTGTTTGTCCGGATCGAATCCAAGGTTTCCCCCTACCGAGGAGGTTTCGAATGACAATTCAGGCACATCTGGTTGAATTGGAACGGAAGCACAAAACGCTCGAAAACGAATTGCACGAAGCTCTCGTGCACCTTTCAACAGACGACCTGCAAATTGTTGAGTTGAAGCGACGGAAGTTGATGGTCAAGGACCAGATCGAGCGTTTGAAGCACACCGGCGACACGCTCCACTAGTAACCCCTGTAACAGTGTAGAGTTGAACTTACCCTTTCATGCAGGGGTGAGAGCTATTGCGCTCATCCCTGCATGAAGGTGCGCAGCGTGCAAAGTTATTTGCACGGCACTTGGAGCCTTTCCGCTCCGATGGAAAATCCCCTAGATGCCTGCGAGCTCGGCGACGTGATCCGCGATCGCGAGCGATGACGTCAGTCCCGGCGATTCGATGCCGAACAGGTTGATCAGGCCTTCGACGCCGTGATCGCGCGGGCCCTGCATCAGAAAATCCTGCGTGGCCACCGCCGGCGGCACGATCTTCGGGCGAATGCCTGAATAGCTCGGCATCAGCGCGCCGTCGGGCAGCGTCGGCCAGTATCTCCGGATCGCCGGATAGAAGCGCTCGGCGCGTGATGGATCGACCTCGTAATTGATCGTCTCGATCCACTCGACGTCGGGGCCGAAGCGTGCCTGCCCGGCCATGTCCAGTGTCAGATGCACGCCGAGCCCGCCTGGCTCGGGCACCGGATAGATCAGGTGCGAGAACGGTGCCCTGGCGTTGCAGCTGAAATAGTTTCCCTTGGCGAGATAGGCGGGTGGAATCCGGTCGATCGGCATGCCGTCGATGTGGCGTGCGACCGTTGTCGCCGAGAGCCCGGCGGCGTTGACGAGCAGGCCGCATTGCAGCGTCATCGGCGCTTCGCCGCCGGCCTCGATCTCGATCGCATCGCCGGCTGCCTTGGCGCGGATCAGCGGGGTGTGAAACGCGAAGGCCGCGCCGGCTGCCTCGGCCTCGCCGCGCAGCGAGAGCATGTAGGCGTGGCTGTCGATGATGCCGGTCGATGGCGAGAGCAGCGCGGCATCGCAGGCGAGCGCCGGCTCCAGCGCGCGCGCGGCCTCGCCGGTGAGCAGCTGCATGTCGAGCACGCCATTGGCCTCGGCATGCGCCTTGATCGATTGCAGCTTCTCGGTCTCCTTGGCGCTGGTCGCGACGATCAGCTTGCCGCAATTCTTGTGCGGGATGCCGCGCTCGCCGCAGTAGCGGTACAGCTCATGCTTGCCGCTGACGCACATGCGCGCCATCCAGCTGCCGGCGCGGTAATAGATCCCGGCATGGATCACCTCGCTGTTGCGCGAGGAGGTGATGGTGCCGATGGCCTCGGCTTCCTCGAGCACGATCACCTCGCGCCCGGCCTGGGCAAGCTTTCGAGCCACCGCGAGCCCGACCACGCCGGCTCCGATGACGACGCAGTCGACCCTATCCATGGTTGTGCAGTGTATCCATTGAAAGCAACGGTGGCATCAGGCCTGAGAACCACGGCACCGGGCCGTTTTCCATTAAGGAAGCATTTATCATGTCAGGGCAATTGCCGTATTTGGCGTCACATTTTTCTGTTGCGCGTACAGGCGTTTACCCGATCCAAACCCGTGAAGCCAGACAATCCGACGTTGAAAGCGCGGGTGGCTGATGGCTGAGAAGAACTGGCACGTGGGCAGCACGCTTCCGATTGCTGTGCAGGCCGTCGTGTGCCTGGGCAGCGCGGTCGCGCCTGCGCGCGCCTTTGCGCTCTCGGACAGCTTCGCGCCGCCAGGCAAGCTCGATCCCAATTTGGTCTGGGAAGCGCTGATCGGCGGCATCGTCGTCTGTGCGTTCCTGGCCGCCATCGCGCTGTGGATCCATTCCTCGCTGCGCCGCACCAAGCGCTTGCAGCTGCGGCGCAACGCCTTCGTCTCCTCCGCCATGAACAATCTCAACCAGGGCGTGGTGATGACGGATGCGCAACGACGCATCATGTTCTGCAACGACCGCTATCTCGAGATCTACGGCCTGGCGCGCTCGGATCTGTGGACCGGGATGACCGGCTACGACATCCTCGAACTCAGGCGCAAGCGCGACGTCCTCGGCGGTGTCTCCGACGATGAGTTCTACGAGAAGGCGGCGAGCCCCAACGGCCTGATCACCGAACTGCCTGATGGCCGCGCCATCCTGGTGAAATATTTCGTGTTGCCGAACGGCGGCTCGGTCGCGACGCATCTGGACGTCAGCGATCAGCGCAAGCTGTCACGGCAGCTCGCCTCCACCAAGCAATTCCTGGAAACCGTGCTGGACCACGTGCCGGCCTGCGTCGCTGCGAAGAACATCGAGGACGGTCGCTACATCTTCGCCAACAGCGCCTATGAACGGTTCTGGGGGTTCTCGCGCGACCACGCCGTCGGCAAGAATGCGCGGGAGCTGTTCGCGCCCATCTCGACGGCCAGCATCGAGGCGGCCGACAAGGCGGCACTGAATTCGCCGGACGGCCAGTTCCGCAATGAATTCGAGGTCGACCGCGCCGGTGAACGGCGCATGGTTGCCTCGATCCGGATCGTGGTCCGCGACGAGAGCAACAAGCCCGAATTCCTGATGCTCGTGTTCGAGGATATCACCGACCGCCGCTCGCTGTCGCAGGAGCTGGAGAGCACGAAGAAGTTCCTGGAGCTTGTGGTCGACAACATTCCGGTGGCGCTCATCGTGGAGCAGGTCAAGGACGGCCGCTACCTGCTCGCCAATCGCAGCGCGGAGACGATCCTCAACCGCCGGCGCGAGGAGGCCACGGGCCTGACCGCCTCCGACATCTTCAATCCCAAGGAAGCCAAGCTGATCATCGCGCGCGACGAGGCCGCGATCAAGAAGCGCGGGATGATCACCGAGGAGCACCCGATCTCCACCAAGGACGGCCTGCGGCTGTTCCTGACCCGCCGCGCCACGGTGCTGAGCGATGCCGGCGAGCCGCAATATCTGATCAAGACCCACGAAGATGTCACCGATCGCCGGCAGACCGAGTCGCGCATGGCGCACATGGCTTATCACGACGGCCTGACCGATCTGCCGAACCGCGCCGCCTTCCTCCAGGCGCTGACCCAGATGATCGAGGCCTGCGAAGGCACCAGCGAGGAGTTCGCCGTGCTCTGCCTCGACCTCGACGGCCTCAAGGAGGTCAACGACGTCTTCGGTCATGCGCTCGGCGACAAGCTGTTGATCGAGGTGGCCCAGCGGCTTCAGGATTCCGCGCGCGGCGGCGTGGTGGCGCGCCTGTCCGGCGACGAGTTCGGCCTCATCATCGACGGCAAGCAGCCGGAGGCGGGCCTTGCGCTGGCGCAGCAGCTCGGCGAGGCCGTTGCCCAGGAATTTCAGATCGACGGCCGGGCGGTCCGCGCCGGCGTCACCACCGGCATGTCGATCTTCCCGCATAATGGTGCCGACGGCGCATCGCTGCTGGCCAATGCCGGCGCGGCGCTGTTCCGCGCCAAGCAGAAGTCGCGCGGCACGATCGGCCTTTACCAGCCGGAGATGGACCAGCAGATCCGCGACCGCCGCGTGCTGCACCAGGACCTGTCGAAAGCGATCAAGAACGGCGAATTGTCGCTCGCGTTCCAGCCGCAGGGCATCGCGCGCCACAGCGTCGCCGAGAGCGAGATTATCGGCTTCGAAGCGCTGGCGCGCTGGCAGCATCCGGTGCGCGGCCAGGTCTCGCCGGCCGAGTTCATCCCGATCGCGGAGGAGAGCGGCCTGATCGTCGAGATGGGCGAGTGGATCCTGCGCGAGGCCTGCCGCGAGGCGGCGTCCTGGCCGAAGCCGCTCCAGGTCGCGGTCAATTTGTCGCCGGTGCAGTTCATGCACGGCGACGTGGTCGGGCTGGTCCATTCAATCCTGATCGAGACGGGCCTGGCACCCGGCCGGCTCGAGCTGGAAATCACCGAGGGCGTGCTCATCGAGGACTTTGATCGGGGTCTTGCACTGCTGCGCCGGCTGAAGGCGCTCGGCGTGCGCATCTCCATGGATGATTTCGGCAGCGGTTACTCTTCGCTGAGCTATCTCCAGGCGTTCCCGTTCGACAAGATCAAGATCGACCGCGCCTTCATCATGAATCTCGGCCGCAACCCGCAATCGGCGGCTATCGTCCGCGCCGTGATCGATCTCGGCCACGGCCTCGAAATGTCGATCATCGCCGAGGGCGTCGAGACCCTCGATCAGCTCGTCTTTCTTGCCAAGGAGGGCTGCGACGGCGTGCAGGGCTACCTGCTCGGCAAGCCGCTGCCGATCGGCAAATATGCCGGCCTCGTCGGCCGCGCCGAGACCATGGAGCTTGCGCTCAAGACCGGCTAGAGCGTTATCGAGCCAAGCGGATACCGGTTCGCGCAAAGAAAATGCGTCAAAACAAGAATCCAAAGCCTCGTTCCGATTTCATCGGAATGGAAATGGCTCTAGTGATGGCGGGAGCTAGCTCCCATTCGACGGCTTCATGGCGGATTACGACCTTGCGATCATCGGCGGCGGCCTGAACGGTGTCAGCCTCGCCCGCGATGCGGCCGGCCGCGGCCTGCGGGTCATTCTGCTGGAACAGGGCGATCTCGGCGGCGCGGCGTCATCCGCGACGCCACGGCTGATCCATGGCGATCTGTCGGTGCTGGAACGCCGCGGTTTTTGGCGGGTGCGCCGGGCGTTGGCCGAGCGCCGGACCTGGCTTGCCATCGCGCCGCATCTGGTCCGGCCGATGCGTTTCGTGATCCCGGCCCATTCCGAGGAGCGTCCACCCTGGCTGCTGCGCGCCGGCTTGTACCTCTATGACAGCCTCACCGGTCGGAGCGGCCTGCCTGCCGCGACAACCCTCGACATCACGCATCATCCGGTCGGCAACGCGCTGAAGCGCCCGTTCGGAACGGCTTTCGAATATTCGGACTGCGTCGTCGATGATTCCCGCCTGGTGGTGCTGACGGCGCTGGACGCCGCCGAACGCGGCGCTGCGATCCGGACCGGGGCGCGCTGTGTCCGCGCCGATCGAACCGACACATGGCGCCTCGCGGTGGTCGATCGTGGCCATCGCCGTGTGGTCACGGCCCGGGCGCTGGCCAATGCCACCGGCGGCTGGACGTCGATCGTCGCAGAGACCGTGCTGCGCCAGCCGCAGCCTGCCATGGTGGCCATGCAGATGAGCCAGATCATCGTGCCGCAGCTGTTCGAGTCCGATAACGTCTACGTCTTCCAAAACAGCGATGGGCGGCTGATCTTCGCGAGCCCCCTCGAGCGCGATTTCACGCTGATCGGCACGGTCACTCGTGATTTCACCGGTGATCCCGCGATCGTGGCGATGCCTGGGGCTGACGTCAGCTATCTCTGCGAGGCCGCCAGCCGCTATTTCCGCGAGCGCGTCGCGCCCACCGACGTGGTGCGCGCGGTCTCCGGCGTCAACCTGACGCTGGCGTCCATGCGGCGGCGCGACGGGACGACGCTGTTCCACGCGCGCCGGCGCAAGGCGCCGCTGATCACGATGTTCGGCGGCGACGTCACCACCTCGCGCCTGCGCGCCGAGCGGGCGGTGACGAGGCTGACGCCGTTCTATCCGATGTCGCCGCCCCGGACCGCCGGCGCCGCGTTGCCCGGCGGAGATTTTGCCTGGGACCGTTTCGACACCGAAGTGGACCTCGCCCGCGACCGCTGGCGCTTTCTGTCGGAGCCGCAGGCCCAGCGTCTGGTCGCGGCCTATGGCTCGCGCTTGCCGGCCGTGCTCGGCGAGGCGAAGACCCGCGACGAACTCGGACCCGCCTTCGGCCCCGAACTGACCGGTGCCGAAGTGCGCTATCTGATGAACCACGAATGGGCGCGTTTTCCAGAGGATATTCTGTGGCGGCGCTCGAAGCTGGGTCTGACGATGCCCGCGGCGGACCGTGACGCGCTGGCCGCGTTCATGGCGAATGTGATGTGAACGACGCGCCCCGAACCGGTTGAGCTGGGGACGATCGACCGCTAGCGTGCGGCGGAATCGGGGTTGGCAGGGACCATGACGGACGAGTTGCCTAGAACAGACGCCGCGGCCAATGCGGCCGGCGGAGATGCGCTTCCTGCGGCGGGGCAGCCGTTGCTGCGCGTCGAGGGCGTCGCCAAGACGTTCGGGACGTTCCGGGCCGTGGACGGCGTGTCGCTCGACATCAAGGCCGGCGAGTTCTTTGCGCTGCTCGGGCCCAGTGGCTGCGGCAAGACCACGCTGCTGCGCATGCTCGCCGGGTTCGAGGCGCCGGACGAGGGGCGCATCCTGCTCGGCGGCCGGGACATCGCGCAGGCGCTGCCGCATGAACGCCCGATCAACATGATGTTCCAGAACTACGCGCTGTTTCCGCATCTCTCCGTGCGCGACAACATCGCCTTCGGCCTGAAGCGGGCCGGCATGGCGCGTGCCGACATCGCCACGCGCGTGGCGGAAATGATTGCGCTGGTGAAGCTCGAGGGGCTGGAGAAGCGCAGGCCCGACCAGCTCTCCGGCGGTCAGCGTCAGCGCGTGGCGCTGGCGCGTGCATTGGCGCGCCGGCCGCAGCTTCTGCTGCTCGATGAGCCGCTCGCGGCGCTCGACAAGAAGCTGCGCGAGAGTACGCAGGGCGAGCTGATGGAGTTGCAGCGCCGGCTCGGCATGACCTTCATCATCGTCACCCACGATCAGGAGGAAGCCATGACCATGGCGAGCCGGATCGGCGTAATGAAGGCCGGGAAGCTCGCCCAGGTCGCGAGCCCCCGTGAACTCTACGAAGCGCCGCGCTCGCGCTGGATCGCGGAGTTCGTCGGCGACATCAATCTGTTCGACGGCGAGTCCAAATTGCGCGACGGTCATCGTCTGATCATCGGCACGCGCGATGCGGGTGCGCTGGTGGTGGCCGAGCCGCGCGAAGGCGTCGGCGCGGGAAAATTGTCGGTCGCGATCCGCCCCGAGAAGGTCAAGCTGTCGCGCCGCGGGCCGGTGAGCGAGGCCGGTCGTGAGACGGCGATCAACAGCCTGGACGGCGTGGTCGCCGACATCTGCTATCTCGGCGGCACCACCACCTTCAAGGTGAAGCTCGATGCCGGCGGAATCTTGCAGGCGTCGGTCCCCAACAGCGCGCGCCTCGACGTCGACGCCTACAGCCTGAACCAGCATGTCGTCGCCTGGTTCACGCCCGACGACTGCGTGGTGCTGCAATCATGAGCTCGCGCCGCATCTTCGCAAGGCCGGCGCGCTTTGCCGCGATCGCGCCCTATGTCTGGATGCTGCTGTTCTTCCTGGTGCCGTTCGGCTTCGTGCTCAAGATCAGCCTGTCGCAGACGGCGATCGCACAGCCGCCCTACGAGCCGGTGTTCGACCTGATGGCGGGATGGGAGGCGCTCAAGACGGCATTTGCCGCGCTGTCGATCGACAATTTCAAGCTGCTCGCCTCAGACGACATCTACGTATTCGCCTATGTGCGCAGCCTCACCGTCGCCGTCACCGCGACCGCGCTGTTGCTCGTGATCGGCTATCCCATCGCCTACGGCATGGCGCGGTTGCCGAAGCGCTGGCAGGCGGTGGCGATGGTGCTGGTGATCGTCCCGTTCTGGACCTCGTTCCTGATCCGCATCTATGCCTGGATCAACATCCTTCAGCATGACGGCCTGCTGAACCAGATCCTGCTCGCGCTGCATCTGGTCAGCCAGCCGGTGGTGTGGCTCTCGACCGACACCGCGATGTATATCGGCATCGTCTATTCCTATCTGCCGTTCATGATCCTGCCGCTCTACGCCACGCTCGCGAAAATGGAGCCGGTGCTGGAGGAGGCGGCCTCTGATCTCGGCGCGCCGCCCTGGCAGGTGTTCTGGCTCGTCACCTTTCCGCTGTCGCTGCCCGGCGTCGGCGCCGGCGTGCTGCTGTGCTTCATCCCCATCGTGGGCGAGTTCGTGATCCCGGACCTTCTGGCCGGCTCCAATTCGCTGATGATCGGCCAGACCCTGTGGCTCGAATTCTTCACCAACAAGGACTGGCCGGTGGCGTCCGCAGCGGCGATCGTGCTGCTGGTGGTGCTGCTGGTGCCGCTGCTGCTGTACGAGCGGCTGCAGAAGCGGCAGCTGGAACAGGGGCGCTGAAGCGATGCGCAAGGTCTCCCGCCTGTCCCGCTTCAACATCGCCTCGCTCGCATTGGGTCTGGCGTTCCTCTATCTGCCGATCCTCATCCTCGTCATCTACTCCTTCAATGCCTCGCGGCTGGTGACGGTGTGGGGCGGCTGGTCGCTGCGCTGGTACCACGAGTTCTTCAATGACCGCGCCATGATCGAGGCGGCCTGGATGAGCCTGCGGGTCGCGGTCTCCTCAGCGACCATCGCCACGCTGCTCGGCACGCTCGCAGCCGTTGCGCTGTCGCGCGGCGAGCGCTTTCGCGGGCGCACGCTGTTCTCGGGCATGCTCTACGCGCCGCTGGTGATGCCGGAGGTGATCACCGGATTGTCGCTACTGCTGCTGTTCGTCGCGCTCAACGCCGAGCGCGGCTTCTGGACGGTGACGATCGCCCACACCACGCTGACGATGTGCTTCGTCGCGGTGGTCGTGCAGTCCCGCCTCGGCTCGCTCGACCGTTCGCTGGAGGAGGCGGCGATGGACCTCGGCTGCAACCCGGTTCGCGCCTTCGTCGCCGTGACGCTGCCGCTGATCGCGCCCGCGATCGTGGCGGGCTGGATGCTGGCCTTCACGCTGTCGCTCGACGATCTCGTGATCGCGAGTTTCACCACCGGCCCCGGCTCGGCGACGCTGCCGATCCGGATCTATTCCGAGGTGCGGCTTGGCGTGAAGCCCGAGATCAACGCGATCTGCACGCTGGTGATCGCCCTGATCGCGGTGGTCATCGTCATCGCCTCGCTTGCCTCGAAACTGTCGAGCTCGCAGGGCGAGAGCGCGGCGCCGCTGTAGGCTCGGAGCAATCATGACATTCGCCTACCAGATCCTGATCCATACGCCGGTCTGGGTCTGGATGCTGCTCGCTTTTCTGGTGTGGCAGGGCGTTCAGGCGATGCAGCCGCGCACGACGCCGATCTGGCGCGCGCTGATCGTGCCGGTCGTGTTCATCGTCTGGGGGATTTCGCGGCTCGGCTTCGGCCACCAAGACAGCGTTTGGCCGCTGGTCGCATGGATCGCGGCCGCGCTGGCGCTGCTGCCGCTCGGTGTGCTGACGCCGCGCCCGTTCGACGTCGATCACGCGACCGGGCGGATCATCCGTCCGGGCAGTCCATTTGGTCTGGTCCGCAACCTGATTGTCTTCGCCTCGCAATATGCGGTCGGCGTGATCTCGGCGATCGATGCGGGCGACCGCGCGCTGGCGATCGTCGCCGGCCGCGCCATCTCGGGCGCGACCGCCGGCTACTTCATCGGCTCGACGATCGCCCTGCTGGTCGCGTATCGACGCAAGAGCGCGGAGAGATGATCAGCGTGACCGGGTTGCGCGTTTCGCGGCCTTGGTGCCTGTAGAACGCGACCGCGTCGCGGAGGCCGCGATGGGCCCCGCGTATCGCGCGCGCACCGCGCCCTGCATCGCGGCACCGAGCTGCCGCAGCGCGAGGCTGTCGAGCGGAAACTCGAGCAGGATGTGAATCAGGCTCAGCGCCAGCAGGAAGGTGAAGCCGAAAGCGTAGTCGTAGAAGTACAGCGCGGTGGAGGCGGCGCTTGCGGCGGCCATCGCCGCCAGCCGCGCCTTGGGCACCTCAGTCCAGCGGATGACGTCGGCTTTGATGAACCAGTTGAGGTAGTGGTAGGTGTAGACGAAAGCGAGCAGGCTCGTCAGCCGGGTGTCGAGGACGAGGCCGGGGACTCCGAACAGCCGGCCCAGCGCCGGACCGACATTGCCGAAATAGTCCTGCCCGACTCGGGCAAAGCTCGAGATCCGGATTTCGGCCGTTGGCGGCAGCAACAGGATCATGGCGACCGCAAGCAGATAGACGACCACCAGCGCAGCCTGCACGCGGCTGCCCGACCGGTGCGCGCCGAGCACCATGAAGATCAGCGTGAACAGCGAGACGTGGATCAGGGTCGGAATCAGGATGCCGATGACCGCGAGCGACGATCCGCTCGAATACATGATGGCGGACAGGGTGATCGCCACCATGAACAGCAGCATGCTCTCGATCGCGGAGGTGGTGGCTGCCAGCATGGCGCAGACGACCAGCGCGCCCCACATCGCAAGGCCGAACCACGAGGCGTTGTCGATCAGCACCGAGACCACGGCGACGATCGCGAGGATCGCCGCGATCCCGCGATGGGGCAGATAATAGCTGCGATCGTGCAGCCACGAGATCTCGGTGAAGTAGTGCGCCGGGCCGAGCACGACATAGGCCAGCAGCAGCAGCTCGAACGGCACCAGATAGGACGCCGCGAACGCCAGCAGCATCAGGCCGAGATGGATCGCGTCGTTGCCGCGCATGGTGACGTGCCCCGTGACAGGGCTGCGAGGTTAGAGCAGGCGTGGACAACCCGCAATTGTCCACGTCGTCGCTCGAACGCCCTGCTTGCGGCGACGCGATGCGTCCCGGAGCGCTTTCGAGCGAAGCGGATACCGGTTCGCGTAATGAAAACGCGTCAACGCAAGAATCGAGGGCCCCGTTCCGATTCCATCGGAACGAGGCTCTCGATTGTCAGGACTTCACCGCGCCTGCCGTGAGCCCGCCCACCATGTAGCGGCGGAAGGCGTAATAGACCGCGGCCGGCGGCAGCGCGTAAATGAAGCCGGTGGTCATCAACAGCTCCCAGGGCGAATCGTCGGCAGCGAGGAAGTTGCCAAGCGCGACGGGGAGGGTGATCTCGCGGTCGTTGGACAGAAGCAGGAACGCGTAGAGATATTCGTTCCAGGCGAGCAGCACCGCATAGGTGCCGATCGCGACCAGCGAGGGCATCATCAGCGGCAGGTAGACCAGGCGGAAGATCTGGAGCGTCGTGGCGCCGTCCATCACCGCGGCTTCGTCCAGCTCGACCGGCAGCTTGTCGGAGGCCTGCTTGAGCACCCAGATCGCGTAGGGGCTGGCGATCGTCACCATGGCCAGGATCAGCGACCAGTGATTGTTGAGCAGGCCGTAATTGCCCATGGTGCGGTACATCGGCACGGCGAGGAACGCCGCGGGGATGAAATAGGTGAAGAGCGCGAGGTTCAACACGGTGCGGCCGCCCGGCACCTTCAATCGCGAGATCGCGAACGCCGCGGCGGTGGCGATGAACAGCGTCAGCACGCCGACGGAGACTGCGATCACCGTCGAGTTCCAGAACTGGATGTAGAAGTCGCGCAGGAAGTAGTGCTGCTGCTTGAACACGATCTCGAAGTTGTGGAGCGTCGGATGATCCGGCCACAGCTTGCCCGAGAACGCGTCCTCCTTCGGGGAGATCGCGAACAGGAACATGTGGTAGATCGGAATCATCGTCCACAGGAAGACGGGAATACCGATCAGCAGCAGCCGCGCTTCGATCGCGACGTCGCGCCAGGAAAATTCGCTTACGCCGGGAAGCTTCATCGCGACAACCGTTTCATCATAAAGTACACGAGCGGCAGGACGAACGGCATCGCGCAGACGATGGAGGCCATCGCGAGCGAGAGCTGGTCGAGCCGGAGATAGCGGATACCGAGCGTCGCCAGCACGTGCGTGAGGTCAGCCGGGCCACCGCCGGTGAGCAGATAGACGCTGTTGAAATCGCCGAGCGTCCAGATCATCGAGAGCAGCGTGCAGGTGATGTAGAGCGTCTGCATCGACGGCCAGGTGATGTAGCGGAATTTCTGCCACCAGCTCGCACCATCGACCTCGGCGGCCTCGAACAGATCGTGCGCGATCGCAAGGCGTCCGGTGATCAGGATCAGCGTCCAGAACGGCAGTGATTTCCAGATGTGCACGCCGATCGCCATGCTCAGCGCCACGGCGGGGTCGTTCAGCCAGTTCGGGCCGTCATCGCCGGTGAGGGAGAAGATGAGGTGGTTGACCACGCCCCATTCGGGATTGAACATGAAGCGCACCGACAGGATGGTCGGGATCGACGGCACCGCCCAGGGCAGGATGAAGATCACCGAGAGCCATTTGATCCAGGTGCGCTGCTGCGCGAAGAAGCCGGACAGGAACAACGCGATCAGCATCTTGATGTTGATGCCGATGACCAGGAAGATCAGCGTGTTGACCGCGGCGCGCGCGAAGATCGGATCGTGAAACAGCGCGACATAATTCGACGGGGCCCGCGCCAGCCACAGCCCGTAGCAGACGGGATAGACGACGAAGGCGAGGAAAACGAGCAGATAGGGCGCGAGCAGCACGATGCCCCAGACCTGCGCCGGGGTCAGCCGCGACGACAAGGGCGGAGCGGGCATCGACTGATCGCCAGAGAGCGTAATCGCCATTCTTCAGGACTCTTTGAAAGGACTTCCGGCCGCACGAGGCGGCCGGTATTAGCGTTTCGCCTCTCCCCGCGCCAGCGGGGAGAGGAAGAAAGAGGATTTAGCCTGCAACCTGCTTGATGCGGGCGATCAGCTCGTCGACGGCCTTGTCGACCGGGACCTTTTCGCTGACGACCCGGTTCATCGCCTTGGCCCAGACGTTCTCGTTGTTGAGGATCGTGAACTTCCAGTTCTTGGTGAAGTCGAACGCGGCGGTGCCGCCGGTGAACTGGGCGTAGACCGCCTTGCGGTGCTTGTCGGCCTGCCAGAACGGGCTGGCCTGGCTTTCCTTCGTCACCGGGAACCAGCGGCCGAGCGCGCCCTCGATATAGGGGCGAACATTCTCTTCCTGGAGCAGGAAGCTGATGAACTGCTTGGCCTCGGCCTTGTTCTTGGCCGCGGTGAACACCAGCCCGGTCTTGACGTCGGAGCGGTAGCGGATGGTCGAACCGTCGGGCGCCTTCGGGAAGGACGCCGTGACGATGTCCTGCTCATAGGCCTTCTTGCCGGCGTCGCGCTGCTCCTGCGTGAGCGCCTGGTTCTGCGAGTCCTCGAACCACTTCGCCGCGATCGAGATCGTGAAGTTGTGGGTCATCACGATGGTCTTGTTGTGGAAGGCGACGTTGTTGTCGGGGTCCTTCCAGGTTGTGGAAGAGGGCGGCGTGCAGCCCTTGATATAGGTGTCGGTGTAATCCTTCAGCGCGCTGATCAGATTCTCGCGCACCTTGGGATCGTCGACCAGGAGCTTGCCGTCGTCGTCGACCAGCTTGACGTGGTAGGCGTCCATGAAGGTGTAGAACGACTGGAAGGCGTCGGTGGATTCAACGCCCATCGGCTGGCCGACGCCGTAGATGCGCTGGCCGGTGGCTTTACGGATACCCGGCTGCACCTTGTCGCACCAGAACGTCCAGTAGCCCGCCCAGTCGGTCGGGATGTCGGCGAGCTTGAAGCCGGCCTTCTCCAGCATGTCGTTCCAGATCTCGACATGCATGCTCTGCTGCTTCAGCGGGAAGCCGTAATAGGCCTTCTTCTTGGTGACGTCGTTATAGAGGATCGACGCATCCAGCGTGTTCTGCACGAACCGGCCCTTGATCGGCTCCATGACGTCCGTGAGGTCCTCGAGCTTGCCCTCATAGGCCCACTTGCCCTGCGCCTGCACGTCGTAGGAATCGGAATAGGCGACATCGGGCACGGTGCCGGCATCGAGCGCGGCGACCGTCTTCGGAATCATGTCCTGGATCGCGTACTGCGACAATTCGACCTTGATGCCGGTCTTGGCTTCGAACTTCTTGATCGTCTCGATCAGCGCGTCGTCTTCGGACCGATAGAAGCCCTTGCCCCACCAGACCGTGATCGTCTTCTGCTGCGCAAAGGCGGGTGCAGTGGCCGCAAAAAGCCCAACCGCAGCGACCGCCAATGAAACTGCGCCAATAACCTTGGATCTCACGTTTTTCTCCCTCAAACGGCCGGTGTTTTTAACCGGTCGTATAAAACACTAGCGCATGGCCGTCAGCCGATCTAGCGGCATCTTGTCAGACATAGGTCGTGGGGTGTCGGGCCAGCGGAGATGCTTAATCCGCGCATCGATCCAATCGCCGCATCAATTCGGCCGGATCAATTCGCATGAGGGGCTCAGGGCCTCAGAGCTGACACGCAAATACGCCGAACTGTCTCTTCAGCGGGTCCGACGGCTGGCATTGAAGGCCTTCGATCGGCTGTCCCCTGCGATCGATTGGACACCAGGCTTCACCGGTTCTGGCCCAATTGATGCCGCGATCGAAGAACGTGGGCGCGTCATATCTTGCCTCGATTGCCAGCGTCCCCTCCACGTCGGCAAAGCCCCAGCGCTCACCCGATTGCGCCGGGACCAGGCCGTCCTGGAGCCGAATGCCGATCCGCCCATCCCGTGGCTTGATCAACCATGAACCGTGGGCATCGAGGATGCCGCGTCTGCCACCCTCGAATGCCATGGCCATATCAGGGCGGATGTGGCAGATGCGTTCAAAACGCTGCGTGGTGATCCACGCACCAGTCGAGGCATCGATGATGCCGTTCCTGTCACCCGCTCGCGCCAGAACCGAACCGTTCGGCAATCCGGGCGAGATCGCGTCGAAAATGGGCTCGACGGCCCAGGTGGCATCAGCTCGCAATAATCCGAACTTGTCACCAAGACCGGCGACGGCAAGAGAGTTGTAGAAGGGGCCGGCACGATCAAACCGCTGCGACGTCATCGGCGTGAGATCGGCTGACGCATAGGCAAATTTATCGCCGATCTTGAGGATATAAGGTCCGTCGCAGGTCACGGGCCTTGATAGCTCACCTTCCTGCGGTTCGATCGGCCTACCATCCTCGTCGAGAATCCGCGGCTTCTTGTCGATCTCACCGACAATACGCCCGTTGGCGCATCGTCCGAATGCAAGGTCGAACGAGGGCGGGACAACGACCTTGGCGTCTTCATCGAGAAGGCCGTGCTTCTTCTCGTTCTGAATGTCCCAGGACCCTTTCGTGGTCTCCTTCAAAAATATGTTCTCGTACTGGGGCTGGACGACCCATTCGCCGGAACGATTTATCAGGCCCGATCTCCCCTTCAGGCGGGCAGGCGTAAATCTGGCGTCGCGTGAAAATTGATGGACGCTCTCAAATTTTGGCTCGATCTTGAAGCGTCCCGAGCGATCGATGAAACCCCAGCGGTCATTGATCTTTGCGGAGGCCATCCCGTCGACGAACGAACCAAGATGCTGGAATTTTGGTTCGAGCTCCCAGCTCCCGTCGGGACGTATCGCGCCCCATCCGGATTCGACCCTTGCCAGCATGAGCGCTGAACTGTCGGTGTCATACGGCAGGATCGCGTCGAGAGAGGGCGGAACAAGCCAGGCGCCGGAGCGGTCCACGAGACCCCATTTGCCTGCCGCCGCGATCGTCCTGCTGTCTGCGATCGCGCCGAACAGTTCAAAAATCCCGTGGATGAATTGCTCCGTGCCCGCAATGCCTTCCGATGTGGTCCGTCTCTCGGTGGCAAAGAAGACCCTCTCGGTGAAGGGAACGACGTAGCCGAACTTGGGCTCAAGCGCCGTCTTACCGTCCAAGTCGATCAGGCCGGACCGTCCGCCGACGTCGATCTGCGCAAATCCGCGAGAGAAGCGATCTGCGATCGGATATTGCGGCTTTGCGATCACGCGACCGCTTGTGTCGACATAGCCGTAGCGGCCGTTCGATCGCACCAGCGCGCGGCCTTCATGGAAGGTATCGACCCAATCATATTCGGGCGGCACCGCAAGCGTACCGTCGCGGTTCACCGCGCCGCACAGGCCGTGAGGGAATCCGCACGAGGGCAGTGGAAACGAAGGGGGTGAGCCGAAGCCATTCGTGCCTTGGTTCGCACGAGCCACAGCGGCGTCGAAAATGACTTTCCCGGCGGGCAGGAGTGGAGCGGGGGGCCGATCACCGGCGTTCGGCTGCGAAACGTTCTGCGCGTTCACCATGGTCGTGAAGGCGAGAGCCGCGACGATCGCGGCCACCCGGCATCTTCCAAAACTTCCCATTGGGCGATGTCTCATCCTGCCTCAACCTCAGGTATGAAATCATCGTGGCGAAATACGGACGCTTCTCATGCTTTGGTGGAGACGTCCCGCGTAGCCGATCCGCTCCGGGCTAATTCGACTTCGCGTTTTCCTTGGCGTTCTCGGCCGTCGGCGAATCTGGCGGCGCAGGGTGCTTCTCGCCGGTGATGCGCCGCTTCAGAAGGTCCAGGAAGGGGGACGCCGCAGGCGACTGGCGGATCAGGCTTTCGGGGTCGGGGAAGATCAGCGGATCGTCCCAGGGACCCTGCACCATGAAGGGCAACTGAAAGCCGGACGTCGTGTTGAGGCTCGCCACGCCCTTCATGTCGTATTCGCGCGTCGGCACCGAGGCAGTGCCCGTCAGCGTGATCTTCGCAGCCGGCCCCTCGATGCGGATGTCCTCGGCGGTGGCGATCCCATCGGAGAATTTCACCGCGACGGTGAGGGTGTCATAAGGGGTCGAGCCGTTGCGGAAATTGCCGCCACCCGACAGCGGCCGCCGCTCCAGCCGCTTCAGGAGCTGCTCGGCGTTGAAGCCCGAGATCGCACCGTCGTGCCCGGTCACGGTGGCAGTGCCGTCGAGCGACTGCACGAGGCCGAACGGGCTGGAGCCGGAGGCCAGCAGCGAGACGTTGATGTTGCCGCGACCGGACAGCTTGTTGAGGCCGAACAATTCGGAGGCGCAGGCCTGGAGATCGACATCGGTGAACTGGAATTGCGCCTTGACGTCGGCGACGGTGTCGGAGCGCGCGATCCCGAACGAGCCCTTGGCGATGCCGCCATAGACCTGGGCTTCGCCGACCGATAGCGCCAGCGTGCCGTTGCGCAGATTGGCGCCGATCGCGGTGCGGCCGAGTTTCGACGTCCCGACTGTCAGCCTTGCTGCCGACAGGCGCATGTCGAGGTCGGTGGTCGAAAGCCCGTTGAGATCGAACAGCTGCCTGTTCCAGTCGCGGGCGCCGCTGGCGAGCAGGCGGAAGGTCGAGATATAAGGTGTGAAGTCGAGCGCGTCGGCGGCAAGCGTCGCTTGCAGCGTCTGCCGGCCGTTATTGGCGTAGGTCATCACGCCCTCGGCGGTGTTGCCGTCGAGCTCGACATTGACGTTGGTGAGCGCGATCGAGGCGCCGACGACATTGGCGCGCGCCTTCAGCGCGAAGCGGCCGAAGCCGCCGCTACCGGGCTGCGGCTGACCGGTCCAGCGCAGCGCGTTGCGCAAGGACGGGCTGTCGATGGTGAGCGTGCCTTCCATCATCGGGCTGGTGCGGTTGGCGACGCTGCCGTCGAAGGCGAGCTTGAGCGGGGCGCTGGCGATCCGCGCCTTCAGCCCGGAGCGGTCGCCGGAGAGGGCGGCGACGAAATCGGCGAAGCTGATCGAGCCGTCGACGCGCTCGCCGCGCCAGTCGAATTGTCCGGTCGCGGCGAAGGACCGCGAGATCGAGGGCCAGGCCAGCGACAGGTCGATGTCCTCGAACTTCTCGGCGGCGTGGGTGGTGGCGTCCTCGTAATTGAGCACACCGTCCTGGATCCTGATCTCGGAGAACGACACCTGGTTCTCGGCGCCCGGCTTCATGGTGCGCGCAATGGTCTGGATGAAGGGCGTCCAGTTGCTTTCGCCATCCTGCTTCAGGCTGACATGGATGCGCGGCCGCAGCAGGGTCAGGTCGGCGATCTCGAACCGCTGCAGCAGCAGCGGCAGCAGCCGGAGATTGGCGGTGAGCACGTCGACATGGAGCGCGGGATCGCTGGTGCCGCCGCCCTTCAGGCCGACGTCATGGAACGAAATGTAGCTCGCCGGCAGCAGCGAAATGTCGATGCTGCCTGCCACGCTGAGCTCGAGCCCGGTGACGTCGCGGATCTGCGTTTCCACCGCCTTGCGCAGTGCGTCGCGGTTGATGAGCCAGGAGGTCGCGATCAGGGCGATCAGCGCGAGGCCGAGCAGCGCCGCGATCGGCGTCCCGAGGCGCTTCATTCCTTGGGCCATGGTCAATGGCATGTCCTGATCGGGTTGGTCGCTGGAGCCAGAAGAGCGGACCGGGAAACCTGCGTGCCCACGCCCAACCCCCGCAACTTGATGGGTTTTCTTGTCGCTTTCAAGGCCGCGGACGGGTCTGCCCACGGCGTGGGCAGCTTCTATCACCGGAGGGCGGAACGGAGAACCCCGTATCATTGACGGCTTTGGAGGATTTCGCCTAATAATCGCCGCCAATGAGGCGCGACGCCTGCCAGCCGAAGGTTCACCCGAAGGTTATTTGCATGAACAAGGTCTATCCCGACGCCAAGTCGGCTCTCGAAGGCGTTCTGAAAGACAACATGATGATCATGTCGGGCGGCTTCGGCCTCTGCGGCATCGCCGAGGAGCTGTCGGACGCGATCCGCGAATCCGGCGTCAAGGGCCTGACGGTCGTCTCCAACAATGCCGGCGTCGACGGCATCGGCCTCAGCCGCCTGCTCGAAACCCGCCAGATCAAGAAGATGATCTCGTCCTATGTCGGCGAGAACAAGCTGTTCGCCCAGCAATTCCTGGCCGGCGAGCTGGAACTCGAATTCAATCCGCAGGGCACGCTGGCCGAGCGCATCCGCGCCGGCGGCGCCGGTATCCCGGCCTTCTACACCAAGACCGGCGTCGGCACGCTGATCGCCGAAGGCAAGGAAGTGAAGGAGTTCGACGGCGAGAAGTACCTGATGGAGCGCGGCCTGTTCGCCGACCTCGCCATCGTGCACGCCTGGAAGGGCGACACCGCCGGCAACCTCATCTACCGCAAGACCGCGCGCAACTTTAATCCGATGATGGCGACTGCCGCCAAGATCACGGTGGCCGAGGTCGAGCATCTGGTTCCGGCCGGTGAACTCAATCCCGACCACATCCACACGCCCGGCATCTTCGTGAAGCGCATCGTCGAGGTCGGTACGGCCAAGAAGCGCATCGAATTCCGCAACACCCGCCCGCGCACGGCAGCTTGAGATCAGGAGACTAAGATGGCCTGGACCCGTGAACAGATGGCTGCGCGCGCCGCCAAGGAACTGCGCGACGGCTACTACGTCAATCTCGGCATCGGCATCCCGACGCTGGTCTCGAACTTCATCCCCGACGGCGTCGATGTCAGCCTCCAGAGCGAGAACGGCATGCTCGGCATGGGCCCGTTCCCCTATGAGGACGAGGTGGATGCCGACCTCATCAATGCCGGCAAGCAGACCGTGAGCGAGCTGCCGTCGACCTCGTATTTTTCGAGCGCGGATTCCTTCGGGATGATTCGCGGCGGCCACATGGACCTGTCGATCCTCGGCGCCATGCAGGTGGCCCAGAACGGCGATCTCGCCAACTGGATGATCCCCGGCAAGATGGTCAAGGGCATGGGCGGCGCGATGGATCTCGTCGCCGGCGTCAAGCGCGTCGTCGTCGTGATGGAGCATTCGGCCAAAGACGGCTCGAAGCTGCTGAAGACGTGCAACCTGCCGCTGACCGGCGAGCGGGTGGTCGACATGGTCGTCACCGATCTCGCCGTCTTCACCATCGACAAGCATGGCGATGGCGGCATGGCCCTGATCGAGCTCGCCGACGGCGTCTCGCTTGACGAGGTCAAGGCCAAGACCGAGGCCGAATTCCGCGTCGCGCTGAAGAATACGTAAGACAGCGGTCGCGAACGATCGTGACATGGCCGGGCTTCGTCCCGGCCATTTTCGTTTGAGCTTGTAGGGTGGGCAAAGGCGCGAAGCGCCGTGCCCACGTTACTATCCGTGCTCAGTGCAATAGTTGGTGGGCACGCTACGCTTTGCCCACCCTACGGCGGCCATGCGAGTGGCGCACCTATCTCCACATCGTCATTGCGAGCGTAGCGAAGCAATCCAGAATCTCTCCCCGGCGACAGTCTGGATTGCTTCGCTGCGCTCGCAATGACGGTGTGCCGCTACGACCTCGCCGCCCACACCTTGCCCCACCGCGCCGACACGCTTGCGACCCATGACGGCTCCTCGCGCACCAGGCGGAAGCCGAGATTGGCGGGCGGCACGCCCTGTGCGCAGCCGCCGGCGCGAGCGTCGCGGATGAAGTCGGTGACGTAGGCGCGGTGCGCACCCTCGGCGACGCGCACGCCGCAATTCACGGTGGGGCGGCCGGCCTTGCCGGCTGCGTCGATCCGCGAGCGCACGAAGCAGGTCGAGGTCCATTCCCAGACATTGCCGGCGAGATCTTCGATACCGTGCTCGTTGGTGCCGAACTTGCCGAACGGATAGGCCGTCGTGTCGGAGAGGTCGCGCTCGGATTCACGCTCGTAACGGCTGAGCCAGCGCTTTGAAGGATCGTCTGCGTCCACAGGCGCGCCGTCGTCCCTGAACCGGGAGCCGGCCGCAAAGGCCCATTCCGCGTCGCTCGGCAGGCGATAGGTGTGGCCGGTCTTGTGCGACAGCCAGCCCGCATAGGCCTGCGCATCGTGCCAGCTCACCTGGACCGCGGGACGATCGAACGCAATCGCGACGCCGCGATCGAGCGCGCGGCACGCGCCATCCTGCACGCAAAGCTGATAGTCGGATGACGAGACCTGGTGCCGCATGATGTGCAGCGGCCGGTTGAAGCGCATCGCGCGCAGCGGCACTTCGGCCTGCAGCCCCGCGCGGGTGAAATCGCCGGCCTCGCGATAGGAGAGACTGCCTGGCGCGACCCTGACGATGGCAGGCTCCGTCGCCGTGCCATGGACCGCCATGTCCGAGACCAGCGGCGCCATCGCGATCGGCCCTGCGAGTCCGGCGGCACAGGCGAGCAGCAGTTTCAGCTTGAATGCGATCAGCATGGTCGTCCCCCGAAAGGAAGAGGGGGCCGGTGATCACCGGCCCCCTGTCGCGTCTAGTTGGTGTTGGGAGCCGGTATCTCCGCGGGCGCCTTCACCTGGGTCATCAGATCGTCGTTCCACTTGCCTTCGACCTTGAAGTGCGCGGTGGCGCCGAGGTCGGCGGCCTCGATCAGATTATGCGTGACATAGGCGTAGATGCCGGGCTGCAGGAACTTGTACAGCGCCGCGCCCGCCGAGCCGCCGCGGATGAACCAGGTCTCGAGCCCGGTCTCCGGCGCGTTGGAGAATTTTCCGGTCTCCCAGACATAGTCGCCATGGCCGCCGATCAGGTGCGGACGGCTGTCGCGATTGGCCTGCGAATGCACGATCAGCACGTTCTCGCCGACCTTGGCCGTCAGCGCGTTCTTGCCGGTGAGCGCACCGACCTTGCCGTTGAACACCACGTGGGAGGGGATCAGCTTCTTCATCACCTCTTCGGTCTCGGTGAAGGCTTCGCCCGGCGAATCATAGGACTTGAAGTTGCCCTTCTCGTCGCGCGGCACATACATGTCCTGCTCGCCGACATAGTAGACCTTGTCGTATTTCAGCGCGTGGCCCTTGCCGTCGTTCAGTCCGTCGCGCGGCAGCACCATCACCGCGCCGTTCATGCCGGAGACGACATGCCAGGGGATCATCGGGCCGCCCGGGGCGCAGTGATAGACGAACACGCCGGTCCGCGTTGCCTTCCAGCGCAGCACGACCTGCTCGCCGGGATTGACCAGCGTGAGCTCTGCGCCGCCGAGCGCGCCGGTCGCGGAGTGGAAGTCGATGTTGTGCGGCATGGTGTTGGTCGCGGGGTTGACCAGCGTCACCTCGACATAGTCGCCTTCATGCACGACCATCAGCGGGCCCGGCATCGAGCCGTTGAAGGTCATGGCTTGGAACGTGGTGCCCTTGTCGTCGATGACGACCTTCTTCTCCTCGATGTTGAGCTTGAACTCGACGATCTTGGGCCCCTGCGTCGTGGCCTGCTCGTGCGCGTGCACGAAGGGCGGGGCGACCAGCTCGACCTTCTGCCGCGGCAGCTTGAGGTCGCCGGCGGCGAACGTGGGTGTCGCGAGCATCAGGGCGGTCGCGGCGGCGCTGATCAATGCGGCTCTGCGGGTGAACATCGGAAGCATCCTTCATCTGAAAGGGTTTTGATGACGGATGCAGTCTGCGCCTGTTACGGCAAGAGTGTTTGCGCTGCGACAAGCTTTTGCCGAATTCGCCTCCGGTAAAATCCTTAGGAGGTTTGCCGAAGCGCGTATCGGCCGTGCGAAGCGCACGACGTCGCGCGGCGTCAGTTGCGCCAGCGGCAAATCGTTCGCATGTTCAACGACGCTCGACTGTGAATGTTTGGTTGTCGATTAGAGAAGCTGGATCGCAATCCAGACCGTGCCCCAGACCGCGAGCGACAGCGCGGCAAAGATGGCGGCGGTGATCGCCAGCACCCGCACGAGATAACCTGCGCCGACGGCGGGTGCCGCGGGGACGGGACGAAAATCGTCGAAGCGCGGGATATGACCCCGAACGCCGGTGAGCCAGAGAACGAGATCGAGCGCTAGCGCCGCCATGGCCTATCTCCAGTGAGTCATGATTGAACGTCATCATGGCTCCGAACCGGCGCTCGGACTTTGAGCGAGCGCAAGGTGGTCCGCCCGAAAACGGGTCATCCAATGCCATCCGGGATTTGCCGCGCCACCGCGCGGCATCGATTTACGAATGGGTAAGATATGAGGACCGATCTCGCAGCGAGCTACGGTGAAGAACGTCTGCCGCGCTATACGAGCTATCCGACCGCACCGCATTTCTCGCCGGCGGTCGGCCCGGATACTTATGCAGAATGGCTCGCCGGGCTCCCGGCAGGCGCCAGCGCGTCACTTTATCTGCACGTGCCGTTCTGCCGCGAGATGTGCTGGTATTGCGGCTGCCATACCCAGATCGTCCGCCGGGACGGGCTGATCGCCGCCTATCAGCGGACGCTGCGCAGCGAGATCGCGCAGGTGTCTGAGACCATCGGTCGACGCATCAAGGTCGAGCACATCCATTTCGGTGGCGGCACGCCGACCATCATGGCGCCGGAGGCCTTTGCCGAGTTGATGGCGGCGATGCGCCATTCGTTCTTCGTGCTGCCCTCGGCCGAGATCGCGGTCGAGATCGATCCGCGCACGCTGACATCAGAGATGGTGGAGGCCATGCGGCTCTCCGGCGTCAACCGCGCGAGCCTGGGCGTGCAGAGCTTCGATCCGGTCGTGCAGCGCGCGATCAATCGAGTGCAGAGCTATGAGCAGACGGCCTCCGTCGTCGATAGGCTGCATCGCGCCGGCATCAACGGGATCAACTTCGACCTCATCTACGGGCTGCCGCACCAGACCGTCGCGTCCTGTCTGGACACCGTTCGGCGCAGCCTCGAGCTCGGGCCCGATCGTTTCTCGGTGTTCGGATATGCGCACGTGCCTGATTTCAAGAAGCACCAGCGCATGATCAACGAGGCCGCGCTGCCCGACGGCCTCGCGCGTCATGACCAGGCCTGCGCGATCGCCAATGCGCTGAAGGAGGCCGGCTACGTCCAGATCGGGCTCGACCATTTCGCGCGCCCCGACGACGCCATGGTCGTAGCCTTCGAGGAACGGACGCTGCGGCGCAATTTCCAGGGCTACACCACCGACAAGGGCGAAGTCCTGCTCGGTTTCGGCGCGAGCGCGATCGGGCATCTGCCGCAGGGCTATGTGCAGAACCAGGTGCAGATCGGCGCCTACGCCCAGAGCGTTGCCGCCGGCCGCCTCGCCACCGCGAAGGGCTACGGGCTCACCGACGACGACCGGCTCCGCGCCGACATCATCGAACGCATCATGTGCGAGTTCAGCGCCGATCTCGGCGACATCTGTGCGCGCCATGGCGCGGAACCCGAAGTGATGCTGCAATCGGCCGCGCGCCTGAAGCCGTTGATCTCGGATGGCATCGTCAGGCTCGACGGCGACCGTCTCGCGGTCGCAAGCGACTCGCGCTTCCTGGTCCGCAGCGTCGCCGCGGCGTTCGACGCGCATCTGGATCCGGGGAAGCAGTTGCACAGCAGGGCGGTGTAGTTCACGTCTCCCGTAAGAACGGGGAGACGAAGAAGCAACCACCAGCTTGCGCTTCAACAAAGAAGCTCGGAGCCCCTCCGCTATCGTCACTTCGGAACGGAGTTGTCCATGCCTTTCCGATCCGACGATCTGGTCGATGACATCATGCGTACGGCGCCGCACACGATCCGCGTGTTCCTCGCCTTCAGGATGGCTTGCGTCGGCTGTCCGATCGCGACCTTCCATACCGTGGAGGACGCCTGCCGCGAGCATGGCATCGATCGCGACAAATTCCTCGCTGCGCTGTGCGAATGCGTGCCGGCGTGAGGCGGGTTGGAGTTCGCGCGGGTCGCGTGCGGATTCCCGGGTGAGGGCGGGCTTGCGCCGTAAGCGGAAGCGCCCCTCACCCCTATCTTACGCAGAATTGCCGTCCGCCGTACGCTCCGCCAGCACGACGATCTTGTGCGGATCGCGCAGGATGATGCGCTGGCGGCCGCTCTCGATCAGGCCTTGGCTCTCCCAGCCGCTCAGGATGCGGCTGACGGTATGCAGCGTGGTCCCCGTCATCTGCGCGATGTCCTGGCGGCTGATCGGGAAGTCGATCTCGATGCCGTGGTCGAGCTTCTTGCCGGACTGTTTTGCGAGCCGCAGCAGCGCATGCGCGACGCGCTGCTCGACCTGCTGGGTCGACATTTCGAGGATGCGGGTGTGGCTCTCCTGCAGCCGCGCGCCGACGGTCTGCAGCGTGTTGGCGGCGATTGCCGGAAACCGCTCGATCAGCCGCGGCCAGGCCGAATTCGGCCAGATCAGCACCACGCTGTCGTCGACCGCCATCGCAGTTGCCGGATAGTGCGCGGCTCCGATCGCCATCGCGAGCCCGAAGGTCTCGCCGGGGGCGACGTAGCGCACCACGATCTGCTCGCCGGTCGGGGTGGTCTTGGCCGCGCGGACGTGGCCGTGCAGCAGCAGGAAGAAGGATTGCGCGTCGGCGCCCTGTTCGAAAATGGCGGTGTTCCTGGGGTACCGCGCCGAGCGGGCCTCGCGCAGGATTTCCTCGAGGTCCTCCGGCTTGACGCCGGAAAACAGCGGCAAATGCGCAACCAGCGATGTGTCGACCTTGGCCATTCTGCCTCCTTGGCGCTCGGAGTGTGATGGCACCTGTATTCGTCAGGCAGTTTGCGATAGCGCAAAACGGGCCGGCCGGACGGCAGTATTTTTCCAAATGACGATCCACGTGACCGTCCGAATTCACAGGAGTTGCCCCCATGGCTGGCGCCCGATCCCGTAACTTTGAGGGCTGGCCGCTGTTTGCGAACAGCTTTCGGCCGTTTTTCCTGCTCGCCGCGATCCAGGCGGGGCTGTCGATCCTGGCCTGGCTGCCGATGTTCTATGGCGAACTCTCCGTCAGTTCCGCCTTCGCGCCGCGCGACTGGCACGTCCACGAAATGCTCTATGGCTTCCTGCCGGCGGTGATCACGGGATTCCTGTTCACGGCGATCCCGAACTGGACCGGGCGGCTGCCGATCCAGGGGACGTCGCTGGGCGCGCTGCTGGTGGTGTGGCTGGCCGGACGTTTTGCAGTGACCCTGTCCGCCGATATCGGTTGGGCGTTCGCGCTCGTCGTCGATGCCGCCTTCCTGGCATTGGTCGTTGCCGCGGCCGCGCGCGAAATCATCGCGGGCGGCAATTGGCGCAATCTGCCGGTGGTAGTGCTCGTGCTGGTGCTGCTCGCCGGTAACGTCGCCTTCCATCTCGAAGCGCACTTCGAGGGCGCGGCCGATGTCAGCATCCGCGTCGGCATCGGCGTGGTCGTGCTGCTGATCTCGCTGATCGGCGGCCGCATCATCCCGAGCTTCACCCGCAACTGGCTGGTCAAGTTCAATCCCGGCCGCCTGCCGGTGCCGTTCGGGCGTTTCGACGGCGCGGTGATCGGATTGAGCGCGCTCGCGCTGATCGCATGGATCGTGGCGCCGCTGAACACGGTCACCGGCGCGGTGATGGCGCTGGTCGGCGGGCTGCACCTGGTCCGGCTAGCACGCTGGGCCGGCGATCGCACCACGCGCGAGCGGCTGCTGCTGATCCTGCATGTCGGTTATGTCTTCGTGCCGCTGGGCTTCCTGCTGCATGCCCTGGCTGTCTTCGGCGCGCTGCCGCCGAGCGCGGGCATTCACGCCTGGATGGCTGGCGCGGCCGGAACCATGACGCTTGCGGTGATGACGCGCGCGAGCCTCGGGCATACCGGACAGGCGTTGACGGCCTCGCCCGCGACGCAGGGGATTTACGCTGCGATCATCGTCGCGGCGCTGGCGCGGGTCGCTGCCGTGGTGTTGCCTGCGCATGGCGATGTCCTGCTGCACATCGCCGCCTGCGGCTGGGTCGTCGCGTTCCTCGGCTTTGCGATTGCGTTCGGGCCGCTGCTCGCCGGCAGCCCCCGGCGCGCCCTTGCCATCATGGGCGTGCCCGCTCCGGCACGCTGAGCCTAGGCCGCGGACGCCGAGGGAACGCCGGCGCGCTTGGCCAGCGGCCGCACGCCCTTGCGCCATGCGGTGATGGTGCAGCCGAAGCGGCCACGGAACCAGCGCGCCATCGCGCTCTGCGCGGAGAAGCCGAGCTGGGTGGCGATATCGGCCAGCGGCCGGCCGGGGTCGTCGATCAGCTGGGTCACGAGATCGGCGCGCTGCGCGTCGAGGATCGCCGAGAAGCTGGTGCCCGATGCGGCGAGGTGCCGATGGATGGTGCGGCGGGTGCAGGCGAGATGCTCGGCCACGCGCTCGACCGTGCAGTCGCCGCTTGCGAGCAGGATGCGCACCACCTCGTCGACCTTCTCCTCCCAGCTTGCCGGCCGCGTCTCGATCGCCTCGATCCGCTTGCGCAGATAGCTCGCGATCAGCGGATGCGCGCTCGGAATTCGCCGCTCCATGTCATGCGCCGACAACAGGATCGCATCGTCATCGGCATTGAAGGTGACGCGGCAACCGAAGAAGTCGCGGTAGCGCTTGCGGTCGTGTGGCGGCGGATAATGCAGATGCACCTCGAGCGGCCGCCAGTCGCTGCTGAACAGCGACTGGATGATGCGGTGGACGCTGCCGAGCGCCATGTCGATCGACTGGCGCGGCGCGGTCGGCTGCCGGCCGCGCAGATGCAGTGTGACCGTCACGGTCTGCTTGTCGCGCGTGACCTCAAGCTTCATGCCGTCGTGATGAACGTGGATGAAGCGCGAGAACGCTTCGATCGCCTCACTGACGGTCGCCTGTTCACGCACGATCAGGCCGACCGCGCCGAAATTGGTCAGCCCGCCGCGCTCGGCGAGCCGCAAGCCGAAATCTTCGGCACCCGACGCCTCTGCCGACAGTTCGAGCAGCCGGCGCAGGCTGGTCACGGCAATGGGGGTATCGGGCTTGTCGAGCACGGCCAGCGGCAGCCTGACCTTGCGCATCATCTGTTTGGGGTCGAGTCCGACCGACCGGGCGACATCCGGGTAGTAGCTCAAGCCTGCGCTGCGCATGAGGTCGGTCATGCGACCCGTTCCTGTCAGCCATTCCCGCAGATGTCCCGAAATGTAAAGTTTCTGTCCCGATCCGTCAAATCCGGGAACAGGATGGAACATACATAAGGGAAACCGAAGCACGGGCGTGAATGCCGTGCGTATGACGACGCGGCGCGACGAAGCCCCGCTGCCGTCTCGGGCCATTTGACCAAGACATTGCTGGATCGGGATGATGCCGGGAAACATGCTTTCCAAGGGTGAGGTATTCGTCATTGAAACTGACGCGGCCTCCCGCGAACAACTTTCAATGGCGCTTCAACAGAGTGCCTATGACGTGATCTGCTTTGCCGACGGCGCGTCGCTGCTCTCGGAAGCAAAGGCCCGGATGCCGGCCTGCGTGCTGCTGGAGATGCCGCCGGATCGTTCCGCCCTCGACGTGCTCAAGCGCCTGCGCGAGGAGAACTGCATGGCGCCGGTTCTGGTGACCTCGGCGAACGGCAGCATCGCCATGGCGGTCGACGCGATCAAGAGCGGCGCGGCCGACTTCATCGAGAAGCCGTTCCGCACCCGCGACATCGTCGACCGGATCGATGCTGCCATCGACGAGTTCGCGCAGCCGGGTTCAAATCGGCAACGCTGGCTGCCCGGCTGCGAGCCCCTGACCGGGCGCGAAGTCGATGTGCTCGAGCACCTTGCTGCCGGCCTGACCAACAAGGAGATCGCCCGGCGCATACATCTGAGTGCGCGGACGGTCGAAGGCTACCGCGCAGGCATCCTGAAGAAGGCCGGCGCCCGCAACGTGACCGATCTGCTCCGCCGCATCTTCGGCCAGGGTTCGCCCACCCCGGTTTAAGGACCTGAGTTTAACGGCTTCGCCGCGAGTCGACGACACGTTCCGCGGCCTTGGTGCGGCCGCGGCGGCGCCCCACGGAAACCCCAATCGAACCAGTTCCTTCCCTGCCGCGTCCAACCATGTTGGCGAGGCATTTGATCGCACGCGTCCGGCTGGCGGCGCGGCGATACGGCAGGAGGGACTTTATGCGCATCACCGCAAGATGTTTGGCAACGACGAGCCTGGTTCTGGTGACCATGGCGACGGCGTCGCCATCATGGGCCGCCGATGTGGACGCCACATCGGCCATTGACACCGTCACCGTCTATCCGGATGGCGCCACCGTCACCCGTATCATCGCGCTGGACCTCGCCTCCGGCGACAGCACGCTGGTCGCCAAGGACTTTCCGCTCTCGCTCGATCCGTCCTCCCTGCGTGTCGAGGGCGAGGCGGGCGCAAAACTCACCATCGGTACCATCGACGCGCGGCCGCCGCGCGCGGCACAACCCGCGAATCTGCCCGAGCTCGATAAGCGCATCGAAGCGTTGAAGGACCAGCGCGCCGATCTGCAAGGTGACATCGACGCGGCCAACGCCCGGCGCAAATTCGCGCAGCACTTTGCGGAGGCCTCTCCGGCTGGCCTTGGCGAGAAGGGCGAGGCTCGGCCGATCACCGAATGGCGCGCAGCCTTTACCGCGGTCGCCGAGGAGATCGCGACCGCTGACACCGCGATCCGCGACGCCACGCGAAAGCAGCGCGAGATCGATCGGCAGCTCGCGCAACTTGAAGCGGAGCGTTCGGCCAAGCCGCCGAGCAAGCTTGAGGTTCGCATCGATGTCGCCTCCGCCGCCGCGACCAAGGCGACGTTGCGGGTGACTTATGCAGTCCGCAATGCGCGTTGGCTGCCGCTGTATGACGCCCGGCTCGACACCGGTGCCAAGGACCGCAAGCCGCAGCTCGAGCTGGTTCGCCGCGCCGAGGTGACACAGTCGACCGGCGAAGACTGGTCGAATGTCAGCCTCGGTGTTTCCACCGTTCGGGTCAGCCGCGGCGGCAGCGCGCCGGAGCTGAATTCGCTGGTTGTGAGGTATCCGCAACTGCCGAAGCCGCTGGCAATGGGCACGGCGTCGGACATGGCGGTGCCCGCGCAGCCGATGACGCGGCAGGCGCAATCTCCGGCGATGGCGAAAGCGGCGGAGCCCGAGCTGCGTGAGCGCGCGGACGAGCAGCAGGCCAACGCCGAGATCGGCGATTTCCAGGCCGTGTATCAGATCAGCGGCCGCGTCAGCCTCGGTGCCAATGAGGGCGCCAAGAGCCTGCTCATCTCCTCCATGACCGTGACGCCCGACCTCGCCATCCGCGCCGCCCCGGTCGCGGATCCCACCGCTTACCTCGAGGCGTCATTCAAGCTTGCCGAGGATACCAATCTGCTGCCCGGTAAGGTCGCTATCTTCCGCGACGGCACGTTCGTCGGTCGCAGCAAATTTTCGACCGCCGCGCGGAACGACGCGATCCGGCTCGGCTTCGGCGCCGACGACAAGATCAAGATCGAGCGCACCGTCATCAGGCAGAACGAAGGCACGGCCGGCGTGATCTCGTCCTCCAAGACCGACACGCGTTCGTTCCGCACCGTCGTCCGCAACGGGCACGACTTCCCGATCCGCATCGCGATCGAGGATCAGCTTCCGGTCAGCGAGAACGAGGATATTGGCGTCGAGATGCTGTCCTCGACCACGCCGCCCACGACCACCAATCTGCGCGACAAGCGTGGCGTGCTGGAATGGGCGTTCGACGCAAAACCCGGCGAGATCAAGGAGATCAAGTTCGCCTGGCGCGTCCGCTGGCCCAAGGACAAGGGCATGGTGATCGTGCCGGCGGGGTAATGCGCCCGATCTGAACCGAGGCGCAGCGCCGTCCTTCTTACCTCGCCCCGCTTGCGGGAGAGGTCGGATTGCATCGAAGATGCAATCCGGGTGAGGGGTAGAGGTCTCTCGACGATCTCGCGTGTGGAGAGAGGCCCCTCACCCCAACCCTCTCAGCGCGAGCGAGCTCGTCGCGGCCCCGCAAGCGGGGCGAGGGAGCGCAGCTTCACCGCGGCGGCAGTTCGGCTCGCGCCGCCGCGCGCATCGATTGCGGCAGCACGTAGGGCACGCCGTCGTCGGCCTGATGAACGACGGCGTCGATTTCGAAGATGTCGCGAATGGTCTCGCGCGTGACGATTTCCGCGCGCGGGCCGTCGGCAGCGAGCCTGCCGCCGTTCAGGACGATCAGCCGGTCGGCGAAGCGGATCGCGAGATTGAGATCGTGCAGGATCGCGATCACGGCTGTGCCGCCTGCGGCGCGGCGGCGCGCGGCTTCGACGAGGTCGATCTGGTGGCGCAGATCGAGGCTCGATGTCGGCTCGTCCAGCAGCAGGAGCCCCGGCCCATGCTCGGCCTCGCCGCAGGCGAGCTGCACCAGCACGCGGGCGAAATGGGTGCGCTGCTGCTCGCCGCCCGATAGCGTCGGCAATTGCCGTTCGCGGAAATGTGCGAGGCCAACCTCGTCCAGCGCGGCGTCGACGAGCGACACGGCATCGCGCAGGATGCGGTCGCCCGCGCCCATCAGCACGATCTCCTCGACCGTGAAGGGGAAGGTGACGTTGATGTGCTGGGACAGCATCGCACGGCGCGCGGCGAGCTCGCGCGGCGTATAGCTGCTGATGTCGCGCTGCTTCAGCCGGACCTCGCCCTCGCTCGGGCGGAGATCGCCGGAGAGCAGCCGCAGCAGCGTCGACTTGCCGGCGCCGTTCGGGCCGATGATCGCGACCATCTCGCCGGCTTCAACCGATAGGCCGACGCCATCGAGCAGCGTGGCGCGGCCGGCGCGCTTGCTGAGAGACCGCGCCTCGATCACGGCGCTCATAGCGAGGCAAGCCCGCGCTGGCGCAGCAGGATGCCGAGGAAGACAGGCGCGCCGACCGCCGCGGTCAAGATGCCGATCGGCATCTCCGCGGGCGCCACGATGGTGCGCGCCAGCGTGTCGGCGCCGACCATCAGGATCGCGCCGAGCAGCACCGAGGCCGGCAGCAGCAGGCGATGCGCAGGTCCAATAACGAGACGGAGCAGATGCGGCACGACGATGCCGACGAAGCCGATGACGCCACTGATCGACACCGCGACCCCTGTCATGGCGGAGACCATGACGATCGAGATCCGCTTGAGGCGCTCGACGTCGACGCCGCCGTGAAACGCGTCGGCCTCTCCGAGCACCAGCAGGTCGAGGCCGCGGGCAATATACGCGCAGGCGCCGAGCCCGATGATGAGGATCGGCGCGAGCACGGCGGCCTTGGTCCAGGTCGCTCCGCTCATCGAGCCCAGCAGCCAGAATGTAATGTCGCGAAGCTGGCGGTCGTCGGCGATGAACACCAGCAGCCCGATGCCGGCATTGGTGATGGCGGTGATGGCGACGCCGGCGAGCAGGAAGATCGCTATCGAGGTCCGCCCGGCGCGGCTGGAGATGCCGTAAAGGATCGCGGTCGTGGCCAGCGAGCCCGCGAAGGCCGCGAGCGGCAACAGCTCGGTCTGAAGGAAGCGCAGCGTCTCGCCGAAGCGCGAGTCGGTGAAGACGATCGCGCTTGCGGCCGCCAGCGCGCCGCCGCTGGAGACGCCGACCAGCGCGGGATCGGCGAGCGGGTTGCGAAACAGTCCTTGCATGATGGCGCCGGCTGCGGCGAGCAGGCCGCCGACCATCGCGGTCGCCGCGATCCGGGGAATCCGGATCGACCACAACACGAGCTGGTCGCGCGACGTCATGGCGTCGGCGGTGGTGTTGCCTGCAAGACCGAGTGCGGCGGGCAGCCGGGAGAGGGGAATGCCGGCTGCGCCAACGGTCAGCGCGACGATGGCGGTGGCCGCGAGGATCACCAGGAGCAGGGGAATGGCAATCGACGTAAATCGCCGTCCTGCGCCCGCGCGCCGCGGGGTCCGCGAGTCCGTCCCGATCGCCACGCTCATTGCCGGCAGTTCGCCGCCGACAGAGCCGACGTGAAGGCGCCGCCCTCGGCCAATGCCGGATAGAGCTTGACCGAGAGATCACGGGCCGCCGCGGCCGTGCGCGGGCCGAAGCCGAGTAGATAGAGCCCGTCCATCGTGATGAAGCTCTTGTTGGCCGCGACCGGCGTCAAGGCGAAGCCGGGATGGGCATAGACCGCGTCGGCCTGCAGTGAATCCTTGCCGCGCTCGATCGACAGCACGACGTCGGGTTTTGCCGCGACGATCGCCTCGTCGCCGATGTTCTTGTAGCCGTCGTAATCCTCGACCGCGTTGGTGGCGCCTGCAAGCTGGATGATCTCGTCGGCGGCGGTCTTGTGACCGGCGACCATCGCCCGTCCGTTCAGGAGCGACATCACGAACATCACGCGGACCGGCTTCGTGACCTTGGCACGCAGTGCGCGCAGCTGCGCAAGATCGGCGCTGACCGCGGTCGCCAGGCACTCGGCGCGCGCATCGACGCCCATGGCATGGCCGACCAGCTTGATCTTCTCGATCAGGCCTTCCTCCGAGAAGGTCTCGGGCACCAGCACCAGCGGCACCTTCGCCGTCTCCAGGAGGTCCATGGTCTCGCGCGGGCCCGATCCCTGGATCGCCAGGATCAGGGTCGGGTTGAGGCCCAGCACGCCCTCGGCCGAAATCTGGCGCATGTAGCCGACATTGGGTTTGTCGTGCAGCGCCGCTGCCGGATACAGGCTCGTGGTGTCGACGCCGACCAGGCGGCTCTCCAGCCCGAGTGCATAGAGGATCTCGGTGATGGCGCCGCCGATCGAGACCGTGCGGGCGAAGTCGGCAACGGCGACATCGCGATTGCGCGCATCATGCACCGTGATACCGGCGGCGTGCGCGGTCGAGGCGAGCGCGATGGTGCCGGTGAGCAGGAGGTTTGCGAGGGTGCGACAAAATGTCATTGCAGGTTACTTCGTCAGGATCAGCTTGTTCTGCGAGGTCAGGCGAAGGCGATAGGCGTCCTCGCCATGCGCGATGATGATCTCGCGCTCCGCCGCAAACAGCTCGCGGCTGTCGATCCGGCTCCCTCGCATAATGAGAGTTCTCGTTGTTGCAGAAGGACTTTGTGCATGCCCCGCCGCATCGCCGTTGCTGTCTCCTGATCTTGCCGACATGATGAGTGTGATGCGCTTTCAAAATCTTGCTGTGCTGTTTGTTTGTATAAGCGGCACCAAGCGCATTCCAACGGCGGCAATTTACAATCGATATAAACTGCGGCCTCGTGACATTGACCGTCAGAGTGCGGCCACGTAACCAAATGTAACAATGCGGGCCGGGGGGCCTGCACCAGAGAATAGCCAGCCAGTCGCTCGCCGCGCGAGCGCACGCCAGCCAAACAAGACACATGATAATTGGGTTGGGTGTATGGCTGACGGGGCTAGGTATTCGCGTGCGCTGATTTTAGGCGCGTCGGTGATTTCAATTTCGGCGATGATGCCGGAGAGCGGTTTCGCGCAGACGGCTGACCAGGCCGCGCAGGCCAAGCCGGTGAAACCCAAACAGGCAAAACGCAAGCCGCCCAAGCCACAGGCCGATCAGCAGCAGGCCAATTCCAGCGTGTGGGATGCGCGCGCGCAGGCGATCGTCGGCGTCCAGGCGCTCGACACCATCACGGCAGCGGCGTCCAAGACCGAAGAGCGCGCGGTCGATGCGCTCGCACCGGTCAGCGTCGTGACGTCGTCGCAGATCCAAAGTCGCCAGGCCAGCACGGTCGGCGATCTCATCTATAATGTGCCGGGCGTATGGGTTCAGAACCGCGGTGACGAGCCGTCGACCTCGATCAATATCCGCGGCCTGCAGGATTTCGGCCGGGTCGCCGTCGTCGTCGACGGCGCGCGGCAGAACTATCAGCGCACGGGCCATTTCGCCAACGGCTCGTTCTTTCTCAACCCCGAGCTGATCAGCGGCATCGACATCGTTCGTGGTCCGACCGCCAACATCTACGGCTCCGGTGCGATCGGCGGCGTGGCGTCGTTCCGCACCAAGGATATCGAGGACGTCGTGCGTGCCGGCGAGCGCTGGGGCGTCGACGTCAAGACCATCCTTGGCAGCAATTACGGACGCGCGCTCGGTTCGGCCTTCGGCGGTGTTCACGTCAATCCGAATGTGGACGTGTTCGCGGGCGGCACCTATTCGACGCAGGAGAGCTACAAAGACGGCACTGGCTTCGAGGTCGCCAATACCGGCAACCGGCTCACCAGCGGTATCGCCAAGCTGACGGTGCGCCCGGCCGACGGGCACGAGATCAAGCTCGGCACCATCTTCCAGGAGGACATCTACAGCGTGGGTCAGCCGCCACGCCGTGCCGGCGATCCCAACTCGACCAATGCGAACGGCGCCAACAACCTGAGCGGCACGTCGATCTACAGGTCCGACGTCAAGAACTACACCACGACGCTCGGCTGGAAATATTCGCAGCCGGATGACCAGTGGTTCGACTGGGATGCGAAGGTCTACTGGAATCGCACCGAGAACGACCAGGTCAAGACCGCGCATACCAGCACGACGCCGTCGGTCTTCTGCGGCGGCGTGCCCGGCAATGCCGTGTCCGGCTGTATCGGCAGCAACCGCGGATATCTGCTCGATACGGTCGGCGTCGACGTGTACAACACCACGCGCTTCGATACCGGCAGCTGGCGTCACGCGGTGACCTACGGACTGGACGCGTTCCAGGACAAGGTGTCGACGCAGGACAGGACCGGCACTTCGGAAGTGACGACACCCGGCGGTCAGCGTACGGTCTCCGGCGGTTTCGTGCAGTGGAAGGCCAATTACACCTCCATGCTCGAGGTGATCGGCGCGCTTCGTTACGACAATTATCAGCTCTCCTCGGCATCCTCGTCGTCGGGCGGCGACCGTTTGTCGCCGAAGATCACCGTAGGGCTCGTTCCCACGGCGGTCGTGACGCCCTATGTCAGCTACGCCGAAGGTTATCGCGCGCCGTCGATCACGGAAACGCTGGTCAGCGGTCCGCATTCGGGCGCGACGGTCAACGACTCATTCTTCCGCTGTCCGTCGGGCACGCCGGGTCCGGGCGCGGATTCGACCTTCTGCTTCGTCCCGAATCCCAATCTGCGGCCCGAGGTCGGCAAGAACAAGGAGATCGGCTTCAACATCAAGAAGAACGATCTGTTCACGGCGGGCGATACGCTGCGCGGCAAGATCAACGTGTTCCGCAACGACATCTCCGACTTCATCGATCAGGTCGCCTATGGAAATCCGCTGGTGGTCCCCACCGGCCCGCCGCCGGCGCCCTCCATCACCGTGCTTCCGTTCCTGCAATATCAGAACGTCGCGTCCGCCCGCATCCAGGGTGTCGAGGCCGAGGCGATGTACGACGCGAACACCTGGTACTTCGGCCTCTCCGGCTCTTACCAGAATGGCAAAAACCTCCAGACGGGATTTGGCCTGTACAGCGTTCCGCCGCAGAAGGTCACGACGACCGCCGGCGTGCGGTTGCTGGACCGGACCCTGATCCTCTCGGTGATGTGGACGTCGGTGATCGCGAACACCGACATCCCGCCGACCTATACGCCGGCGACGTCGTACGATCTCGTCAACCTCTACGCCCAGTATCAGCCGCGGCCCGATCTCACGCTCAACTTCTCGGTCGAAAATCTTCTCAACCAGTACTACCGGCCCTACGCCATTCCGGTCGGCAGCACGGGCGATACGCAAAACGACGTGAAATGGGCGAGCGCCGGCCCCGGGCTCGTGGTCAAGGGAGGCCTGAAGTACCACTTCGGCGGCATCTAAGGAGTACGCCGACGACAGCAAACGGGACGCCGTATTGACCGCCAGAGCCACGCTGATGTCCCAGCGTGGCTTCGGCACGTTCTGAAACATCCGCTCGGCATTCGCCGATCAACAAGACTGACAGGAGAAAAATCTTATGTTCATCGCCATGAATCGTTTCCAGGTGAAGCTCGGCTCGGAAGCTGCTTTCGAGACCGTCTGGCGCACCCGCGAATCCTATCTCGGCAGCATGGCCGGCTTCGTTGAATTCCATCTGCTGAAGGGGCCGCTGCTCGAGGACCACACGCTGTATTCCTCGCACACGGTCTGGGTCGACAAGGCGGCGTTCGAGGCCTGGACGCGGTCGGACGAATTCCGCCGCGCTCACGCGCGCGCCGACAACAAGACCGGCGAAAGCCTCTATCTCGGCCATCCCAAGTTCGAAGGGTTCGAGGTCATCATGACCGAGCGCAAGACGAACGCGGCCGCCTAGATCGCGGCGGATCACGAAAGGGAGCCGGACATGCTGAGCACCGATCTCGCCGATCTCAAGGCGTATATGGCTGACAATCCCGGTGCGGTGATCGAGGACGTTGCGCGCGAGCGCAAGGTCACCCCGCGCGCGGTGATCGAGGCGCTGCCGTCGTCGATGGTGCGCGTTGGTGGCGGCGAGCATTTCGCCGCCGCCATGCAGGACATCGCCGCGTGGGGCGAGGTCACGCTCATCGTGCACACGGATGACGCGATCTTCGAGTTCACGGGCGCGGTCCCGGCGGGCGAGGTCGGCCGCGGCTATTTCAACCTGATGCAGCCGAAGGGATTGCACGGCCATCTCCGCCACGAGCGCTGCGCGGCCTTGGCCTTCGTCGAGCGTCCCTTCATGGGCAAGACCTCGGCCTTCGTCGCCTTCGTCAATGCCGACGGCGGCATCATGTTCAAGGTCTTCGTCGGCCGCGACGAGACCCGGGCGCTGCGGGCGGACCAGCTCGTGCGATTCCGGCAGCTGGCGGACCGCGTCGCGGCATAATTTCCTTCTGTCTGTCGGGAGATCAGGATGCAGAGCAATTTTTGGCTTCGGCATGTGATCCTAACAATTGGGCTGGTGCTCGCGCCGGCCCCGGCCTTCGCGATCGACGAAGCGCTGTTGCCGCGCAATCTGTCGCCCTGGGGCATGTTCCTCGGTGCCGACATCATCGTGAAGGTGGTGATGGTCGGGCTCGCCGTCGCTTCGCTGGTGACGTGGACGGTGTGGCTCGCCAAGACCATCGAGCTGCGCCGCAAGAGCGCGCTCGCCGTGCAGCGGACGCGCGCGCTCGAGGGCAGGATGAAACTGGCGGAGGCGGCGGAGCGGACCGGCGACGCGCATGATGCGGTCGCCCAGCTCATCCAGTCCTGCGCCAAGGAGGCGGAGCTCTCCGGCGGCATTGTCGATGACGGCCTCCAGGAGCGCGTGGCGTTGCGGCTGGAACGGGTCGAGGCCGCGATGTCCAGGCAGATCGCGCGCGGCACCGGCGTGCTCGCGACCATCGGCGCCACCGCGCCGTTCGTCGGGCTGTTCGGCACGGTCTGGGGCATCATGAATTCCTTCATAGGCATCTCCGAGAGCCACACCACGAGCCTTGCGGTGGTCGCGCCCGGCATCGCCGAGGCGCTGCTTGCGACCGCGCTCGGACTCGTCGCGGCGATTCCGGCGGTCGTGATCTACAACCATCTCGTCCGCGGCATCGCCAATTACCGCGCGCTGCTTGGAGACGCCTCGGCGCAGCTCATGCTGCTGGTCAGCCGGCAGCGCGACCACAGAGAGTTCCGCCTGGCGCGGGCGGCGGAGTAGGCCATGGCTGCGAAGCTCGGCGCACGCGGGGGATCGCCGCTGAGGCGCGGCGACCCCGGCGATCTCGACGTCACCCATGAGATCAACGTCACGCCGTTCATCGACGTGATGCTGGTGCTGCTGATCATCTTCATGGTGGCGGCCCCGCTTGCCACCGTCGACATCGGCGTCGAGTTGCCGGCCACCGCGGCCGAGCCGGCGCCGCGGCCGGACAAGCCCACCTTCGTGACGGTGAAACCGGATCTCACCGTCGCCGTCGGCGAGGAGACAATGGCACGCGAAGGCCTCGTCACGGCGCTCGATGCCGCCACCAAGGGCCGCAAGGACGAGCGCATCTATCTGCGCGCCGACAAGGCTGTCTCTTATGGCGACCTGATGGAGGTGATGAACACCTTGCGCAATGGCGGCTATCTCAAGGTCGCCCTGGTCGGCCTCGACGGACGCAGCTGATGTCGGCGAGCGCTTTTGCCCTGCATGAACCGCTCGGCGAGCGCGAAACGGCGCGTTGGGGCGTTTCGGCCGCGGTGATCGTGGCGTTGCATGTCATCGCTGCGGTGATCGCGATGAATTGGGTGCGGTCGCAACCGGAGCAGGGCGTCACCCTGCCTGCGGTCATGATCGATATGGCGCCGATCACGTCGGCGCCTCAGGCGACGCCGGATGACGTGGTGCCGGGGCCGGTGATGAAGGAGGCCGATGCCTCACCGCCGGAGCCGATGCAGCGGCAGGCGGTCGAGGAGACCATCGCGCCGACACCGCCGCAGGAGAAGCCCGACGTGGTGGCGCCGCCAGAGCAGAAGCTCGAGCCGACACCGGCCAAGCCGGAACCCGCGAAAATCGTGCCGCAGGAAAAGCCGGCGCCCGAAAAGCCGAAAGTAGTTCGTCCGGAGGCAAAGAAGCCGTCGGAGGCGCGCCCCGCGCCTCGCACCAGCGCGCCGCCGCGCGCCGAGCGGGAGGCGCCTGCAGCGTCCGCCATGAGCGCGGGCGCGATCGCATCACTGGTTGCGACCTACAATCAGCGCGTCCGTGCGCATCTGATGCGCCTTCACTCCTATCCGTCCGGCGGCAACGGTCAGCGCGGGGTGGTCCGGGTGAGTTTCACGATCGGCCGTAACGGCCAGGTCACGTCCAGCCGCATCGCTTCGTCCGGCGTTGCCGCGTTCGATGCCAAGGCCACGTCGATGATCCACCAGGCCTCGCCGTTCCCGCCGATCCCGGCGGAGATCAAGAACAGCTCGATGAGCTTTACCGTTCCGGTGGACTTTATCGTGCGGTGAGGTTGCTCTCTCACTCCCTCGCCCCGTTCTTGCGGGGAGAGGGTGGGGTGAGGGCGGTCTCCGCGCACTCGTCGCGAGTGTGGGAATGGAGTTCTATCCTCGTCATTGCGAGCGCAGCGAAGCAATCCAGACTGCCTCTGCGGAGAGACTCTGGATTGCTTCGCTGCGTTCGCAATGACGGAGGGTGAGGCGCCACTGTCGGTTCCTTCCCTCTCCCCGTGAGAACGGGGAGAGGGAAGAGAGTTCGGCTTACTTCGCCTTCAGGAAATCCGCGACCTCGAGCAGCATGAACTCGTCGTCGTCGGCCTTGTTGGGATCGCGGCTGGACGAGAACGGCAGGTTGTTGTCGTTGCCGACGATGATGTGGGTGTCGTCGACGCGATCGACGTTCTCGATGGTGAAGAACGGGAAGGTGTAGACGCCGTCATTGAGCGGCTTGCGGGCCTTCTTGTCGGGGTCCTGGATCTTCATCAGGTCGATATAGCCGATCTTGCGCACGGGCTTGCCGACATTGGCGTCGGTCAGCTCGATCTTGTAGACGCGCTTGAACTTGGCGATGTCAGGGAAGCAGTTCTCGCCGCGGGTGCCTTGCGGGCAGGCTTTGTCGGCCGTGCCTTCGCCGTTGTCGCGCTCGATGATGAGGCCGGAGGCCTGATCGATCATGTTGAAGTCGCCGATGGCGTTGCCGTTCTGCTCGAACACATACTGCCAGTAGCGGCCAGTGAATTTTTCGGCGGCGACGTCGAATTCGAGGATGCGGGAGGCTTCCTTGCCGTCGACCTTCTCCCAGTCCTTCTTGTCGGCGTCCCACAGCGGCCCCTCGAGCAGGCCGTAGAGGAACTTGCCGTCCTTGGACGACGCAAAGCCCTCATAGCCCTTGGAGCGACGGAGGTTGACGTTGGTGTAGGTCGCGCCGGGTGCGCCGGGTGTCGCCACGGCCCAGTTGTCCGGCGAGCGCACCGGCTTGCCGTCGGCAACCGTCTCGAACACGCCGAGGATCTTGCCTGATTTGTCGGCCTTCAGGATATAGGGGCCGAACTCGTCGCCGATCCAGAAGGTGTCGCCGATGATCTGGAAACCCTCGGTGTCGAAGTCGGAGCCGGTGAGGTAGCGCTTCTGGGTGTCCTCATGCACGATGCGGAACGGCACCTTCTTGTCGGGATCGTGCAGGAAGATGGTTTCCTGGCGCTCGATCTTGCCGCTCGCCCAATCCATCTTGTAGCGGTTCAGGTACAGCATCGAATCCGGCGAGTTGGCGCGCGCGCCCATGCCGTTGTCAGTGATGACCCAGTAGCTGCCGTCGGGCATGTGCTTGATGCCGGAATGGCCCTGCAGCGGCTGGCCCTTGAACGGCAGCGACACGCCGGTCGCACGCTCATAGGACTTGCCCATCACAGTGCCGAGCGCGTCGACGCGCTTGCCGGTGGTGTATTTGCCCGAGGTCTTGAGATCGGCAGGCGCGTCGGCCGGCGCGTCGATGAAGGTCGCGGCCGGCATCACCACGTGGCCGGCGAGCTTCGCCGGGAATTCGCCCTCGTTCTGTGCAAGCGCGGTGCTCGCGGTGAGAATGATCGTTGCGACGGAGGCAAGAAAAGTCGCGCGCATGTGCGTCTCCTGTTAGCGGACGACGCCTTATGCGGATCGCATGTTGCAGTTTTGTGAAAGCGGGCCAAACGCCGCAGCAGCCGGCTACTCCCTTACCTCGGCCGCCGCACCGCTGCGTGTCACACGCCTTCGTAGACCAGCCTGGTGAAAAAGCCGGGGTCGATGACGAACTGGCCAAATTTCGCATCGAACGCGGCCGTCGGCTTGGCGGCAACCGTCTCGTCTCGCGTCTTTCCCTGCTTCTTGAGGTTGCCGACATTGTCCCGGATCGCGACCAGCATGTCGCGGAATTCCTGGAGCTCCGCCTTGTTGCTGACGGGCTTGCCATGACCGGGAATGATGATGGTGTCGCTTTTGGCCGCGGCGAGATTGGCGTCGGACGCCGCAATCATGCCGTCGATGCTGCCGCCGGTCGAATAGTCGATGAATGGATAGATGCCGTTCCAGAACGTATCGCCGACATGCAGAACGTTTGCTTCGGTGAACAAGACAGAAATGTCGCTGTCGGTATGCGCGGGCCCGTAATATTTCAGGGCGATCGATGCGCCGTTGAGCTTGAGCTGATGCTCTTTGGTAAAAATCTGTGCCGGGACGGCGCTGGCCGGTAGGGCGAGGAAATTGTAGTCCCAATCCTCGACCCGCTGAACGACGGAAAGGTGCTTGCGGGTATTTTCGTGCGCGAGAATCTTGGCGCCTGCCGCATGCAGCCATTCGTTACCGTCAGCGTGGTCGAAGTGCCAGTGCGTATTGATCAGATGCGCGATTGGTTCGTTGCCGAGTTCGGTCAGCGCTTTGCTGAGCTGAGGGCGTGAGACGCCGATGCCGGCATCGACCAGAAGCTTGCCGTCAGGTCCCGTGAGGACGGCGATGTTGCCGCCGGATCCTTCGAGCACGCTGATATTGTTGCGCAGCTTGTAGGTCGTGATGGGAGACGTTGCCGCGCTGTCCTTGATCAGACTGACGAGGCCGCGGGCTTCTGCGTAGGCCTGTCGAGGGCTAAGCCATCCCGCCGTGGCGGCGAACGTAGCGCCGACGCAGCACAGGCAAAAGCCGCGTCGAGACATTGAATGGAGCTTTGGCGATCCCATGCGATGCTCGCTTTCTGGAGCGAGTATCGACTGCGCTCACGGTCGCCCCGCCGCTGGCGCGGCAGGATGCGGGCAAGAGGGAAAGCAGTCTACCACGATTGCACGATCGCGACGGTTGCGCGCCGTAGCCCGTTACTCCTTGACCGCGCCGGTCAGCGAGGAGACGTAATAATCCACGAACAGCGAATAGAAGATCGCAACCGGCAGCGAGCCGAGCAGCGATCCGGCCATCAGCGCGCCCCACTGATAGACGTCGCCGGTGACGAGCTCGGTCAGGATCGCGACCGGCACGGTCTTGTTGGCGCCGCTCTGGATGAAGGCGAGCGCGTAGATGAACTCGTTCCACGACAGCGTGAAGGAGAAGATGCCGGCCGAGATCAGGCCGGGCACGGCGAGCGGCAGCGTGATCCGCCGCAGGATCTGGAGCCTCGTGGCGCCGTCGACCAGCGCGCATTCCTCGAGCTCGTAGGGGATCGACTTGAAATAGCCGATCAGCAGCCAGGTGCAGAACGGCACCAGAAAGGTCGGATAGACCAGGATCAGCGCCAGCGGGCTGTCGAACAGGCCGAACTGCACCACGACGGTGGCGAGCGGGATGAACAGGATCGACGGCGGCACGAGGTAAGCGAGATAGATGCCGAGGCCCACATAAGGACTGCCGCGGAAGCGCAGCCGCTCGATGGCATAGGCGGCGAGCGTGCTCGCGATCAGCGACAGCGTGGTCGACCCGATCGCAACGATCATCGTTGTCCACAGCCAGCGCGGATAAGCGGTGTCGAACAGTAGGTGCTTGACGTGCGCCAGCGTCGGCGAAGTGATCCAGAACGGGTTGTGATCCTTAAAATTCATCAGCTCTGCGTTCGGCTTGAACGACGTGATCGCCATCCAGTAGAACGGAAACAGCAGGATCAGCACGAAGCAGCCGAGTGGCAGGTAGATCATCATCAGCCGCCGCAGCCCGGAATCCCAAGCCATGGTGTCGGGCGGTGTGTTGGCGACGGCGGCCGGCTGCGCGACAGTATCAGTCATTGGCCTCTCCCTGCTGCCATTTGCGGCGCGCCAGGCCGAAATATGAGAACAGCGTCGCGAACACCAGGAACGGGATCATCGACACCGCGATCGCGGCGCCTTCGCCGAGCTCGCCGCCGGCGATGCCGCGCTGGAACGCCAGCGTCGCCAGCAAATGGGTCGAGTTCACCGGGCCGCCGCGGGTGATGGCGTAGACGAGCTGGAAGTCCGTGAAGGTGAAGATGATCGAGAAGGTCATGACGATCGCGAGGATCGGCATCATCATCGGGAAGGTGATGTAGCGGAAGCGCTGCCAGGCGCTGGCGCCGTCGAGCATCGCGGCCTCGTAGAGCGAGGGCGAAATGGTCTGCAGGCCCGCGAGCAGCGAGATCGCGACGAAGGGAATGCCGCGCCAGATATTCGCCGCGATTAGCGAGAAGCGCGCTGGCCAGGGCGCGCCGAGGAAGTCGATGTTGGTGGTGCGCCAATGCAGCACGTCGACCAGCAAATAGGAGATGATCGAGAATTGCGGATCGTAGATCCACCAGAACGCGAGCGCCGAGAGCACCGTAGGCACGATCCAGGGCAGCAGCACGATGGCGCGGAGCAGGCTCTTGAACGGAAAATGGTTGTTGAGCAGCAGCGCGAGCCAGAAGCCGAGCGCGAACTTTCCGAAGGTCGCGACCGCCGTATAGAACACGCTGTAGAACACCGCGCCCCACCAGAGGGGATCGGTGAGCAGATACTGGAAATTCTCAAGGCCCACGAAGACGCCACGTCGGCCGATCGTGGTGTCGGTGAAGGCGAGCCAGATGCCGAGACCGAGCGGATAGGTCAGAAACACCGCGAGGAGCCCGATCGCGGGCGCCAGGCACATCACGATCAGGAACGGCTTGTAGTCGAACAACCGCACCAGCCAGGATTGCTGCCGGTGCGCCAGTACGGGGGAGGAGAGGGTGGTCACGGACATCGGGTCGTTGTCCTGTTCTAGGCTGTTACCACACCGCCATTGCGAGCGAAGCGACTTGTCCGCCGTAGCTTTGGCGAAGGCAGAAGCAATCCAGTCTGTCTCCGCAGTTGCAGTCTGGATTGCTTCGTCGCGTCGCTCCTCGCAATGACGGCCGCGTTGTCGTCGGCCGCTACCTCTGTCTGCGGAAGTACCGCTTGCAGCGCTGTTCCGCTTCCGCAGCCGCGGCTTCGGGCGTCGCCGCACCGGTCGCGACCGAGGCGAACATCTGCACCGTCACATAGTCCGCGCGAACAGCTCCGGTGGCGGTCGAAATCGGACCTTTGTAGCCGGCGTAATACGTGCTGTTCATGGTGTCCCTGAAGATCGCGACCTTGGGATCGCCCTTCCACACCGCCGCATCGGCGTAGGCCGCAAGCGGTTGCGACCAGTAACCGCTGTTGGCGTTGAGCCACGGCTCGTACTGGTCCTTCTCCAGCATGAACTGCAGGAAGGCCTTCGCCGCGTTCGGATACTGGCTGTGCTTGAACACCATGGCGTTCAGCGTCAGTCCCGACATCGGCGAGATCGGTGCAAGGCCCTTCGGCAGCAGCTGATGTTCGGAATCCTCGGCGATCGCCGCGGTCGCCGGATCGTTCTTCAGCGAAAAATACAGCGAGACGCCGTTCGCCGTCAGCCCGATTTCCTGCGAGGAATAGGCGCGATTGTTGCTGACGTCGTTCCAGGACGGCGTACCGGCGATGAAGGTCGGGTAGAGCTCCTTCACGAAATTCAGCGCCGCGATGGTCTCCTTGCTGTTGATGGTGACATTGCCTTCCTCATCCAGCAGCGAGGCATTGTGCGACCACATCATCCAGTCCGCAAAGCCGTTGCCGTCGCCGACGGCATTGCCCAGCGCAAAGCCAGCGGGCTTGCCGGCCTTCTGCAGCTTCTTGCAGAGGTCCAGGAGCCCGGCATGATCGTCCGGCGCCTTGTCGAACCCGACGGATTTGAGGATGGACTTGCGATAGATCAGGGGACCGGCGGTGGCCCCGAACGGGAGCCCGATCCAGGTATCGCTCTTGGCCTTTTTGCCGTAGGCCTTCGCAAGGTTCTGCCAGCCGCCATACTTCTTGCCGAGATAGTCGGCGACGTCGGTCAGCTCGATCAGCTTGTCGACATAGATGTGCGGCGCGTCGGAGAAGCCGATGATGATGTCGGGGCCGGCGCCGGAATTCGAGGTCACCGCGGTCTGCTGGTTGATGTCCTCCCAGCCGACGAAGTCGACCTTGACCTCGACCCCTGTCTCCTTGGTGAATTTGGCCGCGTTGGCACGGAACACGTCTTCGTCGGCCTGGACGAAGCGCACCGGCCGCAGCATGCGCAAGGACGCACCTTTCTCGATCGGCAGTTTCGGTGCGGGGACGTCCGCGGCCTTGATCGTGGATTGGGCGTGCGCTGCAACACCGGTTGCCGCGAGCGCCGTAGCGGACAGGCCCAGAGCCAAGGCATCACGACGGGTGATGTCGTTCCTCATCAGTTCCTCCCTATGATGTCTCCCTTCCCGGCGTTGATCGCCGGTGAAGGGCCGTTCCGATTCCCGGCGCGTTTTGCGGCCGGCCGCCTAGCTGTTCGGGCCGCGGTCCATGCTGACGGGCTGCCAGCGGCGGAGCGCGGTGTCTTGCAGCACCGACGGATTGACGCAGCTTACCGGCCACATGCCCTGAAGCACCAGTGACAATTCGTAGCCCACGCGGCGCTTGCGCGCCTCGTCGAACCGTGCCGAGGCCGAGGCGACATGGGCGGTCAGCGTCACGTTCTCCATGCTGAGGATGGGATTGTTGTGCGAGGGCGGCTCCTTCTCCAGCACGTCGAGGGCGGCGTGCGCGATCCAGCCCTCCTGGAGCGCCTTGATCAGGCTTTCCTCGTCCACGGTGGCGCCGCGGCCGGTATTGATGAAGACCGATCCTTTCTTCATCTGCCGGAAGTGCTTCTCGGTGAGCATGTGATGCACCTCGGGCCTCGCCGGGGCGTGCATCGAGACGAAATCCGACTGCGACAGCACCTCGTTCAGCGTCGCCGGGATCACGCCATGGTCGTACATCAGCGTTTCCTGGATGAAGGGATCGTAGGCCATCATGCGCAGGCCGAACGGGGCGGCGCGCTTCGCAACTGCACGCGCGACGCGGCCGAACGAGACGAAGCCGAGCGTCTGGCCCATCAGCCGCGGGATCTTCAACAGCGCTGGCCGGCCCTCGGCCCAGCGCCCATCGCGCACCATCCTGTCCTGCTCGACCAGGCGGCGGAAGCCGGCGAGCAGCAGCATCATGGCGTGGTCGGCGACCTCCTCGATGAAGGTGTCGGGGATGTTGGTGACGGGAATGCCGCGGGCGGTCGCGGCCTTCACGTCGACGCTGTCGACGCCGACAGAGCCGAGCGTGATCACCTTGCAGCTCTCCAGCGCGTCGATGATGGTCTTGGAGATCGGGATGCCCTTGGCATAGATGGCATCGGCGTTTTTCGCGGCGGCGATGAATTCGGCCTCATTGGCCGGCGCCTCGATGATCTCGGCATCGATCGGATCGAGCGCCTCGCGCTCGAAGGAATAGTCGCTGCCTGCGACCGTGAAGCTCGCGCCCTTCGGCGTCACCACCCTGTATTTCGGCATTTCCTGCTCCCGATTTGGTCTGTCGGTTCTTGTTGTGACCTGCACCTTGTGGGCGGGCCTTTGCGTCTTTTACGCGAAATCGGAGCGGTCGCGTACAATCGTCGGTTGCCGCTGCGGCGATTTATTCGACTGTTTCGGCCTTCCGTCCGGGCTTCTACGGAGCCGCCCGTAACAGGTTGATAAGAGGTCACACACTAAAAGTTGAATCAAATTTATCGATTCCCTTGCGCGCCCGTATCCCATTATTGCCGGAGCTGTCCCGTGAAGTTGAGCAATCTGAAGATCGCCCCCAAGCTCGGTATCCTTGTCGGCGTCACCCTGTTCGGCCTTTGCGTCTCCGGTGTTCTCGCCGGCTATCTGATGAAGCGCGAGATGGTGAATGCGCGCATCGACCAGGCCAAATCGATCGTCGACCTCGGTCGCAACTACGCCGCGGCGCTGAAGAAACGCGTCGATGCCGGCGAGCTGACCAAGGATGCGGCGCTGGCCGACCTTCGCCGTTACGGCAACGCGATGACCTACGACAACGGCTCGGGCTATTTGTTCGGCACGTCCTATGACGGCATCACCCAGCTCGCGCCCGATCCGAAGCAGATCGGCACCAACCGCATGGATGTCGTGACCAACGGCCGCAAGCTCTCCGTCGAGCTGATGGACGGCGTCAAGGCCAACGGCTCGATCCTGCTCTATTATGATTACGTGAAGCCCGGCCAGGAAACGCCGATCAGCAAGATCGGTTACGCCGTCGCGGTGCCCGGTTTCGACATGTATCTCGGCACCGGCGCCTATCTCAGCGACATCGACGCCAAGATGGGCCCGGTCTACTGGCTGCTAGGTCTTGCCATGCTCGGCATCGTCATCGTCGCCGGCGGCGTTGCCTGGCTGATCAGCCGCGGCATCAGCCGTCCGCTGGAGCTGCTCGGCGCCCGCATGAAGGATCTCGCCGACGGCAAGCTCGAGGGTGAGATTCCCGGGGTTGGTCGCGGCGACGAGGTCGGCGCGATGGCCTCGACCGTCCAGATCTTCAAGGACAACGCGGTCCGCATCCGCGGCCTCGAGAAGACCGAAGCCGATGCCAAGGAGCGTGCCGCGGCGGAACGTCGCAGCGCGATGGAGGGCATCGCCAGCGATTTCGAACGCAGCGTCAACGGCATCGTCCGCTCGGTCTCCTCGGCCGCCGCCGGCATGCAGAGCACGGCGCAGTCGATGACCGCGACGGCCAGCGACGCCTCGTCGCGTGCGGCGACGGTCGGCGCCGCCTCGCAAAAAGCCTCCGGCAATGTCGGCACGGTTGCCGCGGCCGCCGAAGAATTGTCGAGCTCGGTTGCGGAGATCTCCCGCCAGGTCACGCGTTCGACCGAAGTCGCGAGCCGGGCCGTCAGCGATGCCGAGCGCACCAACGCCACCGTACAGGTGCTCTCGACCGGCGCCGAGAAGATCGGCGAGGTCGTCAAGCTGATCCACTCGATCGCGGCGCAGACCAACCTGCTCGCGCTCAATGCCACCATCGAAGCGGCGCGCGCCGGCGAGTCCGGCCGCGGCTTCGCGGTCGTGGCCTCCGAGGTCAAGGCGCTGGCGAACCAGACCGCGAAGGCGACCGAGGAAATCTCCGCCCAGGTCGCGGCGATGCAGACCTCGACCAGCGACGCGGTCACCGCGATCTCCGGCATCACCCAGACCATCGCCGAGATGAGCGAGATCACCGCCGGCATTTCCGCCTCGATCGAGCAGCAGGGCGAAGCGACCCGCGAGATCGCCCGCAACATCCAGTCGGTCGCGGCCGGCTCGAACGAGATCAACGCCAATATCGGCAGCGTCACCTCGGCCGCGGAAGCGACCGGCTCTGCTGCCACCGACGTGCTCACCAACGCCCGCGAGCTGGACAGCCAGTCCGGCGCGCTGCGCAGCGCGGTCGACGGCTTCCTCGCCAAGGTCCGCGCGGCGTAAAGCCGAACGCACGGAACTCGTAGGGTGGGCAAAGACGCGCAAGCGTCGTGCCCACCTTTTTTCTTTTTCAACTTTTCGGCTGTCATGCCCCGCGAAGGCGGGGCATCCAGTACGCCGCGGCCCATCGGGTCAATCACCAACGTCTCGGAATACTGGATCGCCCGCCCCAGTGCGCAATTGCGCACAAGGCGGGCGATGACACCTTCCTAGACCCCCCTACTGCTTCTCGATCTTCGCGTTGGTGATCAGCTTCTCCCACAGCACCAGCTGCTCGTTCACGAATGTGCCGAGCTGCTCCGGCGTGCCGGAGAAGGCGTCCATGCCGAGCGTGGCGAGCTGGGCCTTGATCTCCGGCTTCTCGACGATCTTCCTGATCTCGGCGTTAAGTCTGGTCACGACCTCCTTGGGCATGCCGGCGGGGCCGAAATAGCCCTGCCACGACGAGATGTCGAAATCCGGCACGCCGGCCTCCTGCATCGAGGGCAGGTTCGGCACCAGCGGCGAGCGGTCCTTGGTGGTGACAGCGAGCGCGCGCAGCGCGTTGCCGTTGACGTGGGGCAGGCCGGTCAGGATGTCGACGAACATCATCGAGACGCGGCCGCCCATGACGTCGTTGAGCGCCGGCGGCGAGCTCTTGTAGGGCACGTGCAGGAGATCGAGCCCGGCATTGTGCGCAAAGGTCGCACCCGACACGATCGCCGAGGACGAGCCCGACGCGTAGCTCAGCTTGCCCGGATTGGCCTTGCCGTAGGCGACGAGCTCGCCGACGGTCTTGGCCGGTACCTCCGGGTGAACCACCAGCATGAAGGGCAGATCGCCGGTGCGCGCGATCGGGGTGAAGTCCTTGACGGGGTCGTAGGTCAGGCTCTTGAGCAGATAGGGATTGGCCGAATGCGTGGTGTTGGTCGTCACCAGCAGCGTGTAGCCGTCGGGGGCGGCGCGCGCCACAAAGGTCGCGGCGATCATGCCGTTGGCGCCGGCCTTGTTCTCGATCACGATGCCGACGCCGAGCGCCTGCGACAAATGCTGCGAGATCAGCCGCGTCGTGGTGTCGGTGCCGCTGCCGGCCGCGAACGGCAGCACCAGCGTGATGTTGCGGCTCGGATAATTGTCGGCCTGCGCGGCGGATGCGGCGGCGAGACAAAGTGCGGCTGCGCCGGCAGCGCGCAGTGCGCGGATCAGTGATGACAGCATGTCTGGACGTTCCCTCTTTTTCGTTGGCGGGGAACCTAGCTTCTCTTCGCAAAAATCGGAAGACGGGAGTTTGCTGCCCACCTCGCGGAATTATTTCACCGTAGAACCCTGGCGAGAGGCGAACACGACGCCGGCGAGCACGAGCGCATAGCCGATCAGATGAAACGGCTGGAGCTTTTCGCCGAGCAGCAGGATCGCCATCGCCGAGCCGAACACCGGGACCAGGTGGAAGAACGGCGCGGCGCGGTTCGGGCCGATCAGCGCCACGCCGCGGTTGAAGAAGAGATAGGCCAGCGTCGAGGGAAAGATCAGGATGTAACCCAGCGTCGCCAGCGTCACCCCATCGAGTTGCAGGACACGGCCGCTTAGGGCTTCCCAGATTGCGGCGGGCAGCAGCATCGTCGCGCCGCAAAAGGTGGTGAAGGAGAGAAAGGAGAGCTGGTGGATCTTCGGCCGGCGCGGGATGAAGGCGGAGTAGAGCCCGAACGCCACCAGCGAAGAAGCGAACATGATGTCGCCCCTGTTGAAGCTGATGCTCGCGAGCGCGGCGAGATCGCCGCGCAGGATGATGATCAGCACGCCGAGAAGCGAGATCGCGATGCCGGCGAGCTGCGCACCCGTCAGCCGCACGCCGAACAGCACCAGCGACCACAGCGCCACGAACAGCGGTCCGGCCGACTGGATCAGCAGCGCGTTCAGCGCCTCGGTGTATTGCATTGCCCAGTACGAGATCGCGTTGTTGAAGGCAAAGCCGACCAGCGACAGGAACAGCATCAGCGGCAGGCTCTTGCGCAAGTTCGGCCAGTCGCGCTTCAGATGCGGCCAGGCGAACGGCAACAAGATCAGGAACACGCCGAACCAGCGGATCGTGGTCACCGTCAGCGGCGGCACATGCGCGCCGACATGGCGCGCGAGCACGATGTTGCCGGCCCAGAACAGCGAGCTCAGGCTGAGCAGCAGGTAAGGCTGGTTGTTGAGCCAACTGGCCGGATTCGAGGCCTTTGGCGCGGGCGAAGCAATCGTCATTGGCGTTGGATGCGACCTTGCGCCGGATTCTTGTTGTGACACAAGTCTTGCGGCCGCAAGGCTACAATGCAGGCATGGCTTGAGGAGGTGTCATTGGCGGTTAATATGTTGAACATCGAGGGCCTGGAGCGGCTCGATGCAAATGCGCCGGTGGTCATGCTGAACCTGATGCGTTTTCACCAGCGCTCGCGCGACGGTGACGGTTCGGGCTGGGACGCGTATCTTCGTTACAGTGCGATCACGGTGCCCATGATCAGGGCACGCGGCGGCACGCTGCTGTGGACCGGCGAAGCGAAGGCGGTCGCGCTCGGCCCGCACGCTGGCAACGACTGGGATTTCGTTGCGCTGGTCTATTACCCAACGGTTGCGGCTTTCATCGACATGATGACGTCGGAGGCTTACGAGACACAGGCCGATCCGCATCGCGTCAACGGCTGCGCCGAGCACGTGATCATCGCGACGAACGAAGCGTACAGCAAGTTCAGGATGAGTTCGCACCGAGATTCGTAGGGTGGGCAAAGGCGCGCTCTTCGCGCGCCGTGCCCACCATCCTTCCCGTTTCAACTGGCATGGTGGGCACGCTTCGCTTTGCCCACCCTACGATGTTGAGTTAAGTCGCCTGCTTCCGCGACGCCACGAACACGCCGGCCAGCACAAGCGCAAAGCCGATGAAGTGGAACGCCTGCGGGTGTTCGCCGAGGAAGGCCATCGCCATGATCGAGCCGAACACCGGCACGACGTGGAAGAACGGCGCGGCGCGGTTGGCGCCGATCAGGCGCACGCCGCGATTGAAGCAGAGATAGGCGAGCGTCGACGGGAACACCGCGACATAGAACAGCGTCAGCAGGTTCGGCCCGTCGAGCTTCATCACCGGACGCGCGGACAATTCCCAGATCTCGAGCGGAATGAGGCAGGCGGCGCCGGCGCCGAAGGTGAAGGCGAGGAACGACAGGCCGTGCATCGGCGGCCGCTTCAGGGTCAGCACCGAATACAGCGCGAAGATGATCAGCGCGACAATGAAGATGAGGTCGCCCTTGTTGAACGCGATGTTCGACAACGTGGTGAAATCGCCATGCAGCAGGATCGTCAGCACGCCGCACATAGAGAGGGCCACGCCGAACGCCTGAGCCGCGGTGAGGCGGACGCCGAGGATCGCCAGCGACCACAGTGCCACGACCAGCGGGGCGGCCGACTGCAGCAGCAGCGTGTTGAGCGCCTGGGTATGTTCCAGCGCCCAATATTGCAGCGTGTTGAAGGCGCCGATGCCGGTGATCGACAGCACGATCATCAGGCCGAGCCTGCTGCGGATCGCGGGCCAGTCCTGGGCGAGATGTTTCCAGGCGAAAGGCAGCACCAGCAGGAATGCGAAGGTCCAGCGCAGGAACGACAGCGTCACCGGCGGGATGTGCCCGGCGGCGAGCCGCCCGACCACGGCATTGCCGGCCCAGCACATCGCGGTGATGCTGAGCAGGAGATATGGCTGGTTGGCGATCCAGCCGTGACTGGATGATTCGGTGCTTGTGGTCTGGCCGGTGGCGGACATTGTGGTTGTTATGGCCCCCGCGTGGAGTACGCCGAGGCACCGGCCCGGCAAGCTCGGGCCGGCTGATAGCCCGGCATGCCCAAAGACACGGAAATCGAAGTGGCATCAACGGGGGGCGGACGCATCGCGACCATGCAGCGGCGGATCAGCCTCGCGCTTTGGCCGAAGCTTACGAAATGGCCATGGAAGGCTTCTGGATTTTACGGGGATATCAAAGGGTTAAAGTGCGTCTTGAGCCCCGAAAAAGCCCCGTTCTAGCTTGCCTAGAGAGGCTGCTTCCTTTATCCGGTTGGCTGCCTCGCGTGCGAACGGCTCCGGCCGTCAGCTGGGCTGGCGCATCTAAAATCTTCAGAGGATTACCCGCGAATGGCCAACGTTGTCGTCGTCGGAGCCCAGTGGGGCGACGAAGGGAAGGGCAAGATCGTCGACTGGTTGTCGGAGCAGGCAGACATCGTCGTCCGCTTCCAGGGCGGTCATAACGCCGGCCACACGCTGGTCATCAACGGCAAGACCTACAAGCTCGCGCTGCTGCCCTCCGGCGTACTGCGCGACCAGAAGCTGTCGGTGATCGGCAACGGCGTGGTGTTCGATCCGCAGGCCTTCCTCGACGAGGTCACCAAGCTGCGCTCGCAGGGCGTCGCGATCTCTCCGGACAATCTGCGCGTCGCCGAGAACGTCACCCTGATCCTGCCGCTGCACCGTGAGCTCGACGCGCACCGCGAATCCGCCAATGCGGCAACCGCGATCGGCACCACCCGCCGCGGCATCGGACCGGCCTATGAAGACAAGGTCGGCCGCCGTGCCATCCGCCTGATGGATCTCGCCGATCTCGACACGCTCCCGCACAAGATCGACCGGCTGCTGGCGCATCACAATGCGCTGCGCCGCGGCCTCAACCTGCCGGAGTTCGACGGCAAGGTGATCCTGAAGGAATTGACCGCGCTGGCGCCGGAGCTGCTGCCTTATGCCGAGACGGTGTGGCGGCTGCTCGACATCAAGCGGCGCGAAGGCAAGCGCATGCTGTTCGAGGGCGCGCAAGGCGCGCTGCTCGACGTCGACCACGGCACCTATCCCTACGTCACCTCGTCCAACACGGTGGCGGCGCAGGCCGCGACCGGCTCGGGCCTCGGCCCCGGTGCGGTCGGCTATGTGCTCGGCCTGTGCAAGGCCTATACGACCCGGGTCGGCCAGGGCCCGTTCCCGACCGAGCAGGACAACGAGACCGGCCGCAAGATCGGCGAGCGTGGCCGCGAGTTCGGCACCAACACCGGCCGTCCGCGCCGCTGCGGCTGGTTCGACGCCGTGCTGGTCCGCCAGGCGGTCCGGACCTGCGGCATCAACGGCCTGGCGCTGACCAAGCTCGACATCCTCGATGGCTTCGACACGATCGAGGTCTGCACCGGCTACAGACTGGACGGCAAGGAGATCGACCACTTCCCGGCCGGCGAGGGCGCCCAGGCCCGGGTCGAGCCGATCTACGAGACCATCGAGGGCTGGAAGGAGCCGACCGCCAACGCCCGCTCCTGGGCGGACCTGCCGGCCCAGGCCATCAAGTATGTCCGCCGGATCGAGGAATTGGTGGGGTGCCCGGTCGCACTGCTTTCCACCAGCCCCGAACGCGAGGATACTATTCTGGTGCAAAATCCGTTTGAGGCTTAACGATATCTTACCGGGACGTGCGCTAGTTGAGTTGAAATGGCTGATTACTATCCGCTGATCGCCCGCGCTATTTCCGCCCTGGACCCCAACGCTCCCGGCGAAAGCCGTCGCGCGCTCTATGAGCGCGCGCGCACGGCCCTGATCGCACAGCTCCGCAGCGTGCAGCCGCCGCTCTCGGAATCCGAGATCACCCGCGAACGGCTGTCGCTGGAAGAGGCCGTCCGCAAGGTCGAATCGGAGGCCGCCCAGCGCGCCCGGGAGGCCTCGCGCCCCGGTCCCGGTGGCGGCGCCCGCAGCGGCGGCAGCGGAGACGCCTTCCGCCGGGCCAGCACCCGCGCCGCCGAGGGCAACCCGCCGCCGTCTCAGCCGGCCGCTCCGCGCACCCGTCCGGCTCCGCCGCCGCCGCGTGCCGACCGCCCGTCCTTCAATGTCGATGACCAGGGCGACGCCCCGCGTGCGCCGCGGGCCCCGCGTTTCGACGCGTCGCGCCAGCCGGGTCCCCCGGCGGCGCCGCCGATGCCGGAGCCGCCGGCTGCTCCCCCGGCCGGACGCGATCGCCCGCCCGGGCGCCGTCCGCCCGACATCGGGCCGCCGCCGCCTCAGCCGCCGGCACCGGGCGTACGCGGTTTTCGCGACATCACCGCCGACGTGAACGATCTCGGCGGCGCTGCCGCGCAGGCCAACCGCGCCGCGCGTCGCACCTACGCCAATGTGCCCTCGCCCTCGCCGGAGTTCGACCGGCTGGAGCCAAGCCTGGAAAATCGCGCCGGCGAGCAGGACGCGCCCTATTCCTACGACGAGTCGATCGAGGAGGCCGAGCGCTACACGCCGCAGCCGCCATCGTCGCGTCCGCGCGTCGCGCCCGAGCGCGAAGCCAAGAAGCGCGCCCGCACCGGCTCCGCCTTCCCGTTCAAGAGCGCGATCGCCGTCGGCATCGTGCTGATCCTGGTCGGCGCCGGGATCCTCTGGGGCAAGCCCCTGATCCAGACCGTGAGCGGCCTGTTCAAGTCCTCGCCGACCCAGGTGGTGGAGGCGCCGAAGGATCCGGCCCAGCCGCAGAGCAAGCCCAAGATTCCGGATCGCGTCGGCCAGCCTTCGGCCAGCGACCAGCCGGTCGCGCCGGTGGCGCAGAAGGTCGTGCTCTATGACGAGGATCCGTCCGACCCGAAGGGCAAGCAATATGTCGGCTCGGTGGTGTGGCGGCTCGAACCGATCAAGGCCTCGGGCAACCAGAAGGCCGACGTCGCCGTGCGCGCCGACATCGAGATCCCCGACCGCAAGTTCAAGATGACGATGTCGTTCCGCCGCAACACCGACTCGTCGCTGCCGGCGAGCCACACCGCGGAATTGACCTTCATCCTGCCGCCGGACTTTCCGGGCGGCAGCATCTCCAACGTGCCGGGCATCCTGATGAAGTCGAACGAGCAGGCGCGCGGCACGCCGCTCGCCGGTCTCGCGGTCAAGGTCACCGACGGCTTCTTCCTGGTCGGCCTCTCCAATGTCGACGCCGACCGCGCCCGTAACGTCCAGCTCCTGAAGGAGCGCTCATGGTTCGACGTGCCGCTGGTCTACGCCAACCAGCGCCGCGCCATCATCGCCATCGAGAAGGGCGCCCCCGGCGAGCGCGCCTTCAACGATGCGTTCGCGCAGTGGGGCGACTAGGGCCGGCGCGTGACCGATCTTCACCTCTCCAGACGAGAGAGGTGAATCGAACTCTCAAGCGATCCGATCGGGATTGAACCGGCCTATTGCGCCGCGGCCTCCCGCTTGCGCGCGGCCGCGTGCTCGCGGTCCATCACGGCGCGGCAGCCGGGGCTGACCTGCGCCTTCTTCTGCACCATGCAGGCCCTGACGCGCGAGATGTCGGGAATCTCACTGGAGCACAGCCGCATCGCATCACCTGTGCACATCTGCTGTGCTTCGGACGAGAAGGCGAGTGCGGGCGATGTCTGGAGTACGATGGCGGTGGTTGCGAAAGCGAAGAGCGAAACGATGGTCGTGTAGCGTGTCATGACGAATGCGTCCCCGAGTTCCGTGGTTTGAACCACTTGGTTTTGGGGCGCCGCACGCGGCTTGATCTGCCGCATGTCACAGCCTTCACGCCGGGAACTTTGGTCCCGCATGTGGTCGCTCGATCTCTCGTGGTGTTCGAATCGAAAAGTGCTGCGCCGCCCGATTCGAGTATGCGCGATTGTCACACGGCTGCAATGGTCCGCTCGAATGAATTCGCAATTGTTGCGTGTCCGTCACGCAGCATGCGAGCGCGAGATCAGATCAACCGATCGGACGACGCGCTCGCTTCTTCCGCGTCGCTCGCGCCTGATGCTGCGGGGTGTTCCTCGACGGCCGTGACGCCTTTCGCAGTGAGCTCGAACAGATCGCCGTCCTTCATCACGTAGCCGTCGGCGATCAGCTCGCCGATCTTGCCGTGTCGGTCGTCGGCAAAGGCGACCGACTGGCTGATGTCCCGCAGGATCGAGAGCTGTTCGTCGCGCAACATGGCTTCACTCTCCGTGCGCCGGGGATCGTTCCCGGCCTTACATGCCGTGGCTCTGAAACACCTTGCTGCAGGACTTCGACAGCTTGGCCCGGTTGGCCTGCAGGCACGCCTGCACAGCGCCGTCATTGCCGAGGTCCTTCCGGCAGAACCGCGAGGCGTCACGCGAGCAGGCGTTCTGCTCCTGCGGCGTACCCATGTGGCCCTGCGCGAGAGCAGGCGTGATCGACATGCCGCTCAGGGCTGTCAGGGCGAGCGTCGCCATAAGGACGGATTTCCGGGACATCGACAAACTCCAATCTGACTGCAGGTATGAATTTCAGTCCTGTCTGAACTCGTCGCCTTGCCGCTTGTTCCCGTCAGGACGGGCCGGCGCCCCGCTATTCAAGGTTCCCGCGTCGCTGCTATAACAGCGGCGAAGGATGAGGATGCTTGATGAAACGCTATCTGGTGTTTGCGCTGGTCGGTCCGTTCGTCGGCGGGTTCCTGCTGCTGCTGACGACGACCTATCAGTCCGGTTATTGGGCCCAGACCAATCTCAGCGAGGTCGGCAAGCTGTTCGCGGTGTTCTTCAAATCGCTGCAATACAGCTATTTGTTCGGCTTCCTGCCCTCGCTGATGATCGGTGCGGTCGACGACATCCTGATCCATGTCCGCCGGATCGGCCCGGTGCTGCGGATGCTCCTGGTCGGCCTGTTCGCCTTCGTGCTGGCGTCGCTGACCTACAGCTCGCGCGGGCCGGATTCGGGCACGGTGCAATTCATCCTGTACGGCCTCGTCGGATTCGTGCCGGCGGTGCTTTCATCCTGGCTCGTGCATAGATATGTCGAGGAGCCGCAGCCGGCTGCGGCTTAGACCTGAACGCGCGACGTTCGGGCGCGGCGCGGCAACTTCCGCCACACCAGTGCGTTCTCCAAAGGCCATGACCATGTCCGATGACGACATTCTTGCTCCGCACAGACCCCGTTCCGGGTCCCGCGCGCGCGGGAGTTTTTCGGACACCGAAGCGCGCGGGCCGATCATCGACCAGGACGGCCAAGAGATCCGTCCCGAAACACTGGAGCAGGGGTTTCGCGAGTTTCGCTTCGAGTTCGGCCAGGGAAACCCGTTCGGCAATCTGACGCGGGAGCAGCGGGTGGCGCGGATCGAGGCGATCGCAAAGCTGCTCGATGTCGCCTTCATCCTGCCCGGCACGAATATCCGCTATGGCATCGACGGCCTGATCGGGCTGATCCCGATCGTCGGCGACATCATCACCACCGCGATCTCGCTGTGGCTGGTGCGCGAGGCCCGCGCGCTGGGCGCGCCGTGGTATCTCACCGCGCGCATGCTCGGCAATGTCGCGGTCGACGGCGTGGTCGGCATGGTGCCGTTCGCGGGCGATGCCTTCGACGTCATGTTCCGCGCCAACATGCGCAACGTCCGCCTGCTGCGCCGCTGGCTCGACAAGCAGCCGCGGATTTAGCGTGGCGCTTCTTCGCCTCTCCCGCTTGCGGGGAGAGGCGCCGGAATTTGCGTTAGCAAATTCCGGGTGAGGGGGAGTCTCCGCGCGTCCAATTCTCAATGTCTTTGCGGATTGAGCCCCTCACCCCAACCCTCTCCTCGTAAGAACGGGGAGAGGGAGAAGAGAGAGCACCGCCCCAAAAAGCAAAAAGCGCGACGGCCTTTCGGCCATCGCGCTTTCAGCGCAAATCGGGCTTAGCGAAAACTTATGCCGCGTCGGCGTCGGTCTCGGGGGCCGGCGCCGGCCGGGGGCGGCGGGGCAGCGGGAAGGCTTCGCTCTCATAGAGCGAGCGGATGCCGTTCTGGTCGAAGCGCGCTTCCTCGACCTGGAGATAGGCGCCGTTCAGCGAATCCGTCGGCAACTGCTCCATCGCGAACTGCACGGCTTCGGCCGCGGTGCCGAACCGGCGATAGGTGAAGCCTGCACGCTTCTTCTTGCGGATCGCGGCGGGGAAGAGCTCGGCAGAAGTGTTGAAGTTGAACGGACGCAGTGGACGCATGGTCAAAGACCTCGTGATCTTGTCTGGGGCTTTAAGCGCGTGGGGTTTTGAAAGGCAGGGGCCACCATCGAGTGGGCCCGCCGCACATGTCATTTTCGCCCTCTAATATAGGCTGTTTTGACAGAAATGCGACCCCCGCGATGGGAGATGATGAATCCGCGCATGGCAGCTCCGCGAGCGCCGTAAACCAAATAATTTCAATATGTTAGATGGTTTACAGTTTGCCAAGCAGCAGCAGCACGACCAAGACCACCAGCACGACGCCGCCGATCCCCATGCCGGAATGGCCCATGCCATAGCCGTAACCACCGAACCGGCCGGACATGCCGCCTAGCAGATAGATGATCACCAGGATGATCAGGATGGTCCCAAGCGTCATGGCATCCTCCCTGGCGGCTGCCGGATTGCGCGCATCGGCCCACCGCCAGAAGAGAAAAGCACATCGCGCCGCCGGGTTCCATGACGGAACCGGGCGGCGCGCAATGTTATTTGGGCTCGAGCTTCAGCGCGGCCGAGTTGATGCAGTAGCGCAGGCCGGTCGGGCCGGGGCCGTCGGGGAAGACGTGGCCGAGATGGCCGCTGCACTTGGAGCACAGCACCTCGGTGCGGACCATGCCGTGGCTGGCATCGTGCTCCTCGTCGACATGGCTCTCGACCGCGGGCTGGGTGAAGCTCGGCCAGCCGCAGCCGGAATCGAACTTGGCATCGGACTCGAACAGCACATTGCCGCAGCCGGCGCAGACATAGGTGCCGGCGCGGTGGTCGTGCTCATATTCGCCGGAGAAGGGACGCTCGGTCGCCTTCTCGCGCAGCACCGCGTACTGCATCGGCGACAACTCGCTCCGCCACTGCGCTTCGCTCTTGATGACCTTGTCGTCGGTGGCTTTCGTCTTGGTGTCGGGCATGGGTCTCCCGTTTGTTTGGTGAACTTGTTTTCGGTGATCTTGCGATCAGTTGGTGGCCTTGCTGGCGCTCACCAGCGTCGGCTTTTCAATGTAGTTATCCGCGAACAGCTTTTTCAGGTTCTCGACCTTCGGAATGTCGTTGTAGGCGATGTAGGGCTGGTTCGGGTGCAGCGTCAGATAGTCCTGGTGATAGGCCTCCGCCGGGTAGAACGCTTCCAGCGCGCCGACCTTGGTCACGATCGGCTTGCTGAATACTTTGGCGCCGTTGAGCTGGGCGATATAGGCCTCCGCCACCTTCTTCTGCTCATCGGAGGTGGTGAAGATCGCCGAGCGATATTGCGTGCCGGAGTCGGGGCCCTGGCGGTTGAGCTGGGTCGGGTCGTGCGCCACCGAGAAGTAGATCTGGAGGATCTTGCCGTAGGAGATCTTCTTCGGGTCGAACTTGATCTCGACCGACTCGGCATGGCCGGTCCGGCCGCTCGAGACCGTCTGGTAATCGGCCGTCGCCTTGGTGCCGCCGGCATAGCCGGAGACTGCGTTGACGACGCCGGCGGTGTGCTGGAAGACGCCCTGGACGCCCCAGAAGCAGCCGCCGGCGATGACGGCGGTCTGGATCCCGGTTGCGGACGCCGCATCCATGGTGGGCGCGGGGATCACGACGGCATCCTCCGCGGCCCTGGACGGCACGGCGAAGGCCAGCGTCAGTGCGGTGGTGGCGGCGAGCAGCGAGGCGAGGGCGGTGCGGCGCATGGCGATCCTCTTCGGAAGGTCTGACAGTGTAGGGCGGCCGGGGACGGGCGAACAGCCTGTTTGGCCGCGTTTTCGGACATCTGAGATACGGGCGCAGACGGCGATTGTTACGGGGAAACGGACACGAGTCTGTGAAAAATAGCCTCAGACGGCGCGGCTTGGCGAGGCCGGGAACTCCGGGCTAGATGAACGCGCGCGATCGCGCTCGACTCAATCATGTGGTGGCTGGAGCTGACCTGACAACATGCTGCGTGTCATTCCCCTGACCCTCGCCATCCTGATCTCAAATGCCGCGATCGCCGCGGCCGAGCCGCAAGCCGGCGAGGACCTCGCCACCTGTCGCGACCGCCAGGCGGAGGCCGCGGCCCGCGCAACGGCCTGCGACAATTTGTTGAAGGCCGATAAGCTCGGCGGCAAGGACAAGTCGCTCGCGCTCGTCGTGCGTGGCAATGCGCTGATCAACAAGCGCGACTATGACCGTGCCATCGAGGCGCTGTCGTCCGCCATCGATCTCGATCCGGACAATGTCGGTGCCATCAACCTGCGCGGGCTCTCCCATGAGCGCAAGGGCGAGGACGATCTCGCCATGGCCGACTACAATCTCGCCATCCAGAAGCGCGCGAATTTCGGCTATGCCTACAACAATCGCGGCACCATCCATCTGCGCCGGGGCGCGCTGCAAAGCGCGCTCGACGACTTCAACCTGTCGATCAAATACACGCCGACGTTCCTGCTTGGCTGGACCAATCGTGCCCGCATGCGCACACTGAACAAGGATTTCGACGGCGCGATTGCCGACTTCGCGGCAGCCGAGAAGATCGACCCGGCCGCGCCGCAGATCGCCGGCAACCGCTGCATCACCTACGGCATGATGGGCAAGTACGACCAGGCTTTCGCCGACTGCGACGGCCTGATCCAGAAGCAGCCCAGGAATACCTTCGCGATCAACAATCGAGCCGAGGTCAACGTGATGAAGGGCGACCTCGACGCCGCGCTGAAGGACTACAACACGGTCATCCAGCTCAATCCGAACAGTGTGCGCGCCCATTCCGGCCGCGGCCAGATCTACGAGCGCAGGAAAGATCTCGCCCAGGCCCGTGCCGACTACCGCGCGGCGGCCTATTCGCTGACGAAGTTCGACGAGCCCGACGTCGCGCGCGCCCGCGCCATCGCGCAGGAGCGTTTGGCCGCACTGACGCCGCAGGCGCCGGCCGGGTCCACCGGGCGCCGCGTGGCGCTCGTGATCGGCAACGGCGCCTACAAGAACGTCCACGCCCTGCCCAATCCGCCGCGCGACGCGAAAATGATTGCAAACGTGTTGCGCGATGTCGGCTTCCAGACCGTGATCTCCGTCAGCGACCTCTCCCGCGACAAGTTCTTCAAGGCACTGCAGACGTTTGCCACCGAAGCGGAGAATGCGGATTGGGCGGTGGTTTATTACGCCGGCCACGGTTTCGAGATCGGCGGCGTGAACTATCTCGTCCCTGTGGACGCCAAACTTGCCGCCGACAGGGACGCCGAGACCCAGGCGGTTGCGCTGGAGCAGGTGATCGCAGCGGTGGGCGCCGCGAGAAAAGTGCGTCTGGTGATGCTGGATGCCTGCCGCGACAATCCCTTTGCGCCGGCCATGCAGCGCACGCTGTCGCTCAAGCTGGTGGACAAGGGCTTTTCCAACATCGAGCCCGGCGCCGGATTCATGGTGGTCTACGCCGCCAAGCACGGCGAGACCGCGCTGGACGGCGACGGCGGCGCCGACAGCCCCTTCGCCACCGCGCTCGCCCGCGAGATCAAGGTGCCGAAGGTCGAGATCCGGAAACTGTTCGACATCGTCCGCGACGACGTCTGGTCCGCCACCAAGCACGAGCAGCAGCCGTTTTCATACGGCTCGCCGCCGGGCCGCGAGGATTTTTATTTCGTGGCGGGGAAGTGAGGTCTTGCAGAGACCGTAGCCCGGATGGAGCGCAGCGAAATCCGGGAATCGCGAGCGCGGACCCGAACCCCCGGATTACGCTTCGCTCCACCCTACGGCAGCGTCAAACAACGATGCTCAACCGCTTCGCCGCACGCGTAATCCCCGTGTACAGCCACCGCGCCCGGCTATCCTGGAACGCAAAGCTCTCGTCGAACAGCACGACGTCGTCCCATTGCGAGCCCTGCGATTTGTGCACGGTCAGCACATAGCCGTAGTCGAACTCGTCATACGGCTTGCGCTGCTCCCAGGCGATCGCCTCGACGCCGCCCTCGAAGCAATCGGCGCGCACCGAGACTTTTGTCACCTTGTGACCGAAGTCTTCATCCGGCGACAGCCGCATGCTGAGGATGCGCGATTTCGAGCGCGAGGTGTTGCGCGACTTCACGCGCCACAGGCCGCCGTTGAACAGGCCCTTCTTGCGGTTGTTGCGCAGGCACACCAGCTTGTCGCCGGCGACCGGGAAGACATCCTCGATGTTCTGGCGCTGGCGCACCCGCATGTTGTAGGCGCGGCGCGTGTTGTTGCGGCCGACCAGCACCTGGTCGGCGCCCATGACGCGGTCGGGGTCGAGCTCCTTGCGCGACACCACCTCGCTCTCGCCGTAACGGCCGATGTCGAGCTCGCGGCCTTCGCGGACATCCATCGACATCCGCACGATCGGGTCGTCCTGGGCCTGGCGATGCACTTCGGTCAGCATCGCGTCCGGCTCGGTGTTGGTGAAGAAGCCGCCGCCCTGGATCGGCGGCAGCTGCGCGGGGTCGCCGAGCACGAGCAGCGGGCAATCGAACGACATCAGGTCGCGGCCCAATTCGGCGTCGACCATCGAGCATTCGTCGATCACGATCAGCTTGGCCTTGGAGGCCGGCGCGTCGTCCCACAGCTCGAAGCTCGGCTGCTCCTCGCCGGATTCGCGGGCGCGGTAGATCAGCGAGTGGATGGTGGAGGCCTCGTCGCAACCCTTGTTGCGCATGACTAGCGCCGCCTTGCCGGTGAAGGCGGCGAACTTCACCTCGCCGTCGACGCCTTCGGCGATGTGCCGCGCCAGCGTGGTCTTGCCGGTGCCGGCAAAGCCAAACAGGCGGAACACCGGCGGCGTGCCGTTGCGGCCGGGTTTTGCCTTGAGCCAGTCGGCAACGGCTTTGAGCGCGGCATCCTGATGCGGGGTGAAAGTGGCCATGTCTGTCTTGAGGAAGGGCAGAATCGAGGCGATTCGCCATCCCTCGAAACTAACCATTCGGCCCAAGGGTTCAAGCGGGGCAAATCCCGTTGCTTGCGCCCCTATTGCCAGCCGGGAACGCCGCGCATGTCGGGCAGGTGGTGGGCGATGCCCTTGTGGCAGTCGATGCAGGTCTTTTCCTTGGTGAACAGGAAGCGCTGGTGCGCCACCGAGGCCCGCGGCGACTGCTTGGTGATGTCCATGGAATCGGCGCTGTGGCAGTTGCGGCATTCCAGGGAATCGTTGGCCTTGAAACGCGCCCATTCATGCGCGGCCAGCTCGAGCCGGTGGTCGAGGAATTTCTCGCGGGTGTCGATCGTGCCAAAAATCTTGCCCCAGACCTCCTTGGAGGCCTGCATCTTGCGCGCGATCTTGTCGGTCCAGTTGTGCGGCACGTGGCAGTCCGGGCAGGTCGCGCGCACGCCGGAGCGGTTGGTGAAGTGGATGGTCGACTTCAGCTCGGCGAAGACATTTTCGCGCATCTCGTGACAGCCGGTGCAGAATTTTTCGGTGTTGGTCAGCTCCAGCGCGGTGTTGAAACCGCCCCAGAAGATCACGCCCGCCGCAAAGCCCGCGAGCACCAGCACGCCGAGCCCGAACACCGAGCTCGGCCGGATCAGCACCTGCCAGAGCTCGCGCGCGAAGTCCAAGCAGCGCAGCATAAAGCTGCGCTTGGCTTCCACCTTTCCCTTGGGCTCGTCAGCAGCCGTCGTCATCGGCGGCCACCGGGGCTGGCGCGCGAGAGCAGCGTGTCGATGTCGATGAAATCGTTGCTCACCGGCGGCGTCGCAGTGTTCTGCGGCACGTGGCATTCCGTGCAGAAGAAGCGCCGCGGCGAGATCGAGGCCAGGAACTGGCCGTCGCGGTCCATGAAATGCGTGATCGAGACCATCGGCGCCTGCGATTCCGCGATGCGTGCCCGCGCATGGCAGGACAGGCATTTGTTGCCGTTGAGGTCGATCTGGTAGCCGTCGATCGTGTGCGGGATCACCGGCGGCTGCTCCGGGTAGTTGCGCACCTCTCTCTCGGACGTATTGCGGTTCGGCAGCATCGGCGGCGCCGCGCCCTCGTCATTGAGCGGGGCCGGTCCGCGCAGGCCTGACGTCACCGTCTGTGCGGTGAGAGAGCTCGCGCCCGCGGCGATCGCGACCGCGAGCAGGGCTATGCCAAATCGTTTCATCATGACAGGTTCACCCGCTCGATGCGCACGGCGCATTTCTTGTAATCGGTCTGCAGCGAGATCGGATCGGTGGCGTCCAGCGTCACCTTGTTGATCATCTTGGATTCGTCGAACCACGGCACGAACACGAGGCCACGCGGCGGCCGGTCGCGGCCGCGCGTCTCGACGCGGGCGCGGATGAAACCGCGGCGGGATTCCACCTTCACCTCGTCGCCGCGCCGGAGTTTTGCTTCCGACGCATCGTCGGGATGCATGAAGCAGACGGCCTCGGGGAACGCCTTGTAGAGCTCGGGCACGCGGCGCGTCATGGTGCCGGAATGCCAGTGCTCCAGCACGCGGCCGGTCGAGAGCCAGAACGGATATTCGTTGTCGGGTGATTCCGCCGGCGGCTCGTAGGGCAGGGCGAAGATGCGCGCCCTGCCGTCGGGATAGCCGTAGAACTGCACGTCGGTGCCCTGCTTGACGTAGGGATCGCTGCCCTCGCGGAAACGCCATTTGGTTTCCTGGCCGTTGACGACGGGCCAGCGCAGGCCGCGCTCGCGGTGATAGGCCTCGAACGGCGCGAGGTCGTGACCGTGGCCGCGGCCGAACGAGGCGTACTCTTCAAAGAGCCCCTTCTGCACGTAGAAGCCGAACGCCTTGGATTCCGTGTTGGCGTAGCCTTCCTCTATCTCCGAGGTCGGAAACTTGTCGACCTGGCCATTCTTGTAGAGCACGTCGAACAGCGTCTTGCCGCGAACCTCCGGCTTCTTGGCGATCAGCTCCTCCGGCCAGACTTCCTCGATCTTGAAGCGCTTGGAGAACTCCATGAGCTGCCAGAGATCGGACTTGGCCTCGCCGGGCGCGTTGACGAGCTGGTGCCAGAACTGCGTGCGCCGCTCGGCATTGCCGTAGGCGCCTTCCTTCTCCACCCACATCGCAGTCGGCAGGATCAGATCGGCGGCCAGCGCCGTCACCGACGGATAGGCGTCCGAGACCACGATGAAATTGTCGGGATTGCGGAAGCCCGGATAGGTCTCCTCGTTGGCGTTGGGACCGGCCTGGAGGTTGTTGTTGACCTGCACCCAATAGGCGTTGATCAGGCCGTCCTTCAGCATCCGGCTCTGCAGCACGGCGTGGGCGCCGTTCTTGTCGGGAATGGTGCCTTCCGGCAGCAGCCAGAGATGCTCGGCCTTGTCGCGATGCTCCCTGTTGGTGACGACCATGTCGGCCGGCAGGCGGTGCGAGAAGGTGCCGACCTCGCGCGCGGTGCCGCAAGCCGAGGGCTGGCCGGTCAGCGAGAACGGGCTGTTGCCGGGCGAGGAGATCTTTCCGGTCAGGAGATGGATGTTGTAGACGAGGTTGTTGCACCAGACGCCGCGGGTGTGCTGGTTGAAGCCCATGGTCCAGAACGAGACGACCTTGGTCTTGGGATCGGCGTAGAGCTCGGCGAGCGCTTCGAGCCGGTTCATCGGCACGCCGGACATCTCGGCCGCCTTCTCCAGCGTGTAGTCCGAGACGAATTTTACGAATTCGTCATAACTCATGTCGGTGGAGTCGTTGGCCTTGGCCGCACCGGTTGCTTTTTTCTGGAGCGGATGCTCGGGCCGCAATCCATAGCCAATGTCGGTCTGGCCGCGCCGGAAGATCGTATGCGCGGCAACAAAATCCTTGTTGACCCGGCCTGTCTTGATGATGTGGTTGGCGATGGCGTTGAGGATGTAGAGATCGGTCTGCGGCTTGAACACCATGCCGATGTCGGCGAGGTCGAACGAGCGGTGCTCGAAGGTGGATAGCACGGCAACGCGGACATGCGGCGCGGACAGCCGGCGGTCGGCGAGGCGCGTCCACAAAATGGGATGCATCTCCGCCATGTTGGAGCCCCACAGCACGAAGGCGTCGGTCGCCTCGATGTCGTCATAGCAGCCGGCCGGCTCGTCGATGCCGAAGGTGCGCATCATGCCGGCGACGGCGGAGGCCATGCAGTGGCGCGCATTGGGGTCGATGTTGTTGGTGCGGAAGCCGGCCTTGTAGAGCTTCGAGGCGGCGTAACCTTCCCAGATCGTCCACTGGCCGGAGCCGAACATGGCGAGACCGTTCGGCCCGCGCTTCTTCAGCGTTTCCTTCCACTTCACCTCCATGATGTCGAAGGCTTCGGTCCAGCTGATTGGCGTGAACTCGCCGTTCTTGTCGTACTTGCCGCCGGTCTTGCGCAGCATCGGCTGCGTCAGCCGGTCGTGGCCGTACATGATCTTGGAAAGGAAATAGCCCTTGACGCAGTTGAGGCCGCGATTGACCTCGGCCTTGATGTCGCCATGGGTGGCGACGACGCGGTTGTCCTTGGTCGCGACCATCACGGAGCAGCCGGTGCCGCAGAAGCGGCAGGCGGCCTTGTCCCATTTCAGTTCGCTGTTGTCGCGCTCGGCGACGAGATTGGCGGCGAGCGCCGGTGCCGGCATGCCCGCAGCGGCGGCCGCGATCGCGGCGGCCTCGAGCTTCAGCATCTGGCGGCGGTCGAGCTTTGGCGATGTCATGATGGCTCTCCCGGCCGTTAGGCGGTTTCGATGGCGTGGAAGACCAGCGCCGCGGAATAGACGTTGGGCAGCGACTGGATGGTGTTGAGCAGGGTGCCGAGGCTGCCGGCATCCGGCGCTTCGGTCACGACGACGAGTTTTCCGCGCGGGTCTCGTCCGTGAATTTCGCAGCCGGGAAGTGCTGCGATCTCGGCTTCCAGTTCGTCCAGGCGCTCGGGGCGGGCCTGCACGATGATGCTGGCGATCTCGCAACCTGGCGGCGCGACGACGCGGTCGGCGGTGAGCACCCGGCCGGTGATCAATGCGCGGCGGTTGAGTTTGGATTGGGCCATGATGCCTGTCTTTCGCTGTTCGGAGGTCAATGCGGGGAGGGTGGCGGGCCGGGAGGACCGGCGAACATCTGGTAGATCCAGACGCCGAGCCCGTATGAGCCGACCGTTCCGACCGCGAGGACGGGCATCACGACCGCGGTCAGGAACAGGAAAGCGAAAATCTCCATGCGCTTACGGCGCACGCGCGAAGTCGTGTCGTCAGGGGCCGACATATTCGGTCTCTCTGAAATGGTGCTGGAATCGGGACGGCATCCGGGCCGTTGCCTTGCTGCACTTTAAATGGAGCAGGGCTGCTAACGCGTTGATCTGGATCAACCCGTCGACTTGACCGGATGTCGCGGCGCGGCCAACGGACCGTGCCGCGGCGCTCCGTGCGCGCGAGAGAAGCAAGCGGCAACGATCGTTACCCAAAAGCGAAGATGCTTTGCGGCTCGGGGGTGAGGCCGCATACATCTTCTCTTGCCTCGGAAATGCCCGCGACCTACTACCAGTAGTAGCGGGCGCCGCAACATCCATCGCTGCTACGTGGCGGGAGCTACATATGAGGCGAATCCGAATCATTCATAAGACCGAATATTTTTACAATCAGCCGGTCACCTTCGGCACTCATCGAGCCATGATGCGGCCTCGCGAGGGACATGACGTCCACATCGTGAGAGGGTCGGTCGATATCGAGCCGAACGCTGAAGTTCGCTGGTTGCGCGACAATTACGACAATGCCATCGCAGTCGTGACCTTTTTGGAATTATCCGACACGCTCAGGATCGCAAGCGAGGTCGACGTCGACCTTTATCACGACGACCCCATTGAATGGCGGATTGCGCCATTCGCCAGTTCATTTCCCTTCCAATATCCCCCGGAGGAGCAACTTGAGCTGACGGTGTATCGTCTCCCGAGCTATCTCTACGACGCGACCGCCCTGCTCGAATGGTTGCGCGATCTCTACAAACCCGGCCAGTTGATCGGCACGCTGGACCTTCTGAACAATTTGAATACTCACATCTACCGATCGTTCAAATACGTTTCCCGCGAGGCTCACGGGGTTCAATCACCCAACGAAACGCTGCGGCTCGGCAGCGGGACCTGTCGTGACTATGCCGTGTTCATGATGGAAGCTGCCCGCTACTGGGGATTTGGTGCGCGCTTTGTCACCGGCTACATCCAGATGGCCGAGGGACAACACGGCGCCACGCACGCCTGGACCGAGATCTATATCCCCGGAGCCGGGTGGCGCGGCTATGATCCCACCAACAACAAGATCGTCGGCAGTGAACACATACCCGTCGCCGTGACGCGCGAACAGGAAAGGGCCTCTCCGCTTTCCGGGACGTGGGATGGTCCGGCGGATGCATTCAGCCGGATGAACGTCTCGGTGCAAGTCATATCAATACCAGCATCGCCATGATCGTAGTCCACGGTCGATCACGGCAAGCGCGGGTTGGCGGCCAGTCGGTGTGTCCTTGATCCCTCGCCCGTCTTGTCATCATCATTTGAATTGAAGTCGGCGACTTCCATGGCAGGCATCCATGTTTGATCCGACGATTGTCTTGGTCCTTCTCGGGGCTGCGATCCTGATGTTCGCGATCAACAGGCCGCGCCTGGATGTGGTCGCACTGATCATGCTCCTTGCGCTCCCCTTCACCGGTGTCCTCACCATGAGCGAAGCATTGGCAGGTTTCAGCGATCCGAACATTGTGCTAACGTCGGCAACCCGAACCTCTCGGTCTGGATCGATGAGTACAAACTCGCGGACCGCGAATAACGGCTGCGCGTGACGGAACAATCGTCTCTCGCCGGCATGACCATTGAAGCCCTGGACCTTCGCGGCTCGGCCGGAGCAAGCATTGTGGCCGTGGAACGCAGCCGCAGATTTGGTCACCATCAGCCTGCCCCGCCGAGTCCAAGCAGGTTCTCCAGGTGCCGGGCAAGGCGCCGCAGGCGGTGATTTGCCTGGCGCCCGTCGTTTGATGGTCAGCGGCCTGATCCCGAATGTGCAGGCCGCCCTGATCGGATGCATGCTGATGGGCGCACTGGGCTGTATCGACATTACCAGCGCTTACCGTTCGGTCGACTGGAAGACCATTGTCCTCATTGTTGGAATGTTGCCGTTCTCAGTCGCCCTGGAGAGAACCGGCGGGGTCGAACTGGCGGCTGATGGGCTAAGAGCCATCACCAGCGGCGCCGGCCATCACGTCATGCTCGCCACGCTCTTTGCCATGACGGCGCTGCTCGGGATGTTTATCTCGAATACCGCGACGGCAGTATTGATGGCCCCCGTCGCCATCGCTGTCGCGAACGAAATGCATGCCTCGCCGTATCCGTTTGCAATGACGGTGGCCCTGGCTGCTTCGACGGCTTTCATGACGCCTGTGTCGTCGCCGGTCAACACGTTGGTGGTCGCCCCCGGGCATTATACGTTCGGGGACTTTGTGCGCGTCGGCGTACCGTTTTCCGTGGTCGTTTTGATCGTCTGCGTCTTGCTCGTGCCCTGGCTGTTGCCGCTCTGAACCGGGCAACGTCCTGAATTTTTTAAACGTGATTTGCTTCGCGATCTCGTCGGTCGCCGAGAACGAGGAGCACGATGGGCGCCAACGGCCCGACGCAGAACGCTATCCAAAACCAGAGCTTGCGCGATCTGCCACGCTCCCGGGCCATCTCGGCGGCAAGAGGCATTGACGCAAAGAAAACGATGAAAATGAAAATCGACAACGGGTCCATCTGATCGTCTCCGACTGCCATCGCAACCATAACACGGAGCCGGCCTCGGATGCCGGAGCTCAGCGAAAAGTGACAGCGCCTCGACGGCGACGACGAGTTTTCCGCTCTTTCGCTTTTGGGAGATCAATGGGGGAAGTTGGCGGGCCGGGACCACCGGCGCAATTTTGGATTGTGCCCGCGCAAGGGCGGTGCGAGAGTCTGATCTCGAACGGGGAAACGCGGATTGTGAACGCGATGGGGCTCACGGCCATCGATCTCGGACTTCGCGGCGCCGCGTGCGGCGTGTTCCTGCTGATCGTGCTCGCGGCGCTCCAGCGCCGCCTCGCCAATCAGCACGCCTTGCTGGGCATCGCGATGTGCGCAGGCGGCATATTCTATGCGATCGTGACCGCGCCCAACTTCCCCAAAACGGCCTGGTGGTGGACGCTGCCGATCCTGTCCGCGCAGCCGGCCGTCTTCTGGCTGTGGGCGCGCGCGGCGTTCGACGACGATTTCGTGCTCAAGCGGTGGCACGGCGCCCTGTGGCTGAGCATCGTGGCCTATGGGTTTGCGATCACGCTGGGCTGGGCGCACTGGCCCGCTCTGGCTGGTGCAGCCGGTCGAGTCCTGGCATTGGGCACCCTGGTGCTGGCCCTCGCTGCCGCGGTTCAGACGGTCAAGACCTGGCGGGCCGATCTGGTCGCGCGGCGCCGCCGATTGCGGCTGGCGATGCTTGCGATCAATATCGTGCTCATCGCGGCCGTCGGCGCCGCCGGCTTCGCCGCAATTCCCGTCGCGGTTCCCGGCGCGCCCGGCAGTCTCCCGACCGCGCTCGGCCTGTTCGTGGTGGCCATGCTCGCCGGATTGGGAGCCTTCGCCACGCAGCCGGCCGAGCCCGTCAATGACGCCACGGCAGCCATTGCATCCAGCGACGCGCGCGAGGCCGATCGTGGTCCTGTGGGCCGGGTCATCGTCGATCCCCGGATCGCCGTCGATCCGATTCTGCTCAGGCGTCTCGACCATCTGATGACCGTGGAGCGAACCTATCGGCAGGAAGGTCTTGCGATCGGGGCGCTCGCCGCACGGTTAGAGGTTCCCGAGCATCGGCTGCGCCAGGCCATCAACGAAGGGCTGGGCTATCGGAACTTCAATGCGTTCCTGAACCGCTACCGCATCGAGGATGCCAGGCTGGCGCTGTCCGACGCGACGCAGCGGGAGGTTCCGGTGCTGACCATCGCCATGGATGCGGGCTTCCAGTCGATCGGACCTTTCAACCGCGCATTCAAGGCCGAGACCGGCGTAACTCCGACCGAATTCCGGCGCGAGGCGCTGAGCCGGCCGCAAACGGCGCCGGATGCCGACCGCTATTTGGAAATCGGCCAGCTGCGCCGAGAAATCGGCTAGCCGATTATAGGATTGGGCAAGAGAGCCCTGACATGATCGGGCAGATTGCCGGAAACAAGCCTTTCACCAGCAAGCCGAGTCCGTCCATGTCCCGATCGACCGCCATCGCCCCTGCATCGGAACGGCTGCACGCGCTCGATGCGGTCAGGGGCTTTGCCCTGCTGCTCGGCATCGTCCTGCACGCGACCTTGTCGTTCGTGCCGGCCCCGACCAGGATCTGGATCATCCAGGACACCCATCAAAGCCTGGCCCTGGGCCTGCTGTTCTTCGTCATCCACGTCTTCCGGATGACGACCTTCTTCCTGATGGCGGGTTTCTTCGCTCGCATGAGCTTTCATCGCCGGGGAATCTGGGGCTTCGTCACGGACAGGTTGCAGAGGATCGGACTGCCGCTAGTGGTCGGCTGGCCGATCGTGTTTACGCCGATGGCCCTGGTGGTCATATGGGCCGCGGGCTTTCCGAACGGCGGCCCGATCCCCGGCGCACCTCGCTGGCCGCCGGTGCTGCCGAATTTCCCGCTGACCCATCTCTGGTTTCTCTATGTGCTGCTGGAGCTATATGTCGCCATGCTCCTGCTGCGCGGCGCAATTGTCTGGCTCGATGTATCAGGCACGCTGCGAACGGTTGTCGACCGCCTCTTTGCGCAGATTATGCAAAATCCGCTGGCGCCCCTGGTTCTGGCGATCCCGATCGGCATCGCTTTCTGCCTCGATCAAAGATGGATCAATGTGATGGGCGTGAGGACGCCGGATCAATCGCTCGTCACGAACCTCCAGGCGTGGGTCGGCTTCGGCACTGCCTTCGGCTTCGGTTGGTTGCTGCATCGGCAGACCGATCTACTGCGGATTTTGGAGCGACGCTGGTTGTGGAATCTTCTGACGGCGCTCGGCCTCATTCTGATCAGTTTCGTGCTTGTCGGGGTGATGATGTCCGTGCCGGGTGCGCCGAAACTGCCGGTCAGCTTCGCCACGCTCAGGCTTGTCTCCGCCATCCTGTATGCACCGGCGATATGGATCTCGACCTTCGCGGTCCTCGGCCTCGCACTTCGCTTCATGTCGGGCTTCAGCCCGACCCGGCGCTACCTCGCCGATGCGTCCTACTGGCTCTATCTGATCCACATGCCGATCGTGATGGCGCTGCAGGTCGCGCTGTCGCAGCTCGACTGGCCCGGGCTGGTCAAGTTCGCGATCATTCTCGTCGTCGCGATCCCGCCGATGCTGGCGAGCTATCATCTGATGGTACGCTTCACCTTCATCGGCGCGGTCCTGAATGGCCGACGCGCACGACGCGAAGCGGCGCCTGCCGCCGCGGTCACAGGCCCCGCCGTGCCATAACGCGAAGTGCGGGGTCATTCTCCCGCACGGCGGAATTGCGACCGCGTAGACAGCGCCTCCCCGCTCACTAAGATGAGCGCAACAAGAATAAGCGGGAGAGGCGTCATGAAGTTCGGCATCTTCTATGAGCTGCAGCTGCCACGGCCCTGGGTGGCCGGCGACGAGCTGAAGCTCTACCAGAACGCGCTCTCGCAGATGGAACTTGCCGATAGGCTCGGTTACGACCACGCCTGGGTCGTCGAGCATCACTTCCTCGAAGAGTACTCGCACTCGCCTTCGCCGGAATCGTTCCTCGCCGCCGCGAGCCAGCGCACGAAAAACATCAGGCTCGGCCACGGCATCCTCCAGCTCACGACGAACCACCCGGCGCGCGTCGCCGAGCGCGTCGCGGTGCTCGATCTGCTCTCCAACGGCCGCTGCGAATTCGGCATGGGCGAAAGTGCCTCGATCACCGAGCTGACGCCGTTCGGCCGCGACATGGAGACCAAGAAGGAGGTCTTTGAGGAGGCGGTGCAGGCGATCTTCCCGATGTTCAAGGATGCAGGGAGCGAGCACCACGGCAAATATTTCGACATTCCCTTGCGCAATGTCGTGCCGAAGCCGGTGCAGAAGCCGCATCCGCCGCTGTGGATGGCGTGCTCGCAACTGCCGACCATCGAACGCGCCGGCCGCCACGGCTTTGGCGCGCTGGGCTTCCAGTTCGTCAGCGCGGATGCCGCGCATGCCTGGGTGCACGCCTATTACAACGCGATGACCAAGCGGTTGCACAAGCTCGCCGACTACGAGATCAACCCGAACATGGCGCTGGTGTCGTTCTTCATGTGCGCCAAGACGGATGAGGAGGCGCGTGCGCGCGCCGACGGCGCCACCTTCTTCCAGTTCGCGCTGCGCTTCTACGGCGCCTCGCAGAACCGCCAGCGTCCCGCGCCCTACACCGTCAACATGTGGGACGAGTACAACAAGTGGAAGCGCGACAATCCGGAGGCGCAGGAGGCGGCGCTGCGCGGCGGCCTGATCGGCTCGCCCGAGACCATTCGCAAGAAGCTGAAGCGCTTCCAGTCCTCCCATATCGACCAGGTCATCCTGCTCAACCAGGCCGGCAAGAACAGCCACGAGCACATCTGCGAATCGCTGGAGCTGTTCGGCCGCGAGGTGATGCCGGAGTTCCAGAACGATCCGGCCCAGGCGGCGTGGAAGCAGGGCGTCATGAGTGGTGAGATCAAGCTGGAGGAGATCGACACCGAGGCGTTTACGGATCGCTACGGCAAGCTCGCGATCAACGTCGCGCCGGCGAAGGCCGCCGCGGGGTAGGGGAGCTGCATCCGGCATGGGCCCCGGCTCAGCAGCGCCATAGCGCGTCGAAGACGCGCGTAAACGCGCTTATGTCACGCTGCGCTGCGTCCGGGGCACGAGACCATCCTCTGCATCGACTAGCAACACTCTCGTGTCCCGGACGCGCTGCGACGCGTAGCGTTGCTGCGCAGAGCCGGGACCCAGAAGCGGCATAAGCCGCCGTCTCCGACTTTCGGTCGAACCTGGCTGCTGATATCTTCCGCCAAAAGAGCTTTTGCGGAGGAAACCAATGCGGCCCCACGGCATGGCCTCAACTCCAGCGGCGAACGACATCGCGCCGGCGGTGCTCGCCATCGGCCGACCTGATTTCCCGAATGTCCTGATCGACACGTTGCGCCGGCAGGCCGGCGTCGGCCATTGCATGGTGTTCGCGCTGACGCGCACCGGCGCGGCGAGCTGTCTGCTCGATGCCGGCAACATCCCGATCGGCAGCGATCTCGGCGCGGCCTATGCCGGGCAGTTCCACGAATTCGATCCCAATCGTGATGCGCTGTTCGAAGGCGAGGGCAGCGCGCCGATCATGCTGCCGTCGTTCGCGCCGCGCATGTATGGCGCGCGCTACCGGAAAATCTTCTTCAACGACTCTGACATCGTCGACAAATATGCGACGGCGATCTGGGTCGGCGACACCTGCTTCTATGTCAATTTCTACCGCATTACGGCCCAGGGCCGCTTTGGCGACGCTGAGCGTGCGCGTCTTCAGACCATTGCGCCTGCGATCGGTGCCAGCGTTGCGCGTCATTTCCAGCAGGCGGCCACCGCGACGCCCGACCAGAACCTCGCCGCGTTGTTCGCAACGCGCGCGCCCCTCTCCGCGCTGACGCCGCGCGAGCAGGAGGTCTGCCGCCGCATCCTGCTCGGCTTCAGCTCCGAGGCGATCTCGCAGGCGCTCGGCATCAGCCTGCATTCGACCCTGACCTACCGCAAGCGCGCCTATGAGCGGCTCGGCATCTCCTCGCAGAACGAATTATTTTCGATCGTGCTGGGCTTGCTCTCGGGGCCGGGCCACCTGAACTAAAGGGGACTCTAGATCCGCGATATCTGCTTCCGAGAGCAAAGCCGACGCGCAGCCGGCCCTCCGGGGTCGTCGCCTTTTGACCCAAGGCCGACATCCGCGGCGCGAATCCTCTTCAAGGATACTTACGCTTTCCCAAGTCGGATATGGTGTTGACCAGAATCAAGGGGGCAAAGGTGCAATTTCCAATGAGGCAAATCATACTCTTAATAGTCGCTGTTTTGTCGTTCTCATCTGCGCGTGCTGAGATGGTCAAGATACCTTGGCATACTTCAGCGCAGTCCTTGCCTTGGATTCCCGGCAACGAATACATCGACGGCAGGTCGAAAAACTTCATGGACGGCACCGTCGAGGAAAAGGGTAAGGTAAAGGCCGAGGGCGAACTGTCGGCGGACATTATGCGGCCGCAGGGCGCCAAGGGACCAATCCCCTTCGTGATCATGCTGCACGGCTGCGACGGGTTCGGCCGGGTCGAGAGGAAATGGGGGCGTGACTACGGCGGCAGATTGGTCGGAGCAGGCTATGGTGTTCTCCTGCTCGACAGCTTCGGCAGCCGGGGATTGGGACCCGACGGCGTCTGCTCGGATCCCAGCCAGTTGACTTGGGCGCGGCGCCGGGCTGACGATGCGTATGCGGCGCTGGACTGGCTCATCGGACAGAAGATCGCCGATCCCAAGCGGGTCTACGTCCTTGGCCGCAGCAACGGTGCGACCACGACCTTGATCATCATGAACCGGGCGATCGGCGACCTGCACGAGCACATGTTCGCGGGCGGCTTCGCGATGCAGCCGTCCTGTTATTTGATGAAGAACGTCGAGTTCTACGCCCCGGTCCATCTCTTCCTAGCAGAGAAGGACGAGGCGACCAGCCCCATCCTCTGCGGCCAGATGGCCGAGAGCAAGCGGTCGATTCCCGTGAAGACGGTGCTGTGGAAGGGGGCGAACCACAGCTTCGAAGATCACGAGCCAATCCACGTTTTCCATGGCTACCATGTCGGATACAATGCCGCGGCTGCGGAAGGCACCATCAAGGCAATCATTAGTGCGTTGAACGAGGCCAAGAAAGCGGAAAACTGACCGCGCGGAGTCGCACAGCCTGTAGGTCTGCGACGACGGCCGAATGGCGGCGGGTAGATGCGGGAAGTCCGCCTGAACGACTTCCGCTCGTGGCCCGAAGCCGCCGTCAATGAAGGAGCGGAGCGCGTTCGCTCCGCCCGGCGATTCAGACCCCGACGCGTTCCGCGATGAGAAGCGCGTCGTCCGCATCGCAACCTCAATATCAAGCGGTACGGCGCCAATTTTCACGTCGCCGAACAAGAGTTGGGCGTTAACCATCGCCAACGGTTCCAGTCTGAGCGACATCGCTTCGAAGTTTCTTAAATCTTGCCGGGTACCTCTTCCAGGCATGGTGACCTGGGGAACGACATGAGTAAGCGGGCCAAACGTAAGAAGGCAGAGGCCCTCGCAATACCCATGGCCGCGAGAGTTGCAATTGGCGCCGTGGCCGTCGCCGTCGTGGGGTATAGCTTGCTGTCTAGCCCGGCGGACGTGCAACCGATACGAAAACCGTCCGCACAACAGGCCCAGGCGTCGTCAACTCCGGTTTACGTGTCGACTCCAGTTCGTGCATCAGCGCCAGCTCCGGCTGCGATTCCGGTCCCGGCTCCGATTCCGGCCCCGGCGCCTCTGGTCGAACCACCCAAAGCCGACGCTGGCGTTCCCGGAGCGCTTGTCCGGCAGGTGGTTGAATACGCCAGCCGTCAGGCGCCGGGCACCGTGATCATCGATACCGGAAACACATTCCTCTATTTCGTTCTGAACGACAGGCAGGCGATGCGCTACGGCATCGGTGTCGGCCGCGAAGGTTTCACATGGTCCGGTGAACAGACTGTGGCCCGTAAGGCAGAATGGCCGGATTGGCATCCGCCTGTGGAGATGGTCTCGCGTCAGCCTTATCTGCCGCGGTTCATGGCGGGCGGTCCCGGCAATCCGCTCGGCGCCCGGGCGATGTATCTCGGCGAGACCGAATATCGCATTCACGGCACCAACAACCCCGATACGATCGGGAAGAAGGTTTCGTCCGGCTGTATCCGGCTGACCAATGACGACGTCGCGGACCTTTACGAGCGGGTGAAGATCGGAGCGAAAGTGATCGTGCTTCCGGCAAACGCCGCCCGCAGGCCGTCCCAGGGAGCGCCGGCCGACGCCGCTTTCCGGTTGCCGGACCCGGCATCGCCGTCGAAGCGGCCCCTGGCGGCTAACGCGCAGATGTTGTCATCCGGACCGAAGATCGCCGAAGCCCGGTAACTCAGTCCTCGGTCCTCGGTCTGCAACCGAGGATAAGGAGGCAATTCAAGTCGTCGCGTTTAGGTCAGCTGCCGGCCCTAGCTGAGCCGCGGGTATAGCTGATTTACCGACCGATCTTCTTGATGCAAGTGGGTTCGCCGCGCGGGTGAGGTGTGCAATCCCAGTCGGGTCCAAAGCCCGCACTGGCGTTCCGCTGTGGTAGGAAAGGATAGTAAACCACAACTGCCGCAAAGATGGTGACAGCGACAATTACTGACACCATCATCCATGCAATGCCCGCGCGATCCGGACTCCAGTGGAGTCGCCGAATGGATCGATGCTTCCTTGAATTGGGGTGCTTCACCGCCGTACCATCGATGTCGTCTCGCCGATACTTTGCGAATTCAAGCGGTTTCGCCACTTCCACCGACTTGGGATTGTGCTCTGCCAATCCCAAGCTCAAGCGCTGCAGCGATCCGCTCCAAGCCTGCGTTCGTTCTGCGCGTTTCGGCAATCTGCTGCTCATATAGATCAATCATCGTGGCGCCCGACGAAGTGCGTTGGCGCATCACACGCATTGCTAAGGTCGATCCACCCACTATCAGGATGAACGGCCACCAAGAGTACATCGCAAGCAGTATATCGACCACGGTCATCCACAACCTCCTAAAGCAACTCTGATCAGTTCCTGCGGTTTTTCTCGAGAACAGCTGCGATCCTCTCCATCGCAGCGCTCGTCCGATATGTTTCTGTGAGGTGCTGCTCCCGCAACTCGATCATCGATGCCCCGGAAGCTGCGCGTTCCCGGCACAATCGCCCTAACAGGATCCATCCCGCAGGTATCAAGATGACTGGCCACATGTAGTACAGGACAACAGCCCAATCGTATGTTTGCATGCGATTTGCACCAAAGCTTTCGATTATATCGATTGCAACCTAAGCGATAATCGATCAAATCGCACGTGAGGCGCGCGCTCACGATTAATAGATCGTTGCTCGAGGCTATTGGCGGCGGACGGGCGGAATTGCCCTTAACAAATGTCCGCTCGCGCGTTTGTCGATGTCCGCCGTTTTGGGCCATGCGGACCCCGCTATCGCGACCGCGTGTCATCGGACTCGTGACGACACGCCCTGATGGCGTCTGTCCCTATCGCTGGGGACAGACGCCGGCGCCAGATTTCGATAGTCTGGCCTGAAGCATACAAAAGCCCCAGGGGAGACCGCCTTGAGCACCGCGCCGCGCATCGACATCGACCCTGCTTCGTTCTGGGCCGATCCCTATCCGATGCTCGTAAAAATGCGCAAGGAAGCGCCGATCGCCTTCGTGCCGCAGCTCGGCTCGACGCTGCTGACGAGCCGCGACGACATCTCGATCTCCGAGAAGCAGATCGACGTGTTCTCCTCGCACCAGCCCGCCGGCCTGATGAACCGGCTGATGGGCCACAACATGATGCGCAAGGATGGCGAGGCGCATCAAATCGAGCGGCGCGCGATGTTTCCGACGGTGTCTCCGAAGACGGTGAAGGCGCACTGGACCGCGCTGTTCCAGGCCCATGCCGACCGCATCATCGGTGCGATCGAGCCGGGGCGGATCGATTTCATGCGCGACTTCGCGCTGCCGTTTTCCGGCGAATGCCTGAAGTCGATCACCGGCCTCACCAATATCGGCTTCCAGGACATGGATTCGTGGTCGCAAGGCATGATCGAGGGCATCGCGAACTATGGCGGCGATCCCGCGGTCGAGGCGCGCTGTCATGCGGCGACGTCGGGCATTGATGCTGCGATCGACGACATTCTGCCCGTGATGCGCAAGCATCCCGATCAAAGTATCCTCGGCGTACTCCTCGCTGCGGGCATGCCGATGGAGAGCGTGCGCGCAAATGTAAAACTCGCGATCTCTGGCGGCCAGAACGAGCCGCGCAAGGCGATCGCCGGCACGGTGTGGGCGCTGCTCTCCCATCCCGAGCAACTCGATCTCGTGCGCAAGGGTGAGGTGACCTGGCTCGAGGCGTTCGAGGAATACGCCCGCTGGATCTCGCCGATCGGCATGTCGCCACGGCGCATCGCAAAACCGTGGAGCATCCGCGACGTCTCGTTCGAGCTAGATGAGCGCGTGTTCCTGATGTTCGGCTCCGCCAATCGCGACGAGAAGCATTTTGAGCGCGCCGACCAGTTCGACGTGCGGCGTGACACCACCAAGAGCGTCGCTTTCGGCGCCGGTCCGCATTTCTGCGCCGGCGCCTGGGCCTCGCGCGCGATGATCGCGGACGTCGCGCTGCCGACGGTGTTCGCCCGTGCCAAACAGCTCGAGCTGGCCAATGACGAGCCTGTGCGGATCGGCGGCTGGGCGTTCCGGGGGCTGCAAAATTTGCCGGTGAGGTGGTTGCATTAGCTTACAGGGCGCGCCGTCGCCACAAAGACGTTGTCATCGCCCGCGAAGGCGGGCGATCCAGTACGCCGCGGCAGTCGTGTGAAGCATTGGCGTCTCTGGGATACTGGATTCCCCGCTTTCGCGGGGAACGACGGCGAGGTGACGGAAGGAGCCTTGCGTCACACCAACCTCCAGTCGGCGACGATGCCATCATGCTCCTGTTTTGCCCGACGTGTCAAACGAACTTCGGATAATACGTAAGTCATTGATCGGGCTATCGTCGGCTACTGTGCATGGGGTTGTTTTCGACATTTTATGTTTGGGCGCTGCGAGCGTCGGCCGGATTCCCGCGGCTGTCACATTCGCGTGCGGAAAAGAATCCCTCTGCATGAGCGCGCCCGCTTGAAAGATTAATCATGCGCTTCGCCACACGCGCAGTGCTTGCATCGCTATTTTCCTTGGCGTCTCGACACCTCCGCTGACCCGCACCATCATTCTTGCAACGCAGGGGAATGACGGCCGCAGGCGGCCGGGAGTCTGGAATGCAGCGTCGTGACTTCTTGAAATTGTCCGCTGGAACCGCAGTCGCGGCGGCGTTCACCTCCCGCGCGAACGCGCAGGGCGCGGTGAAGGAAATTCGTATCGGCTACCAGAAGACAGGCGTGCTGGTTATCACCCGCCAGCAGGCTTCCTTGGAAAAGCATTTCAATCCGCAAGGCATCGACGTGAAATGGGTCGAGTTCTCCTCGGGCCCGCCGATGATGGAGGCGATGAACGTCGGTAGTGTCGACTTCGGTTCGGTCGGCGATTCCCCGCCGGTGTTCGCCCAGGCCGCGGGTGCCGCGATCGTCTATGCCGCCGGCCAACCCATCACCAACGGCCAGGGCATCCTGGTGCCGAAGGATTCGCCGATCCGCTCGATCGCCGACCTGAAGGGCAAGCGTATCGGTTTCACCAAGGGGTCCAGCGCCCACAATGTCGTGGTGCAGACGCTGGAGAAGGCCGGTCTCACCTATGCCGACATCACCCCGGTCTATCTGACGCCGCCCGATGCCGGTCCCGCCTTTGCCAACGGCAGCATCGAGGCCTGGGCGATCTGGGATCCCTATTTCGCGATCGGTGAGACCAAGCAGGGCGGCCGCATCCTGATCAATGCACGCGAAGTCACCAAGACCAACTCCTTTTACATCGCCAACCGCGAGTTCGCGAAGACCCACGGCTCCATCCTGCAGCAGATCGTCGACGTAACGACCGCGACCGGCAAATGGGCCGAACAGCACCGCGGTGAGGTCGCCAAATGGCTCGCCGCCGTCACCGGCGTCCCGCTCGACATCCAGGCCGTCGCGGCCGAGCGCGCGAACTTCGTGGTCGGCCCCGTCACCGACGACATCGTCGTGACCCAACAGGGCGTCGCCGACCGCTTCTACAAGCTCGGCCTGATCCCGAAGCCGGTCGTCATTCGCGACATCGTCTGGCGCAGCGCGGCGACCTGATCGTGCCGACCAGCCTTCCCATCCAAAAGGGTTTGAACATGAGGCGTATCATTCAGCGTCTGATCGCGGCCATCGTGCTGTCGATCGGCATCGTCGCCGCTGCGGTCGGCACGTCCTACGGCCAGGACAAACAGGACAAGGTGGTCCGCATCGGCTACCAGAAATACGGCAAGCTGGTGCTGCTCAAGAGCAAGGGCACGCTGGAGCCGAAGCTCGCCGCCGACGGCTACAAGGTGGTGTGGACCGAATTCCCGTCGGGCCCGCCGCTGCTCGAAGCGCTCAATGTCGGCGCGATCGATTTCGGCAACACCGGCGAGGCCCCGCCGATCTTCGCGCAGGCCGCCGGCGCGCCGATCCAGTACGTCGCCTACGAGCCGCCGGCGCCGAAGGGCGAGGCGATCCTGGTGCCGAAGGACAGCCCGCTGAAATCGGTCGCCGATCTCAAGGGCAAGAAGGTCGCGCTCAACAAGGGCTCCAACGTTCACTATCTCCTGGTCAAGGCGCTGGAGAAGGCGGGTGTCAAATATTCCGAGATCGAGCCGGTGTTCCTGGCGCCGGCCGATGCGCGCGCCGCTTTCGAGCGCGGCGCGGTCGATGCCTGGGTGATCTGGGATCCGTTCCAGGCCGCGGCGGAAGCCGCCACCGGCGCGCGCACGCTCGCCGACGGCACCGGCATCGTCGCCAACTACCAGTTCTATTTCGCCTCGAAGAAATTCCTCGAAGCCAACCCGAAGATCGTCGACGCCGTGCTGGCTGAGCTGAGTTCGGTCGACGATTGGGCCAAGGGCGACATCCATGCGGTTGCCGAGCAGCTGGCTCCGGCGATCGGCCTGTCTGTCCCCGTGGTCGAGGTGGCGCTGAAGCGGCAGGCCTATGGCATCAGGCCGATCACCGATGCCGTCATCGCCGATCAGCAGCAGGTTGCGGATGCGTTCTTCGCGCTCAACCTGATCCCCAAATCCATCAAGGTTTCCGACGTGGCCCGGAAACCAGGATCGTGAGCAAGCACATGAGTAAACAGTCCAACGCTAACATCCTCTGGTTCCTGCCGACCCATGGCGACGGCCGCTATCTCGGCACCGGCATCGGCGGCCGTGAGGTCAACTTCAACTATCTGCGCCAGATCGCGCAGGCCGCCGACCAGCTCGGTTATTACGGCGTGCTGCTGCCGACCGGACGATCTTGCGAGGATTCCTGGATCGTCGCCTCATCGGTTGCGCCGTTCACCGAGCGGCTGCGCTATCTCGTGGCTGTCCGCCCCGGCCTGCAATCGCCGAGCGTGGCGGCGCGGATGACCGCGACGCTCGACCGCGTCACCAACGGCCGGCTGCTCGTCAACGTCGTCACCGGCGGCGATCCCGTAGAGAACAAGGGCGACGGCATCTTCCTCGGCCATGACGAGCGCTACGAGGTCACCCGCGAGTTCCTCAGCGTCTATAGCGACCTGCTCGCCGGCAGGACCGTCAATGTCGAGGGCAAGCACATCCATGTCGAGGGTGGCAAGCTGCTGTTTCCGCCGGTGCAGTCGCCGCGGCCGCCACTCTATTTCGGCGGTTCGTCCGATGCCGGCATCGACGTCGCCGTCGACGCTGTCGACAAATATCTCACCTGGGGTGAGCCGCCGGCTCTGGTTGCCGAGAAAATCGCGAAGGTGAGGGAGGTCGCAGCTGCGCGCGGCCGCAAGCTCTCCTTCGGCATTCGTCTTCACGTGATCGTCCGCGAGACCAATGAAGAGGCCTGGCGCGCCGCGAACGAGTTGATCAAGCATGTCAGCGACGACACCATCGCGCTGGCGCAGAAGAACTTTGCCCGCATGGACTCGGTCGGCCAGCAGCGCATGGCGCAGCTCCACGGCGGCAAGCGCGACAAGCTCGAGATCGCCCCGAACCTGTGGGCCGGTGTCGGTCTCGTGCGCGGTGGCGCCGGCACGGCGCTGGTCGGCGACGCCCAGACGGTCGCGGCCCGCATCAGGGAGTATCAGGACATCGGCATCGATACCTTCATCATGTCGGGCTATCCGCATCTGGAGGAAGCCTATCGCTTCGCCGAGCTGGTGTTCCCGCTGCTCTCGCTGGAGCAGCCGAGCAACGTGACCAAGTTGCACTTCAACGGCGGTCCCTTTGGGGAGACCGTCGGCAGCGATTACCGTCCGCAGCAGCGAGTGTCCGAGTCATGAGCCTGATTGACAGCGTTTCACTTCCGCGCAGCTTCCGCCTGCCGCGGGTCGACGGCCTGATCCAGTGGATCGTGCCGCTCGCCATCATCGCGGTCTGGCAGGTCGCGAGCGTCACCGGCTTCGTGCCGGTTCGCGTGCTGCCGGCGCCGAGCGACGTCGTGCTCGCGGGCTGGAAGCTGCTGCTCTCCGGCGAGCTCGTCCGCAACATCTGGGTGTCGTTCTGGCGCGCCTCGATCGGCTTCCTGATCGGCGGCGGCATCGGTTTCGCGTTCGGTCTCGCCAACGGCCTGTCGCAGCTCTCGGCCAAGCTCACCGACACCACGTTGCAGATGGTGCGCAACGTGCCGCATCTGGCGCTGATCCCGCTGGTCATTCTGTGGTTCGGCATCGACGAGAGCGCAAAACTGTTCCTGGTGGCGCTCGGCGTCTTCTTCCCGATCTACCTCAACACGCTGCACGGCATCCGCACCGTCGATCCGCAGCTGATCGAGATGGGCCGCATCTACGGCATGACCGACAGTGAGCTGTTCCGCCGCGTGATCTTCCCCGGCGCGTTGCCCTCGATCTTCGTCGGCATCCGCTTTGCGCTCGGCATCATGTGGCTCACCCTGATCGTCGCCGAGACCATCGCGGCGTCTTCAGGCCTCGGCTACATGGCGATGCAGGCGCGCGAGTTCATGCTGATCGACGTCGTCGTGCTCTCGATCCTGATCTACGCCCTGCTCGGCAAGCTCGCCGACAGCGCCTCCCGCGTGCTGGAGCGCCTGACGCTCTCCTGGCACCCCGCCTTCCAGAAACGCTGAGCAGAAATACTGGGGATCACATGCAGACAGCTCTTCGTACGGCCCTTCCCGAAACCGAGCTCGCCAGCCGCGCCAATTTCGTGCCGCAGGCACGCGTCGTGCGCGAGGAGCGCCCGGCGCAGACGACAGGCCTGCCGCTCAGCATCCGTGGCTTGCGCAAATCCTACGGCGACAACGAGGTGCTGCGCGGCATCGACCTGCACATTCCCGCCGGCCAGTTCGTCGCTATCGTCGGCAAGAGCGGTTGCGGCAAGAGCACGCTCTTGCGGCTGATCGCCGGCCTGGAAAAGATCGACGCCGGCAGCATCAGCTTCGGGCAGGATGTCCAGCCCGAGGACATCCGCGTGATGTTCCAGGAGCCACGGCTGTTGCCCTGGGCGCGGGTGCTCTCCAATGTCGAGGTCGGTCTCGGCCGTAATCGCTCATCCAGTGATGCGCATGCGCGCGCCGAGAAGGCGCTGACCGAGGTTGGGCTGACCGACAAGCGTGATCAGTGGCCGTCGGTGCTGTCGGGCGGCCAGAAGCAGCGCGTTGCGCTCGCCCGTGCGCTGGTCTCCCATCCGCGTGTGCTCGCCTTCGACGAGCCGCTCGGCGCGCTGGACGCGCTGACCCGCATCTCGATGCAGCGGCTGCTGGAGCGGGTCTGGCGCGACCAGGGCTTTACCGCGATCCTGGTGACCCACGACGTCGCCGAGGCCGTCGCGCTGGCCGACCGGGTCCTGGTGATCGATGAGGGCCGGATTGCCCACGATGTTACGGTTAACACCGCCCGGCCGCGCGAACGCGGCTCCGCCGAGCTCGCAAGCCTCGAAGGCTCGATCCTGAGCCATCTTTTGTCGGCGGACGATCGTACCTAAATACAGGGGAACCCCGCTTCGGGGACCATGCCATGAATGTAGTGCCTCGCGATCTCATGACTGAAACCGCCGTCTCGTCCGCCGATTTCCGCGGCGCCATGCGCCACCTCACCGGCGGCGTCAGCGTCATCACCGCCGGGCGGGGCAAGGACATTACCGGCATGACGGTGACCTCGGTGACCTCGCTGGCGGCCGAACCGCCGACGCTGCTGGTCAGCATCAACCGCGATGCCTCGTCCTTCCCGCTGATCCGCCGCTACGGCGCCTTCGGCGTCAACATCCTCGCGGCCGACCAGCTGGACGTCGCCGAGCGTTTTGCCGGCAAGGGCGGCCTGAAAGGGGCCGATCGCTTTGCAGGCAGCCAGTGGGTCACGGCGGTCTCGGGCGTTCCGCTGCTGGTTGGTGCATTGTCCGCGGTCGATTGCGAGGTCGAGGAGATCGTCGAGCGCCACTCGCACGGCATCGTCATCGGCCGCGTCAGGAGCGTCAGGAATTCGACCCGCAATGCGGCACTGGCCTATTGGCACGGCCAGTATGTGGCGGTCGACCAGGACGAAGACGCGGCGAGGCTCGCCGAGGTCAGCGTTCCCGCCCGCGGCCTGCGCGGCGTTTGATCGCCGCGCTAGGGCGGCCCGCAGGCTGGCCTTTTCCCCGCCATCGCTCTAGAAGCGCCCTGAGCCGCCCCGTCCGGGACGGCCATGGAGCGGAACGATGAAGCGCGTCGCCACCTGGGCCTTCTACGCCATCGGCGCGCTCGCGATCGGCTGCCTCGCGCTCTACGCCTATGCGATGTTCAGCGGCCAGCCGATCGTGCCGGGCGACCCCATCCACATCTTCCGCAAGCCGGACGCGCCGAGTTATTCGTGACGGCTCTCTCGACTCGTCATGGCCGGGCTTGACCCGGCCATCCACGTGTAACCACGAATGACGAGTCTCGTAGGGTGGGCAAAGGCGCTCTTGCGCCGTGCCCACCATCGATCCGCGACGACCGAATTGGTGGGCACGGCGCAAACGCGCCTTTGCCCACCCTACGGCACCTTCGCTCACCCCCGCAAAATCGCCAGCGCCAGCGCCTGGGCGCGCGGCACGATGCTGTCGAGCTCGAGATATTCCTCCGGCGTGTGCGCGAGCCCGCCGACCGGCCCGAGGCCGCAGATGGTCGGTGTGCCGACTGCCGCGGTGAAGCCGGAATCGGCGCAGCCGCCGGAAAACTCGCCCTGGAGCGTGGTGAGGCCGACCTGCTTTGCGGCGGCTTGATAGCCTTCGAACAGTACCTTCGACTCCGTGCTCTGCACCACCGGCACGAACTCGCCCTTCACCGTGAGCGTCGCGCTGGTACCCGGGACGTAGGACGTCGCGATGATGGTCTCGATCGCCGCCATGATCCTCGCACGATCCGCCGGATCGACGTAGCGCAGGTCGATCTGGCCCTCGGCTGAGGGCGCCGTGGTGTTCACCGACTGCCCGCCCGAGACGAGACCGACATTCAGCGTGATGCCCTTGTCGAGATCAGTCAACGCGTGGATCTGGACGATCTTGTGCGCGAGCTCGCCGATGGCACTGATGCCCGCGGCGAAATTGGCACCGGAATGCGCGGCTTTGCCGGTGATGGCAAAGTGCATGAAGATGCCGCCCTTGCGGCCGGTGACGATGTTGCCGGTCGGCCGTCCCGGCTCGGAATTGAACACGGCGCGTGCGGCGCGTCCCTCGCGCTCGATCACCGGGCGCGAAGAGGGCGAGCCGATCTCCTCGTCCGAGGTGATCAGCACCTTGATCGGATGCGGGCTGCCGCCGAATTTGTGGAAGGCGGTCGCCACGAAGATGTTCATCACGACGCCGGACTTCATGTCGGCAACACCGGGTCCATAGGCGCGCTTGCCCTCAATCGTGAACGGACGCCGTCCGGCCTCGCCCTTGCCGAACACGGTGTCGCGATGGCCCATCAACAGCACCGGCTTCTCGTTGCTGCCGGGTTTGGCGACATCGGCATGGATCGCATCGCCGAAGGTGGCGTTGCTCTCGCGCCGGAACGGAATGCCATGCTCGGCAAAATGCCGCTCGAACCGCGCACCGACCGCATCGACGCCTTCCTTGTCGTAGGATCCGGAATCGATGTTCACGACATCGCGCAGCAGATCGATCATCGCCTGCCGCTGCGACGCCAGCCAGTCCGTGATTTGAGCTTCCGACATGTGGTTCCTCGCGTTGTTCTCACGCGGGGTTATAGGGCCTGACGTCGCGATGGCCTAGTCGGCTAGCGCGGTCCCGTTATGCGAGGAGCGCTCTCAACGCCGTCATTGCGAGCGTAGCGAAGCAATCCAGCTATCACCGCGGAGGAATTCTGGATTGCTTCGCTGCGCTCGCAATGACGAGGTTGGCAGCCTGCATCCAAAAAAATGCCCGGGACCAGCCCGGGCATCTGCATTCTTTCGGTAGGGGGAGAGACTTACGCCCCCACCATCGGCATCCGCGGATATTCGCCCGGCGTTCCCGCCGGTGTGATCGGGATGCCGCCGTCGGAATATTCGTTGAGCTTGTTGCGCAGCGTGCGGATCGAGATGCCCAGGATATTCGCGGCATGGGTCCGGTTGCCGAGACAGTGCTTCAGCGTCTCCAGGATCAGGTCGCGTTCGACGTCGGCGACGGTGCGGCCCACAAGCGCCCGCGTCACCTGCTCGGCGGCCATGGTCGCATGCGCCACGGCCGGCGCGGTCTTGGCGAGGTCGAGGCGGTCGCCATCCGGGGTGAGGATCGCGTCGGGGCCGATCTCGTCGCCCTGCGCCATCAGCACCGAGCGGTGCATGGTGTTCTCGAGCTCGCGGACGTTGCCCTGCCAGCGGTTGGTGGAGAGCACGCGGCGCGCGTCCGCGGAGATCGGGCGCACCGGTACGCCGTTGGCTTCGGCATATTTCTTCACGAAATGCTGGGCGAGCTCGAGGATGTCGAGGGGACGCTCGCGCAGCGGCGGGATTTTCAGGTTCACGACGTTGAGGCGGAATAGCAGGTCCTCGCGGAACGTGCCCTCGCGCACGGCTTCCGCCAGGTTACGGTTCGAGGTCGCGATGATGCGGATGTCCACCGGCACCGGCTTGGTGCCGCCGACGCGGTCGATCACGCGCTCCTGGATCGCGCGCAGCAGCTTCGATTGCAGGCGGACGTCCATCTCCGAGATTTCGTCGAGCAGCAGCGTGCCGCCGGTCGCTTCCTCGAACTTGCCGATGCGGCGCGCGATCGCGCCGGTGAAGGCGCCCTTCTCGTGGCCGAACAGTTCGGATTCCAGCAGATGCTCGGGGATCGCGGCGCAGTTGATCGAGATGAAGGGACGCTTGGCGCGGGCCGAGCGGGTGTGGACGTAACGGGCCAGCACTTCCTTGCCGGTGCCGGATTCGCCGGTGACCATCACCGAGGCGTCGGAGCCCGCGATCTGCTGGGCGAGCTTGATCACCTTGGCCATCGCCTCGTCGCGATAGACCAGCTCGCGGGAATCGTTGGCGACTGCGGCCAGCACCGCGGCGATCAGCTCCGGATCCGGCGGCAGCGGGATGTATTCCTTGGCGCCGGCGTGGATCGCGGCGACCGCGGCGCGGGCGTCGTTGGTGATGCCGCAGGCGACGATCGGCGCGTGGATGTGCTCGGCCTCGAGCCGCATCACGAGGTCGCGGATGTCGAGGGCGACGTCGACCAGCAGGAGGTCGGCGCCCTTGCCGCCGCGCAGCACGCGCATCGCCTGCTCGTGATCCTCGGCGTGGGTCACGGTGGCGCCGTTCTCCATCGCGATCTTGGTGGCGGTGGTGAGCTGGCCCTTCAATGTGCCAACGATGAGAAGCCGCATGTCAGTCTCCTGTCCGTCTGGTCGCGCTGCCGCGCGTCATTCCTTGCGCTACTAGCTGCGTTCGGTCTTGATGATTTCGGTCATGGTCACGCCGAGCTTGTCCTCGACCAGGACGACTTCGCCGCGGGCGACCAGCTTGTTGTTGACGTAGATGTCGATGGCCTCGCCGACGCGGCGGTCGAGTTCGAGCACGGTGCCGGGCCCGAGCTTCAACAGCTCGCTGACGTCCATCTTGGAGCGGCCGAGCACGGCCGAGACCTGCACCGGCACGTCGAACACGGCTTCGAGGTCGGCGGCGGCGCGCGCAGCATATTCGTCCTCGTTGTAGCCGACGTCCGTACCGGTCGGCGGCATCGGGCCGTTGAGATCGGGCAGCGGGACCTGTCCGTCGGTGTCGCTCATGGCTTAGCTCCCCCTGCGGGACGCGATATAGCGTCCGACCATTTCGTCGATCTTGGCCACGATGGCGCCGCGCTCCAGCACGACGCCGCCGTCGGCCCATTCGATCCGGCAGTCGCCGGTGGCGATATCGGGCTCGGCCAGGATCACCAGCCGGCCCTCGAAGCCGCTCTGCTTGGCGAGCCGCTCCATCTTCTCGCGCGCGCTGTCGTAGAGTGCGTCGTTGATGCGCACGACGAGATGCGGCGTCGCGACAAGGTGCGAGAAGCAGTCCTTGACGAGTGCCATGATCTCGCCGAGCGGTTCGGCAGCGACCAGATCGGCGCAGAGCTTGCGCGCCACCGCCACCGCCACGTCGACCGCCTCGGTCTCCATCTTGGTCTCGATGTTGCCGATGCCGGCGGCGACGCCGCGGACACCGATGTTGATCTCTTCCATGGCGAGCGCGACGCGGCGGTCGCTCTCGGCCTTGGCTTCGCGCTGGCCCGCGGCAAAGCCGTCCTGATAGGCGCGCGCCTCGGCTTCCGCGATCTTCTGGGCGATCTCGGCGGCGGTCGCAGCCTTCTCGCGCGGCGACCGCTCCGGCGCTGCGAAGTCGGTGTCGAACAGGAATTTTGCCGGGGCGCCCATCAGTACACCAGCTCGTCGTCGGCGCGGTTCTTGGTCAGCATGATCTCACCCTTGGCGGCGAGGTCCTTGGCGAGGTTGACCAGCAGCGCCTGGGCCTCGTCGACGTCGCGCAGGCGGACCGGGCCCATCGCCGCCATGTCGTCCTGGAGCATCTTGGCCGCGCGCGAGGACATGTTGCCGAAGAAGAAGTTGCGAACGTCCTCGTTGGCGCTCTTGAGCGCGACGCCGAGCTTGTCCTTGTCGACATTGCGCATCAGGGTCTGGGCCGAGCCGGAATCCAGCTTCACGAGGTCGTCGAAGGTGAACATCAGCGCCTTGATGCGCTCCGCAGATTCGCGGTTGTCCTCTTCCAGCGAGGTGATGAAGCGGGTTTCGGTCTGGCGGTCGAAATTGTTGAAGATTTCCGCCATCACCTCGTGGGCGTCGCGGCGGCGGGTCTGTGACAAATTGGACATGAATTCGGTGCGCAGCGTCTTTTCCACGCTCTCGATCACCTCCTTCTGCACCGCCTCCATCTTCAGCATGCGGTTGACGACGTCGAGCGCGAGCTCCTCGGGGAAGATGCCGAGCACGCGCGCGGCGTGTTCCGGCTTCAGCTTCGACAGCACGACCGCGATGGTCTGCGGATATTCGTTCTTGAGGTAGTTGGCGAGGACCTCTTCCTGCACGTTGGAGAGCTTTTCCCACATGTTGCGGCCGGCGGGGCCGCGGATCTCGTCCATGATGCCGTTGACGCGCTCCGGCGGCAGGTACTGCTGCAGCAGCCGCTCGGTGGCGTCGAAATTGCCCATCAGCGCGCCGGAAGCCGACATGCGCGAGACGAATTCGAGCAGCATGTCCTCGACCGTGTCGACCTCGACGGTGCCGAGCGTCGACATTTCCAGCGAGAGCTGGCGCACCTCGTCGTCGTCGAGCATCGACCAGATCTTGCCGCCATATTGCTCGCCCAGCGCCAGCATCAGGATCGCGGCGCGCTTGGGTCCCGTCACCGCTTCGGTCTTGCCGCCCGCGCGGCTGCCCTGGCGGGCACCGAGCGTCGAGATCACGCTGGTGATGTCGTTGGAATTGGCGTTTTGCAGGTTGCCGGCCATGTCAGTTCACTTCTCGATTATTTCGCGGGTTCGGTCAGCCATTGGCGGATGATGGCGACGGTTTCGTTGGGGTTGCGCTCGGCGAGCTCGCCGACGCGATGAACGGACTGGGCATGGACCTGGCCCTGAATGGTGGCGACGTCGATCGCGCTCGCGGCGCCGCCCGGCAGCAGCGCCTGCCCGGCAGGCGCGGCCTCCTCCGAAGCGGCGGGGCCGGCGAGGGCGCCGGAGATCGCGGCGGCGACCTCCTCGGAGGCGAGGATGCGCTTGACCAGCGGCCGGATCACCAGGAACAGCACGACCAGGCCGAGCAGCATCATCACGCCGAGCTCGACGAAGTACATGACGTCGTCCTTGGTGAACTGGAGCATGCCGAGGAAACCGGAGGGCTCGGCGATCGGGGCGGTGGAGGGGGCGTCGGCAAAGCGCAGGTTGACGACCTCGACCTGGTCGCCGCGCTTCTGGTCGAAGCCGATCGCCGAGCGCACCAGGGTGGCGATGCGGTCGAGCTGTTCCTTGGTGCGGTCCGTGTAGGCGAGCTCGCCCTTGTCGTTCTTGGAATAGATGCCGTCGACCAGCACCGCGACCGAGATGCGGTTGACCCGGCCGGCCTCGGTCACCTCGGTCTTGGTGGTGCGGGAGATCTCGTAATTGTTGGTCTCTTCGGTCTTCTTGCTCTGGTCCTTCGCCGTCGGACCGCTGTTCTGCTGGCTGCCCGGCAGCTCGTTGTTGACGGTGACCTGGCCGTTGTTGTCGGCGGTGAGGCTGCTCTCTTCCCGGGTCTGGCTCGAGCGCAGCACGCGGCCCTCGGGATCGAACTTGTCCGAGGTCTGGGTGATCTTGTTGAAGTCGAAATCGGCGGAGAGCTGGACGCGGGCGCGGCCGGAGCCGACCACGGAGGAGACGATGTCCTCGACCTGCTTGCGCATCCGCTTCTCGAAGGCGGTCCGGCGCTCGTCGCCGACCGCCTGCTCCGGATCGGTCGCGGCGCCGTCGGCGAGCAACGAGCCGGCCTCGTCGACGATCGAGACCCGCTGCGGCTTCAGCCCGTTGACGGCGGAGGCGACGAGATGGCGGATGGCGCGGATCTGCTGGGCCTCAAGCGAGCCGCGGACCCGCACCACGATCGAGGCCGACGGCTCCGGCGCCTCGCGCGAGAACAGCGGGCGCTCGGGCAGCACGAGGTGGACGCGGGCGGCCTGGATGCGGTCGATGGCGCGGATGGTGCGGGCGAGCTCGCCTTCGAGCGCGCGGAGATGGTTGATGTTCTGGACGAAGGAGGTGGTGCCGAGCGCATCCGACTTGTCGAACACTTCGTAGCCGACGCCGCCGCCCTTGGGCAGGCCACCCTCGGCGAGCTTCATCCGCAGGCGGGTGACCTTGTCCTTGGGCACCATGATGATGCTGCCTTCATTGCGCAGCTCGAACTGGATGCCCTGTCGCTCCAAATCCTTGATAATGCCGGAAGAATCTTCGACCGAGAGGTCGGTGAACAGCGTCGTCATCTGCGGCGTGGTCACGCGCATGATGACGAACGCGAAAAAGCCGATGAGCGCGGCGGTGACCGCGATCATCGCCCCGAACCGGGCGGCGCCGATACCCTTCAAAAAGTCCGCAAGACCTTGCAAGCAACCGCCCCGAAGCTTCGACCCGCAACCGAGCGGTCGACTGGGCAATTATTGCCTAGGTGATGGTTTCGATATGGTTAACGAAGGTTAAGAGCTGGGACAAAAGTCGCGCCAAAAGGAAACATGAAAAAAATCGGCCTCGCGGTGCGAGGCCGATTTTCGTCAAAAGCTGCAGATTTCCGGATCGCTTACTGGCGATATTGCTGGATGCGGGTGGTGCGAAGACCCGCCAGACCGTGCTGGTCGATGGAAAACTGCCAGGAGAGGAATTCGTCGACCGTCAGGGTATAACGGCTGCAGGCCTCCTCGAGGGAGAGAAGTCCGCCACGCACAGCGGCGACGACTTCGGCCTTGCGGCGGATGACCCAGCGTTTGGTGCCGGGTGCGGGCAGATCTGCGATCGTCAGCGGACTGCCGTCCGGCCCGATGACGTATTTTACCCTCGGGCGATGGGGTTCTGTCATGGCGTACTCACAAACTCTCAACCACTGAACTCACGCCGTAACCCTACGCGTGCGGGCTTAAAAATCCGCTAAGCCTAAGGCTTCAATACAATTCTCGTTGAAAATGGCTGGAACACAGCCGGCCCGGAGGGCTGGACACCATGATCCGAGCCGTCCGAGCAGGGTCTTCGTAAATACTTTACTAACGAATGGAGCCGGCGAAGCCCCAACTGTCGTCCCGGGGCGCGCGTAGCGCGAGCCCGGGACCCATAACCCCAGCGAGTAGTTTGACGACGACTCGGGGTTACGGTCTCACGCGAAAACGACGTTCTGCGGTCATGGATCCCCTGAGTTCGCGGGGATCACATCTCGTGTGTGGCGAGGCGCGCGCCTTTAGTTGCTGCTGGTGGCGATGATGCTCTTCACCTGGCTCAGGGTGTAGCTGGCGCCGTCGATGGTGAGCAGCGGCGGCGACTGGGTCAGGTCGACGGACGACACCACGCCCTGCACCTGCGCGGCGATGCCGACAGTGTTGTTCGCGACATCCTTGCCGGTGGCCGAGATCGTGTACTTGCCGTCGGGCCATTGCGTGCCGTCATTGCCCATTCCGCTCCAGGTGAAGGGAATGTCGGTGCCGGCCGAGGCGGTATATTTGCCGGTGAACACGGTCTGGCCGGTGGAATTGGCAACCGTGATGTCGACGGTCGAGTCGGTCGGCACGTTGAGATGCCAGGTCGCCGACGAGTTCGTCATGGTCGCGGTCGAGCCGTCGACCAGCGCGGTCTTGCCGACGAAGCCCAGCGCCTGAGTCGCCTGCGTGGTCTGTTGCAGGGTGACGAGCTGGGACAGTGAATCGTTGGTCTTGAGCTGCTGCTCGACGCCGGCGAACTGCACCAGCTGCTGGGTGAACTGGTTGGTGTCGAGCGGATCGAGCGGGTTCTGGTTCTGCAGCTGCGTCGTCAGCAGCGTCAGGAAGGTCTGGAAGTTGCCGGCCAGCGTCGATCCCGTGCTCGAGCTCAGCGAGTTCGACGAGGACGACTTCGGGACGTCGGTGGTCCCGGAGACGGGCGTCGGGGCGGTGGCGGCATTCGTGGTGGTCATGTTCGAATACTCCTCACACTCTGATGTCGACGCCGCTGCTCGATCCGAGCATGCGGCCGTAGCCGCGCCCGACGGGCGCCGCAGCAACGGTGTCGTCTTCGCTGATGATCAGCCGGCGGGCATTGCCGCCATTGTCGTTGTTCTGGCCGGAGTTCTGGCCCGATGAATTCTGGTCGCGCAGGCTGAAGGACAGCCCGTTGCTGCCGGTCTTGAGGCCGGCATCGTCGAGCGCGCGCTGCAATTGCGGGGCGTCCTGCCGCAGCATCTGCAGCGTCTCGGGCTTCTCGACGGTGAGATGCGAGGTGACCTGGCCGTTGCGGTCGACGTTGATGCGGACGTCGATGCGGCCGAGGTCGATCGGATCGAGGCTGATGTCGAAACGCGTCTTGCCGGCGCGCGCGGCCGCGGCGATCTCGACCGGCACGCCGCTGATCGGCACGGGCGTGGAATTCGCCGCGGTCGCGGTGAGCGTCGCGGTCGATGCGGTCGCGGCCGACGTCGTATTGGTCAGCGGCGCCTGGATGGCGGAGGCGGCCTGCGCGCCGGTATCGGTCGTGGGCACTGCGGCCTGCGTGTCGGCATGCGCGTGCGTGGTTGCCGTCGCCAGCGTTGCGTCGGAGCGGTCGGAGGCGCCGGTCTTCGGGTCCGTCGGGTTCGCCTCGGCCTGCGGCTTGGCGGCTTGCGCATGCGCGGTCGTCGCCGAAGTCTGCGTGGCGTTCGCCTTGCCCGCGTCCTGGCCGATATTGGAGACGTCGCTCTCGCGTTGCGCGGTCGCGACGGCCTTGAACGAAGGCTTCGGCGTGCCCTGGTCCACGGCGGCGACCAGGCCGCCATTAGTCTTGGCATCGGTCGCGGTGCCGTCGGTCGTGCCGGTGGCGGCATCGCCCAGCGTTGTCGTCGTGTCGGCATCGACCTTGGCACCCGCGGTCTTGGCGCCCTTGTCACTCGTCGTGGTGGTATCGGTCTTGCCGCCTGCGATCTGCGCCGCGGTCGAGGCGCTGGCGGCGATGCCGGCGGCCGCAATGGTCAGCGGCGAGGCGGCGGCATCGCCGGTCTGGCTCGCGGCCGCGTTCGGATCGACCGGCACCGCGGGCGGGGCAACCACGATGGCGTTCGGATCGGGCATAGCGACCTGCGCCGCGTCGGGCTGCACGGCGGCATCGGCGGTGGCGGCAACTGTGCTGTCGGTCTTGTCGCCCTTGGTATTGTCGGCTTTATCCGCCGATTTGGCGTCGGAGGTCTCGGACTTGTCCTTGGTCGGCTTGGCCGGATCGGCCGTGGCGTCGTTCGCGGTGGGGGCCGATGTGTCGGTGTCGTCGTTCGCCTTGCTCTGCGAGGGCTGGTCGGTCGCGGCGGTATCGCGCGGGCCATTGTCTGGGGCGGACGACGACTCGGTCCGGCGCGGCGCGGTGTCCTGCGGCGGCGCGTTGTTGCTGATCGCCTGGGTGTTGCTGTCGACCAGCGAGCCGAAGGAGTCGTTGCTGGACGTGTCCTTGGAGCTCTGCGACCGGGCAGGCTTTTGCTGCGCGCTCTGGACTTGCACGCTGGCTGCTACGTCTGACGCCCGACCGACCACGGAAAACCTCTTGGAAACATCTTCGGCATAGAGGTAGCAAGGAGCGGGCCAGCTTCCTGGAGATCTATTTTATCTAGCAAAATCAATTAATTGGGTGATTTTCGCCGCCGCCGCGAGGAACGCAAGAGCCCCGCCATTTCTGCCTCCCCGGCAAGAATTGCCCTAAGCGGCCGCCCGCGTGATTGCTTCACCGGAATGCGGCCTATATTAAAGAGCTGCTCTCAGCCGCTTTCGACCGGGCAGTCGTGCCCCCGGGGGAACCAAAGTTCCCGGGGAGCGTCGATGTCCCGCCGGAAGCCGAAGAATGTCCAAGTCATCGCGGATCGCGAACGCCGCCGTCACAACGCTTTAAGGCCCATGCTGAACAGTCTGGATCTCGAAGGCCGTCCTGAGGACACCAGGGTCGTCGTTGCCATGTCGGGCGGCGTCGATTCCTCGACGACGGCTGCGCTGCTCAAGGCCGAGGGCTATGACGTCGTCGGCATCACGCTGCAGCTCTACGACCATGGCGCGGCGACCCACCGCAAGGGCGCCTGCTGCGCCGGCCAGGACATCCACGACGCCCGCGACGTCGCCGCCAAGCTCGGCATTCCCCATTACGTGCTCGACTACGAGGATCGCTTTCGCGAGTCCGTCATCGACAATTTCGCCGACTCTTACGCGCTCGGCGAGACGCCGGTGCCGTGCATCGAGTGCAACCGCTCGGTCAAGTTCCGCGACCTGCTGAAGACTGCGCGCGAGCTCGGTGCGCAGGCGCTCGCCACCGGCCATTACGTCGCCTCGCGCCGCCGCGACGACGGTTCGCGCGCGCTGGTCTGCGCCGCCGACAGCGATCGCGACCAGAGCTACTTCCTGTTCGCGACCACGCAGGAGCAGCTCGACTTCCTGCGCTTCCCGCTCGGTGACATGACCAAGCCCGAGACGCGCGAGCTCGCGCGCCGCTTCGGTCTTGCGGTCGCCGACAAGCACGACAGCCAGGACATCTGCTTCGTGCCGACCGGCCGCTATACCGACATCATCACCCGCCTGCGTCCGAACGCGATGGACCCCGGCGACATCGTCGATCTCGACGGCCGCGTGCTCGGCCGGCACAACGGCATCGCCAATTTCACCGTCGGCCAGCGCCGCGGCCTCGGCATTGCCGCTCACGCACCGCTGTTCGTGGTGCGGCTGGATGCTCCGGGCCGCCGCGTCGTCGTCGGCCCGCGCGATGCGCTGAAGATGCACCGCATCGTGCTGCGCGACGTCAACTGGATCGGCGACGGCGATATCGACCGCGCCATCGGCGCCGGCCTCGAGATGTTCGTGCGCGTCCGCTCGACCCGCAGCCCGCAGCCCGCCTGGCTGCGCGGCGGCAACGGCCATTACGAAGTCGAGCTCGTCGCCGGCGAGGAGGGCGTCTCGCCCGGCCAGGCCTGCGTGTTCTACGACGCGCCTTCGGGCCAGGCGCGCGTGCTCGGCGGCGGCTTTATCCAGAGCGCCGCCGCGAAAGTCGCAACGAGCACTGCGAGGCCGCTGGTGGAAGCGGTACGCGGCTAGAAAATTTCCGGGGCAGGGGGCATGGCAGCAGACATCTCGCGGGCCGGGGTCGAGAAGGCCTATGGCCGCTGGGCGCCGGTCTACGATCTCGTGTTCGGCAAGGTCTTTGACGCCGGACGGCAGTCGACCATCGCGGAGGCCGACCGCATCGGCGGCCGCATCCTCGACGTCGGCGTCGGCACAGGGCTTTCGCTCTCCGACTATTCGCGCACCACGAAGATCTGCGGCGTCGACATCTCCGAGCCGATGCTGCGCAAGGCGCAGGCGCGCGTGCGCGCGCTGCGGCTTAGCAATGTCGAGGTGCTCTCGGTGATGGACGCGAAAAACCTCGCCTTCCCCGAAAACTTCTTCGACGCGGTGGTGGCGCAATATGTCATCACCGCCGTGCCCGATCCCGAAGGCACGCTCGACGAGTTCGTGCGCGTGCTCAAGCCCGGCGGCGAGCTGATCCTGGTCAACCACATCGGCGCCGAGAGCGGCCCGCGCAAGCTGTTCGAGCTCGCCTTCGCGCCCATCGCCCGTCGCCTCGGCTGGCGGCCGGAATTCCCGTGGGACCGCCTCGTCAACTGGGCCGCCAGGCACCGCGGCGTCACGCTCGCCGAGCGCCGTCCGATGCCGCCGATGGGGCACTTCTCGCTGATCCGCTACGTCAAATCGTAACGCGATTTGCGGAGATCGCGCCGTCGGCGCGCTGTCGCCGCGCTACGCGACCTCATCCTGAGGAGGCCGCCAGCCGCGGGCGTCTCGAAGGATCCGCCGCAGGGAAACCGCCAGCCATGTTCCAGCGCTTCAATTCGCCGTGCGTCGGCCGGAACCTCCGCATGGCCGGGGACGTTTCCCTCTCATGCGCACGACATCAAACATCATCCTGGCCAGCCTCCTGATCGCCGCCTCAGGCAGCGCGATCGCGCAGGCCCCGCCGCGACCTGCAACGCCGCCGCAAGCGACCGCGCCGCCATCGGCCCAGCACGCCGCCAATTGCATGCCGCAGGACCGCCCGAACCGCGCCACCGCGCCCGATGGCACCACCACCGGCCAGTCCCGGGAACCGCTCGGCGACAAGCTGGCCAAATCCGACGGCGTGCTCTGCCCGCCCTCCGGCGTGGACCCTGAGATGCATGCTCCGGCCCCCTCTACGGACGGTGCCATGCCGGTCATCCCGCCCCCCGGCAGCCCCGGCGGCGACCCGACGGTCAGGCCGAAATAGGCTGATTCTGCCCTCTCCAATCTCGTCATGCCCGGGCTCGTCCCGGGCATCCACGTTCTTGGGCCGGCGGGCGTGGTGGCCAGGACAAACCCAACTATGACGGATTCAGCGATAAATGGGCCAGTATTCACAAGCCGGCTTGCCCCGCCGTAGCCTCGGCGAAGGCGGGAAAAGGCGGTCCACTTTGCTTGACAGCCCGCCGCCCCCTTCCTTATATGCCGCGCGTTCGCGAGATCGGCCTTATTCGGCCCTCGCGACCCTGTGGCGGGGTAGCTCAGCTGGTTAGAGCACGGGAATCATAATCCTGGGGTCGGGGGTTCGAGTCCCTCTCCCGCTACCATATTGATTTGATTTGCATTTCCTCAGATTTTTGACCTTGAATGTTCGCCTTTTTGAAGGGCGGCAGACGCGTCCGTACAAAATCCGTACAACTGAAGGGGCGGAGTTCAGCCTTGCGGTAGTAGTGGCAGGCCAAACACTCTGCCGGATGCGCACCTCGCGTTTGTGCCGCTGGCGGAAATTCATGTTCAGGCTCGGTGTACCGGGGGGCGTCAGGTGTCGCCGTGCGGCAGCTATACTAGCCAACGGCGTTGCGGCCACCTTCGGGATTGGTGATCTTTTCCTCGACGATGCGTGCTTGGGCGACACCCGACTGTACCAAGACATCTAGTGACTTGAACAACTCATCGACCCGGTCAACCAGGACAGCAGCATGCGACGTGGCATCGTTGGCTAGGGTACGATCGAGCCAGGCGCAAACACGGCTGCCAATGTTCTTTTCTGCCCAGAAATTCCGGTCAATGCCGTAGGCCGAACACCATGCCGTCATAGCTTGAACGACGAAGGGAGTGAGCGCCTTGTCGTGCGACGATTCAATCAGGTTCAAGAACAAGGTTGCCAGATAACCTGAGCTGGGGGCGCCAACGACAAGATCGGTCAGCGTTGCCATGGTTGCTTGCAAGCCTGGCCAATTGACGGGGATTGTCGGACGTGCGGTCCCGGCCCAGCGCGAGGGCTGGTAGAACATCGCGGTCAGAGCATCGCCGGCATGCGTTTCGCTGTTAAATCCCTTCTCCCGCCCCAAACGCCGATAGTTCCAGGTGAGCTTGATGCGGGCAGCAAACAATTCACGAACATGGGTCGGATTCTCAGGATCGCGCGTATCCGTTGCCACCGTCGCGCTATCATACCCGCGAAGGAAGGACGCCATCGCGTCATGAAAGGCTTCGTCCTTGAAGCTCACGGTACGATTCAAAAACAGGTCGACGGCTTCCGCGTGCGGCAGGGCGACACTCAACACCCCGATAAAATTGAAAAACGCGATGTTCCAAGTGTCCGGTCGATGATCGCGCTCGCGGACGACTTCGTCATGCGGACCGTTCGCCTCGTCGGTCCATGCCATCAAGTAAACAGCGAGGTCCTTAACCCAGGCAGGCACGTCGTCGATTGTGAAACGAATGAGATGATGTGCAAGCTTGGCGAGCGCTTGCTCATCGACATAGTGGCTCGGCGGCTCGTGGTCGTCATCGTCGTCTTCAATGTGTCCATCGTTGCCCAAGCGAATGCCCCGACGCGGCGCCGCATGCCACGACGCCAGCTGGGGCCATGACGGTTCCGCGCCGTCTCCGTCAAGCCAACGCCGTTCGATGTGGATCGCAGCATCGATCGCTTCGCGGTGAAGGCGATCATTCGCCTTCTGCTGCTCAAGACCTAGGACTCGGCGCGGATGGACCGCGCTGACCATGACGACGCGGATGATGGAGCGCGGAATTCGATCGTTCACCTCACTAAGGCGCAACAGGCTCTGAGCCAGCGCTTCCAGCACCGCAGGGTGCTCGTACGCTGATAGCTCTAGGATCATTTCGCGCATCGTCTTGTCCTGATCTCTCAGGAAGACAGAGATGATGCCGAGCGTGGCAGAAGCCGTCGTGTTATGTTCAATCTGATCGTTGCCGCGATATTCGCGGTCGTTTTGTGCCGATGCTGTCAGCAGGATTGGGCGCGCCCAAGCGAGTGTGTCCTCACGATCTGCGGCTTCATAATCGCGCGCGGCAAGCGCAGCGGCCATTACTACAGCTCGCCGGTTCCATTCCGCGTCGTAATTCTCGTCATCCTCGTCTGACTTAGGTTCGACATCCAAGGGCTGCGCTCTCGCCCACGCGAGCGCTTCCTGCAGGAGAGCCGGCGTCGATTTGTTGGGCTCAAGGAGGGCAGACTTGATGCGAAGGCGGATATTCATGCGCTGAAGGTCGGCGTTCGCTCGCGATGCTTGATCGTCTCTCGTCTGTTGCTCTTCTGGAATTTCCTTGAATTGGTAGCCCTCGACTTGCCTGCCGTCCGGCAAAACCCCTCGTACGGCCTCCCAATTCTCGGCATCCGACATGCGCAAAGCCCGCTCGGCTAGTGCGCGCAGGCGATCATTTCGATCATCATTGTCATCGGCGGCGGCTCGGCCACCGATCTCGTCACGAGCTTGTTCGAGGGCGGCCCGCAGGAGTCCGAGGGCCGTCGTATCGTCGCGGAAGGCGTAACGCCCAATCATATCGAGCAAGCGGGTTCGGCGCGACGGCTTTGCGTTGAGGTCCACGCGAAGGGCCGCTTGGATCTGCTGTCCTCTCGTACGCGGTAGACGATTGACGCCGGAGATGTCCTGCCTGAAACGGTCCTCATCGAATTGAAGCAGTTGGGGATTGGCTGCCATGGGCCAAGCTGCATCGGCGGCGGCCGACCAATGCGAGAGAGCAAGGTCGATCGCGACAGAGAGAAACGCAACGCTTGAGCCGTTAGGAACAAGAATATCGTTGACGACATCGCTGAACGGGCGTCCAGCCTCAATTTGCAGATGGCCCCACGCTTCGAGCGCCATCAAGGCGGTCGTTGCTATGCGCGAGGGAGCCGAGACGCGCGCCCAGCGATAGACAGTGAGATCGCCCTCGAAAGTTTTCTCATTGTCAGGAAATCGGATCGTCAGCTGTGCAAATGGGGTTCGCTGCTCCTGGTAGTGCTCACGTCGCCATTGCGTCGCGTGCTCGACAAGCCCACGTACGAGCCGCAAGCCGTCCTCGCGGGAAGCGTTCAGAACCGAGAGGAATGGACCACCGTCGGGCGGCGTATCCAGAAAGACATGCTCGTGAATCTGGAACGGACCGTAGTCGCGACGCCGCGAATAGTAACGGTCTTCATCATCCTTCTCGATCACGGTTCCCAGCACAAAATCCGCAAATGGCCCAGGGGCCGCTTCAGGCAGCATCCCGGGCGACTGAAGGAGAGTTTGCTGATCGTGATAGTTGATCGGTTGCGCATTGATAGCGTTGAGATATTGAGCTGCGGCAGCCGGATTTAGGTTCGCGAAAGTGAACGCGATCATCCGGATTTCGTCACGCACATCGCGCGGGTGATCGATGTTGAGCTGCGGCGGAGCCTCGCTGATGTCGTTGTAAATGCGATGCGACAGCCGGGCCTCGATCAGAGCGAGCCAACCAAACAGAATATCGACGATCTGGGCGTTGATCGGGTGATTGTGAGCGTGCGTTACGGTCAACCAGGCCTGAAACACCTTTACGACGTCCGGAATGAGCCCGGTCGGTAAAGACTTCAACGAGATCGTGAGCCAAACCACAAGCGCGGCCCAGCCCGGGCCTTTCGGCGCGATCAGATCGCCTGCGCCGGCCGGAACGGATATGTCGGGCCGCATACGCGCGACCAAGGCGGCGAGAGGCTCGGACTCTACTGCGATCATCAGCCGAATGACTTCGCGCAGACGGCGCCCACCTGACTCCAGCAGAACGGGCGTCAGCGTCACAAAATAGTCTAAGGCATCTTCAGAACGGGGAAGTGCCAGCAATATCGGGCGCTTCCAGCTCCCATGGCTGCCTTCGCGCTCTACAATGGCCAGCAATGCAAGCCAGCGTTGCCCAGTAGGATCATCCACCAACACTAATCTTGCTGCTATCTCCAGCCCGCGCCCCAGGACGGTCGGCAGCGGCCGATCCATCGGCTGCATCGCCAATAGAGTGGCGTCTTCATAAAGCTGGAAGCCAATCGTCCAATCACGCAGAACATCGTGGCGGAACGTTACACTAGCGCCTCTGATTTCCTCGCGCAGACTTTCGAGACGCAACAACTCGGCGATGGTCGCGGAATCGAGATTGTCGACATTGAAAGTTGCCTGCGATGGATTCGAGACCGCTTGCGCGCCGATTGCACGCAGCAGCCTCAAGCGCGCGAATCTACGGTCGTCCTCGGGTCGTCCACCACCGTAACGCCACCACAGGCGCGCGAGGTCAAGTTCGGTTGCGATGCCGGCGTCCTGTCCGACACCGAGTTCGACCAAGCGCGACAGATAAAAGAGGTTTTCAGAAATTCCCTTTGCCGGATGGCCATCGGCCAAAATCAGAGCAAGTGCCTTGTTCTGCGAGGACAGCTCGGCTTTTTCCTCATCCGACAAGGCCCCAACCATCAAAGCGCCGATGCCTGCCGTTCTTGCGCGCGCGGGAAGTTTCGTTTTCCAGTCACCACTTTCGACGCCGCAGGTTGCGACGACGCGCCAGCCCTGACTCCGGGCCGCTTGCGACAGCAGATCGGTGACTGTGGCCCATTCGCCTGGATCGTCTATTTGGTCGATGTTGTCGACGAACAGTACGGCTCCGCCACCCGCCCCAAGCTCATTGAACAATTCTGCCTGCGAACCCGCCCAGCCGATCGTGTGAGCCATCGCGATCCAACCGCCCGGGATGATCCTGCCGCGGCGCAGAGCCAGGACGCAGCTCTCCGCTTGCAGGCGCACAGCGAGATGCTTCATGATCGCGGATTTGCCGACACCGGGCCGCCCCTGTATTAGCATCACGGGATGCTGGTGGAGGACGTTGTACGCTTCATCGATCAGCCGGTTTCGCGCAAGGCGCACACCACCAACGGTTTCGTCGATTTCATCGAGCGCCTGCTCAGCGGCTTCCGTCAGGCGCTCATAGACAGGACGCACATAGGGATGCGCCGTAAAGCGAATTCCATGCCGCTGCTCGAGCGTCGTGACGATCGTAGGCCGATCCATTGCGCCGGCCGCGCGAGCGTTTGCGCCAACAAGATCGATGAGAACCGGCCAGAGGTCGTTGGCGCGGTCAGCCTGGTCGGGGGCGAGTATCCAACGCAAATGTTCGCGCGCCCGATGGTCGTAGTCCGAGCCGATTGACTCAAAATCAAAGACCAGAATCTGGAAGCGACGAAGCAGCCGCCAGACCGTCTCCTGGTCCGTCGGCGCGCCGGCCAGTGCGAGGTCGGCGCGAAAGACGTCGACGAAGCTGCGCATCGCGTCTGATGCGAAAGTCGGGCGGTTGATATGGGCGGCAAAGGTCGCGCCATCCGGTAATTGGCGGGCCCAGTGCAAGGCTTCCTGGCAGGCTTGCTCGATGCGCGTTGTCGTTCGCGCGATCGCGGCGGCCAGCTCGTATCGGCTGGTCGCGAAGTCAGGCTTCTGCGCCGCTTCCCAGATTTGTCCGACGACGTCGCGAAATTCGGTGTCGGAGGCGGTGAAGGTCAGGCTGCGTTTGACCTGGATCTCCAGCGTGGCCGGGGAGCCGTCGCGATTGACAGCCTTGACCACCACATCGTCGAGCGGGTGCTCCGCGACCCGTTGCTGAAAGGCGACGCTGCGGACGATTGCCCCGGGAAGGCCCCGCGGCTCGCCGCCCGACAGCAGCGGCAGAACGTAGAATGCACCAACCTTGGCCTCGAACTGAGGCCCAGCCCCGCCCGTCGCCGCCGGGGCTGCGATTTTGGCTGGTTGGTACGTCTCCTTAGACGAGAGGGACATTGCCAGATTTTAGAGTCAAAGCGGGAACACAACAACGGATGCCGCTAGTTTTCCTATGATATCCCAAGGGTGGTATGACGTTGGGAATTCGTCGCGCCTATGTTGCGCAAAAGCGACGAGCGACCGAATGAGAGCTCTGTACGAGCTACGTGTGTGACTTCCATACCTTCGATGGCGGGCCTTCGCGCCGATTGAGCGATTTCGCCGAAAGATTCCCGTGAGACTGAATGGCAGCACCACGTGAGGGGTGCCACAAGAACTCACTCCTCGGACGGTCCACGTATCCCCGCCGGACGCCCATTCTCGAAAATGAAATCGATCCCCCGAGCCCGCAGCGCGCGCTCGATGTCAGCCAGCGTGCGCGGCGTGACGCTCTGACCGGACTCGATCGTCGCGATCGTGCGCACGGCCACGTGCGAGTCCCGCGAAAGATCCTCCCTCGATAGGTTCAGCCACGCGCGAGCCGCGCGAATTTGCGAACCGTTAACCATTGATGGAGGAGCGGGCGTAGAAAGGGCTTGCAATTTTGCAGCTTTCATGCAATATTGCCTGAAACAAGCAAATCGAGTTGAGCATTGATGCCTGCCCCTGACGCGAAAAGCAACTCCTTTGAGGCCCAGCGCGGACTCAGTCGGCGCGCCGAGGTGGCGACCCCAGGTCTCACCCAGATCGGGATCGCACCTCGTCGCTGGACATCCCCGGACACGGGGTAAGTCGCCGCCACCCAGCGCGACCTAACGACACCACCCCAGATCAACCCGCCCCTACAGAGGACAGTCTTCCCGGAAGACTGAACGATCACCCATGCCTGCTCCGATCCACCTTTCTCCCGACGCCCATCCCGCCCGTGCCGACCGTCTCTGGCGCCGCAAGGACGCCGACGATTTCACCGATGCCGATCGCGAGGCGATCCACCACTTCCTCTCGCAGGCCGTCGTCGATGATCCGAGGTGGATCGCTGCGAGCACCGGCGACACCGCGGAAGCTACGGCGCTGGTCGTCGCAGCGTGGCCCGTCCAGCGCCTCAACGCGGAGCTCGATGCGCTGATGACCGCGTTGCTGAACTGCGCGCTGTCGAACGGCAACAATACCAAGGCTGCCGCGGTCATCCTGTTTCACACGCTCGCCCAGCTCGGCGTTCGCGGTCTGCGGTCGTGCAAGTCGCCGGCCGCTTCCTGGAACAGCAAGCTGCGCCGCGACGAGTACGAACAGGCGATCCGCCGCCCCGAGCCGGTGCGTAACATCCTCAAGCCGGCTGCTCCCCAGGAGGATGAGGCGGCGACGGCTGCCTGAACCCGAGTAAGCGCAATCCGGGTGGCTGCATGTCGCCCGAGATCGCAACTCGACGAGAGGGACGCGCGACCGGTGGACGCCGGTCGCGCCGAACCAAGCCCAAAGACCGGAGAATGGATGGAATACGCGGCCTACATCACGAGCCATCGCTGGCGAACCAACAGCGCACGTTTGCGCGAGCTCACGTTCGCGCAAGGCAAGTGCCGTCTCTGCGCGGAGCAGGGACCGCTTGAGGCGCATCATCGCGACTACGACAACCTCGGCGCCGAGCGCGACGGCGATCTGGTCGCGCTGTGCGGCAATTGCCATCGCGAGGTCACGTCCATCCTGCGCCGCCGCCGTTATCGCCGACGGACCCCGCTCCGCGCGGACGTGCCGCGCCTTCGCGATGTGCGCAGTTCCCTCGTCGATCCAACCCGCAAGGACATCTAGATCATGAAGGCAGAATCTATCCGCCTCCGGCTGGTGGGCACTAAGCGTCTCATCATGCATTCCGGGCGTTTGGCCGATCCGCTGGACCCCATCACCAAAGAATTGGCGCGCCTTACCTCCAAGAGGTCGAAAACCGAGGCCGATCACGAGGAGATCGCCCGCGTCGAATGGAACGGCGGTCTCTGGCTCGACGGCGGCCAGCCCTGCATTCCCTTGGACGCGCTCATGGCGACGTTCGTGCAGGCGGCGAAATCGCGCCGTCGCACGATGCAGGCTGAAGCTGGACTCGTCGTCGACCACAACGCAGCGCTCCGCTACGACGGAGCGCACGACATGGACGAGCTCTGGCGGGACAAGCGCTTTAAGTTGCGCCTCGGCGTGAACGTGCATGGTGCCCGCACGATGCGGACGCGCCCGGTCTTCAACGACTGGAGCGTGGAGTTCACCGCGCGCTACTTGCCGACCTTGATAGACCGCGACGAAGTCTACGACACCTACCTGCTCGCCGGGTTTACGCGCGGGCTTGGCGATTGGCGACCGCAGAACGGCACTTTCGAGGTGGAGATCATCGATTAGCAGGGATCCCACAGGCGGGGCGTGGCCCGGCGAGGCATCGCGTGGCCCGGCGTGGTGAGGCGAGGCGGAGAGCCCCTTTCGGGGGCTCTCCCGACCGTCCCAAGTCACAGAGTGACCTAGGGGGCGCAATCAAGGATTCAAATTTGAGCAAGGCGTGACGAATAGGTGAGGCAACAGTAACCATGAGAACCAAGCACAATCAGGCCGTCTTGCTCGCAAACAGGCCTTGGCCGTTCACCTCCCAGGACACGCTGCCGCTCTCATGGTGGCGGACCTTGCCGTCGGACAAGCTTCGGGACGCCGAGAAGCTGCTGTTGCACGCGACGCTGGAACGCATTGAGGTGCTGCGTGGTGGAGCCGAACTCCGAGCAGCTTTGCGGGGTGATGCTGCCGCGGCTATCGCGGTGACGTTCCTGGTGACACCAATCCAGGATTTCACGCTCGAGGTCGACATTGTAATGACGGCATTGCTTCGTTGCGCTGCCGACGGCGACTGCGCGGCCGCGCTGGTCTTGGCCAACGTTCTCGGCCGCACTGAGCTTGGTCACGCCCACGCGACCGAGCTTTCCGCCTCTTGGTTCGTCCAACATGTCAATCGCTCGCCGCACCGGCGTGCGTTCAGCACCGAGGAAGCTGCGCTGCTGGCCGCGTTGAGGGAACGCTACGCTGAGAATGGAGACGAAGGCCGCGCATGAAAGCTCAGATCTTTTCTGATCTCCACATCGACGTTCTGCCGATCAAGAAGATTACCGTCGCGGATGATGTCGACCTGGTCATCGTCGCGGGGGACACGTGTGAGGGGGCGCTCAAGGCGTTCGAACATTTGCGCCGGATCGTGCCCATGCACATCACTATCGTCATGGTGCTCGGCAACCACGAATACTACCGCCGCTTCGTCCACGACGAATTGGCGGCCGCTCGCGCGCATGCGCCCACATTTAACATCCACCTCCTGGAAAACGATACTCGAGTGCTGGGAGGCAGGTCGCGGGAATTGGGAGGCGGCGGCTCTGTCCGTATCGTTGGTGCAACGCTCTGGACCGATTACCGGGCCTTCGGCGAGGCGAGCCTGGGCCTGGTGATGAATGCGTGCGTCGACGGAATGAATGATCATCGGCGCATCGGTTGGCAGAAGCGACCCTGGCAGAGATTCAGGCCACGAGAAGCCGCGGCGATGCATCATCAGTCGAAGTCGTACATCGAGAGCGTCCTGGCAACCGCCTTCGACGGACCGACGCTGGTCGTCACGCATCACGCTGTCCACTGGTCGTCCATCGATCCAAAATTCCGCCGTGATCACATCACTGGAGCATTCGTGTCTGATCTGTCCGCACTGATCGAGACCTATCGGCCAACAATTTGGGTGCATGGTCACGTCCACAATTCGTCCGACTACCGTGTCGGTGCCACGCGGATCATTTGTAATCCCCACGGCTACGGGCCGGAGAACCCCAGATTCGACGGCGAGCTGACGTTGGACATCAGCGGGTGACGTCGGCCTTTCCACCGTATCGGCCAGCCCTGCATAGATTCGAGTTTCAATCATGTTGACGCACTTCTTTCGCTTTCTCGATCCCGCCCTTATCTCTCCGGACCTGGCGCTTCGCCTGCGTCGGCTTGCGGATGACTGTGAGCAGCTCAAAGTCCACTGTTCCGTCTCGTCGTGGCAGTTGCAGAACGCGCCGCTGCTTGAGAACTGGACTCCGACGTTAACGCCCGAAGGACTGCACCTTGTCGGACGGGTCTCCGGTCATCCCGTCCATGGCGATCGGACGATCATGACGACTCAACTTTGGTGGGCGGATCCGCAGGAAAGGTGGGTGAGAAGCCTCTCGCGCTTCTACCGGCTCGGTCGTCCAGTCAACCGAGACGACCTTCGCCGCTTGCACCCTGCGGTGCACTGATCATGGCTGAAAATCGGAAGGCAGACACATGACGAAACCGACAATACCGAGCGCTCTGGACGTTACCGCGCCGGCCGCAGCCGCCAGAGACTGCACGCGCTGTTGTCCCAACTAAGGGCGCTTCCCGCACCAGCCACGCAGCCGAACACCCAAGGACCGATGCCATGACCGAACCCAAAATCGTCTGTACCAATTGCGGAACCGAGATCAAGCTGACCGAATCGCTCGCGGCGCCGCTCGTCGCCGAAGTACAGCGTCAGTTCGAGCAAAAGCTTGTGGTGAAGGAGGCAGAGTTCGACTGCCGCGAGGCGCAGATCAGGCAAGCACAGGACGAGATCGCCAAGGCGAGGGAGGACGTCGACGCTCAAGTTGCCGCACGCCTTCGGACTGAGCAGGCCAGAATCACCGAAATGGAGGCCAGCCGAGCGCGCCAAGTCGTCGCAGAAGAACTGGATGACCGGGAACGGGAGCTTGGCGAGCTGCGGCAAATGCTCACGATCAACGCGGACAAGCTCGCGGTGGCGCAGATGGCGCATGCTGAGACCCTACGCAAGCAGCGCGAACTCGATGACGCCAAGCGCGAACTCGAACTGACGGTGGAGAGAAGAGTTCAGCAGGAGCTTGCCTCCGTGCACGAGAGGGCCAAGATCGAGGCCGAAGACGACCTCAAGGCCAAGGTCTCCGAGAAAGAGGCGCAGATCGCCGGCATGCAGCGCCGGATCGAAGATCTTCGTCGGAAGGCGGAGCAGGGCTCGCAGCAGCTCCAAGGAGAGGCGCAAGAGATCGAACTCGAATCGTTGCTCCGCGCTCGCTTTCCCGGAGACCTCATCGAGCCTGTGCCAAAGGGCGTGTTCGGCGGCGACATCCTGCATAGTGTGATCGGTTCCGCCGGTCAGGCCTGCGGCAGCATCCTTTGGGAGTCGAAGCGGACAAAGAGCTGGAGTGATGGCTGGCTCGCGAAGTTGCGCGACGACCAGCGGGCCGCCCAGGCGGATGTAGCTATCATCGTTTCGTCGGCCTTGCCCAAAGGGCTCGACACGTTCGATCTCGTCGACAACGTCTGGGTCGTTAAACCGCGCTTTGCGACGCCCGTTGCCGCAGCTTTAAGGCAAGCGCTCGTCGAGATCGATGGTGCGCGTTTGCGTCAGGAGGGACAACATACGAAGACAGAGCTCGTCTATGCCTACTTGACGGGGCCGCGCTTTCGGCATCGCGTCGAGGCCATCGTCGAGCGGTTCTCGGAGATGCAGGCCGATCTCGACCGTGAGCGCAAGGCGATGACGAGACTGTGGGCCAGGCGCGAGGAGCAACTCAGGGCCGTGTTGGAGGCCACGGTTGGCCTCTATGGCGATCTCGAGGGAATAGCCGGCCGTGCGATGCAGGAGATTGAGGGTTTGGATATCTTAGCGATTGCGCCGCTGCCTGAGCCCTCTGGCACGTGAGACGGAGGGCGGTCGCGGCTTGCGCGCCGGTGACGCGTAGCGGGGTCCTAGCTCAAAGCGACGGCACCGCAAGCATGCATGGTGATACCAAGTGTTGCCGTGAAGCGCTCCAGAACCACCTTGCGTGAAGGACGGACGCAACGATCGATCGCTTCAGACGAAGCAAAGCTTGGGCGAAACGAGCAGCGCTATGACGCATCCGCAATTCAAACGGAATTGGACGCTTCGGTGCTACTTCTCAATCCACACACTCATGCCCGGCTCAAAGTCCGTCGACTCTCCCTTGGGATCGAGGCGCAAGCGCAGCGTATTGCGGTCATGATCGCCAATCACCCGCTCGGCCTGCCAGGTGGCAAACACGCCGAGCGGCCGCAGCTCGGTGATGACCGCCTTGGTCGCGCCATTAGCGCCGTTCCGCATCACGTTCGCTGTTTCTCCCATCGCGAGACGATCGAGATGATCCTCGCGCACGTTGAACGAGAGCCATTGCTTGCCGGCCGCCTCGACCATCAGGATCGGCTGGCCGGCGCGAACATTCTCGCCGACCTCGGCGGCGATGACGCTGACCACGCCGTCGGCCGGGGCGCGCAGCACCATCTTGTCGAGACGGCGCTCGAGCACGGCGACGGCGGCGGCCGCGGCCTGCACCTGTGTATCGGCGATGGCGCGCTCCTCCTTGGTCGGCCCCGCCACCGCCGCATCGTAATTGGCCTGGGCCTCGGCAACGTCGGCCTGCGCGGCGGCTACGTCATTCACGGCCTGGTCGAGGTTCTGCTGCGATTCAAAATTCTGCCGTGCGAGCGTGCTGGTCCGGGTGAGCTGAGCCTGCACGTAGTCGAGGCGGGCGCCGGCCTTGGCGATGGCGGCTTTCAGCGAATCGACCTGTTCGCGGCGCACGCCGGCATAGACGTTGTTGCGGCTTGCGACGGCGGACGCGAGCGCGGCACGCGCCTGGTCCGCCTGCGCCGTCAACTCCACCGCCGAGAGCCGCGCCACGACGTCGCCGGCCTTCACAGAGGCACCCTTCTCGACCGCGATCGAGACCAGCTGGCCGTTGACCTCCGGCTCGACCCTGATCTCGGTCGCGCGCACGACGCCGACGATGGCTGCCGGCGGTGCCGAGTGGCGCATGACATAGAGCAGCGCGCCCGCCGCGATCAGCGCGAGCGGAATCGCGACGAAGGCGGCAGGTCTAAGGTTGGGCATGTCCCTGTCTCCTCCTGACGGCAAATGCCGAGATCACCGCGAGCGCGAAGTAGCCGAGCGCCAGGCACCACAATGCGAGCCAGTCATGCGCAACCTCCCAGATGCCGGCGCCGAGCTGGTTGACGCGCACAAGGCCGTCGATCGCGGAGTCGGCCGGGAACAACCGGCCGAACGCAAGGGCCACGTCCGGAATCGCTTCGCGCGGCCACGCGAAGCCGGCCATGAAGAACTGCGGCAGGCTCGTCGCCAGCAGCAGGATGGTTGCGTTCTCCGGTCGCGTGAACCAGGCCCCGACGGCCTGGCCCATGAAGCTCGTCGCCAGCAGAAAGACGCTCGCGAGCGCGAGGATCTGCGGAAGATGGCCGAGCGTCGAAAAACCGTAGATGCGGGGCAGCACGATGACGTAGAGCGCGAGCGCGGGAAGATAGACGGTCAGATGCGCGATGCCGCGGCCGAGCACGCCGGCAAAGGCCGCGCCGCCGCTCGCCAGCGCAGTGCCGGTCAACATCGCCGCGCCGATCAGCAGGGTCTGCTGCAGGATCAGGATGAACGCCGCCGGAACGACGTAGCTCGCATAACCGCCAACCGGGTTGAAGATCGGCTGCAGCAGCACATCGGCCGGGCTTGAGCTTGCGAGCTTCGCCTTGACGAGGCTGCCATCCGGGCGCGCGCCGCGCGAAACGAGCTCGGACGCCAACGTTCCGATGGCGGTGGCCAGCCCGCTGGCGCTCGTTCTGAAGATGAACAGATAGGTTGCGTCCGCATAGACCGGGATGTGGGCGGTGATGCCCTTGAGCACGTCGCGCTCGGTGTTGGGTGGAATCTCGACGACGGCAAAGGCCTGCCCGCGATCGATCGCGGAGCGCGCCTCGGCGAGCGTTCGGGCGCGAACCGTCACGCTTAATGCGCCGCTCGCATCCAGCGTCCCGACGATCTGCCGGCTGAGATCGCTGAGATCGTTGTCGACGACGGCGATCGGGAGCTTGCGCAGGATCTGATTCAGATAGGGCTGCGGATAGTAGATGCCGTAAATGAGGGGTGCGAGAAACAGCAGCGTGAAGGCGCTCCGCGTTCCCAGTACGCGCCGCCACTCGGCCTTGAAGGCACCGCCGACGCCCGAGGGTACTTCTTCCGTTTCGGACGGCTCGGCAGGTCGTACCGTTGCAAACCAGCCCTTGCGGGTTACGTTCACCATGCGCAACCATGCCAGGCCGGCAAAGAGCAGTGCGAGGCCCGCAAGCGCGGCGAAGGGAATGGCGGAATCGGCGACAGGCAATCCCCGTGCGGCCTGTCCGAGCAGGACGGTCATGTACCAGCGCAGCGGCAGGATCGCGCTCCAGGTCTGCGCAAAAGCGTTCATGCCGATGGTGGGAAAGCCGACGCCAGCATAGCCGAAGGCGGGCGAGGCGATCAGACCCGCGAGTCCGAGTCCCGTCGCGAGATCGCCGACCAGAAGCTGGAGCAGGGCGCCAAGCGACAGATAGGCGATGATCAGCAGCGAGGCCGCGGCGATCATCAACGGCAGGTCGCCCTTGAAGGGGATCGCCAGCGCGCCCTCCAGGAACAGCGGCTCGGCCAGCATGATCAGGAAGAAGATGCAGAACAGCGGCGCGAGCTTGCCGGCCAGCGCGACGAGCGGATCGCCACCTGCGCTTTCGAGCCAGGCCCGCGCGTCGCGGCGGCGGAATTCGGAGCCGACGGAATATCCGGCGGCAAGGGTCATCACCACATGGATGATAGTCGGCAGCAGCGCGCGCAGCAGAAACTGAGCGTAGTTCTTCTGCGGATTGACGAGCGCCATGGTCTCCGCCTTGAGCGCACCCAGGGACGTTGGCGCAGGTGCCGCGCGGCTGGCGGGAGCGGCCACCGCTGCCGCTGCGGAAAGTGAATCGCTGAGACCCGAGGAGGCGATGCCGGAGGGAGTCAAAAATTGCTGGTTATAGAAACCGACGATCTGGGGGCGGCGCGCGGCCTTCAGGTCGCGGTCGAAATCCGGCGGGATATAGACGGCCGAGAGCGACTTGCCGGAGCGTATGTCCCGCACGGCCGTGGACAGCGTGCCGGAGCGGTCGACGATCTTCAGGCTTGGCGACGCCGCAATGTATTCCACCAGGGCCCGCGAGGTGTCCGACTTGTCCTCGTCGACGACCGTCACCCCGAGCCCGCGAATGACCGGATGGCTGAAAACCGTCGTGAGGACCACGAAGGCGAACAGCGGCACGCCGAAGATTAGCAGCAGCGCCACGCGATCCCGAAGCAACCAGCGGCATTCGCGCCGCGCGACCAGCCAGAATCCGGGCTTTGAGGTCGCAATCATTGCCGGGATCGCCAGTCGAGGTAGGCGCTCATTCCCGGTCGCAACTCGGGGACGGGCTGGACGGGATAGGCACGGATAGAGAACGTGCGCAGATCGAAATCACCCGAAGCACGCGTGGCCCGCCAGCTTGCATATTCGCCCTTGGTCGCGATGAGCTTGACCTCGACCGTGACGGAGCGGTCGCTGAGGGCGGGGATGCGGACATCGAAGCGATCGCCGACCTTGAGGCCTTTGACGAGATCCTCGCGAAGATCGAAATGCACCCAGAGGTCGGCCAGATTAATCAAGGTAACAAGCGGGACGCCCGGCGACACGTATTCTCCAGGCTCCACATTGCGCTGATAGACCTGCGAGGCGACGGGCGCATAGACCACGAGCTGATCGATGGTCGATTGGACGCTCTGGATGTCGGCACTGGCCTTTTCGACGTTGGTCGCGGCGATGGCCCGCTCCTCCTTGGTGTAGCCGTTGACCGCCTGCTCATAGGCCGATTTGGCCTGGTCGACCGCACGCTCGCTTTCGCGCAATGCGTCGGTCGCCTGATCGAGGCGGGCCTGCGGCGCGTTACCCTGATCGGCCAAGGTGTGCGTGCGGTCAAAGGTCTTCTGCGCCAGCACGAGCGCAGCCTGCGCCCGCTCCATTTCCGCCTTCCGTGCCGCGATCACCTCCACCCGCGTTCCGACGAGCACGTTGGCAAGCTGGGCGTCCGCAACAGCCTTGGCCGCCTTCATCTGCTCGTGTTTGGCCAGTGTTTCGGGATTGTCGATCTGGACGAGCACTGCGCCCGCAGCAATGTTCTGGCCACGTTCGACGGGGATCTTGCCGACCCGTCCGTCGACACGCGCGGCGATATCGAGCCGCGTTGCATCGACCTCGCCCTGTACGAGCAGTGGTTCCGGCCGCAACAGATAGAAGACGGAAAGCCCGACGACGGCAGCCGCAACGATGCAGACGATAATGGCCGGAGCCCCCACCGTGTTGCGGGCGGCTTTCGCTTGATCGTCGCGCGGCGCGTCGGGTGTCTCTCGAATATCCTTGTCAGAGCTCGGCGCGTCCATGCCTGACTCCCTTTCCCGTGACCGGATCGCCATTCAGTATATTTGGCTGTCAGGCCCTGTCCAATCGCGATCTGCTGATTTTATGGGCCGCAAGTCTTGACCATGTGGCCTGTCCATTGCGCGTGCTTGGATGTTTGATGCCCGACTTGTTGAAAGCTGCTGCTCTCGCATTTCGTTGTCCCGATGCCCACAGAGGTTCGCAAGTGATCAAGCAGCAGACGCATCCCAACGATGACATTCCTGTCCAAGATGACCGTCGGCAATCAGGACATAGTCATGGCCACCTGACCCGGTCGGTGGTCGGGCCACGATGCAGGGTGCGCCATGGCAAAAGCCGTCACGAAATCTTCAAACTCCACAGTCCCTCGCTTGTTCGTTCTCGAGCTGAATGCAGGCTGCATTCACCTGATGAATGCGGATGGCTCCGATCGCACGACGATCGTGACGGGCTGTCACTTGCCGGACGGCATCGTCGTGGACGTCGAAGCGGGCCACATCTACTGGACCAACATGGGCGTCCCAAGCCTGAACGACGGATCGATCGAGCGGGCCGACGTCGACGGCAAGAACCGCAAGACCATCGTTCCGAAGGGAGAGACCCACACTCCGAAGCAGATCATTCTCGATAAGAAAGGTGACAAGCTCTACTGGTGCGATCGCGAAGGCATGCGCGTCATGCGCTGCAATCTCAATGGTTCGCAGTTGGAGACGCTCATCGAGGCCGGCCACAGTGAGGCCGATCGCAAGGACCAGACACGATGGTGCGTCGGGCTGGCGATCGACCCGAAATTCGGACGCATCTACTGGACGCAAAAGGGGCCCGACAATGCCGGGCTGGGCCGCATCTTCCGCGCCAATGTCGAAATCCCCGCCGGCCAGACCGCAGCCACCAGATCCGACATCGAGATATTCTACGATGGTCTGCCGGAGCCGATCGATCTGGAGATCGATCACAAGAGCCGCATTCTCTACTGGACCGACCGCGGCGACCCGCCGCGCGGCAATACGGTGAACCGCGCCTCGATCGACAACAAGCCTGCCGAGCCCGAGATCGTGGTGACACATCTCATGGAAGGGATCGGCATTGCGCTCGACGTCCCGAACGATCGCATGTTCGTGACCGATTTTGCCGGCTCGATCTACTCCGCACAGCTCGACGGATCCGGCGAGCGCAACTTCCTCTTCGCCCAGGGCAACCTCACCGGCATTGCCTATGCCGAAGTCTGACCAACGCATTGGAGAGAGTGACATGACCGAGACCAAGCCCATTCGCCGCATCGCCATCATCGGCACCGGCGTGATCGGCGCGAGCTGGAGCTCGCTGTTTCTCGCCAAAGGACTTCACGTCGTCGCAACGGACCCTGCACCGAACGCTGAAGCCGCGTTGAGGAAGTTTGTGGACACCGCCTGGCCGGCGCTGAAGCGATTGGGCCTGTCGCCCGGAGCGTCGCAGTCGAACCTGACGTTCACGGCCGATCTCCCCCAGGCACTCGCCGGTGCCGACCTCGTCCAGGAGAACGGGCCCGAACGGATCGAATTCAAGCAGAAGCTCTATGGCCAGCTCGACGAGCTGTTGCCCCCCGACGTGATCATCGCATCGAGCTCGTCGGGGCTCACCATGAGCGAAATCCAGAAGGGGGCTGCGTCCCACCCAGAGCGCTGCGTCATCGGTCACCCGTTCAATCCACCGCACTTGATCCCGCTGGTCGAGATCGTGGGTGGGGCGAAGACCTCGGCAGCGACAATCCAGCGCGCGGATGAATTCTATACTTCGATCGGGCAACGGACGGTGCGCGTCAACAAGGAAATGCCGGGGCATGTCGCCAACCGGCTCCAGGCGGCGCTGAGCCGCGAAATCTATTACCTCGTCGCCGAGGGTGTGGTGAGCGCCGCTGACGTCGACACCGCCCTGTCCTGGGGGCCAGGCCTGCGCTGGGGCGTCATGGGCGGCCTGATGCTCAACCATCTCGGTGGCGGTCCGGGCGGCATCGAGCACTTCTTCCGGCAGTTCACCGGCCCGATGACTGCCTGGTGGAAGACCCTCGGCTCGCCGGTACTGACGCCGGACGTGCAAAAGAAGCTGATCGACAGCGTCCATGCCGAAGCCGGCTCGCGCACCATCGCGGAGTTGGAGGCGGAGCGCGACGAAGTTCTGCTCGGCTTGATTGAGCTGCGCAAGAAAGCTGCCAGGCCGAGCTAACGAAATCGGCGACGCTGTCGAGATCAATCATACGTTCAACCCGTCACTTTTCAGGCTTCCGAGCCGCAGCGAGGAGATATCGCAAATGCCCACCGCAAGCACAGCAAGCAAGAGCGCCGCGCCGAAGCCGGTGCCCGCGCCCAATGGAGACTTCTATCAGCTGGTCGATCTTCTCACCGCTGAGGAGAGAGCGGTCGTCCATAAGGTGCGGTCATATATGGAGACCAAGGTCCAGCCGGTCATCAACAAATACTGGTCCGAGGACGCGTTTCCGTTCGAGCTGCTGCCGTCGTTCAAGGAGCTTGGCCTCGGTGGGCTCGGCTTCGAGGGCTATGGTTGCGCGGGCGGCAGCCAGAAGCTGTTCGGCTTCGTCGCGATGGAGCTGGCGCGCACTGACGCCTCGTTCTGCACGTTCTTCGGCGTGCACAGCGGCCTCGCCATGGGCTCGATCTATCTCGATGGCTCCGAGGAGCAGAAGCAGAAATGGCTGCCGGCGATGGCGCGCTGGGAGAAGATCGGCTGCTTCGGCCTCACCGAGCCGCTGGTCGGTTCCGGAACGAGCGGCGGCCTGACCACGACCGCCAAGCGTGAAGGCGATACCTGGATTCTCAACGGACAGAAGCGGTGGATCGGCAATGCGCCGTGGTGCGACATCTCCATCATCTGGGCACGCGACCTAGCCGACAATCAGGTCAAGGGCTTCATCGTCGAGAACAAGTCGACGCCCGGGTTCAGCGTCGAGAAGATCGAGCACAAGATCGCGCTCAAGGTGGTCCAGAACGGCCAGATCACGCTGAAGGACGTGCGGGTGCCTGAAGCGAACCGCCTCCAGGGCGGCAATTCGTTCCGTGATACCGCGCGCGTGCTGCGGATGACGCGGTACATGGTGGGCTGGGCGTCGACCGGCATCCAGATGGGCGCATACGAGGCCACCCTCAAATACGCCCAGGAGCGACTGCAATTCGGCAAGCCGATCGCTTCGTTCCAGCTGATCCAGGATCTGCTCGCCAAGATGCTTGGCAATCTGACCGCGTGCCAGTGCCTGATGCTCCGCCTCGCGCAGCTCGATGACGAAGGCAAGCTTGGCGACCATCACGCCGCGCTGGCGAAAGCGTTCTGTACCTCGAAATCGCGCGAGACGGTTTCCTGGGGCCGCGAGGTGCTGGGCGGCAACGGCATCGTCGCCGACTACAACGTCGCGCGCTTCTTCGCCGATGCCGAGGCGCTCTACTCCTACGAAGGTACGTACCAGATGCAGAATCTGATCGTGGGCAAGGCCATCACCGGTCACGGCGCCTTCCTCTGACTTCTCAGCGGCGCCGGTGCACCAGCGCCGGCGGCCCTACCCAGGAGACATGACTATGGTTTCGGGAACTGCACCGTTCACCCCTTCACCCGCAACAGCACCAAGCTCCGTACCCAGAGCGGCGCTGGCCCTTGCGAACGTCCAGTACGAGAAAAAGGGTGTGATCGCCTACGTTACGGTCAATCGGCCGAAGGTACTCAACGCGCTCAATACGCCGACCTGGACCGATCTGCACGCCGCATTCGAAGACGCCAAGGCGGACGCGTCCGTGCGCGGCGTCATCCTCACCGGCGCGGGCGACAAGGCGTTCATCGCCGGCGCCGATATCAGTGAACTTGCACATGTCGACGCCTACGATGCCGAGGAGTCCAGCCGGTTCGGGCAGGGCGTGCTGGACCTCATTGAAAATCTCGGCAAGCCGGTGATTGCGGCGATCAACGGCTTTGCCCTTGGCGGCGGCTGCGAGACCGCGATGGCCTGCACCATCAGGATCGCAGCCGAGCACGCCAAATTCGGGCAACCCGAGGTCAAGCTCGGTCTGCTGCCTGGCGGTGGTGGAACGCAACGCCTGCCGCGCCTGGTCGGAAAGGGCCGTGCGTTGCAGCTGATCCTCACGGGCGAGACGATTTCGGCGCAGGAAGCCTATCGCATCGGCCTCGTCAACGAAGTCGTTCCCGCGGCCGGCCTGATCGATCGTGCCGAGACAATCCTGAAGCAGATCATGGCCAACGCGCCGATCGCCGTGAAGTTCTCGCTGGAAGCCGCCAACAAGGGGATGGAGACGAGCCAAAGCGAAGGCCTTGTGCTGGAAGCATCCTTCTTCGGCATTTGCGCCGCCACCGAAGACAAGAAGGAAGGCACCGCCGCCTTCCTCGAGAAACGTGCGCCGCAGTTTCGCGGCCGCTGAAACAACGCCGCTGTCTACGAGGATCTGGAAAGGACGCCCATGGCAAACGACAACATTTTCTCCGGACTAAAGGTGGTGGACCTCGCGAGCTTCATCGCGGGTCCCAGCGCCGCCGTGATCTTGTCCGATTTCGGTGCCGACGTGATCAAGGTCGAGCCGCCGAGCGGCGAGCTGTGGCGACACGCGAATCATATGCCGCCGCAGCCGGTCGCTGACGATGCCTATCCCTGGCATCTGGCCAATCGCAACAAGCGTGGCATGGCAATTGATCTGAAATCTCCGAGTGCCCATCAGATTCTCGAAAAGCTGGTCAAATGGGCCGACGTTCTCGTCGTCAACACGCCGCATCCGGCGCGGAAGAAATTGAAGCTCGAATATGACGATGTGGTGGGGTGGAACCCGCGGCTGATCTACGCAGACCTCACGGGCTTCGGCGACAAGGGACCGGATGCGGATCTCCCCGGCTTCGACATCACGTCGTACTGGGCGCGCAGCGGCTTGCTGTCGATGACGCGCGACGCCGGCGCGCCGCCGACCTGGCCGGTGGCCGGCAGCGGCGACAACGCCACCGCCGTCGGGCTCTATTCGGCGATCGTCACCGCCCTGTATCGTCGCGAGCGCACGGGGCAGGGGGCGCACGTCACGACCTCGCTGCTCGCCGAGGGCGTGTGGTCCGCGAGCGTCTCGATCCAGGCAGCACTCTGCGATGCGAAATTCTTCGGGCTGCATGATCGCATGCACCCCGCAAATGCCGCCATGAACGTGTATCGCGCCAAGGATGATACCTGGTTCGTTCTCATCATCACGCCCGACAAGGTAGAGGCCGTGGCGAAGGCGATCGGCCGCCCCGATCTCCTGACTGATCCGCGCTTCTCCGACCCGGCCAAGCTGATGGCGAACATGACGGAACTCACGGCGATTCTCGACCAGACCTTCTGTTCCGAGCCGATGGCACATTGGTACGAGGTGTTCAACGGCGCCCACGTGACGTTCGGTGCGGTGCGCGGGCCGCAGGAGGTGATCAACGATCCCCAGCTCCGGGCCAATGACATCATCGTTCCGCTCGAGGGCGCCGGCGGCAAGCTGACGTCCACGATCTCCAGCCCGCTTCAGGTGCACGGTGTCGCCAAGGTGTCGGCAAAGCGCGCCCCGAAGATCGGAGAACACAACGACGAGGTTCTCCAGCAACTGGGATTCAGTGCGGCCGAGATCGATGGTCTGCGTGCGAGCGGTGCCATTCCGAAGCCAAAGGAACGCGCGGCCTAGCGCGATGGCATGATCGGGGCGGCGCAAGCCGCCGCGACCCTGCGTTTGCACTGAAATTCACCAAAGGGATCAGGAGTTCGACAATGGATGAGATCGTTACCGAACAGGCCGCAGGCATCCTGCGCATCCAGTTGAACCGTCCGACAAAACGGAACGCGATGACGTCGGCCATGTACGTGGCTCTCGCGGACATCTTCAACGCGGCGTCGAAGGACGAGAGCACACGCGTCGTCCTCTGGCATGGTGCGGGAGATTCGTTCTGCGCCGGCAACGACATCGACGATTTTCTCAAGAACCCTCCGGGGCCGGGCGAATCGCCTCAGGCTGGCCTCATGAAGGCGTTGGTCGACTTCGACAAGCCATTGGTCGCGGCCGTCCACGGCGCCGCCATCGGCGGCGGCACCACGATGCTGACGCACTGCGATTTCATCTACGCCGGGGAGAGCACAAAATTCCAGATGCCCTTCATCAATCTGGCTGTCGTGCCTGAGTTCGGATCGAGCTGCTCGGTGCCGACGCGGATCGGTCACCTCCGCGCGGCCGAGCTGATCTTGCTGGGGGCTCCCTTCGATGCCAGGCGCGCGGTGGAGCTGGGTCTGGCGACTGAAGTCGTTCCCGACAACGATCTCCGGGCGAAGGCAACCGACACGGCCCGGAAGCTGGCAGCGAAGCCCGCGGCTGCGTTACAGGCCAGCAAGTGGCTCATGAAGCAGCCATTTCGCGAGCAGATCAAGGCCGCGATGAAGGCCGAGAACGAAGAGTTCAGCACGCAGGTCCGCTCCGAAGACGCAAGGGAGGCGTTCACGGCTTTCGTGGAAAAGCGCAAGCCCGACTTCACGCGAAACATCAAGTCTCAAGCGACTGTATGACCAAGGAAAAGCCGATGAACGTATGCGTATTGGTTGGAAGCCTGCGGAAGGCTTCGTTCAACGGGATGCTGGCGAATGCACTGATCTCGCTGGCACCGTCCTCGATGAGGCTCGACATCGTCGACATCGGAGGATTGCCATTTTACAATGAAGATCTCGAGACCGCAGCTCCGCCCGCGCAATGGACCGCGTTCCGCCAGCGCATCAAGGCCGCCGACGCCGTTCTGTTCGTCACGCCGGAATATAACCGGTCAGTGCCTGCCGTGCTCAAGAACGCGCTGGATGTCGGCTCCAGACCGTATGGACGCAGCGTCTGGGACCGCAAGCCGGGTGCGATCGTCAGCGGCTCGCCCGGGGCGATCGGAGGCTTCGGCGCCAATCATCATCTCAGGCAATCGCTCGTGTTCCTGAACGTGCCGACCCTGCAGCAGCCTGAGGCCTATCTCGGCCATGTCGACAAGCTGTTCGATGAGCACGGCAAGCTCGCCGGCGACGGCACCAGCAAATTCCTCCAGGCGTTCATGCAGGCGTTCGTCAATTGGGCCGAGACGGTTGGGCCCAAATGATCCGATCTCAGGGGCAGCGCGTCTGCCCCCTCGCGACAAGAGCGGGCTGAAATCGCAGCGTCACGCTCAAAAATGGATCGGCCGCATTTGCTCGAATTCGTCGCGGCACGCGCGGCTGAAGTCATGCAGCAGATCGATCGTGCCATCGATGGCCATTTCGCGCAGTTGGACAAAGCTCTTGTCCGGCTCCAGATAGGTGTCCAGGATTTTTCGGGTGACGTCTTCGGCATGACGGACCACCGGCTTTGAAGATATCGCCCGCATCGCGCTCATCTTGGCGTAAAGGCTGACCAGGCTCGGAATGTCGGCTTTATCGTGCTGGAGCGCATCGATGTAACATTTGGCGGCGTCCTCGATGAAATCCCTGTACAGGGTCTGCCGGCGAGTCTCCTCGTGAAGAACCCACTGGGCGCGGACCTGGCTTCGCTGGCTCCGCCAATTGGCTATTCCGCTTGTCAGACCGCCGACGGCTGCACCGGTAAGAGCGGCCAGCGCGGATATGATGGAAGCGTCCACAGGTGGAGTCCTTAACGAATTTCCGGGAATGGTTGCCAGGTCTTGATTGGACGCAACTATGACGAGGACGACCGCCGGTCCTCGGAAATCAGCCGTGAGCTCCTTTGCCCCGACAGATACGACCAGAACCACTGGGTCTGGACTCGAAACCTGTTCTGGAGCTGCGGCAGGGCGAGCACATGCAGCGCTGCCCACACCCACCAGGTCACAAAGCCGCTGCTGCGCAAATGGCCGGACTCGAGAATGGCAAAATTCTTGCCGACCACCGCCATGTTGCCCTTGTCGCGATACCGAAACGGTCGGCCATCCTTGTGTCCCTTGACGCGGCTGGCGATGACCTGCCCGACAAATCGTCCCTGTTGAATGGCTGCCTGTGCAACCCCGGGGACGGGGTGACCATCCTGGGTCATCGTGGCAGCATCTCCTGCAACAAAGACATTGGGCGCCTCGGGAATGTCCATGAAAGGGCCAACGAACGCGCGCCCGGCGCGGTCTGTCTGGGTCCCGAGCATTCTCACGACCGGGGAGGCGCTGACGCCTGCAGTCCAAAGCACGGTGGCGCTGGGAATGCGGACGCCGGCGGCGATCACGCCCTGGTCGTCGACCTTCTCGACTTTTACCCCCGTCGACACCTCGACGCCGAGTTTCGTAAGTCGCTTGGCTGCCTTTCGCGACAGCGATTCCGCAAAGGTCGGCAGGATGCGAGTGCCGCCATCCAGTAGAACAATCCGGCTCTTGGCAGGGTCGATCTTGCGGAAATTGTTGCGCAGGGTTACCGAGACCAGTTGAGCGATCGAAGCTGCAAGCTCCACACCGGTCGGGCCGGCGCCCACCAGAACGAACGTGGTTTGGCGAGCGCGTTCCTTCTCGTCATCGGTCGATTCCGCTAATTCAAACGCACTCAGGATCTTGGTCCGGATCATTTCGGCGTCGCTCAGGCTCTTGAGGCCCGGTGCGAACCGCGCGAACTCGTCATGACCGAAATAGCTCGGACGCATTCCGGTCGCGATCACCAGGAAATCGTATTCGAGCTTTCGACTGCCGATCTCCGGGCAGGTGGCCTCGACGGTACGTGCTCCCAGGTTGACGCCCTTGACCTCGGCCAGCATGACGCTGAGATTTTTCTGCTTTGCCTCGAGTTGCCGGATCGGTGCCGCGATCTCGGATGGCGCCAGAACAGCGGTGGCGACCTGGTACAGGAGCGGCTGAAAGATATGGTGATTGCGGCGGTCGACCAGCGTGATCTCGACATCGGCTCGCTTCAGAGCCCGTGCCGCCGCGATACCGGCAAAGCCACCGCCGACGATCAGGACGCGATTTTTGCCTGGGGCCGCCTTTGTCGACGGCGGCGTTTCTTGCGGGAACGATTTGGTGAGAATTGTCGTCATGGGTACACCGACTCTCCAGGGCCAGCCGCCCCCGTCAGGGTCAGATACAGCGGAGCTAAGGATTAATCTTGGATGGCGCTGCGGTGCATTGAACGACCGTGCCTGATCATCCGGGGAAGGGTCTGAGCCGCTCGTACAGCATACGCGGGAGGATCAGCCCGAAGGCCATCGCCGTGATGATCAAAAGCGCCGTGGCACTGCTCGCAGCGATACTGGTGACCAGAGCCGCCGGTGCGCCTGGGCCGATTGAGACCAGTTCGACGAGGCCCGTCGCAGTGTTGAACAGGAAGAAACCAGGCATCAACGAGACAACGGCGGAGAAGGCGACCGCCGCGAAGGGCAGATGCAGGCGATCGACCACGGGAGCCGTGAGGGCGCTGGCAAACATGCAGGCGACGAGTGTTCCGGCCGGAGCACTTCCGCCGGCGGAGATCACCGCCCAGTGCGCGGCATGTGCAAGCATGCCGACCGCAATCGGGAAAGGCAGCAGACGCCATGGCATCGAGAAGAAAGTACCGAACGCGGCGACTGCGCATCCTGCTGCAATTACATCGATGATCAACGACAGGGGCAGAGATGGACCAGCTATCGCGAGTTGCCCGCCGGCGGCAGTGAACCCGAACAGACCGCCGGCGCAGATCATCAGCACGATGATGCCGGCATAGGCCAGGCGCGTTATGCCCAGTGCGATGCGCGTGCGAGCGAGGTCCACGGCACCGTTGAGGATATGCGGACCGGGGACAAGCACCATGCAGGGACAGAAGGCGACCAGCGCTATTGCACCCGATAGTCGAAAACGGCTGGCAACAGCAGCCACGACACCGGCGACGAGCGCGGCGCAAAGCGGCTGGAGCAGCGGGTTATGGCTGAAGCCGGACAGCCCGCGCCTGACCAGCGCACCGGTGGCTGCGCTCATTGCGATCAGGAACAGGCTCATCGCATCGAGCGCGCCGAAGATTACGCCAAGCGAGGCCGCACCAAGGGCCGCGAACAAGGTGAAGCGTGGCGTGGAAACGGACGGTAGACGGCCGGCCGACTCAAGTGCGGATTGCGCGGCACCTGCCGGCAATGTTCCGTCGCAGATCTGATCTATCACCGTCGTAACGGCGAGTACCCTGCCCATGTCGACACCGAGCGGCCTGGCGGGCGCAGCTCGTGAAACGCGCGAGCCGTCCAATTCGACGATCAGCTCGTCCCATTGCGGGAGCACCTTCACCGCGACGCCGAGCGCGCGCCCAAGGCGCGTGGCAGCGACAACCGTCCGTTCCGTGGTCTGACCGTGAGCAAACAGAAGAGCGGCCGCCAGCACGGTCGTGCTCAGCGCCGTCTCGCAAGACGGCGGTTCGGCGCGCGAGCTCTCCTGTTTTGGCTCGATCAATTGCGTTGCGCGGTCCAGTAGCCCGAGCATCGTGAACTTCCCGAATAGCCGCTCCACCTTCCGCGACCCGAGCTCCCGGAGAGCCTGCCCGTGCCGGATGCGAACTTGTCGTGAACCGTAACCGAAGCGCGGACCGAACCGGATCTCGCGACATAGCCCCTGAATTTCACGAGATTGGGATGCGTGACGACCCCGTCGGAGATATTGACGGTGAAGTTGTAGCTGGGATCGCATGCGCCGCCTTGCGTCACGAAGACGAGATCCCAGGAGCCGTCATAGGTGGATCGCGCCTGCGCGGCTGGGGCCACCAGGCAAAGAGCTGCAATCGTCCAGAGCAAATGCGTCTTCATTGATAGTTCTCCGTAGGCTCGGCGACCGTTTCCGCACAAACGGAACGAATTTCGCCGACGTCCAAACCAGGGATCCAAACGTCACAGATGATGATCTGCTCTAGGAAAAGGTAGCGCAAAGCGCTTGTTGAAAAGTGCTCAGATCGCTTTGAATCGTGCGTTCACGAAAGATGCTGGCGTGACCAGACGCTTCAGCCAATTGTTTTGAGCAGGATTGGCCCCAATCGAGCAGCCATATTCAATCGCGGCCACCGCTGGGCAGACATACTGAAAGCACGCATTGTCGCTGTTCGAACGGAACACGACAGGTCGCATTCAGAATGAACCGGGAGCCGCGAGATGAACGTCAAGTCCATTGCTGGCCAGCTTGGGGAAAGACGTGCTCGCACCCCTCATTCGCTGGCTGACCATTGGAATGTGTCTGACCTCGTCGCCCTCACAAAGCCACGCGTGATGATGCTCGCGGTCTTCACCGCGCTCGTCGGATTGAGCTCCGCTCCGGTTCGACTTGATCCGCTAACAACCCTTGCGGCAGTTCTTGCCATTGCAGCGGGGGCTGGAGCCGCCGGTGTGCTCAACATGTGGTACGACGCCGATATCGATGCGATCATGAGCCGCACTGCCATGCGGCCTATTCCACTCGGCAAGGTCTCCCGGTTCGACGCGCTTGTCCTTGGAACCGTTCTTGGCGGCCTTGCTGTGGTGGCTCTCGCTATGGCGGCGAACCTCATGGCGGCCGCATTGTTGGCCGGCACGATACTCTTTTATGTTGTCGTGTACACGGCGTGGCTGAAGCGGTCCACGCGGCAGAACATCGTCATCGGCGGCGCCGCCGGCGCGTTGCCGCCCGTGATCGGATGGGCCGCGGCAACAGGGGACGTCGGGCTGGAGCCGCTTGCGCTGTTCATCATCATCTTTCTTTGGACACCGCCCCATTTCTGGGCGCTGGCGCTCAACCGCACCGATGATTATGCCCGTGCGGGCGTACCGATGTTGCCGGTCGTCGCGGGACGCGCGGCAACAACGCGGCAGATACTGATCTATAGCGGCCTACTGACCCTCGCCTCGGAGCTGCCTTGGGCACTGGGGTTTGCGGGTGTGATCTATGGCGTGACGGTTGCGATCTGCAGCGCGCTCTTCCTGATACTTGCGTTCCTGCTGGACAGAACCATCGGGCCCGATCGCCGACCCGCTCACAGGCTGTTCGTGTTTTCCATCTGCTACTTGTTCGCGCTGTTCGCGGCGTTCCTGGTCGACCATGGCGGCAATTCATCCTCCCGCATGCGTGCCTCGCATGCGGGCCTCGGTATCTCGGTGCATGCCGAGATCCTACCGGAGGTCGCCCGCACCGTATGGCCCAGCATCAACCTCAGCGAGGTCTAACATGCGATACGGTTTACCGGCTGTCCTCCTGATCGGGGCCATGACGCTTGGCGGGTGCACTGAAGGTGTGCTCGATCCCAAAGGGCCGATCGCGTTGGCCGAGCGGCAAATTCTGATCAACGCGCTTGGCATCATGCTGGCGATCGTGATCCCAGTGATCCTTGCGACACTTGGCTTCGCTTTCTGGTTTCGCGCATCGAACGAGCGTGCGAGCTATCGGCCGGATTTCACATATTCCGGGCGTCTCGAGCTGCTGGTCTGGTCCATCCCCGCGATGACGGTGCTCCTGGTCGGCGGCGTCGCATGGATCGGCGCGCACGACCTCGATCCGGGCAGGCCAATCAGCTCGACGGTCAAGCCTGTCAACGTTCAGGTCGTCTCGCTCGATTGGAAATGGCTCTTCATTTATCCGGACGAGGGGATCGCGAGCATCAACAAGCTGGTTGTGCCGGTCGGGACGCCGATCAGCTTCGAACTGACATCGTCGAGCGTCATGAACAGCTTCTTCGTGCCTCAGCTCGGCAGCCAGATCTACACCATGTCGGGAATGGCGACCCGCCTCCACCTGCAGGCGGACCATCTCGGAACCTATCCCGGGATCTCCGCCATGTTCAGCGGCGACGGCTTTCCCGACATGCACTTCACCGTCGATGCGGTGACAGACGCCAGATTTGCGCAATGGGTTCGGCAGACCCGCGAAACCGGTTCGGTTCTCGATAAGCAAGCTTACGCCGACCTGGTCAAGCCGAGCAAGGCGGTCGCGCCGTTCACCTATCGTGGCGTCGCCCCCGATCTGTTCGGTAGCATCGTAAACGCCGGCATGGACGCGCATCAAGACGCTTCTCTATCAGTTTGTTCAACCTCGCAGAGGGCCGAGCGATGAATCTACTTGGAAAGCTCGATTGGAACGCGATTCCCCTCCATGAGCCGATCATCATGGGTGCAACGGGCTTCATGGTTTTGGTCGTGCTGGTTGTTCTCGGGTTCGTCACGGCGAAGGGAGCCTGGCCCTATCTATGGCGCGAGTGGCTCACCTCGGTCGATCACAAGCGGATAGGCGCCATGTATTGCATCCTGGCGCTCGTCATGATGCTCCGTGGCTTCAGCGATGCGATCATGATCCGTGCCCAGCAGGCGCTCGCAGCCGGCGGTGCCCAAGGCTATCTGCCGCCCGAGCATTTCAATCAGATATTCTCGGCGCACGGCACGATCATGATCCTGTTCATGGCAATGCCGTTCGTGGTCGGGCTCATGAACTTCGCAGTGCCGCTGCAACTTGGTGTTCGCGACGTCGCGTTCCCCACGCTCAATTCCGTCAGCTTCTGGCTGACCGCATCGGGTGCGTTGTTGGTCAACATTTCGTTGGCGATCGGCGAGTTCTCAAAAGCCGGCTGGTGGGGTTATCCGCCACTGAGCGAATTGCAATACTCGCCCGGCGTCGGCGTCGACTACTATCTCTGGTCGCTGCAGATCTCCGGTATCGGCACCTTGCTGGCGGGAATAAATTTCGTCACGACCATCCTCAAGCTGCGGGCACCGGGAATGAGCTATATGCGCATGCCGGTCTTCTGCTGGACGGCGCTTGCCGCCAACCTGCTCATTGTCGCTGCTTTCCCGGTCCTGACCGCGACGCTCGCGATGCTGGCGCTGGATCGCTATCTCGGCTTTCACTTCTTCACGCTCGAAGGCCAAGGCAATCAGATGCTGTACTCCAACCTGTTCTGGGTATGGGGGCATCCCGAAGTCTACATCCTGATCCTGCCGGCGTTCGGCGTATTCTCGGAGGTGATGGCGACGTTCTCCGGCAAGCCGTTGTTTGGCTATCGCTCTATGGTCGCCGCGACGATGGCCATCTGTGTCCTCTCCTTCCTGGTCTGGCTGCACCACTTCTTCACAATGGGGGCCAGCGCAAACGTCAACGGCTTCTTCGGCGTCATGAGCATGATCATCGCCTTGCCGACGGGTGCGAAGGTCTTCAATTGGCTGTTCACAATGTACGGCGGCCGGGTTCGGTTCTCGGTGCCGGTGCTGTGGTCGATTGGCTTCATGGTGACTTTCGTCATCGGCGGCATGACCGGCGTGCTCATGGCGGTGCCCCCGGCCGACTTCCAACTGCACAACAGCGTGTTCCTGGTCGCGCACTTCCACAATGTCGCCATCGGCGGCGTCGTGTTCGGCGTGATGGCGGGGTACAATTACTGGTTCCCCAAGGCGTTCGGGTTCAAGCTCGACGAACGCTGGGGCAGAGCGTCGTTCTGGTGCTGGCTCGTCGGCTTCTATGTCGCCTTCATGCCGCTCTACGTGCTGGGCCTGATGGGCATGACCCGGCGCATGCAGCATTATGACAATTTGTCCTGGCAGCCGTGGTTGATTGCGGCGGCGTTCGGCACCGCCATCATCCTGGTCGGCGTCGTTTGCCAGATCGTGCAACTCGTGGTGTCGATCCGTAATCGCGAAGAGTTGCGCGACGTGACCGGCGATCCCTGGAATGGCCGCACGCTCGAATGGGCGACGGCGTCGCCGCCGCCGGCATGGAACTTTGCGTTCCAACCCAAGGTCGCCGGACTGGACGCGTTCTGGAGCAGCAAGAACCGCGCGCAAGCGACTAGGGAGGAGCCGACGTCGACGCGGGAGTACGAGCCCGTCGAAATGCCGAAGAACAGCGCCACCGGCTTTGTTACGGCGTTCTTCGCCGTCGTCATCGGCTTTGCACTGATCTGGCACATTTGGTGGTTGGCCGGCGTCGGAGTGTTCGGCGCATTCATGACGTTGCTTGCCTTCTCATTCCGCCGTCACAACGAAATCGAGGTGCCAGCCGCGGAGATCGCCCGGTTCGTGCGGGCCCACCAGGCAGGAGTTGCAGCATGAATATCGCAGTCGCAATTGATCAGATTCCGCAAGACGCACTGCCGATTGCGAGTGAAGCGGGACCTGCTCCAAAGCGGATCGTGGTCACCTATGGCTTCTGGATCTTCCTGCTGAGTGACATCGTCATGTTTGCCGCGCTGTTCGCGAGCTACGCAGTCCTCGTGCGCTCCACGGCCGGCGGACCGACCGGCGCCCAGCTGTTCAATCAGACGACGGTCGCGATCGAAACTGCTTGCCTTCTCGTCTCGAGCTACACTTGCGGACTGATGTCCTTGGCCGTCAATTCGCGCCGCTATCTCAGGACCTATCTGGGGGCTCTCATCACCCTCGCACTCGGAGCCATTTTTCTTGGTCTCGAGCTCCGCGAATTCCTGGGCATGATCGCCATCGGCGCGACGCCGCAGCGGAGTGCTTTTCTGTCAGCATTCTTCACGCTTGTCGGATGCCACGGGCTGCACGTTGCGCTCGGATTGATCTGGCTGATCGTGATGATGGTGCAGGTGGCGGTATTCGGGTTCGCTGCGAGGGTGCAGCATCGTCTGCTCTGCTTCTCCTTGTTCTGGCACGCGCTCGACATCGTTTGGGTCGGGGTATTGACGGTGGTCTATCTGATGGGAGTGAGTTCATGACCGAAGCTCGACATGAGCGCGCACCCGGAGACAGGCCGAGCCGCGAGATGGATGCATCGGCTCCATCCGAGTTTATCGTCTACACGATTGGCCTGTTTGTGGCGGTTCTTCTCACGGCCACGTCGTTCTGGGCTGCAAACACGACGCTGCTCTGGCCGGGCGGCGTATTTCTCGGGCTCGCTGTGCTCGCTATTGCCCAGATGGGTATTCACCTGGTGTTTTTCCTGCACATCAGCAGCGGGCCGGAAAGCACCAACAACGTGCTCGCGCTCGCCTTCGGCGCTCTCATCGTATTCGTCGTGATCGCCGGCACGATGTGGATCGTGGCGGATATGAACACGAACATGATGATGCCGTCGGGCGCGCCGATGAGCATGAGGATGCAACATTGAAGAGTGCCGCTGGGTTAGCTGCCGGCCATCGAGCATGCAGTCCGTGCACTGTCTTCCTTGGGTTCGAGGGGCTACGTCGATCGGGGCCGGGTTGCGCCCGGCGGCGCGACCGCCGTTTCAAGGCAGATGGAATGCTTCTCAAGCGTCAGACGCCATCCTTGCCCCACGCGCTGTCGAACAGCGCTGAGGCGACGTTGACGGTCAACGTTGGCCAGGCGATCGCGAGCGCGTAGAGGTCCATTGCAACGGCCAATCCGACGAAGCTGGTCGTCATCATCTGTCTGGGGTAGCACGCGATCCCGCAATAGCGCTTCGAGCTGGAAAGGTCCCGCAAGTAGCCCGGTTCCAGCGGTTGCGAACACGTTGCGCAGACGGCGGAACCGCGCGGCACCGTGTTGTTCACCACTACAAACTTCATTGCGGAAATGGGCATCCTCGATCCGTCTATCGTGTGGTGCGTTTGCGAGTGCTGTTGCTGTCTCTGGCGCTGGGTATTTGCGAGATGCCCACCTGGATTACCTGCCTGCAAGCATCGCTGAGTTCGGAGCTGCGCTCTCTGAGACAAGCCGTTATGTCATCCGCATTGGGGATGAACGCACTGCAAAGTCTGAACACGTCGGGCGTGCACGCGAGGCGCTGTTCCGGTGTCCCCTGCGAGTACGAAGGGGCAGGCCAGGCCGTTGCGAGCAGCAAGCACAGGGACACGCACGACTGCGCCAGGGATCTCGGCCGCCGCGGTTTCCGTCTGCTTTGGCTTTTCGTTTTCATCAACAGTCTCGCAATATTCGAAGCCGATACTCGACCTCATCAAGGAAAAATTGATACGCTCTTGCCGGGGCTCGGGCTTGTCGCAAGACGTCAGCGTTTGAAGCTTTCGATCCCGCTGCGGCCCTCCGCCTCCTGGAAGGGACTTGCGGACTGCTTTGTAGCGACATCGGGTACGCAGGAATCATCAAGCCATCACACGATTGTCCAAGCGTTGAGGTCGACACAAACGCTAACGTTGTATGCTGAAATGATACGCTTAATGCGGATTGCTGGCGGGGCGAAGACATGCTCAAGGGATTCACGGCTCCTCGGTCCCCTCTGGGCGCTGCTGCATTGGTCCCGTCGCCCCCCTGGCATTTCGCTGGTGACGTTCTGGCGGTGGAGTTTTGGAATGATCCCGATGTATCGGTCCAGATCCTTCCAACAGGTGTCCAGCTCGACGAGAGATGTCCAGGTCACTCCGTTGCGCTCTTCACGGACTACCAGTTCACCGCGCAGAATGATGAATATCTGGATCCGGCTAGATACCAGTGTCGCGGATTCAGCGTTCTTCTCGACGCGATGTGGAAGGGGACACGAATAGCGTGGTGTCCATACTGCTATGTCGACAACGACGCTGCCTTGATGAGAGGTTGGATCCAGGGATATCCAAGAAAACACGGCGCCGTACACCAGACCCGAACGTTTCCCACGACGAGCGTAGCGTCGGCGCCACTCGCGCACGATGGCAGGCTCTCGGCTTGTATGTCCGCTCATGGTCGGTTGTTAGTGCAAGCCCGTATCACTTTGCGTGAAAGAGCAGAACGTCTTGTTGGCTTGCTCGATCGAAGGATCGTCGGACGACGATATTTTCCGCGGGTCTCCGCAGGCATGCATGATAGGCCAGCCGTCGATGAACTTGTTCACTGCGTTTCCGACCGCCTCCTGATCACAAACATCTGGATTGGTGAGGGTGAGCTCAATTTCCCGGAAGCGTATGGTGAGGAATTGGATGTGCTGGGGCCGATTAAGGTGGGGCGCGGATATCGGTTCTCGTTTTCCTATTCCGTCACCGATATCGAGATCCTCGCGGATCTAACCCACTAGCGATCGCACTCGTGCCGACAAGGTGCCTTCGGGAATGCGGCAGGAATGAACAAGTCGACGCACTTCAATCAAATCAATTGTGGCTGATTTCGGTAGACTCTGTGCCGAAAGTGACGCACAGGACACGGGAATGCTCAAGGGCTTTACAGTTCCGAAGTCGCCATTCGGCCAAGCCGCTCTAACTCCGCCACCACCCTGGCACTATGCCGGCGATGCCGTTGGTGTCGAGTTCTGGACGGACGCTGACGCGACGGCAGCGACCTTGCCGAATGGTCTCTCCCCCGATCCGAACTCAAATGGACACGCCATTATGATGTTCCTGGATTGGCAATTCACCGCCCAGGACGACGAGTATCTTGAACCGGCTCGTTATCAATATCGGGAGGCGTTTGTTTTGGTTGACGCCATGTATCGCGACGTGCCGGTGATGTGGTGCCCATACATTTATGTCGACAATGACGCTGCGCTGGCGCGCGGTTGGACGCAGGGCTTTCCAAAGAAGATGGGTAGTATTTTTCAGACGCGCTCCTTTGCGGCCTCAGGCCCTGCCGCGGCCCCTGTCGCATCGGGCAGCCGGTTTGGGGCCAGCCTCTCGGCGCACGGCGAACGTCTTGCGGAGGCCTGCGTCACCTTGGACAAGCCGGTCGAAAACGGGCTGTCTCTCCTCCGTCGGCCCACGGTGCTGTTGCGATACTTCCCGAGACTGGCGGCAGGCTACCAGGACAAGCCTGCGGTCAACGAGCTGGCGATGTCGATCACCGACAATCTCTCCGTTGCCGACGCTTGGACCGGGAAGGGCGAACTTAACTTTCCGGAAGCGAATGGCGAAGAACTCGACGCGCTCGCCCCGAAAAGGATCGAGTCCGGGTTCCGTTACTCACTTTCTTACTCTGTTAGCGATCTGGAGATCCTAGAGGACCGTGGGCTCGTAGGTGACTGAAGTCCTTCCGGCTGTAACTGCGAAGCGTCAAATCCCTCGCTCCCGGGAGGGCTGCGGCACGCCCTTGCGCGGAGATCCTTGGCCGGGCGTCCTTGCGACCGATGAGGAAAGTTGTCTTTGCGTCCTCTACAACATTTTGGATCGGAGCAGCTTCCGGGGTGTTGTGAACGTTGCGAACCTCGATTCTGTTGGGGGTAAGATGCTGAATTGTAATTCAAAAAGCGTTTCGTGACGCGAGGCAACATTAACCTTCCATAACGCTGATTAACGAGCCAAGAGGCGCGCCTTGCTGCACTCTTCCCGTCGATCCGAAGCCGCGGATAGATGTCGAGGAGTGTCCATGGAAGGACTTCAAACCGCCGCAACAGAGTCTTCCTTTGCAGACGAGCAGCAATTCCACGTTATTGCGAACAGCGTGGCCAAGCTGCTTGAAACTGCAAGGAGAGAGTTAGGGCGCGATCAGGAGGCTGCCGAGGCGTCGCTGGCCACAGCATCGCACATCCTGCAAGCAGAGATCGAACGTTGTTCGGGCGCTAACAGCCCCACCAGGGGCGGGCTGGCGGCTTGGCAGATCGTTCGAGTGCGAGCTTACATTGACAGTAACTTGCACCGTACGATTCACATCGGGGATCTCAGTGGGATCGCGCGTCGAAGCAAGGCTCACTTCTCTCGAAAATTCAAACTGGCAGTCGGCGAGTCGCCACATGCCTACGTGGTAAGAAGGCGTCTGGAACGGGCTTGCCATCTGATGGTGACCAGTGCGGCATCACTGAGTGAAATAGCGTTGAGCGTAGGATTTTCGGATCAGGCACATCTGTGCAGGCTCTTCAGACAGGCTTTTGGTCAAAGTCCAGCTAACTGGCGGCGCGAGCGCAGCGTTCCTGGCGAGGCAGCTTAAGAACCGGTTTGGAAGGGAATATCGCATGAGCGATCAGCGCGGCAAAGTGCTGAGCTTCGGCCCTTTCGAACTGTCGATAGGGGGCAGGCTTCTGACTAATGGCGCAAATGTCGTTCCGCTCGGAGCGCGCGCCATGGATCTCCTTATTGTCCTGGTGGAGCAAGCAAACAAGGTCGTCGGCAGGAGAACTCTGATCGAGCGGGTTTGGCCGAAGAGCGGAGTTGAACAAGTCAGCCTGCGCGTTCATATTTCGGCGCTACGCAAGGCTCTCAATCAGAGCGACCCCGGCAGGCGCTACATCACGAACGTGCCAGGACGGGGATACAGCTTCGTCGCACCGGTAACAACACTTTCCTCGGCGGTGTCCGGGGATCTCAATCCATCTTCGAGGTCGCGACTGCCTGCGCGCCTGGTGCGGATGCTCGGACGAAGAGAGGCGCTCGCCGTGATCCAGATGAAGCTGGCCGAACAAAAATTTGTGACGGTCGTCGGTCCTGGTGGGATAGGCAAGACCACGGTAGCGGTGGCGGTCGCACATGAGATGAGCGCCACTTTCAATAACCAGATCTATTTTGTCGACCTAAGTGCGCTCGGTGGCACTTCGCTCGTTGCTCCAGCAATTGCCGCGGTACTAGGCGTCTCGGTACAAACAGACAACGTCGTACCGGCCTTGATCGATCGGTTGCAGGGAAGGCCAACGCTCATCATTCTCGACTGTTGCGAACACCTTATCGATGAAGCGTCGGCTGTGGCGGAAGGACTGATTTGCCGCGTCCCGACATTGCATTTGCTGGCAACTAGCCGGGAGGCGATGCGGGTTGAAGGTGAACATGTTTATGAACTCTGCGCGCTCGCTTGCCCTCGAGAAGACCGCATCCTGTCGGCACACGACGTCATGCAATATCCCGCCGTGCAACTATTGGTCGATCGCGCGCGGGCCGTACGTGGTGACTTCGAGCTAACAGATACGGATGCGCCGGTTGCCGCAAGAATCTGCCGGCGGCTTGATGGAATTCCATTGGCAATCGAACTCGCAGCCGGCAGAGTTGACATATTTGGCCTGGGTAAGACCGCAAGCTTGCTCGACGACCGACTAAACCTGTCATGGGTGGGGCGTAGAACGGCGTCGCCTAAGCACCAGACCTTAAACGCCGCGCTGGAATGGAGCTATGACCTGCTTGGCTTGGCAGAGAAGCGCATACTGAGCCGGCTCAGTGTTTTCGCCGGCGGATTTACGTTCGAAGCAGCGGTCGCTGTTGTCGCTGACGAGACGATAGATGAAACAATCGTCTCGGATTGCATTTGGGAGCTCCGCTCGAAATCGATGATCGCCGCTCAAGGACAGGGCACGCGGCTGCGCTTGCTCGACACTACTCATGCCTTTGCGTCGGAACGACTCGCCGAAAGTGCCGAGGAGGTTGGTTGGCGCCGGCGCCACGCCCTCTACTTCGGCGAATTGTTCAAACAGGGCGCTTCATTGGACATTCCTGAAAGGCTTCAGGCGCTCGGGGATGAGGTCGGCAATGTTAGAGCAGCCCTGAACTGGGCTTTCTCGGTCGAGGGTGATACGAAAATTGGCGTTGAACTTGCCGCCGCCTCGGCAGGCACCTGGATGGCAATGGCCCTGCTTACCGAATGTCGGGAGTGGATGACGAAAGCCATTAACCGGCTCGACACTGCGAGTGCCGGCTCGCGTCAAGAGATGATCATTCAGTCTGCGCTCGCTAGTTGCATGATGTTCACGGATGGTATGACCGAAGAGTCGTACGCAAGCTGGGAAAAAGCGCGCCTTCTTGCCGAGTGCCTCAACGACACCGAATGTCAGCTCGATTCTCTGCTCGTTCTTTGGGCCCACCAGATACGGCTTCCAAGTTATGCCGAGGCAACGGAATTGGCCGATCAATGCGGCGATGTTGCCGATGTGAGCAACAATCGTGGCGCGGTCGCTACAGCCAATTACATGCGCGGCGTAACGTACCATCACATTGGACGAATTCTGCAGGCTGAGGCATATTTCGAATTGTCCCTGCATCGCGATGATGAAGCGTCCCGACGATCCCTCATCATGCGGTTTGGTTACGATAGAAAAGTCGACGCCCTGGCCGTATTGTCTAATCTGGCCTGGCTCCGGGGCTGTCCCGATCAGGCGCGGCACCTCAAGCTGACCTCGATCGCTGAAGCACGCCAACTAGATCACGCGGTACCGCTCTGCGTGGCGTTGGCGTGGGCCAGCTTCAACACGTATCTGACAAGTCCGGACGATCCCGAGACTGAATCGCTTGCCAACGAACTTGTCGACCACGCCGGAAAATACGCTGTGGAGAGCTATCACGGCTTCGGCCTCAGCATGCAGGCTCTCTGCGGCGTCAGGCGGGGTGAGGGCGATACAGCTTCTGCAACGCTCTACCGCGGTTTGGAGAAGTTGTCTGCGGCGCGATATGGAGTCTTCAATTGGTTCCTGCAAGCGGAGTTCGCGAGATGCACTGCCGTCGCGGGTCGCGCACGGCAGGGACTTGCTGTCTTCGAACGGGCAAAGATCAATCTTGACGAGACCCAATGGTACGCCGCGGAATTGCGTCGCATCAGGGGCGAACTGGCCCTGTGCAACGACGAGGGGCTTGGAGCTGCTAGACATTACTTTGTGTCTGCGCTCGAACTATCCGCCAGCCAAGCCAGCTTGTCGTGGGAGCTCAGGGCCGCGACCAGCCTAGCTATGGCGGAAAAATCGGCCGGGCAAAGGGAGCGCGGGTGGCAGGCCTTGCAACTCACCCACGCAAAATTCCGAGAAGGCCTTGAGACGGTCGATCTACAGTTGGCCAAGCAGGTATTGGCCGTTCCGCATTCGCACGACGGCGCCACCAACTCGATGCACTGAGGCTTGTTGCTGGAGGAGGTTTCGGGTAACCCTATCTGGGCGGGGTGTATTTGCTAAAGACCAACGACGAACGGTGCAACGACCGAACGTCGAGGCTCTTGGCGGAATAGGTTATGTCGGTCCAACAAAATCGCTCACCGGATGCAATCCGGCTTCGGTTTGATTCATTCGAGCTGAATGTCGCCGAGCGCTCTCTCAGTAAGGCGAACCAGGTCATTCCCCTGGGTGGCAGAGCCTACGACATCCTGATAGCTCTGCTCGAACGCGCCGGCGAGGTGGTGTCGAAGTCCGAATTGATTGCGAGGGCATGGCCTGATGTAACGGTCGACGAAGGCAGCCTTCGCGTTCATCTGGCGGCATTGCGCAAGACGCTGCGCGACGGTCAGTTCGGTGACAAGTACATCGCGAACATCCAGGGCCGCGGCTATAGCTTTATCGCACCGGTCAAGCGCCTTCCGGCGGACCCTGGCGGAGGTAAGGCATATTCGGGTTTGTCCGGCCTGCCTCTGCCGCCCGCGCTGAGCCGCATGGTCGGCCGTGAAAATGTTGTTCGTGAGATTCGCGGTTGGCTCCAAACGGACCAGCGCCTGATCACAATTTTGGGTGCCGGCGGTACAGGCAAGACAACGGTTGCTCTGGCAGTTGGACACGGGGCGTTGGCCGATTTCCTCGACGCCGTATTCTTTATCGATCTTGCGACAGTAAGCGACAAGCAGCATGTCATTGGCGCAATCGCTTCCGCGGTCGGGCTCGATTCGCAGTTGGTCGATCCAAAGGAGGCGTTGGTTGCTTTTCTGCGCCCTCGCAGAATGCTTATCATTCTTGACAGTTGCGAGCATCTGATCGGGAAAGCTGCGGAGATATCGGACCATATTCTTCAGAATACCCGCGACATCCACATACTCGCGACCAGCAGGGAGGCTTTGCGTGCCTCTGGCGAACGCGTACTTCGCCTTTGGCCACTCGAGTGTCCACCAGAACGGCCGGGACTGACTGCATCGGAAGTGCTTGCCTATCCGGCAGCACGATTGTTCGCCGAGCGCGTCAGTGCTCGCCGCGGCAACTTTACACTCAGTGACGATGAAGCCCCCATGGTTGCCGAGATTTGCCGCAAGCTCGACGGGATTGCGCTCGCCATCGAGCTCGCCGCCGGTAGAGCGGCCGTGTTTGGCGTCGGGAATACCGTGGCAAGGTTGGGTTCGCGTCTCGATCTTCTGAAATTCGGCCGCCGAACGGCGAATCCACGGCATCAGACACTCAAAGCGACGCTGGACTGGAGCCACGATCACCTGTCTGAGGCCGAGCGAGTTGTACTGCGACGCGTCGCGATTTTTGTCGGACACTTTTCATTGGAAGCGTTGCTTGCGGTTGCGGAGCAAGGAGGAATTGACAGGTCCGAGATTGCGAGCGCGGTGGAAAATCTTATCAACAAATCGCTCATAGTGGCGTGGCCCAGCTACGGGCGGATGCTCTACCGATTGCTCGACACGACGCGCTCCTACGCATTGGAGAAACTCACTGCGAGCGGCGAACATAATTCCATAGCGGCGCGTCACGCGAGCTATTTGAGCCGGTCATTAGAAGACAACCGGGGCAATTTTTTCGATCTGGGGCCCGGGCACCCCCCGGCAGGCGCGATACAGCTCTATCTTGGAGATATCCGTGCTGCGCTTGAATGGAGCTTTGGCCCCGATGGGAACGATAGCGCGGCTATTCGAATGGCGGCGGCGGCCGCGCAGTCGTTTCTGGCCAGGTCGCTTTTCGTGGAGTGCCGGGATTGGATGGAGAAGGCGCTCGGTAGGATTGCTGCGGACTGCGACCCGCGGGACCAGATGGAAATCCACGCTTCGCTTGCCTTGTCGCTCATGTTCACTGCAGGGAACAGTGAAAGGGTTCGCGATGCCTTCAACAAGGCGCTGACGTTCGCAGAGCTGCGCGAGGATGCCTATCAGCAACTACGTCTTCTCAGCGGGCTGTCGATGTATCTCCATCGTACGATCGACGCGGCGGGCAGTCTTGAAGTTGCGCTACGCGCGGAGTCTGTTGCGAACAAGACCGGAAATCCGGAAGATGCGGCGCTTGTGGATTCGATGCTGGGAGCAGCGTACTATATGCTTGCAGATCACGTCCGCGCGCCAAAATACCTTGAGCGGGCTCTGCAGGGGGCGCCGGCTCCCCGACGGTTCAACGCAACTCAGTATCTGTTTGATCTTCGAACCACATCGCTATTCAATCTAACCCGATCGCATTGGTTTGCCGGAAATCTCGATAGGGCCGTTGGTTATGCGGAAAGAACCATCGAGGAAGCAGAGAGGGCAGATCATCCGATCGCTCTGTGTCGAGCCCTGATTCTGACGATGCCTCTCCATTTCTGGATCGACGATCTAAGTCGGGTCGAGCAGGACCTCTCCGCGCTTGAGCTCATCGCCGAGAAGTATTCGTTGGTGCCATTTCGTGCTGTCGCCGTGGGACTTCGGGGGCGCTATCTGGTCCGCGTCGGCCAGACGGACGACGGCATGTGTCATCTGCGGGACAGCTTGGAAAGGCTGAAGATCCTACGATACGAGATGCTTGTAACGGATTTTGTCGCCGAATTGGCGGTCGGCCTGGCTAAACAAAACAAGGGCGCGGAAGCGCTGGCTCTCATCGATGGTTCGATCGCCACGCAGCTTGGATCGAAGAGGCCTCTTCACCTTCCGGCCCTCTTTTTGGCGAAAGGCTTGGCGCTGGTGTACGGAGAGCTCCAACGGCGCGATCTGGCTGTGGAGTGTTTCGAGGAAGCAATGACGCTGGCAGCGCAACAGTCGGCGCTTTCGTTCGAACTGCGGGCGGGATTGGAGCTTGCGCGGCTTTGGATCGATCGGGGTCAAGTCCGAAGAGCTCATGATCTCATCGGACCCATTTACGGCCGGTTTACCGAAGGTTTCGACACGCCGGATCTCACGTTGACGAGGCGAATGCTCGAACAGACGAGCGTTCGCGCCCGGCAAGCCGGATAAGAGGACGAATCGTCATCGCGTGGGGACAATACCAAGGGTCTGTGCGCGTGATACAGCCTGCGCGCGCCTTTCCACGCCCAGCTTGGCGAAAACGCTCTTGAGGTGCGACTTCACGGTCTCAGGACCGATATCGAGGCTTCGGGCGATTTCCTTGTTTGACAAACCATCCGCGATCCGCGCGAGAATGTCGGTCTCGCGACGGCTCAATGCGCTGAGAGTACGTGCGCTTGAGCTCGGCGCCGAACGATCTTGCCGCGCTCCTTGCAGGCCCGCCGCGAGCCGATCAAGGAAGGGGATCAAATCTGTTTTGACGTTTCCTCCCTCCTGGGTTGCCCGGACAAGCTCGGAAATGACCGGCCCCTCGTCCAGGACGCTCTGATAATGGCCGGCCGCCGCACACGCGGCAAGCACGCGGCTAAAGCGGCTCATCGCCTCCGCAGCCTTGCCCGCGCTGAGCTGAACTGCCGACAAGCGGATCGCAATGCTGATCAAGAATTGACGGTGCTGCATTGCTTCGGCTTCGTGTTGCAACTGTTGCAGGATTGAAATGGCCTCGTTGGGACGAGCTTGCTGGCCCAGCAAATGAGCGCTCGCCAACTTGTGGTACCACTCGATCTCCGACCAGGTGCCCGGCTTCGGCGCGGGGTATTTCCGCGCAAGGTGCTCCAGGCGATCGACACATGCGGCGGCTTCATCCAGCCGGCCATCGTTCAGATAGAGCCGTGCCTGCTCCGCGATCACGCCTGCTGAGAGCCTCCCCCAATCACGCGCAGCACCCAGATTTTCAGCTCGCTCCAGAAGAGTGCGGGCCCGCTCGAAGTTCATCCGCGCAGCGGCGACCCTGGACATCACGAAATAGGCGCTCCACACGCAGTCGAGCATTGTCCCTGAGTTGATCAGCGGGACGCGATCGATGACCCAGGCTTCCGCCTCATCGAGCTGGCCTTGCTCGTATTTAACTCGCGCGATCAGACTTGCCGGCAAGGCCGCTGCAATCGAATTCGGTCCGACATTCTGCTCGGCAATCCGCAACCCCTCGCGGTAGTGCTCGTCCGCCGCCGCGAGACGTATCTGCCGTTCTTCTGCGAGCCCGTTGAGGCAGTGTCGATACACCGAGGCAAATACGTTCCTGCGATCCTCCTCGACTGAATAGGGAATCCATGGCGTCGCATGGAATTGCTTGAGGTTGCCGGCCTTCATATGGCTGAAGCGAACGACGTTTGAGGCAACGTTCGCAGTCCAGGGATCGGATGAACGGTTCACACAATCCTGTGCCAGAGGTAGTGCGCTTTCGCTGTCGTCTTTCAGCGCGATGGCAACCGAGCGGATCGCCTGGCATTCGCACAGCAGGTTGCTGTCCGGCAGAGGCGTTGCAGCGATATCGCCCGCTATGTCGGTTGCGAGCTTCAGGGCCTCATCAAAACGAAGCGCGAGCGCCAATCCCCAGGCGATCGCCAATCGGACCTCGCACTGGCCTCGCATGAGTTCGTCGGGGAACTGGCGCTGCCATTCCAGCAGGGTGAAGAGATCGCCTCTCTTGATCAAAGTCATCGCGCAATTGTTGATCCAGCCGATCGCACGATCGGAAGCGCCGGCCGCAATCGCGTGTTGGACCGCCTCGGTCCACAATTCGTGGGAAGCGTACCAAAGAGCTGCACGCCCGTGCAGCTCAGGAACTTCAATGCCGCGATCCGCCTCCAGCCGCTGTCTCAGATACTCGGCAAGCAGCGTGTGATAGCGAAACCAGACGCCATCATTGTCGATCGGCGTAAGCAGCATTTGGCGCTGGGCAAGCGATGCCAGGATCGTGCGGCTCGAGCTCAAACCTGTGACGGCTTCGCATAGGGGACCGGAGAGCCGATCAAGAATAGCCGTTCGCAGCATGAAGTCGACCAATTCGACCGGAAGCCCATCCAGCATCTCCGTCAGGTAGGCGGCAATTGGACGCTGTGAACCTGAGAGATTGTGGACATATTCCTTCAAGCCGGATCCGGCCTGCGAAGGCATGGATGAGATAATTCGCAACGCAGCGGGCCACCCCTCGGTCTTGCGCTGCAGGAGTTGGACGTCGGGGAATTCCAGCATTCCGGGTTTGGTGCCGTCCAGAAACGCTTGTGTCTCCAGCATGTCGAACCGCAATGCTTCGGCATCGATCTCGATCAGCTGGTTCTGGGCTCGCAAGGTCGCGAGCGGCAGGGGAGGTTCGGTACGCGTCGTCAGCACCACATGACAATGGGACGGTGCGTGCTTTAGAAAATATGCAACAGTTTGATGGATGCGAGAAGCGCTGACCCAGTGATAGTCCTCGAGAAACAGGTAAACATCATCCTCCATCTCCGCAAGATCGTTGATCAGGCTCGACAGGATCGCCGTCGGGTCGAGCAGGTTGTTCTCAAGGATCAACCCGATCGCGCCGGCGCCAACGTCCGGACAGGCCTGGTGCAGGGCTTGAACGACGTAAAACAGAAACCGCGTGGCCTCGTCGTCGTCAGAATCGATTGTCAGCCACCCAACGGCATTGCCGTCTTGCTCGAGCGTCTCGGCCCAAGTGGCCGCCAGTGAGCTCTTGCCGAAGCCCGCCGGCGCCTTGATGACACCAAGTCGCTTGGTCGGGAGTTCAGACAAGATGGCGAGCAGCCGGGGACGTGCGACCAGCCCGCCGAATCGCGCCGGCAAGATTTTGGTTGCGAGGAACGGCAGCTGTCCTCCGCCGGGCAAGGCGCCCGTTCGATATGTCAGATGGCTGGAGTGCGGCTGGATCAAGGGCTCCCCCTAACCAGGTCGGTTCTTCCCCCCATTCGGGGGATGCAAACAATGGTGAAAGTGTACGATCTCTGTCAGCGAGAGGGAAGCGCTGGGCATCGTCGGCTGTATGCAGCTCGCTGCGCGCTGAAAGCCGAAAGCAAGCTGATGTCTATCAAGAACGCACGCTTGGGTTTCGCGCACGTCATTCAGCATCCAGGGAAGGCACCCCAAGCCTGCGCCAAAAGCCATGGCTGACGATGAGCTTCGTGGAAGTCTGCTGTTTGGCCCCTTTGAGCTTTCGAGCAGGGAGAGGGTGCTTCGGCGCAACGGCGTGGTGCTGCCCCTCGGCAGCAGGGCCCTCGACATCCTGATCTACCTTGTCGAGCGCCCAGGTGAGGTCATCGCGAAGCAGGAGCTGATCTATCAGGTCTGGCCGGACGTAACGGTCGAGGATGGGAGCATCCGGGTTCACGTGGCCGCGATCCGCAAGGCGCTCGGTGACGGCCAATTCGGCAACCGATACATCACGAACGTCAAGGGACGGGGCTACTCGTTCGTCGGCGCGGTGGTCGCCCTCGAAGGCGCCAGGGAAAGCCGGAATGCCGTGTCCCGGCACCAAGGCAGGCTTCCGGTGCGAACGATCATGATGATTGGGCGCGAAATCGTGGTCAGCGAGGTTAGCAACAAGCTTCGAAATGAGCGTTTCGTAACTTTGCTCGGGCCCGGCGGCATCGGTAAGACGGCGGTTGCCTTGGCTGTCGGCCGCGCCGTCGCGGGAGAATTTGGCAGCGAGATCTATTTCGTTGATCTGGGAAGCCTTACCGATCCGCACCGTGTTGCGGGGGCTGTCGCGACATCTCTGGGTGTCTCACTTAAATCGAAAGATCCCAGCCTGGAACTGGTCGATCTCGTTCGGTCGCGAAAGCTTCTTCTCATTCTCGATAGCTGTGAGCACGTGATCGAGGCGGTCGCCTTGATGGCCGAACAGCTCTACCAGCAAACAGAGCAGGTCTATCTTCTGACCACGAGTCGCGAATTACTGAAAGTCGAGGGCGAACATTGTTGCCGGGTGCTTCCCCTCGATTTTCCAGACGACCCAGAGCAAACGGCAAATGCCGCGCTTCGGTATCCGGCAGTGCAGTTGTTTGTACGGCGCGTGGCGGCGAGGGCAGGAAGCGTCGTTCTCACCGACGAGGAGGCGCCGCTTGTCGCAGAAATGTGCCGAAAGCTGGATGGCTTGCCGTTGGCAATTGAGTTGGCAGCGGGTCAGGTGGCCGCACTCGGCCTCAGGGACACCGTCTCCTGCCTGGTGTCTCAGCCGGAATTGCTGAAACTAAGCCATCGGACGGCAGTTCCTAGGCATCGGACCCTCAAGGCGACATTGGATTGGAGCTACAATCTGCTGTCCGACGCAGAGAGGATTGTCTTTCGACGCATTGCACCGTTCGTCGGCCATTTCACTCTGGAGGGCGCCCGGCACGTCGCAGGCGAATCCGGCGAAGACACCGGCGAAATTTTTGACGCAATCGCCGGTCTGGTCGAGAAGTCCTTGATCGCAACTCGGGTCGACGAAGCGCAGGCACATTACCGGCTGTTAAACACGACGCGGGCGTATGCGCTTGAAAAATTAGAGGAGCATGCTGAGGTCAACGTGATCTTCCGCCGGCTTGCGGAATACGTTGCCGGATATCTGGCGGCGCCTGATCGCGCCCGGGCTAAGCGAATGCTCGATCTGGTAAGCGCTCCGGCGCGACAAGGTGGATGAGAGGCGCAATAGTGAAGCAAGGAGGAAGCTCCGTGAAGTCACAACTCTAGCGATAGCAACCATAGCGACTTGCAGCCTCCACTGCCAAAGAAAAGCAGGGGCTGATCACAACGAGCCTCGGGGTCTGCGCCAGCGATGGGCCTGCGGTCTCCTGGAGACAATTGCGGATCCGATGTCGCTTGAGACACGACGGCTGGGGCGTGGATTGAATCTGTGCTGGCGCGGAATTGCTGCGGACGTGGCGTGATTCACAAAAAGAAAGGCCGCCTGCGTTGCCACAAGCGGCCCAAGTCTAGGGAGGAAACGCCCAAGGAGGGCAGCGATAGCGGGAGCGCTACCGCACACCATAGCTAAGACGATTGCGATCAGCGGCTCAATTGGCCGTAGGTAACAGTCGAGCATCCAAATGGATCATGGAACGATACGAAGGTTTATGGCATTCGTTATTACAGCCGATCACTTCCGCAGTAAGTAGACGAAAGCCCGGTACAAAGGGCTGGCTGGTCGTCCTCAATGGCTGTGTCGAATTCAGCGGCGATGCGTTGAGGACGCGAACCGCCTGTTTGCGCTGGTGTTTGGAGATGCGAGCGTTATCAGTCGCTTCTTTCCGGGCAAGGAGGGTGTCCTCCTTATGCTGTTGTGGCCTTTTCCATCGAACTGCTTGAGCACTCGCTCCTGCCGCGAACCGGCGAGCTTGAACGCAATCAGCGAGTTGTCGATCCACATCGTGTGCAGCTCATTTGCTCCCCTTTTTGATCGTCCACAGCCGGCAAGACTTGGCGTGTAAGGAGCGTAGGAGCCCCACGCTGATAAGCAGCCGAAGGTACGGGATGGCGAGCATTCAGTATAAATTGTCGGTACTCAGATAGATCGGCCGCGGCGGTCATCGGTCTCGAACTCGAGGCGGCTCTAGAAGCACCTGCTTTAGACCCTCGGCGGTATCCACAACAATTACAAAACACAGTGTCCCATCCTCATCTATCAAACCTCCGCTAATTGCTTTTCCGCGCGCCGATCGTTCCGCGACCACGACGGCATCCGACAGGTTTTGCCGAACGGATTTCAACGCCAATAAGTTGCGCCGATCCCGTGGTTCAAGGCCTTCAACCGACAGCGCCTGTTTGGCACCTGAAATGCTGCTCCCTGTTTTTGCGTCAATAGAAATCTCCCAAATTTGCTCTCTTTGAATGTTCTTCACTCTATAGATCGGCGGGTTCGACGCGCCATCGAAGCTGATGTCAACAACTCTCGATCCGGTGTGTAATCTCTCGGCAATCAGCAATGCCTGCTGCAGGGATACTTGCACGTTGCGGAACATCTCCAGCTCACGATCAACAGTCCCTTCAAGCTCGGAATTCTGTCCGTCTAGCGCGTGCGGAGTTTCATTCGGTTTAGCGGTCGCGTCCGGCGAAGCGAATACCAAGGTCGACAAAATCACAGACGCGGTGAGTCCCGTTTTCAACATCAGCCAGCTCCCGCGGAAGTCAACTTTCGCAATTTCATAGTAGTGCCTACGGTTCAGTCGAACGCCATCCACGACGGCGGGTGTTGTTTCTGCCGCACGCGGTGATACATCGGCCCTTTCCCACGTGGAACGACAATGGCTTAGGAGGCTGGCTCATATTGCGAGCCTTAACATGGGCTCCCTATGCCACGAGGGCACTGGCCGACTATCCAGTCACGGAAGGCGAATTACCGGTGACGAGCAACCCGCTTCCCGTGCGGAACCAGCGCCTTGCAGAGGTCATTGCTTTCATCGGATCTATGGAAGGTTTCAGATCAGAGCGCTTGTCGAAATGTGCTCTGAGCGGCATGATTCCTGCGAATTTCCCGTGTGATCTACATCTCGACCTCGATCACCAATAACCTCGCGCAATAACAAGTAACGTCGACCGCGAAGTCGGATCGATCGTCCAGGAACACTCGCGGAAGGTGTTGCCGGTTTGATCTGCTAGTTCCTGGTGGTTCCGGCGGCATCTGTCGCGCATCAGATACATCCAAACCAGAACAGCCGCGTACAAGAGCGAGTCTGGTCGAAGACGCATAGTGGGATGCGCTAACGAACTCTGAAGTCCGCTGCTTGAAACTATGCCGTGCGCCAGCGTGAGAGGACCGAAGGGCTCGAACGGGTAAGTGCGATAGCCACTAGTCAGTTCTTCCGAAGCAAGGGATCGCGTCATCATGTCGGTGAACGTCTCGCAGCGACGTTTACGAGCTGATCGCCGCCTCATATTCGTGAAATGAGACCGCAGACACGCCCTACAACAAGCGGTTCGTATTGTAGCGAGAGCAGCCGGGTGAAGGAATTTGCTAGTCTCGGTTTGGTTGTGGTCTGGGCCCTATTGTTCCTGGCGTTCTTAACGGCCTTAAGACCGAGCGTGATCGTGGCGGTGCAGGGTGACAAGGTGATAGACGTCGTCTCACGAGTAGGGACCTCGAATAGCCCGGACTGAATGGACAGCTGAAATAAGTGTATGCCCTAAGCGCGTCGACGACCAAACGTCGAAACAGAACGATCTTCCTTATCAGATAAAAGCAGCCTCCGTTGGAGGGCGAACCGCTCACGGCCATCCGTGACGGTCAGCCAGTGTTCCCTGGCGAGCAGCAGCGCGCCACTGGCCGCCATCTGGTAAGCCGCAACTATTGTGCGGCCAGCGCGGTTCGATCGAACTAATGACGCGGCGCAGCTCTCGGCTCTGGCGATCCTACAACTAGGCGTCCAGGTAAAGGCCGCCGCAGTTGGCGGCCTCGTTGAATTCGAGTGAGCACAAAGCGTCAGTTATTGCGGTGTAGCAACATGTTTGGGGTCGCGCATATACCGGAAGTGATCGGCACAGAGCCAAACTGTCGGTTTCGACCCACAGCGGGCGTTGGATGTTTGGCCGCATCCTTGCTTTGGACGGACAAGAGAGCTGTCGCGAACTGCGGCAGTAGCTGTTATGCTGCCTCACCGTCTAAGCCCAGGAACGCTCCGCATGACCGGGAGTTTTCAGCGAGGGATGGCTTCCGAGCCGCAAGATCGCAGTTCCAGCGTGGCACATTCGATCGCAGTGCCACCTGAAATTGTCCGAAAATGGCAAGAGTTTGTGGATCTCCTTGCCGAGATCATGCATGTGCCTTCTGCCTCCATAATGCGGGTCGATCCCCCCCACATCAAAGTTTTCGTCTCAAGTACGTCCAAAGGAAATCCTTGCGAACCGGGCGCTCTTGATACGGGACCTTATTGTGAGACCGTTATGAAGACCGGTCAGCCGCTGCTCGTCCCTGACGCTCGCGAGAACGAAGCATGGAAAGTGAACCCGCATGTCAGGCAGGGGATGATCTCTTACCTGGGTGTCCCGATCGCTTGGCCTGATGGCCGCTTGTTCGGCACAATTTGCGTTCGCGACAATAAAAGGAACGAATATAGTGCCGCTTATCTCAAGCTCGTGCTGCACTTCCGGGACATGTTGCAGGCTGACTTGAAGTCATTCGCAACACTGCAGGGCCAGCTCGAACAGCACGAGGTAAAGATCCGGCGCCTGATGGACGCGAACATCATCGGAATCATCATCTGGGATCTCGAAGGTCGCATTCTTGAGGCTAACGACGCGTTTCTCCGCATGGGGGGATACAATCGAGAGGATCTTATCTCGGGCCGCCTGAACCGAACGGACCTGACGCCGCCGGAATGGCGGGAGCGCGACGTGCGGACTGATACAGAGCTGAAAATGAATGGGGCAGTCCAGCCATTCGAGAAAGAGTACTTTCGGAAAGATGGGGGCCGCGTGCCCGTGTTGATCGGTTTGGCTGCCTTCGGCGAACAACGAGACCAGGGCGTCGCATTCGTGCTCGATCTGACGGAGCGCAAGCGGGCCGAGGGAGCATTGCGGGAGCGCGAGGCGAAGATTCGGCGCCTGGTCGACGCAAACATCATTGGAATTTTCATCACGGGCTTGGAAGGTCGGGTTCTTGAGGCTAATGACGCGTTTCTTCGTCTCGTAGGACATGACCGGGAGGATCTTATTTCGGGTCGCGTACGCTGGACGGACCTGACCCCACCGGAATGGCGGGAGCACGACAAGCGCGCCCTGCGGGAGCTATATTTCAATACGGTTGCTCAGCCCTATGAGAAAGAGTTTTTCCGAAAAGACGGCAGCCGCGTACCCGTGCTGATTGGAGGCGCGCTGTTCGAAAAGGGCGGCGACGAGGGCGTCGCGTTCGTCCTCGATTTGACGGAGCGCAAGCGCGGGGAAGATGCGCTGCGTGAGAGAGAGGTTCAACTCGCCGAGGCGCGGCGAGAACTGCGGCAGATGATCGATACCATCCCAATCCCGGTGGCGAGCTATTCGGCAGATGCCAGGCGCGACTTCGTCAACGCAGCCTGGAAAAAATACACGGGCCTTTCTGACGAGGCTGCACTCGGCACGGAATGGTCCGTCGTAGCGCATCCCGACGACATCGTGACCGGTGAGAAAATGTGGCGTGACGCCCTTGCCACCGGCGAGCCGTGGCATGCGGAGGAGCGCGTCCGGCGTGCTGACGGACAGTATCGCTGGTTCGCCATCGACCGTGTCACTGCGCGGGACGAAAACGGCAAGATTATCAAGTGGTACGGTACCGCCTACGACATCGAGGATCGCAAGCGCGCCGAGGAACGCCTCCGCGTGCAGCACACAGTCGCGCAGATTTTGGCGGAGGCGGCCACGATCGAAGAGGCCACGCCGAGAATATTGTGGGCTATGGGCGAGTGCCTGGGATGGGACGTGGGCGCGCTTTGGCGCGTGAACCGTGAGGCCGAGGCGCTGCGCTGTGTCGAGCTCTGGCATAAAGCCACGATAGAAGTTCCGGAGTTTGAAAGAGTCAGCCGGGAATTCACTTTCCTGCCGGGCTTGGGACTACCGGGCCGAGTGTGGTCCAGCCGTCAGCCCGAATACGTTCCCGATGTCGTCCTTGATGAGAACTTTCCGCGCGGGCCCATAGCCGAACGAGAAGGGCTGCATGCAGCCTTCGGCTTTCCGATCTTGCTCGGGGGCGAGGCCCTGGGCGTGATCGAGTTCTTCAGTCGCGAGATCAGGCAGCCCGATCAGGAATTGCTCAATATGCTGGCTACCATCGGCAGTCAGATCGGTCAGTTTATCGAGCGTAAGGGCGCCGAAGAGGCCTTCCGCAAGGTGCAGATGGAGCTGGCGCACGCCAACCGCGTCGACACCATGGGACAGCTCACGGCTTCGATCGCTCACGAAGTCAAGCAACCGATCGCTACGGCGCGAAACAACGCCCGTGCGGCCCTGAATTTTTTGGACAAGCAGCCGCCAGATCTGGGCGAGGTCAGGGAAGCCCTGGGCTGCATCGTAGGCGATGCCGATCGAGCCGGAGACATCATCGACCGCATCAGAGATCACATCAAGAAAGCGCCGCCACGCAACGATTGCTTTGATCTCAATAGGGCTATCGACGAGGTCATTGAACTAGCCCAAAGCGCAATCACCGAAACAGGCGTCTCCGTCCAGACTCGCCTAACAGAAAGGATGGATCCCGTTCAAGGTGATCGCATTCAAGTGCAGCAGGTCGTCCTGAACTTGATCTTGAACGCGATCGAAGCCATGGGTTCGGTCGAGGCGGGAGCGCGAGAGTTGTTGATCAGTACCGACCAAAATCGGACAAATGACATTATCGTCGCAGTACAGGATACTGGGCCTGGCATTGACCCAGAATGTGTCGATCGCGTTTTCGAGGCCTTCTACACCACGAAGTCAGGCGGAATGGGAATGGGGTTGTCGATCTGCCAATCCATCATCGACGCCCACGGGGGCCGGCTGTGGGCAGAAGCGAACGAACCCAGAGGCACCGTATTTCAGTTTACCGTTCCCAGCCCGGTAGAAGAATTCATGAATTATCCTCAGTCGGCTCCCGAGACTGGAGAGCCGCATGAAGACACGCCAGTAGGCGCTTCTCGTCGATCGGCTTCGGAAGGTAGCAAATGACCCCATCCTTCAAAGCGCGAGACCGGATTTGATCATCGGCATAGGCCGTCACGAGGATCGTCGGAATCTCATACCCTGAAGCGATGAGATGTCGGTAAAGGTCAGGTCCGGTCATCGCAGGCATATGAACGTCTGCGATCAAGCAAGCGGTTTCGCTGAGATAAGGAGACGCGAGGAAATCGGCTGCCGACGGGAACGCTTCGACGCGGTAGCCCCGCGATCTCATAAGCCTCCTCATGGAGTCGAGAAAGAAACGGTCATCCTCGACGACCACGACCAAAGTCGGTTTCGGCATACGGTTTCCAATTCTTCGATCGAACCCGCGATACGTGTGGCACTACTAGCAGTCGTATCCACGGGTGAAGTCGATAAACGCAACCTGCGCCCAAGAGTGCTACTGGGCAATGCTAACGCCCCATAAATTTTGGTTTAGCCGCCGCCCTCGCGAATTCTGTAACAGCGCACGAGGGATGCAGCCGAATCGCGGCGAAGTGCGTGTAAGCTTTGGTGTATACCGCCCAAGTCCCATGGCGTAAAACAGTGCTATTCACGCCCACAGATTGGGATTACGCTGCGAACCGCACGGCCACTCCGAACCGGCGAACGGCGACAAAGGATCGTTTCCGTGGTCTTTAATCGTGAGCAGCTGCCATGCAGGAGAAAACGTCCACCGTTTTGGTCATAGAGGACGATGTCGAGCTTCGCAATTCGCTCGGGCGACTGTTGCGCTCGGTCGGCCTTAATGCCCAGCTATTTGGGTCCGTTTCCGATTTTCTTAAATCCGATTCTCCGGATGGTCCGGCCTGCTTGGTGCTCGACGTGAGATTGCCGGGGCAAAGCGGTCTGAATTTTCAGCGTGAGCTCGCCGCGGCGAATAGGGAAATTCCAATCGTCTTCATCACGGCGCACGGCGACATCCGGATGTCGGTGCAGGCGATGAAGGATGGCGCAATTGAATTTCTTACCAAGCCGCTCCGTGATGAAGAACTGCTCGACGCTATTCATCTCGGTCTGGCTCGCGATCGTGCTCGCAGGGAGGATGAAATGGCTCTGGCCGCGCTCAGGGAGCGGTTCGGATCGCTCAGCCCCAGGGAGCGTGAGATCATGATTCACGTCGCACGGGGGCGCCTTAGCAAACAGATTGCTTGCGATATCGGCATCAGCGAGCCGACGGTGAAAGTGCACCGCAGCCACGCAATGCGGAAGCTGAACGCCCGTTCGCTTCCCGAGTTCGGCAGAATGGCGGCCAAGCTCGGCTTGGTACCCGAGAAGTCGCAAGAATCTTAAGCTGACGTATCGTCGTCCCGCCATCCGGCAGGATTCAATCCGCTGGCGTGCGGTTAGCGGCAAACAACCTCCATCTCTTCGGGTCTGCTCCCTTGTTAAAGTGAAAGGTGCAGCTTAGCGCGTGAAAGTCCTTCCCTGAGCGGCTTCTAAACCAAGGCTTAGGCAACGCGACTACATGCGTAACTTGCATTACTCGCGTGCAATAGATCGCTCGACCGAAAGCCAGCCAAGATGCTGGCTGCGCTCAACAGCAGTACGCACAAGCGCGGCATTTGCCGGCATGCGGGCAGGGAAAATCCGTCATTTGGCTGACATATGTCTGGCACCGTAGTTCATAGGAAGCTGAGGTTTGGCCCTTTCGAGCTTTCGATTGGTGAGAGGGTGCTCCGGCGCGACGGTCAGGTGCTTCCCCTCGGGGATCGTGCGCTGGATATCTTGATCTACCTTGCCGACCGCCCGGGGGAGCTCATCGCGAAGCAGGAGCTGATTGATCGCGTTTGGTCAGACGTCACCGTGGAGGAGGGGAACCTCCGGGTTCACGTGGCCGCGATCCGCAAGGCGCTTGGTGACGGCCAATTCGGCAACCGCTACATCACAAATATCAAGGGACGGGGCTACTCGTTCGTCGGCACAGTGGTCTCCCTCGGAGACGCCAGGGAATGCCGGAATGTCGAGTCCCGGCGCCAAGGCAGGCTTCCGGTGCGCCCGATCATGATGATCGGGCGCGAGACGGTTGCCAGAGAGGTCAGCGACAAGCTTCGAAATGATCGGTTTGTGACGCTGCTCGGTCCCGGCGGCATCGGCAAGACGACGATTGCCTTGGCCGTTGGCCGCGCTGTCACGGGGGAATTTGGCAGCGAGATCTATTTCGTTGATCTGGAAAGCCTCACCGATCCGCACCAGGTTGCGGGGGCTGTCGCGACGTCTCTGGGACTTTCACTTAAATCGAAAGATCCCGGCCTGGAGCTGGTCGACCTCGTTCGGTCGCGAAAGCTTCTTATCATTCTCGATAGCTGTGAGCATGTGATCGAGGCGGTCGCCTTGATTGCCGAACAGCTCTACCAAGAAACGGAGCAGGTCTATCTTCTGACCACAAGTCGCGAATTGCTGAAAGTCGAGGGCGAACATTGTTGCCGGGTGCTTCCCCTTGATTTTCCAACAGGCGGCTCAGAGCAAACGGCAAATGCCGTGCTTCGATATCCGGCAGTGCAGTTGTTTGTACGGCGGGTGGCGGCAAGGGCAGGAGGCGCCGTTCTCACCGACGAAGAGGCACCGCTTGTTGCAGAAATGTGCCGAAAGCTGGATGGCATACCGTTGGCAATTGAGTTGGCGGCGGGTCAGGTGGCCGCAATCGGCCTCAAGAACACCGTTTCCCGCCTGGTGTCTCATCCGGAATTGCTGAAACTAAGCCATCGGACGGCGGTTCTCAGGCATCGGACCCTTAAGGCGACACTGGATTGGAGCTACGATCTGCTGTCCGACGCAGAGAGGATTGTCTTTCGACGCATTGCTCCTTTCGTCGGCCATTTCACCCTGGAAGGCGCGCGGCACGTCGCAGGCGATCCCGGCGAAGACACCGGAGAGATTTTTGACGCAATCGCTGGCTTGGTCGAGAAGTCCTTGATAGCAACTCGGGTCGACGAAACGCAGGCGCACTATCGGTTGTTGGACACGACCCGGGCGTATGCCCTCGAAAAACTAGAGGAGCATGCCGAGGTCAACGTGGTCTTCCGCCGGCTTGCGGACTACGTCGCCGGATACCTTGAATCGGAAAGAGTAACGCTGTTGGCACTCGTAAACGCCGACACAAGAGCAGCCCGTCCCGGTCCATCGGGAAACACTCGCCCGGCGCCGGCGCTGGGCTATGGGCCGCGTCGGCAATAGCTAGATTGCGACGGCACCTTCAACCATTCAGCGCATTCCAGCCTATTGGGTAACATCCGCGCGGCCGTGGAATAGAGATTCGGGCCAAATGGTGACGATGAGATCGCGACGCGGCGCAGCTGTTCCTCGAACTGTCCCTGTGGATCGAATGCCGAGGCCGGGCGGAGCGAGTGATCGCCCGTCTCGGCGCAGCACAAGAATTCTCGCCGGGAGATGCTAGGCCAAACGCCAATCCGCCACCCTGTTCGAATTGACGGCTACGACCGACCTTGCCGAGTTGCTTCCGAGACAGGACTGCAAGCCGGAAGCTCGCGAATATCTCGGCGCCAGTCTTGATCCGATTGCTGTCGGGAATTTCATCTCCTGCTCGCAGACGCTTGTTCGACCAGCTCCAATCGGGAACCAGCGGCGGCTAAAGGGTGTGGCATGCGCTGTTTGCGCAGGTGGGTTCAAGTCCTCGCATTCTGATACAAGCCCAAGAGTGCAGTTGGATGCATGCTGTTGAAGGGATGGTCGCAGCATGAGTCGATCGAGATCGCTCAGATCGCCTGAGCTAACGACCTTGCCTGTGGCAAGGTATTTTGCGGTTGTCGGGAGCACACTCGCCGTTCTTCTGCTGATAGCCGGCTGGTCGTTGCCGGAGCTCCCGGACCGGTTTCCTGATCGACCGGGGATCATTGATGGCGCGACCATCCGGATCGAATCCGCCCGCAAGTGGCCGGAGAAGGTCGTTCTGGATACCAACCTGTCGACACTCTTGCCACCATCCGTTGACGTGGCGCCGGCCCGGGATCTGGTCGAGCGTCCGCCCGATGAAATGACGGATCGAACGAGCATCAACTCCGTGGCCAACGCTGTGGTGAAGCCAGGACCGGATGCTCGGCCGATCGTTGCCTATCATCCGCCCGTGCGAGCCAAGCATAGGAGGGCCCGGTCGGTTCCGCCGACTCGTGAGGCAAGAGCCCGGGGTCCCAACGAGCTCCAGCGATCGCTCGAGGATTGCTGTTGGTTTGAGTCGATGGATAGGCGCGCGACGTCGAGACCTACCTCGCGCAATCGCGTCGCGCGTCGTGACTTATGGATAGGCTGGCATTTCCCGGAGACAGATTGAAACCACGCCGCTCCTGTCGGTGTCATGCTGCCCCAATTCTACTTCCCGTGCGACGAGTGCGGCATCGCGATGCCGGCGAGTTCGTCTGGTGACGGATATCGGCAAGGGCCATGTGGCTCTTATCTCGAGCTGACTAGGGTATCGCCCATACCCCGCAAGCTCCAACGCCACAGCTTCATTGAATGAGAGCTAATCCAGCATGCGCACGATTGTACAATACGAGTAGTAATAGGGCAGCGATGCTCGGAGCGATCACGTCGAAATGCCGGAGCAGGCCCTAGACTCCGTGAGCGCGGGCGCTGCGCAGGCAAGCAATCGGTGGACGAGATGCCGCGCGTTGAAGCTTCGGTGCATTGACGATGAAGATTCTCGCTACGCTCCCGACGAAAGGCCGTGATCTCCGGCTGGACCTGTTCCGAGGTGTGGCAAACTGGGGAATCTTCCTCGATCATATCCCCAACAACATCGTGAACTGGGTGACAACGCGGAACTACGGCTTCAGCGATGCTGCGGATCTCTTCATCTTCATTTCCGGTTACACCGTCGCCTTTGTCTTCGCGCGGATGATGCTCGAACGCGGGTTTATCATCGGCGCATCGAGGCTTCTAAAGCGTGTCTGGCAGATCTACGTCGCTCACGTCTTCCTTTTCGTGCTCTATCTCGCCGAAATCGGATATGTCGCGCAGAACTATGGTAACTCCAGTTTTACCGATGACTTCAACATACGGGGTTTCCTAGCGAACCCCGCGCAGTTCCTGTTCGAGGGATTGGTACTTCGCTTCAAGCCGGTGAACATGGATGTGCTGCCGCTTTACATCGTTCTGATGGGCGTTTTCCCGCCGATACTATGGCTGATGCTGCGCAGACCCAATATGACGCTGGTTGCTTCGGCTTTGCTCTATTTGACCGCCAGGCACTTGGGATGGAACGTTCCGGCCTATCCAACTGGCGTCTGGTATTTCAATCCATTCGCATGGCAGTTTCTGTTTACGTTCGGGGCTTGGTTCGCGCTTGGTGGATCGGCACAGGCGATGCCGTTCATCCGGTCGCGTACCGCGTTGGTGCTCGGCATCGGCTATCTTCTGTTCGCTCTGGTGATGACAATGGCGGCCCGGTCTGACGAACTGCACGCACTGATCCCGCCGGAGATTTACGATGCCTTCAATCCGAACGACAAGACCAACCTCGCGCCTTATCGCCTGCTGCACTTCGTTGTGTTCGCGTTCTTTGTCGTTCGTCTCCTGCCACGCGATTGGTCGGGGCTGGAATGGGCGATCTTTCGGCCCGCGCTCAAATGCGGTCAGCAGTCGCTTGAAGTATTTTGCGCCGGGATATTCCTGTCCTTTGCCGCACACGTCGTGTTGGTCGAGGTGTCCGGCGCGATCTGGATGCAGATCGTGGTCAGCATTGTCGGGATCCTGATGATGACCGCGCTGGCGTACTACCGGTCCTGGTCGAAGAACGCGGATAAAGCACCGGCGAAGATTAAGCCGATCGTCGCAGTGGCCGGCTGATAGTTGCCTAGGCGGCGTTGGGAAGCACTATACTCGGGCGGACGGCATTGGTTCTAAGTCTCGTCCGATCGGCGAACGGCATGGGGATGGGCGCCAATGAGCCATGCGCGCCTCGACGGTCCGAGTTCTTGCCTTAGCGTACAACTCCGACGCCGTGCTGTCACTTCGGAGGCTGGCGGCGGCCGTTAGCCGATCCGTCGAAGGGAAAGCGATGATTCGACGCTGCGTTGTCTTGCCGGACTCCGTTCTCTTTCCGTGGCGGCCGCGCTCGCGGCTGGCATTTTTCTTATCGATACGCTGACGTCCCTCCACTTTGCCGTGGCGTCCCTCTACGTGATCGTTGTCTTGATTTCCGCTCATGACCTACATCGCCGCGGCATCGTGACCACGGGCGTCACCTGTGCACTCCTTACGGTCCTCAGCTACGCGCTTATGCGCGGATTTGAGGCGGATGGAGCCGCCCCGTTGCGGTTTGCCGTGAGCCTGATTTCGATCCTGATTGCCACCATCCTGGTGCTCCGGAACGTCTCGGCAAATCTGCGCGTCAAGTAAGTTGAGCGGTAGCGAGCAAATCTCGCTCGTTTCTTCTCGCCGAAGATTGTCGACCAGCTTGTCGGCATTCGTACTCCATTTTCCTTCGCACGGCGCCAACCAGCCACGGTTCTTTTTGCCGATATGATAGATTTTACCGCCCATTCGTCGGGAAAGTCTCCAGACGTCGTCATCAGCATGCTGCGCGATCTGCTTTAGTTTCTGAGCGAGGCAGTTTTTTCAAATCACGGATCGGTCGACAAATATCTGGGCGACGGGCTGATGGCATTTTTTGGCCCGCCCCTGACGAGCCGGCGAGATGCGACAAACGCGGCTTTGTGTGCTCTGGAAATCGTGAACTCGATCGAATGCTGGAACCAGCAGCGCTTCCGCTGCAACGAGGCGGCTCTCCGCATCGCCATCGGCATTCACTGCGGCGAGGTCGTCCAGGGAGATGTCGGCAGCGAAAGGCGGCTCGAGCTCACCTTGTCGGCGACACCGTGAATATCGCGAGCCGCCTTGAAGCCTATTGCCGAATTCTCGATGCTCCGGTGCTGGTTACCGGAAAGTTCGTGGAGGCGTTGTTGGTAGAGGGTAGTCTGGAGATTGCAAAAGCATTTGTCGACGTGGGTGTCCACGAATTGCGCGGTTGCAAGGAGCCAATCCGTCTCTTCAGCATGAGACAAAAGCCAAGGTCTGCCCAGCGACCCGGCGATTGGTTAGTCCGCAGCCGTCCTGCGGACGAAGTCGGGTAAATGGACGCGCGGACTACGAGCAGCTGGCTGCGTAAGGAAATGCGTTCCTCCGGAGCTAACGCCGTAGCGAGCGTTCGCTCAATTGCTGCGATCCCGGAGAATGGCGGACGATATGACTTGCCTCTCTCGAGGGGGAAGAGCGAAGCCACATTGTCCCTCTAAACGGGTCACGAATGTCAAGTGTCCCTGGGTGTGTACGATACCCTAGAGACCGCGAGAGGAGCATGATCGCCCATAGCGCCGGGCAAATCGAAGTGCCGCATCGAGAGATGTGACCGGCCTAAGCCTAAGTATCGTCCGGAGATGACTTTGGCTGCACGACGAGTACCCACGTTCAATTGAATCGTGGCTCGCGATCATCTTAAGTGGGCGTTGTAAAAGCGCATAGCGAATGAGGTGCGGCGGTGAAAGAAGGATGATCGACGAACAAACGATAACGCCAAGAGGAGTCTACAATGCCGAACCGCTCCGACAGTCTCAGATGTGGCAGAGCCGCGCGATGCGCGGTTTGTGACGGCAAGTTTGGTCTCGTCCGGTACTACTCGTGGCGAGCCCCTCTTTGTTCCAAGAAGTGCGTCGATCGATTCAGAGATCGCCGGGCAAGCGACCGGAGTTGGTTGCCTTGGCTCCAACCCACTTCAGACCAAGCGGCACAGAACCGTGCGAGGGCTCTGTGATGATTCAGCAGATCTCGCAACGAAGCAAGGAATACCTGAAAACAGCAGAGACTTTGCTTCGCGCTGCCCAAGCCATGACCGACCGAGCGATTGCGGGTCAGCTTAAGGGACTTGCCGACGACTACCAGCGGCGAGCTGAGAAAGCCTCCCGTGTTGATGCGGCCAAAGTAGCCGCTCGATCGGCTGCTAACGCTGAAGAGGAGTGATGTAGGTAGCCTGATCGGCGGCATCACGGCTAATTTGCGACAGAAATGTTGAACTGCGGACTGCTTGTCTAACCGGTGTGTGGAGCGGATATGGGCGAGATTGTTCGATTTGTCCCGAAGTCTGAGCGCGAGCACGCTCGTCTCATTCGAGAGGCCCGCGCGATATATGACAGCATATTGCCGCCAATTGATTTGTTCAACGAACAGCAGGACAAGGCACCGGTCAATCATACGGTCAGCGACGCCAACGCCCATCGTAGCAACGGGGGTCTCCGGTCGTGATCAAGATCATCGCAGTGCTTTGCAGTCTCTCTTCGCCGACAAAATGCTACGAGAAGACCGTCACCAACTCGGACTGCTAACGTGTCGATGCAGTCGTGCCTGATGGGCGCGCCGCAACTCGCCGAGTGGATGACGCAACACCCCGGCGAGCGCCTGGCAGCATGGCGATGTGTGATTGGCAAGCCGGATAGCAGGGGCGCTTAGGGGGACGCCGCAACCAGCGTAGCATCGTTCGAGGCTCCCGTCTGGTCGCTTGAAACAAGTCCAAACCGACGCCCTCAACCGGCAAAACCGTAGAACCAGTACTTCCGAGATTACCCCGTAAGGGGACCTATCTCGGACTGCCAAAATCGACACGAATGACCGACAGCAGAACTCGCGGCCGGGTTGCCTGTTCCTTAGGACGGCTCACGAGTGCAGCATCTCGACGCGGTGTCTGCGATCGCTGGCAGGGCGAATTGAAAACTGGCGCCGCGGGGCAGGTTCGCGCTCGCCCACAATCGGCCGCCGTGCGCTTCGATGATCGAACGACAGATCGACAGGCCCATCCCCAAACCGCCAGGCTTCGTCGTGTAGAAGGCGTTGAAAACGTGCTCGAGAGTCTCCGGCGCCAGTCCCGGACCCGAATCTCGCACCCCTACGAGCACGCCGCCCGGGTCAGCCTTCCGGCTGCTGACGAGCAACTCTCGCGTCCCGTCGCCGGCGTCGCTCATAGCCTCGACGGCATTCACGATCAAACTGAGGATCACCTGTTGCAGCTGTACCTGGTCGCCCTCAATGAGCGGCAAGCCGTCCGCGAGGTCTGCCTGCATTGAGATGCCGTGTTTCACCCATTCGTCGCGCGTGAGTTCAATCATCTCGCGGATACCCGCGTTGATGTCCAAGCACTCTCTCCGGGGCGGCGCCTTCTCGATGTGATCTCGGATCCGGTCGATGATGTCTCCCGCTCGATCGGCATCGTCCACAACACAGCCGAGCGCTTCCCTGACCTCGCCCAGGTCTGCCGGATTGTTGTCCATAAAGTTCAGGGCGGCACGCGCGTTGTTACGTGCTGCGCCGATCGGCTGTTTCACTTCATGGGTGATCGAGGCCAAGAGCTGACCCATGGTGGCGACGCGGTTCGCGTGCGCCAGCTTCATCTGCATGTCCCGCAGCGCCTCTTCTGCTCGTTTGCGCTCGGTGATGTGCCGCGCGACGCCGCGGTAGCCGATGAAGCGCTCCGCCTTATCAAACACCGGCAGGCCCGAAACGGATATGTAGCGCTTGCCGCCGTCGGCGGCGGGTCGCGCGAGCTCAAAGTCACGGAAAGGCAGGTGGGCCTCGAGGGTCTCCCGGTGCTTGCGCCAGGCCTCCGCGTCAGGCTCCAAGTAGGGCACTTCCCACCTTGTCTTGCCGATTTCAGAGCCCGGCGCCGGCGGGTCTGCAAGGCCTTCGGCGAGATCCTGACGGATGAAGCGATGCTGCGCATCGGATTCCCAGTACACGTCGAAGGAGAATTGTACGAGCGTGCGAAAGCGCTCCTCGCTCTCCCGCAGACCTAGTTCAGCCTGCTTGCGGTCCGTAAGATCAAGGACGAAAGAAACTCCTTGATCCTTACTTTCTTCGAAGTTCGCGACACCGACCAGCACGGGCACACGGCTGCCATCTTTCCGGAGGTACTCCTTCTCGAACGGCCGCCCGCTCCCCATCATCTTTTGCTCCGGGATCCACCATCGCTCATGGCGGTCGAGCCATTCCGACGGTGTGAAGTCGGTCCAGCGCAGGCGGCGTGAAACGAGATCCGCCCGGTCGTATCCCACGATGCGGAGAAACGCGTCATTGGCCTCCAGAATCCGGCCTCCACGCTCCCAGATGATGATCCCGATGATGTTGGCGTCGACCAGGCGTCGGATCTTCGCTTCGCGTTCGCTGAGATCGCGGTACAAACTCGCATTTTCCAGCGCGATGGCCGCCTGCGAGGCGAGCAGCTTCAGTACCGCGATCCGGGCTGGCGCGAAGACTCTGGGTGCCAGGTTGTTCTCAAGGTAGAGCAGGCCGATGAGATTGCTCTGATTGATTAGAGGAAAGCAGAGAATGGACCGGCATTGGCGCTGCCGAATATAGGGATCGGCGGCAAAGGCGGGTTCAACTGCGGCATCGTCTAGTATCAAGGCCTCCCGCGTGCGAAGGACGGTCCGAACGAGCGCTTCCGGCAGCGCCGTTGTGGTGACGGGCTGGTCAGGCAGGCGCACGATGATTGTATCACCACTCGTTATGGCTTCCGCTGCGATCCGCTGCTCGTTTTCCTGTGAAACAATCAGCAGACCTCGCTCGGCACCCGCTTGCTCAATCGCGGTGTGCATGAGCGTGTCGAGCAGTTTTTCAAGAACGATCTCGCTCGATACGGCTTGCGACACCTTGATCACCGTCGCGAGGTCGAGGTGTTCAACCGGCGCACCAATGGTGCTCATCGGGCCGGGAAGTGAGTCTTCCTGTCTGAGGTCTGGATACGTCTCGTCGAGTTGTCGCACCTTCGCGACGGCTCCCCAACGGAGATAACCGTAGCGGGCGTTCCGCAGATACAGGTCCGCGATCTGCTTGAATCCACGCGCCGCGTAAAAGCGTGCGGCCAGTTCGTAAGCGAGCGCTTCATTGTGAATAAAGCCATTTGTGCGGGCCGAGCCGATCGCTTGCTCGTAGAGACGAGCCGCATCGAACTCACGGCCTTCGATCCGGGCGATCTCTGCGCCGACAAGTGCAACGCGGTTCTCGAAATTCTCCGGACAATTTTCCGCCCAAACTGCGATCCGCCTGTAATGATCCGCCAGCGCCGCCAAATGATGGGATCGCTCCTCGGCCGGAGCTTCATCGCACCGTGCCGCCCGCGCAAGGGCACCATAGAATTGATATTCAGACTGCTCCACTTGCGTGGGCGCTGTCCACAGCAGCGGCGCGAGTTCCATTGCCGCTGTGATTGCACGTACGGAGTCGCTGCCGTAGACGCCGGCTTGCAGCTTGCGAATCCAATACCAGCACGCGCAAATGCTCAGTCCGCGATTGTTTTCAAATTGCTGTACAAAACGGCTTTCGTCGAACTTTGCGTCATTGAAGGAACCAAAGTCCAGTGTCAGTCCACGCAACATCCGGACAAGCCTAAACTGTACAGTGAGATTGTTGCTGGCAAGTCCAAAGCCCACGTCCTGCGCGAATTTTATCCCAATTTCGGCCTCTCGTTCGACTTGGTCGAGTGGAGCACCGGAAGCAAAGAGGTTCGCCGTCAGGTCAATGCAACTGTAAGCGGCATAGGAAAGATCGCCCGCTTCCTGTGCGGCCTCAAAAGCGCGCCGCAGGAAGGCGCGGCTTGTGGCCAAGGGCTGTGTCCAGTGCGCGACATGGACTGCGAAAACCAGGTAGACGCGGGCTCGGAACCGATCAAGGCCACGCTTCTCAACCAGATCCAGGCCAAGTTTGCCGAAGCGGAACCCCGCCTGGTAATCGCAGAAGTGTGTCCCGAGCACGCCACCCAGCCATGCATACGCAAGGGACGATCCGTCGCTGTTGCCATACTGCAGGCTGAGGCTCGCCATCCGGCCGACAACGAGGCGGAAAAGATTCAAATCGGTGAACAACGCGGGCGATGTTAGTACCGTGAGAACGTCCATGGTTGCGCGCCGGTCGGGATCGGTCATCAGCGGCAGGTCGAGCAGCCCCTCGATCGAGCCAGAGCCGAGCCGTTGCCGCAGCCAATCATACTCCTGCTGGACGTCCTGGGCTGTCGCCTGCTGCGGCCATCGGGCGTCAACCCGGCGGAGATATTCCAGCCCTACCTCGACAGCCTTGTTGCTCCGGTCGAGGGTCGTATACAGATTGATGCGCACGCAAGCGCCTGCGGCGGCGTGAACAATAGTCCGCGCCCGCGTCGACAGTTGCGAGAGCCGTTCTTCCGCTGCCGCCAATTCCCCGGTCAGGTATTCGCACTCGCCCCTGTCGAGTTCGAGGTCGAAGGTGAGCTGGTAGCACCGCTCCCAACCATTCTCCCCCAGCAGCAGGCGTCCGACGACAAAATACCGCAGGGCTGCGGCGTAGGCGGTCGCCGCCTTGGCGCGCTTACCTGCCATTAGATTGAATGTGGCGACCTGCTCCCGCTCCCGCTCTGTGCTGATCAGCCCCGAGCCACGGCCGAACTGGTGCACGATGTCGAAGATGTTCTCTTTGAGGTCCTCCGGTGGGGTGCGCGCGGCAAGTAATCGGCCAATGCGAAGATGCGCCATGGCCCGCTCGTCCTCGGCGACGAGCGTATAGGCCGCCTCTTGGACGCGATCGTGGAGGAATGCGTACGTGCCGCCCGAATGAAGGATAAGGCCGGCCCGAACAGCTTCCCACAGAGCTACGTTTGTCGCTTCGTCGTTCGCCTCGTGAACCAGCGCCAGCGTTCCCGACTCGGCAGCATGCCCCAGGCAGGCCAACTGGCCGAGAACCTTCTGAGTCGCCGGCGGCAGACGGCTCAGCTTCGCCGCCATGAGATCTGCGACGTTGTCGGTATAACCCTTGGCACGAATGCTGTTCAGGTCCCAGGACCATCGCCCTTCACCATAATCGAATGTGAGCAGACCCTCCTCGACAAGTACGGAAATCAACTGATTGGCGAAGAATGGATTTCCCGCCGTCTTCTCATGGATCAGTTCTGCCAAAGCGCTGACGCGTTCGGGTTCGCAGTGAAGAGCATCGCCAATCAACCGTCCCAGGTCTTCACAGGCGAGAGGCGCAAGGATGATCTCGTGCACGACCGCACCAGCCTTGCGGATCGCTTCGAGTTTGCGGATCAGAGGATGGGCGGATTTGACCTCGTTATCCCGGTAAGCCCCGATCACCATCAGATGCTGCACGTCCGGCTGGGTCAACAAGTCCTCCAGCAGGTCGAGCGTTGCCGAGTCGAGCCATTGCAAATCGTCGAGGAACAGCGCCAGCGGGTGCTCCGGCCGGGCGAACACTGCGAGAAAGCGCCGGAAAACCAGCTGAAAGCGGCGTTGAGCGTCGCGGGGTGGCAACTCAGGGACCGGTGGCTGGTCGCCGACGATGAGCTTCAGCTCCGGAACCAGGTCTATGATGAGCTGCCCGTTGGGGCCTAATGCTTCGCGAAAGACCTGGCGCCATCCAGTTAACTCTCGATCGCTCTTGCCAAGCAGTGGCCGGACCAAGCACTGAAAGGCTTGCGCCAGCGTGGAATAAGGGATGTCACGCTTGTACTGATCGAACTTGCCTGATGCGAAGAGCCCGCGGGGGTCAACAAGCACTCTATGAAGTTCGTTGACGACCGAAGATTTTCCGATGCCGGAATATCCGGAGACTAGCACCAGCTCCGCCGCGCCGCTGTTGACTATGCGGTCGAAGCAGGCGAGCAAGGTCTCTATCTCGCGCGCCCTTCCGTACAACTTCTCGGGAAGTAGCAGCCGATCGGGCGCGTCGTGTTCGCCAAGCGCAAAGGGCTCGATGCACCCTTTACGCTCCCGTTCGACAAGACAGTGCCGAAGATCACCCTCCACGCCAGCTGCAGTCTGGTAGCGTTCCTCGGCGGTCTTCGCGAGGAGCTTCATGATGATTTCGGAGACCGGAGCGGGAATATTCTCCAACCGTTCACTGGGCGGCAGCGGTTTTCTGGCGATATGGCAGTGCACCCACTCCATCGGATCGGCCGCGGTGAACGGCAGGGAGCCAGTGAGCATCTGGTAGAACGTGACGCCGAGCGCGTAGAGGTCGCTTCGGGAGTCGACCGAGCGGTTCATCCGGCCAGTCTGCTCCGGCGCCATGTAGGCGAGCGTGCCCGCGATCACCTCCGGCGGGGCGGGGGCTTGGCGCTCACGCGGCAGACGCGAAGCGATGCCGAACCCCGTCAGCCACACGTCGCTGCTTGCCGATTCCACGAGGATATTTGCCGGCTTGATGTCCTTGTGGACGAGGCCACGCTCATGCACATGGCGGAGCGCGCCCGCGAGCGGGATCGCGATGCGCAGGAAATGCGATACATCCAGGGGCCGGCCCAGCAGTCGGTCGAGCGGCGTACCGCCGGGATCCTCGAGCACCAGTGTTATACGGCCGTTATCGTGCGTAAGCGCGACGGGTCGCGCTGCCCACTCGGCGTCTAGTTCGGACTTGAGCGCATATTCGTGTTCAAGACGCTCGACGGAACCGGGCGAGGTTTCTTCTGCGGCAACAAGCAGGATAGGCGTCAAGCCGTTGCCGGAGCCCCGGTAGAGAGCGATGTCGCCCTCCCGAAGCGACGAGAATACGTAGCCCGAGAGCTCGTTCATGAAGGCCTCCTGCCAGGAGGACTACTTTAAGGCATTGATTAGGTTACATTTGCTTTTACCCGTCAACCCAAAAACAGGCACCCAAAAAGGTGATCGGTGCCATATTGTGGCTAGACGAGAGCCTCTTGCTTATAGAGATGCTTGGGCAAGGAAGAACGCACCGACGAAGGGATCGAGAAATCAACTGACTTCCGGTGTTAGCCCAGACCAGACGTCAATTGTTTGGCCGCATCTTCGATTTGGACGGCCCTGAGAGCTATCGCGAACTGCGGCTGGCGCTGTTATGCTGTCCTCACCGTTTAAGCTGAGGCTGCTCCGCATGAACGAGGGTGTCCGCGCAGAAATAACCGCTTCTGGGCCGCAAGACCTGGTGACCGAACTCATCGATCAACAAGCGGCAATTTCGGAAGTGCTGCGCGCGATTGCGGGCTCGCCGCACGACTTGCAGCCCATCTTCGACGCCATCCTCGACAGCGCCAAACGTCTTTGTCGAGCAGACATGGGCAGCTTGCGTCTCTTCGAAGAAAGCGGACTTCGTCTCGTTGCGGTGCGAGGGGACCCCTTTTTGGTTAGTCAGGTGAGGTCATCATTCCCAGTGCTCGACAAGGAGAGTTTTCTGGGTCGGATAGCCACAGGCAGGTTACCCGCCCACATCCCAGACTTGACAGCACTTGAAGGCGATCATCGGGCTGACCTTTGGGTCACGGCGGCGAAGGCTCGTTATCGAACGGCCCTGTTTCTGCCGTTGCTCAAAGACAATGAGATAGTCGGGGTAATTAGTCTGGGCCGCACGCGGGTACAGCCGTTCACCGACAAACAGATTTGCTTGTTCACAGACTTCGCTGCGCAAGCCACCATTGCCTTGGAGAGCACCCGTCGCGAGCGGCAATATCGCGAGATGCAAGGCGAGCTGGCGCATGCCAACCGCGTCGCCACCATGGGCCAGCTGACCGCCTCGATTGCTCATGAAATCAAGCAGCCCATTGCAACGGCACGCAACAACGCCCGTGCGGCTCTGAATTTTTTGGATAAGCAGCCGCCAGATCTGGGTGAAGTTAGGGAAGCGTTGGCCTGTATCGTAGGCGATGCCGACCGAGCCAACAACGTCGTCGACCGGATCGGGTCTCTCATAAAAAAGCGCCGCCCCGGAAGGAAGCCGTCGACCTCAATGCAGCGATCCTGGAGGTGACCGCCCTAACCCGCAGCGAAGCGGTCAAGACCGGCGTCACGGCCAGCACGCAGCTGTCTGCCGCGCTGCCACGTATCCAATGCGATCGGGTGCAACTGCAACAAGTGATGTTGAACCTAATCCTCAACGCCATCCAGTCGATGAGTGGCGTTGAGGAAGAAAACCGCGAATTGCACATCAGCACCGTGAGTATAGAGCCGGGGGGCGTGTGCGTCGCGGTGCGGGATACCGGCCATGGGCTGCGCCCGGAGAGCTTACCGCGTCTCTTTGAACCGTTCTACACGACGAAGCCCGACGGCATGGGCATGGGCCTCTCGATCTGCCGCTCGATTATCGAAGCCCATGGTGGGCGGCTGTGGGCGACCGAGTGCGAGCCGAGGGGGAGCCTCTTTCAGTTTACGATCCCCGCTGACTGAGCCGCCATCCCTGATCGATCTCGCTTGTTGACCCTAGCGGAACCATCCGCAGCGGCGCCGGATGTCGCCTTTTGCCGAAGCGAACATCGAGCGCAGGTCAGGGCGATACCAACCAACCAACCAACCGACGGCTGGCAATTCTCAGGCGATGCAGTAAAATTCCTTCAGGGCGGACAGTGGACGCGGTGCGCACCTAACGCGTTGTCTGCCGAGTTCTGGTCGAAAGCTCCACGCTGGAGCCGGCAGATGGTGCCGTATTCGATGAACGGCGCTCCGGGGCCGGTACAGCGCTCGGTCGCTGCACTAAACCCGCGGGCTGAAGATGGCTGTCGACGTCGATGAAGGCAAGAAGGCCGAGCATCAGACCGGATACGTGGCACAGTTGCAAGCCACGCTAAATGTGATTCCCGCGCATACTTGGTACGCGTCTCGGTCCGGCGGGCTCACCTTCGTAAACAAACGAACCGCGGACTACCTTGGTCTTCCGAAAGATCATCCTCTGCGTTTCGGCATCGACGTTGGCGCACAGTGGGACGCCCATCTTCCCTTCGTGCATCCGGACGACCGCGCAGAAACACAAGAAAATTGGGCGACCCGCCTGCGCACGGGCGAGGGCGGTGAGGGGAGTTTCCGCGTTCGTAACGCTCAAGGAGGCTACCGCTGGTTCCTCAGTCGCGCCGAACCGCTCCTGGCGGACGATGGAACCATACTGCAGTGGGTCGGAGTGAATCTGGATATTGAAGACCTCAAGTGCGCCGAGGAAGCCCTGCGTGAAAACGAACGAAGTTTACGTCTAGCAATTGACGGGATAGCCGGCCTGGTTGCGGTCTTGGCCCCGAACGGTGAACTTAAAGCCGCCAATCGCCAACTTTTCGAGTATTTTGGCCGATCGCTGGAAGAGCTACAGAACTGGGGAACAAACGATACGGTGCATCCCGAAGACCTTCCCCGTATTTTCGAACTCGTTAAGAAAGGGGTCGCGTCGGAGATTCCCTTCAACTTCGAGCTTCGCGTGCGGCGCTTCGACGGCGAATATCGGTGGTTTGAAAACCGCCACGTCCCAATTCTCGATGACTCCGGCCGCATCGCCCGCTGGTATCTTCTACTGACGGACATCGAGGATCGTACAAGGGCGTTGGCGCGATTCGATCAAATTCAATCGGATTTCGCCCACATGAACCGCGTGAGCATGATGGGAGAATTGGCTGCCTCGCTGTCTCACGAAATTACGCAACCGATTGCCAGCGCACGCAACAACGCCCGTGCAGCCCTGAACTTTCTCGACATACAGCCGCCAGATCTGGGCGAAGTGAGGGAAGCCTTGGGCTGTATCGTGGACGATTCCGATCGAGCCGGAAATATCATCGACCGCATCCGAGATCAGATGAAGAAGGCGCCTCCGCGAAAAGAGCGATTTGATCTCAATGCGGCAATCGATGAGGTGATCATGTTCGGGCAAGGCGCAATCTTCAAAAATCGCGTCTGGGTCCAGACCCGGCTTTCTGAGGGATTAGTTCCCGTTCACGGCGATCGCGTTCAATTGCAGCAGGTGGTCCTAAACCTGCTTCTCTTAAGCGCCTGCTTTGATCGGGCGTCGAACCTGGCTACAGACCGGTCCAATTGCCAAAGCTCCACACATGGTGGCTGTCGACAAGAGGCGCTGCGAACTTGATGGCGGAGCTATCATCGTCACAATCGATCTGAACCACTCCGATGGGCGGTCGTGTCGCCCAACGACATATGCACGATAGACCGGCATCTCGGTTTCCAAGCAGCGTGAACGCCCCTTTGATAATTTCGGTCAGGCTCCCGAGCGTCGTAACGGCGCGGATAAACCAACTACGCGACCACTGACCGTGCGTCGGAAACGTTTGCGGCGAAGCGCTTACGATCCCCAAAGATCGATCCAAGCCGTGCTTATGCCGCCATTTCGGGCCCGGGCCCCGCATATAGTGAGCTTCGGGGCGGTATCGCATGCGTGCGCCGTCATTCCCGAGTAGGAATCGAAATATGGCCGAAGCGGCTTTTCGAAACAAGCTCTTCGGAGTTGCCGCAAAGGCTGGGTGGATCATCTTCTGTCTCCGTCGCCACCGTGGGCAAATGCTTGCGCAAGATGAACGCGAAGGCATGTGAATTCGAGAGGGATGTCGTCTTATAAGAGCGGAATAATGGCGTCCAAATACGAAGAAGTTTCCCGTTACTCAGCTGGTGTTGTGCCACGCGCCGAAAGGCGTCTCTACACTGCGCGCGCCTCGGTCCCCTATCCTTATGTTGTCTCTATATCGGAGAGGCGAATCCTCTATCGAATTCACGCGGCGACTAAGCGATGTATGGTCACCGGCATTCACTGGCGCGGTTGCTGATATCGTCACCACTGTTGCGGCTTGCCGCCGTTCGAGCTGGCTCGTGCCGGGCGTGGTCGCATCTGAAAACGTCGCGGGAGCCTTTATGTATGAGTTCGTGGTTGATCAGTTTCTCGGGATCAACGGCCTGATTAACCTCTCGAACATCGTGTTCCTTGTGGCGTTTTCGGCGCGAGGCGTCCTCAAGCTGCGAATCTTGGCCATCATCGGCGAGGGACTGACCTTGCCATATTACTATTTCCAGCAAGAAAAATTGTGGCCGCCGATGTTTTGGGGAGTGGCGTTCATGATCGTCAACGCAATTCGCATCGTGGCGACGCTTCTGGAGCGGCGGCCGGTCGTTCTCAGCGACAGGGAAGATCGTCTCCACCGGGTCGCATTCAGCTCGATCGAGAAGCGGGAATTCTTAAGATTGGTCAGCCTCGCCCGGTGGGTCGACTGCTCGCCGGGAGAGGTTATTCTCCAAAAAGGGCAGGAGATATCCGAGGCCATTGTGATCATAGCTGGAGATCTCGAGGCCGTTCTCAGCAACGACATCAGAATGGCGCTTCGACCTGGTCAGCTCATCGGAGACGTGAGCGCCTATAGCGGTTTGGCCTGTCCGGTAGACGTTGTAGCCCGCGGTCCCGGAACACTTGTAAGCTGGGACCTGCGGCACGTAAGAGAGTTTTCGGCAAGCAGACCAGAGCTTCGCGCCAGCCTTCTGCGGATTGTGAGCACGGATCTTGCCGCCAAGTTGCGCGATGTCGCCATTGCTGGTTCTGGGCAGACTGCAGAAAGAATCGTGTCGAAGTGACCTGTAGACCGCGCTTAGGCGGGCGCATCCTGCGTCGAGCGCCATTCGTGCAGCGATCTTATGCGGCTCACCTAAGCCGGTCGGCTACGAGGTCATGAACGATGTCCCCATGACGGCAAGTCGTCTGGAGAGCTCGTGCTGCGCTCGCGCGGCTTGCCCAACGGGATCCCGAAGCTCAACCTTCGTCCAGCTCGCATCAATCCGCATTGAGCTACGTGCTAACCAGTCCACGCCCCAAAAGAGCATAAGTAGTTAGCTGGGATCACGTCCGTTCAAGAATTGCTTGAGCAACTGTGGGACCGTCTCCAACTGATTGACAGCTGACGTTCATGCGCTGTGGCGCTCAAGGAGGCGGCGCGAGAGTGTGGTCTATCAGTGGGTCATTTCTCGCACGCCTTCCGTCGCACGCTGGGAGTGGCGCCGCATAAGTGGTCAATTGACAGAGCGTCATGCTATCCAAAAAAAGCTGCGCGATGACGGGCTGTCACTATCGGATGTGGCCACGGAGTGCGGCTTCAGCGACCAAAGTCACTTCACGCGAGTTTTGAGACGGGCGGTCGGCGTAAGTCCGGGCGCTTGGCGTCGGGCTTTCAAGCGATAGCAAGCGAGTAGATCAGTGCGTATTGGCTTGCGGGAATCAGTTGCCATGTGGAGTAGCTTTCGCTGTCGCAAGATAGATTGGGCGGTCGCCGTTCTACTCTCCTTCATCTTGGTCGGTTGCGCTGCCAGACCTGGCCCAGAAGTGCTGACGCCCGTGGCCGCCTCGTCTGGCGAAAAGGCGCTGCAGATCTATGTGGCGACCACGCGTGCGCGCGAGATTTCGTCGGGTAACGTATTCACTGCGAACAGCGCCAATGCACTCAACTTTGCGAAGTTTGTCGTCTCGGTGCCGCCCAACCATAAGTCCGGCAATGTCGAAATGCCGACCGCACCCCCCGATCCAAGGAGCAGCTTTGCTGTAGTGGATCAGGCCGTGATGAGTGAAGCCGATTTTCGCAAAGCCGTCGCCCCGCAAGGCGATACTCGCCGAAAAAAGCACAAAGCCTTCGTTTTCGTGCATGGGTTTAACAGCAACTTCCAAGAGGCGCTGTTCCGACTCGCCGAATTGCAGGCGGACATCAAAATCGACGGGATTCCAATCCTGTTCTCCTGGCCATCGCAAGGTCAGGTAGCTGCTTATGAAATGGACAAGCAATCGGCAAGCTATTCTCGGGACTATCTGATGGCTCTACTGACAATGTTGAGCAGCAGCTCCGAGGTTAGCGACATTATAGTGGTTGCCCACAGCATGGGGGCTATGTTGACCGTTGCAGCTCTGCTCCAGCTTCGTATCGAAGGCAAAGATCGAGTGATTGCCCGGCTAGGGCGTGTTGTGCTGGCGGCGCCCGACATCAACGCCATAGATTTCCGTGCTCAGGTACAAGCCATCGGTCCGCTCGAGCCACCTTTGCTGGTTCTGGTTTCCAAGGATGATGGCGCGCTTCGAGTGTCTAGTTTTCTTGACGGTGGCATCGCGCGTGCTGGCGATATCAACGTTGACGATCCCTTGGTGCGGGAGGCTGTTCGCCGTTAAGCAGACCCACCACAATCCAAATCTGATCCCGGGCGAAATCCTGTCCTCGGCGACGCGGCCAGCGCAGTAGGCTTCGTGCCGCGCCAAAACGGCGCCGATGTGCTCGACGGAGATCTTGTCCTTGCGGTCCCGATGCAACGCCTGTCTGGCCGTGATCTCGGCCATCTCTTCCGGTCGCGGCTCGCCGGCCGTCAGCCGTTCCCACCACCGGTCGACATCTTCGGTGAGACCGGACTCGTCCGGGTGCTTGTCGGCCGCCCAAGACATGGCGGCGCGGAAATAGGTGACGCACTTCTCGCGCTGCCGATGCACGCCGGCGCGCTTGTCGGGATCTCGCGGCACCACCCCGTTGCGTGCCTGGTTGAGCAGCGGCCTGTTGAGCTCCGTCAAGAGGAGGGGATGAAGTGCCTGGTAGGACGGCTTGGCGAATGCAAGGCGGACGTCGTCACACGTCCCCTTGCTTGCGGGCTTCATGCGCCGATTGATCCACCTCGGCCTGGCGATCATCGCCTGGTACTCGCGATCCAGATCGGCCCACGTCCAGGTGACCGGCTTGGATGGCTCGGGTTTTTCCTCTGGAGGGGCCTGATCGAGTTTGCCGCCGGCCATATCTGCATAGACTTGCTTGGCCTTCTCGCGAGCGTCTCGAAGCGACAGATAGGTCGGATCGACATGAATTCCCGTGGCGGAGCCGATCTTGCGGGACAGGCCGTAGGCACGCACGATCCATCGCACCGACCGGCCGCGCTGGCGAAGGGTCAGGTACCGCTGCTCCGTGTCATTCCAATCTGTAATCCGACCGCTGTCCGTTGCCGTTTTGGCCGCGGCAATCGCCTGGTCAACGATCGCTGGGGTGATCCGCTCCCGGACTTGCTGTGTCTTCTTTTCGCTTACCGCTTCGGCCAAATTGCCACCAATCCGTACAAGTTTCGTACAAACGATAGGCGGTTAAGTGGGGCGGGTTGAGCGCCTCGGCAAGCCTAATCGGGCCATTTTTGCCGTAATTTGGCGGCTAAAGTTACCAAGGAGATGCCAGAACTCTTTGAAAACGGGAATCATAATCCTGGGGTCGGGGGTTCGAGTCCCTCTCCCGCTACCAACAAAATCAGCCCTTTTTAGCATCCCGCCTTTTCTTAAAGGTTTCGTACCACGCGTGGTACCACCGTCGTCGTCGTTTGCGCGCTAGGATTAGAATACTAACTCCAGGTTTTTCAAACTGTTACGAAGGTGCGACTAATCGTGCCTTACGGACATAGACCGATCGTCGCTCCGCTGATGAAGCGTGAGCCACCTCGTCGGGCCCCGTTCCCGCCTGACCCTGGTCTGCTGCCATCGCGCCGCCCCGGAGTTCCCCTAGGATTCGATTGGCGGCGATTCGGGGGGGCGGTCAGCATGAGCGACAATCCAAACCAGGGCGATGGTTCGGCGAACGTCGAGGCAAGTTCGAAGACGCACGAGCGGCGCAGCCTTGCCAGCCTGAAGACTATCGGCAACGAACACGTGCTCGCGGACCTCGACGCACGTATTGCCGACGCGACGCGTGTTCTCAATAGCGTTGAGGCCGTTCGTGCGTTGGAAGCCCTGCAGGCAGCCGCCGTCCCAAGCTGGACGGCCGCCGAGGAGTTGCGGCGCGCCGCCGAGGATGCCGCGGCTGGTCGGAGTGCGTTCGCATCTCTCGGAGCCGATGTCGAAGCACGGCTCGCCAGCGCCCATCGCGTCTTCGAGGACGGCAAGGCTGCGCGAAGGACCGAGGCGCTTCGCGCGGCTTCGAGCGCCTTACCGTCTGCTGCCGAGGTGTGCCGGACAATCGAGGTGGCCGAAGCCAGCAACCGCGTGCGGGACGCCGCTACCGGTATCGCGCGCAGCAACCTGGCTGGATTTGACGTTGACTTGTCGTCCCCGACAGCGCGCGTGTCCGCCGGACTTCCCCCCGCGGGGGTCCATTCGACGCTCGATGTTGCGTTCGGAGGCGTGGCCGACGAGCTGAGGCGCGCCTACGATCAAACGACATTTGGTTTGAAGGACGCGGCTTATGCCACGAACGGCTTGGAAACACACCTCGACTCTTGGCGAAGCACGCTCGCCGTGGCTAGTTTGACGCCCGAAGTCATGCGCAGCATCGCTGGAGGTCATATGACTTCATTGGCAGAGATGTTGCGCATCGCAGGTGTCGGCGGGGCGTTTGCCGATGTGCTCGCAATGGACGCCGGCGCGCGGTCTGTGCTCGATCTCGCCTCGTATGCGCAGCAAAACTATGAAAAGAGCTTCCGGATCCCACGCCACGACGAGTTCGTGGGACTTGCTGCCGCGGCATCACGCGGAGCGCTTGCGCGTGCCGCATTCGGTACTGATCATTCATCCTTATACGCGGCGATGAACGCAATGCACTCACCCTGGCTCCGCGAGGGCCGACTGGCAGAGTCCGCTTTCGGGTTCGGTGAGTTGCAGGGGATGGGTGCTCTGCTGAGACGCGAACCGCCCTTTGCCGAAACCGTGTCGGCGGCCTTGCGAACTGGTGTAGGGGACTGGCGCGACGAGCTCACCGTGCCGGCGGCGACACTTTACGACGCCGAAGAAAGGTCGCTCTACTATAGCAGCCGCGGTTTCAACAACGCGTTGGTAGACTTTACGCCGCGCGCTTTCGACGAAAGCTTAGCGGCTTCTGGCCTAACCAAGGAGCTGTTCTCGCTGGCTGGCGAAGAAGACTGCGCCGAAGAAGATGATCTTGAGCGCGCCAACGCCTCGTTCGATCTGCTTCAGCGTTTCGAACGCGAAGTGCGCCGCTTCGTCGATCGAATCATGCAGGCTGCATGCGGGGAGAAATGGATAAAGCAACGGACCCCTCCCGGCATGAGGGATCAGTGGGTCGAAAAACGCGACGCTGCTGTTCGTCGGGGCGAAGTAGAGCGCCCATTGATCGAATACGCCGATTTCACGGATTACCTTCGGATCATCGACCGCGGCGATAACTGGCAGCAAGTCTTCCAGCATGTGTTCGAACGACGGGAGGATGTGCGCGAGTCATTCCAACGACTGGGTCCGGTACGGATCTGCACCATGCATTGCCGCACCGTCACGCGTTACGATAAGCTGTATCTTGTCGCTGAAACGACGCGCCTCTTACGAGCGATCAGGAAAGCCAAGTGAGGCGCGTCGATGCGTAGAGGCCGAAGTGCTCCTGCATTCCGCGGATGATATCCTCATCCTCCTCGAGGCCAGTGGTTCGGAGCATCTCAGCGAGCGCCGCTCCCGAACCGCCGTTCGCATATTCACGGAGCACTTAGGTCCACAGCGACTGGATCCAAGGCCAGCCGAACTTCTCAACCAAAACCGCGGAGCCGGTACCGATCGTCATCAACACGACCTTCCACCAAGCCGACGGAGGTCGGGATGCTCTCATCGAAAGCCAATAGAGTACCGCACCACGCCAAGGGCCATAGTGTTCGCTGAATTCGCCATTGCGCTTCACCACTTCGATGAAGTTCGGATTCCTCAAGTCCTGGTCAGACACCGCCGACCTCCCGTTTGAATCGCAGCCTCTTGGCGAGACCTCACCGCAAGGCCATTAACCGCTCGTTAACCAACCTTCACTGAGGTCATTACTGCCACCGAAAGTCAGACGTTTCCTGAGATCGCGCCGGGATATCCCCCTGTTTAGCATCGAGGATAGTGATGTTCCCGTTATGTTCTCGGGCGCACTCAATCACTGTTTTGCCCGACGGGACAAGTAAAATTCCGATTTTTAGAACACGCGTGATGTCTCTTTAGGCGAACACGGCCGCGACTCGAACAAGGGCGTTTGCCTGGAGCTTAGTGCCGGTGTTTTCGGCTGTAACCGCAGTTGGATCGCCGCGCGACGAAGCGGCGGGCAAGATGAGCAAGGAAGGACGTGAGGTCGCAGGCGCGGATCTAGTGCGATCCCTTCAATTGACCGCAAGCAGCGCCGATATCTCTTCCTTTACTTTGCATGACATAGGCCGGGACTCCAACGTTCCACATGTAGTTGACCCAATCTGACGCGGTATCGATTGTTGCCCGCGAAAACCCCATCCCGGCAACTGCGTTCCAAAGAAGGACCTGAACCACAAGGGGACGTCCCCAAACCAGTGCGCGGAGTTGATCTCGATGCCGCTCTGTGTCGTTGACCCCAGGCAGAAGCAGGTAACTCACATGAACCTTGCCGAAGTCCTGCTCGGCGTAGCGCGTCATTTCTTTCACCAAATCATCAAGCGGGTAATAGCGGGCAATCGGAATTACCCGTTGGCGCGTGGCATCATCGGAGCCGTGCAGGGATACGTACAATCGGTCTTTACGGCGTTCTCGCTGCATGCGACCAATTTGATCAGTTAGCCCAACCGTCGATAGGGAAAGAGTCGGCGCTAGATTGCGATCGCGGAAGCAGTCGAGCGCCCTCATCGTATTCTTATAGTTGGCCAGCGGTTCTCCCATGCCGGAGAGGGTGATGAAGGCGAGTGGCGTGTTTTGTCCAGTGTCCGACGCAACCAAACTGACCTGTTCGAAGATTTCTACATAAGAAAGATTACGACGCGATCGTTGAAGGCCGGTTGCACAGAAAGTACATCCCATGTTGCAACCTACTTGCGTGGAAACGCAGATCCCATTGTTGGCATCGTCTGGCAAATACACGGATTCGACCGTGAGTTGATCATTCGTAGATAGCAAATATTTGATCGAACCATCGATTGATCGGTTGCTCTTATAGGCAATCTTCATTCTCGGACCCCTGTAAGAGAGCCAGCTCCCGGACAAACCCATCCATCTTTCGTCGTTACGAGGGTTTTTTCAAATTGCAGCTTGGATGGATTTGGAATTCGTAGTGTTCTTTGAAAACTCCAGACACCAACGACAAAGGCGCAGATAGCTTCTTCCAAATATGCGCTTACTCCCTCTGGGAGTGAAAGCTTATGAAATCGGTCGAAAGCTGAGGCCACGCGTACCGAGAGGTCCGGCGGGATTTGGATGAATTCTGCGCCCTCGATCTCCCGCGCGGCTTGCAGTATCCATTCTTGGCCAAGCAGCTTTGTCGGAAAGAAGATTCCTTCCTTTGGTTTGAAAGAGGCGGCCCGACTACGCGCAATATCCTGCAAAGGCTTCTTCGGGCTTTCTGGCCGATCGGCCGCGCATGCGGACCAAAGATCGAGATAGGGAGTACGCGGTTCGATGCCAGCCAGCATGCTGGGAAGATCGCTGTTTACTGCACATAAGTGTTCAGGAAGACGGATCGTCCGATCGAACTCCAACCAAGATTTTGGGCTGTCACTTTGCATCAGTCCGACTATTTGGTCTGACGCGCCACTCCCACTTGGAAGGCCGAGCGCTTGCTCCACGACCCGTCTTGCCTGGTGCTTTGCAGTCAAGAATGGATGACCGTCGCTCGCGGCAAAATAATAGGAATATCCAGCAAATATCTCATCCGCCCCTTCGCCACCCAGCCAAATTTTAACGCCCCTAGAGGCTGCAGCCTTGGCCAAAATCGACAAGGCCGGTCCCGAAAGGCTTGTCAGCGGCCGCTCAGCGATATCTGCGAATTGGGTCAGAGCGACCTGTAATCCTTCTGCACTGGTTAGCCCGACTACGTCCGCCGTGACGTCTGACTTGTGAGCCGAAATATGGGCGGTGGTACAAGGAACGCTCTCGGGCCAAAATTCCTTCAAAAGTCCAGAGTCCAGTCCCCCACTCCACGCGAGCCCATTACCAGAGCCTGCGGCGCGACGCTGTACCGCCCTCGATAGCATCTCTGCAATCAACGGTGAGGACGGCTCGAGCGGCCGGGTAAGCCGTTTCGTGGCGTCGGAAGTAAAGACGAGGGTTGTGCCGGGACCGACGCTCTCGACCCCGGAAAAGCAACTGCCGGTTTCCGGAATCCCATACCAGAGGCAATCACTGACCTTCTTCGCATCTATGTCGATAGCACCTGCGGCCAGCAGGCTGGTCGCCCTAGCCGACGAGCCGAACGAGACAGCTTCTCCGACGCGCCGCCAAAATAATGGTTTGGTGCCCATAACGTCACGGGAAAGTATCAGCGCATGGCGCCGCTTGTCGAAAAACGCCAGCGCGAATTCACCCTCGACCTCGCTAACGCCTTCCGCCCCCCTCGAATCCAGCCAGAGCGCGAGTATTTCAGTGTCAACGGTACCCGGACGAACGGAGAGTCCTAGCCGACGAACTAGTTGTGGTGCGTTATAGATTTCGCCGTTTAATGCCAGGACCGATCCACTGTCCGTAACTACGGGTTGCGGTCGAATGCGGTTGCCGGATCGGGGCAACCGCCAAGCAAAGAGTTCGATTTCGGGATCGCTCCACCCACCGCTGACGCTGCCGCGGTAGGCGGTCAGCGAGGACGCAATCTCGTACTTCGAGCTAACTTCGAAAGCTTTTCCTACGAAGCCGCACATTACTTTCGGCTGACTCCAGAGGAATATGTATAGCCCCTCGGAAAACGATGTTCTCTAAAGGTATGGGTCTGCTTCGCATCCGAGTCGCTGAGGATACCACTCAGTATCTGGAAGAGGAGGTTCGTGGCTAATCCCGCGAGCTCGGCATTGACCGGACCGAAGCTTGGCATGATCGTGCCCGGCGCGCGATACCAGTCGACCTGCTTGTCAGTGGGCCCAAGCTCCCAGGTAGAGCTCACAAGACTAGATCGTACATTGTAGCCAGCGACTACCAAGGGAATGTTGGCGACAGCCGCGTGGTCGGCGGTCGCGCTTAAGATGCCTAAAGGTTCATCGGCAGTGAGTAGGATAGCATCTGCTGATTGGCAGATTTGATCGAGGGCGTGCGGATCGGCATGTGTCGCAACAGGCTCGACGAAGGTGCGCGGAAATCGCGCCTGGATCTGCTCTGTTACGACCTGCACCTTCGAGCGCCCGATGTCCGCGAGCGCATAAAGGAGTTGTCGATTAAGATTGCTCTGCTCAATTTTATCACCGTCTATGAGCCGGAGTTTCCTAAGACCTGCACCGGCCAACAATAAAGCGCTTAACGAGCCGATGCCTCCGCATCCCATGATGACAACAAGGCTGTCTGCGAATCGAGTGAACGCCTTGAGGGCGGACGCGCAATCCAAGCCTAAACAAGCGAGATAAGAAAAAGTGCGACTTGTCTCCGGAGCGTCCAGACCCGAAATGAAGGTCTGGACCTCGCGGTCTGTTCCTAGCAAGATAGCGCCCGCGGCAAGCAAAGCGGGGGCAAGTGATCCTTGGCCAGCTTTCGTTAGCCCCTTGGGTCCCTGGACGACAATCTGTCCATGAGCGTTCTGCCCCAACAGAATCCCTGGGACAAGCACTCCTACCCTGGTTCCACCGGAAAGAACGGCTCGCCCCCTTACGGAGACACCTTCGGGAGCGAGCAGGAGGTTAATCTCCGCTTCGGAGAAGGAGTTCAATTCATAAAGACCATGGATTGTAGGCCGGCGCCAGCCTGTGCAATCATCAACGACTGGACCTTCTTGGCCATCTCGGGACCGAAAGCCTTTTCGATCTGGCTCTTCTGTTCGGCTGTAAGGGTCAATTGCACGTTTTTCGCGTCGATCTTTGCGGTAAATTGATCAGCAGCCACGATTTCCCTCCCTATAAGTTTTGTCTAAATAAATTAGGTAGCATCGTGGAGACTACTCAGCTTATGGTCGGGCTTCAAGAAAAACTGTGAATGCACCGCAAAATCGGCAGAACCCTCTGGTAAGGGTCGCTTTTCATGATCTCAACTCGTCGTCTCTTGCTACGGAAACCCTGTTTGGATGATGCAGCGCCGATCTTCAACGGATATGCGAGCGACCCTGATGTCGCGAAATTTCTGACTTGGCGCCCACATCAGTCGGTGTCCGAGACGAAGCAGTTCCTTTCCTGGCTCGATGTAAAGCAGACCGAACAGAGCCTCGAAGCCTATGTTCTTACGTATAAGGACTCGGTCGGACATCCGATCGGAATGATCGAAAGCAGATTGACCGAACACGGCGCGTGCCTCGGTTTTGTTCTCGCCAAGGAGTACTGGGGGCGTGGCCTGATGACTGAAGCCCTCGAGCCTATCGTCGATAGAGCGATCAACGAAAAGCGCCTCTGGAGAGTCTACGCATTTTGCGATTTCCAGAATGCCGCATCAATCAGGGTGTTGCAGAAGATCAATATGAGCTGCGAGGGGACTCTACGCCGGTGGGCCATTCATCCAAACATTAGCATTGAACCGCGCGATTGTTATTGCTTTGCGCGAGTAAGATGAGCTGCGAAACATGTGCCTTCGACTCGATGCGCGGACGAGCAGGGCGGCGTTTTCGGCTTCGGACTTTGGGATCCTTCCAGACCGATCTCAGGGAGGACTTCGCCCGGCTTCTTGCAGCGTGGCGGCGGAGGCTCATGTTTACCGCAGTCTACCACGCAGCTGGCAAACGGCTTGATATCGAAGCGAACGCTAGCGTCGCGCTCCTGCGGGGGCATTTCCTCGAACGACAATACAGGCATTCGGCTCATCGCAGAGGGGCTGGGGCATCGCCGTGGACTGAGGACGACGCAGGAGAGAGCCGCCCGAGCGAATATAGATGCTGCGCTGAGTATCCTCGATAAAGCGCCTGACGTTCCACCAGACGCCGGAGATGAGATTGAGGAAACTCAGAAGCATGGCTCTTAACGGCTTGGTCGAGGACTAGTAGCGACATGACGCGACCCTCGCCAGAACCGTCATGTCAGCTCTCACCAAGATGGTCGCGTAAACGGCTTCCTGTTTGGGGCAAACTGTCGCGATCAGTCTGCCGCCGCTACGGCTGCCTCGAAGCGCTCGCGCGTCGATGCCGCCAGGCGTCCTAACCTGAAGTGTTCCTGCATCCCGCGGATGATGTCCTCATCCTCCTCCAGGCCTGTGGACCGCAGCATGGAAGCGAGGTTTGCCAATTCGGGAAGTGGGATGTCGCTGTGGTCGCGCCCGCCAGCGCCTCGGTAGGGGGTGTTGTCGCCCGCAGTGACATCCTGCGGCCAAACAACCCGCCGTTCACCCTCTTTGGTCGTTGGAAACCGATCGCGGCCCAAGGAAGAGGCGATGATTTTCTGCACCGTTTCGCCCGAACGCATAAACCCGTGTGCACGCGCAATGCGATCGACAATTACGTCAAAATAGATCGGTCCTTCAATGTCGACGACATGATCGACCATGCTGCGGAGCGTGCCGCGGTAGCTCGCGTCGTAGAAGCGTTCCCGGTCAGGGGCCGCTACGCTGGAGGGATCGGCCTTGACATACGTGGCTGTCTTTTGCTCCGGCTCGCCCACCTCGGCCGTCGGTCCACGCGCGTAGATTTTTGCTTGCTCGACCGGTTCGCCATCGTCATTTGCAGGCTTCGGCGCTGTTTCAGTTTGCTGAGCTCCACCTTCCGCTTCCGCGACCGGCGTTCCGGCAGCGGCAGGTTCGTCGGCTTCATCGGTGGACTGGATTTCCTCCGGAGGAGATGTTGGTTCTTCCTTGATCTCGGGAGCCGGTCGGGAAGCTCGGTCGGATTCGAGATCGGCCACAAGCCTCTTGTGGACCTTCTCTGTCGCGGCGGTGGAATCCATCCACCATTCGGTGCTCCAGATTCTCCGGATCCGCCAACCAAGATCCGTGAGCACCATCTCGCGCAAACGGTCGCGATCGCGCGCAGTGGCCGATCGGTGATAGGCGGCACCATCGCATTCAACGCCGGCGAGATAGCGGCCTGGGAAATCCGGATGAACAATACCGAGGTCAATCCGGAAGAAAGAAACGCCTACTTGAGGATGGACCTCCCAACCCTTCTCCTGGAGCGCTCGCATCACGGCGTCCTCAAACGGTGATTCGGTATCACGCCCAGTTGGCGAGAAGGCCTCGGCGATAGCTCTGGCGCCGTTCTCTGCGAACTCAAGGAAGTGTTTGAAGTCGACTACTCCCTTAGCACCAGTGCGTCCTAAGTCGATTTGCTCGGGCCGCAACGTCGCGAAAACGAGCAGCTCGCGCCGCGCGCGGGTAACGGCGACATTAAGGCGGCGGTGACCACCCTCGCTATTCAGTGACGAGATCTGCGCCGTGACTCGTCCGGTCTTGTCCGGTCCGACGGCGACTGAGAAGATAATTACATCTCGTTCGTCGCCCTGAACGTTCTCGATGTTCTTGACGAGGATCGGCTCCCTGGTCTGGTTGCGATCAAAATGCGGTTCCAGCGACGGGTCGGAACGGCGGGCCTGATCCAGCAGGTTCTCGATCAAACGTTGCTGTTCGCCGTTGAATGTAACGACGCCGATTGAATAGGTTGATGCCTTCATGCGTCGGACGACTTCGGCAACGACCGCCTCGGCCTCTTTCCGGTTTATCTTGGCACCACCGCGCTCGTAAACGCCGCCCTCTACGTGGATGTAACGGACCGCGGTATCGCGCGTCACCGGAGATGGGAAGGTCGTCAGCTCGCCCCGATAATATTTGACGTTGGAGAAAGCGATCAGACTCTCGTGGCGGCTGCGGTAGTGCCAAGACAATCGCATGCTCGGAAGATTCGAAGCTAGGCACTCGTCGAGTATGCTCTGTTGGCTCTGGACAATCGAACCGTCGTCGTCCTCGTCGTCGACACCGCGCTGCCCGACGTTCGTAGGAGGCAGCTGCTCCGGATCACCCACGATGACAACTTGGCTACCGCGCGCGATCGCTCCGATCGCATCCCACACCGGTATCTGCGAAGCCTCGTCGAAGATAACCACATCGAAAGGCTTGGCCTCCGCGGGCAAGTATTGCGCGATAGAGAGAGGACTCATCATCACGCATGGGGCGAGTTGCGTCAGCACCGTCGGAAGACGGCCAAACAGCTGTCGCAGCGGCATCTGTCGCGCCTTCTTGTTGATCTCCCGCGCAAGCGTGCCCCATTCCGGATCTTTGCCGAAATTGGTCTGGGTTGGCACTGCCGCTCCAATACGCGCCTTTACGATGTCTCGCGCGAGCTCTCCAACCTTCTTGTCCGCAGCTACGAACGCCTCAATTGTGGCTTCGTGCTTCTCGGCTAAGAAACTGCTGAGAACCGCATCCTCGTTCACGATGGTTTCGGCGATCCAGCGCGCGTAAACGTAGTCAAAAACACTGGTGAGGACCGCGCCGTCCACGGACCCGCTTTCGACGGCATCGACAAGAGGTGATAGGCCAGCTACCCGGGCCGTTTGCGCCGCGGATCGCCAGGTGGCCCATTGTGGAGCTTTGATGATATTGGCCTTCCAGTTCGCGGTCTGGTGGAGGAGGGCATCAATCCATCCGGTCTCAATTTTAACGATGCCTTCCGGATCCTCGAGGCCAATACAAGCGCCGAGTTCTTTGGCCGTGCGATGCATGGTCGGAAATGCTTCATACATGGCCTCGAAGGCCTGTCGGACCTGTCCACCAGGCCGGAAGCGCGAGATGTCGCGCAGCAAGAGATCTGTGACGTGCGAGAGCAGTCGGTCCGGTGCGATACCGTCCACTGGACAGGCGTCGACAGCGTCGCGCATGCTTGCGGCCCAGTTGATCAATCCCTGGAAGCGCGAGACGTCGCTTTGCGGCCCTCGCCAGAGGCGCTCGATTCCTCTGAAGCGAGGTCTAATGCTCTCGATCTCGCGGAGCAGAACATCGAGATCCTTGAGCACAACTATGTCCCGACCGATGTCGTCGGGGATTTCACCTGAACAGTACGGTGTGAGCGCTAATCGGACTTTTTTCTTTCGTCCGTTTCGCACGAGGATGTTCGACGCGCACGCATCGATCCATTCACGCTCGATCGAGTGCAGGTCAAGCTGCGTTGCTTTGAGATCGTAGCGGACCGATAGTTCCGAATTCTTTTCACCCAACCGACGTATGACATCGGCAAGATCGTACAATGCATGCACGTGCTCTGGCGCGTCGGAAGATAACAGCAGCGCTCCGTCCGCGGCGTCAGCGTGCAGCATGAGCGAAACGAGCTTGATTAGGTGCGGCAAGAGAGCATCGTCGCTTGCGTTGCGGTCGAGGCCGATCGACACGATAAGGTCGTCTGCCGCGGTCCTGACTTCACGCAGCGCGAAATGAAGACGTTCGATCAGCTGCTGGAACGACTGTACCCAGGCCGGACTCCATCTGGTCTGTTCAATACCCTTGAGCGGGTGATTAGCGGGGTCCCCGACGGCCTCGAGTGCGGTGCAGATATCCAAACAAGATTCTCGCATCCGTACGAGGTCTTCAGGGGAGTGTACGGTGCCCGCAGGCCAGGTCAGGCCGACGTCTGGAAATCGCTCACGGTCAGCGATGACCCGTCCGAACGCCTCGTATGCCGTCATGCCATTAGGCCGGCGTCGATGCAGCGCGGAAACAAGTCTATTCAGTTGGTCCCGCCGCCGTTTCAACTCGCTAGCGGCCGCCGACCAATGTTCCTCGGTGACGAGATTGCGCTCGCGCCAGGCGGTAGCAAGCTGCTCCAGCACACTGGATTTCTGAGCTTTGGTCGAATGAACCTCCAGGCAATAGTTGCCGAGGCCGATCGCTTGCATTCGCTGTCTTACGACCTCGAGCGCGGCAGTCTTTTGCGAGACGAAAAGCACTGTCTTTTGGTGTGCTAGGCAATTCGTGATCATGTTCGCGATTGTTTGGCTCTTGCCCGTACCTGGCGGGCCGAAGAGCACGAAATCGCCCCCACGCTGCGCGGCGAGGACGGCCGCAATTTGGGAGGAATCAGCCGAGAGCGGCGTAAAGAGCTCAGCCGGATCCACGATCTGGTCGATAGTGTTCTCTGCGACAAAAGCTGCCCCTGAACCGTCATAGGTGTGGGTTGGTGTGTCGATCAGATGCTGGACGACCGGATTCCGCTTCAAGATATCGGATCGATCGACGAGATCCTTCCACATTAGGTACTTCGTAAAGGACAGCGTCGCGAGCACGACTTGTTCGGTGACCTCCCAGCCTTTGATACTCTTGATGTGACGCCTGATCGTCTTCCAGACGCCCGCAACATCGACACCCGTTGCGTCCTGCGGCAATTCTCCTTCGAGCTCAGGCATCGAAAGGTCGAAATCCTGCTTCAGCATTTGCAGCAGTGTCGGATTAAACCGGGCCTCGTCCTCGTGAAGCGCCAGGCGAAAGCCGGAACGCACGCTCTTACGCTCAAGCTGGACCGGGACGAGGATCAACGGCGCGCGGTAAGGCCCCGCGCTGTCCTGGGGCGTCCACTTTAGAAACCCGAGGCAAAGGTACAAAATATTGGCGCCGCCCTCCTCGAAGGCGAGGCGGGTGGCCCGGTAAAGGTCAGTTAACCGACCTTCGAGATCGGTCTCGGGAACCGTTGTGTGGAGTTCACCGCGGACCATGGCGTCACTGACGAACTCTTTGCGTGCATCGTCCTGCAGTCGTTGTGCTAGCAACGCCGTATCGCGCCCATCGGTGCCGTCGAGCACGCTGGCCTTTCCCAGCAATTTGAAGCGATCTCCCCCCGAGAGCTTGTCCTCCAGCATCGCCGCGTCAGGGCATTCGATCGTGATAGTTGACTTCGTATCTTTGAAGTTCAGCAGGCGGTTTCTCAGCGTGAGATCCAAGAGGTTGCGCTTCCAAACCTCGAGTCGATCCAAATTCCTTTCGGAGACGGGCTCACGGGGCTTGTCGAGATCCTCCTCAAATTTCGGGATCTCGCCAACCTCATGCGAGACGGACGGTGCGCCAGAAGGAGTTATGGTCGTCTCACCAGACCCCGACAGATCGAGTGGCCGGATTTTGGCGCTTCGCGCGCGCTTGACGTCAATGGCGAGCTCGAACGGGGAGGTCGCGTCCTCGGCGATCAGCTTTGCACCAGCATCAACGGCTTGTTTAAACCTCCCCGGATTAGACCCGGTGAGGATCGTCGTCTCCACCAGGACCATCTCCTCGAGTTGCACGCGCTTGCGTAGCATCTGGGGATCGTCAATAACCAGGCTGGAGAAATCCTCGTCAACGAGCCACACACCAACGAAAGCATGACCTTCAGTTAGGACGAGCACCGGGTTAAGGCCTGCCTGCTCAAGACAGGACGCGTAAAGCAGAGTGAGGTCCAGACAAGTACCAACCTTGCGAGACAAGATCTCGCTAGGCCCGCGAACCTGCTGGCCGGAGCGTTCAAAGCTTTTCGGAGGAAGGACATAAGCGATCGAGTGCGAAACCAAAGCGGCCCATATCGCGTCGGCTATCTCCCATGCCCGGGCCTTGGTTTTCTTTCTATAGCCATCGACGGCATCATCCCGGCCAGCCGTAGCAAGCTTACCCGACGCCTCCCGCAGGATGACGTCGATGCTAGGATCAGTTGGGCGAACGAACGCGGCCAGCAGTTCGGGCGCGGCATTAACGCCACCCCAGTGCGATGGCGGTAGCAAATTGAGCTCGACAATCTTTTCGGCAAATGTCTCGCCGGCGACATCCACGCGTATGCGTAGCTGGGCTTGCCGAGACGCGTTGATGCCTGTCAGGAACGCCGAATCTAGCTTCAGATCCAAACCCCGAATGTGGTGGGTCGCTTGATTGGCGACATGCTGAATTCGCCACACGCCAGGTGTCAGGAATGGCGGTTCCGCCGCGAGATGCACCGAAATATCGGAAAGGTCGTGGCCGATTGCATTTTCGAGAGCAAGCTCACGAACGATCGGAACGGCGTTTTGGTAAAAAGCGACGTTGACGTTATCCGACACAACGCAATTGATCTTCACTTCACGAGCAACGTCAGTTGTCTCGGCACTCTCCGCCACGCTCTGCCCCCAAAGTCGGCACGGGCAGCAAGTTGGTTCCAATTGGAACGGAGCCCAGACGGGCCTGCTAGCTTACTGCCGGTAATTGCTTTGTATTTGTTGGGCGCAACTATAGGTGAGCGATCTGCCGTTTTCGAGCAAAACTAAAGGATTACGCTTGGGTTTTGCACCGACAGATCCCCAGGACGCGCCAAACCGGCCGGTTTGTTCACGAAGTGGGCGTCGCGGCTCGGATTGTCGACATCGCTCACGATGCTAAGTCTCCCTGCGTCAGTCACGCACGAGGCGTTAAGCGATGTCGGAGACGTCGAATCGCGAACGGCGGATGGTCATATGGGCCATGGAAATCGATGGTCGGCTCGTCCGCTGGGTCTGGCAACACGCCAGTTGACGTTCGGCCGCGTGGCTCACATCCGTGGTATTCCATTCGGATACACAAGGTTCATGATAAAACCAGAGCCAAGGTTGCTTGCACGGCAAATGCCGGTGGTAGCAATATGCGGCGCCGCAGCGGTGGGTTTCGCAACTCCCATTGTCTTGCTCTAGGCAGGATAAGCCCGACGCGATGCATCTCGACAAGTCGCAATTGCATGACTATCAATTTGCCGTTGACGAACGGCGCCCGAGGAATGAACGTGACCAAGTCGACCGCGCGCAAGCGCCAATCCGCAATGTCTGCCCTCCGCGCGGCGGCGGCAGAAGCACCGAGGCGTCTGCGGTCGGAAGGTAGCGTCACCGAGGCGACCTATCGAAAGCTTCTAGACTTGATTGAATCGCGGCAACTTGCGCCGGGTGAGGTAATCGAGGAGCGACGCCTAGCGCTCCGCCTTAAGGTGTCGCGTACTCCGCTGCGTGCCGGAATTAGCCGTCTGCTCGGCGAGAGTAGGCTGGAACAGCTTTCGAATGGCTCGGTGATCGTTCGCAATATTGGCATCGCCGAATTGCTCGAACTTATCCATCTGCGACTCATTCTTGAAAGCGAGGCGGCTTCACTCGCCGCGACCCGTATCAGCCTCGATGTGCTGCAGCCGATCAAGGCTAGCCTTGAGAAGATACTGTCCACCGCTGAAATCAACAAAGCCAAGCACTGGACGCTGGATGACGAGATCCATGATCAGATCGCCAGTCATTGCGGTAATCGCTCTCTTGGCGTCCTGATCGGAGAGACCCGGCGCAAGATCAGGATGTGCAACGTCGAGCGGCGCCCCGAGCGTCTGTTGCCGGCGTGCCGCGAGCATCTTGCCATTGTTGACGCCATCATCAAGCGAGACGCGGTAGTGGCGCGCCATGCCATGGTCCAGCATCTCACCAATGTCCGCCAGGGCATGCTGGAGACGTTCGGGATATTCTTGCCCGACAGTCACGGCTGATCGCCGCCGCTGCGAGGTCCCTGGCCAGCGCAGGCCTGTTCAGCCGCGCCGCATTTTGCTCGATTTTTCACCTTCGATTGCCGCCGATGTGCGCGGAGGTCGCTGCTTGCGATCTTGACAAAGCGATAACGCTAAGGCCCAATGGTATACCACTGGTATATTGAGCCGGCCTGCACCGGCGCCGGGACATCAGCTCTCATGAACGATTCTCCTTCGTATACGGTTTCGCTCGAGCCGCTGTCGGCCGAGGCTTTTGCTCCTTTCGGCGACGTGGCTTCGCGTCCGACCGGCGAACGAAGGCGCTACCTTCCGACCATGCAGAACCATGCCGACGTAGCAAAATCGTTCTCGCTCTGGATCAGTGGAGCGGTGACGCTGGGACGGCTTCCGCTACGAGCTACCATGCTGGAGCGGCACCCATATTCCGCGCAGACCTTCGTGCCGCTCGGCTCCGCGCGCTATTTGGCCATGGTCTGCTCAGCCGCACCGAATGGTGATCCTGACCTGACGACGCTGCGGGGGTTCATCGCGAGCCCCGACCAGGTCGTCACGTACGCGCGCAATGTGTGGCATCATCCAATGACTGTGCTCGACGCCCCCATGGAGTTTGCGGTGGCGATGGGGGTAACCGGCCTGCACGACGATGACGTGTTCTTCGGTCTCGATGGCGCGGTGACCATCGTGATGCCGCCCTCAGGCTCATAGGAGATAGACAACCGTGACCGTGCAGGCTGATCACAATCGCGACTTCATCGGCTATGGACGTAATCCGCCGGATCCGAAATGGCCTGGCGCTGCGCGCATCGCGCTCAATATCTGTGTCAACTATGAGGAAGGGTCGGAGGCGTCGTTTGCTGATGGCGACGGCATCACCGAGACGGCGCTGACGGAGGGCGGGGGCGGCTTCGAGGGGCGGGATCTCGCTGCGGAATCGATGTTCGAATATGGCAGCCGCGTCGGCTTCTGGCGGCTGATCCGGTTACTGGCTGAGCGCGGCATGACCGCTACCGTGATGGGGTGCGCCCTCGCGCTGGAGCGCAACCCGGAGGCGGCCGCGGCCATCCGTGAGCATGGATACGACGTGTGCGCCCATGGCTGGCGCTGGGAACGGCATCAGCTTCTCCGTGAGGATGAGGAGCGCGAGCGAATCAGAAAGACGATTACAAGTCTCACCCGGACAATCGGTGAGAGGCCCCTCGGCTGGTATTGCCGCTACGGCGCGGGCGTGAACACCCGCCGGCTGGTGGCCGAGGAGGGTGGCTTCCTTTATGATTCCGACGCCTACAATGACGAGCTGCCGTACTGGACCACCGCCGCGGGCAAGCCGCATCTGATCGTCCCTTATGGTCTTGTGAACAACGACGCCAAGTTCATCCGTGGCGCGATGACGACCGCCGATGATTTCTTCGCCTATCTGAAAGATGCCTTCGACATGCTTCATGCCGAAGGCGCAAGCGCGCCGAAGATGATGTCGGTGGGCCTGCACACCCGGATCGCCGGCCATCCGGGCCGGGCTGCGGGCCTCGCGCGGTTTCTCGACCACGTCGCCAAGCGTGATGCGGTCTGGATTTGCCGGCGCGCCGACATTGCCCGGCATTGGATTGCCACCCATCCCGCACAACCCGTGAAGCCTTGACGCATGGAAGGACCCGACCGATGACGCTCCGATCGAAGCATCTTGTAATCGCCTTGATCCTAGCCGGGATCCAGGTCGCAGGCTGGAACCCGGCTCACGCTCAGGAGGCAGATCATCCCTCCGATAAGCCGCTGGTGGTCGCATCCGATTTTGGTGTCGCGCCATGGATGGTCCGGGGCACGAGCGGGCCCGAGGGCTTCGGCGTAGACCTGATTAACGAGATCGGCAAAGAACTCGGCCGTTCGAAGGTCGAGATCGTGGACATCAACTTCTCCGGACTGTTTGCGGCGTTGTTTGCCAAGCGGGTCGAATTCCTGGTCAACCCGCTCAACCTGACAGCCGAACGATCCGAGCGGATGCTCTACACCGAACCGCTATTCACCACGGGAAACGGCTTCCTGGTCCGTGCCGCCGACGAAATGAAAGGCTTTGACGATCTGAAAGGCAAGGCGGTGGCAGTGAATCGCGGCACGATCTCAGACACCTGGGCGACCGCGAATGCCGAAAAGTACGGGTTCGAGGTGCAGCGTTACGATACCTTTCCGGACAGTGTGCAGGCCGTGCTGACCCGGCGCGCATTCACCGCGCTGAACGAGATTCCGACGACGGTGTATGCCGCCAGCCAGAACAAGGCGATCAAAGTTGGCTACAAGGACTTCAACGGTCGCAACTTCGCCTATGCGTTCCGTTTGGAGGACACCGAGTATCGCAACAAGGTCGAGAACGTGATTGAATGCATGAAACTCGACGGGCGGCTGCGCAAGCTGCACGAGAAGTGGTACGGGGCCGCTCCGGATGCCGGCTCGGCGATCGAGACGGTGTTTTTCGGCTACGGGCCTCCCGGCTTCAAAGGCTTCGAGCCGGCTGCCCACATTCCGGCGTGCAAGAAGTAGCCAGGCACGAGAGCCGGATCGCAGGGCGGTCCGGCCGCCACTTGGTGACAGCCGATGGACCGCATTCTCGAGTACTATTTCAATCCGAAGGTCATCGCACTCGCGTTTCCGGACGTGCTGGCGGGCTTTCGCGTGACTGTCGCCGTCGCGTTGCTGATTATCGTGTTCGGCATCGCGACCGGATTGCTGTTAGCGCTGCTTCGTTGTGCCAACCTGCGGCTGTTGAACGCGTTGATCGTTGTCTACGTGGACGTGCTGCGGACGTTGCCACAACTCGTCATCATCGTGTTCATCTATTTTGGCCTGCCGTACGTGGGTCTCACCCTCTCGCCATTCGTGACCACGGTGCTGTCACTGGCCATGGTGCTGTCGGCGTTCAGCAGCGAGATATTCTGGTCAGCCATCATGGCGGTGCCCCGTGGACAATGGGATGCAGCGAGCGCTCTCGGATTTGGGCGGGTACGCACGTTGCTGCAGATCATTTTGCCTCAGGCTTTCCGGCTCGCAGTCCCACTTTTGACCAACCGGGCGATCTCGATCAGCAAAGGCACTGCACTGGGCACCGCGGTGTCATTGCCAGAAACCCTGGGCCAGGCGCAGAGCGTGACTGCAATTGTCGCGAACCCCTCGCCGCTGACGCTTGCAGCAGCCTTTTATGTGCTGTTCTTTCTGCCGCTCGTAATTGCCAGTCGATGGATCGAGCGGCGATCGGCACAAGGACGATGAGAGGATGTAATGCAAGCGCTGCTTGATAACTTCGCCGACATCGACGCGTTGATGCGGGTTTATCCGCTGCTGCTGCAGGGCCTGCTTTACACCCTGGCCCTGGCGCTGGTGGCTCTGCCACTCGGCCTCCTGTTAGGTCTTTCCATCGCGGTGGCTTATAGCTTCCATCATCGCTGGCTGAACGTCGCTCTGCTGGTCTATATCGATGTCTTCCGGGCGTTCCCGGTGGTAGTGCTTCTGATCCTCGTCTTCTATGGCCTGCCGTTTCTCGGGTTGACCCTGGGCGGCTTTGCTGCCGCCATTCTCGCGCTCGTGCTTAACAATTCCGGTTATTACGGCGAAATTTTTCGCGCAGGGATCGCGTCCGTTCCTCGGGGTCAGTACGAGGCAGCGCGCGCGCTGGGCTTCAGGCCGCTGCATGTCGTGCTCTACATCGTCCTGCCACAGGCGATACGCAATGTGCTAGCGCCGTTGGCCAGCAATTCACTGGAGCTGATCAAGGCCACCTCGATCGGTGCGCTGGTCGCGCTTCCAGAACTGCTGCGCTCGGCACGCGTCGCTCAAGAGCAAACCTATAATCCGACACCGCTGATGGCGGCGGCGGTGATTTTCTTCGTCCTGCTGTATCCGATTGCGCGTTGGGTGGCGCGCCTGGAGCGGCAAGCACTGGTAGCAAGATAAGCTATGGCCACGTTGATCACCGGCGGTGCCGGATTCATCGGGCTCGCGCTGGCGGAGCGTTTTCTGGCGGCGGGCCAGCGTGTCGTGCTGTTCGACTTGGCGCCGGCCCCGATGGAGCTGCTGGCGCGATCTGAGCTTGCAGGCGCCGTCTGCGTCAACGGCGATGTCACGTGCCAAACCGATCTCGACGCGGCGCTGGCAGCTGCGCCAATCGACCGCATAGTCCACGCGGCCGCAGTGACACCGAATGAGCAGCGCGAACGTACGGATGCTCGCCGGATCGTCGATGTCAATGTCGGCGGTACAATCAACTTGATGGAGCGCGCGATCGCGCACGGCGGAATTCGACGTGTCGTCGCGGTAAGTTCTGTTGCCGTCTACGGTTTTTCTGCACCTGCCCCGTCCGGCTATTTCGAGGAAGCGATCAGCCATCCGGCGCCAGCCGCACTCTACGGTATCAGCAAGCTTGCGGCGGAACAGGCGGCGATCAGGATCGCGCATCTCCACGGCTGCGACACACGGATTGTCCGGCTCGGCCCCGTCTATGGTCCTTGGGAATTGCCGACCCCGGTGCGAGATGCGCTCAGCCCGCACCACCAGGTCCTGCAGGCACTCCAGTCTGGTCACGAGGCGGTGCTACCGCGCGCGATGCGCGCAGACTGGATCTACTCGCGTGATGCTGCCGCCGGTATCGCTGCGGTCGCCATGGGCGCATCCCTCGGCCATACGGTCTATCACGTCGGTGGCGGCGGCCTGTCAGACCTGCCGAGCTGGTGTCGAACGTTGGGGGCTCGCTTTCCGGATTTCCGCTGGCGGAACGCCGCATCAGGCGAGACCTCCAGCATTGTTTACAATCTGCCTGTCGATCGCGCGCCCTTGAGCATCGCGCGTCTTGTCCGCGACACTGGCTTCAGTCCGGCCTTTTCGGTGAGCGAGGCGGCCAATGATTATCTATCTTGGATGGGGTTTAATGGCCGCGCCGGGAGTGCATCATGACCGAGCGACTACTTGGCAAATCGATCGTGATCACGGGAGCATCGTCCGGTATTGGGCGCGCCATCGCTTTCCGTTTTGCTGCCGAAGGCGCACGGCTGGTGCTGGCCGATGTCACCACCGACGTGCGTGAAGGTGGCGTTCCGACCATCGATCGGCTGCGGGCGGCGGGGCACGAGGCAAAGTTCATCCGCACTGACGTGTCGTCCGAAAGCGAAGCTCAAGAGGCGATTGGGTTGGCCGTGCAGACCTTCGGGCGGCTCGATGGTCTCGTTAACAATGCCGCCATCGGGATAGGCAAGCCGCTGCTAGAGACCAGCCTTGACGAGTGGAACCGCGCCTTTGCGGTCAATCTCACCGGCGTATTCTTGATGAGCAAGGCTGCCGTCGCCGTAATGCTAAAGCAGGAGGCGCGCAACGGCGTGCGCGGCCGTATTGTCAATATCTCATCTCAACACGGCATGATCGCCTGTCCGGAGGATATCGCCTACGGCACTTCGAAAGCCGGCGTCGTCTACATCACCCGGCAAATCGCCGCCGATTATGCGCGGGATCATGTCATCTGTAACGCGGTGGCGCCCGGCAAGATCGTGACGGGCAAGCCGGGTCGTGCCGCGGAAGCACGCTGGATGGACTATTCACGCAGCCGCACGCCGATGCCGCGCCTAGGCGCGCCCGACGACGTCGCCGGGGCCGCGCTTTTTCTGGCTTCGGACGATGCAACCTTTATCACCGGTGAGAACATTCTCGTCGATGGCGGCTGGATGGCCGCGTGAGTCCTGGAGATCCCCATGATGAGCAAGCCTGATTCCACAAATGCCACCGCAGCCGCGCCAATCATCGAGATGACAGGGGTCAGCAAGTGGTACGGCAGCACTCAAGTGCTGAAGGACATCAACTTCCGCGTCGCGCGCGGCGAGCGCGTGGTGGTCTGCGGTCCTTCCGGGTCCGGAAAATCAACCATGATTCGCTGCATCAACCGGCTCGAGGAGCACCGTGACGGCAAAATCATCGTCAACGGCGTTGAACTCGATCACACCACGAAAAATGTGGACGTGGTGCGCCGCGATGTCGGAATGGTGTTCCAGCAGTTCAACCTGTTTCCGCATCTCACCGTGCTGCAGAACTTGATGATCGGGCCTGTCAAGATCCGGAATATTCCAAAGCCAGAGGCCGAAGCGACGGCAAGGCAGTATCTGGAACGGGTGCGGATCGTTGAGCATGCGGACAAGTATCCGAGCCAGCTCTCCGGCGGACAACAGCAGCGCGTTGCGATTGCCCGAGCGCTCTGCATGAAGCCGAAAGTTATGCTGTTCGACGAGCCGACGTCAGCTTTGGATCCAGAGATGGTCCAGGAGGTCCTCGACGTGATGGTCTCGCTAGCGCGCGAAGGGATGACGATGGTATGTGTGACTCACGAGATGGGTTTTGCGCGAAGTGTTGCAGACAGAGTGGTGTTCATGGATGCTGGTGTAATTATCGAAGAGGGCTTGCCTCTCGAGTTCTTCTCCGATCCTAAACAGGAGCGAACTCGTGCGTTCCTCAAACAAATCATGCACTAAGGCATCCAACAGCCGCGATCGCCTGGTCGCTAGTAGATTGCGTGCTCATCCTCATAACTGGCGAAGATTTGGCTTCACTGGAATAGCTAACTCCAGTGCGGAGCAAAGTGCTTCCCCTAACCTCGAAGGAAGTCCTGGGGCTCCGTGCAAGATTCTCTCAACAAATGTCTTCAGTAGAATGACTTGCTTCTTTCGAAGGGGCACAGCGTTTATTCTCTTCGCCGCAGCCTTAAGGATCGCTTGATCGCTGCTAAGGCGCCGGACAGCCTAATCGAGGGCTTGAGGGGACGCCGAACAGGCAAACCCAAATACGGTGATGGTCCTCCGCTCGAGCTCAAACCTGAATTCTTGGACTCGATTGCCTTCACTCCGCCCTCGCGGCTGTAGCTTTCCAGCAGAGGGGCGCACGACTGCGCGTCGTCTCAGCGCGCTTTCAATTCGGCAAGCTCGGCTTCAAACCTCTCGAACATCGGAAGGTGCACGTCTCCATCCATTTCGATGAAGTAGGCGAGCAAAACCGACGCGCGTTCGATGCGCTCGATGCCCGCCTGCTGAAGACACCGAAGACATGATGTCTGTATGCGTGTACCATGGGACGAAGCGGCGGAGCTGTAAAAAAAACCGGCCTGATGAGCGATTCGTCGAAGTCATGCCCGGGGCCGAAAAAGAGGATCGCATACCATGACGGCCGAGCTATCGGGGGTTGGCAAACATGTTCACTATGGCGCGTTCGATCTAACCCTGGCCTTCGCGAACGCTTCGCTCAAGGACGGGCGTTTTGTCCAGCTCGTACGAGCCCTCAGAAATCTTGAAGCCTCGCTCTCCATTCGCGCCGATCTAGAAGAGGCAAAAAAAGCCATCGATGCTTGCCGCGCTCTTCCGAGGGATGCAACCTCCGGCGCGCCCACGGAGACTGGGCAGATTTTTATGGAGGCCGTGTTTATTCACGCGCTAATGCTCTATTGCCGGGCCGTCCACAGCAGCACCAAGGAAAGGCACAAGATTGACGTGCTTGGGTCCTACACGCCTGAACAGAAAGTCTTGCACGCTGATATCACTGCGCTTCGCGACAACGTCGTGGCTCACTATGGCCGCGGCGACAATCACGTCGGCGGTCCCTGGAATCACGACCACATCGTGCTTCGCACCAATCCCTCTGGTTTTGCGTTCAGCTACCCGCGTATCAGAGTGGGTTCCAAGGCCGTGGTCGTCCAATCACTGCTCACCTTGATTGAAAAGAGCCTGGCGCGGATGATTGAGTACGGGACGAAGAAGCAGAACGAACTTGCCGGACTTATCCGTACGGCTCTCCAGGAAGACGATGAATTCATAAATCGTGTGTCGTCTTACCCGTTCAGCGAAGAAACCTTCTTTGGGTTCGCGCACCCGCCCGGTTCATCCTCGCGCTTCACCCTTCCCAAAGGAACGCCTTTGCGGAAAGGTACCGAGTAGCGGGCCTTGATAGGCATTAATTCGACTTGCGGGTGGCTTGGTGCCGTCCGACATAGCCTACAACCACTTTCCGTGCCTTTTCATCAAAGAAGAAAGTAACGCGGATCGTGTGGCTCGGCTCGGTGCTGACGCCATATCCGATGTGTTCCTTTAGCTTAACGCGCGCGCCGCCGTACGTTACTCGTAATCCGCGGCATAAGTGCTCATCGTGATTTCGGACTGATGCGCATTGTATCTGAATTGGCAGCTCTCGCGGCAAGAGTGGTCCAAAATCAGTACATCGCTCAACGCCAGTTGGCGCGGATACGCACTGCTCCTGGAATCCGCGATCCGTGCTCATTCGTCCGCCCCACACGACTCGGATATCGATCAAGCCCGCAACGTTTGGCGCCCTGATGGGGACAACGATGAACCGGTCCCGTAGGACTAGATCAGTGCGCCAAGAGCGGCCCTCGTCGCGGTTGAGTGAAAGCGTTTCCGCGACTCATTTGCGGCCTTTCCCCGCCGAACGCGCTAAAGTAGAGCAAATCTTTCAAATAAACGCAATGCGTGCATCGAATCGATAGACGCGCTATCGCTAGGGAAGGCGGGCGTATCGAGGCGGTCGGCCCGCGCTTTGAATTCCGGAGATCGAGATGAGAACGGCTTGGCATTGGTTTGAGCGGATCGCGCATTGGCTTGTGATCATCGGAATCGTTTGGATCGGCGTGATCATTGGCAAACCGGCAGAAAAAAGTGGGAGCCAGCCGACCTTCGCCGGCGCCGACCAGAAGCAGAAGCGCCTCGCGATCTATCTCGACGGGACGTGGAATTCTGTCGATAGCAATACGAACGTCTGGCGGATGCGGGCGCTGACCACGTCCAAAGGTAAGGATGACAAGCCCCAGCTCGTCTATTACTCGGTCGGCGTCAACGGCATCATCGGCGGCATGTTCGGGCAGGGCATCGATGACAACATCCGCCTGGCCTACGAGTGGCTTGTCGAAAATTATAACGAGGGGGACGAGATCTTCATCTTCGGGTTTAGCCGCGGCGGCTATACCGCGAGGGCGCTCGCCGGCTTGGTCGCGATTAACGGCATCCTGAAGGCAGGTTCACCCATCGGCGTGGCCGAGCTCTTCGAACGGTACAGGAAAGGCGACGAGGAGACTATCTGGAGGTTGAAGGAGATCCAGCAGTCCGGCGACGTCGGCAAGCTGTCGGAGCAGGAGCGGTGGCTACTCAAGTATTCCCAGCTGGCCGACGTTAAGATGATCGGTGTCTGGGACACCGTTGGTTCCGTAGGCCTTGCGGCGGGCAACATCAAGGGCATCAGCCGCCAGCAATTCGACTACCTGCAGACCGGGCTCCGGATCCACATCCTCAACGGATATCATGCCCTTGCCATCGACGAGCACCGCAAGGATTTCGCCCCCACTCTCTGGACCGTCCGGCATCCCAAGGATCCGAATGCTGTAATCGCGCGACCCCGTCCGATGTCCGGCGTTGAGCAGCGATGGTTCGTCGGGGCTCACGCCAACGTTGGTGGGGGGTACGAGACCGACCTTCTGAACCAGGCGCCGCTACGTTGGCTCATGAAGAAGGCCGAATCGCACGGGCTGGCATTCAGGTCCGAGGTTGAACTTGAAGGCGACGTCGTCACAGCACCTATTACCGATTCCTATCGGGACTTCGGTTACGGATACTACCATCATGTCTTCGCGCCGCTTTACCGTCCGATCGGTGCCGACCCCGAAATCAAAGACGACGGTACCCACCCGACCGTCAATGAGACGATCGACGCCAGCGTGTTTAAGCGTTGGCGCGCTGATGCGGAATACCGACCGGCTAATCTCGTCGAGTGGGCAAAGCGCAAGAACGTCGATCCAGCCACTTTGCAGACGTCGGTGTCAGCGGAGAAACCTACGACTGCAGTGCCGGAACCATAAGGATCAGGCCCGTGTCCGGATCACCTGCTCTTAACTCGACGCTGTCTATCGGGTTGTAGCTATTTGTCGGGCAAAGCTTAGATCTAATGTTCGCCGGTGCAACGTTCGGTCTTTCGAACGAAGCCCGCTGCGAGTTTTGGGGTGCAAGCATTGAATGCAAGGTGACTAGGGTTGAAAGTAAGATGACAAAAAAAGGCGGATCGCAGAAGCTGAAGGAGCAAAATCGGCGCCAGCTCTGGCTCATCATCGCCGCTAACGCCGTTGTATTCTACGGGGCGTGTCAGTGGTCTACGTTCGAATTGTCCGGGATCAAGGCGGCCCTTACGGGGGCTGCAAACCTATTACCCGTCGGTCTCGCCGTTGTGGTCACGACGATCGCCAACGGACTGCTCGCTTCGGCAATGAAGGAGCGGTTGGTGTTTCTGCGATGGATCAATGTCCTTCCAGGGCATCGCGCGTTCAGTGTACACGCGAAGGTAGATCCACGGATAGATTTCATCCGTCTGCAGCGCGCGTGCGGCAACAAGGTTCCGAGCGATCCTAAGGAGCAGAACAGCCTTTGGTATCGGTTTTACCTTGAAGTACAGGACGTTCCTGCCGTTCTGCAGGTGCACCGCGACTATCTGCTGCTGCGGGATTACACGGGTCTGGCCGCACTATTCGTCATCGGGCTCGGTATCGCTGCGCTGTTTCTCGTCGCACCATGGAGGGCATGCGGTCTGTATTTCGGCATTCTTGTGCTTCAACTGATTGTCGTCCGGCATGCGGCCGCTACGTACGGCGTCCGGTTCGTTTGCACGGTGCTGGCCCAGAAGGCCGGAAAACCAGCGACTTCTAACGCCGCCAAAAAACCACGCGCATGAAGCCGGACCGACGTCGCGGCGGATCGAGAACGAGCGGCGGACTCGTCGGCTCGAAGAGATGAGGCCGGATTTCCTCCGGCGTCACGATGGTTACCAAGGTTGGTTGACCGACGCGGTCGAGAATGCCTCGCAGGTTGATGACCGCGGTCTTATCCGTGTCGCTGAGATCCGATCCGCCCGCGGGGTGAGTGTGCCACTCGCCGACGTAGGTCAGCAGACCGCCAGTACGGCGTTCGACTAGAGCGATGGCTTCCGGCAGTTTCTCCGTACCCCTCATGAAGACCCAGGGCGTGCCTCGGCTGTCGGGCGGAGCCGGCACTAAGCGGGTCACGTAAATCGTCTTCCTTGTCGCCGCCCGGCGGCCGATCAGGATCCCGCCGGTCTCGCTCGGACTGTGCCGACGCATCAGTTCTGACATCTGCTTCGCGGCAGTCGCCGCGATTCGAATTTGCCATCCATAGTCGGCGCCGAGCACCACGGTCGGGTCGATGGTCCGCGCGCTCGCGCGACTGTCGCCTTCTTCGCCAAGGAAACTCAGATTGACGACGCCCTCAGTCCGCGCCGGCCCGTCCTTGGCCAGATAGGGCCGCAGCCGACGGGTAGCGGCTGCGGCGTGAAACGACACCACCTCGTCGGCCAACCGCATGGTCGCCGAACTGCAGCTCAATCCGACCTGGATGTCCTCGAGGCCGCCGGATCCGACGCGATCTTCGCGCGTCGACTTGACCTCCTCCAGCCAGGCAGCGACCGCATCGTCCTCGATCGCGGAATCGTAGATCAGCGTTTGGAGGTCGTCGATCCGCGGATTGCGCCCCTCTCCCTCGATCGACAGCAGGCCGAGCTTGCCGCGATGTGCGATCTCAGCGCGATGCACGCGCAGCGTCTCGGGCAGGGCGGCGTCGCGAAGCGCGTTGAGCACGACGTTGGAGGCGGTCAGATCGATCAGGTTTCGATAACCGTCCGCAAAATTCTCTCCCCTCAAAGTCGACAGAACCGAGACGGCGCTTGCCTCGATCGGCAGGTCTTTCTGTCCCGGATAGAGCTTCAGCAATTCGTCCTTGAGCGCTTCGGCCTTCGGCTTTCCGATCGAACTTCCTCCCAGAGCGTGTCGGACGAGATTGTGCGGGGACATATGGGCCCAATCGAATATCTTCAGTTCGACGTTGCCGCTGCGCGCGAGATGGGAGGCGACCTTGGACCCCAAGGCTCCTGCGCCGAACAGAAGCGAGGGCTGCGCAGCGTTCTCCGGCGCGATCGCCGATATCTCCCGGGCGAAGGAAGGCGTCAGCGGCGTTCGGTGATCGGCCAGACGAACGGCCGCATCGAGGTTCCAGGACCCTTCGCTCGGCCGGTGATCTCCGCCGGCGGTCACCAGCAAGTTCAGCAGCTCGACGTCGGAATTCGTCCCGATGATGTTTCGGGGCCGCCTTATAGCGACGATCACCGGCACGCCAGCGAACAGGTGGAAGCCGTTCGCCAGATATTCCGCTAGCGCGGGCCCGATCGATAGTCCGCGATCGTCGCCCCAGACGACGAGCTCGCCCAGCGTCGTCGGGAGCTCGCCGAAATATTCGCGCGACACGTCTCGCTCGACCGCCCAAACGAGGACCCCGAAGAGGCGGCGCTGAAACTGTCCCTTCGACTCGGGCTTCTCCGCGAAATCGTTCAGGAGCTCTGCCAGATTGAGGTGCTCCTTGTAGACGTAGGGCGGAACGTCAGCCGCCCGCCGGACCGAGAAGCCGGCCTCGCCGATCTCGGCTTTGCTGTCATCGTCCAATAGGTCGAACGCGATGAGGCTGTAGCCGGCCGCACCACCCGTTGCCTTCCAACCGTCCGCGATGCGATCCAGGTTCGACTTCGGTTCGTAAATGAAGGTACCCCGGGTCTTGGCCGAACGCGTGGGTTCGAAGCCGTCACCTTCCGGCACAAGGCGATCACGGGCCGCGTCGCGAAACCAACCCCGCGCCCTTTGGACCAGTTCATAGACGTCGTGTTCGGCAAACCATGCGTCGATCGAACCGCGATGCAGGCACAGCCAGGCGGGCTGCTTCGGCGCAGTGACGTTGATGTGGGGAAACTTGGTCTTCGGAAAGTCTCGACGGTTCGAATAGACGAGGGGAGCGCGATACGGGAAGATCCGCCGTTCGAACAGAAGTGCGACCGGCTCGCGTTTTTGGATGTCGACGCCCCCAACGGGCCCCCTCCCGGGGAGTTCGACGTCGACGACGAGCGGCACGGCGATCCAGTCGTCGTTCCACTTCAACGCTTTGACGTCCTGGTTGGGGAAGCGCGATCTCAACAGGGAGATCGAGTCGCGAATCTCCGGGAGAAGCTGGGTTTCGTCGTCCTCGACCAACGTTGACGTGAAGAAATCATCCATAGGTCTGCGGCGTGCTCGCGACCGTCTTGACGGCGTCGTCGATGTGATCGACGTCCTTCGGATCTAGCAGAACCGGCCCATTTTCGCTCATTTCGAAGGTGGTCGGCAGAGGGCGCTTCTGGTCTCCTACTTCCGCGAGGCTGATGAAATTCTCCGCGCCGACGACCTCTTCGTACTCTTCCTTGGCCGCGAAATGCGGAGGATTGTCGTCGTCGTCCTTGATCTGCTTGCACGACGCGATCACACGCGCGCCGTCTAGACCCTTGTCGAGGATGGCAAGCGAATCCTCGGCCGGCACCTTGTTGTGCTTGTATTCCTCCTCGCTGAAGAACGTCCACGAACAGTGATGCGGCGCGAGGAAGAGGTCGAACGCCAGCTTGTCGTCGTCGCTGAGTTCCAGAATTTTCGACCAGATCGCCGCGCCGGCGTCGCCGCCGAACATGGCAAGACCGGCGTTCTTCGTTCCACCCACGTCGAAGCAGGCCTGCAGCACCACACTGGTGTCGTTGCGGTCGGCCAGCTTGTCGTCGACCTCCTTGCGGAACGGCGCATGGACGAAGAAGCGGAAGTCCTTTTTCGTCTTGCGGTCGATGACGTCGATGTAGTTGCCGGGCGTAATGACCAAGTCGCCGAGCCCCTTATAGGCCGGGTTATTGCTGTGACCGACGACGCGAATGCGGTTGCCAGCATCGTTGCGTACGGACGACTTCGCGAGATGGAGATCGATGCGGCGTTGCGCTTCCTTCTTGAACGCCTTGGCCCACTTCGACAGCTCGCCCTCGTGGTTGGCGAAGATACGGTGAGTGAACCAGAGCTCGTCGATGAGGATCAGGTCTTCCTTGGAGTGCTTCACTGTGTATTTGGACGGGTCGCCCGTGTAGAACATCGTGTCGAAGCCGCGACAGTGATCCTGATCAGCATGGGTCAGGATGAACACGTCGACATGGGGAATCTTGCCACCGAGCTTCTTGCCGAAATCGAGCAAGTGCTGATGCACGTCGTAGCGACTGGGATCGTCCTCGTCGCTCGCTTCCTGGGTCGTGTTGCAGTCGATGATGATCTGGGTGTTGTCGCTGAGGGTGATCAGCGAGCAGTCCCCGTTCCCGACGGGGAAATAGGTGATGCGCGGGTCCATGAAGCTTCTCTAATCTAACGGTGTAATTGAAACTTGCGATGAGTTGGCGGTGATGTCGCTTCGCCGCAAGAGGTCGAACATCTACTTTTCCCGCGCAAAACACTTGAATGGTCGTTGACTCTTTGGGAATCGAGGCAACCTGTACGAATCACCCTTAACGTGAGCCAATATTCTTCGACAATTCAGGCGATTGCGACAGTCTGTTGCGCGATCTTGTTGAAGGGAGGTGCGATGGCGGTGTCTAGGCAGCATCGATGGTGGGACTAATTGCTTCTAAATGCGGACTCTCAGACACTTCGCCGACAAAAATTAAGGCCGTGTGGAGAAGATCCAGCTCTTCGCTTTAATCCGCAGCCGGCGCGCTCCGGACGTCCTGAGCGACGAATTATTCGAATCCTTGAGTTTTCTCTGGTCTCGTGACACGGCTGCGTTGACTCTCTCGGTCGGGTGAGGCGGTTTGGGAGCATGCAGACCGTCTCACCGAGCGCAAAAAGCCAACGCAAATGACGCCGCAACAATGATCGGCGATCTGACGTTCGAGGTACACGACGTCGGGAACGTCACTATTGCAGAGGGGCGGTCGAGGTCTTGATCGAGATCGACCCTACCTTCACGAACTGCTTGGGCGGTTCGCCTGGCTTCTCCTTATGCTGAGCTTGAAAGACGACCCGTAGGCCGTTGGCGAGTTCTCCAGGATTCGACAAACCAAGCTCCGAAAGTACGTCCTTCAGCGGAATGGTAAGCGTTACAGGCGCCAGATGCCCCCCGTGAGCGCCGTGGCCCCCGTCATCAGTAGGCCAGGTGAACGTGCCGAGTTGTCCTACTTTGACCTGCCGGATGCCTTGCTGTCCGTCCGGCAGCGTCGCCAGAATGTTGAAGCTGAAACCACCGTTCTTGCCGTCGGCACCGATCTCGACGTCCTCGAGGACGAGCCACGCCGCGGTAATTGCACCAGGACCGGCCGGGGTGCCGGTGGTGGTGAGACCATGTAGCTGCGTTTGGGCCGATTGCGGCAGCTTGAGGTCGACCGCCACCGAGCTTGCGCCGAGCGTCACTGGCTTCGCCGCGGCAACAGTAGCCATCGCTGAATTAGCAGTGGGACCAGGAAGAGGCATCGGCGCGTCGCTTTGGATGGTGGCTGCAGCAACCACAGCCGGTTGAAATACCGGAACCGGCGTCTCGTCATCATAACGGTATCCGAGCGAACCTTGACTATCTACCACCGCACCGGCCGTCTGCTTCATGTCGCCAGCCTGGTCGTACGTGAAGGTCGTTTGCTTCCATGCTGTGTCGCTCGGATTCGCGTGACCGGCCATCTTCGTCCAAACCGTCCAGAGCCTGTCGATATTAGCATGATGAACCCAAAAAACCGGATCTCTCGCCGAAGCCAGGATATTTCCCATGTCCCCGCCGATCAGGTTGTGAACGGCGCCGTGCGGATCCAGCTCAAACGGGATCGAGAAGCACTTACGCCAGTCGGACACAGAGGGCGGCAAGAGGGCCTTCTGGTCGAGCGGCGATCGCGATAACGCGCTGCTGTTGACGCTCTCGTTCACTCTGGCGTGCCACAACGGATTCGTCGCCTCACTGCCTTCAGTGAAAATCTTCGGCACATCGTCGTCTTCATACCAATTCCAGTAGGGTAGCTCGAACGGGGTCGTCGCTCCGGCTTCCTGGGCGGCGCGTTTGAGCGTTGCCTCGAAGAAGAAGAGAAACGGACGGTGCCAGGAGATGAAGTGTTCAGCCACGGCCGTTGGGCGCAGTGGATTGGGCCTAAAGCGCGTGTGCTCGCACTGATTATAGATATTACCCAGATTGCCCGGGTCGTCGGTCGTACCGTGAACCGCCGACCAATAATACCATCCGAGGGGGTCGTTCTGATTTGCCTGGGTTCTGGCCTTCATCTTGCCGACGCCGGCGCGCAAGGCGGCCACCTTCTGAGGGTCCTGCGAGAATGTTTTGGCATTCTGGCGTGTTCGCACGGCGCCGGTTTGTGCTTGGGCCGCCGTCTGAACGACGACCTGAGGCAGACCGATAAGCGCGGCGTACGAGAGTATCGCCCTTCGCGTAAGCGTCATCTTGGTTCTCCTGCGAGTCGGGACGTCAGTCCGGGCATCCTTGCGTGATCCAGTCCTCGATGATCTTGATCTGATCATCCGGTATGAACGGGCCGCCCTTCGGCATTCGCAAGGCCGGACTATCGATACCAGACCGGAGATCGATCACCAGGTTCGCAGCGGCTCCGTTCTTGCCGATGACTTCGTGCTGAATGAGCGGTTTTCCATGGCCTGAAGCAGCAAGGAGATTTGCCTTGGTGTCCCATTTAAAGGTCGGGCCGTGGCCCTGCAGATTCGCCGGCCTGCCCTTGGCTTGGGTCCATGTTGTCATGCCTTGTTCGAGGATGCCTTTGACTTGATCGAAACCCATTTTGGTCTCCTCCCGTTATTTCGAGTCGATGACGAACTTCGAGAAGATGTGGCTGACGTTCAGCTTCTTAGCTTTCAATACGACGTTAGCGTTGCTGTCCGTCACAGCCTGCGTATCGTGACAACTGAAGCAGTTGACGAAGCTGTTCTGAGTGAAGGACTCCATCGCCATGCTCGAGAGACCATCTTCGCCGGCGACGATCGCAGCCGGATCGTCCGTATCCATGCCGGCCGGATTTGCGATAGGCATGTTCACCGTGAAGAGTTGCGGCTTATCCATCCAGATAGCACCGACGAGCCGATAATTGCGCCGCGGGTCGTTCGGAGCGCTCTGCGCAAACAGCGACGTCATGGACGTGTTGAGATCGGTGACGTCACCGTCTTCGCCTGTACCCGTTCCGACCGACTTTGATCCAGGAAATAGCCGATAGACAGACGTCTCAACCGGTTTCCCGCCGCTGACAAATGTTTGAGATTTCTCATCGAACGAGGACGCCATCGCGTCGTCCTTCAGGAAATGGTTCGCCACCGACGCGAGGGTGCCCTTTTTGTAAAGCGTGAAGTCCTGTGCACTGATCGGTCCGTCGACGCCGCCCGGCAGACCGTTGTCGACGGAAGGCTGAGCTGCAGCACCCGGTGCCAGATCGCGTACGCCGTTTTCGTCCACATGTTCGAAGGTGGCCCAGACGAATTCGGGATGTCCTTCGGGTATGAACACCACGTGAAGCGCAAGCAACGCGACAGTTTCAGTGCGAGGCGGTGCCGACTCATCGATTTCAAGATTCTGACCGTTACGCTTAAGCGTGGGAACGCTGGCCTCGGCAACCGTGATGTAATTCAACGGAATGCTACCCTTCGGGACGACGCGCCAAGCAGATTTAAGCTCGACCGCTCCCTTTGGAAGTTCGAGGTTGGGGTCGGCGCTCTCGACCGCCGCCTTGGTGGTCAACTTGTTAGCCCGAACGAAGTCGACGAACGTCTGGTTCATGTGGATGGCGTAGAAGATTGGTTGGCCACTCTGATCGATCAGAAGGCCAGCAAATCCGGCTTGACGCACCCCGGCGTTTATGGAGCCGGCGGTGCTCTGTCCCGGGAATTTCGTGACATCAGCAGTGAAGTTATTCGACCCTTTTAATGCGCGGGGCGCTACAGCCAGTAGGTTCAGCCTCTTGGCCGCGAATTTCGATGCGATGGCGGGTCCAAACACATCGCCGATCGTTGGGTAGGAGAGAAAGGCCGGATTTCCATTCACAGGTTGGGCAGCGAACAAGAAGTTGTGCCAGGCGGGTTTGTAGAAAACGCAATCCGGTGCTGGGTGCGGTGGTGGCCTATCGAAGGTCGGCGCCGGCGTTTGCGGTAGCCATTTCGGATCGGCTGGACAATCGGCAATCGCGGCGTGACCGACGATCGTGCAAAAAACCACGGTCGAGGAAAGTCGCAGCAAAATGTTGTTCAGATTGTTTGTCATGAACTTACCTCCCGGAAGGAAGTGAAAGTTTGTTGGCAATCTACGCCTTCAGTATTCGCAGAACGTGCAGCAATGAATCATTTAGGCGGCCGAAGTTAGCGAAGACGGGTCTTCAGATGGAACAATGCGTGACGGATCTAAAAGGGTCCTACGCTCCTGAGAACATCGGTGGACCGTCGAAGCGCTTCGTGTCATTTGATCTCGTAGCCAGTCAATGCCTTATTGGATTGGAGAAGTGCAATGAGCTTTGCGACGTTGACGGCCTTGCTCAACATGTCACATTTGCCATGCGAGTCCTTCTGAAATCCAAGATGGTGGACGCCTACGACGAGGCCATCGTTGTCCAGTGCCGGTGCGCCGGAGCTGCCCCCTTCGGTATCGCAAAGGTGCGCAAAATCAGATTGGAGATTTACGGTGCCGACCGCGGACGCAGCCTCGGTGATACCTTTGCAGTTGAACGAAATCTGCTTCGAAAGGGAGGCGGGATGGTGAATGATGAATATGGACTCCTCCGTAAGCGGTTTGTTTCGAAGTACAAGCGCCATGGGCGGTACATCGGTTTGGGCGCCCGTAAGTTCAAGGATGGCGAGATCGTTCGCTTGGTCGCGAATCATCACGGTCCGACACCCAAATTCTCGGTTGATCTGGTCTCCATCCCAAGAGAAGTCGATGACTGCAGTCTCGCATATTCCGGACGACCACCGATCTTCGGCGCTCCAAGGGCCCCCACAATGGTCGTTTGTTACGAAAAGCATCTTCGGTGCGCCGGCGATCAAGAAGCCGCTACAACTCCAAACCTTGAACCCGTTCAAGTTCGAGCCGGAATGCGCGACGAGCATTCCTACGGCGTCGCCTTTTCGTCGACGTAATGTGTCGACGGTTTCCAGTGGTGACTCGAAGAGATCGACCCACACTTCTTTGTCACCCTGTATCGAGTAATAGGGTCGCTTAGCCGTCGTCGACATGGCGACATATTCGGCCAGTCTTACCTTGGCGGCCGGATCAGCGCTTTCGAGGAAGAAATGGAGTTCGTTGGTCGGCAAGCGATCCGTCCAGAACGGTCGATCCTGCGCTACAAAGCTGGACGATAAGGTTTGCAGTGGGCGTCCCTTGGCGTCTCTGATCGTCAGGGTCCATTTTGGACCGAAAGTCTCTGCCTTCACGGCAACTCTAATCCAACGAATATCCTTTCCGAGCATCAGCGCCGTCGAGGGGGCCGATGGTTGTAGATTTTTGCCCCAAGTCGTATTAGCGCCGAATTCCGTCGCCATCTTGGGGTCATCTTCGCAAGGTGATGAGGCAAGCGAAGGCTGGATTGCAACTAAGACAGCTGCGAGTAATGGGCTGATGCCTCGAGCCAAGCTCATCGGCAACCCTGGAAGGCTGGAGGAATGTTGCCACCAGTAAGACCCGGGATCAGAACTTCGACCTCATCGACCAGAATGGGGCGTGACGGAAGATCAGTCGAACCCTCTACGTAGAATAACGGCTTGTCGGGGGCCCAGGAAGCGTCCGTGACGAAGTTGACCAATGGCGATGTGACGGTTGGCTCTCCTTGTTTCAACTGATACTTGATACGCCAACCGGACTGACTTCCGGCTATCTGTCGATAGATAGCTCGTATCCGCTTGACCGAAATGGGCCCGATTTCGAGAGCATCTTCGTCCGTGATGTCTTTGAGACGGATGTTCTCGGTGCAGAACCATAGATTTTTTGCACTCTTCACGGTCTCGCCGGCGAGTTTCAGCAGTTGCGCATCGGGATCGCGATAGGCGAAGGTCGCGTCCACAATGCCGGCGGAAACTTTCGAGGACATGTCCCCCGTTGAAGCGGGTTTCGCAATCGCCTCGAGCCGCTGTTTGAGAAGATATCCGTTCACGTAACGCTGCGGGTAGCAGCTCGCCATTTCGGCAAGTAGACCAGCGACCAAAGCTGTCGATTGCGAGGTCCCGTAGGCGAGGCCTAGGCTGCTCGCATCGATAGTTGATGGGATCTGACGGGCGCCGGAACCGCCGGGAGCTGCGACTGTGACCAACCCTTCCGTCGAATAGTTTGCCCAATCCGGAACCGACGCTCCTGCCGCATAACAATCATCGCATGCGGTTACGACGACCACATTCTTCTGATCACCCAAGTTCATAGGGGAGTCCGCCGTTTTTCGGCCGATGTCGACCATGGGCTGCTGCCCGGCCGCGACCACCCATAGTCCTTGGCTGGACAACATGTCCTCGACCTGTGGCGGTTTATGCCTACGAGTCTCAGACGTCGTGATCGAATAGTCGTTCTTGAACTTGCCCGCGTAGACGTAGATTTTCATTCCTGCCAAATTCGCCTTCGTATCCAAAAGCTTTTTTATTGCGGCATCGGCAATCGCCTGGCTGTCGAGAGAAACGTTCGGTGCGAGTCCTCTAAAGCCGGTGGCGGCACCTGCGCTGACCATGATTCCAGCGAGATGGGTGCCGTGGTTTTTCGTCTCGTCGTACTTCTTGAATGGGCACCAGTTATTCGCAGGCGAAATGTTCGGCTTGCGCAACGCGGTGATTAGATCCGGGTGAGGATCGACGGCCTGGTCAACGAGGACGATCTCAGGGCAACTCGGATTGCCAGGTTTCGAGCAAGCGACCGTGCAACTAGGGTTGTCCGTCGCGTTCAGGAGGGAAATGTAGGGGGGGGCGGCGGTCACCGGGATCGGCGGCGCATTACAGCTCTCGGCCCAGTCGATCGGCGTGTTGCTGTATTTCGGATTGGTCGTTGGGTTGCTTTCTTTTGCCACCGCTCGCGTCTCGAACCGATCGATATCCTTGTTGAATTTTTCGACGCTTTCGACCCATTTGTAGTTCTCGGGACTCGTAGGCACCTTCAATTCCACTGCGACGCCCTCGAATCCTAACGTGCGTTGCGTACCGGCTGCTTTCTCACCGGTTTTACGACCCTTCCAGAGCTCCCGGACTTTCACCAGCCGATCATTTTCTTCCGGAATCGCGCTGTCGAAAGCGGCGCGCCACGGCACGGATTTGGTTATCGGGAGATCCGGATAGAGGACCGCCTGGCCAATAGGCGAAGGAGAGGGGAGGGAGGGGTTGAGTTGCCGGATGACTTCCTTCATCCCGTCGGAGCAACCGAGATGAAATTTGTCGAATTGAAGCCGTTGCAAGACCGCGTTGCAGGGGTCTTGGCCTTTCTCGAGCGTCAACGTACTCGTCGGCACGTCACCCGTCTTCATCAGCGTCAATACGGTCTTGGCCCAGTCGGCCGAGGGGTCTTTGCCAAGAAATTCAATTTGAAACGAGGACCCTGCTTGGCTTTCCGCGTCGTTCTGACACGCGGCCGGCTCGATAACCAAGGCGAGCAGCACTATGGCCAGTACGACTGCGACACGCATCGACTGCTCCTTCGTCGCTTGCGCTAATTGCTAACCGGGCAGGCCTTGCCCGTCTGATAGAGACATCGATGCCCGCGTTTGTCTGCATCCCGTAGCGCGAGATCGAGGCTTCCTTTGCCTCCGCAGAAATAGTGCATGACCGAGTTGGCCGTGTACGGCGTGATCGGCTTCCAACTCGTGCCTTCGGTCGCGCAGCCTGGAATGTTGGCGATGTGTTCGTGCCTATAGCCCAAGATATGACCGATTTCGTGCCTCAGAACACCGACTGGGTCGAATTGCAGGTCCTGCGCGAGGAACGGCTTGTATACGTAGAGAAACCTGTCTGGAGGAGGTGAACTAGGAAAGAACGACATGGCAATCGTCCCATCCGAGGTCGGCTCATACTTGATCTTAAAGAACGGGTTCTCGGCAACCTCGGTGAAAGTGATCCCGCACTCGGGACACACCGCGATCCAATCATCCGCAGCAGCGCGGAATTTCGCGCGCGTAAATTGGAGGCTGTCAGCGGTAGGGAAGGACTTTTCATCGAAACCGAACGTCAGCTTTCGTTGCTCCGGGGTCTTCCAATAGTCAAATTTGCCGCCGACGAGATTGACGATGAGCTCATCAGATCTCGAATTGGCGATATCGGGATTTTTGAGCGATTTCAGGTAGTCGACTATCTCCTCGCGAGCGATCGAGATATCACCCTCGACTACGTAGCGTCCGGAACCCGCGGGCGACTCGACCAGGACCTTTATAAGGCTATCCACTTTCGCCGAATTGGATGGTTCGGCGACCGCCTCCTGCAGAAGTCGGCGAGTCAATTCGGTAGGGCTCTCTGCGTCGGCGAATGCTGCTGAGCAAACCAGAGCCGCGGTCAAAGCCAGGATACTTCCCGAGAACAATCTGTGCATAGCAATACCCTCTACGGCTGACGTTGTCTCAGCCGTTCAAAAATGTCGTTGTGTTTAAAAATGGCGATTAAGTCGATAGGCTAGATCGTGCGTGGAGACACGTCAAGGTCGTATGAAAGAGAATCCGCAACGGAAGACATCGCGTCGAGTGATCGCGACCGATACCGGTGTGCGTTGAGGCAGCGACCCTGACGCAAAGTGTCGTCAAGCTTGCTCTCTCGCTGGGGTTGTGTCACGCTATTTGCTTTGGGGGCTCTTTCATATGTTGAAGCGGATTTTGCTGGCGTCTTGTTGCGCCTTGCTGACGTCGTGCGCCACGATGCCGACGGAGTCGGTCGACCACGTTTCCCTCGCGGCCGTCGAGGAGCGCGTCAAGTGCGAGATCGGTGCGGCATTTCTCAAATTGAAGGATGATCGGCGGTTTCCGGATTTAAGTACCTGGGCAGCGGGTCTCACGTTGACACTTTCTGTCGACTCCACGGGAGGAGTGACGCCGTCCACGTCGTTGACCGGACCCTTTGGCAGTGTGAGTCCTCTCGATGTGAGCCTCGGTGCGTCGCTCAACGCGAAACGTACGGCTCTACTCAATGTTTATGTTGCATTCGTCGAGGCGGCCACTCACACCTGTCCTCCCACCAGCCCCATACTCCTTGAAGGCCAATTAGGATTGGGTGACTGGATCGTTCGCGTCTTCGAGGCACAATATCTCGTGGATCAGAATTCGACGCTTCATTCGGGCTTCAACAACGACAAGTCGATCGGCTACACCATGGAGTTCCTGGTGACGCTGACCGCGGGCGTCACGCCCAATTTCATTCTGGCGAATGCAACCAATACGAAAGTCACCTTCGGCCTAGACTCCAAGTCGACAAACTCGGTCGACATTGCAATGGTGCAAATGGACCCTTCGGACTTCCGGAAGCGGTTCACAGAGGTTCTAATCAAAGGAAAGACCGAGATGCGTCCGAATCCTGAGTTCGGAAAATTTACAGCGGACGAAGCTCGATCGAAGAACATAAAGGAATTTATACCGGTTCAAGTAACGCCTGATCGGATCGAGCGGCGCCCGGCCGGAGTAGAGGCGCGGATCGGCTTCGCGACGAAACTGAAACTCGATCAAGTGCTGCAGCAACTCAACAGCAAGATCCTCATTCAGAGCTTGCGTAGATAAACAGGTACGCACAGAGTTTAGTGCAGATTGCAAATGGTTCGGGCCTACATTACTTCGCGGGCAAGACGTCCAAGACCGCTTGAACGAATGCTTCGGGTTCTTCCTGGGCTAGATTGTGCCCCGCGTCGGCGACAATTCGATGCGCCAGGCGATTGGAAAACCTCGATGCATGCGCGCTGCCGTCCGTAACCGGGATGACGCCGTCGGCGTCGCCGTCGAGCGTCACGGTCGGGACGGTGATGACCGGCTGGCCCGCAAGCTTGTCCTGGATGTCCTTATACCTAGGATCGCCGTCGGCCAGGCCGTACCGGTGGCGGTAGGAGTGGATCACGACGTCGACGTAGTCGGGATTGTCGTGCGCCGCGATGTTTCGGTCGCGTGGTACCGCCGACATTCCAGTGCGGCGGCCATTGCCGCCATAATGTCTTGGTGGCCTGGCGGTGGCGCTCAAGCCTGCACGACCGCGTTCGAGCTGGGGAGGTACCACTTGGTCTTTGACCTAGGCAGGTTTTCCCGAGTCCGTGATTTCCCTGATTATGTAGCTTGGCAGCGACTTTTTATGGCCTTTGCAGCTGAGAGCGCCTAAAAGTCGCTACCCAGCTACTTTCAGGAAAAGTAGCCAGTTAGCTACTTTTTACTTGCGGCCGGTTTTAAATTACCTTAAAGTCGCTATCTAGCTACTTGAGAAGATGCCATGGAACGGGAACAGACACCGCTGGAACAACGCGCGGCCGCTCTTGCTGGACGCGTCGGCCAAGCAATTCGTGCGCGTCGCGAGGAAATGCGGATGACCCAAGCCGACTTCGCCGTTGCAACGGGCGTCAGCCGACATTTCATCATCGACGTTGAGAACGGCAACCCGCGCGGCCAGATCGGTCTCATGCTCCTTCTCGCCCAAGCGGCCCGGGTCGATCTCAACAATGCCCTTGGGATATCGAGCCCCATCGCGGCCGCGGACATCCCGGACATCCCCGACAGCGAGGAGGATTCGAATGAGCCAGCAACTCCCCGTATTCTTTGAAACTCGCCTCGTCGGCCAGATCGAGATATCCGAGAAGGGGACCTCGTTCGTCTACGATGCAGGTTGGCTCGGCCTGCGTGGCGCGTTTCCGGTCTCCGTCACGATGCCGCTCCGGAAAGAGGCCTTCGGACCGGAAATTCTGCTGCCCTGGGCGTCCAACTTGCTACCCGAAAGCCAGGGACTGCAGGCCCTCAGCCAGATGCTCGGTCGATCTCCTGCGGACATCATTGGTATCCTGTCCCAGGTGGGACGCGATACCGCCGGCGCGCTGTCGATCGGCCGGGCCGGCACCAGCATCGTCACTGATCGTTGGCGTGTCGTCGAGACCACCAAGGATCTCGAACGCATCATCGACGAATTGCCGAACAAACCGTTCCTCGCCGGCGAGGACGGGGTTTCGATGTCGCTCGCGGGCGCTCAGACCAAACTCGCCGTCGCCTGGGACGGAAACCACGTCTACATTCCGGTGGATGGAGCTCCGTCGACCCACATCCTCAAACCCGACGCCGAAAGGCTGTGGGGCGGCGTGCAAAACGAAGCGTTCTGTCTGACGCTCGCACGCCGCATCGGCCTGCAGGTACCGCAAGTCACCACGGGTATCGCCGGAAAGCGCCACTATCTCCTGGTGGAGCGCTACGACCGTCGCCATGTCGAAGGTCGATGGCGTCGCCTGCACCAGGAGGACTTTTGCCAGGCGCTCGGCAAACCGCCGGAGGCGAAGTACCAGTCGAATCACGCGGGTATCGCCGGTCCAAGCTTGAAAGACATGTTCGGCGTGACGCGTGCCCATATGTCCATCGACGACACCTCGCGACTGCTCGACATGGTGATTACGAACGTCATCTGCTGCAATACCGACGCCCATGCGAAAAACTATTCGCTGTTGATCAACGCGGGCGGATTCACGATGGCGCCGCTCTACGATGTGATGTGCGCCGAAGTGTTCGAGAACGTCACCAAGAACATGGCGCAGAAGATCGCCGGGAAGACCCGCGGGGATCATCTGCGCGGTCGGCATTGGCAACGCTTCGCGATCGAATGTGCACTTGACCCCAATGGCGTGCTGCGGCGCGTCGAGCGTCTAACAACTGCGGTCATCGCAGAGGCCGACAATGCCATGAAGGAAGTGGAGGCCATGCCCGGCGGCGGTCACGCCATGCTCGATCAGGTACGCCAAGCGGTCGTCCGGCGGGCCGATCATCTGAAGCAACAACTCGCCGAGCTCGAGCCGGAACCGACCGAAGACAGCGAACCGTCGACGCTTCGGCCGTAAGCGACCTCACACAGGTCCCTAACGTTCGTAGGAGTGTGAAACCCCTTTTCGGCTCTCTGAGCAGGCTTCTAGATGCGTCTGCCAGCCTGATCTCTCGGTCTGCAAGGCTCGAGGCTGTGTGGCGCCGATCAAAGTAGGTCCCCTATACCCCTTGCAAGCTGTTGCAAACCTGATCTCAACGTCGGCGACGGGCCGCGAAAAGTGGCGACTTCCGACCAAAGTAGGTCTCCCGGCTACTTTCTTTAGAAAGGGATCGTGGGCGGCGCCGGCCTGGTGCGCCGTTAGAGGTATTGCCAAGCAAGAGCCCCGCCAGCCCCGCGTCGTTCCGCAGGTATTGGGGTTTGAAATTGAAAGGAAACTTCTTACAGTAAGGAAAATCCTTGACTGGAGGCGAGCGTGATCACGAGTAAACTTACAACCAAAGCTCAAACCACGATCCCCCAGGCAGTCCGATCCGCTCTGCATCTGAAGGAAGGTGATGAGATCGCTTATACGATCACCGGTGATAAGGTCGTGATGACAAAGGCTGAGCTTGCTCTGGTTGATGATCGCTTCGTCACCTTCAGCGAATGGGACAGCGAGGCAGATCGGAAAGCCTATGCCAGCCTTTAAGCAGGGTGACGTCGTTAGGGTTCCTTTCCCGTACACTGATCGATCAACTGGTCAGCATCGCCCGGCACTCGTTATATCCAGGAGGCATCGGGGAAAATGGAAACCTTCTTTGGGTGGTGATGATCACGGGTGCTGAAAACAGAACATGGCCCGAGGATCGTGCAATCAGTCGCTACGAAGAGGCCGGTCTGCCTGCTCCCTCCATCATTCGACCTTGTAAGATCGCGACGATCGAGGCCCGCCACGCGGAACGACTCGGTCGCATCAAGCCTCGTTTGATGATCGAAGTTTTATCAGAGATGCGCAGCATTCTGGGTAGCTGATCCGCCGATGCTAGTGATATCGATACTTATGGTCGTGATGGTCGCGTTCGCGCTGGTCGATTTAAGTTGTTCAATAGCCTCCGAACGATGCAGATACCATTGGGCTTCGGGGGTGTACTGCTGAGAGATGAGAGCCCGTTGCTTTTCTGGCTTGCGATCGCCTTGCAGTGTTTAGGGTTAGGCACGCTGTTCTCGATCATTGCAGCACCGGGCAAAGTACGTCCCCTAGTGGCCTCCGCAAATCGTTGAAATCCCAAAGGGCGAGTCCCGCACATCGGCAAGCTAACCGTTCCTTGCCGAGCAAAGTAGGTACTCAAAAATCAAGCGCCGCCGACGGTGACAAAGCAGCCGTATAATCGAAGTTTCCTGCGATTCCGAGGGACTGGTCGAGCTGAGCCCCTGCTTGGCTCGCTCCTTACATCGAGGCTTGTCTTGCAGCCCCCCAACAGACGCACTGCGCGGTCTCGGCTGGATCGATGGCCGCAATTGAGCCTGGCTGTCCTTGTGCGTCTCCTGCCCGCGCAATGTGGAAACTCCAATCGTGGGAAGGGGGTCAGGGGACGTCCGCCGCGCGGGGAAATCTTGCCCTTTGCAAGGGCTCAGCCAACGTGAAGATCATGCGCGATTTGAAGGCAGCCGGGCTCTGAGCGATCAGTATGTGGCGGAGCGGGCGCGAATCTGGAGCGAAGGTCGGTCCGTTCAGAGCATAGTGCTGCGGACGTCGCGTCCACGTCGGCACGTCCAGCCTCCAGCGACGGGCGAGATGTTCGCCGACCGCGCCCAACCACGCATCCTGAAGAGGGTTGCCTGTGAAATTCGGCGCTGCATCGAGCCGCCGTTGCTGCTGCGACTTGTTCGGGTGGTCGAGATAGAACGCGTCCAGAAATTCGTCGAGAGCATGCCCGAACGACTTGCGTCCGGAGACCGCATCGTCGGCGACCTCCTGCAAGGATTGCGGCCGGCTCATCGTGGTCGTCTCCTTCTGATCGCCTCGATCGCCTCAGGAATACGGGTTTTGGCGACCGGATCTAGTTCTTCGTCCGGATAGAACCGGAAGAACAAGTCCGTTAGTTGCTCGGCGTCCTCGATGCCGGCGGCCGATGCAAGCTCCACCAGATCATTGAAATCCCTGTCCTCGAAGCTGGCCCGTGTCAGCGCCTTCAGTTTCATGGCGCACAGATACTCGGGCTTGGCCATGAAGACCTTCAATCCCGGACGGTCTCCACGCGGATAGTCGCCCTGCAGCAGGAAGAAATCGTCCGTTTCCGATTCCGGAGTAAAGCCGCCGACAGCGTTGTTCAGCCAGTCGTCCGGCAAACGCAGTAGAGTGGCAGCGTAGGCAGCGGCATCCTTCATCGAGGCCTCCGCCTCGCCCCTCGAAAAGACCGCGTCGACGTCATCCGTCGCCGTTCGCCACGGAAACTGGAGGAGAATCGCTGTCCCGCCGTAGACGGCGATTTCTCCGATGAGGTTTCGGTCGCGGAGATAGGCGCCCATGACCTCGAAGGCCCTGACTATGGTCTCAGTATCCAATTTGCTTACCGACATGGTCCAATCATATCACGAGGAATTCCTGAACGACCGCACCGCCGTAAATTGGTTAATGGGGTTCGATGACCCCAATCCCCAGTTCCAACTGGTCCTGTCCGTCACTTATTGAGCACACTTGGCCTTGCCATTCGGCCGGGACCCGCTATCTTACTTTTGTCTTACCGAATGAAGGCGCCATGCCCGCCAAACAGAAACTGACCACCACCGTCTCGACCAAGGGCCAGGTGATACTGCCCAAGGCGATCCGGGAACAGCGGCACTGGCCTGCGGGAACGGAACTGGTGGTGGAGGATACTCCCGAGGGCGTATTGCTGAAGGCGATGCCCGCCTTTGCACCCACCAGGCCGAAGGACGTATTCGGCTCCCTGCCATATAAGGGGCCGGCAAAGTCGATCGTGGATATGGATGCGGGGATCGCCGCCGAGGCGAAACGGCGGCATGCTCGCAATCGATACTAATCTCATCGTGCGCTATCTGGTGGGCGACGATCCCGGACAGGCGGCCCGGGCACGCAGGCTGATCGACAACAACGACATCTTCGTCTGCACTACAGTGCTGCTAGAGACTGAGTGGGTGCTGCGGAGCGTCTATGGGTTTTCCGCTGTCCAGTGTGCCAAGGCCCTCTCGGATTTCGCGGGGCTGCCGCGCGCGAATCTGGAAGATGCGACCGCCGCGGCGAAAGCGTTGGGCTGGATGCGACAGGGCGTGGACTTTGCGGATGGCCTACATCTGGCCAAGGCGGAAGGCTGTGAGGCCTTCATCAGCTTTGACCAGGATTTCGCCAAAGCCGCCAACGCCCTCGGCGGCACCAAGGTGCGAGCGCCCTGACCGCCTGGCGCTGCAGCATCGAGAAAATATCACCTATCCCGGATTTGCCCCAACGCCTACTTCAACAGTCCGGACCGTAGAAGCGGCGTGACCCAGCGCACCGCTTATCGGGACCCTGAATCGAAAAACCCCGCCGTCGCCAGAGGGGTTTTGTTTGTCTCAGGCTAGGGGACCTACTTTGCCCCAAATAGGGGACAAACTTATAGGGGACCAACTTTACCCACGGCTGCTGCACCGTGCGGCACCGGGCATAGTTCGTCCCCTATGGCGCCGCTAATGTCCTGAAATCATTTGATCCAAAATAGATATTGGCGAGGTCCGAAGGGTGGTTACCAGGTAAAGTATGCCCCCCTAAAGCCGCATGCGCCAACGACCGCAAAAATGCAGTCAAAATGGGCGTTTCCAGGATCTTTGGCAATCGAACAGGCAGGCGATGCTGGCGGCGAGTACCATCCCTGAGCTCGACAATGCGCGCTTGATCAATTGCGACATGTGACACATGCTAGGCGATACATGACGCGAGGACTACTATGACTGCAGCGGCCGAGAAATCGGCTTCAAAGGGGCCAAGCACTGATCTGCAGAAGGTGGCCGATTTGCTCGGCGGGCCGCGCATTCTGTCGCGTCGCATCACAAGCACCCTCGACGCCCACGAACTGCTGCTGAACGGCCTGCCAGGCTCCGCGCTGACCCACTTCGTCCGTCACCTCCTCTTCATTCAAACGGACTCGCTGGAAAACGCCTTCGGAATGAGCCTTCGCACCTTTCAGCGACGCAAGGACGCTCCGGACAAGCCGCTCAGCCGGGCGCAAAGTGGGCGGACCTGGAAGTTTGCTGAAATCCTGACCAAGGCCACGGACGTGTTCGGTTCGCAGGAAGAGGCAGAGCAGTGGCTCGAGCGTCCGGGCATCGGTCTTGACCAGCGCCGCCCGATCGACCTGCTTGCCACTCCAGCAGGCATCGAGCTCGTTGAAGAATACCTCACACGCCTCGCACACGGCGTCTATGCATGACGCCTTCTGTTGAGCCATTGGGAGGCGGCAAGATTCGATCGCCGTTTTCCCACGCGAAGTTCGCAGGTAGCGAAGGCTCTCGCGCGTAAGCGAATCTCACGACACCGTCCCGTTCGATTGAGGACGCCCGGCGTCACATTCGCGCCATGGCGGTTCGCCAGGAATCAAATGTCCATAACCCGCGATGAAAAAAGCCGCTCGGACAGAGACATTAAGCGCTGCCTCCACTGTCCTCCTTCTCACCGGTCGCCACGATTGTAAGGGCACCGTCTGGTATCGGACGCTGCAACGTCTTCGCTTCGTCCCAGGGGGCGCGCATCCAAACGTCGTACTCTTCGGTCGTGGTGAGGATCACTGGCATTGCTTTGGGATGGACGAGCTTTACCTCGGCGTTCGGCTCACAAGTGAGGAAGCCGAAGACGTCGGCTGTAACCTCGCCTTCCTTCGCCTTGCGCACTGAAGTCCAGTTCGTCCAGATGCCTCCGAATGCGAGCAGCGGGCGGCTCTCATCCGTAGCAAACCACACGGGCACCTTCTTGCCGTCGATGGTGTCGTATTCGCTGAAGCTGGTGAACGGCACCAGACAGCGATTGTCTGGGCCGAGCCACCGCTTCCAATGCTTGCTGCTGGTGTTGCGGATGTTGGTCGTGCCACTGTCCGGCTCCATCCGCAGCAGCTCCTTGAAGTCCATCGTCTTGCCCTTGGCTTCAAGTTTCTCTGCGCGTTTCCTGGTCGCATCCATGAGCACCTGCGCCGAAGAAGGCATGCCCCAACGTGCCATGACGAGCTCGCGTCCCTCGGCCCTGTTGCGAACGATCGGCGCTGGGTAGTCCGGGAAGATGCCCGGCATCGACGGCAGGTTTCCGACGCGGCTGTTCAGCGCCCCGAACAAGCGGCGGATCGCATCTGCGTTTTTGGTCATCGAATAGAGATTGCACACGATCAGGTCTCCGGAACGGCCTGGCGGGAGCGCGATGCGAGTTGCAGAAGGGTAGCTGAAGGCCGGCGACCTGCTTTGCTACATTTGCTGCAGCGGAGGCGGCTCGCCAAGTCATGGACGAATGTGGTCGGTGGATGGCGCAGCGCCGCTAGGTCGACGTCTCGCCGGGTTTTGCACCGCGAGCACTCGATCTCAAGCCAGGCGTAACTGCCGTTGATGGCCTGATCGACCGTCGGCGATGGGTCGATCGGTCCTCCGTCGGCCCACATTTTCTCATTCCACGATTCGCAGAGCAGCTTGTCGGCCTGTCGGATGAGGGTCTCGCCCTTGGCGCGGGCTTCGGCAGACTGGCCAGCGAGAATCGTCGTCATCGTGCGCGCCCTCCCCAATTCCTTGGCGAGCGCCTTACGGTCGCCGCCGCTGAGGGGCGTCGGGTGATGTTTCGGTGCCATGGCAGCATCCAGTTCCGGCCACGCCACGCCGGCGACTACTCGAACGCAGGCCAGCAGCCATCTTCCTCGTGGCGCCCGGTCCGCTGCGTGCAGGTATTGTCCAAGAGCCGCCGCCCGACATCCTTCCAGAGCGCCTCACGACCATAAAGGCGGACGGCATCGACCTTCTGAATCTCGACGACCCTGGCGCAGCGCCGGCACCCCACCCTCAGAATATGTTGAGGAATCTGGCTCAGCCGCAGCGCCCCCCCAGATGGGCCCGACCTGCTCTCTGCGCGAGGGTCGTCCAGAAGCGCCTGCCAGTATGCCGGCGGCAGATCAGCGTCCGGAGCCAATCCGGGCTTCGGAGGCACGTTTCTGCCGACGAAAGCGGCCATCTTATCCATCTCCTTCGGGTTCGGCATGCGCCAGCTTGCGGCTCGGTCCGTCATGCCTCAATAGAACATAACAAGAACAAAAGAGTCGATAGCCGACATGAAAAATATCCTCTTGGGGGCCCGTCCATGCTGTCGGAACCATGCCCTCCCGTTCGTCTTGAATCCGAGCCGTCCCGAACTGGAGTTCTGCGTAACATGGCCCCGAGAGCCAACTGGAAAGGCTTCTTGCGTCTGTCGCTTGTCACCTGTCCCGTGGCTCTCTATCCGGCGACATCGGAATCCGAAAAGATCTCGTTCAATCAGCTCAATCGAGCGACCGGTCACCGGATCAAGTACGTGAAGGTCGACGCCGATACCGGTGACGAGGTCGCGAACGAGGACATCGTCAAGGGCTACGAACTCGACAAAGGACAGTTCATCGAGGTCACCAAGGAGGAGCTCGAGGAGCTGGCGCTGGAGTCGACGCGGACCATCGAGATCGACGAGTTCGTCGACAAGGCCGACATCGACCCGCGCTATCTGATCCGACCCTATTATCTCCGTCCCGACGGCAAGGTCGGTCACGACGCCTTCGCGGTGATCAGGGAGACCATCCGGGAGATGGACAAGGTGGCGATCGGCCGCGTGGTTCTCACCAACCGTGAGCACATTATCGCGCTCGAGCCGTTGGAGAAGGGGCTCGTCGGTACGCTGCTACGCTACCCCTACGAGGTTCGCTCCGAGCAGGAGTACTTTGACGAGATCCAGGACGTCAAAGTCACCAAGGACATGCTCGACCTCGCAAGGCACATCGTTAACCAGAAGACGGGCACGTTCGACCCCGAGAAATTCGAGGATCATTACGAGACCGCGCTGGTCGACCTGATCAACCAGAAGCGCGCAGGCAAGACCATCCGCCCGAAGGAGCGGCCCAAAGGCGAAAACGTGGTCGATCTGATGGAGGCGCTGCGCCAAAGCGTCGGTCGGCAGGCTGCGCCGGCAAAGGCAGCGAAGCCCACCAAGAAGCCGCGCAAGGCGGCGGCGGGCCAGAAAGAGATGCTGATGCCGATCCAAGGCAAGAAGCCGGCGAAGGAAGCTGCGGCGAAGAAACCCGTGACGGGCCAGCGGCGGAAGTCGGCTTAGGCGGACGATGTCCGGGGCACCGCGGTGCATCAGGAAGCCGCGGCCCAACGCGCGATTAAGTGCTTCGACACCGGACGGTTCGATGACCTTCACCATCGGCATCATCTCGGATACGCACGGCCTGCTCAGGCCGGAGGCTCTTCGCATGCTGGCCCATGTCGACCACATCATTCACGGCGGCGACATCGGTGATCCCGAGATCATCACCGCGCTGCGGAGAATTGCCCCCGTCACGGCGATCAGAGGAAACGTGGATACGGGCGAGTGGGCCACCGAATTTGCCGAAACCGAGTTCGTGCGGCTCGCCGGACGGCTGTTCTACGTTTTGCACGACCTCAACACCTTGCAGGTCGATCCCGTAGCTCAGGGCATCGATGTCATTGTTTCGGGCCACTCTCACGTGCCGAAGATCACTAACGTCGACGGCGTACTCTACCTGAATCCCGGCAGTGCTGGGCGCCGACGCTTCAAGCTACCGATCACGCTTGCGCGCCTCGAAATCTCGCCCGACGGTCTGAAACCGATCATCCACGATCTTGAAGTTGGATAGACCGCGCCGCCGCACGTCCAGTCGGGCGAAACTTTCGGTGCCGTTTCGGCCGCCTGGGCGTCGAGCCAGCCGCGGACCGATGGATGCGGTTCGGGCTTCATCGCCTCGGAGACCACATTGGTATTGAGCAAGATCATTCGGCTAGCCGATATACATAGCGCCTCGCCAGCGGCTAAGCGTTCTATCGGGAGCCGACTAGGTCGTCGGCTTATCGCCAACCACGTTGCCGCCTGCTATCCCCTCGGTCCGTTGAACAAAATCGCTTGCAAATCTCTCACTGAAGCCGGCCAAAAACCCGATAACCCACAATATGTAGGCAGTCTTTGCGCTCAACGTTCCTGCATCTCCAATGGCAATTGCTTGATCGTTCTTTACTAGGCCCAGTGGGTCCTTACCTAACAAACCAAGGCCAACGATCTCTCCCGAGAGTGCAGCTAAAATAAACACGGATAACGTCACCCCGATCAACGGCTTCAGCATCGCAGTCCAAAACATTGCAAATGGATCAAGCCCGCGCACTTTGGCAAATTCACCCAGCCGCGTGGCAATGCTCACTACACCACCGAGAAACGCCGCTGACACAATGACTAGCAATGCTCGCTGGTCCATAAAAAAGACGTTCTTGAACAGATCAGAAACAAGACCAGAAGTAAGTTGTAGCCGAAACCTGAAAAAATCTAACACTAGCCCATCGAGCAATAGTCGTACTCCAACCACTGCTAACCCCCACAGCAATAGAGACGCTAGTAAGGCGGCTAGTACCATCACAGTCGAACTGCCGCCGCTCAACCGCGCAATCCGTCCGCCGATATAGCCAGAGTTCTGAGAAATTTCTAACTGTATTCGCAGCAATTCATCTCGCGCGAGGACTAACTGTGGCTTTTCCTGTAAAGCACATGAGACTACAAACTGGAGGCGCTGTAGGGCGGCCTCAATATACATCTTGCGCGAGCGTATACGTTCTCCGACCCCAAAAGCAGCTGAGATCATTTCGGCTACATCATCAGAAAGGGGCCTGCCAACAACTTCTGCACGGAGCTGATTCAATGCATCGCTCGGCAAACAGTCATCTGCATTCTTAAGTGTTCTAGGTGATCTAAAAAACCACGACTTGAATTTACTAAACGAGTAATCAGGTTTCTCTGTTCGATCGTGAGGCGCATCTATTTTTTCCAACATCGCCGAACCTCGGTGTAGTTTAGGAGGAACAAGCCTTGCGATGGTCAGATTACTGCAGGTTGTGCAGGCTGCCAATCGCGATCTGGAGGCACTTTCAAGCTGCTCTTGGCCTGTTTGAGACATGCCGGAGCGGTCTAACAATGTCCGTTCACAGGTGTAGACCGGAAGCGAACGGCACGCGCCCAAAGTGACGCGATTGACCCTGGCTGTGTGAAAACGCTGCTGGTTTGCTAAGATTCTCTCGTGATTCTGCGGGGGAAGCTGATGAGACGCTTCGTTGAGCAGGTGGCATTCGGTGGCTACCCCGCTAAATGGTGGTCCGCCTCCATTGCCGTCGCGCTCTGTGTCGCGGCTGCCTTTGCCCTTCACTTCGTCGCGCCCTAGTCCCCGCAACAAACTTGCTTCAGTTGACTTGAGCCGGACGCTGCGCGTCCCCAAGGATTAGCAGCGCTAACGGCGCTAATGGTCCCACCACCACGGCTGTCCAGCACCATCGCCGGGGTGATCTGTTGCGCTCGCCCGCCATTGCAGACGCGAGGGGTATAGACCCAATCGAAACGATCACGAAAATCCACCAAGCCATTGGTCATTCTCCGACGTCCAGTGAAACAGTATCACAAGGGCACCTCTCATTACCGCTCTTCATCGAAAATTGAGGTCCCTAAGTTGGGCGGCGATGTCGCCTTCTGGCCCCTTTGAGACTTGCCGACGTACGGTAAAGATGTCTGTTTGTAGGGGTAGAGCGGAAGCCTTCGGCACGTGGCCAAACCGACGCGAATGACCCAAAGGAGAAATTGGGAAGCACGAAGCGATGTCTGCATGGGGCAATGTTAATGCGTAGACGCCCGACGGCCGCTCCTCAGTCCAGCAGTCACGTTCTGCGACTTCTGCGGCCCGGTGGAGTTTGAGACAGTATGAGACGATAAAGGGTGTCCCGCTGTAGCTCCAACGCAGCCTCGGCACCTGGGAAGCGTTTTCGCACTTGTCTCTTTGCGGAGCTGATATTCCAGGAGTGCCCGTATGCCCTGGAGATCGGATTGAACAGCTTTCCGGTACCAGGGAGACCGGAAATCAAGTGCGCCGACACATTTTTCTGAGGGCCGCGCCCCACGATCCATTTTAGCTTCGTCCGTCGCAACCAAAGGCATTCGGCATGATAGATGCCAAGATCGAATATGGGATTGAGACCCGCCAGCGGCCCTGTCCACCGGGGGGCGAAGCCCTGGTATGCGTCAATAGTGGCGTGATCGTTGAGATCACCTACAAGCAGATCCGCATACCCATGCATCCATATGGATACCGCCAAAATGCCAGCGTCGTCGAAATCTAACCTAGTACCAAACTTCGCAAGAAAAGTGCGCAATGCTTCGAGCCGCAGTGGCTTGCTGTCAAAAAAGTACTCCTGGTACTCCACGCAAGCATCGTGCATCGACTTGGTGTCTGGATCCCACTCGGGTGGCGCGTAAGGCGGATACTCAGACAGCGCCTGCCACACCTCACGCTGTTGCTCCGTAGGAGGCGCGGGGGCCCTCCGCAGCCAGCCGAACATCCAGCTTTCCTCCTCCAATAACCCTAAAGTTGAGCATACTCGACTAAACCACTGGGAGCAATATTGTCGGCTTTTGGCCCAACCCAGACCTCCGGCGATGTCCGCTTTAGCGCCGCTGTTGGGGGAGAAACGGACATCAGCGTCCAGCGGCATTTACATCCGACGACTTGCGTCTATCGCGCGATACTGAGCGGGTTCGCGGACGCTGATCGCATCCACCGCTTCAGCGATCAAAGCCGACATCTAGCGGGCGCTTAGCGGCGGCCCGTACGCCTTGCGGGGCAACGCTGTCATTCGGCCTGCAATATTGACCCCCTAAGCCGGGGGATCGGCGTCCAAAATTTGCTAGCCGATTGACAGGCAGCAGAACGTGGCGCGCTACGCCAAGGGCAATGGCCGGCTGGTGCTGGCTCTGTCGGCGGCCTTTGCTGGTCCGTTGGTCGGACCGTGTGCAGCTGAGGGCGGCGGCATCCACTTCAAGGGCGCATCGTCCAGCTTCCTATTCAGATCTCGCAGTCGATTGAGTTCAAAGCCTTACGCAAACCACCGAACGCGCTTAGCCGACAGGGCTCGGTGTCGCCGGCAGCCTTTGAACGCCCGGAAATGGTAGTTCGCTTGATTTCGGTTTCCTTTGACTTCGACTTAGGAAGGGCAGCGGCAACCTTCTTTGATTTGGGATGGTGCCGATGGTGGTCGATCACCTTGGGGGGGTCCGAAGAATCGATACCCATGCCTTCCGATGGAGAAATGCGTTCCTCGACTAGAGAAGGCTGCGCTGGAGTTTCGCTGCTCGCAGCGGCAATTTCTAGTCGATCAGCTTTCGCCAACGCACCATGTGAATCGGAAATGCCTACGGTCGTTTCGGCAAGGGGCTGGACGACCGCTACTGTACTTCGCGCCGGATTTATGAGTTCCATCGACACCAGAAATCCAACACCCAATAGGATGAGGAGACCCAACAACACCATTCTCAGCATGATGCTTCTTCACCTTAAAATAGTGCCGGTGAAAATTCATCGATCCATGAGGCAACATGGCGGCGGCTCACGTACCACGCACGGGGTGTTTGCCAACAGGGTTAACCACCGGCCTAGGTGTTCCTGACGCGCGACGTCGAATATGCCCGGTGAGCCACAGGGCGACTGGCCGGAGACCATCATTGTACCAAGGTGCAGGCCCGACGACGGCGAACGTGATCGCCTTCATCGGGCCAGAATCGCAGTCACAGACTGATGCCGGTTTCGATTCGTGGAGCAAGAACAGCAATGGAGCCCGCAAAACCCCGCAAATGGACCGAAGAAGAGACCAAGCTGCTGATCGAACTCGCGCAACGTAAGGAAAGAGTGCCAGCGATGGCGCGAGAGATTGGACGTCACATCGCATCCGTTAGGCGACGAGCTCGCGAATTGGGTTTGCCTCTGCTGCCCGGCCGAGGTGAGAGGTAACTTTAGCTCCCTACCCACTCGCCCGTCCGGGACGCTGGGCCTTGAGCTCTGGCTCCTTTGCACCCGTGTCCCGCTGGCGGCCATCAAAATCCGCAGCGTCCGGCTAACGCGCAACCTCCGTAGCCTTAACATGACGGATCGCTTCCTACTCTCGTACTTACAACCGCATGCAGATTGCATGAGGACGAGAGATGGACGATCCCGTGAACTTCGAGCAGTTGGTGCAGTTTCGTGCCCCAGCGAACCTATCAAAAGCGATCGACTGGGCGGCCAGCCAACGTTTACCACGCTCAATGTTGACGGCCTGGGGGCCAAGCCGCTGCGCTCGGCACCTAGCACCGAACTGGTTGCGGGCACCTTGTCGACGCAGCTTTCTACCTTCAGGCTTCTTCGGCAATCCATACAGCATTCCGGTCGGTGGCCTTCTGCCGTTCACCGGCACGACTGCGCCCAACAGTTCGTTTGTGCTGCCTTATGGGCAGGCGGTTAGGGCCGCCGGTTCACGTTGGGGGTAGGTGTCGTTCCGCCGCGGGCATTCCTCCAGCTCGGCGCGCAATTCAGGAGTTACCTGCCTCACTGGCCAGGCTCCAACCGCCAGTTTTAAGGCGCTGACCCGGAAGCAGGAACGTCTTCGGTTTACCTGGGTTGAGGATCAGGAGAAGTCCTATGAACAGACGGATTGACGAGGCAGTCGCTGCACGTGCCTATCAGCTCTGGGAAGACGCGGGAAAGCCCGAAGGACGAGACGATGGTTTCCGGAGCCTGGCCGAGCAGCAGTTGCTTAACGAGGACAAAGGCTCACCTTTGCGCACCCCCGATACTCTCTAGAGAGCGAGTACGTGGAAGTAAGCCGCGAGAATCACCGCGGCGGAAAATGATGATGCCCTCGGTTTCAACCGGGGGCCTTTCGCATTTGAAAAAAGCGCGGCCAGGCTGACCGAAGCAGATGGATTACGAGGCCAGGCACTGGACGCACGAACTTGGCGTCACTCGTGATTCTGGCGGAGAAGGCCGGCAGCTTGCAACTTTCCCGATGTGCGCGCCGCGATAGCGCGCCAGTTGTCAGAGTCTGCCCAAGCCTGCAGAGATTTGCTGCACTCGCGTCGGGCTGAGCTTGAGGCAGTCGCTCGTGGGCTTGCCGAGAACGGGCGCATCGATGGAAGAGAAGTGGCCGAAATCCTCAGCTGCACTGATGTTCGAGGCAACAGCGATGAAGCCGCGTCACCCATGATGATCAGGTAGACTAGCCTTTCCAGCGTCGACACAAAGGCGGGCCAGCCTTGTCAGTGCGGCTTGCCGAGCACGAAAGTGAAGGGAACAATGAAGAGCTCATCGCCCCGGTCGTCACTGACATGCAAAACCCAGTCACGCCAATCATCGAGGCTGCGCTCGCAGGTGACGGATTCCACGACACGCGTCGCAAGATCCCGCGCCTCAGCGAGATCGTCCACTACGGCGCCGCGATAATCGACGAAAACCTTCTTCGTGTTGGAGCAGTGGAAATATACCTGGGTCATGTTCGGCCTCCTTCAGTGGGACGACTGGCCTAGCCAGCCGCTGCATCTTCGGCTCTTGGGACCCGCAACCTGTGACGACGCACCTTCCTTCGCTTCGAGACAACATGAGTCGCGCCGGCGGCACGTTGCTCGGATTCAGTCAATGGGAAGGTGAGAAGGAAGGAAGACCCTTCGGCGGCGCAAGACGCATGAACGCGGCCACCCAAACTGCCGGCCAACTCGCCGACGATCGTTAGCCCACGACCGCGCACAATGAGATCAGATGCCGAGCCATTGTCAGAGACCGTGCACCTTACGACGTTACCTGCAAGCAGCAACTTCACTTTCGCTTCCGGATGTCTATCGTCAAATCGAGCATGTCGTGCCACATTGGTGAGCAGCTCGGCTACGATCAACCCAAGCTTCCAGCAGCGTTCGCCCTCAAGCCGCAAATCATTCGCCGAACACAAGAGACGTATACTGAGCCGGTCCAGTCGGTATTTCGTGATGGAGAAGCAAAGAGGCTGGAGGTACCTTGCGGCGTCGGTCAGGTGCCCAGGATCCGGCGTGCGAAGTGCCTTGTGAACATCAGCGTAACCATGCAGGAGGTCGACCACATCGAGGAGCGCGGCCTTGACTGCCACGTCATCCGACTTCACCGCTTTGGCTGAAACCGTGCAGATAGCGCTAGTGAGCTCGTTATTCACTCTGTGGTTCAATTCACGAAGAAGCAACGATCCATCGGGATCCGGTAACGGTGCAATGTGCTTTGTCATTTCGGGCTCCAACGATCTTTCTCTCTGGCTGCCGCAGGACCAAGCAGGGAGCCCTATAGCTCCACGCCGCGGCGCTCCAATTCGGTCTCTATCGCGTCAAAGAGGATCTCGGCTGGTACCACTACAAGGCTCGTCCAGATGATCGCGGCGCGCGAGGCGATTAGGTATTCGGTCATGCGGAGGCTCCTCCCAATGCGGGCAGCCGCCCAGCGAGAAAGTTGTTAATGTCGTGGACCACGAGCTGCGCCACGTCCTCGATTGCCCTCGCCTCCCCGGGCCCGCGGGACACCAACGCGCCGCGCGCGTCGGACGGCGGCATGGACTGGCACAGAACCCCGGAGATCTGGCCGTTGCCGCCGACCAGCGGAATGTCCACCCACCTGGACACGATACTGTCACCGCCGGGGTGGACGGCTCGCACCTTCGCGCTGAACGCGTGCTGCACTCCGAGGGCGATCCGGCGCTGTCCACGAGCACGGTAACATCCTTCGGCGGTCTCTCGGTCGAGGCTGTGGAGGGCTTGTCGATTGTCTCTCTGATCTGCATGTCGGGCCTCCTGGCCTGCGATCGTTCAACGGAACGCCGACTTCGGCCCGTACACGAGGTCGGGCGACGATGGGTTGCAGATTGAGTTCAAGCCGGTTGAAAGGAAAATCACCTCTCGCCATGGAGTTGATAGCCGACCGTTATCGGAACGGCTGAGGCACGCCGGAGGTCCTGCGGCGAGAGTGCGGGCTCGTTCCACGAGGATTCGCTCGAGCGGAACTCGCGGCCGCCGCGAAAGACCAAAGGACGGCTGGCATTTCTCGGGCGATGGAGTACGATTTCGCCATTCCGGCGAGCGGCCGCGCGTGTGGCGCACGAAGAGCTTGATCAGCCGACTTCAAGCCAAAGTCCGACGTCGGAGACTGACAGATGGTGCAGCAGTCGCTGAACATCGCGTGCTCGGACGATAGCTCTCAGGTGTTGTGGGAGGACGGCGAGCGCGTGTTGAGCCGTGGCTGGCGACTGGACGACAATGGCAACCGGCTCGCCGTGCTGCTTGACGCCCGTGCCGTCGACCGTCCGTCCCGCTCAAGACTCGATCGCCTCGCTCACGAATTGAGCTTGAAGGATGAGCTGGACGCAGCCTGGGCTGTGCGACCGCTCAAGGTGGAGCGGGGCAGCGGCCGAACCATGCTGCTGGTGCTCGAGGATCCCGGCGGCGAGCCGCTCGCTAGGCTGCTCGGCTCACCCATGGATGTGGGAGGCTTCTTGGCCCTCGCGATCGGTGCCGCAACAGCTATAGGCAAGCTCCACCAGCGCGGCCTCATCCACAAGGACATCAAGCCAGCTAACATTGTGGTGCACTGCGCCGATGGACACGTACGGCTCACCGGATTTGGCATCGCATCGCGCCTGTCCCGCGAGCGGCAGGCGCCTGAGCCGCCCGAAACCATCGCCGGTACGCTCGCCTACATGGCACCCGAACAAACCGGGCGGATGAACCGCTCGATCGACGCCCGCAGCGATCTCTATGCCCTCGGCGTCACGCTATACCAGATGCTCACGGGCGTCCTGCCCTTAACGGCGGCCGATCCCATGGAGTGGGTGCACTGCCATATTGCCAGAAAGCCGATGCCGCCAAGGGAGCGGTTGGAGAGTGTCCCGGCGCCCGTCTCGGCGATCATCATGAAACTGCTCGCCAAGACACCCGAGGATCGTTACCAGACCGCCGGCGGTGTCGAGCGTGATCTGCGACGCTGCCTGGCGGAATGGGAAGCGCGCCGCCGCATCGATGACTTCCCGCTGGGCCTGCAGGACACGCCGAATGAGTTGCTGATCCCTGAAAAGCTGTACGGACGAGATCGTGAGATCGCGACGTTGCTTTCCTGCTTCGATCGCATCATCAAGACCGGTGTGCCGGAGTTGGTGCTGGTCTCAGGATATTCCGGCATCGGCAAGTCCTCAGTCGTCGACGAACTACACAAGGCGCTCGTGCCGCAGCGCAGCCTGTTTGCGTCTGGCAAATTCGACCAGTACAAGCGCGATATCCCTTACGCGACACTGGTGCAGGCTTTTCAAAGTCTCGTCCGGTCTCTCCTCAGCAAGAGCGACACCGAGTTGGCAAGCTGGCGCCACGCGCTTCTTGAGGCGCTGGGATCGAACGTGCGGCTCATGATCGACCTTATACCCGAACTCAAGCTAGTCATCGGAGACCAGCCACCGGTTCCTGAGTTGCCGCCACAGCAGGCACAAAGCCGTTTTCGACTCGTATTTCGGCGCTTCATTGGCGCACTTGCCCGCTCGAACCAGCCACTGGCGCTCTTCCTCGACGACCTGCAGTGGGTCGACGCAGCGACGCTTGATCTGCTGGAGGAGCTGTTGCGGCCAGATCTGGGGCAGGGGCACCTCATCTTGATCGGTGCCTATCGCGACAACGAAGTCGCAGCGGCCCATCCGCTAATGAAAAAGCTCGACGTCATCAAGGCCGCCGGCGGAGAGGTCGCGGACATCAAGCTGTCGCCGCTCGCCCAAGAGCACCTTGAGCAGTTGGTTGCGGACGCTCTTCGCTGTGAGTTAGAGCGTGCTGCGTCGCTTGCGAAGCTGGTGCATATGAAGACCGGCGGCAATCCGTTTTTCGCCATTCAATTCCTGTCTTCGCTCGTCGAGGAAGGATTACTCACATTCGATCATGATGGCGTGCGCTGGTCCTGGGATATCGACCGCATTGAAGCCACGGGCTACACCGATAACGTCGCTGATCTTATGGTCGGGAAGCTAACTCGCCTGCCGACCGAGGCGCAGAATGCATTGCAGCAGCTGGCTTGTCTTGGAAACATTGCCGAGAGCACAGTACTTTCGATGGTACTTGGGATGTCGGAGGAGCAACTCGATACGACTCTGTGGCCGGCCCGCCATCAGGAGTTGGTCGAGCGTGTGGCAGGCGCTTACCGGTTCGTCCACGATCGCGTTCAGGAAGCCGCCTATGGGCTAATCCCGGAGCAGCTGCGCGGCGAGGCGCACCTTCGAATAGGGAGACTGCTCGCGGCGCGGACATCTCCGGAGAAGCGGGACGAGGCGACCTTTGAGATCGTTAATCAGCTCAACCGAGGTCTTGGTTTGATCACATCGGTCGATGAACGCGAGCAGGCCGCGGAATTGAACCTGGCAGCAGGCCGGCGCGCCAAAGCATCGGCTGCCTACGTTTCGGCGCTCAGTTACTTTATCACCGGTCGAGGCCTATTGGCAGAGGGTTGCTGGGAGCACCGGTGGGAGCTCGTCTTCGCACTCGACCTCCATCGCGCCGAATGCGAGCTCTTGACTGGCGCGCTCTCGGACGCAGAAAACCACTTGGCTGCATTATCTGCTCGCGTCACGGATATGGCTGATCGAGCGGGTGTGGCGCGCCTCGGAATCGACCTTTACCTCACGCTCAATCAGCCCAGCCGCTCGGTCGCCGTCGGTCTCGAGTACCTAAGGTATCTCGGCATCAGCTGGTCGCCGCATCCGACGGATGAGGAGGCGCGCCGAGCGTATCAGCGTGTCTGGTCGGAGCTCGGCCGGCGCGCGACCGAGGAGCTGATCGCCCTTCCCTTGATGACCGACCTGGCATCCCTCGCCGAGCTAGATGTCCTGAACCGGCTCTCTTCGCCGGCACAATACACCGACCTCAACCTCTACACGCTCGTCGTCTGCCAAATGCTGCGTCTTACCTTGGATCGTGGCAACAGCGACGCGTCTGCCGTCGCCTATGGCCGGCTTGGAATGATCGCCGGGCTGCGGTTCGCCGAGTACGAGGGCGCGTACCGCGTCGGGCAACTCGCTTGTGAGCTCGCCGAGCAGCGTGGACTATGGCGCTTCCAGGCGGGTGTGTATCTGAATTTCGGAAATATGGTCATGCCTTGGACAAGGCATATCAGAACATGCTGCGAACTCATCGGCCGCGCATTTGATGCGGCGCAGAAAACCGGCGACCTCGTGTATGCGGGGATCTGCTCCGGGCTGAGGGTCCTGAATCTTCTTGCGGTCGGTGATGCGCTTGCCGACATCGAACGTGAAGCTGAGAGGGTACACTTAGGCCACGTACAGCTTGGCACAAACCTCGAAATCATCGGTGTGGCACTCGCTATCGTGCGAATGCTGCGCGGCGCAACGGCAAGATTCGGCTCCTTGGATGACGGGCAGTTTGATGAGCAGCGAATCGAACGCGATTTCGCGAACACTTCGGACGTGACGGCCGCCCAATGCTTGTATTGGATCTGCAAGTTGCAGGCCCGCTTTTTGGCTGGTGACTATGCGACGGCGGTTGATGCTGCATCAAAGGCGCAGCCGCTTCTGAGCATGTCCCTCACGATCATGGAGGCGGCCGACTATCACTTCTACGCCGCCTTGTCGTACGCGGCGTTTTGCGATTCGATGCCCGCCAGCCAGCGGACGCCGACTCTGGAGGCCTTGGCCCCTCATCACTGTCAGCTCGCCAGCTGGGCCGCGGCCTGTCCGGAAAACTTCGAAGACCGCGCAGCGTTGGTTAGTGCGGAGATTGCCCGGATTGATGGCCGCGCGTTCGATGCCATGAACCTTTACGAGCAAGCCATCCGTTCGGCACAGGCAAACGGCTTTGTCCACAACGAGGCGCTTGGCAAAGAGCTGGCGGCGCGCTTTTACACCGCGTGCGGCTTCGATCAAATCGCGCACCTTTATCTGCGAAACGCCCGGGACTGCTATCTGCGCTGGGGTGCGGATGGCAAGGTGCGCCAACTCGATGCGATGTATCCGCGCCTCAGAATGGAAGAGCCCGCACCTGCTTCGACAAGCACCATCGCAGCGTCGGTCGAGCAACTCGACCTCGCAACGGTGACAAAGGTGTCGCAGGCCATATCGGGCGAGATCGTCCCGGAGCGACTGATCGACACGCTCATGCGCACGGCGCTTGAACAGGCTGGCGCCGAACGAGGCTTGTTGATCTTTTCACGCGGGGCCGAGCAGCGGATCGCCGCCGAAGCCACGACTGATGGCGATTTGGTGACCGTGCATCTGCGCGACGAGGACGTGGCTGCGACAGTGCTGCCGGAGTCGGTGCTCCACTATGTCCTGCGCACCCGGGAAAGCGTCATTCTCGACGATGCGTCATCTCACGATTCATTTTCTGCCGATCCCTACATCGTTAAGAATTATCTCCGCTCTATTCTCTGTTTGCCGTTGATCAACCAGGGAAAGCTTACGGGCATTCTCTACCTGGAGAACAATCTTACACCCAGAGTCTTTACGCCCGACCGCGTCGCTTTGTTGACGGTGATTGCGTCGCAGGCGGCGATCTCGCTCGAAAATTCGCGGCTTTATCGCGACGTCGCAGATCGCGAAGGGAAGATTCGGCGTTTGGTCGACGCCAACATCATTGGAATCATCATTGCCGACCGCGAAGGTCGAATTCTTGAAGCCAATGACGCGTTTCTACGTATCGTAGGATATGACCGTGAGGACTTGGTTTCGGGCCGCGTGCGCTGGACCGAGCTGTCCCCGCCCGAATGGCGCGAGCGGGACATATTGACCCTGACAGAACTGAGCTCAACCGGGATAGTTCAGCCCTTCGAGAAAGAGTATTTTCGGAAGGATGGCAGCCGCGTTCCTGTGCTTATTGGCGCCGCGATGTTCAAGGAAGGAGGTGACAAGGGCCTCGCATTCGTGCTCGATTTGACCGAACGCAAACGTGCCGAGGAGGCGCTCCGTGAAAGCGAGCGAAGTTTGCGCTCTGCGATTGACGGGATACCGGGCCTCGTTGCGGTCTTGGCCCCGAATGGTGACCTCGAAGCCGTAAATCATCAAATCTTTGAGTATTGCGGCCAGTCACTGGAAGAGCTGAGGAACTGGGGCACAAACGGAACGATACATCCCGATGATCTTCCCCATCTCGCTGAAGTCTTCACAAAATCGATCGCCGCCGGCGTTCCCTATGGGACCGAAGCACGC